>JBBRAJ010000014.1:0-98499 GCA_038206935.1 Burkholderiales bacterium
ATCGGTTCCATGCGCTTGACCATGGCCTGTTTTGCACGTCTTTTGGCTTCACCCATTGGGTGATTCTCCTTATTCGCCGGTATCTCAATAATGGCGTACTTTAGCGCATGGGGTTGGGGTGTCAACTGCCGGAAGCAGGTTTATTGATCATTATGGTTTACTCGACGCGGACTATGAGATGTCCATGGCAAGCGGACGCCGTTTTTGGCAATTGAATCCGAATCGTGAACCCACCCCTTGGTCTGGTCGCTATCTTGTGGTAATTGATTCAAATCGAGACTATCGTCCGGATTGGTCTCGCAGTCCTGCACCACGAATTCAGTCAAGGCGGTAGTCACGAGTCCTAGCATAACGGATATGGAGAATAGCCGCGTTTTGTTAAAGCGCAGCATAATTATTTACGACATCAGATAATTCCTCGTTGCCTCAATCCAGATTCTGAGTTGGAATAAGTAATTACTGATTTTTTTAAGTCCCCCGAAGTTTTATCATGACTTGAAACGATTTGTGTTTTTATCCGCATGGGTTCAGGATTTCTAAGGAAATTTACTCATGTTGTTTCGACTGTAGAGTTGCCCAGGGGGATATATCATGAATACAGTTCATCTGGATTTTTCTAATGAGCTTGCTCTTTTTGATCCTGCGTTGGATTCTGATGCATTCAACAGGTTCATGATGCGACCTGATCCTCCAGAAGCCATGGAGTCGCAAACCAAGGTCTGCTCTCCAGAATGTGAACGTTTTATAGACGAAGAAATGAAATATTTGGTAACGTGATTTTGATGATCACGTAATTCATTGATCTGATAAGGAGATGGTGATGAGTCAGCTAATGTCAGGGTTCCAGAAAATTTCTCGGCACGATAATCTGTTCAAGGAAAGGATTCATGATGCCTACAAAATGGGTGGCAAGTTGCATGAACCTTCCATTTGTCCGCAATGCGGTGCGGTATTTCACGACGGACATTGGCAATGGCGTCCTGCTCCGGTTGGTGCTCACAATGAAATATGCCCTGCTTGTCATCGCATAAACGACCAATTTCCGGCAGGTTTCCTGAATATCAAAGGCGCATTTTTTCTTGCGCATCGCGATGAAATTATGCACCTGCTGCATAATCATGCAGAGCGTGAACGGGCTGAGCATCCACTCAACCGAATAATGACCGTTGAGGAGTTGCCGGATGAAACGCGGATGACAACAACGGACATCCATTTGGCACGCGGTATGGGCGATGCGTTACATCATGCCTATCAAGGGGAACTCGAGTATCACTATAGCCCGGAACAAAGTTTGCTACGTGTTAGTTGGGAACGCTGACAGCCTGCTTCGGCAGCCTGGGCTTCGGATGTCTGTGAGTGTTCGGCAGTTCCCTCGGACTATTTAGCGAGCATCAATAAATTCAAGATTCAGTTATATTTTCAGCGAAGTTAAAATTTGGCTGTGCTGCGCATATTTTTGTGATGCAGGCAGAAAATTTATTTTGAAGTGTGGTAGTTGGGTGACATCAGGATATTTAGCGTTCACTTTTAATTATTCTGGAGAGAGGCAGTGATGAGTAACGTTCAGGATGATCGTCATGTTCTATCGCGCCTCTCAATGGTTGAGGAAATTCGTATGATGGCGTATGAAGACCGCAACTATTTGCCTTCGGGGGAAATTTCCGAGAAGGTACTTTCAATAATAGCAACAGTGCCGCGCCATCGTTTTGTGCCTGCGGGTGAAATGTGCAGTGCCTATTGCAATCACCCGCTGCCGATAGGTTTCGGACAGACTATCTCGCAGCCATTTATCGTGGCATTGATGACGGAATTACTTGCTCTTGAACAACAGGATCGGATACTGGAGATAGGTACCGGCTCAGGATATCAGACCGCTATTCTTGCCGCTATAGTCGATAAGGTATACAGCATGGAAATAGTCGAATCATTATCGCATCAGGCTGGAAGTCTGTTGGCTGAATTAGGATATAGCAATGTGCAGTTGAAAATTGGAAATGGGCATTGGGGTTGGCCGGAATACGCACCCTACGACGGCATTATTGTAACAGCGGCGGCAGAGCGCATACCGCCGCTGCTGCTGTCACAACTTAAAAATGGCGGGCACATGGTAATTCCGGTAGGTCGTTGGGCACATGTGCAGGATTTGATACTGATTAAAAAAAGCAAGGAGGGGTTGATTCATCAGCAGAATATTTTACCAGTAAGCTTTGTTCCACTTACCGGGGGAGTTTGATGTCTATGCAGGCAATGTTGTTGGACGCGGCAGGGTTGCCTTTGCGTCTGGCTGAAATGCAGATACCAATGCCGGGTTTCCATATGCATTGCTGTGGGGGGAGCGCACAGTACGTTCTATTGCCAATCTGACTCGTCGCGATGGAGATGAGTTTTTTAAAATCTTATCCAGTATAAATATTCGAACCCAGGTGAGAACTTTTCCGCTGAATGCAGCAAACGAAGCACTTGATAGCTTGCGTTCGGGGCGTGTGCAGGGGGCGTCTGTGTTGCTGATGGACATAGCCCGAAACGGTAATGTTTGATCGGCTTCTTTGTATAATCGATCGGGTTTTTTCGCTGAGAATTTGAATCTGTGAAATGCTATTTCATGGTGATGGGTGATAGCGGAAATTGGGTGCGTCCCATTGCCAGTGATATATCTCGCTTCATTGTTTTGAGTTCGTTATTGGGTGCGATTTATGGCTCAGACCGTTTGGTGTTGTAGAGGAATCGTTTGAAGCCGATCCTCAATTAATTAGTTGTTGGGGTAATAGAGTTCCAGGCGGTAGCCGACGGGTTTCAGATCGCCAGTGTTCATGTCCAGCTTGATGATAATCTCATGGTTGACTCGGAGACCAATTTGTTCGCTCTCTTCAGGTGGCAAGTATTCGATAGGCTTGAACAGGCGACGCGCCAGTGGTTTATCGTTGAGGTCGTTGAGTGTTAGGGCCAGTACCGGGAAGGCAAGCGGGTAGGCGGCGCGGTTGCGTAGCAGTGCGTTGAAGGTAATTTGGCTTTCGTTATCGGGGGCGGCGGACAGGTTGGAGGATTCGATGCTCATTTTGTCTGCATCTTTGGGAAGGGCTACAGTGCAGCCAAGTAAGTCGCAATATCCGATTAGCGCCGGCTTGAGTGCCGGCAGGTGTGAGGCAAGATAGGTACGGAAGAAGAAGGCAGACTGAGCCAATAGTAGCAAGGTCAGTATTGACAAGCCGATTGCCCAGGGCCAGACAGGGCGCTTGGCTGCAGCTTGAAAGTTGTCTTCGATTTCTTCGTCGGGAATAACGATATGCTCGGCAAGTAGTGGCGGCACTAGAATTTCTTCGGCGGGGAGAGTCCCGATAGTATCGAACTGATCAGGCTTTTCCACGCTATCGTCGGGAGTGCTCGTTTGGCTGAAATCCAGAGAGACTTCAGTTTCTACGGTTATCGCTGGTTCTGGTGATGTGCTTGTGTCCGGGCCTGCTGCGGCAATTTGCTCAGTGATAGCCTGTTCGGGTGGTTGAGTCAGTTGAGTATCTTCAAGCTCAAGAGCTGCAGGCTCCGGCATGGTATTGACTGGAGGCGACAGGTTAGCCCCGATATTTTCGGGTAATGATTCGTTATGTGGCTGGTTTTCTTTTGGCTCATCTGGCATTAGCTCAACGGTTTCAGGCATTACGACAGGCGGAGTGCCGGATTCACTGGAGTCAGATTTTTGGGAGTCTGGATCTGATTCGGCAACGAAATTTGGACGCGCATCAAACGCCTGCATGCAGTATCCGCAGCGTACCATGCCTTGATGTGCGTCCAGTTGCTCGCCGCTTATGCGGAAGCGTGTATCGCAATGCGGACAGAGCGTCGTTCCGTTTATCATTTCATTCTCTCACCGTTTTTGTCCAGACAGGCATGACCAGCCGTCTTCGAAAACAGGTTCGTCAAGATCAAACCATTGTCGGTAGATGTTCATTACGTCATGTGCTTGTGCTTCGAGTATGCCTGATAATACGATTTTCCCGCCCGGCTTGGTAGCCTTTGCCAGTAAGGGGGCGAGCAGGCGTAGTGGATTTGTCAGGATATTCGCTATCACCAGATCATAACGGTCTTCGGGAGCGTCGTCTGGCAGGAAGAATTGTACATGGTCAGTTTTGTTTGCAATGGCGTTGTCATGACTGGCGACGACCGCTTGTGCATCCAGATCAACGCCTACGGCACTGGCTGCCCCTAATTTGAGTGCAGCAATCGCCAGAATTCCAGAACCACAACCATAGTCAAGCACGGCTTCACCACCTTGCAGGTGGTTATCCAGCCAACGCAGACATAAACGCGTAGTGGGATGGCTGCCAGTGCCAAACGCCAGACCTGGGTCGAGTATGATGTTGATGGCATTCAGGTCGGATGCAGTATGCCAGGTCGGCACGATCCACAGTCGCGGAGAAATTGCGATGGGTTCGAATTGTGATTGGGTTAAACGCACCCAGTCGTGATCATCCAGTGTCTCGATTCGATAGTTTGGCAATTGCTCAAGACCAACTTCGCGAGCCGCAGTGCGGAAAATTTCTGCTACGTCGCTATCTGCATCGAATAACGCACTGACCCGGTTGTGTTGCCATACGCCGGGTGGCGGTTCACCCGGTTCGCCGAAGATGGCTTGTTCGTCCGGTGTGTCGGCATCGGCATCAAGTAGATCCGCCGAAAGTGCGCCGTGTTCCATCAAGGCATCGCTCAATGCATTGGCGTGATCGGCATCTGTATCGACGATAAGTGTTAACCAGGCCATTACTTGTCCTTGTTACGTTCGGCCAGACGTTCTTCCAAGTAGTGGATGCTCGTGCCGCCGCCCATGAATGCGGCATCCAGTAACAGGTCGCGGTGCAGCGGGATGTTGGTGTCTATGCCTTCAACCGCCATTTCAGACAACGCGGTACGCATCCGTGCCATCGCCTGTTCGCGAGAGTCTCCATAGGCGATAACCTTGCCGATCATCGAGTCGTAATGGGGCGGTACGTAGTAATTGTTGTAAACATGCGAATCAACGCGTATGCCGGGGCCGCCGGGAGCGTGCCATGAGGTGATGCGTCCCGGAGATGGGGTGAATTTGTATGGATGCTCGGCATTGATGCGACATTCAAGCGCGTGACCACGGAACTGGATGTCGCGCTGGCGGAACGGCAGTTTTTCACCGGCGGCGATCAGAATCTGCTGTTTGACGATGTCGATGCCGGTAATCATCTCGGTAACCGGATGTTCGACCTGTACACGGGTGTTCATTTCGATAAAGAAAAACTCGCCGTTTTCATACAGGAATTCGAATGTGCCTGCACCACGATAGCCGATTTTGCGGCAGGCATCGGCACAGCGTTCACCGATTCGGTTACGCTGACGCAGGTTCAGTAATGGAGCCGGAGCTTCCTCGATGATCTTCTGGTTACGGCGTTGCATCGAGCAGTCGCGTTCGCCCAGATGTACTGCATTGCCGTGCTGGTCGGCCAGTATTTGAAATTCGATATGACGCGGGTTTTCCAGATACTTTTCCATGTAGACCATGGGATTGTTAAAGGCAGCCTGTGCTTCTGATTTGGTCATCGTGACTGCGTTCAGCAATGCTGCTTCGGTATGAACTACGCGCATGCCGCGACCACCGCCGCCGCCGGATGCCTTGATGATGACCGGGTAACCGATGGTGCGGGCGATCTTGATGATCTCGGCAGGATTGTCAGGGAGTGCACCTTCAACGCCGGGTACACAGGGAACGCCCGCTTTTTTCATTGCAATCTTGGCGCTGACCTTGTCACCCATCAGACGTATGGTTTCGTGACGTGGGCCGATGAAGACAAAACCGCATTTCTCAACTCGTTCAGAAAAGTCGGCGTTCTCGGACAGAAAGCCATAGCCTGGATGAATCGCTTGGGCATCGGTGACTTCTGCAGCGCTGATGATGGCAGGAATGCTCAGATAACTTTGATTCGATGGTGCAGGGCCGATGCAAACTGATTCATCGGCAAGTTTTACATACTTCGCATCCGCATCTGCCTCGGAATGAACGACGACAGTTTTAATGCCCATTTCGCGACAGGCACGCTGAATACGGAGGGCGATTTCGCCGCGATTGGCAATAAGAATTTTATCAAACATGGTTTATTAGGCTCCAAACAGGTAGCAACGGCAGAATCAGACGCCGCCAAAAAAGTGTTATCGCAATCCTGAATTGCCATGATCGATTAAGCATGAATGTATCAAGCCCGGCTGATTTCCGGCGGCGATAAAACTAAAAAACAATTAGCCGATTACAAACAGGGGCTGACCATACTCAACGGGTTGGCCGTTCTCAACCAGTATTGCTTTGATGATGCCGGTGTGGTCTGCGTCGATTTCGTTAAGCAGCTTCATTGCCTCGATGATGCACAGCGTATCGCCCGTTTTTACCTGTTGACCCACATCAACGAACTGCTTCGAGCCCGGGGACGGGGAGCGGTAGAATGTGCCCACCATTGGAGATTTAACGACATGGCCTTCGGCAACGGCAGGTACGGCGGGTTCGGCGGCGGCAGTGGCGGGTGCCGCGGCTATGATGACCGGCGCAGGTGCGGTGTGTTGTTGAGGTTGTGCGGTGAAAAGCTGTTGTCCTGCGGCTACGGTGCGTGTAATGCGTACACGCTCTTCGCCTTCGCTGATTTCCAGTTCGGCAATGCCCGAAGCCTCGACCAGATCAATCAGTGTCTTGAGTTTGCGTAAATCCATGGTGTCCTCCTAGCTTAGTTGTTATGGTTCAGTGCGTATTGCACCGCAAATTCGTATCCAGCCGCGCCCATTCCGCAAATGACGCCGATGGCGATGTCGGAAAAAAAGGATTCCTTGCGGAAGTTTTCGCGGGCATGAACGTTGGAAAGATGTACTTCGATAAACGGGATTGCTACAGCCGACAGCGCATCACGCAAAGCCACGCTGGTGTGGGTGTAAGCAGCCGGATTAATGACGATAAATTGTGTGCCGTCAGTGCGCGCCTGATGTATGCGCTCAATCAGCACCGATTCTGCATTGCTTTGGAAACAACTGAGATTTGCGCCGTTATTGTTAGCTAAAATGGTTAAACGGTGGTTAATTTCGTCTAATGTTGTATGCCCATAAACCCCTGGCTCGCGGGTTCCGAGAAGGTTTAAGTTGGGGCCATGTAACACAAGAATTGATTTCATATGCGCAGTTTGCCGTAAATTCAGGGTAATTGTCTACATTTTTTATGTAGATAGTTGAATCTTACCCTGTTTGTATTAGCTTGTTGATTTCGGTGTGCGTTTAGAGTCCGACGCGTTGCAACGAGGCCTGAAATTGTACTGCATCCTGATAGCCTACTACGCGTAATTCATTCAGTTCATTGCCTTGTGCATCAAAGAATAAAATTCCCGGTGGGCCATAAAGCCCGAATCGCTTTAGCAATGCCTTGTCATCTTCATTGTTGGCCGTTACATCCGCCTGCAAGACGATAGCGTGTTGTAGCTTGGCTTGTATGGTGGCATTAGAAAAGGTGAATCGCTCCATCTCCTTGCAGGAAATACACCAGTCAGCGTAGAAGTCCAGCATCACGATTTTACCGTTCGCGCTAGCAATATGCTGATTGAGTTCGGCATTGCTTTTGATGCGAGTGAATTTGAGCGGTTTTTCGGTCTCGGCCTTGCACGCGGCACAGACGGCATCAAGTGGCCGTAACAGGTCGCGTGCGCCTGACAAGGCGCCTATCAAATAGGATGTGCCGATCAATAGTGCAATCAGTCCGACGCCTTTCAGCAACTTGTGGCGGGCATGGGCGTTGTGCGGCAGACTTTCCAGTACACGTAAATAACTGGCGGAAAGAATCAGCAATGCGCCCCAGAGCAACATTTGTACTGACATAGGCAGTAGCGGCTGAATGATCCAGATCGCAAGTGCAAGCAGCATTACCCCGAAGAAGCGTTTAACGCCGTCCATCCATGCACCGGCTTTGGGTAGCAGTGCGCCAGCCGATGTGCCGATTGCCAGTAACGGTGCACCCATGCCCATCGCCAGTGCAAACAGTGCGATACCGCCCAGCAATGCGTCATGCGTTTGTCCGATGTAGAGTAGCGCCCCGGCCAGCGGAGCGGCAACGCAGGGACCCATGATGATTGCGGATAGCGCTCCCATTATAAATACGCCGGATAAATGTCCGCCGTGCAGGCGATTGCTGGTTTCGCTGAGTTTGCTTTGCCATGAGCTGGGTAATTGCAGTTCGTAAAATCCGAACATGGACAGTGATAACAGTACGAAAATGCCAGCAAAACTGCCTAGTACCCAAGGAGTTTGCAGTGCATTGGAAATCAGGTTGCCTGAAAAACCTGCGGCGACACCGGCCGCTGAATAGGTGATGGCCATGCCCAGCACATAAGCCAGAGACAGTAAAAAGGCGTGCATCCGGGTGATTTTGTGTCCGCGCCCCACGATGATGCCCGATAGTATCGGAATCATCGGAAATACGCAGGGAGTTAGTGCCAGTAGCAATCCGGCGCCAAAGAAGAAGGAGATAATCAGCCAATAGCTTCCATTCTTGAATAAATTTGCAATTTCAGTGCCTTCCGTCTGTGTCGGCTTTTCAGTCGTCGTGGATGGGATTGCGACCTTGACCGATTCTGGTTTGTTTGCTACAGGCTGTTTCCCGCCAGGTAATTCGACAATAAGTACTTTGTCTTGACTGGGGTAGCATAAACCCTGATCGCTGCATCCCTGATAGGCGGCATTGAGTGTGATTTTTTCGGGTACTTCCGTGGTTCTGTTCAGGGTAATGATTGCCTGAAACGATTGATGAAATACATGGGTTTCACCGAAATTAGGATCCTGTTTTAGTTCGCCTTCGGGTATTTTGATCTCAGTGATTTTCGTTGTATCGCCATTGATGGTGAAGCGGGTCTTGTCGCGGTACAAATAATAGCCGGATGTGATGATGAAATCGGCTTGCAGGGTATGGCTGTCCAGCGCCTGTACTTCCAGAGCGAATGCCTGATCGGGTGGCAGGAAAACGGGTTGTTGCTTGTTGCCGAATGCGGGGAGTTTATCCAGCAAGCCTTCGGCGTGAGTGAGGGGGGTAACTAGGCAAAGCAGCAATAAAAATACTAAACGCATGAATAATTCCTTAGTTGGTTTCCCGTCTTACCCAGTCCAGATAGGCGGGCAGACCGTTGCAGACCGGGACGGCGATAATTTCCGGAAGTTCGTAGGGATGCATTTCACGGATTAATGTTTCGAGCCTCGGGTAAGCGAGTCGCGTGGTTTTGATGAGTAGCGGTACTTCATTTTCGGTTTCGACGACATTTTTCCAAAGGTAGGTCGAGGTGCAAGGAGCGAGTTGATTCACGCAAGCGGCAACGCGTGATTCGATAATTTGCCGTGCGAGTTTTGTCGCGGATTCGTTGTCCGGCATATTGGTAATGACTAATAATATTTCACTCATTTTTTCGCGAAACGCAGCCCCAACTGCAAAAACTCATCCCATTCATCGCCACCTTGCAGGCCCTTGATTAATTTGTCCAGCTTGGCTGCATGCATGATGGCGCGTTCGATATGCGGCAGTCGTATGCGTCGGGCCGCATTCTCTATCAGCCCCTGTTTTTCCTTGCGGACTCTCTGGGTACGCATGACATCACGAATATTTTCACCGCGTGCGGTCGCGGTCAGCAGCTTGCCGAGCGTGCGAATTTCCTCGGTGACAGCCCATAATATCAGTACCGTGCTGGTTCCTTCGGCACGTAGACCTTCAAGGATATGCGCGTACCTGACGATGTCGCCGCTCAACATAGCTTCCGAAAGTTTGAAGATGTCGTAGCGGGCTACATCCATGACCGCATCCTTGACCTGTTCAAAAGACAGTGCACCGGGCGGAAATAATAGTGCCAGCTTTTGTATTTCCTGAAATGCCGCCAGCAGGTTTCCTTCGCATCGGTCAGCAAGAAATTCCAGCGTTGCCCGGTCGGTTGATTGCGATTGACGGTGCAGTCGGCCGGCAATCCAGTCCGGCAATTGCTGTAGCGGAATATCGTCTGCACTGATCATAACGCCGTGGTTCGATAATGCGTTGAACCATTGTGATTTTTGAGTCGTCCAGTCCAATTTCGGCAGCGTAATCAGAGTGAGTATGTCTTCGCTGATATTGTCTGCATGTTCCTGCAACGCCTTGCTGCCTTCAAGACCTGGCTTTCCAGAAGGGATGCGCAAATCAATTACCTTGCGATCAGCAAATAATGACAGGCTCTGTGCGCAGTTGCGTAATTCGCCCCATTTGAAATGCTGATCGGCGGTTAGCGTATCTCGCTCGGTATAGCCAGCATTGCGAGCTGCCGTACGTATGCTGTCCGCCGCCTCGGTAACCAGCAGCAGCGCATCGCCATGAATTACATATAGCGGTTTTAACCCTGAAACAAGGTGACGCGGTAACGCTTCGCAGCTTAATTGCATTATTTTTCCGGCGGGTTTATCGGTTTGGCGTGGCTTAGGCGTCGCATGATTTGTTGCACCATGTCTGCGCGCATGTTTTGGTAGAGCAAGGCCTCTTCGGCTTCCTTGGCGAGTAGTTTGGTGTCGTCATAGGAATAATCGCGACTGAGCACCAGCTCATTGGCCGGTATCCAGACGCGTTGCTGTTGATCGTAGGCGCGTAGCGAGACGCGATAAGTTAACTGAAACTCGTTGACGCGACCGCTGCCGCCCAGAGTCAGAATCTGCCTTTCGGGCAGGTCGTAGACGATATTCAGTACAACATCTGCTTCCGTTGCCTTGTCAGTCAGTTTGATGTGATTAACTTCCAGATTGCGGCGTAATTCGGCAACCAGCGCTGAGCCGGGATTGCCCGCGTCAATATAAAGCGAAGAAAACGGCATAGACGCTTCGCCACGCAGATGGAAACCGCAGGCGGCAAGCAGCAGACTGGTGGTCAATATCAATATGGCCGTTCTCAACACTCGCATGATCGTTCCTTATGCCACGATGTTAATCAACCTGCCCGGTACGACGATGATCTTCTTCGCGCTTGCTCCGGCCAGTTGCTTCTGTACCGCTTCATGTGCCAGCGCCAATTGCTCCAGCGTGGCCTTGTCCGCCGTCTTGGCGACACGGATGCTGCCGCGCAACTTGCCGTTGACCTGAATCACCAGTTCGATTTCGTCCTGCACCATGGCAGCCTGATCGGCTTGCGGGAATGACTGATCCAGCAAATCGCTGCCGGGTCGCAGTGATGACCACAGTGTTTGACAGATGTGCGGCACGATAGGGGTGAGCATCAATGCGATGGCTTCCAGTGCTTCCTGCATGACCGCACGCGCGGTGTCGCTATTGGCATTGAATTTACCCAGTGCATTGAGCAATTCCATGTTCGCGGCAATGGCAGTATTGAATGTGCGGCGACGACCAATATCATCGTCTACCTTCTGGATGGTTTGATGCAGTTGCAGGCGCAAAGCCTTTTCTGCGGCGTTCAGTTCTCCTGAGGTGTAAGCCGCCATCACACCTTGTTCGACATGGTCGTGAGTCGCTTTCCACAAGCGCTTGAGGAAGCGGAATGCACCTTCCACACCCGCATCTGACCACTCCAGCGACTGCTCGGGCGGTGCGGCGAACATCATGAACAGGCGTGCGGTGTCTGCGCCGTATTCGTCGATGATGGCTTGCGGGTCTACACCGTTGTTCTTGGACTTGGACATCTTCTCCGTGCCGCCGATAGTCACGGGCAAGCCATCAGCGCGTAACGTTGCGCCGGTCGGACGTCCCTTGTCATCGGTGCTGACATCCACCTCGGCGGGGTTGATCCATAACTTTTTACCGTTATCTGCGATTCGATAAAACGTCGGTGCGATGACCATGCCCTGTGTAATCAGGTTTTTGAATGGTTCATCAAGGTTTTGTTCGGCAGTCGCTTCACCAAACACGCCCACATCCCGCATCAGCTTCTGGAAGAAGCGTGCATACAGCAGATGCAGAATCGCATGTTCAATCCCGCCGATGTATTGATCGACAGGCAGCCAGTGGTTGGCGCGTTCGTCTACCAGTCCGGTGGCGCAATCGGGGCTGGTGTAGCGGGCGTAATACCAGGAAGACTCGACGAAGGTATCCATCGTATCGGTCTCGCGCCTCGCTGCGCCGCCGCATTTCGGGCAGGTGGTTTCGTAGAATCCCGGCATTTTTGCCAATGGAGAACCTGCGCCGTCCGGTACCACGTCTTCCGGCAATACCACCGGCAATTGCTCGTCCGGCACCGGCACATCACCGCAGGTCTTGCAATGAATAATAGGAATCGGGCAACCCCAGTAACGCTGACGTGAAATACCCCAGTCGCGCAGGCGGAACTGGACTTTCTTTTCGCCCAAGTCTTTCGCGGCGAGGTCGGCGGCAATAGCGTCTATCGCCTGATCGTAATTCATGCCGTCGTATTTGCCTGAATTGACGCAGATGCCGTCTTTTGTGGCGTACCATTCCTGCCACTCATTGGTTGAAAATACATCCCTCACCCCCGCCCCCTCTCCCGCCTGCGGGCGAGGGGAGATAACCTGTTTAATCGCTAAGTCATACTTCTGTGCAAAATGGAAATCCCGTTCATCATGCGCCGGAACCGCCATCACTGCGCCATCGCCATAACCCATCAGTACATAGTTGCCGATCCAGACGGGCACTTGTTCGCCGGTTAGTGGATGGGTAACTTTCAGGCCGGTGTCCATGCCTTTTTTCTCCATCGTCGACATGTCGGCTTCGGCAGTGCCGCCGTGTTTGCATTCGTCGATGAAGACGGATAGTTCGGGATTGTTCTGTGCGGCGTAGGTTGCCAGCGGGTGTTCGGCGGCGACGGCGACGAAGGTGACGCCCATGATGGTGTCGGCGCGGGTGGTGTAGACCCACAAAAGATTGTTCTGTGGGTGTTTTCCCTCACCCTCGATCCCTCTCCCGCCTGCGGGCGAGGGAAGAGATGTTCCGACTTCGTCGGGGATTTCAAACGCGAACCTAACCCCGAAGCTCTTGCCGATCCAGTTGGCCTGCATGGTTTTAACCTGCTCGGGCCATCCGTCCAGTTTGTTCAGGTCTTGCAGCAATTCATCGGCGTATTGGGTGATGCGGAAGAAGTACATCGGGATGTCGCGCTTCTCGACCAGTTCGCCCGAGCGCCAGCCGCGTCCGTCGATAACCTGTTCGTTTGCCAGTACGGTGTGGTCAACCGGGTCCCAGTTTACTGTGGCGGTTTTCTTGTAGATGATGCCTTTCTCAAACAGGCGCGTGAACAGCCATTGTTCCCAGCGGTAATATTCCGGGGTGCAGGTGGTGACTTCGCGTGACCAGTCTATGCCCAGTCCCAGACTCTGTAGCTGGCGGCGCATGTAGTTGATGTTTTCGTATGTCCAGGCCGCTGGAGGCACATTATTTGCCAGTGCGGCGTTTTCCGCTGGTAGTCCGAATGCATCCCAACCCATAGGCTGCATGACGTTGTAGCCTTTCATGCGGTGGTAGCGCGACAGCACGTCGCCGATGGTGTAATTGCGTACATGCCCCATGTGTAGCTTACCGGATGGGTAGGGGAACATGGACAGGCAGTAATACTTGGGTTTGTCGCTGGTTTCGCTGGCGGTAAATGCGCCGGTATTGTGCCAGTATTGTTGGGCTTCGGATTCGATGGAGGCTGGATGGTAATTGGATTGCATGTATTTACGGGATATTGCCTGAATTTTTGGATGCGGCATTATAACGGCAACGCCCTTTAGTCGCGAATAGAGCTTGATATTTTGAGAGTGTATTCGCGTGATACGGTTAAGAGGCGATGAATGATTTGAAAATATTGGATGAAATCGTAGATAAAGCGGGTAACTTTAGTAGTGGTGAATGATTGTTTGATATAAAATCACTATTCAAAAAATTTTAATCACTTAAGTTCAGGAGAGGTCATTATGTCGAGTAAGCATCCCGTTATCGCGGTTACCGGTTCTTCCGGTGCAGGTACAACCACGGTTAAACGTGCTTTCGAAAACATCTTCCGTCGTGAAAAAATCACTGCGGCCGTTATCGAGGGCGACAGCCTGCACAGTCTGGATCGTATGGCATTTCGTGCTGCTGCGGCAGAAGCGGCCAAAAACGGACACAATACTTTCAGCCATTTTGGCCCGGAAGCGAACCATTTCGACAAGATCGAAGAAATGTTCAAGACATACGGCGAAACAGGTATGTGCAAGCGCCGTTACTATGTACACAGCGATGCAGAAGCTGTTGAGCATAACAAGCATTTCGGCCTGACCGATCTGACCCCTGGCGTATTTACTCCCTGGGAAGACATCGAAGCCAATTCCGATCTGCTGTTTTACGAAGGTCTGCATGGCATGGCAAAAGATGAAGCTCAGGGTGTCGATGCGTCCAGATATGTTGATCTGGGTATCGGTGTGGTGCCTGTGGTCAATCTGGAATGGATCCAGAAGATTCATCGTGACAAGGCTGAGCGCGGTTATTCGGCTGAAGCAACGGTCGATACCATCCTGCGTCGTCTGCCGGATTACATCAAATTTATTACTCCTCAGTTCACCTATACTGACATCAATTTTCAGCGCATTGCGACAGTGGATACATCCAATCCATTCATCGCACGTGACATTCCGACACCGGATGAGAGTTTTGTCGTCGTTCGTTTTCGTGAGCCTAAGCGCGTCGATTTCCAGTATATGCTGGCAATGATCCCGGGTTCTTTCATGTCTCGTGCCAACACCATGGTTGTTCCAGGCGGCAAAATGAGTCATGCAATGGAAGTGATTCTGGCTCCGGTCATGCATGAAATGATTGCGAACAAGAGCAAGTAATTGTAATTCCGGACTCGTTCTGGTTGTTGTTTGAAGAAAGCCGGGCTATATGTCCGGCTTTTTTACAGGGGGAGTATTAAGCTTTGGAATGTGCGGATATTTGTGGTGCTACCGAATAGCTACAGCAAACAAAAAACCAGCCGAAGCTGGTTTTTTGTTTGGGCCCTTGTTGGCTTACTTGCTGCTGAATAACTGGGAAAGCATCCACAAGGAAAAAAGTGTTGCCATTGTCATAGTGCCGATAGAGCATAGAGTTGCGATAATTGCCATTTAAATCTCCTCCCGAGAGTTTTGAATTAACACGTTAATAAATACAACGGGAAGAATCGTAGCATAGTTTATAGGGCTGGCAAATGTTTTTTTGCATAGCTACGCCAGTCCGACGGTGGTTGCCGTAGACAAGAAGAAAAGGATGAGTGGGAAGCGGGAAGATAGTTAGTCTTCCCGGAAAGAGGGAGCTTAGTGGCTTTTGAAAAGTTGAGTTAACATCCAACCTGCAAACAAAGTTGCGAGTGTCATGGTGAAAATTGAAGCTACGGTAGCGATTAAAGCCATTTTATTATCTCCCTTGGGGTTGTGAATTCAACTACTAAAAAATAGTTGATTGAAACTTTTTTAATTATACTAGTATTTCTGTCGGAAATTCACACAATTATAATAAGGGTAAATATTTATTTTTATTGACAAAAATTAATATTTTGAAGTGTTGTATTTATGGGTGTTGGTACATTGTGATAAAAAAATTATTTATAAAGACTTATGGCTGTCAGATGAACGAGTATGACTCGGACAAAATGGCAGATGTATTGCGTGCCTGTGAGGGCATGGAACTGACTGATAAGCCGGAACAGGCCGATGTGATTCTGTTTAATACCTGTTCGATACGCGAGAAGGCGGAAGAAAAGGTGTTTTCTGATCTGGGGCGGGCGCGTGTTCTCAAGCTGGCTAATCCTGATTTATTAATTGGTGTGGGCGGTTGCGTGGCCAGCCAGGAAGGCGAGGCGATTATCAAGCGCGCCCCTTATGTGGATGTGGTATTCGGGCCACAAACATTGCATCGTCTGCCTGAGCTTATTAAGTCGCGCTGGGAGACCGGGCGTTCACAGGTCGACATCAGTTTTCCCGAAATCGAGAAGTTCGATCACTTGCCAACGCCGCAGACCACTTCAGGTGCGGCATTCGTCGCGATTATGGAAGGGTGCAGCAAATATTGCACCTTCTGCGTCGTGCCTTATACCCGTGGCGAAGAGGTGTCGCGGCCATTGGCGGATGTGATGCACGATGTGCAGGAGCTAACCGCTCAGGGGGTGCAGGAGGTAACGCTGATTGGACAGAATGTGAATGCCTATAACGGCGATACGGAAGATGGCGATACCGTTGATTTTGCCTATTTGATTCAGGCCATCGCGGCTCTTCCTGAGATAGTGCGTATCCGTTACACCACTTCGCATCCCAGAGAAATGACTCAGCGGCTGATTGATGTATATGCAACCACGCCCAAGCTGGTCAGTCATTTGCATTTGCCGGTGCAATCCGGTTCAGATCGCATATTGGCGGCGATGAAACGAGGTCATACCGTGCTGGAATACAAGTCCATTATTCGTCGGGTGCGTGCAGCACGTCCTGATATTTGCATTACTTCCGACTTTATCGTTGGTTTCCCCGGTGAAACGGATCAGGATTTCGAGGCAACGTTGAAGCTGATAGATGAAATCGGTTTTGATAACAGTTTCAGCTATGTGTTCAGTCCGCGTCCCGGAACGCCCGCCGCTGAAATGCAGGACGATACACCGCATCAGCTCAAGGCCGAGCGTTTGAGACGCTTGCAGGAACGTATCAACGAGCAGGAATCGGGTATCGCTCAGGCTATGCTGGGAAGCGTGCAACGAGTACTGGTTGAAGGTATTTCAAAAAAGGATACGCAGGAACTGGCTGGGCGTACGGATAACAATCGGGTGGTTAACTTCCGTGGATCACCCGGTATGATAGGTCGTTTTGTGTATGTTCGAGTTACCGAGGTGGTACGTCACACATTGCGCGGTGAATTGGAGGCAACACTTAAGTGAAACAGTTGAACTTTGTGTTGCAGCCGTTGGATAACCGCCGCTTGGCCAAGTTATGCGGACCGCTGGACGAAAACCTGCGTCAGATTGAAATCGCTCTCGAAGTCACTATCTCGAGGCGTAATGAACAATTCAGCGTACAGGGTATGCATGCTGAACTAGCGCAACAGGTATTGCAGGATTTTTACTTCGATGCAAAAAGGGACATTACGCTGGATAGTCTGCAACTCGCCTTGATCGAGGTCATGAAGTGGCGCGGGCATCCCGGAAATGCGGGGCAGGGAGACACCGTTCCACTGCTGATGGCGCGCAAGGCCGAAATACGCGGGCGTACGCCGCGTCAGAGCAGTTATCTGCAAGCGATACAGGAACACGATATTACCTTTGGTATCGGGCCGGCAGGAACCGGCAAGACCTTTTTGGCGGTCGCCTCGGCGGTCGATGCGCTGCAGCGTGAGGTAGTGCGCCGACTGGTGCTGGTACGCCCGGCGGTCGAAGCCGGTGAAAAGCTGGGTTTCTTGCCTGGTGATCTGACCCAGAAGGTTGATCCCTATCTGCGCCCTTTATATGATGCGCTGTATGACCTGATGGGTGCGGACAAGGTCGCGCGTGCCTTCGAGCGCGGTGCAATTGAAATCGCTCCGTTGGCTTATATGCGCGGACGTACCTTGAATCACTCCTTCATCATTCTCGACGAGGCGCAAAACACCACGCCCGAACAGATGAAAATGTTTTTAACTCGCATCGGCTTCGGCAGTAAGGCCGTGATTACCGGTGATGTTACCCAGATCGACCTGCCGCGGGGTCAGAAGAGCGGTCTGATCGAAGCGCGTCAGGTTCTCAATGAAGTGCGCGGCATCAACTTCAGCGAGTTTCTGGCTGAAGATGTGGTGCGCCACCCGCTGGTACAAAAAATCGTTACGGCTTATGAAAATTATGAAAAAAAATCCTGAAAATAAATCGGATATAGCGCCGATTCCTAAACTTTCTCTGACCGTGCAATATGTCAGCGTCTCACCCTCCTTGCCCACACGCCCACAATTGCGGCGTTGGGTGAAGAAGGGGTTGCAGCAGGATGTTGCAATGACCTTGCGTATTGTTGATGAAGAAGAAGGGCGCGAGTTGAACAGGGGCTATCGCGGCAAGGATTACGCGACCAATGTGTTGACCTTTGTTTATGATGACACCGAGCCGTTGTCCGGTGATGTGATTATTTGTGCGCCGGTGGTCGAGCGCGAAGCGATCGCGCAGCACAAAGAGCTGTCGGCGCATTATGCGCATCTGGCGATCCATGCTGTGCTGCACCTGCAGGGCTATGATCACGAGAATGACGAGCAGGCCGCAGAGATGGAAGCATTGGAAAGCATGTTGATGCTAGAATTGCGCTATCCTGATCCTTACCTGGAAAATTGAACTTGTAAAATGGACGACCCCGAAAGTAATAAACCGACTTTTTTAGAACGCCTCTCTGCGCTGTTGATGCGCGAACCTGAAGACCGCGAGCAACTTGTTCAATTGCTGCACGGCGCTTACGATAATAACTTGATGGATGCCGATGCACTTTCGATGATGGAAGGTGTGTTGCAGGTTTCTGAACGTCAAGTACGCGAGATCATGATACCGCGTGCACAAATGGACGTGATAGATATCATTAAGCCTCCCGAAGAGTTTATCCCCTTTGTCATTGAAACAGCGCATTCACGTTTTCCGGTGTTCGAGGGAGACAGGGATAACATCATTGGTATTCTGCTGGCGAAGGATTTGCTGCGTTACTATGCGGGGGAGGAATTTGATGTGCGCGACATGTTACGTCCAGCGGTGTTTGTACCTGAATCCAAGTTGTTGAATGTACTGCTGCGAGAATTTCGCAGTAATCGCAATCATATTGCGTTGGTGGTGGATGAATATGGCGGCGTTTCCGGCATGGTGACGATAGAGGATGTGCTGGAACAAATCGTTGGCGACATCGACGACGAATATGATTTTGATACCGAAGAAGATAATATTATCGATGATGGAACCGGTCATTACCGGGTCAAGGCTGATACCGAGATTGCAGACTTTAACGAAATACTCGGCACTGAGTTCAGCGACGAAGATTGCGATACTGTGGGTGGATTGATACTCAAGGCGGCAGGACAGCTACCTCGATCCGGCGATCATTTTGAGCTGGGTGATATGTTGTTTACCGTGTTACGCTCGGACAGTCGCAGGATATATTCGCTGATGGTGGAACGAAAAATAATGCAGGAATCATGATGCTTTTCAAAATTAACTGTAAATAAGGTGCGACGTGATTCACTTTACCGAAATTCTCAAAGTGCTCGAAACGGCTCCATTATTTCGTGGCGTATCAAATAAATTACTGGCAATGAATTTAAGTCAGGCTAATCTGGTCGCGCTCAACGCGGGTGATACCTTGTTGAAACTCGGGCAGATCAACCAGCGACTGTATGTCATATTGACCGGACGTTTGAGTGTGCAAGCCAGATTGTCGGAAGGGCAACCTATTGCGATGCTCGGTGCGGGTGAATGTGTCGGCGAGATGTCGATACTGGGAGGCGTGCCTGCGTCAGCTTTTGTTATTGCAGCGACGGACTGTAAATTGCTGGCGATTGAGCATCATGCACTTTGGAATTTGATCGATCGCTCGCATGTGGCAGCGCATAACATGTTGAGTATTTTGAGCAACCGAATCCGGACATCGGATCAGGCGCTGGTGGATAGTCTTGAAAACCAGCAGGGATATACAGCGGTTTCTGTCGTGGATGAACTGACCGGTTTGTACAATCGGCACTGGATGGAAGAAAAATTCACACGTTTGCTGCAACGCAGCATTCGGGGGCACAAACCCGCCTGTTTGATAATGCTGGAAATGGATCAGTTTGAAGAGTTCAATGAAAACTACGGGCAACTGGGCAGCGACCAGGCAATACGCGGAATCTCGGAGAATATGCAGTCTTGCCTTCGCCCTGACGATCATGCCGGACATTATATCGGGGAGCAGTTTGCGGTATTTTTGCCGAATACCGCTATGGCGGAAGCCTGTATTGCCGCTGACCGCTTAAGATTGAATATTGCTCAATCTCTGGTAGTGTTGCCTAGCGGAGATGCCTTGCCGTCTGCGAGTATTTCTCTGGGGATTAGTCAGATGAAAGAGGGCGATACGCTGGATAATTTGCTCGAACGCGCCGGCGAGGCGTTGAAGATGGCCAGACAGGCTGGCGGAAACTGCGTCAAGTGCGTGGAATAACCGTTAACTTCATGCTGCAAGAGGATAAATGAAGAGTGCATCATATTGGATAGAGAAACTGGGCCTGATTCCTTTACCCGAAGAGGGGGGGATGTATCGGGAGATCTACCGGTCTTCCGATCTGATCTTGAAATCTGCACTACCAGACTGTTTTTCGGGTGACAGAAGCTACTGCACATCGATCTATTATCTGCTCGAACACCCTGAATTTTCGGCGTTTCACCGGCTCAATCAGGAAGAAATCTGGCATTACTATGAAGGCAGTCCTCTGACTGTTCATATTATTGATCATGATGGAAATTATTCGCAGGTAAAGATGGGGCGTGACATTGAAAATGGGGAAACACTGCAACTGGTGCTCTATGCCGGACAGTTGTTTGCCGCAGAGTCCGCCCCGGATTCTTATGCGCTTATCGGCTGTACTGTTGCCCCCGGTTTCGAGTTCGACGATTTTGAAGCTCCCAGCCGCCAACGGCTGCTGGAGTCCTACCCACAATACCGTGACCTTATCCTCCAGTACACGCGTTGATAAGCGAATTTATCGTATTGTTTTGAAATGTGGATTGGCTAAATTATTGAATCAGAATAAATTGTCCACGAAAAATACGAAATGGGATAAGCGGGCATTTCAAATTTAGGTGGAAGCTCGCAAAACAGGTAAGTATGAATTTTGCGCTAAGCAAGAATTTCGTAACAAATTCAAAAACCTGTCTGCCGACAAGAAGGCATACTAAAATTTTTAACATTACCTAATTGTTGAGTCACAAAACTTATGTAACCAATAGTTTTAATACGTAACTTTCGTGGGCTAAATGAGGTTTTGGGGTTGAGGGATGTATGCGTACAATGACTTCAATGCAATGCTTGCTAATGCTTGTGGTTTTTGGTTTGGCCTTACCTGTACATGCGAGCGAGCAGGAGTGGGGCAGGCTCACTGCGCAGACGCGGACGAATTATCAGCAGGGGCAATATCAACTCGCGATAAATAGTGCTAGGCAAGCGCTTGCCGAGGCAGAAAATACCTTCGGACCAGAGCATATCAATGTCGCCACCAGTCTGAACGATCTGGCGCTGATGTATACCCATCAAGGGCAATTGGGGGAGGCCGAGCCGCTGTACCAGCGTAGTTTGAAAATTTATCAGCAGGCTGTGGGGGCGGATAATACCCATGTGGCGATTGCCCTAACCAATCTGGCAGATTTATATAAGGTGCAGAATAAATATCTCCAGGCCGAGCCGCTCTATCTGCGTGCGCTGGCGATTTTTGAGAATTCGTTAGGCCCTGAGCATCAAAATGTGGCGACGGTACTGACAGGTCTCACCGGGGTTTATTTCACATTGGGCCAGTATGATAAGGCCGAAGCGATGTCGTACCGGGCGTTATCGATCCAGCAAAAAATTCTGGGGCCCAATCATCCGGCACTGGCGACCAGTCTGAATAATCTTGCATTTATGCAGGTTAATCAGGGCCACTACTCGCAGGCCGAACCACTATACCTGCGTGCGTTGGACATCCAAGAGCAGGCCAGCGGCCCGGATCACCCCAATGTCGCTTATATCCTGAATAATCTCGGAGAGCTCTATGGCTTAAAGGGCGAGTATGCGCGGGCCGAGCAGATATTGACGCGCGCACTGTCGATACGCGAGCTGGCTTTGGGAACTGAGCATCCTGAAGTGGCGGTAAGTCTGGTGAATTTGGCGACATCCTATCGGGCTCAAGGTCGATATGCACAGGCCGAATCATTGTTTAAGCGCGCACTGGCAATCATCGAAAAAGCGTTTGGCCCCGAACATACGCATGTGGCCGCCGTGCTGAACCAACTGGCGTTGGTGTATTACGAACAGGGACAATATACGCAGGTCGAAGCACTGTTCAAACGAGCGTTGATGATACGTGAGAATTCGCTCGGATTCGAGCATCCCGATGTGTCCAAGAGCCTGAATAATCTGGCCGGGCTGTACACCGTGCAGGGCAAATATGCTCAGGCTGAACCGCTGCGTGAACGGGCGCTGGCTATCCTAAAGAAAATTTTTGGCCCCATACATCCCGACATCGCCGCGATCCTGAACGACAGCGCGTACTCGTATTTTGTTGAGCAGCAATATGCCAAGGCCTTGCCGTTGTATCAGCAGTCACTGTCGATTCGTGAGCAGGTGTTGGGTTTGGAGCATCCCGACGTGGGTAATACGTTGCGCGATTTGGCGACGGTCTACGGTAAGCAAGGCCGCTATGACGAGGCCATGCCGCTGTTCGAGCGTGCGTTAACGATTGCAGAAAAACATTTCGGGCCGGACCATGCGGCGGTCGCGACTGTATTGCATCTGCAAGCCGAGCTGTATAAGGCGCAGCAGCAGTATGCGAAGGCACAACCTCTTTATCAACGTTCGCTTGCGATAGCTCAAAAGGTGGTAGGTCAGGATCATCCTGGTATCGCATTGAGTCTAAATAGTATTTCAGATTTGTATCGCTTGCAGGGGCGCTACTCGGAAGCTCTCGATCTGGCGCGCAGAGCTAGTGCCATCACCCGCAGGCGCATGAATGTTGCGGGTGACGTCGCGCTTTGGGAGTCGTTTTCCAATCGTCCGGGGTTTTATAATCATCTGGCGTTATTAGCGGTTAATCCTGAAAATGAACCTCCTGAAGCCATTGCCGATGAAGCCTTGCAGATTGTGCAGCTCGAACAAGCTTCCGGCACGGCCTCGGCCATAGACAAAATGGCCGCTCGATTTGCCGCGGGTGACGATGATCTGGCGAATCTGGTCAAGCGCAAACAAGATGCCGCAGATCGACGTTCCAGAGACGAGACGCGACTGCTCAAGGCGGTCGGTGCCGCGCAGCGCATCGTTGCCGACGAGCGCAGGCTGCAAGACGACATCGTGCTTTTGGATAACGAAATAGCTATGCTCGATGCAGAATTGATGCGCCACTTTCCCGATTTTCAGGAATTGACGCGTCGTGAACCGGTCAGTGCTGCGCAGGTTAGATCCTTGTTAAGGCCAAACGAGGCATTGCTGGTGTATGCGTTAGGCCAGAGCAGCTATTTGTGGGTGGTCAAGCCAGACTCCGTGGTATTTATGCCGCTCAAGGTTGATCTTAAACAGGTGAGTGCCCAGATTGCAGGTATCCGCACTGAGATGGATTTTGACTATGCAGGCCGTGCGTTGCCGGTTAGTGTCGATGTGCTGCATGAATTATATCAGCGTCTTTTCGCTCCGGCTTTGCCGCATCTGACCGGTGTGAGTCACATCATGGTGGTGCCTGCAGGACCCTTGCAGAGCCTGCCTCTGGGCATGCTCGTTGTATCGCCTGCCACGAATCAGGATTATCGTCAGCTTGACTGGCTGGCTTTGCATTACGCGCTAACGGTGTTGCCTTCGGTGAGTTCGCTGCAGGCGTTTCGTCAATTTGCCAAAGCAGACAAATTACAAGAGCCTTTTGCCGGATTTGGCGATCCACAGCTAGGCCAGGGGGCGACAAGACTGGATGTGGCGGCGGTATATCGAAATCTGGCCGTGAATGCAACGGGCAGCGTGACTGAACATGCCGCCGAGATTGCGGATGTCGAGATGATACGCCAAGCACCTCGATTGCCCGAGACTGCAGATGAATTGAGGGCGATGGCAATTGCACTGGGTGCCGATGACAGTTCGATCTGGTTGCAAGAACGTGCCACCGAGACGCGGGTCAAGCAGCTCGATTTATCCCGATACCGCACCATCGCCTTCGCGACCCATGGCGTAATGGCCGGTGAGTTGAAGGGCGCGGGCGAGTCTGGCTTGATTCTCAGCCCGCCTGAGCATGGAACGGTTGAGGACGACGGTTATTTAGCGGCGAGTGAAATCGCGCGGTTAAAACTAAATGCGGATTGGATCGTGCTCTCCGCGTGCAATACTGCTGCTACTGATGGTACGCCGGGTGCAGAAGGCTTGTCGGGGTTGGGCAAGGCGTTTTTCTATGCGGGCGCGCGCTCACTGCTGGTGTCGAACTGGCCGGTAGCATCCAGTGCCACCGTGTTGTTGACCACTTCCATGATGAGTCAATACCGTGCTCATCCCGAAGCGGGCAAGGCAGCGGCACTTCAGCAAGCGATGAAGGCGATGATGAACGACTCATCACATCCAGAGTATGCCCACCCGATCTTCTGGGCTCCTTTTGTCGTGGTCGGCGAAGGCGGCGCGGCAAAATAGTAAGCCGACTCCACTTTTTATCTTGTTATATCAAATTTTTTTATATAACCTTTTAATTATTAGCGAATTTTCTGTGTCAACTAGCCTGCAAGTTTTCCAGATACACTGCCGCATCAGGTTGGGTGCGATTACGTTGCGCCTGCCAGATCATCTCGCTCAAGGCTTCCATCATGCGGTGTTGTGCGTCGTGTTCAGATTCGTATTTATGGGTCAGGCGCACGAAATGGGCGCGAATGCCGGGCGGTTGGTCGATGGAAATTTGTTCCTCAATAGCCAGATGCATCATCAGGTGCAGGAAAGGATTGGCTTCGCCCTGCTCAGGCAGGTATTCGCGTTCCAGATAGCGTTCCGGGTCGTCGAATACTGCAAAATACTCAGGATGCTTCTCAATCAGTTGCGCGGCCAGGTCTTCCAGCGGCATCAATAATTCTTTGGCGCGGCGCTTGCGCCAGGTTTCAAACAGAAAATTACGTGCTTCGTCGCGTGAGGGATTAAAGAACATTTAGTTGGCCTTGTCTTTGTATTCGCATAAATCGTAAATAATGCATTCGGCACATCGGGGTAAGCGGGCGCGGCAGACATAGCGTCCGTGTAAAATCAGCCAGTGATGTGCGTCGTGCAGAAATTCTTTCGGTATCACCTTCAGCAGCTTGTGTTCAACCTCCAGCACCGTCTTGCCGGGTGCGAGGCCGATGCGGTTGCTGATGCGAAAGATATGGGTGTCCACCGCGATGGTCGGTTGTCCGAACGCGGTATTGAGTATCACATTCGCTGTCTTGCGGCCCACGCCGGGCAAGGCTTCCAATGCCTCGCGCCGTGGCGGAACCTCGCCATGGTGCTGCTCGATCAGTATCCGGCAGGTCTGCATCACATGCTTGGCCTTGGTCTTGTACAGTCCAATGCGCTGGATGTATTCGCGCAGCTTTTCCTCACCGAGATCAAGCAGAGCCTGCGGAGTATTCGCTACTGGAAACAAAAGCCGCGTCGCCGCATTCACACTGATGTCGGTCGCCTGCGCCGATAGCATCACCGCGATCAGTAACTCGAACGGCGAGTGATACTCCAGTTCAGTAGTCGGATGCGGATTCGCAGCTTGCAGACGTTCAAAAATCGCGCGGCGTTTAGTCGAGTTCATGGGGGGATAAGGGAATACAGTCGGTATAAGTTTGATGTTAATTTTACAACGTACCATTAATTTCTGTGCGTATTATCTGCGCCCCGTTTACCTTTAGATCAGGATGCAGATGCACAGCTAACCACATTGCGCCAACGGAAGTACGCTCAACGGTGTGCGGTACGCCGGACGGCAGGAATAGATAATCTCCCGCTTTCAGCGCAACGGATTCTCCCGCTATACGAAGCTCGGCCTCGCCTTGAATGAGTACTACCCATTCATCCTGTGTTTGTATGTACTCTTGCGGATTGATGGTGTCAGAGCTGATGATACGTTCAATAAACAGATTCCTGTGGCTAAGAATTGTATCGAAGCGTTCACCTTGCAGAGGTGTTGCCGCGTCAGTAAAGAGGTTGCCGGTTTTCATTTTGGGCGGGAGAAGTTGTATTTAACCCAGATTGTCCATTAGCCCCCAGCTCGTCATTCCCGATTTTGCGGGAATGACGGCGTTAATGGATTATTCGGGTTTAACATAGTTTGAAAATGTTGAATGAAAATCAAGGCGCGTGCCTTTACACGTGCGATGCAGGGCTGCAACCGCCTTCGATCGGAGTGATGGCTGCAGCGCTGCCTTTGAGTTTTTGTTCGGCGCGCAAGGTCAGCCAGTTTTTGCCGGCGATCAACAATCCCAGTGTGACGAATGCACCCGGCGGCAGAATGGCCAGCAGGAAGCCGTGGTAGTCCGGTATGACGGTGATGATCAACGATTTGGCTGATTCGCCCAGTGCCATGTCAATGCCGGAAAATAGTGTGCCGTGACCGAGAATTTCACGTATGCCACCGAGTACCGCCAATACGGCCGTTAACCCCAGCCCCATTGCCAAGCCGTCAATCGCGGAAGAAAGCGCGCCGTTTTTCGAGGCGAAGGCTTCGATGCGGGCCAGCACGATGCAGTTGGTGACAATCAGCGGGATGAAGATGCCCAGTACCATGTACAGCGAATACATGTAGGCATTCATCAGATACTGAACCACGGTGACCAGCACCGCGATGATCAGAATAAAGACGGGGATGCGTATCTCGTTGGGAACAAAGTTACGTATTGGTGCGATTGCTGACCCGGCGAGCAGCATGACCAGCGTGGTTGCCAATCCCAGACTGACCCCGTTAACAACGGATGTACTTATAGCTAGAAGCGGACACAATCCCAGCAGTTGCACGATGCCGGTGTTTTGTTTCCACAGGCCGTTGTAAAAGATGTCCTTGAGTTCCTGAGAGGTCATTGTTTATGCTCCTTGGCTAAGGTTTCCGGTTTATGGGCGGGGGCGAGCAGTTCTTCGCGATGTTGTTCAAAGTATTGCATGGTCTTGCTGACCGCCTTGATGACCGCACGCGGCGTAATGGTTGCGCCTGCCATGTGTTCAAAGTGACCGCCGTCTTTTCTTACTTTCCAGTCCCCTTGTTTGAGTTTGGCAAAGGACAGTCCGTTGAAAACTTCAATCCAGGGGCTCTTGGTGCGTTCGATGTAGTCTCCTAAGCCGGGAGTTTCGTGGTGCGCCACCACGCGTACGCCGCTGATCTCGCCGTTACTGCGCAGCGCGACGATCATAAAAATCTTACCGCTGTAGCCATCGAGTGCGACAGGTTGCAGGATCACTGCACTGGTCTCGCCATTGAGGCGGGCGACATAGGCGACGCTGGTGTCTTCGGTGCCAAGCAGTTCGTCAGCCGGTATCTGGAGTGTGTCTTGCACGATGGCGTTGTCGTACAGGTATTTAGGGACGATCTGGTCGATCAGCTTGAGTTTTTCCGCTTCTATGCTTTTGGCAATGTTGTCGCGGGTCAGGTAGTAGGTCGATGCCAGTACAATGGTTGCGATTACGGCAAAAAAAAGCAGATTTGTCGCCGCGTGGAAAGACGCTTTCGCCATGGTGCGCCGCATTATTTTTTCCCCTTCTTGCCGAATACGCCGGGTTGCGTATAAGCATCTATCAGCGGCACGCTGATATTCATCAGTAACGTGGCAAACGCCATGCCATCCGGGAAGCCGCCGTAAGCGCGGATCAGATAGGTAATCAGTGCGGCGCAAGAAGCAAAGATTAGTTTGCCTTTTTTTGTGGCGGGGCTGGTTACCGGGTCGGTCAGGATGAAGAATGCACCTATCATTGCCGCACCGGAGAACCAGTGAAACAGCGGCTCGACATAGTGAGTCGGGTCGATCAGATGCAAGGTGCCGGAAATGACGAACAAGGTGCCAAGGTAGGCGACCGGTATATGCCAACTGATAATGCGTGTGGCAAGCAGATAAAGTCCGCCGAGCATGAAACCTCCAGCTACCATCTCACTGCCGTGCCCAGCCAGTCGGCCATAGATCGGCATGTCGAGGATTTCCTTTACATGACCGTTCAGGTGCAATTGAGTCTTGAGCGTGTCCAGCGGCGTCGCCATGGTAATCGCATCCAGTTTGATGCCGTCAGGCAGCAGGCCGTTGAAAATATAGTTTAGTTGATCAATAAAACCTAACGAGACAGCGCCTAAGCCGTGCGGGGTGAGCCATTGCGTCATTTGTACCGGGAAGGATACGATCAGCACCGCGTAGCCTATCATCGCCGGGTTGAACGGATTGTTGCCCAGACCGCCATACAGATGTTTGGAAACGCTGATCGCGAAGGCGGTGCCGACGACCACCAGCCACCAGGGTGCCAGCGGCGGGATCGAGAGTGCCAGCAGCCACGCGGTCAGCAGCGCGCTGTTGTCGAGTAGAAAGGGTTTGACGGGGCGGTTGCACAGTTTCAACATGGCCGCCTCAGTAGCCAACGCGGTAATGCTTGCCAGCGTGATTGAAACCAGAATCGCCGGGCCGAAGTACCAGACATAGAGGGCGATGCCGGGAATCAACGCCAGCAGCACATTCAGCATGATCTTCGAAACGCTGTCCGGCTTGGTGATGAAAGGTGAGAAGAAAGCGGCCATATTATTCCTTGGTATTGTCGTCGACCGGAGTCAGGGCGTGCTCGCGTATGCGCGCACGACGTGCCTCAATTTCGGCGATTTTAGCTTGCTGTTCCGGCGTCAGTTGTTCGGTATTCTTGGGTTTGACGGCGGCAGCCAGTTCCTTGGCGTGATCAATCGCCGTCTGGATTTTAAGCTGCATGGTGTCTTCCGGGTCGGCATTCGGATTGACTGGCGCGATGGCGGGTTTTTCAACCAGCTTAGCCTTGGCTTCCAGTGCGGCTTTTTCCTTGGCGGCGAGTTTTTCGGCTTTTTCGCGTTTCTCGCGTTCGATGCGATGTTCACGGAATTCAAAGCGCTCGCGTGCCGCATCAGCGGCTTTCTTGCTGCTCTGTTGCGCCCAAATCTCACTCTTGGCAAAACGGTAGAACTGCACCAGCGGAATATGGCTGGGGCAGACGTAGCTGCACGCGCCGCATTCGATGCAATCAAACAGATGGTAGTCTTCAGCCTTGGCTAAATTTTTAGCTTTTGAGAACCAGTACAGTTCCTGAGGTTGTAATTCCGCCGGGCAGGCATCCGCGCAACGGGTGCAGCGTATGCAGGGCATGGCGGGCGGCGGTGACGGAAATAATGAATCCGACATCGCGATGATGCAGTTGGTTGCCTTGATGACACCCGCCTGGGGCGAGGGAATGGGAACTCCCATCATCGGCCCGCCCATCAGGTAACCGTTGGTATCGGCTTTCTGTGTCGCCTGTGCGACCAGTTCATCGACCGGAGTGCCGATCAGCGTCTCGAAATTCTGTGGGCGCTCAACATTGCCGGTGATCGTGACGATGCGTGAGATTAGCGGTTCACCGTGCGCAATAGCGCGCCAGACGCTGTAAGCCGTGCCCACATTGAAGCATTGCACGCCCCTGTCAGTGGAACGTACACCGGCGGCGACTTCGATACCGGTAAGCACGCGTATCAATTGCTTCGCGCCGCCGCCCGGATAAATGGTCGGCACGGCAATTACTTCAATGCGTTCATGCTTGCCTGCACTTACCGCCGCTTGCATGGCAGTAATCGCTTCCGGTTTGTTGTCCTCGATGCCGATCAGGATTTCGTCGGCATACAGCAGTTCGCGCATAATCTCCGCGCCCTGCAAAATATCGTTGGCGCGTTCGCGCATCAGCCTGTCGTCGCAGGTGATGTATGGTTCACATTCTGCGCCATTCAGTACCAGCGTGGTGATCTTGTGTTTATGCGCATATAGCTTCATATCGCTGGGGAAAACTGCGCCGCCCAGTCCGACCACACCGGCATCGCGCAACAGATGGCGCAGTTCGGTGTGTGACTTGGCGCGCCAGTCATCACAGGGTTCCAGCTTGATCCATTCGTCCTTGCCGTCAGGAATCAGCGTGACGCATAGTTCGGGCAGGCCGGAGTTATTGGCAACCGGCTGCATGCCAATCGACTCGATAAGGCCCGAGGTTGAAGCGTGTACCGCACTGGAAAGGTGGCCCTCCGGCTTGCCGATAAGCTGGCCCTTGAGCACATGTTGACCGATTTCGACCACGGCACTCGCGCTGATGCCGACATGCTGATGCAGCGGTATTGTCAGACGGGACGGCAGCGCACAAGGCATGATCGCCTTATCGTTCGATTGCGACTTGTTGGTGGGCGGGTGGATGCCGCCGTGAAATTGATGAAGTTTTCTCATTATGCTCAAGGCTTATTGCGGCGGCCGCATTGATTCTGTCGGTGTCAGCGCGTACACGGGATATTTCCATTTCCAGTTGCCGGCGTTTTCTTCGATGGGCACCATCTCGATGCAATCCACCGGGCAGGGCGCAATGCAGAGTTCGCAGCCTGTGCATTCCGATGCAATGATGGTATGCAACTGTTTTGCCGCGCCGACGATGGCATCCACCGGGCAGGCCTGAATGCATAGTGTGCAACCGATGCAGTTGTTCTCGTCAATGAAGGCGACCGATTTTGCCTTGGGCGCGCTATCGCCGCCAAACGGCTTGAAATCCACGCCGAGCAGATCGGCCAGTTTGTGTATGCCCTCCTCGCCGCCGGGCGGGCATAGGTTGATGTCGGCACTGCCGTCCGCGATAGCCGCCGCGTACGGCATGCAGCCGGGATAGCCGCACTGACCGCACTGGGTCTGCGGCAATACGGCATCTATCTTTTCGACCAGCGGATTGCCTTCGACGCGAAACTTGATCGCGGCAAATCCCAGCACCGCTCCCAGTGCGATGGCGATGGCCGCCATAACCAGTAATGCGCTGAACATTATTTAACCAGCCCCGAGAAACCCATGAAGGCCAGACTCATCAGTCCGGCGGTTATCATCGCAATCGCCGAGCCCTTGAAGATAACCGGCACATCCGCGCCTTCCATGCGCTCGCGCAAACCGGCAAATAACACCATCACCAGCGTGAAGCCGAGCGCACCGCCCATGCCGAAAAACAGCGATTCCATGAAATTGTGTTTAGCCTGCACATTCAGCAGCGGAATGCCCAGCACCGCGCAGTTGGTGGTAATCAGCGGCAGGTAAATGCCCAGTACCTGATACAGTTCCGGGCTGGTTTTCTGAATCACCATCTCGGTAAATTGCACGATGCCTGCGATCACCACGATGAACGACAACGTAGTTAGATAAGCCAGTTCCGGTCCCAGCAGGTATTGATTAATCAGGTAGCTGGCACCCGAAGCCAGCGTCAGTACAAAGGTCGTCGCCGCCCCCATACCAATAGCGGCCTCCAGTTTCTTGGAGACACCCATGAACGGGCATAGCCCGAGGATTTTGACCATCACGATGTTATTTACAAACACCGCACTGACCAAAATCAGTAAATATCCAGTCATTGTTGCGCTTTCAAAATTAGGGGCGGATTATCCGCCGATTCCAGACCCGTTTCAACCATCGTCAGGCTATATGGTTATAACTAAAAATTAAATAACGATACGCGTGCCCATTTCGATGACCCGGTTGGTCGGAATCTGAAAAAAATCCGCCGCATTCATCGCATTTCTTGACAATGCCATGAACAGACGCTTACGCCAAAGTGCCATGCCGGGTTTTGTGCTTGGAACAATCATTGCACGCGAGATGAAAAATGAGGTATTCATCATCTCGAAAGGTAACCCGAGTGATGCGCATAATTCCAGTGCGGCGGGCAGATCGGGCGCTTCCATGAAGCCGTAAAACACCCGGATGCGATAGAAATTCTTGCCCAGATTGTCTATCAGCAAGCGGTTGCCCTTGGTGACATAAGGCTTGTCCTCGACAATTACGGAAAGCAGGATGTTGCGTTCATGCAGCACCTGATTGTGCTTGATGTTGTGTAATAACGATGAGGGCGCACCATTGCTTGCGTTGGTCAGGAATACCGCCGTGCCGCTAACCCGATGGATGGGGTCTACATCGTCAATAACCATATTTATCGGCACCACCTGATGGTTTATTTCTTCAAACAGTAACTTGCGTCCCAGTTTCCAGGTGGTGAGTACCGTGAAGGAAATGACTGCAATACCCAGCGGAAACCAGCCGCCATGCGGGATTTTCATGGCATTGGCTGAAAAATACGCTAGGTCTACGCAGAAAAATGTGCCTATCAGCGGTATCAGCAAAAACGGCGACCAGCGCCAAGCTATCAGCACAACGGCTATCAGTATTGTGTCGATCAGCATCGTGCCGGTTACGGCGATGCCGTAGGCTGCGGCCAGATTGCTGGAACTCTGGAACATTAGTACCAGAAATACCACGGCCATGTAGAGTGTCCAGTTGGTTAGCGGCACATAAATTTGCCCCTGTGCCTTATCCGAGGTTTGACGTATCTGCATGCGCGGTAAAAAGCCCATCTGTACCGATTGGCTGGCCACCGAAAACGCCCCCGAAATGACGGCTTGCGAGGCGATTACGGTTGCTGCCGTGGCAAGCAGCACCATCGGTACCAGCGCCCATTCAGGACTGAGCAAATAAAAGGGGTTTTCGATTGCCTGCGGATTCTTGAGCAATAAAGCTCCCTGTCCGAAATAATTCAACACCAGCGCGGGCAATACAAAGGCAAACCAACTGAGTCGGATCGGGTATCTGCCGAAATGCCCCATGTCGGTATACAACGCCTCGCCCCCGGTGACCGCTAGTACCACGGAACCCAGAGCCAGAAACGATAACTTCGGGTCATAACTAATGAACTGAAAGGCATAGAGCGGATTAAGTGCAAACAACACCTGCGGGCTTGCTGCAATGGACAACGCGCCCAGTAGCCCCAGCGTGGCAAACCAGAAAATCATAATCGGACCAAATGCCATGCCCATCGCACCTGTGCCGTGTTTTTGCACCAGAAATAAAGTTGTAAGTACCGCAAGCGTGATTGGAACTACATAGTGTTCAAGTTGGGGCGCAACGACATTTAGTCCTTCGACGGCGGAAAGTACCGAAATGGCCGGGGTAATCATGCTGTCGCCGTAAAACAGGGCGGCGGCAAATACCCCGAGTATGGCGATAAACCAGCGTGTTTTGGGGCGAGTAGAGGTCAGGTCGGTGGCTAATGCCAGCAATGCCAGCGAACCGCCTTCGCCTTGATTGTCCGCCCGCATGATGACAATCACATATTTGAGCGATACCAGCAGCATGATGGTCCAGAACATCACCGACAGTACGCCCAGAATATTGGTTTCAATCACTGGCAGCGGGTGGTGTCCTGCAAAGGTTTCCTTCAATGCATACAACGGACTGGTGCCGATGTCGCCATAAACCACCCCGATTGCACCCAGTAACAGTGTAGATAGTTTTTGTTTCGTATGCGCATCGCTCATTTCACCAAACTCCTCAGGGAAGAATGGGGCCGCACTCTACGCCAGCGATAGGGTGAAAGCAAGAGGGAAAATCGGGAAGCGCAATGAGTATATTGGCAGTCAGATAGAGTGGATAAAACGTGCAACGTGTCCCTGTCTTCATGAGTGATATCGGGTTCAGGGTAGGTACGCAGAAATCCGGTCTGCATAACTATAGGAAAAAAGTGCGGACAGGATGTCCGCGCTCTTGAATAAAGTGGTTGTCGTACAAGAAATATATTGTTGCTTTGGCTTTAAATCGGGTCGCCGTTTTCGTCGAGGTAGAACTCGTTCAGTGCGCGTTCGACTTCGGCCATGTGGGTGAGTACCGGGCCGCCGCCCATCATGATGCCGATGGAACAGACATCCATGATTTCTTCCAGAGTGACACCGGCGTGTTTACAGGCGCGGACATGCAGCGCGATGCAATAGTGGCATTGCTGGGTCAGCGCCATGCCGAGCGAGATCAGTTCCTTTTGTTTTTTGTCGAGCACACCCGGACGCATGGCTTCGCTCATGAAGGCTTGCACCTTGCCCATCAGCATAGGGCGGTATTCCGACATCAGTTGCAGGCCGCGATGGGCGTGTTCCAGAATTTTGCGTTCGCTGTCCGAACCTTTGGTTTTATTAGGCATTTTGATTCCTTTTTAATTAAATTAGTGAATGATTAACGTATGTTGCGAATGGCGGCGGCGCTTTCGGCAATCAGTTCGGGGCCGCGATAGATCAGGCCGCTGTAGATTTGCACCAGTGAGGCACCGGCTTCAATTTTCTCGGCGGCGTGTTTGCCTTCAAGTATGCCGCCTACGCCGATGATGGGCAGTGCGCCTTTTAATTCATCGGATAGTTTGCGGATGACGAGGGTGGATTTATCGCGTACCGGTGCGCCGGACAGGCCGCCGGTTTCATCGCCGTGCGGCAGGTGGGCAACACCGTCGCGTGACAAAGTGGTGTTGGTGGCGATGACGGCATCGATCTGGTGTTGCATCAGTAGTCCGGCAATTTGTTCGATCTGTTCGCTTTCCATGTCCGGTGCGATTTTCAGTGCGATGGGGACGTATTTTCCATGCTGATCGGCGAGGTTTTGCTGCTCGGCCTTGAGTAGTGAGAGCAGGTCGTTCAATGCGGCTTCGTCCTGCAACTGGCGCAGGTTTTTGGTGTTGGGCGAGGAAATGTTGACGGTCACGTAGCTGGCGTGTTTATACACCTTGCGCAGGCAGGTCAGGTAGTCGTCGGCGGCTTTCTCGATTGGGGTCACGGCATTCTTGCCGATGTTGATGCCGAGTATGCCCTTGAAGTTGGCACGTTCAACATTGTTAATCAGTACATCCACACCATCGTTGTTGAAGCCCATACGGTTGATGATCGCGTTGGCTTCGGGCAGGCGGAACAGGCGTGGCCGGGGATTGCCAGATTGAGGCAGTGGGGTGATGGTGCCGATTTCGATGAAACCAAAACCGAGAGCAGCAAGGCCGTTAATGCAGTCGCCGTTCTTGTCCAGTCCGGCGGCGAGGCCGACCGGGTTGGGGAAGTCGATGCCCATCACCTTGCGTGGATCGTTCGGAATGGTTGGCGCAATCAGGCCGCTCAGGCCCAATGCGGCGGCGGAATTCAGGCTCGACAGGGTGAGGTGATGGGCCGTTTCCGGGTCAAAGCGGAATAGGGCACTGCGTAAAAGAGAGTACATGGTCAAACTTTCATTTCGGGTGATATTTATTTCGGGTGATTAGGCAAATCTGGCCTTGCAGACTATTTTTTAACCACGACAACAGGGATCGGGAATTTCTTTTTGCTCGGCGGATTGGCTGCTTTTTTTCCGTGCCAGTTTTCGGCGATAACATCACCCAGTTGTAAACACAGCAGGCCAAACAGCATGAAGCCGAATTGAGGCAGTAGCGTATTGGGCAGGTTGATTTGCAGGTTGGTATTAGCCTCGTAGCTGAAAACGGCGAGGTTGCCTACCAGCAGGCCGGACAGCGCGGTGCAAACCAGACGTGCCCAATCGCCGGATTTCAGCGTAGAGAAAATGGTGGCTTGGTTCCAAAGTAGTTGCAGTGTTACCAGCAGTAAGAGTGGAGCGAGCCAGAACAGCCAGAATAGTTGCGTCGGCCAGGCGGCTCCGCCCAGCAGCGCGAACAGTACGATCGGAACCAGAAACAATAAGCGGGTATCCGCATGCAGCTCTGGCAGTGCGAGGCGTGAAGAAAAGAACTTTAGCAGTCCCGGCATGCTTGCAAACAGGGAGCGGGTAACCAGTACCGCAGGAGCGAGCAGCGCAAATAACGGGGTGTAGAGCAGGAGCTGTACGATCAATGAAGTTTCCTGCTGAATTGTCCAGCTTGCGACATAAATATTCAGGTAGCTAAGCAGCCAGCAAAGCATCGCTCCAATAATGCTCATGCTCAGGAAATAGTCGCGTTGCGCTCCCAGCAGACCTTTGCCAGTCATGCGCTTGACGGTGTGGTTAACCAGAAGAACATAGAACAACATCATCAGCGTAGTGCGCAAGGTCGCCTCGATAGTTGTTTTGTCAGTTGCTTCAGGAGCGCTCACGAGGTCGTTCCATCCTGTGCCGCTTAGCCAGAGTCCTGTCAGCGGTAACAGCAGCAGGACGAATGTAAAAATTGCCAATCTTGTTTTCATGAGATGTTTTAGCTTGGTGTTGTTGCGGTGGGTTTATTTTAACTGAATATTTCAGTTGGTTATTGCGCTTGTTTATTTCAGCTCGGCATCACTAGCATCTTTGCTCAGTGTTTGCCACTGACCATCAATTAATCCCTGCGCGGGTTGGTATCCGGTTTTGTAGGACATCTTGCGGCTATTCTTGATCCAGTAACCCAGATAAACATAATCCAGATTGAGTTTGCGGCTCAGTTCGATTTGCCAGAGCACGTTGTATACGCCGTAGCGTGTACGGGGTAAATCCGGTTCGTAAAAGGTGTATACCGAAGATAGTCCGTCGCTTAACAGGTCAATCACACTGACCATGCGTAATACACCCTGTTCGCGAAATTCTACCAGCAGCGTATCAACCTGACTGTGAAATAAAAAAGTCTGATAGGAATCGCGATCGTCGTTATCCATGCCGCCATCGGGGTGGCGCGCCTTCTGATAGCGCTGATACAGACTGTAATATTCAGGTTTGTCATGTAAGGGATGCAGCGTGGCATCGAGTTTCGCATGCTGCTTCCAGGCGCGTTGTTGAGAGCGGTTAGGGGTAAATTGGTTTACCGGAACGCGTAGTTGTACACAGGCATTGCACTGATCGCAACGGGGACGGTAAATATAGCTTCCACTACGCCGGAAACCGTATTGCACCAGCTTGGAATAGAGCGGGGCATTAATCAGAAAGGCGGGTGTGGCGACCTGTGAGCGTGCCAGCAGGTCCGGCAAATAGCTGCAAGGGTAGGGCGCGGTCAGGTAAAAATGTAGCGCAGAGATTGGAATGTCGTTGAGTGAACTCATGGTTTAACAGTTTGTTTTCTTCAGTTTCACGTGAGTTATTGAAGTTCGGCATGGTTATTTGTTATTACTCTGTTTCATGTTACGTGAAAACAGATCGGGATCAAACTTCCATACTGCGACCGGGGTGCAGTTTACCAACTCTTTAAGTCTGGCTACGAATTCATTGCGAGGAATTTCTTTGCCGCCGAGTGAGGCAAGATGCGGGGTGGACATCTGACAGTCAATCATGCCGCCCCTTGTTGGCATAGGTAATTCGGATTGCCAGCGTGCCAGTTGACGGGCTAAATGTGCCAGTGCAATCTTTGAGGCATTGCTTCTATGACTGAACATCGATTCGCCATAGAACATCTGGCCGATGGCAATGCCGTATAGACCGCCGACCAGCTTGCCGTCTATCCAGGTTTCGACGGAATGGGCGTAGCCTTGATGGTGTAATGCACAATAGGCGGAAATGATCCGTTCGTCGATCCAGGTGCCTTGTTGTCCGGCGTGTGGCTGGGAGCAGGCGCGCATGACCTGTTCAAAGGCGGTGTCGGTACGTAGCTGATAGTCGCTGTTGCGTATTACTTTGGCGAGCGAGGCTGATACCTTGAATTCCTGCGGAACCAATATCATGCGCGGGTCAGGGCTCCACCACAGTACCGGGTCACCGGGACTGAACCAGGGGAATATCCCGTTATGATAGGCCGCAAGCAATCGTTCAGGGCTTAGTTCGCTACTTGCTGCCAACAATCCGTTAGGGGTGTGTAAAGCCTGAGTTACTGGTGGGAAAGGTGTATTTTCAGTTAGCCAGGGAATCATAAATCGCGGTCAGAGGTATGCAAAGCAGGGGTGTTTGTGGTTATATTGGCATAAATTGAGGGTTGTTGACCAGATGGAAACAGATTGATCAATTAAAGGTTCTGTAATGCTGGCAAGATTGTTTGGCAAAAAATGTGATCATCCCATGGCGGATATGAAGTCGGCGCAGGCGTTGCTGAGCGATTTATCACGCACGGATACTCTCAAATGTGCGTTGGAGTTGACCGAATGGATAGAGTCGGTTTCGCGGCATGAGGACTTTAGAATCGCGGATAAATTTGCGATTCTGAGTCTGCTTGATGAGACGGCGCAGCCCTATTCGCGAAAATTGGCATACGAATATTTCACGATGCAGGATTTGAATACCTTTCAGGGGAATCGCCTTTGTCAGGTGTTGGGAAATTTGTCGCGCCATACCGCCCATGCTTATTTTGTAGTATTCAATTGTTATTGCGACGGTGACAAGGGCGGTAATGCTATCCAGTCTGATTTGCCGTTGCTGGTGGCGCGTACGGTACGCGCGATGCGCGAACAATTGAAATATGATTCGGTTCACTACAAACCTCATGATAACGACGTGTGGCGCAAGCTGGCCCAGATGTATCGTAGTGCCGAACAACTGAAGTTTCACGATTTGTCGCAAAGCTTATATTCGGATTCGGTTGAGGCGTCATCGGTCAGGAGTGAAATGGGGAAGTTGATGGCATGGTATGCCTGCGGAATAAGTTCGATGAATCCCCAGAGCATGCATTTGGCCGAACGTCTCATCTCCCAGTATGGGAATACGGTGGAAATAACTTCTAGTTTAGCCAGACATGCTTTGTTCAGTTTTGATCTGGCTCACCCGCTTGACCCGGTACGGGTTAATCTCGAAGCAACCGTGCATCCGTTGATGCGTTATATCAGTATGGTGGAAATGCAGGCCAAGCTGGAGGCATTGATAGACTTGCTTGAGAAAAAGACATTGCCGCCGGAACTCAATCTGGGTGGTGTGTTCCCGGTAGAACGGGTGCTGGAGTCGGCAAGGCATGTGCTTACCTATCTGGTGACTCCGCCGTTACGCTTGAGTAAGCGGCGTGAAGTCAAGGCCGTGTTGAACGTAGTGACGGGTTACGAAAATGTAGTGTCATGTTACAAGTGGGTAGTTCAGGGCGGTGATGAACATCCAAGTGTGCCGTGGAATATCGAAGATGTAAGTGCAACGGGTTTTGGTGCGATTCTATCCGGCCGTGGCAAGGATAAGGTAAGTATAGACGAATTGTTGGGAGTGTATACGCCTGGGGCATCGCGTATGGGCGTGGCGATCGTACGACGTTTAAAGCGTGATGAGTCAGGCAATTTGCGGGTAGGTTCTGAAATGCTGTCCGGGCAGATTGCCGAGGTGGAACTCTTTCAAGGCTCATCATCGGGAAACGTTCAAGTTGCATTGTGGTTACATGAAAAGGCCGGTGTCACAAGCGGCATGGCAAAGCTGCTGATGCGTGCCGGTACTTTTTCGATGGAACGAAGTCTGAAAACCTGTTTTGAGGACGTCAACTATCTGTTGATTCCCAGCAAATTAACAATCAAAGGCCGCGATTTTGACATGGCCAGCTTTCGTTTAATCCGTCAGGAAGAATAATTCCCCAAACCGGAAACCTTAAACCCCAATCTGTTTCGTCAGCCAGTTTTCAATGTCGCGCAGTTCCTTTTCGTTTACCGTATGTTGCATGGCGTATTCGTGCCATTCGATGCGGTAACCTTGTGACAGCAGGGTTTCTCTGGAGGCGATACCCATGCTGCAGGGGACAATGGGGTCGTTAAGTCCGTGTGCCATGAAGATCGGAGTATGTTTTGATTGGGCGGTTGCTTCCGAATGTATCGTTTCGGTCAGGGGAAGATAAGTCGAAAGTGCCAGCACCCCGGCAAGAGGGACGCTCTGGCGTAATGCTGTCTGCAACGCGATTGCGCCGCCCTGCGAGAATCCGGCCAGAAAAATATGATCAGGATTGATGCCTCGTGCGACTTCCTGAGCGATGAGTGCTTCGATGGCTTGCTGCGAGGCGCGTATACCCGCTTCGTCCTGCGGAGTGACGGGTTGTCGCTTCGTTAATGCGTTATCGAGAGAACTGGCAAGTTCATCTTCGGTAATGTCATACCAGGCGCGCATTATCAGTCCGCTATTGATGGTTACGGGACGCTTGGGTGCGTGAGGGAAGATGTAGCGCACCGGACAGGGTAGTTGCAATTCATCAACGATGGGTACGAAATCCTGACCGTCAGCGCCCAGACCGTGTAGCCAGATGATGCTGTACTGGGGGTGATTGCCTGATTCGATGGCAATGTGTGAAAGAATTGCGGTCATGTATTGCTCCTGTTTGTGGCATTGTTCCGGTGAGAGATTGGGTATAGTTGCGTAATCGTTTTGGGCATAGCATTAATTTTTTAGTGTTGCAGACTTGTATGCTCGGTTAGAATAACAAAAAATCAAGAATAAATATCAGCTAGTGCAAAACACGGGGCAGGGGAAAATGAAAAGGCAAATCACACCAACCGCGACCGAAAGAATTATGCGTGAAAACGATTTCATCGTTTCCATGACGGATATGAAAGGTCGTATCACATACGGAAACCGGATATTTATCGAGTTTTCCGGTTACACCGAAGCAGAGTTAATCGGAACCCAGCATAACATCATCCGGCATCCCGATATGCCACGTGCCGTGTTCAAGTTGCTGTGGGACAAGATTCAGGGTGGAAATGAGTGTTTCGCCTATGTTAAAAACATGTCAAAAGATGGCGGCTTTTATTGGGTTTTTACCAATGTGACACCGACTTTCGATTCGAACGGCAACATTACGGGTTATTTGTCAGTTCGTCGTAAACCGAAGATAAGCGGGATTCAGGTTGTAACCGGCTTGTATGCAGCAATGCTTGAAGAGGAGAAAAAAGCAGGACCGGCTAATGCCATTGCGGCCTCCACTAAAATTTTGCTTGATGTGTTGAACGAAAAGGGGCTCAGCTATGATGAACTTGTCCTTGCAATCTAGATTTTCTGTTTTGTTGTGGTTGTTTTCCTTTGGCATTCTGGCGGTAATTCTGACCAGTTTTGCTCTTCATGGTGTTGATCCCTTTATGCTGATATTCCTGTTGGGCGGGGTTATGCTCTCGGCGTATGGGCAATTTCTGGTCAGGCGTTGGTTAGCCCCCTTACATTCTTTGAATCGCGTCGTTAGGGAAGTTTCGCAGGGCAGCTTTAACAGCCGGATCGTCGATGTTAGCGACAAGGATGAAATCGGGATGTTGTGTTGGAATGTCAATGACATGCTCGATCAGCTTGGCGCGTTTTTCAGGGAGCAGGAAACCAGTTTTCGCGCTAATCTGACGGGAAATTTTTATCGTGTCGCGATGAGCGGCGGGATGCATGGCGGCTTTAAAAAAGGGTTGGATAACCAGAATATTCTGCTCGATGGTATGGCGGAACAAAAGAAGAGTTCGATGCGGAATAACCTTTTGTCCAGAGCGCATTATTTGAATACGCAAAATCTGCTGGGCAATCTGGCCTCCAATCAGCAGGATCTTAAAATTATCACCGACAATATGGAAGCGCTCGCCAAGCTGGCTTCGCGCACCAGTCGCGATGCGGAAGCCAGCCAGACTTCGGTTCGGGATGTGGTCAAGAGTCTTTCAGGTATCACTGAACGTGTCAGAAATGCCAATACTGCGATTAATCAGTTGAATGCACGTAGTGCGGAAATCAACAAGGCGGTGGGTTTGATTACCTCAATTGCTGATCAGACCAATCTGCTGGCCTTGAATGCGGCGATTGAGGCAGCCCGAGCCGGTGAGGCGGGTCGTGGTTTCGCGGTGGTAGCTGACGAAGTGCGCAAACTGGCTGAGAACACCAAGAATGCATCCGAGTCCATTGGACGAGTGATGGATATGTTGCAGGGCGAGGCCGCCAGAATGTTGACGGATTCGGAGGAAATGCATGACATAGCCAATGCCTCGCAGAGCGAAATTACCAGTCTGGAAGAGAAGTTCAGCAAATTCTATCAGTCTGCCAAAACGACGTTGAGCAGTGCGCATTATGCACAGGATTTGAGTTTTGCATCGCTGGTCAAGGTTGATCATGTGGTTTACAAGCAGCGTGCCTATGCACTGGTCAATGATCCCGAGGACAGAGAATTGCTCAATGCGGTGAATGTTGATCACTTCAGTTGTCGTCTGGGTAAATGGTATGAGAAAGAAGGCAAGGAAGTATTCGGACGTCTGCCATCGTACAATTCATTGCTTGAGCCGCATGCCAAGGTGCATAGTTGCGTACATGATGCCGTTGCCTTGCTCAGAAGTTCATGGTCATGTAGTGACGCAATACAGGATCAGATTATTGAGGCCATGGAATGTGCCGAAGCGGGAAGTGCTGATGTGATGGAAGTGTTGAACCGTATCGTTGCAGAAAAACATCCCGATATGACTAAGCGTTAGTTTGATTCAAGCAAGGCGGAAGTAAAAAGGGGGCGATAGATCGCCCCTTTTTTACGCCTGTCGATTATGAAAATAACGGCATGGGGTTGTAAGTGAATTTCCTTTAAGGAATTGTGGGGCTACGGCGCTACACGTTTTCCCCCAGATTATCCGTAACAAACGTCTGACCTTACTCCGGCACCGGGATTGTCTCTCTTAGCACCTGAAATATCTCGCGGAAATTCTTTGCCGGTTTGCCGGCTTCTCTTTCCTTTTGTGCATTGCGTATCAGTGTACGCAGGCGCTGTACGTCGGTATCGGGATAGGCTGATTTTAGTTCGGTCAGTGCGCCATCCGCTTCCAGCAGGCGATCACGCCAGCGTTCCAGATTGTGCATATAGCCGATATGCTGTTGCGATACGCCTTTCCAGATGTTCAGTTTGGCGATGATGGGGGCGGTTTCGACATCGCGCATCAGTTTGCCGATGTATTGCATCTGGCGGCGGCGTGCGCCGAATTTGTTGATGCGGTGCATCTCGCGCAAGGCGTCGCGCAATGTCTCGGGGATGTCGAGCTGGGCGAGTTGGTCCTTGCCGAGTTCGGCCAGTTCGGCTCCCAGGTCTTGCAGTTCGTGCATCTGCTTCTTGATTTTTGTCTTGCTGGGCGGCAGTTCCTCTTCTTCGACGACGGGCAGGCTGCGTAAGCCACGACCTCGTGTGGATGATGACGGGGCGGCGCTATCGTCGCTATCGCTGTCGTCATCGTATTCATCCTCGTCGTCGAATGGTAAGTCGGACTCCATGGCAACGATTTCCTGATCGTCCTCGTATTCGTCCTCGTCCTGATGGGGGTGATTTTGCGGGTTAGCTTGGTTCATGGTATGCAATATGGCTTGTTAGATGCTGCTATGATAGCGCCTTTCGTCATTTTCACGCTCACGTTATGAACAAAACAGTGTCTTCTGCGAAACATTCTCATAGTCAAAATCCCCGTGTTTCCCCTGATGCGCAACGTTTTTCGAGTTCACCTGACACCCTGCGCAATATCGCTCAAGATTTGATGGACTATGCCAAGCGTCAGGGTGCTACAGCCGCATCGGCGGATGTGTCGGAAGGTTTCGGGCAGGCTGTGACGGTGCGTCACGGTGAGGTGGAAACCATTGAATACAATCGCGACAAGGGGCTGGGGATTACGGTTTATATCGGACAGAAGCGCGGCAATGCCAGCACGTCCGATTTTTCGCCCCAGGCTGTGCGCGATACGGTGGATGCGGCCTTGTCTATCGCACGTTATACCGCTGATGATAATTGTTCCGGTTTGCCGGAAGCCGATAGTCTGGCGCGCGAATTTCCTGATCTGGATTTGTATCACCCCTGGGATTTGCCGGTAGAGCAGGCCATTGCGCTGGCTACGGAGTGTGAACAGTATGCACTGGATACGGATAGCCGCATCAATAACTCGGAAGGGGCGACGGTAAATGTTCATGAGTCGCAATTTGTGTTTGCGAATAGTCTGGGTTTTATCGCCGGCTATCCTACTTCGCGCCACAGCGTAAGTTGTGCGGTCATTGCCGAGCAGGACGATGCGATGGAGCGGGACTATTGGTATAGCGTGGCGCGTAATGCCGGTGATTTGTTAAGCGTGCAACAAGTGGGCAGGATTGCCGCTGAGCGTACCGTGCGACGTTTGGGCGCAAGACAAATTAAAACGATGCAGGTTCCGGTATTGTTTGAGCCGGGCGTGGCAGTGAGTTTGCTGGGGCATCTGGTAGGCGCGGTGAGCGGCAGCAGCTTGTACCGCAAGGCGACTTTCCTGCTGGATCAACTCGATAAGCCGGTTTTTGCGTCGCATATCAATATCAGCGATATTCCAGATATTCCCCGAGGTTTGGCTTCCAGCCCGTTCGATGATGAGGGGGTGAAAACTGTCAGCCGTAACATAGTCGAGGATGGCGTGTTGCGCGGATATTTTCTGGGGAGTTATTCGGCGCGCAAGCTGGGTTTGCATACCACTGGCAATGCGGGCGGAAACCATAATCTGATTTTAAAACCTTCGGGTATTGTATCTGGCGGGCTGGATTTCGCCGGGATGCTCAAGACCATGTCACGCGGACTGTTGGTTACAGAACTCCTGGGGCAGGGGGTCAATTCGATTACCGGCGATTATTCGCGCGGTGCCGCAGGCTTCTGGGTGGAAAACGGTGAGATACAATATCCGGTGCATGAGGTGACTATTGCGGGCAATCTGAAGGATATGTACCGCAATATCGTCGCAGTCGGCAACGATGTGCTGGTGCAGGGTTCACGCCAGTGCGGCTCGATACTGGTTGAGGGCATGACGGTTGCCGGGAGTTGATTTATCGCCTCGGGATGTAGTCAGTCGTGACTGCAAGCAGCATTACCGGCATTCCATGCTCTCATGTTAAAATTCACTATTATTTAATTTTTACTTATTTTTTTACTTAGGATTCTCCACCATGTTCTCTAGCAAAAACACCATCGCCGTTACCGACCCGGAATTATGGGCCGCGATTCAGAATGAAAATCAGCGTCAGGAAGACCACATCGAACTGATTGCTTCAGAAAATTACACCAGTTGTGCGGTGATGGAAGCGCAGGGCAGCAAGCTGACCAACAAGTATGCTGAAGGCTATCCGGGCAAGCGTTATTACGGCGGTTGCGAATACGTGGACGTGGCCGAGCAATTGGCGATTGATCGTGCGAAAGCCTTGTTCGGCGCGGAATATGCCAACGTGCAGCCGCATTCCGGTTCGCAAGCCAATCAGGCCGTGTATGTTTCCGTGCTCAAGCCCGGCGATACCATTTTGGGTATGTCGCTGGCGCACGGCGGTCATTTGACGCACGGTGCATCGGTGAATATCAGCGGCAAGCTGTATAACGCGATTCAGTACGGTCTGAACGATAAGGAAGAAATCGACTACGACGAAGTGCAGCGTCTGGCGCTGGAACACAAGCCGAAGATGATCGTGGCAGGTGCTTCCGCTTACGCATTGGTAATCGACTGGAAGCGTTTCCGCGCAATTGCCGACAGCGTTGGCGCGTATCTGTTTGTCGATATGGCGCACTATGCCGGTCTGATAGCGGCAGGCGTGTATCCCAGCCCGGTCGGTATCGCCGACTTTGTGACTACCACGACCCACAAGACATTGCGCGGTCCGCGCGGTGGATTGATCCTGGCGAAGGCCGAGCATGAGAAAGCGCTGAATTCGGCGATTTTCCCGGCATTGCAAGGCGGCCCGTTGATGCATGTGATCGCGGCCAAGGCGGTGGCCTTCAAGGAGGCGGGCAGCAAGGAATTCAAGGCTTATCAAATACGCGTGGTAGAAAATGCACGCGTAATGACCCGTGTATTGCAGGAACGCGGTCTGCGTATCGTATCAGGTCGTACCGATAGCCATGTATTCCTGGTCGATCTGCAAGCCAAGAATCTGACCGGCAAGGATGCGGAAGCCGCATTGGGACGTGCGCATATCACCGTCAACAAGAATGCGATACCGAATGATCCGCAAAAACCGTTTGTTACCAGCGGTATCCGCATCGGCAGCCCGGCAATGACGACACGCGGCTTTACCGAGATTGAGGCAGAGAAACTCGCTAACCTGATCGCCGACGTGCTGGATGCGCCGAATGATGAGGCAGTGATTGCACGCGTGGTCGGTGAAGTTAAAAAATTGACCGCTCAGTTCCCGGTATACGGAGCCTAAGCTGAGAAGGAGGAAGAGGGAAGGGAGAAGGGAAGCTGCGGTTTCTCGTCCTTCAATCTTTCCCCTTCGTCCTTTCCTATGAAATGTCCCTTCTGTAAAGGTCACGATACCCAGGTAGTCGATACTCGCGAGAGCGAGGAGGGCGACAGCATACGTCGGCGACGGCGTTGCGTGTCTTGTGATAAACGTTTTACCACCTACGAAACGGTGGAGTTGCGCATGCCGCAGGTCGTCAAACAAAACGGGATGCGTAGCGAATTCGATACTGAAAAGCTGCGCACCAGTTTCAAGCGTGCCTTGCATAAGCGTCCTGTCCCAACGGAATCGGTTGATGCGTCCATTGATCACATAGTTCATACCCTGTACGCCCTGGGCGAACGTGAAGTCGATTCGCGTTATGTCGGCGAGATGGTGATGCAGGAATTGCTCAAGCTCGACAAGATTGCCTATATTCGCTTTGCTTCTGTTTACAAGAGTTTTCAGGATGTCGGTGACTTTACTGAGGCCATTAAGGCGGTGCGCACTACCGCTGCCCGTGCGCCTAAATTACGGGCAGACAATGCCGGTGCGGTCAAAAAATCCTGATGCTTGATGCAAATGGCAGCCGCTGGATGGCCGAGGCGCTCAAGCTTGCCGAGCGCGGGCTTTATGGCACCAGCCCGAATCCGCGTGTCGGCTGTGTGCTGGTTAAGGATGGGCTGCTTTTGGGGCGCGGCTGGCATCAAAAGGCGGGTGAGCCGCATGCCGAGATACATGCACTGCGCGAGGCAGGCGAGGCGGCGCGAGGTGCGACAGCCTATGTCACGCTGGAACCTTGCAGTCATCATGGAAGAACGCCGCCCTGTGCCGATGCGTTGATCGTGGCGGGGGTTAGTCGCGTGGTCATCGCGATGCAAGACCCGAATCCACTGGTGGCAGGGCAGGGCATCGCCCGCTTGCGCGAAGCTGGGATTGAAGTCGAATCCGGTTTGATGGAAGTCGCAGCGCGCGAGTTGAATGTGGGCTTTGTCTTGCGCATGACCAACGGTATGCCTTATGTACGCAGCAAGGTCGGCATGAGTCTGGATGGTCGCACCGCCTTGGCGAACGGCATCAGTCAATGGATTACCGGCCCTGAAGCCCGGCGCGATGTGCAGCACTGGCGCGCACGTTCCTGTGCAATGCTCACCGGCATCGGTACCGTGATGGCGGATGATCCGCAGTTGAATGTGCGCGAAATTGACACACACCGCCAGCCGCTGCGTGTGGTGCTGGACAGTCAGTTGCGTATTTCTCCTGATGCAAAAATCCTGCAACGCGGCGAGACGTTGATCTATGCGTCAATGGAGAATGAGCGTAAGCAGGCACTGATGCGGGATTTGGGTATCACCGTAGTGATGATGCCGGATGGTTATGGGCGGGTCGATATTAAAGCCATGTTGCACGATCTGGCACAGCGCGGTTGTAACGAAGTGCTGGTAGAAGCCGGAAGTGCGCTGAATGGCAGCCTGCTGCGCGAAGGGTTGGTGGATGAATTATTGCTGTATATCGCCCCGCAGTTGCTGGGTGATCTGGCGCGTGGCTTCACACAGTTGGGGAAGCTGACCCGTCTTGATGAGCGTATTCAACTCAAATGGCAGGATGTGCGTCAAATAGGATGCGATTTGCGAATAACGGCAAAGGTCGAGAAACCAATGCCGCAACGAAAGGGGGTCAAAAATGTTTAGTGGAATCATTGCGGATGTCGGACTTATCACTCAATCGGAAGACCGCGATGGCGGTTTGCGTTTATCCGTAGTAACTGAAGTGCTGGGTATGGACGATGTGCAGATCGGCGACAGTATAGCGGTGAATGGCGTATGCCTGACAGTGATCAAGCTAGACGGGCACACCTTCACCGTTGATGTCTCGCGTGAAACGCTTAATTGCACGGTCGGGCTGGAGCGACTGGGCGGGCATGTGAATCTGGAAAAAGCGTTAAGACTATCTGACCGGTTGGGCGGGCATTTGGTTAGCGGACATGTGGACGGTGTTGGCGAAGTGGTTGCGTTCAATGACATCGGCGAAAGCTGGCGGCTGGTGGTGCGTGCGCCGCAACCGTTGGCTAAATACATCGCAGTAAAAGGCTCGATCACCATTAATGGCGTCAGTCTTACTGTGAATCATGTCGCCGGTTCGGAGTTTGACATCAACCTGATTCCGCATACGCTGGATGCTACAACGCTCAATGAACTAAAAGTTGGCAGCAAGGTAAACCTCGAAATCGATCTGATTGCAAGATACGTCGAGCGCATGATGACGGCGGAAAAGGGCTAGGTGCAAAAGCGCGTCTGTTAAGCCTCGCGCAAACAGATGGAGTGCGGCGGCACGACGCCGCTTTATGCATTGCTGATTCTCAATTCGAGTTGATAATCAACCGTAGCGTGGGTACATCAGTATTTCTACACAATAAATCTACAAAACCATGTCTGTATCCATCCAAGCTACATTAGGACAGTCTGATAGGCGTGCATAAATGGTAGAATCGCGCCTCTTCGGATAACCCATAGGCTATAGGCGGGGTTGCCATATTTAATTTTTGAGGTTTTGCATGACTGGAATAACACCGATACAGGAAATTATCGCCGAGATTCGCGCCGGGAATATGGTGGTTCTGGTGGATGAGGAAGATCGTGAGAACGAGGGTGATCTGGTTTTTGCGGCTGAATTTACCACGCCGGAAAAAATCAATTTTATGGCCAGATACGGACGCGGGTTGATTTGCCTGACCCTGACCGAGGCGCATTGCAAGCAGCTTAATCTGCCGTTGATGGTGCAGGAAAACGGTTTGCAACTGGCAACTAATTTTACGATGTCTATCGAGGCGGCCACCGGGGTGACCACCGGAATTTCGGCGGGTGACAGGGCGCGTACAGTGCTGGTCGCGGCGGATAAGAATGCCAAGCCTGCCGACATTGTTCAGCCCGGGCATATTTTTCCGTTGCGTGCACAAAATGGCGGGGTGCTGGTACGTGCCGGTCACACTGAGGCAGGTTGCGATCTGGCGCAGATGGCGGGTGTAACGCCGGCATCGGTGATTTGCGAAATACTCAAGGATGACGGCGAGATGGCGCGTCTGCCGGACTTGATCGAGTTTGCCAAGACGCACGGCTTGAAGATAGGTACTATCGCCGATCTGATCGAGCATCGCAGTCATAATGAAAAATTGGTTGAGCGTGTAGGCATGCGTCGCATTCAGACGGCATATGGCGAGTTCAATCTGGCGACTTATCTGGACAAGACTACGCAGCGTACTCATCTGGCGCTGGTAAAAGGCGAGGTCGTTGCCGGTGAAGAAACACTGGTACGCGTGCATGAACCGTTGTCGGTAATGGATTTTATTGAACAGAAAACCCCTGACCATTCGACCAGTGTGCATCAGGCGATGCAGAAGATGGCTCAGGCCAGAGCAGGGGTGCTGGTTTTACTGCATAGAGGCGAGACTTCCAGGGAGTTGCTGGAACGCGCCAGTGTTGAAGAGGGTGGTCATCACGCTCAATGGGATCCGCGCAGTTATGGTATCGGAGCGCAGATATTGCGTGATTTGAATGTAGGCAAGATGCGTTTGCTGGCTACGCCGCACAAGATGCCGAGCATGGCCGGTTTCGGTCTGGAAGTGGTCGGTTACGCGAGCCACGAATAAACCCGTACGAATCAATCTGTCACGAATATAAGGAGCAGGATAATGAAGGAAATCGAACAGAATCTGGATGGAAGAGGGTTGCGCATCGGTATAGTGCAGAGTCGTTTTAACCCGGAGGTATGCGAAGGTCTGCTGGCTTCGTGCCGTGCGCAATTGATACAGCAGGGCGTCAGTGATGAAGACATTACGCTGGCGACCGTCGCGGGGGCGCTGGAAATCCCGCTGGTGCTGTTGCATATGGCAGATAGCGAAAAGTACGATGCATTGATCGCGCTGGGCGCGGTGATACGCGGTGATACCTATCACTTTGAGGTGGTATCGAATGAATCGGCACGGGGCGTGGGTGATGTGCAACTGACCTGCGGGGTACCGATTGCGAATGCGATTCTGACTACCGATACAGATGAACAGGCACTCGCGCGTATCAGCGTGAAGGGGAGTGAAGCCGCACTGGTAGCGGTCGAAATGGCGAATTTGCTGCGGGAATTGGCATGAGCAAGAATATTGAATCCGGCGCAGTCAAGACCACCAGTGCAGTCAAGACCACCAGTGCAGTCAAGACCAAGAGTCCGCGCCATCGTGCGCGTGAACTGGCGCTACAGGGTATTTATCAATGGCGCGTATCGGCAGGCGATGTGGCGGATATTGATAAGCAGATGCAGTCCGAGCCGAATCTGGGGCATTACGATAAGGAGATGTTTACCCGGTTGTTGCGTGGCGTTATTACCCAGCATCAAGAACTTGAAGCCTTGTTGACACCGAATCTGGATCGCCCGCTGGACGAGTTGAGTACCGTGGAATTTTCGGTGCTGTTACTCGCAGGTTTTGAGTTAAGTCGTCAGCCGGAAGTGCCTTACAAGGTTGTCATCAACGAGGCCGTCGAACTCGCCAAGACGTTTGGCGGTACGGATGGCCACAAATATGTGAATGGTGTGCTGGATAAATTGGTACCCAAACTGCGTGCTGTCGAATTTGAAAATAACAAACGCAAGAGCAGGTCTTAAACTGAATTTAGCCCGAATTTTCTATTAGCGTGAATTTTCCATTGGACAGAGATTGGTCATTCCTGCGCAGGCGGGAATCCAGTTAATTAAAAAGTCCCGCGTAGTGGGCCAGCATCAAGGTTTTGTCTGTTATGCAGGGTGTTTAGTCGTTTCATCAATGGTGCTGGCCATGGATTATCCGGATTTGTCATAAACCTTAAAACTCATTTTGCGGGTAAAGGGTGTCTCTAAATGCTTTCTCAAGGTTTATCCTCTCATGTCCGAATTTGATCTGATCAAACGCTACTTCACCCGTACACCGACCGACAGTTTGTTAGGTGTGGGTGATGATGCGGCTTTGATGCGCGTCAGTGAAGGGCAGGTGCTGGCGGTATCCAGTGACATGCTGGTGAGTGGAACGCACTTTTTTGCCGATGCCGATCCGTTTATGCTGGGGCACAAAACCTTGGCGGTTAACTTATCCGATCTGGCCGCAATGGGGGCGAAACCGCGTTGGGCGACGCTGGCGGTTTCATTGCCGGAAGTGAATGAATTCTGGCTGGCGCGTTTCAGTGCAGGCTTGTTTGCGCTAGCCGATGAACATGGCGTAGAGCTGGTGGGGGGGGATACCACGCGCGGGCCGCTTAATCTGTGTGTGACAATTTTCGGTGAAGTGGAAGCGGTGCTGGCGTTGCGTCGTAGCGGAGGCGAAGTCGGCGATGAAATCTGGGTGTCGGGTCAACTGGGCAATGCCGCCCTTGCATTGGCGCATATGCAGGGAAGAGTGGTTTTTCCTGAAGCGGAATTTGAAACCTGTGCGCGGGCTCTTCATCAACCTCAACCGCGTGTGGCATTAGGTCGGGAATTGCGTGAGGTTGCGCGTAGCGCGATTGATATTTCCGATGGCTTACTGGCTGATCTGGGGCATATCCTCGATGCCTCGCATGTCGCAGCCAGACTGGATATTGCCTCATTACCCCTATCGCCTTTCTTGCGCCGGATGCTGGATACCCCTCTGGGTAAACAATGTGCATTGGCCGGGGGGGATGATTATGAACTGTGCTTTACCGTTCCCGCATCGCGGCATGCTGAGGTATGTTCAATCAGTAAACATCTGGGTTTGCCGTTGACTTGTATCGGAAAAATTGTTGCGGGGCAGGGTTGCATCGTTCATGATTCGGCTGGGAACCCGATAACTTTAGATGAAGGCGGCTATGACCACTTCCGATGAATTGAATGAACACGGTGAGTCAACACTTAAACCTGATTTAAATTTTTTGTTGCGCCATCCGGCTCATTTCCTCGCATTTGGCTTTGGCAGTGGCTTGGCGCGCAGTGCACCCGGCACATTCGGTACGCTGGTTGCATTCCCGATGTACTGGTATCTCGCCCCGCGCTTATCGGATGCGTTGTTCCTGCTGGTGTTGATCTGGGCTTTCGCGATCGGGATATGGGTCTGCGACATTACCGGGAAAGCATTGGGTGTGCTGGATCATGGCGGGATGGTCTGGGATGAGATCGTCGCGATGTTGCTGGTGTTGTTTTTTACGCCGCCGGGATGGTACTGGGCGTTGCTGGCTTTCGTACTGTTTCGTTTTTTCGATATTATCAAACCACCGCCGATACGTTATTTCGATAGCAACTGGCATGGCGGTTTGGGCGTGATGTTTGATGATTTACTGGCAGCGGGTTATGCGCTGCTTTGCATGGCGGCGATTAAAAGTATCCTGCCATGAAAATGATTTGGGTGCTGCTGTTGTGTGCAAGTGTAAATGCGCATGCGAAGGTGGCACAGCCTGATACGGTGTTCTTGGCACAGGTAGTTGCCGTGCTCGACGGTGATACGGTCATGGTCAGGCGAAGAGCCGGGATAGTCAGAATACGACTGGCGGATATTGATGCGCCGGAAAAAGCGCAGCCATACGGCGATGCTTCACGGCGTTCTCTTGCCGAGATGGTTTTGCATCAGCAGGTGCATGTGGCAAGCCGTGCGGTGGACAAGTACGGGCGCGTGGTTGCAAGGCTGGGTCTGAATGGACTGGATGTCAATGCTGAACAGGTGCGACGGGGAATGGCGTGGGATTATTCCTTGCATCACAGTAATCGGCTGTTGGCGGCTTTTCAGAATGAAGCCAGACTGGCGCGGCGCGGCTTATGGAGTTCAAGTCAGCCCACGCCACCGTGGTTATGGCGCAAACAACATCCAGCTAATTACTCAATTTCTTCTACCCGACAAAGCGAGACTGTAAACCGGTTGGCCTCATCGGGTGAATGCGGTAGCAAGCATTATTGTTCGCAGATGCGTTCATGTGGTGAGGCCAGGTATTATCTGGCGCAATGCCGTATGTACAAGCTGGATCGTAATCATGATGGCGTGCCATGTGAAAGTCTGTGTCCGCGGAGTGGCAAATAGAAAAGCTGTCAAGCTTCGTTAAGTGTTCTTGTGAAAGTGTATCTGGTTACGACCGGCGCTCTTGGCCTGATACATCGCGACATCTGCCCAGTTCAGGATTTCTTCCTGAGAATGTTCGTGGTTCAGGAATAGTGCAACACCGATACTTGAGGTGCAGTGGTGATCAATCTTGGTTATCGGCTGTCCTTCTGCCTGATAGTCGAGGTGGTAGGGTATGGCCAACTCGGTGCGAATTTTTTCTGCAACCTTGTGAGCCAGAATAATCGACTCGGCATGATTGACATCCAACTCGCATAACATCACCACAAACTCGTCCCCCCCAATACGCGCCACTGTATCCGCTTCGCGCAAACAACTGCCAATACGCCGTGCAGCTTCAATCAGTAGTAAATCTCCTACCGCATGCCCGAACTGATCATTTAGCGGTTTGAAATTATCCAAGTCGAGAAACATCAGTGCGCCGTACCGTCCGCTACGCTTGCTGGTTGCCATAGCCTGAGTGATTCGGTCATTGAGCAGGCGACGATTCGGTAATAGTGTCAGCGTGTCGTAAAAAGCCAGATTACGTAACTGTAGCGTTGCTTCATCAATGCGCTGTTGCAGTACGGCACGTTCATGCTGTAAATCGGCAGTCATTTGATTGATGCCGGTAGTAAGGGTACACAGTTCGTTGATGCATCCTTCCTGGGTGATACGAGTTTCCAGTTTGCCGGAGCCGATGGATTGGATCGCGCTACTCAATTTGCTGATGGGTTCGATAATGCGGCGACTGGCAAGATGGACCAGATAGAGCGTGATAAGCAGGAATGAAGAGGTTGCCAGTAGTGTGAACCATAATAATTCCGACTTGATTTTGTGCGTCTTCTCCCAGCTCATTTCTATGATAACGGCGCCCAAGGGCTGGGCAGATGCCTGTTCTTCGAAATCATCCAGTTTGACCTGTGTAGGCAGTATGGGTTGATACAATAACACCGTGCTTTCGTTATCATGAATGACCATTTCCGGATTCACGAAGCTGAGTAAGCGATTTGAATGCGGCATTTCCCCCTCTCTGGAGGATGCCTTCACTGTCTTGATAGATTCTTGCGCCTGATCCAGTGCGGTCGGTGTTTTGCCTGTGGCTGCCAAGGTTTTATTATCCGCATCCAATATGATGACGGCTCTAACGTCGGGCTGCTCCAGTGCATTTTCGGCGATACCATTGATGAATGTCAGGTTGTTGGAGAATACGCCGTATTCACTGTCGGCCGCCAGTTGACGTGCGACCAATTGTCCCTTCATGACCAGATCGTGATCCAGATCGTAAAAGCGTGCATGCAGGAAGAATGAACCCAGACTGATTGCCATCAGCAATAAGGGCAGCATAGTCAGCATGCTGACGTGCATTCTGATGCTGTAATTATTCAGCTTCATTGGGTGCCGCCTTGCAACTTTTCCAATTGCGAAAGAATTTCTTCGGCGGATTTGATGCTGGTATTCAGCGTTCTGGCTACTTCCGGATTAACGGCAACGGTGAAGTAGGCAGGAAATTGTGGTTCGGGCAGTTTGCGTGTCTGGGCAAATGAAGCGGACATGGTGCTTGCCTGTTTGCCTATGTGGTCAGGGGTGGAAAATACCGCACACAGAGCACCAGCCCGGACATAGCCATAGGACAGACCGATCAGCGGGATGCTGCGCCGGTAACTGCTGAGCAGGATGTTGCGGATATTGCTGCTGCTATAGATCATGTTGTCAGGCACGGCAAGTAGTGCGTTGCTACTTGTTAACACCTGTTCCAGATCAGTGAATAGTGAATTTTGATCATGCAAGGGTTGGTCAACCATTGTAAAACCCTGCGCGGATAATGCGCTGCGCAAGGTTTGGACGGGTAAGCGGCTGTCGGGAGAATGAAGCACGCCTATTCTGCTGTGTTCAGGCAGTACGGCATGGAGCAGGGCGGCCTGTCTAGCCCAAGGCTGGTCGAGGTATATGGCGGAGTTCTGGCGGGATTTTGGGCGTTTTGCGACCAATTCCTCATAGGTGTTGCTGGGAATCATTGCCGCCAATACCGGCAGGCTTGTTTTTGCCAATACCACTTCTGTCGCATTCACTCCGACGGTTACCACCAGATCGGCCTGCAGATCATCGCCTGAATACAATTCGACTCGCGGTATTAACGTAGTCTTGATGCTTTCGGGAAGTTCTTTCCTGAAAGTGTGCGCAAAGGCTTGATAGGGAGTACTGGAATTGCTTAATACGACCAGTATATGAAAGTCACTGGCATAAACATTGGATGTCACTAAACCCGTTAGGCATAACAGGACGGGCAGTATCTTCTGCCAGAAAAAACGGGTGTAGTGACTAATGAAGTTCATATCACCAGTTCAAGGACAGCGTGGCAAAGCTGCGTCGATTGTAGACATTTTGAGCAACATATTCGGTAGATTTCTTGTTCAGTAAGTTTTGTACCACTAACGCCATTTCGCCATTTATCCCACCTCCGAAATTCAAACCCTTGGCGATGCGCACATCCATACGGCGTTGTATCGGCTGATAATCAAGAGAGCCTCGGTCATAGGGTTGCAGTGAATCCTGATAATAAAACGCGCTGCTGAATGAAATGTCATGTGACAGGCGTTGTGTATACAGCAGGCTGGCATTGTTTCTGGGTATACTGCCGCTTAATACATCGGCGATCCAAGGACTGGCAGGCGTTGTCGTGGTCAATCCCGCCTTTTTGAGGGCGGCAATATCGCAATTAGCCAGTTCGTGCGTAAGGTTCAGGGTTAGTTCACTTTTTTCATTGAATTCGTGTTTGAGGGTAGCTTCCATTCCCTGATAGTAGGCTGACATACCGTTAATCAGGGGTTGGATGGTTGATGCATAAATACCATTGCTGACTTGATCACTGAATAGTCGTAGGTCAACCGAGGTAGATAGATCGGGGAATTCACCCAGATAACCGATTTCGCGGGAGAGTAGTCTTTCCGGCGTTAGTCCAGGTGAAGATACAATTGAACCGGGTACGAATAAGGCACCAATCTGCAATGGATACAGTCTGGTTTCTCCAATAGCAGGGGTGCGGTAGGCAACCGAAACCCCGGTGCGCAGGGTATGTTGCGGTGTCAGATGGAAGTTGAGTGCTACGCGGGGTGACGTATTTTTGTTGCCGAAACTATCTCTCTCCCACATTCCGCCAGCGTTAAGCAATAAATTCGGTGTGATGCGCCACTCGTCGTGGGCAAATAGTCGATATTCATCGGTTGAGGATGAATACGAATAGGAGGTAGGCATACGAATCAGCGCAAATGCCTGTGCGTAGCCTCGGGCATTTATTTTATCCTGACGCCAGGCTGCGCCGTAAACCAGACGATTCGTAACGGAAAACGGTACAGTGTGCTGCAGTTCGATTTCATCCCTGCCAGATTTAACGGATTGAGTTGCGGGTCCCGGTAAATACATTCCGCCTAGATAAATTGGAAAGGCCTCATGCTGGTCCTGACGGATATGGTAGTAACGTAGGCTGAGTTCGGCATTGTCTTCCAGTATACGTATCCATTCAAACTGCATGAATCCTGAATTGGTAAACTGGTCATGCGGCGGATTAGCGTTAGTGTTTCTAGGTTGAGCCGGATTCGGATTCTTGTCACTCCATCCTACTGTTTGTATGTCGTGATTAAATCCCCCTTGTATATCGAATCGATCAACGCTATTAGGGTGATAGTCGGCACGAAAATTTGCCAGTTGCATCCGGTTATTGTCATTGCTGTTGTTGAGTAGATCTACGGCCTTGCGTTGGGTGATGGGCATGCCATTGGGTGGCGTGGTGAGATTGTCGAAGCCGTTATCCGCGCTATAGGTCAACGTCATCCGGTAATCGAGCTTGTCGCCGCGCCGACCGAAATGCGCGGTAGTATCGTTGATACCCTTTTCACCGCGCGTAAACGAAATGCTTTTTCCTGCCGTCATACCGGCATCGCGAGTCTTGATGCTGATAACACCCTGGGTTGAATTGGCACCATGCGAGGCGGCAGCCGGGCCGCGTATTACTTCGATGCGTTCGATGTCGCTTACTGTAATAGGCAACGAGGCCCAGTCCACGGTGCTGGCCGGTGGCATATAGATGCTGCGACCATCCACCATTACCTGCATGCGTCTGGCATATTGATCCGTCGAGCCGTGATAGGCGATAAATGGTTGACTACCCTTGTAATAACTGACATACATGCCAGGAACCAGTCTGAACAGCTCAGCGATGGTACGAGCCCCGGAAGCCACGATCATCTTGCGGTCGATGACCGTCATTGCATTCGGTGCTTCGGACAATGGCTGGCTTAATCGCGAGGCACTCAGCACCACAGGAAACTCCTGAAAGTAGTCCATTTCATTCGCATAGTCAGCCGCATAGGCTGAATTAAAGACTATGCAGAAGAATACGCTTGCTTTGACGGAATGATATTTGTTCATCTAATGTGGCTTGGAAGTCTGGTTGGTTATCAATTCTGACTCTGACTGTCAATATAACTTATCGCTAATGGCCCAAAGACAGATTGTTTCATATTTGCATTCAACTCATTAGTTTTATCCGGTACAGAAATACCGGTCGTGCATGTTACCAATTCAGGGTCAGTGTGGCATAAGCGCGTCGGTTGTTGAGGCTGTTGGCGACATAGTCGGTATATTCCTGATTGAACAAATTCTGTACGACCAGAGAGATATTGCCTTTTACTCCACTCATATCCGAAAATCCTTTGGCTATGCGAACATCGGTGCGGCGCTGAATCGGCTGGAAATCGACCGAGCCGCGATCAATCGGCTGCATCGATCCCTGAAAATAATAGCCAGCCGAGAAAGAAACTTCATTCGAGAAATGCTGCGAATAGAGCACGCTGGCGCTATTAGTCGGTAAGGAGCATGACAACACGTCCTTGTCCCATGTGCAACTGGGACGAGTGGCGCGTGAACCTGCTGCCGCCAGAGCGGGGCCGTTGCTGGAGCCCAGTTCATGCGCGAAATTGGCTGCCAGTTCTCCGGTTTCGCTTAATTGGTATTTCAGGGTTGCTTCAAGCCCGCGATATTCGGCAGAAAAATCGTTGACGAAAGGGTTCACTGCACGCCCATCTCCAATAATTCCCCGGCTTAACAGGTCGCTGAATAACCTCAAGTCCACGCTCGCATTCCAGTCGCGAAATTCGCCAAGATAGCCGATTTCGCGCGACACCATTTTTTCCGGTAATAGATTCGGGTAAGTCGGAACCGCATTGATCACCCACAACTCGCCGGGTTGAGCCACTCCACCATTTGATTCCATCAGTCCCGGGGTGCGATAGGCGACCGATGCGCCGGCGCGGAAGGTATGCTGTGCCGTGACATGGTAATTCAGTGAAACCCGTGGCGAAAGATTTTTATGGCCCATGCGATCCCGTTCGTACATCGCGCCTACATTCATTAGCAAGGTATTGTTAATACGCCATTCGTCGTGGGCAAAAAGTCGCCATTCATCCATGGCTATCGAAGACGCATAAGCAGGCTTTGTAAGAGACACGGTGCTATATTGACCATCGACTTTATCACTCCGGTAAGCCGCACCATAGACCAGACGATTCGATGACGGTAACGACAGCGTATGCTGCACTTCGATATCGTCGCGGCTGGTATTTACCGACTGGACTACCAGTGGCGGGCTATTCACGCCAGGGAAAGTCTCATGCTGGTCGTTACGGATATGGAAATAACGTAGCTTGAATTCGTTGTTACTTTCCAATGCCCGAGTCCAGCCTAGTTGAACAAAACCGGCATTGGTGATCAGGTTATGTACCAGATTTGTCGGGCTATCTGTCCAACCGACCTGTTTTTTATCATTATTAAAACCCAACTGTATATCGAAGCTATTTCCGCCGCCGGGATGATAGTCGGCACGATAGTTCATCAAACGAGCCTGATTACTGTCGAAGCTGTTGTTGATCAATCCGTTTGCTGTCGCGACCGGAACCGGAATGCTATTAGGGGGGGCGGCCAGATTGTCGAATCCATTATCTGCGCTGTAAGCAAGCGACATGCGGTAATCAAAAAATTCGCCGCGCTTTCCAAATCGAGCTGATACATCGTTGATGCCTTTGGTGCCGGATGTAAACGAAACGCGCTTACCGTCCAGAGTTCCGGCATCACGGGTTGTAATACTGATTACCCCCTGAGTTGAATTCGCGCCGTGTGATGCGGCAGCCGGCCCGCGAATTACCTCGATGCGTTCAATGTCGTTCACGGTGATAGGCAGAGATGCCCAATCAATTGTGCTTTGCGGGGACAGGTAGATGCTGCGCCCGTCTATCATTACCTGCATGCGCCGCGAGTACTGATCCGGTGAGCCATGATAGGCAACAAAGCCCTGATGTCCTTTGTAGTAGCCGACATACATGCCAGGCACCAGCTTGAAAAGGTCGGTAATATCACGAAAACCGGACGCTTCGATCATCTTGCGGTCGATGACCGTCATCGCATTGGGTGCTTCGGATAATGGCTGGCGCAGACGTGATGCGCTCAATACCACGGGAAACTCCTGAAAGAAGTCCATTTCATTCAAATAATCGGCTGCCCGTGCTGTATTAATATTCAGGCTCAGAAGCAGTGAAATAATAAGGGAGTGATTAAATGTCATCGGATTTTCTTATACGTTTTTATGCAGAACCTGTGATTATGAACGTGCGCATTGCGCGGTGAAAATTCCGTAAAAAGTGAAATCAATCCCCAAAAAAGATGGAAAGTTCAGTAATTGTCAGGGTTTGAGTTTATAAACTATGCGCGGGGTTGAGTCCAGCATTTTTACGCTATTTCAATTGCATAGCCGAATCTTGATGTTGATCTGTCAGGGTAGATATTTATACGGGGACGGATTTATTGTAAAGCCGCGTCTGGGATGCCATGTTGAAAGGACGAATGCCTCACCCCTTAAACGTACTCATTCGTTAAATTTCGCCCCAAGGTTGCTTTGGGCACTATAATCAGAAATTATTTTTCTGAGCGGAACAAAATTCCGCCACGCAGTATATCCATGTTACTTGCCACTACCTATACATTGACTGATGTAACGCATTGGTACTCCATGCCCGAGCTGCACAAGGCCAAGGCTTACCTGAATTCGATTTCGCAACTGTCTGTAAAGCCGGGAAAAATCGTTGCACAGGTCAAGGGAACCGCTCCGCGCCCCTATGCCGTGGAAATATTTTTTGAAGAAAATATGGCTGGTTTGCCGGGTATCAGGCCGATGTGCAGTTGTCCGGTTGGATATAAATGCAAGCATACCGCCGCTGTGTTGTTGTCGGCGTTGTCATTGCCGCGTGTGCCGACAGTTAATCCGGCGTTGCTGGAATGGGTGGAGGCATTTCGCAAGATACAGGCGACACCCGTCAGGAAGAAGGCTAAACCGACCGCACGTCCTGAGCGTTTGTGTTATGCGCTGACCCGCTCCTTTAATTCGGATAGTTATATCGTTGGTATTTACAAGGGAAAGTTTACTGCTGATGGGCAGTTGACGGGCAGGATGGAGGAGTGGAGTAATGTTGAACGGGCGCTGATTAAGCCGCCTCAGTTTGTCTTGGAGGAGGATTTGCCTGTTTTGCGTATGCTTTGGACATTACGTGAAAAGTTTGACGGAAATCTCGTCAAGAGCAAACAGGGAAATGATATTTTGATCAGCCTGTTGGAGACGGGACGATTATTTTGTATGGAACGCGTTGCGGGTAACCGTTATGTGTTGTCGGAGCCGATACTTCTCAAACAGGGCGGGGTGCGGGAGGCCAGACTGGATTGGGGGGCGGATGAATCGGGCCGGATGGTGCCCCGGATTATTCGCAGCGGCATGACGATGGATGTCTTGCCCTTGCCTGAAGCGACCTGGTATCTGGATGCAAAAACGGGTGAAATGGGCTTGCTGAAGATGCCGCAAAGTCCCGCGCAAATAGCCCAGTTATTGAATATGCCGCCGCTGCGGGAGGTGGACATACCCGTGGTTTCCGAGGTGTTGCGTGAAATGGTGCCTGATTTGCCGGCCCCCAGTAAGACTCGTTTGCGCACTTTGGAAGAACCGCTGCAACCCATGTTGCTGCTGGAAACCTCTGGGCTGGCTTTCATGGGCAGATTTCGCGGTTACAGTTACGGGACGCAGATGCGCGACTGGGCGTTCGTGCAATTTTGCTACGGCGATGCGGTATTGCCGGTGGATCATGTCGGTGAATTTGTCACACTGAAAAATGGTGAAACCGTACGTGTGAAGCGTGATACCAAGCTGGAGCAACGCTACGTCAGTTCCTTGCGGAATTTCGGTCTTGAGGAAATGTCGCTTTTCGGCATGTCGGGTCAAATACCGGATCAGCCTGTCTATGCGCTGGAAAGTGAAAAGGCCTGGCCCGCTTTCATGCAGCAAACGGTGCCACAGATGGAAGCGGCTGGCTGGAAAGTTATTATTCCGCAGGGCTTCCGACATCATATTCTCGAGGTGGAAGCCTGGGTCGGTGAGTTCGAGGAAGAGCAGGACGGCTGGTTCAGCCTGAATATGGGCATTGTGGTTAATGGGCAACGATTGGCATTGGCTCCGTTGTTACATGAATTATTCAAGGCAGACATACGCTGGCTGGATCCGATTCTGCTGGAAGGCATGAAGGACAATGAGGCGATTGAGTTACCGTTGCCGGATGGCGGGCGTGTCAAGGTGCCCGCTGGTCGCATCAAGCCGTTGGCGCGCACACTGATTGAATTGTTCGATGTCAAGATGAGCGGCGGGAAAATCCGCATGTCTCGTTACGACCTGGAACGTATTGATGCGCTGGCCGATATGGAGCGCTGGCAGTTCAAGGGCATGGACGCTCTGGTTAGTCTGGCCAGAAAACTGAAGGATACTGCTGGTATTCAGCCTGTTGAACCCCCGCAAGGATTTGCGTTGCAACTGCGTCATTATCAATTGGATGGTTTGGCCTGGCTGCAATTTCTGCGCGAGCAGCAGTTGGCAGGTATATTGGCCGATGATATGGGCCTGGGTAAAACTGCTCAGACGCTGGCGCATCTGCTGATCGAAAAAAATTCCGGGCGCATGGACAGGCCTTCATTGGTGGTATTGCCTACCTCCTTGATATTTAACTGGAAGCGCGAGGCGCAACGGTTTGCGCCGCAGCTTAAATTGCTGTCTTTGCATGGCAAGGAAAGAGCCGAGCACTTTCCGCTGATCGCTGAACACGATGTGGTGTTGACTACCTATCCGTTGTTGTGGCGCGATGAGGCGGCACTTCAGGAACATAATTATCATCTGTTGATATTGGATGAGGCGCAGACGGTGAAGAATGTCTCCAGTCAGGCCGCACAGGTAGTGCGCAAGCTCAATGCCCGTCACCGCCTGTGTTTGACAGGCACGCCGCTGGAAAATCATCTGGGTGAGCTATGGGCACAGTTCGATTTTCTGTTGCCGGGCTTGTTGGGAGATTCCCGCAGTTTTACCAAAATCTGGCGTACACCGATCGAGAAACATGGCAATCAGCAGCGCCGAAAATTGCTGGCCCAGCGGGTACGGCCGTTCATCATGCGCCGTCGCAAGGAAGATGTCGCGACCGAGTTGCCGCCCAAGACATTGATCGTACGCTCTGTCGAGTTGACCGGTTCGCAGCGCGACCTGTATGAAACGGTGCGCATCGCGATGGATCAGCGCGTGCGGGATGAAATTGCTGAGAAAGGCTTTGCGCGCAGTCACATCATTATTCTCGATGCCTTGCTTAAATTGCGTCAGGTGTGTTGCGATCCGCGACTGTTGAAATTGACAGCCGCAAAGCGGGTCAAGGAACGTGCCAAGCTGGATATGTTGATGGAGATGTTGCCGGAACTGGTGGGCGAAGACCGACGCATTCTGGTATTTTCGCAATTCACCTCCATGCTGGAATTGATTGAGGAAGAATTGGTTCGCGAGAAATTAACCTATGTGAAACTGACGGGGGATACACAAAACCGAGAAGAAGTGGTGCGCCGCTTTCAGGATGGTGAAGTGCCGATATTCCTGATTAGCCTAAAGGCCGGTGGCGTCGGTCTGAACCTGACTACGGCAGACACCGTGATTCATTACGATCCGTGGTGGAACCCTGCCGTGGAAAATCAGGCTACGGATCGGGCGCATCGCCTGGGTCAGACCAAAAATGTTTTCGTCTACAAACTGGTCGTGGCGGGCAGTATCGAGGAAAAAATCCTTGCGTTACAGGAGAGAAAGGCTGAGTTGGCTGCTGGCATCCTGTCTGAAGACAGTGCAGGGCTCACCAAGTTTGGCGAGGATGACATTGCGGCGTTGTTGGCTCCGCTTCCGCCTGATGAGGATGAGTAATAATTGGGATGTAGAATCATCCCGTATCGTGCCGCTTGTGTTGGGTATAGCGACTATCACGGAGAAATGATTCCCATTGAATGACACGCCGGATTGCATGGAAAAAGGGCCTCGATGAGAGGCCCCGTGTTTAGTCTGATTGAGCTATTTTAGCCATCCATATTGATTTTAGTGATCAATTCGTTCAATACGGCTTCAGCACTGTCGTTATCCACCTGGCAGGTTCCGGCATTCTGGTGACCGCCACCTGCATATTGCAACATCAGTTCGCCAATGTTGGTTTTTGAGCTGCGATTGACTATCGATTTTCCGGTTGCGAATACGGTGTTCTGTTGCTTCACTCCCCACAGCACATGAATGGAAATGTTGCATTCCGGGAACAGGGCGTAGATCATGAAGCGGTTACCCGCATAAATGACGGGTTCCTGACGCAGGTCGAGTATAACCAGATTGCCGTACACTCTGGAGCAGCGCTGGAGCTGATCCTTAAATTGCTCTTCATGAGCAAAATACATCTCGGCGCGTTCTCTGACATCCGGTAATTGCATGATCTGGTGGATATCGTGGTTCATGCAATAGTCAATCAGATCCATCATCAGGTTGTAGTTGGAGATGCGGAATTCGCGGAAACGGCCCAGCCCGGTGCGAGAGTCCATCAGGTAATTGAGCAGCACCCAATCCTTGGGATAAAGAATTTCTTCGCGTGAGAACTGTGCTGAATCGGCTTTGTCGACTGCAACCATCATGTCATTCCACGATGCAGGGAATGTTTTCAGCCCACCGTAGTAATCGTAAACGACACGTGCTGCCGAGGGCGCATCCGGATCTATGATATGGTTGGTACGTTCGCCGGTGTTGCGTAGGGTTTCCGATAGATGATGGTCGAATGCAATATGGGCACCGGGCACATAGGGAAGATTGGTGGTGATGTCGTCAGGGCCGATTTGGATTTTTCCGTCCTGCATATCCTTGGGATGGACAAACAGAATGTCGCCTAACATGTCGAGGTGCTTTAACAATACCGCACAGACCAAGCCATCGAAATCGCTACGCGTTACCAAACGAAATTTTCTGTTTTCCATACTGTTTCTCCGCACAAATTAAAAAATATTGAATGCCAACGATGTTCATTTTACTGCAACAGTGCGCTGAAAGGGGGTTGAATCTTTGTTCGATGTAAACGGGAAGGATTTGTAGGCTCGTTCTATAGTTTGCATGATAATGAATTACACTCATGCCTTACCCCCCAGATTTTTTATTAGCATGTTCATTCCCGCGCAGGCGGAAATGACCAACTTTCGGTTTAATGGATAATTCGGGTTGAATAGGGGCGACTGAGTGGAAATGAAGGTAATGAGTGAGGCATTGAGCCAAATGTTTGTATCCGTATTTCCAAATAGGGCAGAGACAGGTATATGAGTTTGCTGAAAGTTGAGAATCTGGTCACAGGGCTGGTTGCAGGGGCGGCGATAGTCGACGGAATTTCATTTGCAATCGCGGAAGGGGAAACTTTTGCGTTGCTGGGCGAATCCGGGTGCGGCAAGTCGATGACGGCATTATCGATGATGCGTTTATTGCCGGACGGGGTAGTGAATAGTTCGGGCAAGGTAGTGTTGGGAGATGCGTCGTTGCTTGATTTGCCCGAACGCGAGATGCGTCGGGTGCGGGGCGGGCAGATGGCGATGATTTTTCAGGAGCCGGGATTGAGTCTGAATCCGGTGATGACGGTAGGGGCGCAGATTGCTGAGGTGCTGGAACTGCATTGCAAGCATGAGGCGGTTGAGTCGGTGTCATCGCGTTGCGTAACTTTACTGGAGCAGGTAGGCATTCCCGATCCGCAGCGGCGGGTGGAGGAGTACCCGTTTCAGCTTTCAGGCGGCATGAAACAGCGCGTGATGATTGCGATGGCGCTGGCCGGTTCGCCGCGATTATTGGTGGCCGATGAGCCGACTACCGCGCTGGATGTAACGATACAGGCGCAGGTTCTGCAATTGTTGCGTGATACTCAACAAGCTGCGCGCATGGCCATGTTGCTGATTACACATGATTTGGGTGTGGTGGCCGAGATGGCGCATAGTGTCGGAGTGATGTATGCCGGGCAGGTGGTTGAGCAGGCCTCGCGTGAACAACTTTTTGCGCAACCTCTGCATCCTTATACACAAAAATTATTTGCCGCTTTGCCCGGCCGAGTTAGACGTAATCAGCCACTGGTTGCTATTCCGGGTTCAGTACCGCCATTGGGCAGTATCCGACAGGGATGCCGGTTTGCGCCGCGTTGCGACAGGGCATGGGCAGTGTGTACTGAAAGCTCGCCCACATGGAATGTATTGTCTGACGGACGTGGTGTCAGATGCCATTTGTATGCGGATCAAGTAATGGGCGTGGAGGAGAGTGAAGGTCAAGGCAAGTCTGCTTCATTCGCGTCCGGGAATGATCAGGGCGATGAGGCTACTTCAAACTCAGACCGTACCCCATCATTGCTTAGTGTCAGTAATCTTAAAGTGCATTTTCCGATACGCAAAGGTATCTTGAAGCGCGTGACCGGGCATGTGATGGCGGTAGATGGCGTGTCGCTGGAAATTCCGGCTGGACATACGCTGGCGCTGGTGGGTGAGTCGGGCTGCGGTAAGACGACACTGGGTAAGGCGCTGCTGCAATTGATTAAACCGACGGCGGGAAGTGTGCAGTTTGGCGGACGGGAAGTGATAGGGCAGGATAATGCCAAATTGGCTAGGCGAGACTTGAGTCAAATGCGCGGCGAAATGCAGATGGTGTTTCAGGATCCCTATGCTTCATTAAATCCGAAAATGCGCGTGGCCGAGATACTTGAAGAAGGAATGAGCGCACTAAATATCGGAACAAACAGTGCAGCGCGTCAGGCGCATATTGATATTTTGCTGGAGAAGGTCGGTCTCGCCAGTACCGATAAGTGGCGTTATCCCCATGAATTTTCGGGTGGGCAGCGACAGCGGATTGCGATAGCTCGTGCGTTGGCTGTTTCACCGCAATTGCTGATTTGCGATGAGCCCACCAGTGCACTGGATGTATCGGTGCAGGCGCAGATATTGAATTTGCTTAAAGCGTTGCAGCAGGAGCTGAATCTGAGTTACTTGTTCATTACTCATAACCTTTCGGTAGTGGAGTATCTGGCGCATGAAATATGTGTGATGTATCTGGGGCGTATCGTAGAGCGTGGCACGGCGGAGCAGGTGTTACGCAGTCCTGCTCATCCCTACACGCGTGCCTTGTTATCGGCGGTGCCGCGTATAGACGGGCAGCGTCGTGAATATGTCCGGCTGGAAGGTGATTTGCCGTCGCCCACCGCACCACCGCCGGGATGTCATTTTGCGCCGCGCTGTTCTTTAGCGAAGCAGGCATGTAATGAGGCATATCCGCCAGCAGTGGAATTGTCTTCCAGCCATACCGCGCATTGCTATTTTGCGGGGAATAGTCCTGATGTGGAGATTTAGGCGAATTCAGGTTGACGTGATGCTGCCTTTGGATTAAAAAGGTAACAGGGTTTAGGCTTTAAATGTGGTAGCAGTAGGGTAGTTTTGTGACTTAACTAATTAGGAGAGCAACATGAGTACTAATTTAACCAGTGCCGAAAGTGATGTAAGCAAGGAAAAGTTGATGCAGGATTTGAAGTTGGTTGTTTCGGATGCGGAAGAGTTATTAAAGGCAACAGCTGGTCAGGCGGGGGACAAGGTGGTGGCGGCACGGGAGCGTATACAGGATAGTTTGACTTCAGCCAAGGAGCGCCTCGCAGCGGCAGAGGAGGCCATGCTGGAAAAAACCCGTGCAGCGGCTAGAGCGACCGATGAATATGTTCATGACAACCCCTGGAGAGCGGTTGGTATTGCAGCCGGTGTGGGACTGGTCGTCGGTATGCTGATTTCGCGCGGTCGTTAAATAATGCAGCAGCAAAGTGCGGGGCTGATGGATTCGATTCGGCGATTGTTATCTACGCTGACTTCTATCGCTTCAACCCGCTTGGAGTTGCTGGCGAATGAATTGTATGAGGAGCGTTTGCACTTGGGGCAGATGCTCCTTTATTTTATTTCTGCGCTATTTTGTTTTGGCATGGGCATTATTCTGATGTCTGTGTTTGTTGTGGTGTTGTTTTGGGATGAGCATCGCCTTGCTGTGTTGGGTGGTGGTGGCGCAATATTCCTCTTTATTGGTTTGCTGACAGCGAAACGTCTGCAAACGCTTGCGCAGAGAAAATCAAGGCTATTTTCTGCGAGTATAGGCGAACTGATAAAAGACAAAGAGCAACTGGATGGCTAATATGACTAAGCAAATGCGTGAGGTGATGCAACGTCGCCAGATATTGTTATCCAGAATTTCCGCGCAGCGCGAAGAACTGGCTGAAATCGGTGTGCGCTGGACCGTGCCGTTACGCTTCGCGGATCAAACATGGCTTGCTGTTCGTTTCCTGCGGTCACATCCTGTTTTACTTGCGGGTGTGGCTAGTCTGATTGCCGTGCGTCGACGCGGAGTGATCGGTTTCGCAAAAGTCGCATGGCGACTATGGAAGTCTTACCGTTACGCGGATAACTTCGTGAAAAACGTAACTTCGCGTTTATAACAGGTTCCTAAAAAGGCGATGAGTACGCAGCAGGTCGTGCTTACTTACCCTGAAAGGCGAGGTTGATTTTTTTGCCGCGTTTTCTTGAGGCCTGCTTAATCGTTTTGTGTTGAGCAACCTTCCTTGTTGATGATCTGGATGCTGCACGACTCTTCTTGTGACTGGATGTCGGCTTTTCTAACTGCACAATGGTAAGCGTTTGTCCGGGTTTGATTTGTTTCAATTGTCCGTTCCAACGTTTCAGATTCTTGATGCTAACTTGGTATTGTCGTGCTATTTGAGGCAGTGTTTCTCCCCTGTGTACGATATGCTGGATCGTGGGGGCATATTTTTGCTTGGGCGAGTTTTCTTTAGCTACAGGGTGCAAATGCATGTTGAAGGCTTCGAATTCGGTTTCACTATTGATTGCATCATTGTTAATCGGGACGAGTAGCATTTGCTCACGATTTAGTCGGCCATGTGCGGTCAGGCTATTTATCGATTTAAGTTTATCTACTGAAAGGCCGAAGCGCGGTGCCAGACGGTCTAACCTTTCGCCCTTGTTCGCGTGATAGGCCTGCCAGCTAACCAGTGGCTTGTCGTAGTTTTCCAGATTGACACGATACTTATCGACTTTGTCCGTGGGTAGCAAAATGTAATCGCCACTGTCCTGCAAAATGACGGGTCGATTGTGTGCCGGATTCAGCGCGACAAATTCTTCTTTGGATATATCGGCCAGTTGTGCAACTAATTTCACGTCTATATGTTTTTCTGTTTGAACCTTGGCAAAATACGGTTTGTTGGGTATTCCCGGTAGTTCAAGGCCGAAATGTTCTGGATTCGCAACGATATTTTTTATGGCTAATAGTTTGGGTACGTAATTGCTGGTCTCATCGGGCATTTTGAGACTTTCGTAATCCGTTGGAAGACCTTTCTTGCGATTGCGTTCCTGAGCGCGCTGTACGGCGCCTTCTCCCCAGTTATAGGCAGCAAGAGCCAATTTCCAGTCACCGAACATGTTGTGTAATTTTTCCAGGTAATCCAGCGCGCCATTAGTCGCGCTGATAATGTCGCGACGACCGTCATACCACCAGTTTTGTTGCAGGCCGAAATTTCTGCCCGTCGATGGCATAAATTGCCAGATGCCAGCGGCATTGCTGGTTGAGTTCGCGACAGGATTAAAAGCGCTTTCTATCATGGGAAGTAGTGCAATTTCAGCGGGCATACCGCGACGCTCGACTTCGCTGGTGATATAGAAAAGATAGCGTCCGGCTCTTTCCATCATGCGCGCAACATATTCGGGTCGTTGCGCATACCATTGTTCATGCTTGGCAATTAATGGGTTATCAGATTCTTGGAGTGTGAAACCACTACGCAGGCGCTCCCATAGGTCGCCGTTTTGCGGTATGAGTGTTAGTTCTACATTGCGAGCCGTTGTGAGCGTCAGTGGTGCGGTTGGCGCTGCCAATGATGTGTTTAGCTCAAGACCGTTTTCGTTTTTTGTAGATGAGTTGGTAAGCAGTGTTGGCTGGACAGTGTCTGGAATATCGATGGGTTTTCTGGTTTCGATAGCGGAGGATGGGCTTGCAAGCGCAAGTGTTTCAGTCAGAGATAGTGTTTCTGCACGGGGCGAAATGGCGCAGAAAAATGCACCGATGGTAAATAATAATGGGAGTGTCAGTTTGATCAATGGCACAAGCAAGCCCTGAGTGGAGGTAAATCCGCTTAATAGTAGCCGACTTGTCAGGTAGTAGCAATTAAAAATAGAGGTGTTTTAAATATATTGCGGTGCAAATTCGGGATGCTGTTAAACTTCACACGGTTGGACTTGAATATATTTATATGGCACTTTCTTATTGTTGTTTGCGTTGATGAAATATTCGGCTATTAATTTCTTTTTTTTCTATTGCTACCGGTTTCGATGATGTCCTCTAATAAGGTTAATCACGTTCAATCTTCCCGAAGTACACGCTTAATTGATATTTCCCTTTTGTCTGATAGGAGCGGGTTCGTGCTGTTCAATTGCTTTATTTCGGTCAGTGTTGTTTTTCGATATTCAGAAGTGACGAGTGGGGCTGGCAATGTTGCGTAAATCAGGTAGACGTACCGCTCTGGCTATTACCCACGATATTCTGGCTACCATTATTGCGTGGACGCTAGCCTACTTATTGCGTTTCAATTTTGATTTGCCGCCCGAATATTTCAATGAGATGTTTCAAGCCATGCCATGGGTCATTCCATTGCAAGTTGCGATATTCTGGAAATTTGGCCTTTATCGCGGGATTTGGCGGTATGCAAGTTTGAATGATTTGCGCAATATCGTACTGGCTGTATTGTTGGCCGCCTTGGCTATTCCGTTTGTGCTGTGGATGCTGAATAATCAGGTAGTGCCTCGTACGGTGCTGGCATTAAATCCGATTTTTCTGGTTATTTTCATGGGCGGTAGTCGTCTGATATACCGGATGTGGAAAGAAACCCGGTTTCAGCGACGAATGAAATTGTCCAGTGAGCCGGTTTTGATACTGGGTGCTGGTGACGCTGCCGTTATGCTATCCAAGGATCTGGAAAAAAATCGCGCGTGGCAATTGGTCGGCTTTCTGGACGATGATGCTGAAAAGCATGGCTGTATTATAAATGGAGTGAAGGTATTGGGTGGCTTGGATGAATTGAGTCGCTGGACGATTCATTTCGCTATTGAACGTGTAATTATTGCCATGCCGTCCAGTTCACACCAGAGCCGTCAGCGCGTGATCAAGCTGTGTAATGACGCAAATGTTCAAGCACTTACGGTGCCCTCTTTTGATGATCTGATGAGCGGCAAGGTGGAAGTTTCAAAATTACGCAAGGTGGAACTGGACGATTTGTTGGGACGAGACCCGGTTGTGCTTGATACAGACGGGTTGCATAAGCTGTTGTCTGGAAATGTTGTAATGGTGACAGGGGCGGGCGGTTCTATCGGATCGGAATTGTGCAGGCAGGTTGCACGTTTCTCTCCCTCTTTGTTGGTATTGTTTGAGGCGAGTGAATTGGCACTTTATACCCTTGAGCAGGAGTTGCGGCAGGTTTTTCATGAACTCGATTTTGTTTGTCTGGTCGGTGATGTGCGTGATGCCGAACGAGTAAATGAGGTTATGGGTTTGTATCGGCCTAGTGTGGTGTTTCATGCGGCGGCCTACAAACATGTGCCGATGATGGAGCAGCATAATGCATGGCAGGCAATACGCAATAATGCATTGGGTACCTGGACGGTGGGGCGTGCTGCGCAAAGGCATGGGGTAGGCAAATTTGTGATGATTTCAACTGACAAGGCTGTTAACCCAACTAATGTGATGGGGGCTTCAAAGCGTCTTGCCGAGATGGTCTGTCAGGCTTTGCAGCCAACGGCAACGACTCGTTTCATAATTGTCCGGTTCGGGAATGTACTGGGGAGTACCGGCAGTGTCATCCCGAAATTTCGTGCCCAGATTGCACAGGGTGGGCCGATTACTGTTACGCATCCCGAAATTACCCGCTATTTCATGTCTATTCCCGAAGCTGCGCAGTTGGTGTTGCAGGCAGGTTTGATGGGGCAGGGAGGGGAAATATTTGTTCTGGAAATGGGCGCGCCGGTGAAGATCGTTAATCTTGCCAAGGAATTGATTCGTCTGTCTGGATTAACTGAGGAAGAAATTGGTATCGAATTTACCGGATTGCGTCCGGGGGAAAAGCTCTATGAGGAATTATTGGCTGATTATGAGCATACATTACCTACACCCCATGCAAAACTTCGGATTGCTCAGGCGCGTCAGATTGATGAAGCCTGGCTGGAGAGCCTGCTTGAATGGATGAAGGCGCATACTATGTCTGATGAGCGGGTGAAGGAGGCTTTGAAGGTCTGGGTACCCGAATATCAGCCCAATTCTCAGTAATATTACAGTTTGTTAAGTAAATACGGGGCAGTTTTAGTGGGTAAATATACTCAAGTTTTCATTGGTCGAATTAAGTGACTGGTCTTTAAGGACTATATACAACTTGCCTCGGGTCAGTATAATTGCCACGCTTTTTTAACTGGTGTTGCTTGTTATTGGTAAACACATTTGGCATTAGGAAAATTCTTGTATCTGAAATATTTTCGAATTCGTCGCAATAGCTCAGGTATAAATATTCCATGATTAATAATCTGCTTTTAGACGTTATTTCCATATCGGTTGCGGCTGGTCGGGCCATAATGTCCATATACTCTGATCCGGACAATGAAATAATAAGCAAGTCAGATAATTCGCCATTGACTCAGGCTGACCTTGCGTCTGATCGCATTATTAGCACTGGCTTGATTGACTTGGGCTTGGGCTGGCCCATTCTTTCCGAGGAATCCGCGCAGATTGATTATGAAAAGCGTAAGAATTGGACTCGTTTCTGGTTGGTAGATCCACTCGATGGCACCAAGGAGTTTATCAAGCGTAATGGCGAGTTTACTGTAAATATTGCTTTGATTGAAAATGGCAATCCGATATTGGGTGTGGTGTATGCGCCTGCTTTGGATACCTGTTATTTTGCTGAACGGGGGGCAGGTGCTTTTGTGCGGCACGGTACGGAAGAGCCGGAATCAATTCAAGCTACACCCTATATGCAAGGCGAAACAGTTAAAATCGTCGCCAGTCGTTCTCATCAAGATGTCCGTACCGAAGCCTTTATTAATAAGCTCGGTGATTGTCAGTGTATAGGTATGGGTAGTTCGCTCAAGTTATGTCTGGTAGCGGAAGGTACTGCCCATCTGTATCCGCGATTGGGTCCTACCATGGAGTGGGATACGGCAGCGGCACATGCAGTTGTAAAAGAAGCGAGCGGACGAGTTTGTGATGTGGCTGGAATTGAGTTGCAATATAACAAGCCCGACTTGCATAACCCGGAATTTTTTGTGTTGCATGCGGCAGACCAATTTTTGTTTGAATCTATTGTTAAGTGTTAAGGGATATGAAATTTAAACGTACTGCTCCAAGCTGATGTAGGTCGGGTTTCAACCCGACAGGCATTGTTCGATGCAACGCGTTTTGTCGGGTTAATACCGCAAGGGCATTCCCACGGAGTATGCGGCGATAAATCGATAATTTCTGAATAAAAACCCGATCTACGATAATTTTAATCACGTTTTGACATTATTCAACTGGTAACAGACTTATGGGTCTGCATATTGTGCGCAGCTTTCGATGCACACTTGACCGTAAGTATGGTGTAAGGCGGTAGTGTTATCATAAATATATTGAATGGCTCTGGCGGATGTTTGTATATAAATGAAGTTTACGTGATGGGCGATATAGTCATACGTGAAGGTGTCGCACATTGATGTTGCTACCTGGAGCGAAGAATTAAATTGGAAATGCCACAAAGATGTTGCTTGAAAGTGCGGAAAAAAGGGAGCGCTGGTTTGCTGTTTGTTGCAAGCCTCGTCAGGAACGGATAGCGCAGGAGAATCTTCTGCGTCAGGGTTTTCAGGTATATCTGCCGCTCATCAAGGTGGAAAAACGCTGCAAGGGTAAATGGGAAGAAAAAGTCGAAGTGCTTTTTCCACGATATGTATTTATCCGGGTTAACCCAGAAAGGAAAAGCATATCGTCTGTGCGTTCCACCCGGGGGGTGGTCGGTTTGGTGCGGTTTGGTGAAAAGCCGGCAGTGATACCTGACGAGGTCATGAATGCCTTGCAGCAGAGAACTGTATCTGAATTCGGACTGCATCAGGATGAACCTTTGTTTACCAAGGGGGGGGCGGTAAGGCTGACAGACGGGGCGTTTGATGGCATGGAGGCTGTTTTTGTTCAGCCTGATGGCAACCGGCGCGTAATAATACTGCTGGATTTACTGGGTAAATCGAATAAGGTAAGTGTCAGCCTCGATAGTCTGGCAAAGATATGGTGAGGCATTGATTTAATCAGTTTGCCTTGTCGAAGGTATTTCATGTAAGCAAATGATCTGATTTTTCTGCATTCATGATTCGATAGGCTCATTATTAACAGTGTAATTAACCTGTAATATTTTAATTAATTTAAAATCAATAAGTTATGCGAGGTGCGAATGTGCTTTGCAGGGCGGTAGCGTGGATGATTCAAAATTGACATGCGGCATAATAAATTTCCCCGCCCTATAACTTGGGTAGTTAGCGGGCTTCGAATAAAAATAGATAGTTCGGTGGTGAGAGGTTCGTATTCTGGCGTCGATGTAACCAGATAGACCGAACTCAGGCCTATCTTTGGTAATTCCCAGTAATAGTTATGACGCGCGCCTATGTATTTCGTATAGAGATGGAGAGAGTATGTGTGGAATCGTTGCAGCAGTAGCTGAACGAAATGTAGTGCCTATCATGTTGGAAGGTCTACAGCGCCTTGAATACCGGGGTTATGATTCGGCTGGCTTGGTAGTGGTAAATGAGGATAATTTTGAACGGGTAAGATGCACCGGGCGTGTTGCCGAGCTCATTGAGAAGAGTGCGCAGACCAAAGGTACGTTGGGCATAGGTCATACCCGTTGGGCGACTCATGGTGTACCCAGTGAGCGCAATGCTCACCCGCACTTGAGTAATAATCTGATTGCCGTTGTTCATAATGGCATTATTGAAAATTTTGAGACGTTACGTACCAGCCTGATTGCCAAGGGATATGTTTTTACATCGGATACAGATACCGAAGTGATTACTCACCTTATACATAGCCATTACGTTAACGGTAAGTCTTTGCTAGCTTCAACCCAGTCGGCTCTCACCGAACTGGTTGGTGCTTATGCTATTGGTGTTATTGCATCTGACAATCCAGAACAGCTTGTTTGTGCCCGGCGCGGCAGCCCATTGTTGATGGGAATTGGCATTGGTGAAAATCTGATTGCTTCAGATGTATCGGCACTACTACCCGTTACCAACAAGGTGATTTATCTTGAAGAAGGTGATGTGGTTGAAATTAGTCGATCAAGCTACCGTATTTTCGATATCGATGGCTGTGAGGTAGAACGCCCGGTTCAGGTGAGTCAAATCAGCAACGAAAGTGTGCAACTGGGTAATTATCGCCACTACATGCAGAAGGAAATTCACGAACAGCCGCAGGCTATTGCCGAGACTCTTGAATCTGTCCGCAATAGCAAATCGATTGTTCCAGACATCTTCGGTGCCGAGGCGGCAGTGGTATTTTCGGAAATTGACAGCGTTCTTATTCTGGCATGCGGAACTAGCTATCATGCCGGCTTGGTGGCGAAATATTGGTTAGAGGAAATCGCCGGGATTCGTTGCGTTGTCGAAATTGCGAGTGAATATCGTTACCGTACCAGTGTGCCAAATCCGAAATCGTTGGTGGTTGTGCTGTCGCAGTCGGGTGAAACCGCAGATACCCTTGCGGCGCTTAATCATGCGAAGTCACTGGGACATATCCATACACTCGCAATCTGCAATGTGCCTGAAAGTGCGCTAGTCAGACTTTCCAAATTGAGGTTCTTGACACGGGCAGGGCCGGAAATAGGGGTGGCATCAACCAAGGCATTTACGACTCAGTTAGTCGCACTCTTTTTGTTGACGATGGTGTTAGCCAAGTTGCGCGGGCGTTTGACGAGTGAACAGGAACCGCTTTTGTTGCATGAGTTGCGTCATCTTCCTGCCGCAGTACAAAAAGTGCTGGATTTGGAACCGCAGATAGCGAAATTGGCAGAGCAATTCGCCGATAAGCATCATGCATTGTTTTTAGGACGTGGAATGCATTATCCCATCGCGCTGGAGGGGGCGTTAAAGCTTAAGGAGATTTCGTATATTCATGCGGAAGCCTATCCTGCCGGTGAGTTAAAACACGGGCCGCTGGCGTTGGTGGATAAAGATATGCCAGTGATTTCGGTTGCGCCTAACGACGCATTGTTGGAAAAATTGAAATCCAATTTACAGGAAGTACGCGCTCGTGGCGGAGAACTCTATGTGTTCGCCGATGAAGATACGCACATACAAGCATCGGATGGAGTCAATATCATGCAGATGCATGAGCATGCCGGATATTTGAGTCCTGTTTTGCATACGGTTCCATTACAATTGCTTGCCTATTATGTGGCGCTACAGAAAGGTACCGATGTTGATAAGCCGAGGAATCTAGCCAAATCTGTGACGGTAGAATAGAGAAATACAATGGGCGAAGGAAATACGCTCTTGCATACAGTTTTAACTCTTAGCACAGTTTCCAGTGATGTGAATAAAGCGGCGCGTGCTGGTCTAAAGGCACAAAAGCCCGCGTGTATTTGGTTTACCGGATTGTCCGGTTCCGGTAAATCCACGATTGCCAATTTATTGGAAATGCGTTTGCATTCGGAAGGGAAGCACACTTACTGGCTCGATGGTGACAATGTTCGTCATGGTTTGAACCGTGATTTGGGTTTTACCGAAGTGGATCGAGTTGAAAACATTCGCCGGATTGCTGAAGTGGCAAGATTGATGGTGGATGCTGGGCTGATTGTAATTGTTTCTTTCATCAGTCCGTTCCGGGCGGAACGCGATTTCGCCCGTTCGTTACTAGAACCGGATGAATTCTTTGAAGTATATGTCAATACCTCGCTCGAAGAGTGTGAGGCGCGTGATGTAAAGGGTTTGTATGCCAAGGCACGCCAAGGCAAGATTGCCAATTTTACCGGTATAGATAGTCTTTATGAGAGTCCAACACAGCCTGAGGTGATGCTTGATACGGTGAAGAATCGGCCGGAAGAATGTGTTGGCCAAGTATTAAATGCACTTGCCGGTCGGACATGAGTGTCAATTAAGATGGAATTAGTCGAACGCATCAGCGCAAGAAAATTTATTCTGGATGCGCTACATCTGGATCGTAATCTGCCGACGCTTGCCGCCGCGCAACAGATGCTGCCGGAGGATTGGGACTATGTGTCGAAAACGGCTCGGTTGCATCGTCTTGGTCCGATGCTTCATGATCGTCTTGGTAACGAGGTTTATGGAGATGTCATTCCTCAAAAGGTAAAGGTTCAGTTTAAGATGTCGCAGCGAAAAAATGCTATGCGAAATCTGAAAATTTATCGTGAGTTGCTGACAGTAACAAAAATTCTCGAAGCCGAAAATATTCCATCGATTGCGCTAAAAGGGGCATACCTAGCTCGTTTTTCCTATCCCAATTCGGGGCTCAGGCCGATGCGAGACTTGGATTTGCTGCTCAAGCCTGAGCAGGTAGTCGAAGCTTTCAAACTATTAAAGAAGCATGGATATGAGCCTAAGTCAGGCGGTTTGCCTGAAGCGTATTTAGCGCAGGGAAAACATCTTTCTCCATTGATTAGTCCAGAGGGTGTTTGTATTGAGCTGCACCATCGGTTGGTTGCACTAAATGACAAGTTTGATTACTTGACTAGTTTTGATGGTGGGATTTGGGAGCGTAGCGTAGTTAAAATGTTGGGTGGCATCCATGTTAATTTTCTTTGCCACGAAGATATGTTGCTGCATTTGTGTATACACGCAACACTTGATCACCAACTTGATCTGGGGCCTTTGGCTTTGGTCGATGTTGCCCTTTTGATTGAAGCTAAACAGATTGACTGGCAGGATTTCGTCAAAATTGTCATAAGTGGAAACTGGCAGCGTTATACGCTTCCTTTGCTTTATTTGGCAAAAAAACACCTAGGCGCAAATGTCCCGGAAGAAGTTCTCGAAGCATTTGGTTGTAAACAATGTAAATTATTATGGCTGGACGGAGCTGAGTATTTGCTGTTTGCCGATCTTGAAAACCTTCATTTGCTGAGAAGTCACTTGAATCAAGTTCTGGATACAGGGGGGAGGGGTAGAGAATTTGTTTTTTTGTCCGGTATTGTATTTGCGTCTCGTTCAGTGATCGCCCAACATTTTCCGGTTGAGGCTGATTCACCGATAGTACTTATATACTATCCATTATATTGGTTACGCTTGTTAATCATAGGGTTGCCACTATATTGGAAAGCATTCTTTGTGAGAAAAGGGAGATTCCGGCAATTGGCTCTGCATCGAAATGCATTTGCGGATTGGATGCATGGGGGATAGTTGTGAATCAAAAATCATTGCTACAGATACCTACTCGTCGAAAATTTACATGCGTTGGTATTCAATGCGGTATTTAGCAAGTTCATCTTGGACACATCACCTTGAAAACTTTTAGTGTGGATTGGGTCATGAGTTTGAATTTTGCATAGAAATTTGCTTATACATTGAATTTTTTGGGCGATTAAGGCCGGAACAAAATTATTTTACTTATGCCAGCATTTTTTGTTTTTTTGATGCGGTGAAATGAACTGATCTATTAATGCTTTGTGTAGAATTCGTAGGAACTTATTAAAGGGTGAGGGTGTTTGCCATGAGCAAATTAAAAACATATTACTTTTCAAGTATTTACGGGAATGGCTCTAATAGTTTTTTCGCTTGTTTGTATACCGCTACAAACTTAAGGGTTTGCACCAATGCACTTTCTTTTGGGAAGTTACTTATCGCGCACAATCGAAAGGTTGTGTTGTTTTTAATGGGCCATAGCACGTTTGCTCGGCTTGAATTTTTGTTTTGAATCTTTGATCTATGAAAATTGCTATCGCAGGTACTGGTTATGTCGGACTTTCTAACGCCATTTTGCTGGCACAGCATAACGAAGTGGTCGCGCTCGACATAGTTCCCGAGAAGGTGGCAATGCTAAATCGCAGGCAGCCTCCGATTGATGATGTTGAAATCGAGGATTATCTAAGCCATAAACAGCTCGATTTTCGTGCCACGTTGGATAAGGTTGATGCCTATACCGGGGCGGATTACATCATTATTGCGACACCTACCGATTACGACCCTGAAACTAACTATTTCAATACACATTCAATTGAGACGGTGATACAGGATGTCATAAGTATCAATTCGCAGGCGGTGATGATCATCAAATCAACTGTTCCGGTAGGCTATACAGCCAAAGCCCGTAAACAGTTCAATTGCGATAACCTGATCTTTTCGCCTGAATTTTTGCGTGAAGGCCGTGCTCTGCATGATAATTTGTATCCTTCGCGCATCGTCGTTGGAGAGCGCAGTCAGCGCGCCGAGACTTTTGCCAACCTGCTCAAGCAAGGTGCCGTTAAACAAGATATTGACGTATTGTTCACCGATTCAACTGAAGCAGAGGCGGTCAAACTGTTCTCCAATACCTACCTTGCTATGCGGGTAGCATATTTCAATGAACTGGATACCTATGCGGCCACGCATAGGCTCGATACCAAGCAGATCATTCAAGGGGTGAGTCTTGATCCGCGCATCGGCGACCATTATAATAACCCTTCGTTTGGTTACGGCGGTTACTGTCTGCCCAAGGATACCAAGCAACTTCTTGCGAACTATCAGGATGTGCCGCAGAATTTAATTCACGCCATTGTCGAGGCTAATACTACTCGCAAAGATTTCATCGCGACCAGTATTCTTAAATGTAATCCCAAAGTTGTAGGTATATATCGCCTCATAATGAAGAGCGGTTCCGATAACTTTAGGTCATCGAGCATTCAGGGTATTATGAAGCGCATCAAGGCCAAGGGGGTCGAGGTGATTGTTTTTGAACCGGAAATCAATGAGCCTGAGTTCTTTCACTCACGTGTAGTGAATGACTTGTCACAATTCAAGCTAAAAGCAGATGTAATTGTTGCTAATCGCTTCGCAGACGATATTCGAGATGTGGCAAACAAGGTATATACCCGTGATCTATTCGGTAATGATTAACTTGCACGATTTTCCGCATCTACACTACCCAAAGCTTTGTTTATGAAGATTTTACACTTAGCAAGGCAGGATGTTGGCGGTGGCGGCGGGGGATTTGATGCCTCCTACAGGTTGCATTGCAATATGAAAGCAATGAAGCTGGATTCTCGCATGGTGGTTTATCGCAAAGAAAGCGATGATCCAGATGTGAAAAGTGTTGGGATTCATTTGAGTTATTCAGGTAAATTGAGACGATTCTGGTACTCGTTCAAAATTCGCTTGATGCAACGTCTATTCAAATATTCACCATATTTTCTAGTGGATACAGATCATGAAATTACGGCGATGCAATTGTTTGATGTGCTTCCTTTTGTGCCTGATGTAATTATTGTTCATCTAGCTTCAGCTTTTATAGATGCCGGGGTAGTGAGTGATTTAAGTAGGATGACCGAGGCTCCTGTGATTTGGTATTGCATGGATATGGCGCCAATTACAGGTGGGTGCAATTATGCTTTTGAGTGTCTTGGCTATACTCGGCAGTGTGGTAATTGTCCACAACTTGGCTTATTGCGAGGAAAGCGCGATCTATCTTATTGGCAATGGTTGAAGAAAAGGGAATATGTACAGGGTATGAACATTACGGCGTTGGCAGCTTCATCATGGTCCAGAAAGCAAATTGAGTCAGCAAGTGTATTTAGTAATAAGCGTCATGAATTGATTTTGCTTGGGGTTGATGTGGATGTTTTTACGCCAGTAAATATTGCCGATGCAAGAGATTTTTTGAGTTTACCTCAGGGGCGGAAAATTATTTTCTTTGGTGCGCAGAGTTTGTTTGAAGAGCGTAAGGGTATTCGTTACCTTACTGCTGCTTTGGGGGCGCTTCATGCTATGCTCACAGACAATGTTGCATTGCGCAATCGAATTTTGGTTGTTACGGCGGGACGAGGCGAAAGTGTTGCTGAGCTAAATATCCCATTCGATCATATGCATATTGGTTTTTTAAGAGGTGATAGGCAATTAGCGGCAGCTTATCAAGCTGCTGATGTATTTGTAAGTGCATCTCTTGAAGATTCCGGGCCAATGATGATTAATGAATCTGTGCTCTGCGGCACGCCAGTTGTTTCTTTCGAGGTTGGAGTAGCGCTTGATTTAGTTCACTCATTTGAAACCGGATACCGAGCAAAATTTAAAGACAAAATGGATATGGCGGCTGGCTTGCGTTGGATTCTTGAACTTAATGATTACGACGTTGGCTCATTGCGTGCTAGATGTAGGAGTATGGGTTTGAAAAAGTGTCATCCCGAAGTTCAGGTTCGTGCATTTGAAAAACTGTGCAATGAGTTGATTTTGGAAAATAAGTAAATGTTTAAATAGGACTATTTGTGAAAAGACAATAAGGGTGTAGTTGAATGCTATGGTGGGCCATTTGATATCGTTCATTGCTTGAAAGAAACCTAAGAATGGTTGAAATGCTTGATGTTGCATTGCACCCGAATAGTAGTCGGAAATACCCAAGTGTCGATTGAGTGCGTCGTATCAGCGGGTTACCTGCAGAGATGCAAACGAAACTCTGGGAGTTTTTGTTGACTGAAATGTTTTGATTGGACAGATGCCATAGTACTGGAGACTCTTCAAATTAAGATAATACGTAGGAATTTCATCTATTTGATGTATCTCAGGAAATTTGAGAGTCGGGGGAGGCAGTTGATGGTGAATGAGACATGCGGAGTGTGAGGCAATTTGCAGGTTGATGTGGGTAGGGCATTGGCATTTGCAACCTTTGATTGGCGGTTATGGTGTTATACGATGTTCGGAGACTTTGGAGAAATCGAAAATAATTGAAATTAAGGTTAAGCATACTACTGATTTTTTTAATTATCACGCAGATTTTTTTCAGAAAGCGATGCCCATTGATCATGATGAATCAGTGCGATAGTTATTTTTGATTATGATGGAAATTAGTGTGTATTTAATTAGGTTTAAATTGATTGTATGTTTGATAAAGTAGAGATGGGTTGCAATTGCTGATAAGCATGTGAAATATGAGGGTTGTTGGAAGACAGTTGATGAGTTTCTCAATGTACAAATTTTGTGCATATTTAGGTTCTGTTGATGGTGTTTTTATTCTTTTGTAAGGATTTGATATTGGCATGGAACGAAATTTTACCCATCTGACGTGGGATACCGATTTTTTCGGTTTTAAAGTGGGGCGTATTGATTCTCCTACACTAGATGCAACTGAAATGTTGGAATTGATTAGTTTTTTACGTAAAGAAAATTATTGTTTAGTTTATTGGGGGGGGGCTGAAGAGGATGAACGCTCAGCTTATATAGCAGTTGAAAATGGTGGTCATCTGGTTGATAAGAAGGTTGTCTATAAAAAGTCACTGACAGAGGCTACATGTGATCCAAGTTTATTTTATGAAATAGCATCTTATAAAACATCTCCGCAGGATGCTTTAGTTGTTAATTTGGCTTTGAAAAGCGCGCAATTTTCACGATTCAGAGTTGATCCGCTTTTCCCTAAGGAGCTGTGTGACAGGCTCTATACCACCTGGATTAGACGTTCCATTAGCAGAGAATTGGCGTGGGAAGTGCTTGTAGCAAAGGATCAGCACAAACTGCTTGGTGTAATTACACTGGGGGAAAAGGATGGGTGTGCTGATATTGGATTATTGGCTGTTGATGTCAGTGAAAGAGGTAGGGGTGTGGGTAAAGCTCTCGTTACTCAAGCAAATAGGCTCTTCCTAGTACAGGGGTATCACTTGGCGCGGGTTGTTACGCAACGTACAAATGAAAGCGCGTGTAGATTATATGAATCTTGTGGATATCAAATAGATAAGGTTGAGTGTATTTACCATTTTTGGATTTAAATAAATATTATGAACATTCCATTTAATAAGCCATATCTGACCGGAAAAGAAAGCCAGTATATGCATGAGGTTCTGGAGTCGGGGAAGTTATCTGGCGATGGGGCTTTTACTCGTAAGTGTCATCATTTTTTTGAGACACGCTATGGATTCAGGAAGTCTCTTTTGACAACCTCATGTACGGATGCATTAGAAATGGCTGCGATATTGTGCAATATTCAGCCTGGTGATGAAGTGATTGCACCAAGTTATACTTTCGTTTCGACTGTTAATGCATTTGTTTTGCGAGGTGCAAAGATAGTGTTTGCCGATAGTGAAGAGGCGACGCCGAATCTAGATGTAACTAAAATTGAATCGCTGATAACGAAAAAAACTAAGGCCATTGTCCCCGTACATTACGCAGGAGTCTCATGCAACATGGATGTTCTTCTGCATGTCGCAAAAAAGCATGGGCTTTACGTTGTTGAAGATGCGGCTCAGGCTATTGATGCTTATTATAAGGGTAGGCCTCTCGGCTCACTGGGTACTTTCGGTGCATTTTCCTTCCATGAAACTAAGAATATTATTGCGGGAGAAGGGGGGATGTTGGCGATCAATGATGATCAATATGTCTCTCGGGCGGAAATTATTCGAGAAAAGGGAACTAATCGTTCGGCTTTTTTCAGGGGGGAGGTCGATAAATATAGTTGGGTAGATATTGGCTCTTCTTTTTTGCCGGCAGAAATTATTTCGGCTTTTCTATTTGCTCAATTGGAAAGTTTGGAATTTATTCAGCGTCGTCGTCTGGCGATTTGGAATCTATATCGGCAGTTGCTTATTCCTCTGAGTGAAAAGGGATTTGTAAAACTTCCTATTATCCACGCTGATGCAAGTAACAACGCACATATGTTCTATATTGAGTGTCGTAATCTAGATGAACGCACCGGTCTGGTAGAGTATCTCAAAAGTCGCAATATTATGGCAGTGTTTCATTATCTGCCGCTGCATTTGTCAACATATTTCCGAGACCATCATGATGGTCGTTATTTGCCTAATGCAGAAAGATTTTCCGATTGCCTGCTTCGTCTGCCGTTGTATTGTGGTTTGGCTGATGATGAAGTTCAGCGAATTACGGATTATATTCATGAATACTTTACTTTACGTGCTTAACCCATTTGGGGAATGATTTATAGGGAAACTTAATGGAACAGATTTGTTTAAATTGCAATAGAAATATTGCAGTTGGTGCGCCAAAAATAACACTATACGATAGGCGCAAGGGCTTGAAGGGAAGTTGGCAACTTATTGAATGCAGTATTTGTGGTGTTTTGTCAATGATGCCCATGCCAACGGAGGAGCAGTTAGCTTGTTATTATGCCAGTTATTATTTAAAGAATGATAAAGTTGACCTAACGAGGCGGGTCGGTTCCCGATTTCCGTTGCTTAGAAAGCTATATCATTATTTAAGTGGAGATATTGATCCCCGAGACTTTATTCATGTTCCTAAAGGGGCGAGGGTGTTGGATTACGGCTGCGGACATGCTGGCTATCTCAGCGACTTTCATGATCGTGGTGTTGCTATTTCGGGTGCGGAAATTTCCGGCGATGTCGTTGAGGCTTGTCAGAAGCATGGATATGATGTTCATAAGGTGAATGATTTTTCACACATACCGTTTAAGGATGGTGAGTTTGATGTCGTATATCTCATGCAGGTATTTGAGCATTTAAGAGATCCAAATGGTTTTATGGAGGAACTGTCGCGAATTATGGCGGTTGAAGGGCAGCTTTATTTGGCGTTACCTAATGCATCAAGTATCTGGCGCCGAGTGTTCGCGGATGATTGGGTAAGTGGCTGGTTTGTGCCATTTCATTTATTTCATTTTGATGCAAAGAGTATGGCGAACTTGGCTGACCGATATGGATTTGATTTGGTTAGAAGCTGGTCTAATACACCTGTAGATTGGTTTAAATTGAATCTGAAAGCTCGTCTGTACCCTGATGAGAATCAATTGGATAGATATGTTACTTGGCTTGATTCAAGGCCTATGCGTTTAATTTTAATGCTATTGTTGCGTATTATTGAACTGCCGTTCCGTGAGCGAGATTGTCTCGTAGTGCAATTAAGGAAGCGAGCATAACTCTGCATGGTATTCAATTGAATATAAGTTCGTGATGGCGCAGTTGTCCGCCAATAATTAAACTAATGGGAAGGCTGTACAACGTTGATTTCAAGGCTGAAGGGAAAATTTGTTTATTTGAGTTTAGAATCATTTGACGAGAGTACAGCTGAAGGTCGGACAAAAGAGCGTTATCGCTTGTCTGCACTGGCTGCATTGAGTGGGCTAGTGAGTAATATATTGACCATGGCGACGATGGTTATTACTGTCCCTCTTACTCTTGGCTACCTGGGTGAGGAGCGATTTGGTGTTTGGATGACAATTGGTAGTGTTGCAACTTTGTTGTCCTTTCTTGATCTTGGAATAGGTAACGGTTTAGTTAATCGTGTTGCAAAAGCCAGAGTAGACGCAGATCCAAACTATCTTTCATATGTGATTTCGCATGGGTTAATTGTATTAACGTTGGTTGGGGTACTTATCGGCAGCATTTTGGTCTGCTTGTTGCAGTTCTTTTCCGTAGAAAGCTTAATCAAGGTTTCCAATCAATCTGTAGCAGCAGAAGTTAAGGATAGCATTCTTGTCTTTTGCGTTATTTTTGCCGTGAGCATTCCTTTGGGTGGTGTACAGAAAGTATTCCAAGGGCAGCAACGAACCTGGATTGCTACAGCTGTAAAAGGGATGGGGGCTCTACTATCCTTGCTTCTGGTATATTTTTTAGCGGCACAGAAGGTTGGTGTTCCTGCTCTATTGTTTGCAACCTATGGCATCCAAACATTAATAATGTGTGTGTTGCTGTATTTGTTGTATAAAGATAAGAAGTTATGTGTTCCAAGGTTCGTGTTTAGTGGATTTATTAGCGAATCAAAAACCTTGCTTAGTGTAGGTGGGTTATTCCTTGTGCTGCAAATTGGCTATCTAGTTGGCTGGAGTTCGGATTCGTTAATCGTTTCGTCGGTGGTCGGTGCGGATGGAGTAACAAAATTGGCATTATTGCAGCGATTGTTTCAGTTTGTCTATTTACCATTGACTCTTATTAATGCACCACTTTGGAGTGCTTATGCTGACGCACATGCAAATGGTGATAATGACTTTGTTCGTAGTACATTATTGGGTGCGATAAAGCGGACTAGCTTGCTGGCATTGATTGGTTGTCTGGGTATCGTTTCATTTTCAAGCTATATTTTTCAGATATGGTTGAATGCGAAAGTGTCAGTTTCATTAGACTTTGTGATTATTTATGCAATATGGATTTTTGTTCAGTGCGTATTTATGCCTGTAACGATGTTTCTGAATGGATTGGGGATAGTAAAAATTCAGATGTACGTTGTTGTTTTATTCTGTATTGTTTGTCTGCCTATGAAAATATATTTCGCACATCTGTTTGGTGCGGTAGGCGTAATTCAAGCCGCAGTGCTTTCCTATGTAATGGTCGCAGTTATTCCATATGCTTGGTTGTTTTTCCGAGGAGGATTGCGGAGCTACGTGGTTTGTGAAAGGAAGTTCGTCGCATAATAGTCGTGAATGTACATTGGCTGAGGCTTCAACATATTAATGAACTTCACTAGTAGGGGCAGGATATTGTCCTTAAGTATTAGCAATTTTTGAATAGTTAGCAGGTTGTTAAGTTAATGAACTTACTGCGTTTGGTTTGTAGATGATAATTTAACAGAAGAATGTACACGATATGAGTTTTGGGGGGGATTGGCGTAATGAATAACAACTGGATATTTTATTTTTTTACGTTTCTTGTTGTTACTATTTCTGGGAACCCGATTGTTGGTCTATTGGACAAGGAAACAGTAGTTATTGGTTCATTGGCTTTGTTTGTGCTTCTATATATATTTAAACCTTCTAAATTTATAAAGCAGGATTTTTGGGTATTGAGTGGATTCGTATTGTTGACTGTGGTTCACATTTTCGTTTTTGGTTTTATGGTGATCTCAGCATCGTTGGGCTTTTTAATTAAATTGATTATTGCCTTGTTGGCAGTAAGATTGATTCCGGATTTTTTTCATAGATATATTAATGTGATGTATTGGCTGTCGATCATAAGTTTTGTGTTTTTTATTCCCTTTTTTTTGGGGGTAGATATGCAAGGGCTTTTTTCATGGGCACGAGTGGCTATTCCAGATGATACATTTCATTATCACATTATTTTTTATAACTTGCGTGAAGAAGCTGCTACTGACGTAGTTAGAAATATGAGTGTGTTTTGGGAGCCAGGGGCGTTTGCAGGGTATCTCGTACTAGCACTATTTTTACTGATGGTCGAAGAACGAAAAGGGGCGCCTATTTCAAGGAAAATCGGAATTTGGGGATCAAGAAAAGGGCGTATTCTTGCTATAGCATTGCTGACAAGTCAGTCAACAACAGGGTATATCGCCATAGCGGTACTAGTTTTATATACTATTTTTGAGAGTGGAATTTTCAAAACAATCGCAATGAAGATTGTGGTTTTGCCGTTGGCAATTGTTGTTTTTATTTCAGCAGTATTTGTGTTGTTTACTCAAGTGTCGTTTCTTGGTGAGAAAATCAGTTTTCAATACGAATTTGCAACATCTCAACAGGATATGGAAATGGAGCAACTGAGTAAACTAACGCGCTTTGGGAATTTTACTTACGATTTGAATTGGATTAGCAGCAAACCTATTGCTGGTTGGAGTGCGAATTCGCAAACACGTTTTTCTAGAGATTTGGATTTGGAGGAACTCATTTCAGCGCAGGGAAATGGATTCACTGGATTTGCTGTTAAATATGGGCTGGTTGGACTGATTATTTATCTTGGTTTTTTCGCATATAGCACTAGGCAAACAACAGGCTCACCAGAAATGGCATTCTTTGGAGTTGTTATTGTATGTTTGCTGTTAAACGGTGAGCAATTTTTAAATTTTTCACTTTTCTTGACCCTTATGTTTATACCTATAGCTCACAAGGTAGGTGGAGTGGGCAAGAGGCATGCGATGAATGGCCTGCAGTAAGAATGCGTAATGAGACAGATGGAAAGCATGTAAGACTACAGTAAGGAAGTCTAACTAAAATTGCAGCCTTTGTCTTTATAGTAGGGTGATTGATTGCTATGTGTGGAATTAACGGAATTTTGGGTTTTGGTATAGATGAAAATTTTAGAAATTCGCTGAAATCTCGTATCTCATCTATGAATTGTGCAATTGCTCATCGCGGCCCTGATGGTCAAGGGGAGTATGTTGATAACGGTCTCGCGCTTGGGCATCGTCGACTTTCCATTATTGATTTAAGCTCAGATGGTCACCAGCCCATGTTTAATGAAGATCATTCATTGATTCTCGTTTTTAATGGTGAAATTTATAATTATCTGGAACTGATTCCAGAATTGAAAGCATGCGGTCATATTTTTCGTTCACATTCCGACTCTGAGGTGATTTTACACGCTTATGAAGAATGGGGCGGTGAATGTGTGCAGCGTTTCAATGGCATGTGGGCGTTTGCAATTTGGGATGTCAAAAACCACCGATTATTTGCATCAAGAGATAGGCTTGGCGTAAAGCCTTTTTACTATTTGAAGGACGAGATAGAGTTTATTTTTTCCAGCGAAATCAAGGGTATTGCATCAGTAAGAAAGCTAAATGAGGCAAATCTAGCTAAAGTTCATGACTATTTGCGATATGGTTATCGCACTAATGATGGAAGCACTTTTTTTGCTCATGTGTTTGAATTGAAGCCCGGACATAGTTTGACTATAGCGAATAACCAATTAAACATCTTTCAGTATTGGCAATTGCCAAAGGGTGATGTCAATGATGGGTCGGATGCCAGTTTAACAGAACGTTTTAGCGAGTTGCTTGAAGATGCCGTACGTCTTCGATTTCGGAGTGATGTTCCTGTCGCCTTGTTACAGAGTGGAGGATTAGACTCATCTGCAATTTGTCGTGTGGTTGATGATGATATTGAGGCGGGACGTTTAGGATGTGAATCAGTTACCGCATTTACTGCAATTTTCCCCGGTTTTGAAAATGATGAGTCATTGAAAGTTAGGGAGTTAATAGCTACATGTAAACATATTCAGCATATTGAGATTTCTCCAGATTCAAATGATTTAATTAACTTATTGCCGCAATTTATTGCAGGGATGGGTGAACCTGTATTTAATAGCATTAGTTTAGTTCATTCAAAAATAATGCACGCAGTTAGCGAGCGTGGAATCAAAGTTATAATTAATGGACAGGGAGCCGATGAGGCATTTGCGGGCTATGGACCATCTGTTGTGGGTTATCGATTCCTTGATGTTTTGCTATCAGAGCCGTGGAATATTATTGGGCAGGCAGCCTCAGCGCGTAGTAAACTCGGTCTAGGATATAATTTTTTAATTGCACAAACATTTAAGGCAATGTTGGGGCGTCGTATTGCGTCGAAATGGCGTGCCTCCATGGTAGAGGGGGGCGCTGAAGTTTTAAGTGCAGGATTTTGTTCTAGGTATGACAAGTACCTTATTGACAATAATATGGTGCTAGCTCCTGCTAATTTGAATCGACATTTGCGTGCTCAGATTGAGCATTATGGTTTTAATCAGATATTACACTATGAAGATCATTCGGCGATGATGCATGGTGTTGAAATGCGCTCTCCATTTGTTGACTACCGTTTGATGGAATTTGCATTTAATCTGCCGGACAGGCTGAAATTGGAGATTGGGGTAACCAAACGCATCCAGCGTATGGCGTTTGCTGAACGTTTGCCGAAATCAATTATTGATAATCATCGTAAGATTGGCTTTGCGGTACCGTTTTCTAAGTGGATGCAGGATCCGAAAGTGGCGTTGTATCTTCGCGATTTGGTGCATAGCAAAAGTTTTTGCGAACGATCAATCTGGTATGCAAATCGTATTCAGGAAAAATTTGATCACCCGGATATTCATCCGAATTTCCCTTTTTGGCGTTTCATAAATTTGGAGCTTTGGGCGAGATCGTACGGAATTATTAATTTGTAATTTGAGAAATATTTAATGATTAGAATCGCAACTCTGATTACTTGCCATAATCGAAAACTTAAAACTCTTGCTTGTCTTGAGGCGCTATTCAATAATGTTCGTCAAAATGATTTTTCACTGGATGTTATTCTGGTTGATGATGGAAGTACAGATGGAACAATGCAGGCAGTTCAAGCGCGTTTTCCTCAGGTAATAATTATCAGAGGAAATGGCGACTTGTATTGGAATGGTGGTATGCGCGTTGCATTTGCAGCTGCTATAGAAAGTGACTTCGACTATTATCTTTGGCTGAATGATGACACTATTCTTTATCCCTTTGCACTGACAACCTTGCTAGAAACCGAGAATAGCGTTTTTCAAGAGAATACCCCGCCAGCAGTAATTGTGGGCAGTACTCAGGAGGTGGAAGGAGGCCAAATTACTTATGGTGGGGTGCTGCATGTAAGTAGATGGCGTCCTATAAAATTTAGATTGGCAATCCCAGGCGACATTCCAATATCTTGCGATACGATGAATGGCAATTGTGTACTCATCCCACGATCGGTAGTGAAGATTGTTGGTAATTTGGATAGTCAATTTGTTCACTCAATAGGTGATATTGATTACGGTTTGCGCGCAAAAGCCGCAGGTTTTCGACTTTATGTAATGCCTAGATATGCAGGGGTCTGTGATAAAAATGTGATGTTGAATAGTTATTTAGATAGCAACCTTACTAGATTTAAACGTTTTAGACTTTTAACTGGAAAGAAGGGATTGCCATTCCGTGCTTGGTATGTATTTACAAAAAGGCATTGTGGGGTTTTTTGGCCGTTGTTTTGGCTTTGGACATACATAAGGGTGTTTATTGCGCCTGTTGAAATGAAATAGAAGGGGAAATAGATGAAATTACATTTGGGCGCATTCGATAAGGGGATTAAAGGCTGGACTAATACGGATATTACACCCCACATCTGGATATCGAAGATACCATTTCTTCCTTATATGCTATTTAAATTAGGCATGATGCCAATTGAACGTTATCAGCAGCACTGTCTGGGCGTGTTTCGCATGCTTGAATATGTAGATTTATGTAAACCGCTACCTTATGCCGATAATAGCGTGTCGGCAATATTTAGTTCGCATGTCTTTGAACATTTGTTTATGGATGAGGTTGAAAGGCTAATCAAAGAGTGTTATCGGGTTATGCAATCAGGAGGTGTTTGCAGAGTTGTTGTTCCAGATCTAGAAAAAATCATTGACATTTATAATCCCGACGATCCAAGAAGATTCATTGTTGACATCTACGAAGTCGCGACAAGGAGTGCTGTGAAAAATTCGCATCACAGTGCATTTACTGGGGCTTTTCTTAAACACCTATTTTTAAAGGCGGGATTTTCCGAATGTAAGATTGTGCAGTTTGGTGAGGGCATGTGCCCTGATGTTAAGCTGCTTGATACTAGACCAGAATCCTTGTTCTTTGAAGCAACAAAGTAGAGCGTTGCATTTTGAGATGATAGTTGGTTTTTTTTGGTTATAAGGGTATATATGAATCAATTGGATCGACAGAGAGAGTTGCATAATAAAGTATATGCAACAGGTTCACGCGAACATGTTATTTCAGGTGATTTGTCGACTAGTTATATTGTGTCGTGGCGTGTTAGAGCAAGCCTTGAACGCTTATTGAAAGCTTCAAAAGGGCAGATTAATAGTGACAGTACAATTCTAATTTTATGTTCTGGTGAGGGGATGGAGGGGAGCATTCTGTGTGATCTAGGATTTACGAATGTTTCTGTTTCAGACTTGGCTGAATTGGGTGTGCGTGCTGCTCTTAAGAGAGACGCGCGTCTTAAGGGTTTTGTACTGAATGCACAAATGGTTGATCTTCCAGACGGAAGTTTTGATGTGGTTATGGTGCATGATGGTTTGCATCACTTACCTTCTCCCGTGCAAGGTTTTACAGAGATGTTAAGAGTGGCGAAGAAGGCAGTCGTTTTTCTGGAGCCACACGATTCGATTGTAGGACGTCTGATTGGCACTCAATGGGAGCGAAATGGCTCGGCGATAAATTATGTTTTCCGCTGGAACAGGCGGTTGGTCGAACAAGTAACGTCAGGATATTTGGGGCCTGATGCGTTTGACAATCTTAGCTTTTCTTTTTGGCATCACAATTTGGTTTTTGCAAAAATTACCCAAGTGTTGGGAGGGGCGAGGGGATTGCCATTGATTAAAATAATTAAACGGATACTTGATTTGATGGCAGGAAAGTATGGAAATCAATTTTGCGGTATGGTTTTGAAGCGATGACTTACTCTGCGCCTTTGGCGCCAATTGTATTGTTTGTTTTCAAGCGTCCAGAGCATGCACGTCGAACTCTCGAGTCTTTGGCGAAAAACCCTGAGTTTGAAGAGAGTCAATTGTATATATACTGCGATGGTGCTCGCAATCCTTCTGAGTCGGATCAAGTCGAAGAGACCAGAAAGATTGTTCATAATTGGCTGCACCCGAATAAATCGATTATTGAACGTGAATGTAACTGGGGGTTAGCTAATTCGGTTATTGACGGAGTTACTCTTCAATGTAAAACGCATGGTAAAGTTGTTGTTGTCGAAGATGATATGGTGGTATCACCATATTTCTTGAGATATATGAATGAGGCACTAATAAAATTTCAAGATGATGATAGGGTAATCAGCATTCATGGGTACTCTTTTCCAGTAGGCAATTTACCTGAAGCATTTTTTATTAAAGGTGCAAGTTGTTGGGGATGGGCAACATGGGAGAGAGGTTGGGCTTTATTTGAACCTGATGGAGTGAAGTTATTCAAACAACTGCAAAATAAAAAGTTGATGTATAGATTCGATGTGCTTGGGTCATATCCATATAAAAGAATGTTAATGGATCAGATAAAGTCCATAAATGATTCATGGGCGATCAGATGGTATGCATCAGCTTTGGTCAAGGATAAGCTTTCGTTACATCCAGGGCGTTCACTTGTATACAATATTGGGTTAGATGGTAGTGGACAGCATTGTGATCAGTATGATGGGTTTAATACCAAACTTGGTTTGAGTCATGTTGATCTAAGCGACTTAGAGGTGAAGGAAGATGCTGTTGCACTGCAGGCTTGGAAAAAATTCTTTAAATCAGTTAGAAGAGAGAAAGTGTGGAAAACCGTTTTTTCTTTTCAAAGAATAATAAAGTACATGTCACGATACTTCTAGCTTAATTATTTCATAGTGCGTCACATTCATTTTGAGCTGATCTGTTTGTTTATATACTGAGTATCTTGCAAAACTCAGCATATAAGTGGAACTATTTGAAATTAAAGTCAAATATTGGTGGAGTGGGCGGCCAGAAATGGAAAATGTGAGTTATTTATAAAAGCATTTGCAGCCGTAAAGAAATATTGAACAAAGCCCTTTGGTAACGCAATGCTGGAATTCTTGCAGTGCAACTTCATTCCTGATTTGGCTGAGAATTGTGAATTTGCGTAGTTCACTTGGTGCGTAATTATTTGTTCGCCGCATGATTAGGTAGATGATGGTGACAGTTTTTGTTGCTAAAGCAGTTTTGGACATCAAACTCACAGGCATTCTCAATTCAATATTGAAAATGTCCTTGCTATGCCGGGGTGGCAGTAGAAGTTTGACATTTACGGTAGTACATCTGCGACATTTTGAATGGTGAGACGCTAAGTAAATGATAAGGGAGAATGAAGATGGACGATAGCGAAAGCCTAAGTAATAGTAAAAGGATTGCAAATATCTCGTGATATTCACTCCAAAGTGTAGACGCAATGGTTGTGTGAGCAATTGAGGCTGAACCTTGGGAGGCCGAAAGAAGTTGGCTCAGCACAAAGAAAGCCGTATAGAGGAAAGGCATTTGATGCTTTAACATGTGAACTGTTGAGATTGTCCCGCCGAAATATTTGGTATCGCAGATTATTGGATATTAAAGGGAAAGATGCAATCCATCTGGTGCGCGTCTATGGGTAACGCAAGCGTAATTTAATAGAGCCGCACTTTTGGGTGAGAGTGTACTTCGTATCGACGGTAGTCGGGATGAAGAGTCAATCTGGCAGTGCATTCGCAACCAACATCAAGAAGATGAGGGGTTGCGCCCAGAACGTGAGCTGTAGCGTAATCCGCAGTGTAATTACAGCAAATGCAGGCACAGATACTAGGCGAGATATTGCTGGGTTGCGACTAGGGCAGCAAGTGCAACACATTGGAGACAAGAATAGATGAAGCGGCTTCAAGCTGCACAATACATGGTTGACTGCGGTGTCGCGTTCGGCGCGCTGTTCAGATGTGCGTAGATGCATGAAGTTAGGTAGAGATTTCGCCGGCATTAATGGAGGTTGATTGAGTAACGTAGCTGTACGATTGGACAGTTTGCTTATTGATTGATGGGGTTGTGTGCACATAGTGGTAGGCCGAAGATCATCACAATCTTCATCGTAATGAGAATGTTGAATTTATGCCGCATGTATGCGGCGGTACATTACAAAAAATGGACGCGGACTAAGCGCACTATGTGCGTCTTAAAAATGAGTCTATTTTCCTGCTCAATTATGTTTGGCGGCAAATATGTAAATACATCGAATGCTTCAGTTTTTGGTGGCAACCTTTCGAATAATCTACGAATAATATTGATTTCAGATAGGCTGCGTATTAAACAGTGTAGGGCAATTGATTATCTCTAACGTGGATGTGAACATTTCTCTTCGAGTCAAGTTGTTAGGAAGTTTTGCATCATTCTCTTGATAAATAGAATCAATATGGTTGAAATTTGCGATTGTTAACAAGAGTCATTCATGGGGTCGTGGTTTCGATAGGAGTAATTTATGAAGGTATTACATATTTCCGCACAAGATAGAGGGGGGGGCGGAGGTAGTTTTGAAGCCTCATATCGGCTGCATCGCAACATGTTGAGTGCTGGTATTGATTCACAAATGCTGGTTTTAAACAAGTCTAGCAATGACGTCACCGTATTGAATGCGACCTCATATTCACAACTGCTTGATAAAATAAAATTTTATTGGCATAAATTAAAAAGGAAATATTTAATAAAGCGGTATGACTTTTCGGGTTATTTTTATATTGATTCGCAAAGCGTAGTTTCAGCAAGTTCTTTATTGAAAGGTTTGTCTGGCTATCCCGACATAATTGTGGCGCACTGGATATCGGGGTTTGTTACTTCTGAGACTTTGAGGGAGATGAATATAATTACAGGTGCACCTATACTTTGGTATTTTATGGATATGGCGCCGATGACGGGTGGTTGTCACTATATGTTTGAATGCGAAGGCTATAAAAATCAATGTGGTAGCTGCCCTCAGCTTGGTACAAAAAAAGGAGATAATGATTTATCCCACAAGCAATGGGCAAGAAAATTTCAGTCCGTGCAAGGAGCAAACATTACGCCGGTCGTTGCGTCCTCATGGCAAAGAGAAATGTTGCTATCAAGCAGCATTTTTGCTGGGAAAAGTTGTAAAACCATACCGTTAGGGCTAAACGTAAATGTTTTTCAACCAAGAAATCAGGTAGAGGCAAGAGATTTTCTTGGTTTGCCACATGATAGAAAAATAATATTCTTTGGTGCTATGAATATGCATGAAGAGCGAAAAGGCTTTGTGTATCTTGTAAATGCGCTGATAGAATTATATGAATTGTTGTATAAATATCCGTCGTTACGTGAATCAATTCTTCTTGTTTCTGCCGGTAAGAAAAAGCATTTCAATGAGTTGAAATTTCCATTTGAGCATCGTGAATTAGGGTTTTTAAGTGGAGATGTCGCATTGGCTTCTGCGTATCAAGCTTCCGACGTTTTTGTTTGTCCGTCGATAGAAGATGCAGGGCCTATGATGATTAACGAGTCAATTTTGTGCGGTACGCCAGTTGTCTCATTTGACATGGGGATTGCTAGAGATCTTGTGTATACAGGGAAAACTGGCTACAGAGCAAAACTCAGGGATTCAACGGATATGTCAGTTGGTATTTATGAGGTACTGAAGTTGGATGATGTGAGATACAAATTGATGCGAAATAACTGTCGCAATATGGGGCTTGAGCTGTGTCATCCTGATGTTCAGGTTCGGGCGTTCAGCTCTTTATGTGTTGAATTAGTAAATTTAAATCTTAAAATTGGAAGGTAGCCTGATGAAAAAATTAATAAATAAACTCTTGAACAACTTTGGATACGATATTATCAGATCAAGTTCTGCCATTGAAAGCAATTTGAATATTAATGAACGTCTTGGCTATGAACTCGAGGACGAAGCAGTTGAATGTATTCATACTGTCAGAAACAATACGATGCTATCAAAAAGAAGATTGGTGACTTTATATCAACAAGTGGTTTATTGTGAAAAATACAAAATTCAAGGTGCTTTTGTTGAGTGCGGTGTTTGGAAGGGCGGTGCTATGGCGCTAATGGCATTGGCCAACTTGCGAGCTAGTGATGAGCGAAGGGAATTGCATTTGTTTGATGCTTTTCAGGAAATTTGTGAACCTGATGCTGCGGTAGATGGTGAGCGTGCTGTGCGTGAAGTTCGCGAATTTACAAAAAAGGAGGGGCATGATAAAGGAAAGCTGCAGTCACTTACCGGAATTTATGATTCATTTGGCGGTGCAGGAACTCTCGATGAGAATAAAGATTTGTTAGAGAAGGTTGTGGGTTACCCTGTGGAGCATATTCATTATCATGTTGGCTGGTTTCAGGAAACGCTACCTGTTGATCATGAGTCTATTGGGCCGATTGCGATTCTTAGACTTGATGGGGACTGGTATGCGTCCACCAAAGTTTGCCTTGATTATCTTTTCGATAAAGTGGTCGTGGGGGGGGTTGTAATTATTGATGATTATGGTACCTATGAGGGTTGTCGGCGGGCATTCGACGAATTTGTGATTGCTAAAAATATACGGCTTTATCTCGGTGCTGTAGATAGGGATTGTCGTTTCTTTGTGAAGCAATAAGTTTTTATATGGTTATTTGCTCAGTGACTCTGTCGAGTTAGACAGAATCCACAATGAACTTTGTAGTCAACATTTTAGTTTTTGAGATGGCGCCCGGTACTGTCGTGTTCTGATATTAATACTAAATAAATGCGTTGATTCAGTGAATGAAAACTGTTGGAGATTTTGGGAGGGGTAATTCTGGTTAATTTCCATCATGAGGTTAAAGTTGTCGGTTTTAGCTGCGAAAATGCGCATTTTGAACGGAGATGGTTATGGATTGCAGGTATATAGACCATATAATTTTGAAAGCTGAGTGATTATTGTATGAGTAATACAATATCGCTACATGGTGATGATGACTGAGATGGCAGAATGAATGTGTGCTTTGGTTCGTGAGGCAAGCATAGCTTTTCAAATTCGGATAGGATATATAACGGCTCGCAAGAATCTGTGCACATGATGGTGAGTTGTCCGCCGATGCCGGTGCCAATTAAGATCATGAGGTGGCTTAAAATCTCAATTTTGAGCAAGTCATTAGAATAGCATTTCCGCTTATAAAACAAATACTGGGGAAGTTACTTTTAGGGGGAACTATTTTAGATGGTGAAAACGATGACTGATCATATTGAGAAAATTACTTTGAATTAATAACGCTAACTTTCTAATGGATCCGGATAAAATGCGTTATTTAGGTGATGACTATCTGGGTTTTCAGTCCGTATTTCAAATCCACAGGCTCTGACCGGTTGATGTGTAGTTAGGATATTAATTTTAGAATGTTGCGCTGGTTAACTATGAGTACCGATGAATCATTGTAGGGGGGTTCTTTGTTTATTGAGATACTGGAAAGGCATCTGCGATTAAAATTTCTCTTTTTTGATAAAATTGCTTTTAATATTTGGTTTATAACTACCGATCAGTTAAGTGGAATTAACCAGTTGCAGTTTAGAAATGGCAGTAGGAAATACTTACATTGTTTTCGGCAGTATAGTGATGAATATTAGTCGAGTAGTTGTGTCTGTATTAGGGGCGAATATTGATGTGGTACGCTGGGATGACGTGTTAGCCAAGCTAAATTCTTGGGCTGTACGGAATGAGAGTCGCTATGTATGTATTTGTAATGTGCATTCGGTTATAACTTCGGTGCAAGACAATAAGTTTCGTTTGGTTATTAATGATGCCGATATGGCAACGCCTGATGGGGCACCGATTGCATGGATGTTGCGTCGCTTAGTGAATTTGCATCAAATGCGTATCAATGGGCCAGATTTGATGTGGCGCTATTGTGAGCAAGCGCAATCTCTTAATGTGTCGATGTTTTTTTATGGTAATACCGAAGAAACTTTGGCACGACTAAAAATTAAACTACTAACGGCTTTTCCAAATCTGAAGATTGCCGGAATGATTTCACCGCCATTTCGTACCCTTACGCCAGAAGAGGATGCGGCTTTTGTTGATCAAGTTAATTCTTCAGGCGCAGGTCTGTTATGGGTGAGTTTGGGGTGTCCGAAGCAGGAGTTCTGGATGGCAGCACATCGTGATCTGATTAATGCAGTAATGGTTGGGGTTGGTGCTGCTTTTGATTATCACGCGGGTACTATAAAACGTGCTCCATTGTGGATGCAGAAATGTGGATTGGAGTGGCTGCACCGTTTGGTATCTGAACCTAGGCGATTGTGGAGGCGGTATTTGGTGACGAATACGCTATTTGTACTCGCTGCTACAAAACAGTTAGCAAGGTTCAAGTTAGATGGGATGAGAAAGAAGGAAGGCCATTAAATTTAAAGGCTTTATGTGATTTGTAGTGGGTTGCTTCATTTGCAGGTAAGTACTTAAAAACAAAAGTGCCCTCTCCGCCGGACGGGCTTGTGGTTGGTTGCATAACCCCTCTCCTTCACATGCACGCACACACACAGGTCATTGAATATATAGGTTTTTGTTGCTGTAAAGGGTTCGCTTCGCAGGCCTTCGCCATTCCTTGACGCAAGAGACATTTTCAAAAATGGAATCAAATAAACCGGAGCAGCGCAAGGTGTTGTTTGGTAGGTGATAAAAGATTCTCGTCAATAACTTTAAATAAATTGTAACAGTTTTCTCGTTGTGTGCTGTTACAAAAAGGTTTAGATTAAATAACATTTAATTTCAATGATATGTAACGTTGTAATGTAAGTGCGAGTATTGATTGCGTAAAATGGGAATATGGAGATAATGGAAATAATCAACAAAGTTGCACTAATTACCGGCATTACCGGACAGGACGGCGCGTATCTGGCCGAGTTGTTATTAAGCAAAGGATATGAGGTGCATGGAATCAAGCGCCGCTCCTCGCTATTTAATACCGACCGTATCGATCATTTGTATCAG
>JBBRAJ010000015.1:0-97952 GCA_038206935.1 Burkholderiales bacterium
GTCTTCAGGTTTTTGATAGCCAGATAACAGGCCGTCAATCAGGTCTTTCGGTAAAGCTTTTGCTACGGTCATTTCGACTCCTTTCAAAGTAGTGGCAGTTTCCTGCCAAATGACCGTTTACACAAAATTTCTTACACCCTCGACATTTCGGCACGCTTTAATTGCTTACGCACGCCCACCTTGCCGCGTTCATCTACACCGTGAATCTGGAAAACAATTTTTGCCAAATCAATGCCAATTGTCGTAATCTTCATTTCGGATGCCCCTTTCTATTTGTGTGGTCTTAAGCAACCACCACTTTGGCACTTTGATGCCGTTTTAGAAAGTGGGCGTCCATTCCATTACAAAATTTCTTACACCCTCGTTTTTTTGGTTTTTTAAGTCGCGTTTTATGAGATTTTGCTGTTGTGAATATGCTTAAGGATACTGTCTTCTATTTTTACAATATGCCTTTCTTCGCGTACGTCCGCATTAATGCTTTCAAAAATTCTTCGTGCAGACGAATTTTCAATTTTTGCCCACTTTCTTTCTTTAGCATCTTTTGAAACACGTAATTCCATAAAAATAATTATATCGTCGTTCGGGTGGGTTAAAGATGGATTGAAGATAATCAAATCGCAAGGATAGTCAAATACATCCTCAACTAAAAAAATGAAAGGGTTTTCTTTTCTTAATGTTTCTGTAAAAAACCTATATATATTTTCTGATTTGAATTTTAAGCCGTTATCACCGGTGCTGGGAACAATGTATTTATACTTTACATTATTTTCCTCAATATTCTTTCTAATCATTTCATTCAAATGGGCGCTAGGTTCATCATGTTCTAGATACTTGGAAACAACCCATATTTCCTTATGAGGATTTTTTGGGTCGTTTGGATATGCATTAAACTCAAAATTAATTAGCTCCTCCATGGAGTAATACCATTCAACACCTTTCAACTCCAGCGCGGCTTTATACCGATGAACTATCTCATGGATTTTTGTTGTTGTGAACTCTTTATGTGACTCCCAGCCCTCCTCTTGTAGCTTCATCGCATTCGTAAACTTCTCAACAATCTCTTCCACTTTTTTTGTATTAAAGCTTTGTTGCATTTTAAAAATTACAAATAAGTTTATTAGGTAAATAACAAAGACAAAAAAAGCAATAGCACCTAACATTAATAAGTATTCAAATCCTTTATCATCAAAGAAACTTTTAACTAAGATGGCAATTATTAATGCAATAAGACCAATTGCAATTTTAACGATGTCTGCATTGTTGTTTTTCCAAAAAGTCATGGTTATAGCTCCTGAATTATTTTCTCGATTTGTTTTTTAAGCGCCACAAAATTTGAATCGTACTTAATGTTGTTGTCTGTTTCTGATTTGTGTATTGAATTGAATGTCCTAAAAACATAACTCGGAGATTTTGAAAGAACTACAATCTTGTCTGAAATAAAAATCGCCTCCTCAATATCGTGAGTAATAAACAAAACTGTCTTATGAAATTTCTTATTAAGTGCCTTGAATAAAAGTTGCAGCTTGTTCCGATTGTTCACATCTAAAGCACCAAACGGTTCATCAAAGGCCAAAATATCCGTGTCCTGAGCCAAAGCTCTTGCGACTGCGACTCTTTGTTGCATTCCGCCTGATAGTTGATTGATGTGACTATCAGCAAATTTCTCCAGATGCAAATCGCTTAGCAGAGTCGCAACTACTTCCTCTTGGTTTTTTTTTGATTTCGCCGTTTCGTTAATGAACGCGGTTTCTACATTTTGTTTAACAGTCAACCAAGGGAAGCTGGAATATTTTTGCAGAACAACTGCGATCCTCTTCGATTCTAGATACTTCGTACTCTCAACCCCACCAAGGTATATTTGCCCATCAAATGACAGGTCTAATCCAGTTATATTGCGCATCAAAGATGTCTTGCCGCACCCACTTGGACCAATAACGGAGACGACTTCACCTTTGCCAATCTTGAGGTTTAAGTTTTTTAAAACCTCAAGTTCACCAAACCGCATGTTTAGGTTTTTAACTTCAATCATTATTTTACAATTCTGGTTTTTTGCTTATATTTGAACAGTAATGGATAGCATTGTTTGAATGCGTTATCGGTTAAGAAACCAATAACGCCCATCGTAATGATGCCAACGTACACATTCGGGGTATTAGAGAATCTTTGGGCTTCTTTAATCATGTGTCCAATGCCGCTGTCAGAAGCTACTAATTCAGCTATTACAACGTAAGTCCAACACCAACCAAGTGTAATTCTTGAATTGTCGTAAATCTGCGGCAACACATTCATAAAAGTAAATTTCATTTCTTGTGCTTTTGAAAATTGCAAGGCATAGGTCAGATCGTAAAACTCGGATGGCATCTCATTGATGTCATCAATTACCAACAATACAAGCTGAAAAAACGTTCCAATAAAAAGTAAAACAATTTTGGCAGTCTCATCTATGCCAAAGAAAAGAATCGTCAGCGGTATAAGTACAGGGACAGGCAAATATCTTATGAAATCTATGTATGGGGAAAGCATTTGGCGTATAGGCTTGTAATTGCACATTAATATTGCCAATGGAATTGCTATCGCTGCCGAAAGCAAAAAAGCGGAAAAAACCCTAAATATTGAAGCAAAAATATCTTGGATAAATCCATTCACCCAGAAAAGGTTGTAAATAGCACTAAGCATTTGACTTGGGCTTGGCAAAAACAAATCATTTACAGCTTCAGTTTGCTTTGCCCAAATCCATAGCACCACCCAAAAAAGTAAGGATGACAAAAAGTATACGTTGAGTTTTCTCATCACTTAATTACTGCTGAATAATTTTATCGGTTAGTTTGTCTTTTGAAAAAACTCTAACTATATTCGCATTGCCGCTCAGTAAAATTTCACCAACCAAGTCAAACGTTTTGAAAATATTATTTTCAGCATTCTTGTCAAATAGTTTCTGATTTTCAGCTTTGTTGAGCCATGAAACTCCAGATTTAATATCAGCCATTTCTTGCGGAGTTACACCGAAAGCCTTACTCATAATTGCCATAGATTCTGTTTTATCCGTTTCATAATACGCAACTGCTTCATACCATCCATCGGCAACTTTTTTGAGGATTTCAGGTTTCTCATTTAGTAGTTTTTCATTTGCATAAACCAAATCAACTATTAATCCTGGGAGATCAGCGCTTGAAACCAACACTCTCGACTTTGGTCTTAAACTTACACTTTTGGAAAGATATGGTTCATAAGTACCTACAGCATCAAGCTGCTTTGCCACAAATGCATTTCCAGCATCCTGCGAGGAGATGTCCTTGAAGTCCAAATCTTTCAGTGTTAAGTTTTCTTTGTGTAGCATGTATTGCAAAACAAAATAGGGAGGGAATCCTGGCTCCGCCCCCACTTTTTTACCTTTCAAATCCTTAATACTTTTAATGTTGTCAGCCACAGCGACTCCGTCAGCCCCATGCGACTCATCTAGCGCCATAAAGCCGACCCCTACAGGCGACTGTTTTTCTGACGCTTGAAAAATATCTGGCGTTGCAAGATACATATCAATTTTTCCACTTAGCATCGCAGCCCTTAAATCGCCGATCGCTTCAATCCTCACAATTTCTACGTTAAGATCTTTAAAAAATCCTTTTTCTTTTGCTAAATATAATGGTGCGTAACCCGGAAACGTTACCATCCCAATTTTTACTGTTGCCCTTTCGGTTGAGACAGGCTTAGTTACTACTTTTTCCTTTGCATTAAAGGAGTAGGTTAGTCCGCCAATTAGCACAATCGCCAGAATCCCGATTATGATTTTTGAATATTTGTCCATATCAATTCCTGTTATTTAGTTGTTAGAAAAAATGAATTTCGGGTAGAGTAGAAAACAGGCTTTTGCTTTTTTTCCTCAATAAACCGTACGAAAAAATCTTGGTGTCAAGTCTAGCTATCTAGCATTAACCCTCGCCGTGACCGTGAGGTTCTTGCTAGCCTCGCCTTCGAACCTACATACGATGCCATAACCTACTACCATGATGGCATGCCCCATTTCACTTGCTTAACGAGGCATGCAAACGGAATGCCACCTCTGGTATCCACCTTCCCGAAAAAACCAAGCCCCAAAAATCCAAAAGTCCCGCTAACGCTACCCCACCCCCAACACCCCACAAATCTTTTCCAAATCATCACTAGCAAGCCTCCCGAATTCCCATATAAACAATCCGCCGATCTGGAATTTGGTTACTTGTCCGAGGAAGTAATCGAGATTTTCCTGGGTTAATCCGTCCGGTGTAAGGGCGAGGATGATTTGTTTGGCGGGGACACTTTGATCTAGGGTTGTTTGGATGGCGGGGCCGACGTTGGCTTCGATGTCGGACATCGACCACATGGCATCGCCGTAGCACATCAGGATGAAGCGTTGTGCGGCACCGGACTCGAACATCTGTTTTATTTCGGCAGCGGGCTGCGGGGTGTTGTTGTATGTCCAGCCTGCAAGGAAGGTGTAGCTGGAATCTTTTGCTGCATTCTTTAGCTCGATGGTGGTCTGGACGAGGTTGCTGATGTTCATGTCAGATTCATTGTCGATGTCCACGCCGTCCCAGTTCCGGCTGGTGGTTGCATCAACAATGGCTTGAATATCCGCCTGATTCGTTGGTGTTTCCAGTGGTAGACCGCCCGCGCCGCCGTATGCCCAGAGCACTTTGCATGGTGGATGTTGAGGGGGCGTTATTTTTCCGGGGTTCCAGCCGGGACTCACGCTGGTTCCTGTGGTTAATCCGGTGAAGTTGGTCACCATGCCGTACATGGCATAGGAAAAGGATGAGGGAGGAATATCTGTTAATTCCTGACTCCAGCCGCCGATGATGTATTCGCCCATGTATCCCCCCCTTTAATTATTTGCATTTGTGATTGATTCAGGTTGGCTGATACGGTGTGGCGAAAATTTCGCTGTATCCGTTATTCAGGTGCCTGTTTTTGTGCAATCACTGGATTTGATTCTGCCTGAATTATTTGAAATTGATAGTGGCTAGGTAGCTAGTTGTGCGGATTTGTGTTTTGTGTTAGATGATTTGTATTTTTAAATTATTTTTGTTTTATTTCAAATGGTTGTGAAATGCATATTGTGCGTTGTTGCGAATTTTGATTTTTGACTTTTTTATTTTGTTGCGGGGGGGGGGATTCAGCGGCGGGTTTTGACGTATTTGAGCGTGGCAGGTTGATGGTGTGGACTGCGACGATTTTTCAAGTAAGTGTGAATCTGGCTTATCCCAAATTTTTTTCATTAGACCGTGAACGCGTCATTCCCGCGAATGCGGGAATCCAGTTAATTAAAAAGTCCTCGTGTAACGAGCCAATATTGAGGTTTTGTCCGCTACGCGGAATGTTTATCTTGCTGGATTCCCGCCTGCGCGGGAATGACGGCGCTAATGGTAAATTGGGGTTTATGGTAACGCCCTTACCTCAATCTGAAAGAGGCAGGGCATCCTGAGTTTCAGCGGCTCTTATTGCTGATAGTTGTTGAGCCATATCCCGTCCTGATAGATGACGGCGCTCATATATATACTGTCGTTGCTATTATGTCCGGCACATATGGGCATGATGTAAACGCTATTGCTACCCACAGGTACGACGCTTGCTTTAGTGCCGGTAATTATATGGCCGCCGACCAGGTAGGTTCCGCATACAAATCCTCGGGTGTTTAGTGAGGTGCAACAGGTAGGAGTGCCAAATTGTATTGTCCATAGTTGCAGCCAGGATTTTCCGCCAATTGTCGGGTCGCCTGTGCTGCCGATGACATTGGCGAAGTTTTCATTTACCTTGAATTTTACCGTTCCTCCCCAGGTGGATTTGAGCGTCTGGTTGATCAGTATTGTTTGGTCCGCAATACTCATTTGAATGAAATTGGCATCGACATTCGCGCTGTCCATTTCGATCATTTGTTGTACTTCTTCTTCCGATAATACGGGTGGCGCGGTTCTGACGCGGACATTCAAGCCATTTTCTATGGCATGGGCGATTATTAAATTGTTGGCAGTCTGTACGGCTTGCTTGAATGCAGTATTCAGTTCCGGCGTATCTCCGATGAATTGGTTCCAGGGTTGATCGGATAGCAGGCCGGCATTGTTACCAAGCGAGGTGTGACGTAACAGGGATTGAGGGTTGGAGTCGCAAATGGTGTAGATGCAAGGCGCTTCGCTTGATTCGAAATCGTTGCCGCAGAATGTAATCATGTTCTGCGCTTCATCATACTGGTACGTCAAGGTGAATGTTGCGTTTAATGTGGAGCCGCTGAACGTGCCGATTTCTGTTGGTTCGGTTTCTATGGTGTGTGAGCCGTTTGTTAATGGAATGCTTATTTCAACGGCTTTGTCGGCGATTCGGATTTCACTGCCTTCATGGAGCGGAGCGACAGGGATATTGACATGTAATGTTTGCATAATGGCCTCTCGATTTAGTTGTATTGCGGGGTAGTTGTTCTACGGGGAAAACTTGACTGAGAGTCTACGTAGGTGTTTTAAAACAAAGAAGTAACAGGGGGTAACAAGCGCTATACCGTAATGAACGGCGATGCAAATTTGCAGTAATGCGGGGTGAATTCTGAGTGCTTAGCGCATTGAATTGGTCGAGGAGTTACAGGGTGCATCCAAGTCAGAGGATCAAGTCAACTTGCGGTTATATTTTTCCATTTCCGTCAATACCAGTCCGCTCCAGCCCGGAAGGGTCGGGTCTACGCCGTATCGGGTGCGGATCATCTGCATTGCATGAATTACGGAGATATGTTGGCAGACGTGATTTTCAAAGGTCGCAGCTTGTGATGAAAAATTTATTGCTTGTGCCGCAGGCGGGTTGCTGGAATACATAGCCGTTTGTTTGTCAGATTCGGTTTGGCATTCGGATTCGAATTTCTGGATAAGAAGTGTGGCATTTTCGGCAAGAAGCTGCTGTTCTTCATAGGTAAGGTGTCGTCCGTTTGGCGAGGTGAATTTCGGCGTTGAAGATGCGGCGGGTTGTCCGTCGAATTGTTTTTTAAAGCATCCTGCGCCATAGATGCGTAGCGCATTATTTATATGTACCAGATGAATATGGCGGAAAACCGGATGGGTACATTCGCTGGATTGGCAGCGTATGCGAATATCACGAGGTATCTCGACAACGGCCAGCAGTTTGACGGTGTCCATAATTGGGGGCTAACGAAAATGAATCAAGGATTGCGTGTTTCCGTTTGGTCGCTTAGGGCGGGGGGGCTGCCCATGTTTTAGCTTGGATAAATTTTGGCAGAATTATTTGAAATTGAAAGTGGCTAGGTAGCCACTTGTGCGGATTTTAAAATTGTGGCAAGCGGATTTGTTGATCGAAAAATAGTTGTTTTATTTCAGCATGTTGTTGGTGTGATGATATTTTCAATATCAGGCGATCTAAATTTCCTGTTTCTGTTTTTTGAATTGTTATGAAATGTCGCGTCTTTTTGAGTCGCTGCATAAAATCACCCTTATGTCTGTGAGCGCCGATTAGTTGAATTGCGCAGACATGTTTGGGCCCGTTTCAACTTTCTGAGAGTATTAATCCGAAATAATCCATTAGCCCTAAAACTCGTCATTGATGAAACTACTAAACGCTATCTAAGCGAGCAAAATACGCTCGTCAAGATTTTGTTTATCCCGCATAGGCGGGAATCCAGTTGAGTGAATCGGGGTTTGCATGGATGGGCGGACTTTTGCCCAACTCGCAAAAATCCCCGCGTAGCGGGTCAATACCAAAGTTTTGTCCGCTTCGCGGGCTATTCTTAGTGCTGGATTCCCGCCTGTGCGGGGTAGTTCCATCAGTTGCTTCATCAATGACGGTGTTAATGAATTATCTGGGTTAATCTCCCTTTATCAGCGAAATCAGTTCTGCGGTGGATGGCAGGCTTACGGCTTCGCCTTCCCCAAGGATGCTTTCGGCCAGGGCGCGTTTGTCGTTGTGCAGGCCGACGATTTGTTCTTCGACGGTGCCCTGAGTGACCAGCCGGTAGACGGTGACCGGGCGTAGTTGGCCCATGCGGTGGGCGCGACCCATGGCTTGGTCTTCGGCGGCGGGGTTCCACCAGGGGTCGGTGATGACCACATAGTCGGCAGCGGTCAGGTTCAGACCGAAACCACCGGCTTTGAGGCTGATCAGGAATAGGTCGGATTTGCCTGCCTGAAACGCGGCGACGCGTTTGGTGCGTTCACCAGCAGGCGTTGCGCCGTCCAGGTATTGATAGTCGATTCCGACGTTGTCGAGTGCTTCACGCAGCAGGCTGAGGAAATCGACGAATTGGCTGAATACCAACGCCTTGTGACCGTTGGCGACCAGTTCGACGGCCAGTTCGGTGAAGGTTTGCACCTTGCTGCCCACTACGGGATAAGCCGACGTGACGATGCGTGGGTCGCAGGCGGCGCGGCGTAAGCGGGTGAGTTGGGCGAGGATGTTCATGCGCGCCTGACCGGCTTTGCCGCTGGCAAGTGCCATGTCGGCTTCGGCTATCGCCTGGCGGCGGATGGCTTCGTAATGGGAAGCTTCCTCCTTGCCGGGGGCGATTTTGATGATAAGTTCGGTGCGCGGCGGCAGTTCCTGCAATACCTGCGATTTGGTGCGGCGCAGCAGGAAGGGCGCGATCAAACGGCGCAGTGTGTGTTGCGCGTTTCTATCCTTATCGCGTTCGATGGGCGTGGCGAAGCGTTCGTTAAAGCGGGGCAGGGTGCCAAGCAAACCGGGATTGGCGAAGCGCATGATAGACCAGAGTTCCGAGAGGCGGTTTTCCACCGGGGTGCCGGACAAAGCGAGGCGGAAGTCGGCATTCAATTCGAATACCGCCTGACTGCGTTTGGTCGTGGCATTCTTGATGGCCTGCGCTTCGTCGGCGATCAGTGTGTGCCAATGTTTGGCGGCGAATTGTTCGCCTGCCAGTTGTACCAGGTTGTAAGACACGACCACGACATCGAACGGCCCGGCTTCGTTAATCAGGGTTTCGCGGTCTGCTTCGCTGTACAGGTGCAGGTTGAGGCTGGGGGCGAAGCGGGCAGCTTCGGCGACCCAGTTGCCGCATACCGAGGTCGGGGCGATGATGAGCGCCGGGCCGTTTTCGGCACGCGCCAGCAACATAGCCAGCGATTGCAGGGTTTTGCCCAGCCCCATGTCGTCGGCCAGACAGGCACCGAAGCCAGCCTGTGCCAGACGCGATGCCCACAGGTAACCGTCTTCCTGATACGGACGTAATTCGGCTTGCAGGGTTTTTGGCAAGGGGATGGCTAGTTCCTGTGAGCTGCGCAGCTTTTCAAGCGCGTCGTTGAATTCCTTGTCCGATTTGGTGGCGATGTCTTGCAGCGCATCGTCCATCCAGGCGGCAGCCATGCGTGGAATGCGGTTGCCCTGTTTGCCCGTCTCGGTTACGGAAGCCAGATCGGACAGGCGGTCTTTCAGTCTGCGAGTGAGTGCCGCGTATACGCCGTTACCCATCGCGATGAAGCGGCTGGAGCTTTTCGAGGCTTCCAGCAGCGATTCAAAGGTGAATACCATGCTTTCATCGACCTGTGCTTCGCCCTCGACCTTGAACCAGTCGCGTTCGGATTTGATTTTTACTGACAATTGCGGCAGATCAACGGTAATGACGCGCACCGCCTTGCCCTTGGGCCAATCCAGACTGGCAATGGCGGGCAGGCCGGGCAATACCTCGACCAGTGCCAGTGCATCTTCCGGCTCGGGTACATCCCATTCGCAGTGCTCGGTGTCGCCTTCGCAACCTTCCAGAAAGGGCAGCGCATCCAGTACCGTTTCGAGATGGTTGCGTTCGACATCCAGTTGACGGGTGGTGCCTATGCTGTCGCCGTTGACCAGCGCCATCAGCCGTGCGCGACCGGAACCGGGAACCAGGCGCGGGCCGGCTTCGCCCAGCGGTGTGGCGACCAGACGCAACAGCAGGCCCTCGTTCAGCGGCGAGAGTTCGGCGCGTAACAATGACTCTGCGGGTATCTCGCGTGCAGCCTGCAATTTGTCGGCTTGCAACTGGAAGTGGTTGGTCAGTGCCTGCATCGCAGTCTGCAATTCTTTTTCGGCGCTGGCCGGGATGGTGACTTTTTCTGCCAGCAATTGGGCGGCGCGTCGTTGCGACGGGGTGAAGCGTATCAAGCGCATCCGTTGCGGCGAGTCCTGTACCAGCGTAATCAGGCGTAGCGCTTCGGCTTCGCGTTTTTCATCCGCATCGTAATAGTGCTTGTTGGGTGACGCACCTTCGCGCAGCTTGGGCGTGACATTCAGCGTGATCTTGTCGCCTTTATGGATGACCTCGATTTCCGGTATGCCTTCGCTTAGTGCGATGAATTGGTCGGGATGGTTGTCGAGTACCACATACGGGTGGCCGACCAGTGCCTGTATTGCGTTTGATAATTCAATTACCGAATCGCGGCGGTTGTACGGGTTGACCTTGATGCTGTTGACTACCTTGGCATCGTGCGGGGAAAGCTGCGGGTTGCCGGAAATTTTGGCTAGTGAAATATCCTTGGCCTTGTTCCAGCCGCGCAAGCCCTGCTTCTGTTCCAATGGCTGTATGTTTTTCAATGCACCGTCTTTGCTGACACTGAGCATCCAGATATAACGTACAGATGCGCTGCTGTCAGCACCGGCGGGAGATTCATTGCCCAGCGATTGCAATGCTGTAAGCAGTTCGCGCCAGTGTTCGGCTTTGCCCGCGATGAAAAATCCGGGTGGCGCGGGTTGGTCGTTGATGATGTTCATTGCGCTGTTAATTTGACTTTCCAGCCAGTTGAAACCGCATTGTTGCAAATGAGTGATCTGACTCTGTGCCGAGGCAGTCAGAATGGCATGGAAATTTTTAGGTGCGCCGCGTGAGGTATCCAGACCTGACCACGCCGCCAGCAACACCCGCCACAGATTATTCAAGCTGGCACTTTTTGCATAGTATTCGGCTGCCCGGTACCAGCCCGGATCTATATCCGTCTCGCCCCGGCGTATGTCTATGGCATATACCCATAGTCCCCAGCCGGTCGTATTGTCCGGGGTGCGTTTGCCCGATTCGCCGCTGCAGAATTTGCGTGCCAGATCGAGATGTGCTGGCGATTGTTGCGCAAACAGGATGAGCGGGTATATCCACGCCAGACTGGCAGGAAGTACCCGGTTTTTTGCTTTTAATTGCGTCTTGAGTGTTTTTAGTCCTGCTTCAAATAGCGTTTGTGCCTCGGGCCATTTACTTTGTTGCGCCAAAGCATAGGCACGCAAGATATCGGCTGCACCTCCCGTTAATCCGTCTAACAGGTTCAGCGCAACATCCTGTTCCCCCTTGTGCAGCAAATGTTCTGCCAGTACCAGACGTACTATATAAGGCAGGTCATTTTGTCTGGTTTGTTCCACTGCCCAGTTGACGGCGGGCAGCAGCAGGGTATTCCAGTTATTGTTGAAGTTTGCTACCGCCTCGAACGCAATTTCCCAGCGTAAATCAGGAATAAGACGCGAGAAGATTTTTGGGTCAAAGTCGAATAGGATAGCTTCAGATAAAATACTTTCCCAGTCATAGGTTTCCGCAATTAAATATTTAAATTTCTTGAATTGCTCTGCAGATCGGGCCGTAATGAGCATATGCCGGATGATGGCGACAGTGTCATTATGGTTAAAAATCGGCCAGTAATAGTAGGAATTATTCGGGTTGAATTTGATTGCACCGTAGAGTGCATTGTGCACGATGTCCGGGTCTATCGTATCGAGCAGTTCTTGATAAAGCGGGTTGAGTAAGGCAGGTGCCAGACGGTAATGGCCTTGCGGTGAACTTGACGAAGTTAGCTTGTTTTCTTTTTCCAGCTTCTTGATGCACTGCTTGATTTCTTCCAGTTTTACCAGACGACCACTACCATGCTTGAGCTGAAGCAATCGTAATACCTCGTAAATATTGGCTGCCGTGTGCGGCATCCACAGCAACGCCATCGCAAGCATGATGGAATGCTGATGGGTTTGGGTTTCCGGATTGTTAAGAGGGATGCTGTCGAACAGGTCTTCCATGGCGATAAAGGTGGAATTATTGAAGGTGGAGGCGCTGAAAATTTTATGCGTCATTCTATCAAGGTTTGGAAACCCCTAGCCTGCGCTCTCGATTAAGCCGGGGAAATTTTTGTGATGTGGGGTGGGGTCGGGTATCATGCGCAACTTGATTTTTACCGAATTTAGCGACATGAATCCAACTCTGGTTTTCGATATAGAAACCGTGCCCGATATTGCCGGGCTGCGCATCCTGCATGGGCTGGATGTAGCCGTCAGCGATGAAGAAGTTGCCGAAATGGCCTTTCAGCAACGACGCCAGAAGACCGGCAGCGATTTTATCCAGCATCATTTACAGCGCATCGTGGCAATTTCCTGTGTGTTGCGTGAAGGCGATAACTTCAGGGTCTGGTCGCTGGGAGGGCAGGACGAAGATGAGGGCAGCCTGATTCAGCGATTTTTCGATGGCATCGATAAATTTACGCCGCAACTGGTGTCGTGGAATGGCAGCGGTTTTGACTTGCCCGTGCTGCATTATCGCGGCCTGATTCACGGTGTGCAGTGCCCGCGTTATTGGGATATGGGCGAGGATGATCGCGAATTCAAATGGAATAATTACATCAGCCGCTACCACATGCGTCACCTTGACCTGATGGATTTGCTGGCGTTGTATGGTGGGCGTGCCAATGCGCCTTTGGATGATCTGGCAAAACTGATCGGTTTCCCCGGTAAGTTAGGTATGGATGGCAGTCGCGTTTGGGAAGCATATCAGCAGGGCCGGCTGGAAGAAATTCGCAACTATTGCGAGACTGATGTAGTGAATACCTATCTGGTATACACCCGCTTTCAGATGATGCGCGGTACCTTGAGCCGCGATGCCTATCGTCAGGAGATCGAACTGGTACGTGCCGAACTGGGCAAGCTAGACCTGCCGCACTGGCATGAATATCTGGCCGCCTGGCCTGACAGCCGATGATGCAATGGCGTAATGTCTGGTTGGTGACGGGTTGGTTGCTGGTTTCTCTAGTAATTTATCTGTCGCTGATGCCGATGCCGCCTACGCCCGTTTCGTTCGAGTATTCGGACAAGATTGAACATATGTTGGCCTATGCGATGCTGTCGTTGTGGTTTTGTCAGGTTTATCCGTCAGTGCGGGCGCGCTGGATTGTCGTGGTCGGACTGATCGGTTTGGGCATCGGAATTGAATATGCGCAGAGGTGGACAGGGTATCGACAGTTCGAAGTTCAGGATATGTTTGCCGATGGCATGGGTGTATCGTTGGGATGGCTGCTGGTATTTACGCCGCTGGGGCGTGTGCATGAGTATATTGAGAGTTATTTAAAGGCGCGGTAGAAGCAAATGACGACAGATAACAGGGTGATGATCGAGTCACTGGATCAGGAAGGTAGTGATTGACATAACCTAAGTGCTTATATATACTATCTTTATTGGTTTTTTGATTTAATTGTTAGGCAAATTAAGACAAAATAAGGTTAAAGCTATGAGCGACAAATTCCCGAAAAAAGTAGACAAAAACATTTCGCAAACGGGTGAAGTCTCTTTTAAAGTAAGACTAATGAACGCTGGATATAAAGTAAATAAGACTTTTGATAGCCTTGTTGAAGCCCAGATTTATCGCGATCTTTTTAAGTCTGATAGCGCTCTTGATATACATGAAGAGCGAATATTTAAGTCGCGTGCTGATAAAGCTGAATCCAAAGCGTTTAAGTTATCTGATGCAATTAAAAGATACAGAGATACAAAAGAAGGTTTAGCAAGCGAAGAATGCTATCGTTTAAACAAGCTTCTGCGGTGTGAAAAAATCGCAGATATGCCGTTGTATCAAATCAAAGCGAATCACTTGCAAGACTTATTAGAGTGGGTTCGCGTAAGTAATTCTCCTAAAATGGCTACAGGTTCAACTGTTAAACGATATTATTCTTTACTGCATACTATATTCGAGATTGCTGTAACTAACTGGAATAAAATAGAGTATAGCCCGTTTTTAAAATTCCCAAAGGACGCTAAACCGATTGAAAATCAACCTCGCGATAGAAGATTGCAAGGTGATGAATATATTAAGTTATTCAGTCATTTAGAAGGGCAAGAGCGCTTGCTTTTTATTCTCGCTCTTGAGACAAGTATGAGAAAAGGTGACGCATTCAAGATGAGGTGGGAAAACTTAGATTTGAAAAATAGAAGATTGCTTTTACCAAAAACTAAAAATGGAGAAGCACGTACAATCTACTTATCTTTAGATGCAATAGAAGCCATAAAAAGCCTGACAGTTCAAGGAATTAAAGGAAAAATTATTACAATTTCGGTTGATAGGTTGCGTCGAAGCTGGGAAAAAGCAAGGGCAGCTGTAGGCTCAACTAACTTGCGCTGGCATGATCTTCGGCATGAAGCTATATCCAGTTTTTTTGAAAGAGGTCTCGGAGACATCGAAGCAGCAACGATGTCTGGTCATAAAGACATGCAAATGTTAAAACGGTATGCACACTTAAAACAAGCACACATACTCGACAAATTAGATAGAAAAGCAGTATAAACAGTTTAAAGGCGTAACTTTTTGGTTTGCGCCATTTTTACGCCGCCGCCTACGCCGCCACATCAAATACCCCGCCGCCGCCCATTCTGCCTGCGTTCCAGAGCTTATTACACCCGCCGCCGATTATGTGGCCGCCGTGCAGCGCCGTGTGCCGCAGACACATTTAAAGGCGTTGGAACATTTTTTACAATTATTTTTTCACCCCTTGAAAACAGCGAAATACCTATATAAACATTGAAGTTATTTATATGCACTTTTGACGATAAAGGCAAGTTTTAACTCATTGATTGCATTAGGTATAGTTGACATGCGTTAAATAGCGTGGATAATACTATCTATAACGCAGCCCAAGGATTTCGCACGATAAGCACAGCGGAAGGGCGGTTCAGTTTGATAAGACTGGAACTAGGTTGACTCCACACGGATGACCGAATGCACAAAGAAGCCAAACGGCTGAAAGGTGCATTTGTCATGTCATCAACTCTCATTTTTTTAAAAGAACTTTTTCCTCAAAAGATTTTTTTAGACAGTGCTGATTTATGCACTGCGCTAAATACCACACCGTCATCAATCCGAACACTTCGGTGTCGCGGAAAATTCAATATCCCTTCTTTTTCTCAAGGCGGTAAACACCTTTTTGATATACGTTCAGTAGCAAAATATATCGACGAGAAAAACACTCCGAAGCCAAAGCGTGGCGCTAGGACAAAGGCTGAACGTCTTGCGAAAGCGGGGGTGTAAATAATGAGCGCCGATTCTCGACCAGTTCCTACAAATCTACTCAGTCAGCTTACGGTCTGCGACTTACTGCCAGACCAGAAACTCATCCTCTTGTACTTATGGATGAATCGATTTACGAATTCGGCGGGCTGTTACGAACTGCCGACAACAATGGCTGCTGCTGAGCTATCACTAAAAGAATCATCCTTAATCAATGCGCTGGAAGAGTTTGAGCGCAGGGGGTTAGTTCACTTTGATAAAACCACTGGCGAAGTTTTTATTGAGCGCTGGTTCAGCTTTCATTCTTTCAAAAAAACTATCGCCTTGCAGTGCCTTTTTCGCGATGTTGAAAAAATAAAGTCGGAACGGTTAAAAACACTGTCTTTCAATAAAATCAATCACTTATCTCCCAACAACAACAACAACACCTTAAGCACAACAAAAACATTAAGTGCATACAAAAAAAGGTCTATTGAAAAAGCTAAGGAACGTGATGCATTAGTCCAAATGATTAATTTAAGACTAATGACTGTTGAGAAAAAAGTAGCTGTTTAAACCAAGGTTAAAGGCAATCGAGCCTCCGGCTCTCACTTAGAACCGCTACTAGGAAAATAAAATTTAGAAACCAACGTGCCTCCGGCACGTTGATTGGTGACAACAAAATGAATGCTATATCTAAATCTGAACAATTTACAATCGCGAGAAATATCCCGCTTCTTCAAGCTTTAGAAAAAATTGGAGCAGTTGAAGATGCTAAGTCAAAATCCTCACACACAAGCCGTTTTTTTAGAGTGGGAGATAAAAAAGTAGTCGTAAAAGGACAAAAATTCTTTATACCGGAAGGGAAATCAGGCGGTGGTGCTGTTGATTTGCTGGTTTATTTGGACATCGTTCAAAAGCCAGTTGAAGCTTTGAAAATTTTAATTGATACACCAAGCGATTTTCCATTTTATTTTCCTAGTAGCGGTTCTAAGGCGGCAGAGCCGCCAGTAGCCGCCTTACTTGCACCGGAGGTGCAAGTAGCAGTATCCGAATTGCCTTTGCCTGTTTTATCAAATATAGAGCATGTGAAGAACTGGCTTATTTCAACCCGTAAGCTTGATAAAATCCTAATTGAAGAGTTAGTTCAAAAAGGAAAAATCTATGCTGACGGAAAGAGAAATGCGGTCTTTTTGTCATGCAACGGTACAGCATGTGAAATACGCGGAACTGGATTTGAAAAATTTGCTGGAAAACGTGGTGAAAATTCATCTTTTGAGATACCACCTTTGCCAAATTTTTTAAATCAGGCGGCATTTGTTGAAAGTGCGATAGATGCTATATCACTGAGAGAATTGGGTTTCAAAGGCAGAATAATTTCCACGGCAGGCGCTGTGTCTAAAAATTCAATCGGTTTAGCAAGGTTTTTAATTGCTGTTGGTATCAAAATCACAGCCGCCTTTGACAGCGATGATGCGGGTAGAAGGTACACAAAACAAATGCAGGAAGCTTTCGAATGTGATGTTCTAGTTCCTGTATCGAAGGATTGGAACGATGATTTAAGATTGAAAAAATAAATTTATCGTTGCACAAACAGTAATTCAAATACACCCTCTCCTATGAGGGTGTATTTGAGAGCTACTGATTAGTCGTTGAACAGAATTTCCTTGCATAGTTCATGCGTTGAGTGAGTATCTTGTATTCCAAAAAAATTGGATCTAGGAATTGTAAATATCGGATATTTTTTCTTAGAACCCTTCTAACTCGATGTATTTCTACATTTGCATAAAAGTATCGGTCACGAATTTCCCATTGGATTTCCCGCAAACGATATTCAATTGCAGCAATAAGATTTATGTCATTTACTTCGATTGTTTTCATTTTTTATCTCCTGAGTATCAAGACTGGATTGCCTTGTATGAAGAGATAATTTGCACGCGTATGTAAACTGTAATTTTTGAAATTATTTTAATTTTTTAGTTATTTGTCGATTGTTCAATTAATTACACAATAAATTGAACAGTATTATTGCACAGTGTATTGGTCAAGTTATTACGTAATGAATTGTGTAATGACCTCTGCATTGTGTGGCTTAATACGTAATAGATTACACTGGATGACCGTCGGCTAGATTATTCGGCAAAACGAAAAATGATTTCCCAAAATAATTTTTCAGGAAATTGAGCCGCAGGCTCAAGGAAAGAAAAATTTCCAAGCTCACGCAGTGAGCGCGGAAGGCTTTGGTTTTTGACTTTGACGTTTATCTTGATGAACAGGTATCAAAATTATCTTGCCGGGGTATTTCCACCCAGGAATTTTCTCTTTCCGCCACAATGCGGATTTTTTGCTCCTGCATGAATTCCTCAAAGTGTTGTTGCACTGCATCCCCCAGGACAGGATCATCTGAATATTCATCCTCCAGGCGATGGTCATCCCCCCTCGTGCCTTCGGTGAACAGGTAAGTTCCATAATGAACCTCATCATGCCATAGCTCCCCTTGAACTTGACGGGGTTGACCGCGCTGACCGATCTCTTTCATTTTCCACTGAAATCCTTTCTCCTGATCAATATGCGAAACCTTATTGGCGGCAGATGTACTGAACAGTGCAGGCAGGTCAATTACCTCAATGCGGCTGACGTGCATATTCTGATAGTCAATCAGCGAATCAAAATGACAACGTACCAGCCTGATGTCGGGCGTATTAGGGCTGCCCCATTTGTGACGAATGGCGTTTGTTAGTCGTATTTCATGGTTAATACCGCCGCACATCGCTGCTGGATATGGGTAGGCGATAAAGCAGATCGTACCCAGCAGAGCCTGCCTGATTACTTCATCCACTTGATTATGTAGCCAACGACGACCTGATTTTCTGCTGTGCTCCTGTTCAAAATAATAGGTCGCGAATGGAGAATACAACTGACCATCTGGAATTTTCCCAGTGCATTTTTGGCGACGCAGGCTGGCTTCAGTTTCATAACCACCAAGGATCGTCAGCGACAGCGCATGCAAAACTTGAATCGCCAGTGCGTCATGCGACCATGTCTTTGGGATTTTAATGTCCTTGCCCGATTTGCCATGAACACGTCTTGCCCCCGCCTCAAGCAGTCGCAAAAATTGCCCCGCATTTCCATGCTCTCGCTTACGGGAGATTTGCTTCTTTTTTGCCAGTCTGCGGCAGACCTGTCCAATCGTATAGAGGCTTAGCCCCGAGAGCAGGGATAGCTCCTTTTCACGAATCCAGCCCTGTGTCTGAATCCAGTCGAGAATCGTAAGCTCATTTTGCAAGCCGATCTCTTGTCCATTTTTAGCCACGCCGCGACCCAGGTCGACAGTTTTTGTTTCGTTATTCATATTCATTTCCTTTCATAAAGACAACGTCGGTCATGAACGGAAATGAATTTCATCAGCGTGTAATATGCTTTTCTAGCACGATTTTGAAAATAAAAATCGATGCCTGATGTCAAAATGACATCTTTTAGGTGCAACATTCATTGCAACTTTTTAGGCTCTTGAGTTGTTGCAGTGAATTTTTCGCTACCTTGCTTTGATCGTTTATCGCATCCTGCAATAAATATCCTCGCAAATGTATCGATTTCACTATGTCGAATGTGCCTGAAACCCTTAATCCGCTGGGCGTGGCTGGTAAGCGCCACTTTCGCCTAGAGGCGAACCATCGGCAAATCAAAAGCGCGCACTCCCCTTAGGCTTCGCCTCGCCTTCGGCGACCTGCTTCGCAGGCGGGTAAACCACTTTTCGATGGTCGCTGCTCTTGCCGTTGGCAATCACAACTCCACCCTGGCGGGCACGTTGCCGTGTCGAAAACTGATTTACCCGCCTGCGCCACAAAAACTGGCTTGGGGGAAGTGCGGGACTCCGTCCCCAACAACTATCGTTCGCTTGGGCTCACTAAAAATGACGCTACCGCATCATTTTTCACGTTGTCGGCTGCCCCTGGTGAAGCAATCGCCCTGAACGGGCTCATCAGGCATTCGCGCCTGCGGTGCTAACAAACCCGAACGTCATCCAACTTCCTCGTATAGAATGTAAGTCGTAGAGAAATGTGTTTATCGTCTGCAGGATAGAGGTTGTTCGTGACGTATATCACACTTGATAGATTACTAATCTTTAGCGACCATAAAATATGGTAATATATTGATTAATAATGACTTATATTTTATCTGTGCATATTTAATGTCCGAAAAGTTGTGTTTATTTAGCAACAGATTATTAGCAGAGCCTATTGTGCTCACATAACTTCATGTAAACTGTGACCCGTAATTAGGTAATCCTAATGCACCATACTTTTTAAGGGTACTTTTCCTAAATTTCATGCCTGTAGCTCAACTTGACATCGAGTCAACTTTATATGACCTCAACCAACTTCGTTTGGGTGGGGTGTTATTAACTAATCAGGAGGAAATTTCTCGACTAGAACGTAATATTGTGGCTATGAAAGCTTTTCGGAATGGTCAACCACCTTCGATGGAGAGAGTAGCGCAGTACTATATTACGCTGGCATCATTAAGGTGTTTGACTGGTGATTTTGATCTAGTCGTAACATTGGGTGAAGAGGGATTGAAGCTTACAAGGCAGCCTCAAGTAATAATAAATCACGTGGTTTCGCTTGCTGTGGCAGGTTTTTTTTCAAAGGCTAGGAAGTTGCTGGATCGTTTGTCGGGGGATGAGCTATTGGATATGGATCCTAACCAAAACATTCTTGCGATAATGGCTAATTGCCAGCTTTACGGAATAGAGGAGGGTGTGATGAATAGCCTCGCTGAGAGATTTCCACATAATGTAAAAAGTATGGGGGAAGCAAAGAAAATTTTGGCTGCGCTCGATATTAGTGAAGAGCAGGTTCTTGCGATGATGGACTTGGCAGGTGCGTTGACACGCAATAAAGGTATTTTTTTCCCTAATGATGCTCAGTTGCATACCTATCCTAGTGATAAGTTTATGACAATTAGCCTGCCCGTAAAATTATCTCCGCGCGAGGTCGCTGAATTGGAGTGGGAATATATAGGCCAGGCTATTGAAATGTTCCCTGATATGCCTTTTTCTTCAATTAGCATAGGATTTTGCGGCAATCATTATGCCTAACACTCCTCAGAATTTTTTAGATCAGGCTAAAACATTGCAAGCCAGTGCTGGTTGTGAGATGGAGTGGCGTACGGCTACTAATCGCGGGTATTACTGTGTATATCATAATGCCCTCAATGTAAAAAACCAGCTCTCTCTTCCTGATGCAATTAATAGAATGGGCGGTTCTCATGCGAGGCTATACAGCGCCTTAGAGGAGTGCAATGCGCGTCTTTCGACAAAATATATTCAAGTAAAGTCATTGGGGATTATGGCAAGCAGAACGCTAAAACCATATCGCGTGAATGCTGATTACGATATTGATATGGCTTTTCCCGCAAGCATCATGGAGGAAGTTATAGAAAAGGCTGCTCTTCTATTGGAAAAAGCAAGTGAAATTGTTGCTGAGCATAAGTTAGGTTCCCCCACTCCAGCACCTAGCACACGTAAACCATCGCTAACGATAATTAAATAGTTACTAATTGCGGCACAGAAAAATTGTGGTTGGTTAAATTTATTGTGTAATATTTGAGGCTTTGTTCAATTGAAATGAGATTGGGCTGTGTTGTAAGAATAGGAAATTTACGTGGTTCAGAGCGACTACTAAGTCCCAAAAATTGAAATTAGATTATATATTTTAGATTTCATTCTAGAAGCGGATGCTCCAGGTAAGTATATAATTTTACTCCAGCTCCCTACATCCTTTGAGTCGGCGAGCCATCGCTCTGAACGGGCTCATCAATCATTTTTGCCTTTGGTGCTCTCACAGTTGCAGGGAAACTTTGAATTTTGAGCAAAATTAGGCTGTCAGTGCCAACATGTTTTCTTTCTTGTTTTGTGTTCAGCACTGCAAATCTTCAATAGTTAGTCCATAATTCGCCTGATTATAAAAAATAATATTCAGGGATACGTAATGGCAGCCAGCTTCAACGAATTATCGTCTTTTGTATGGTCAGTCGCTGACCTTCTCCGTGGTGATTACAAGCAATCTGAATATGGCAAGGTTATCTTGCCGTTCACCCTGTTACGGCGCATGGACTGTGTGCTGGATAAGACCAAACCTGCTGTCCTGCAAGAGTTTGATGCTAAGAAAACTCTCGGCATTGACCTGAATACGTTCCTTACCAAAAAAGCTGGGCAGTCGTTTTACAATATTTCACCGTTTGATTTTTCCAAGCTGCTGGGTGACCCCGCACAAATTAAGTCGAACCTGACTGCATACATCAACGCGTTCAGCGAGAACTCCCGCGATATTTTTGAACGCTACGACTTCCTCAAGCAGATTGAGAAACTGGACGAAAATAACCTGCTGTTCCTGATAATTCAGAAATTCGCTGCTATCGACCTGCACCCCGATGTGGTCAGCAATGCCGATATGGGGCTGGTGTTCGAAGATTTGATACGGCGGTTCGCAGAACTCTCCAACGAAACGGCTGGTGAACACTACACGCCTCGTGAGGTTATTCGTCTGATGGTGGACTTGCTGTTCACGGCAGATGATGACGTGTTGACTAAGCCTGGCATTGTTCGCTCTGTTTATGACCCCACAGCGGGTACTGGCGGCATGTTATCCATCGCTGGTGAGTATCTGCATGGATTAAATCCAGAGGCGCGGCTGGTCATGTATGGTCAGGAATTGAATGGCGAGTCCTATGCCATATGCAAGGCGGATATGCTCATCAAAGGGCAGGATGTATCCAATATCATCTTGGGCAATACGCTGTCTGATGATGGCCATGCCGCGAAAGACTTCGACTACATGCTCTCAAATCCGCCATTTGGTGTGGAGTGGAAGAAGATTGAATCATCTATCCGCAAGGAGCATGAACAGCGAGGGCATGAAGGACGTTTTGGTGCAGGGCTTCCAAGGATTTCTGACGGTAGTTTACTGTTCCTGATGCATTTGTGTTCCAAGATGCGCCCGTATGACAAGCTAAAAAAGGAAGGTGGCTCTCGCATTGGCATCGTGCTAAACGGGTCGCCATTATTCACGGGTGGTGCTGGTTCTGGTGAATCTGAAATCCGCAAATGGATTATTGAGAATGACTGGCTGGAAGCAATAGTCGCACTGCCTACCGATATGTTCTACAACACAGGCATATCAACCTATGTCTGGATTGTGACCAATAAGAAAGCAGCGAGTCGCAAGGGTAAGGTTCAACTGGTCAATGGCACTGAATTCTTCCAGAAGATGCGCAAATCGCTGGGTAGCAAGCGTAAGGAACTGGGTGCAGATGACATAGCCCGTATCGTTCAGTTGCATGGCGATTATGAAGAGAATGAATACAGCAAGATTTTTGACAATGCTGATTTCGGCTATAGCACAGTAACAGTTGAACGTCCCCTGCTGGATGAGCATGGCAAGTCTGTCACGGATAAAAAGGGTAAGCCCAAATCGGATGCGAAGCTGCGTGACAATGAAAATATACCGTTGACGGATGACATCAAGGCATATTTCAAGCGTGAAATACTCCCGCATGTGCCTGATGCTTGGATTGATGAGGGTAAAACCAAGGTCGGGTATGAAATTCCGTTCAATCGCTATTTTTACAAGTACACGCCGCCAAGACCGTTGGAAGTTATTGATGCTGAACTGAAGGCTATCACGGATGAGATTCTAGCTCTGCTGCAAGAGGTGGCAGCGTGAGATTTAAAACGTATCCAAAATACAAACCGTCTAATATTGAATGGTTAGATGACTTTCCAGAACATTGGACTGTAGCACCGCTGGGTCGAATATCATCCGATGCTGGTTCTGTATTTATTGACGGTGATTGGATTGAAAGTAAGGATATTTCGGCTGAAGGGATTCGATATCTAACTTCTGGCAATATTGGGGAAGGATACTTCAAAGAGCAAGGGCAAGGCTTTATCTCTGATACCACCTTTGCTGAATTAAATTGCACAGAAGTTCTAGCTGGAGATGTGCTTATTTCTAGGCTCAACCTCCCAATCGGCAGAGCGTGCATTGCACCCAAGCTCGAAAGTCGAATAGTCACTTGTGTAGACAACGTTATTGTTCGCCCGAATCGAGAGTTTGATAGCAAATTTATTGTGTATATGCTCTCATCTAAGGGACATTTTGCAAACATGGAAAACCTCGCAAGAGGGACAACGATGCAACGAGTTAGCAGGAGTAAATTGAGCCATGTCAGATTTCCTTTCCCTCCTCAAAATGAGCAGTCCGCCATCGCTACCTTTCTCGACCGTGAAACCGCCAAAATTGACACACTCATCGCCAAGCAGGAAAAGCTCATCGAACTGTTGAAGGAAAAGCGCCAGTCAGTCATATCTCATGCCGTCACTAAGGGACTGAATCCGAATGTGAAGATGAAGGATTCTGGCATCAGATGGCTTGGGGAAGTGCCTGAGCATTGGATGGTGAAAGCAATCAAGCACATTGTTTCCACTCCCGTTACCGATGGTCCTCATGAAACACCCGACTTCCCAGATGAAGGAATTCCATTTGTTTCCGCTGAGGCAGTTTCGTCAGGCACGATTGATTTCGCAAAGATTCGTGGCTACATATCCAAAGAAGACAATTTACGGTACTCGGAAAAATATCAACCGCAAAGAGGTGATATTTATATGGTTAAGTCAGGGGCAACCACTGGTATAACTGCAATTGTAGAAACGGATATTGAATTCAATATCTGGTCACCCTTGGCAGTTATCAGATGTGGTGAGGAAGCGTCACCCCGATTTGTATTAAATTTTATGCGTTCAAAGAACTTCCTTGAAGCAGTGACCCTTAACTGGAGTTTTGGTACGCAACAAAATATTGGCATGGGTGTTATTGAAAATCTCGCTGTTACCGTCCCTCCTGTAGAAGAGCAGCAGGTGATAGCTTCTTTTCTTGATAGGCAAAATAACATAATTAACAGACTCATTGCTAAAGCACAGCAAGCCATTGTCCTGCAAAAGGAACACCGTACCGCTTTAATCTCTGCCGCAGTGACTGGGAAAATTGATGTGAGGGAAGCCGCATGAGCGACATCAAACTTTTTCACTACTCGAATGAATCGGCGAAAGAACTTCAAGGCACTTCTGCGCTGATTGAAAAACACATCCAAAACCTTATCGAATCACAGATGGAGACATTCCTAGGGATACGATTTTTAGCGACTGAATACAGTACAGGTAAAACCCATAGGGGGCGCATAGATTCACTAGGTCTGGATGAAAATTGCTGTCCTGTCATCATCGAATACAAGCGGCAATCAAACGAAAATGTCATGACTCAAGGTTTGTATTACTTGGACTGGCTGCTTGACCATAAGGCTGAGTTTAAGCTTCTCGTAATGGACAAATTCGATAAGGACGTTGCTGAAAAAATTGAATGGCAAGGAACGCGATTACTCTGCATTGCCGGAAATTTCAATAAGTTTGATGAACACGCCGTCTCGCAGATTCATCGTAATATTGAATTGATTCGCTATAAGCTTTTTGGTAGTGACCTGTTGCTGCTTGAGCTTGTTAATGCAGTAACCTCACAAGATATGACAGCTACTTATGCGGAAGGCGGCAAGACAACACCTTCAAAAGGCGATAAAACCTTTGCTGAACAGCATGAATCTGCATCGCCGGAATTGAAGACGTTATATGAGCAGGTCGTATCCTACATGCACTCGCTGGGTGATGATGTTCAGGAAAAACAACTCAAACTCTATACAGCCTTCAGGCGTTTGAAGAATTTTGCTTGTGTAATTCTGTTGCCGAAAAACGACCCGAAGATTTTACTCACATTGCGTTTAGACCCGCTTACAGTATCGCAAGAGGATGGATTTGTGAGGGACGTGAGCAAGATAGGACACTGGGGTACAGGTGATGTTGAAGTCATCATTCGCGATAAAACATCCTTTGCAAAGGCATTGCCTTTGATTGAGCGTAGCTACCAAGAAAACTAAAATTCCATGACCAGCCCGCACAAAGAAATCCACTTTGAATCTGATATCGTTGCCTACCTGTCTTCGCACGGCTGGATTGAAGGCGACCCTGCCAAATATGACCGTGAACTTGCGCTCTATCCAGAAGATGTCATCGGCTGGATACAGGACACGCAGCCGAAGGCATGGGATAAAGTCACTGCATCGCATAATGGTTCATCTGGAAAGGCGTTGCTCAATCGCCTTGCAAATGTGCTGGATAAGGATGGCTCGCTGGCAGTGTTGCGACAGGGATTCAAGGACATATCTGCCAAGTTTGATATGTGCCAGTTCAAACCTGCACAGGCTCTCAATCCAGAAGCCCAGGAAAAATACAACAAAGTTCGTTGTCGTGTGGTTCGGCAGGTTCGATATTGTCTGTACTGTGAGAACTCAATTGACCTCGTGTTTTTCATCAACGGCATTCCAGTTGCGACAGCGGAACTCAAGACCGACTTCACACAGTCTATCGAGGATGCCAAAAACCAGTACAGATTCGACCGCAATCCGAAAGACCCAGCCAGTAAGCGTGAAGAACCGTTGCTGGCATTTAAGCGACGAGCATTGGTGCATTTTGCAGTTTCGACCGATGAAGTGTGGATGACGACAGAATTGAAGGGTAAGGCGACTCACTTCTTGCCATTCAATCGCGGTAATAACGGTGGTGCTGGTAATGCGGTCAATCCAGATGGATACAGAACAGCCTATTGGCATGAGCAAATTCTGCAACGTGACGCATGGCTCAATATCATCGGTCGGTATGTTCACCTCTCTAGAGAGGAACAAAAGGATGACGCTGGCAAGAAGGTAATCAAGGAAAAACTCATTTTCCCTCGTTATCACCAATGGGAATGTGTCACCAAGCTGCTTGTCACCACCAAGGCAGAAAAAGCAGGTCACAAATATCTGATTCAACATTCGGCAGGTAGCGGCAAGACCAATTCGATTGCGTGGTTGTCGCATCAACTTGCAAATCTGCATGACGAGGCTGACCAGAAGGTGTTCTCATCGGTTATCGTCATCACTGACAGAACCATACTTGACCAGCAGTTGCAGGATGCCATCTATCAATTTGAGCATAAGCAGGGTGTGGTATGTCGCATCACCAGCAAGGAGAGTGGTGCTAAATCCTCCAAGCTGGCACAGGCACTCAAAGATGGCGTTCCCATCATCATCGTCACCATCCAGACGTTCCCTTTTGTACTGGAAGCGATACAGGCTGATACCACGCTCAAGAATCGCACCTACGCCATCATCGCTGATGAGGCGCATTCATCACAGTCTGGGTCTGCTGCCAAGAAACTCAAGCAGGTTTTGACCGCAGAACAAATTGAAGAAGGTGAAGAGGTCGGAGTGGATGAGCTGCTTGCTGCTGAAATGGCTGCTCGACCACAACAAAAAACATTAAGCTTCTATGCGTTCACCGCGACACCGAAAGCAAAGACGCTTGAACTGTTCGGCTGTCTACCTAATCCCGACTTACCAGCGTCAGAAACCAACAAGCCAGAAGCGTTTCATGTTTACTCGATGCGTCAGGCTATAGAGGAAAAATTCATCCTCGATGTGTTGCAAAATTACACGCCGTACAAATTGGCATTCAAGCTGGCGCACAACGGAAAAGAGTACGACAGTGATGCGGTTGACCAGAGTGACGCGCTCAAATCATTGATGCGCTGGGTGCGATTGCATCCGTTCAACATCGCACAAAAGGTGCAGGTCATCGTTGAACACTTCAAGCAGAACGTATCATGGAGACTGGACGGACAAGCAAAGGCGATGGTGGTGACTGGCTCACGTAAGGAGGCTGTGCGTTACAAAATTGCTATCGACAAATACATCAAATCCCAAGGGTATAAGGATTTGGGTACGCTGGTCGCTTTCTCAGGCGAGGTGGTTGACTCTGAAAGCGGTGTTGTACCGTTCACCGAAAACAATATGAATACCGGATTGAAGGGGCGTGACTTACGTGATGCCTTTGATTCAAAAGATTTTCAGGTGTTACTGGTTGCTAACAAGTATCAGACTGGATTTGACCAGCCGAAGTTGGTGGCGATGTACGTGGACAAGAAGCTGTCGGGTGTTGCGGCTGTGCAAACACTATCCAGACTGAATCGCACCTATCCAAACAAAGAACTGACCTACGTCATCGACTTTGTTAATACCGCAGACGAAATCAAGAAGGCATTCCAGCCCTATTATGAAACGGCTGAGTTGGCTGATGTGTCCGACCCGTACATCATCCTCGACCTGCAAAAGAAACTAGATGATTTGCGTATCTACACGCCTGAAGAAGTTGATAACTTTGTGTTGGCATACTTCAAGGGTAAGCAGAACGACATGCAAGCAAAAATTGCTCCTGCCGTTGAACGTTACCGTGTTCGTCTCAAAGATGCAGTCATGGCGGATGATAAACACGCTCTGGATGAACTTGAGTTGTTCAGGAAAGATGTCGGTGGATTCATACGCACCTATGACTTCCTGTCGCAGATAGTCAGCTATGACGATACCGATTTGGAAAAGCGTTCCATCTTCTTCAAACACCTGCTGCCGTGGCTGAAAAACAATGAGCGTGGCGACCCGATAGACCTGTCAGTGGTCAATATGACCCATTACAAACTGAGCAACATGGGCAAGCGCAGTGTTGCACTCGGCAGTCCTACTGATGACGACAAGCTCAAACCGTTAACCGATGTTGGTTCAGGTCAAGCTCGCGACCCACACCGAGTGATGCTGTCTGAACTCATTGAAAAGATGAACGATCTGTTTGAAGGTGAGCTTGATGAGAATGATAAGTTGGCGCTGGTTAACCATGTGGCAGGAAAGATGCTGGATAACGTGATGTTGGCTCAACAGGCTGCCGCTAACACCAAGGAGCAGTTTGGTGCTAGTCCAGACTACAAAAATGTCATGCTTGATTCTGTAGCTGAAGGTTTGGACAAGTATACAGACATGGCTAAACAGGTGCTGAACAGTTCAAAGGTGCAGGATGGGCTGGCAGATATGCTGCTGGAAATGGTTTATGCGGAGTTTGCAAAGAGACGTGGAAGTAGTAGTTCTGGGGCAGTGTTTTGAAAATTTTATTTTCCGGAATACATTTATTTTTCTCTAAAAACAATTAATTGGAAGGAATTGGGATGATACTTTCTCCTGCTGGATTTGCTGTAGATGGCGTTTATTCGATAATTAAAACTCTTTATCATGTTGCGGATGATATTAATGATTACATTAATAAGCACATTGACAATATGAAAAACTCTGACAATCCGACCATATCCAGAACGGGTAGGGTTCTTGAGGGGGCAAAATTTGGCTTCGGTATAGGGTATATCACTCCAGTTGTGGTTATTTCAGTTGGGCAGCTGCTATGTGGATTTAAGTTGGCAGCAGTGAAAACTGTGGTCACAGCAGGTGCGCTGTCTAATCCTGTAGCAATGACATGTGCTGCGCTAGGTGCTATTTACTATGGTTGGAATGCGCTTTCTGAACAAGAAAAGCAAGAGACTATTGAGGTGATTGAGGCGGATATTAAGATCGGAGTTGAGCTTATAAAATCCATCATTCAATTTGTAATTAAGAAAACGACTGATTTATTGAGTAGTGACAACATACTTGAGCTAAAAAAGTTCGTAACTGAATCAGCACAATCCTTTGGAAGAACGCTGGGTGATGTTACTGGGGCTATCAAAGATAAGATGATGGATACCCTTCATGCGGTTAAAGTCATTACGGATGAAACAGGTAATGTTGTTAAAGGTCACGCAGCGAGTGCGGTGGGTTCTGTTAAGTCTGCCTCAGGAGAGGCTGGTAATTATGTCACTCAGAAAATTCGGACGTTAACTGAAAAAAAGTAAACGGTACATATATGGCTCTAAGTCATACAATAAAATTACGCGATGAAGGTTTTTTGTATAATTTGTCCTAATGTTGATTTGTGTGACAGCTTTAAAAAATCCAAGTCAAATCAAGACAAAATTAGACAAAAAAACAGATCAAAACAGTTAATATCAGTCAACGCTAATCAATGTAAAGCAACTATAACATAATGAACTTAAACGAAAAAAACAATCAAGTCCTAATAGAATCGCTGGATCAGGAAGGGCGCGGCATCGCGCATGCGGATGGCAAGGTGATTTTTATAGAGGGGGCGCTGACCGGCGAAGTTGTCAGTTACGCGTCCTATCGCAAGAAGCCCTCGTTCGAGTTGGCGCAAATGACCGAGTTGCATCAGGCCGCGTCGATACGCGTGCAACCCAAGTGTGCGCATTACGGCGTTTGCGGAGGCTGTTCGATGCAGCATCTGGACGGGCGTGTGCAGGTGGCCGTCAAGCAGCGCATTCTGGAAGACAGTCTGGAGCGTATCGGCAAGGTCAAGCCCGAAACCATCATGCCGCCGATTTACGGGCAGCAGTGGGGCTATCGGGAACGTGCGCGTATTTCGGTTAAGCATGTGATCAAGAAGGGCAAGACGCTGGTCGGTTTTCACGAGAAGCGCAGCAGTTTTGTCGCCGATATGCAAAATTGTGAAATACTGGCGCCGAAGATAGCCGGACTGATCAAGCCGCTTGCGGAATTGATCGAAGGCTTGTCGATACGCGACAAGTTGCCGCAGATCGAAGTGGCGGTCGGGGAGCATGTCGATGCGCTGGTGTTGCGTGTGATGGCGATGCCTACCGTTGAGGATGAGGCTGCACTACGTGCCTTTGCCGATTTGCATAAAGTGCAGTTCTGGTTTCAATCCAAGGGACCGGATACCATCGTGCCGTTTTATCCGCTGGATGTACCCGCGTTGTCCTACAGTCTGCCGGAATTCGGCATCACCATGCCGTTCGCACCCAGTGAATTCACTCAGGTTAACAGCGCGCTCAATCGCGTGATGGTTAGCCGGGCAATCCGGTATCTGGATCCACAACCTGAAGAACGTATCGCCGACTTTTTCTGTGGTTTAGGCAATTTTACCCTGCCCATTTCCCATAGCGGTGCACGGGTGCTGGGTATCGAAGGCAGTGATGCGCTGGTGAAACGTGCGGCGCAGAACGCCGTTTATAACAATCTGAATGCCAATACTGAATATCGCTCGATGAACCTGTTCGAGATGGATGAAGCACGGCTTGCCAGTCTGGGCAGGTTCGACAAGTGGCTGGTTGATCCGCCGCGCGATGGTGCGATGGAACTGGTGAAGTCGATTACGCCCGAAATCGCGCCGCAGCGCATCGTCTATGTGAGTTGTAACCCGGCCACGCTGGCGCGCGATGCCGCCGAACTGGTGCAACGCGGCTATGTGCTGAAATCGGCAGGCGTGATGAACATGTTCCCGCAAACATCTCATGTGGAATCCATCGCAATTTTTGAACGTGTGCCCTCATGAAGGACTATGACGATCTGGTGATTGAGGCGCTGGCGCGGGTCAGGGAAATCATGCCCTGGGATTTAAGCCGCTCACTGGCTGCCGGTAATACCCCGTTATTGTTGGATGTACGCGAACCGGCAGAATTCGCGATGTTGCATATTCCCGGTTCGATCAACGTGCCGCGTGGTGTGCTGGAGCAATCCAGCGAATGGGATTATGACGAAACCGTACCCGAACTGGCTGCAGGTCGTGACCGCGAGATCGTGGTGATCTGCCGTTCCGGCAAACGCTCGGTACTCGCCGCCGATACCATGTTGCGCATGGGATTCAGTAACGTCGTTTCTTTGAAAACCGGCGTGCGCGGTTGGAATGATTACGAACAGCCGATGCAGAATTGGGCTGGTGAGATTATCGATGCCGATGCCGGTGATGAATTGCTTGCTCCTCGTGTACGCCTGGAGCAACGGAAGCCTGTAATTTCCTGACTGACAATCTCTGAATTTTACCGTTTTCGGATATTGAGCAAATCCTCTTGAATTTCGTCAGATGATTGGCTGAATTTATCTGCTGTAGAACTATTATTGGTGTTTTCTTGTGACTGAATGATGCAATTTCCCGAGTGGGCTTTGCATATCAGCGTGAACACCAGGTAGAGCGTGATAATTACAATGATGTCGTCTAACGATTCGATTCCGAACATAGTTTACCTCCCTGGATTGACTATATAGGCCTTATATCTTGATGAAACAGTAAAGCGTGCAGAGTTGTCGCTTTTTGATAAATTGCATGTAACGTGATGTAAACAGGGGAATTGCAAGCGGAATGAATCCTAACACCTTTTATTGGAAAGGTTATATTTTTTTAAGGTTTCATTGCCAGTAGTGTTGCCAGTCATGTTGTGCAGGAGGGCGTGAACTGATGTTGTTTTTACTTCTTGTATCGCGTTGTGTCACGTGGGTTACGATGACGAAGGTATAATGTGCCTTTCTGATTTTCTAATGTTTGGGAGTCGTTTTGTTCAAGCTCATTGGTGTTGTTGCAGGTTTTTATTTCCTCGGATTCTTTGGCGCGCTACTCGGGTTTTTCGCCGGGTCGTTTATTGATCGTATACGCGCCTATGGCTCGGGTGGTTTGAATCCGTTGAGCAATGCCTTACGTCAGGCGGTTTTCCTGGAGACGGTGTTTATTTCTATGGGTAAACTCGCCAAGGCGGATGGCGTGGTGTCGCAGGACGAGATTGACCATGTCGAGCAATTCATGCAGAAGCTGGGCATGACATCAGAGCACAGGCAGCAGGCGATTGCATGGTTCAAGCGTGGCGCAGCACCGGATTTCGATATCGGCCCTACCTGCAAACGGTTTATGTCGATTTGCGGACATACGAAGAATTTAAGTCAGGTGTTGCTGGCTTATTTGATTGTGATGGCGTTTGCTGACGGGAAGTTGCATCCGGCAGAGGAAGTGCTGCTGACTGAGATTGCGGCGCATCTGGGTTACGATCAGGCTGCATTCAGGCAGATGTTGGACATGGTGTTGAACCAGACACATTTTGCCGGTGGACAGGCTAATGCGGCTGAGGCACTGGATGATGCGTATAAGGCGTTAGGGGTGAGCAAGGAGAGCAGTGATGCGGAGGTCAAGCGTGCTTATCGTAAGTTGATCAGCCAATATCATCCAGACAAGTTGATCGGTCAGGGTGTGCCGGAGGATATGGTCGCAATGGCCACTGAACAGGCCAAGGAGATTCAATTGGCCTATGACTTGATCAAGAAAAGCCGGAGTGCTTGATCGGGTTGATCAACCAGTGATTTCATTAATCAGCCAGTGATTTTCCGCTACGCAGCATTTCAGCAAAGTGTTCTGAACTAAGTGCCTTGCTGAAATAGAAGCCCTGGAGTTCATCACAGTCGTTGGCGCGCATGAAGGCCAATTGATCTGTATTTTCTACCCCTTCAGCCACCACATTCAGTTTTAGTCGGTGAGCCAGTCCTATGATGGCCGAGGCAATTTCGGCATCATCCGGTTCGGTGTTTACGCCATGCACGAATGATTGGTCAATTTTCAGCGTGTCTATCGGGAAGCGGCTCAGGTATCCGAGACTGGAGTAGCCGGTGCCAAAGTCGTCAAGTGATATTTTTACGCCCAGTTTTTTGATGCGGCTCATGGTCTCGGTAGCACGTTTGGGGTCTTGCATCAGCATGCTCTCGGTCAGTTCAATTTCCAGATGTTGCGATGCGATACCATGGCGGTTGAAGGCATCAGCCAGTTGCAAATCAAGATTGCCGTCCTTGAAGTGGCGCGCTGAAATGTTGATAGCGACGCGGATGTTGCTAAGTCCTTCATCAACCCAGATGCGTATTTGCTTGCAACTTTGTTCGATAACCCAATTTCCCAAATCCATGATTAACTTTGATTTCTCGGCTATCGGGATGAACTGGGAGGGTGGAACCCAATTGCCATCTGGCAGTTGCCAGCGGGTAAGAGCTTCTGCACCGATAATTTGTCCGGTGTGCAAGTCTACTTTGGGTTGGTAATGGAGAATCAGTTCGTTTTGCTGAATTGCGCGACGCAGATCGTTTTCCAGTGCCAATGTGTTACGCGCATTGGCGTTTAATTCGCGGGTGTAGAACGAAAACTGATTGCGTCCGCTTTCCTTGGCAAGGTACATGGCCGCATCGGCATTTTTCATCAGCTCGGAAGCGGTGTGACCATCTTGTGGAAACAGGCTGATGCCGATGCTGCCGCCAATGAAAATTTCATGTCCGCCGGACAGTTTGAATGGTTCGTTTAACGCAGCAATAAAGTCACGTGCCACCACGGCCGCATCCTGGGGGTCGTTCGGCATCGAAAGTAGCAGAATAAATTCGTCACCACCCAGCCTGCCCAAGGTATCTCCCTCACGCAAACGCATACCGAGGCGTCTGGATACTTCGCACAATAACTCATCGCCAACTAGATGCCCGAAACTGTCGTTGACAGGTTTAAAGTGATCCAGATCAATAAATAATACGCCGACTTGATGATGATAGCGGTTGGCGTGTTCAAGTTCCTGCAAGAGTCGTGATTCAACCAATGCCCGGTTGGGCAGGCTGGTCAGCGGGTCGTGGTGTGCCAAATATTCAAGCCGAGCCTGATTTTCCTTCATTTGAGTGATGTCGGAGAATACGCCGATGTACCGCACCGGACTCTTGTGATCGTCGTAAACGGTGCTTATGGTGAGCAGTTGCGGATAGCATTCGCCGTTTTTGCGACGATTCCATACTTCGCCTTGCCAATAGCCGTGCTTGATGATTTCCTTCCACATCTTCTGATAAAACTCGGGCGGTTCTCGCCCCGCGCTTAGCAGACTGGGATTTTTGCCGATAGCCTCGGTGGCGCTGTAGCCCGTGATATTGGAATAGGCATCATTGACCGCAATGATTTTCGGTGTAGCATCGGTGATGACCACGCCTTCATGGGTGTTGCGCATCACCGCGGCGGCTTCGCGCAATTGTTCTTCGGTCAGCTTACCATCGGTGACATCGCGACCGATAATGACCAGACCCTTGCGGCGGTTGGCTTCGTCGAAGACGGGGACTTTGCGTACTTCGTAATGACGCGGATTGCCATTTTCGACGGGGATAATTTCATTAAATAGCGTCAATCTTCCCGCATTCCAGGCTTTTTCATCGTCAATCAGGCAGGCTTCATGAGCAGCACGATAAGCAGGGTGCAACTCAGCCAATTCCATTTCAGTCTTGTTTTGCCAGTCGATTTCATGCAGCTTAAATAATTCCTTAGCTGGTTCATTGGTAACCAGCCAGCGCCCTTCGCCATCTTTGAAGAAGATGGCATCTGGAATGGCTTCAATTAACGCATTCTGGCGACTGTTAAGGCTATTTAGCGCGTCTTCGCTCTCTTTGCGTTCGCTGATGTCCTGTTTGACGGCGATGAAGTGAGTAATTTTCTTGTCGTCATCGCAAACGGGCGTGATGGTCATTTCCTCGTGGTAATGCGATCCGTCCTTGCGTTTGTTGATGATTTCACCATGCCAAACCTGTTTTTTGTTGATGGTTTCCCATAATTGCCGGTAAAAGTCGGCATTATGTAATCCGGATTTGACGCGATCTCGTATGGGGTGACCGATGGTTTCTTCCAGTGGGTAGCCAGTCAGCTTGGCGAAAGCGGGGTTTGCCCATTCAATGATCGATTTATTGTCGGTAATTACAATGGCATTGGCAGCCGAAATCAGAGCGGTTTCGTGCAACTTGAACAAGCTGCGTTGTTGGCTAAGATTGAACATCTCCTTGCGTTGGTGCTGTATGGTTTCGTGCAGGAAATGGACATAGCTCCCCTGCATTGTTTTTACCAGATCGTGACGTGTTACAAGGCCGGTTAATTTATCGTTTTCGGTAACGACAAGGTGGCGAATGTTGTGTCGATCCATATGTCTTATTGCTTCCGGCAATGGGGTGCTCGGAGGAATGGTAATCAGCTTTGGGAGATTCAGATTGCTGATCAGGGTATTGGAAATGTCGGTAGCGTTCCGGGCTAGTTTGACTACATCGCGTTCTGTGAGTATTCCAAATGGTTTATGTTCGTGCATTATTACTACACAACTATAGCGGTTCCTGCTCATCAGCGAGATGGCATCAGCGAGGTTGTCATTTATATTGACCGTTACGATATTCCTGGACATGATCATAGCCGCGTCCTTAAACTCTGAAAGATCGTTTGTGTCTAGTTGGTGCAGCAAATCACCTTCGGTAACGATGCCCAGCAAATAGCCTGAATCATCAATAGCAATAAGATGACGGAATCCGCGCTCTTGGAGCAGGCGGTAAGCTTCACGATAATCCATGCTGGATGAGGTCGCAAAAGGGGGCGTGCTCATTACGTCGGAAATTTTAAGTTTTTCCCGTTCACGTTGCTGTGCCAACAAATGAACCGCATCACGTTCAGTGAAAATTCCCAGTGGGCGATTCTCTATATCTACAACAACAATACAACTGATGCTATGCGCCGCCATTATTTCTAGTACGTCAATAATGGAAGTATGAGGCGGTGCAGTCTTGACTGAAGTATTCAGGATTTCACTAAGCAGGATTTTTTTCATGTTGCGAAGAATTTCATGATGCGTAGAGGTGGCTGTACAAGCGGCAAGGATACTATAAATCCTATTAATTTGCTGTTTCCCGGAAGGGGTAATTGGCAAGGTGAAATCAGAGTATTTATGAATAATTGCGAGAGTCTGGCACAGGAAAATGCCTGTTAAAAAACCTGAAATAACACGATATAACCATTATTAAAGGAAGACTTTATGATCATTTGATATTTTGGTTTACATTTCATATGGAATCATATGTTTTTTTTGGTTATTTTGTAAAAAATGGTGTACTATATTTCCTGCTGTAATTTTAATGTTGACTGATTTTATTTTTTCTTAAAATTGGGGCGCGTTCTGGATAGAAACGTAAAGGGGTTGCTATGAATACCATGGAGTTGCAGGAAGGCATTCGAGATTTGAATTTAACGTATCTGATGCTGGCTCAGCAAATGATTAAGCAGGATAAATTTTCTGCGATATTTCGTTTGGGACTCAGTGAAGATATTGTGGATTTGATTGGAGGTTTAACGCCTGCGCAGATCATTAAAATGGCCAGTTCAAATATGTTGCTGTGCAGTTTCCGCTTTGATGAGAATTTGTTATTGAATATGGTGGCTGATTACAGCAAAAGCCGGATGATGGCTCAAACACATGCCGCTATATTAATGGCATCGCAGAATGTTGAAACAGTCGCTTAGTCAGGAATAGGGTATGGCGATCAAAACTGTAATAGGCGAAACGCAGCAAGTCAAAATCGCTTCGGATTTGATTGAAATGGGTGCGCGTTTACAGTTGCTTCAAGAAGAAACGACACTGAGTCGTGAGCGTTTACTAAAGTTGTACAAGGAGATTCGGAATGAATCTCCTTCCAAGGGAATGTTGCCTTATTCCACTGACTGGTTTATCAGCTGGTTGCCTAATATACATTCTTCGTTATTCATGAGTATTTATCAATTTTTGGTAAAGAATACCGGAGCCACCGAAGTGCAGATTTTGATTTCTGCTTATCGTTTATATCTTGATCAGGTTCAAGGTATTGAAGGTGGCGAAGCAGTGTTGAGTATTACGCGTGCTTGGTCATTGATACGATTTTTTAATGCCAAAATGATGCAAATGGTTTCCTGTCGTGAATGCGGCGGAAATTTTGTCGCACATACCAATGAGTTGCATGTTAATTATGTTTGCGGCATCTGCCATCCGCCAGCACGTGCCGGCAAAACAAATGCTAGAGCAAAAATAACAAGTCAGCAATTAAATCTTGCCGAACATGGTATTTGATTTTGCGATAAATGGTTGACGGGACATAAAGTGCCTGGGCAACTTTACTGCTTTTTATGTTTCCTGATACTTACGCGCTTTTGAAAGCGCGTTTTTTATTTTTACAATCAGCTTCATAACGCTGTTAGTAATGTTCTGTTTTTGTTTCATTCACGATCCGTCACGTATTTTTTCAATACTTAATCAAGTAATCGGATAGGGGAAGGGCGTGTCGTAGGAAAGTAAGAGCCAATAATTGTTTGGTGTTTTTTTTGAAATTTCAAGAATGTGTACTAAATCAGGCATTACCCGAGTTGCTGAATTGTTTTAGAATAGAGCAATTGTGCAAGGGAATAGAATAATACTAAGGAGCATTAATGTTAGTAATTGTAGGCTATTTGATAGTCTTGGGCTCGGTGTTTGGGGGCTTTGCTCTTGCTGGCGGCCATCTGGGGGCTTTGTGGCAACCTTTGGAATTGCTGATGATTGGCGGCGGAGGTGCAGGTGCTTTTTTCGTCGGTAATAGTATGGGAGCAATCAAGGCGACGCTAAAGGATTTGCCAAGCTTGCTGAAAGGGCCGAAATATTCCAAAGATACTTACATGGAACTAATGGCTTTGCTCTATGAGTTGCTGACTAAGGTTCGTAAAGAAGGGCTGATGTCTATTGAAAATGATGTCGAAGAGCCTGGAGGAAGTCCAATATTTTCCAAATATCCTAAGGTGCTGTCCGATCACCATGTGGTTGAATTTATTACCGACTATCTGCGTATTATGGTTAGTGGTAATCTTAACGCGATGGAAATCGAAAATCTGATGGACGTTGAGTTGGAAACGCACCATCATGAAGCGCTGGTATCTTCTCATGTGTTAGCCAAGGTAGGCGATGGGCTTCCTGCCTTCGGTATTGTTGCGGCAGTGATGGGGGTGGTGCACACCATGGAGTCAGTCGGTATTCCCCCTTCTGAATTGGGTATGCTAATCGCTCACGCTCTCGTAGGTACGTTCCTTGGTATTTTGCTGGCTTACGGTTTTGTTGGGCCGTTAGCCGGCTTGCTTGAGCAGAAGGCTGAAGAGGGTGGACGTATATTCCAAACTATCAAAGTTACTCTATTGGCCAACTTGAATGGTTACGCACCTGCGATGGCGGTTGAGTTTGGACGCAAGGCATTGGGTTCGGCAGAGCGCCCCACCTTTGCTGAATTGGAAGCGCATGTCAAACAGAAACGATAACAGTGTGCAGAAGGTCGAATAGTTAGATAGACATGGCTGAAGATAAAAACAAGAGACCTATTGTAATCAAGCGTATCAAAAAGGTGGCCGGGGGCCATCACGGTGGTGCGTGGAAAATTGCTTATGCCGACTTTGTGACGGCGATGATGGCGTTTTTTTTGCTGATGTGGTTATTGGGTTCGACTGCCAAGGGGGATTTGAAGGGAATATCGGAATATTTCAAAACGCCGCTAAGGGTGGCGCTGTCGGGCGGTTCGGGCAGTGGTGACAGTTCAAGTGTTATCAAGGGCGGCGGTACGGATTTGACACGCAGTTCGGGGCAGGTAAAGTCGGGTGAACGGGATGCTGAAAAGAAGATTCTTAGCATGAAAGCCGCAGCCCAGGAGTTTCGGCGTCAAGAACTAAGCAAATTAAAGTCATTGAAATCCAGTATCGAAAAAGCGATAGATAACAGTGTAAAACTGAAGCAGTTCAAGAATCAGATTTTGCTAGATATAACCAGTGAGGGTCTGCGCATACAGATTGTTGATGAGCAAAATCGTCCTATGTTTCAAAGTGGTAGTGCGGAATTGGAATATTATACGAGAGATATTTTGCGTGCTATCGGACAAACCTTGAATGAAGTCCCTAATAAACTGAGCATTTCCGGCCATACTGATGCAGCATTATATGGAGGCGGAAACCGCGGTTACAGCAACTGGGAGTTATCAGCTGATCGCGCAAATGCTTCTCGCCGTGAGCTTATAGCGGGTGGTATGTCGGAAGATAAAATTGTTCGCGTGGTGGGTTTGGCTTCGGCTGTATTGTTTAAAAAAGATGAGCCGTTGAATCCTGTTAATCGACGTATTAGCTTGATTATTATGAATAAGCAGGCAGAAGAGGCCGCAGCACATGATGGTGGCATCGTTGGCGAACACCTTAATGGAGAAGATCAGTATATTAATGAAACTATGAATAGTGCCGGAGATGTCTTGCCGGAATCTCCTGTTGATAGACCGACGCATTAGTATTTCCTGACTAATACATTTTGGTGATTATTGAGCTGGAACAAATCGCTGAACGAAACTGATTACAAAAAATGCGTCGCTTTAATGCGGCGAATTAGTGGGATTTCCTTACCCTATTCGTATCAAGTAATTTAATTTGTAGCCGTTAGAGTATTAGAATCAAATAAATCCAAAATTAATAATAAGTAAACATTCGGGGGAAATATAGATGAATAACTGGTGGAGCCGCCTCTCACTTAAGAATAAATTACAAATCCCCATACAGTTGATATTGCTTGTTGTGCTGATAATGGCTCAACGCACGGCTCTGGATAAGTTTGAAGATAATGTGCTGGTCGAAGCAGAGCAAAAAGCACTGGTTTCCGCCGATGGTGTATTGAATGGTCTGAATATGTTGATGATTAATGGAATCATCAGCGATTCAGATCAGCGTGCCTTGTACATTACAAAGATGAGTGCTTCAGAAACGATTGATGAGTTGCGTGTGATGCGTGGCAAGGCAGTTCGAGAGCAATTTGGTCCTGGCTTACCTACTGAACAGCCGGTTGATGCAATGGATAATGCAGCGCTGCAATCAGGGCAGGTACAGACTAAATTAACAGCCACTAATGACAAGCAAACTTTGCGCGTTGTCGTTCCTTTTATTGCCCAAAAGGATTTTCGCGGCACTAATTGTTTGATGTGTCACAACGTGCCGGAAGGAACGGTAAATGGTGCGGCAAGTATAACGGTAAATCTGTCTAACGAGTTTGCGGTGATGAAGCGGGCCAATTATGCAATGTGGGGCGCACAGTTGGCTGTGCAGGTCTTTTTGTATTTTGTGGTTGGATGGTTGATTAGTTTCATGACACGCCCTGCTCGGCAGTTGCTTGAAGTGATGCAGGCAATGCAAAGTAGCGGTGATTTGTCTAGGCGTGTTGTGGTACGCAGTCAGGATGAAATAGGGCAAACAGCACAAGCTTTTAATGACTTGGTACAGAGTTTCCAGGTTATTGTCAGTCAGGTTGAAGGTCAAGCCGGGGAAGTTACCAAGGCAGCGAATCGTTTGTCTGAAAATGCCGGAAAAATTTCACAGGGATCCCAGCAGCAGAATGATGCGGCGATGACGACTTCCGGGGCCGTTAGTCAGGTCAGTGTGAGTATTAATCGTGTCGCTGAAAGTGCCGGTATGGTTGCAAAACTTTCTGAAGAAAGTGCAGATCGTGCTCATTTAGGGCAGGAAAGTCTGCAAAAGATGATGAAGGAGTTGGAGCAGGTTGAGCATGTGGTTAGCGAGATTGCCAGTTCGGTGGGTGAGTTTGTAAGTAATACGCAGAGTATTACCAGCATGACTCAGCAAGTGCGCGATATTGCCGAGCAAACCAATTTACTGGCTCTTAATGCGGCGATTGAAGCGGCTCGTGCTGGTGAACAAGGACGCGGTTTTGCGGTAGTGGCTGATGAGGTTCGCAAGTTGGCCGAGAAATCTGCACTTTCGGCAGCACAAATTGACGAGGTGACTCAGGTTATTGGTGCACAATCCGGCCAGGTTGAAAAGACCGTTCAGCGTGGTATGAACGCGTTGCAGAGCAGTCAGTCGCATATTCATGAGGTGGCAAATGTGTTTAAGTCTGCCAATGCATCGGTGGATGGCGTGAATCAGGGTCTTGAAAAAATTGTCACATCGATAAACCAGCAACGTGATGCAAGTCAGGAAATTGCTCGAAATGTGGAACGAATTGCCGAGATGGCGAATTCCAGCAATTTGGTAATTCGGGAAACCGTTGATGAAATCAAGCGTATGGAACTTATTTCTGCAAACTTGGGGAAAACGGTTGCCAGATTTAAGGTTTAATTGATTTTTGAGTGCTAAAAGGGATTGTCCAGCTTCTTATTATGGTTCAGATATTGCATCCGTATTTGATAGTGACGGTCAATTTATAGGGAGGGCTGCTTGGTTGAGTTTGGATTGTCAGGAGTAAGGCTTCCTGCGGCAAGCAGATTCTAATTTAGCAGTTTGAGTTAATGTTGCAATTGCCTGTCGGTTTGGTTTAAGCGTAGTGATGCTCATATAATCTGCGACTGTGAGGAAATAAATGTCTGACCTGCTAAAAAATATTGATGCCAGAACCAAGCTGGCCGGAACCAACAAACTGGAAATATTGATGTTTTCGTTGGGAAAGGACATGCGTACCGGTCGTGAGGAAACTTTCGGTATCAATGTGTTCAAGGTGCGCGAAGTAATGCGTATCCCGGAAATTACTCGAGCTCCGGAAATGCCGACAGCAGTAGAAGGCATGGTCAGTTTACGAGGTGCCTTGGTACCCGTGATTGACCTAGCCAAATATACCGGTATTGTCACTGAAGCGCCGCCGGAGATCATGATAGTTACTGAGTATAACGGTCATACCCAAGGTTTTCTGGTTATGGCCGTGGATAATATACTGCGATTGGATTGGTCTGCGATGCGAGTTCCCCCTGCTATGTTAATGGCCGAGATGGGCGGAATGGTAACCGCGATTACTGAATTGAAGGATAAACGTTTGGTTATGTTGCTGGATGTTGAGAAAGTGCTGGCTGAGACAGGACACTTTGATATGGATGACTTGATCTTTAAAAGTGTTCAGCCCATTGAGAAGGAAAATCGCACCGTATTTTTTGCAGATGATTCTTCTGTCGCAAGAAATCAAATAACCAAAACGCTGGATGCAATGCAGGTCAAGCATATCTCAGCCATTAATGGTCGTCAGGCATGGATTGAATTAACAAAGTTGGCCGATTATGCGGATTCAGCCAATATTCCTCTCAAGAATCTGGTGCAGGTTATTTTGACTGATGTGGAAATGCCGGAGATGGATGGTTATATGCTGACCCGAAAAATCAAATCGGATAAACGCTTTAGTGGAATTCCCGTGCTGATGCATTCCTCATTGAGTAGCTCATCTAATCAGCAGATCGGCAAATCAGTAGGTGTGGATGCGTATGTGTCAAAATTTGAACCGCAAAAACTTTCCCAGACCTTGTCAAGATTGCTGGCATAACAGGATAAAGATGGCTGTTTGTTGGGTGTCCATAAGTGACACCTTGTGTTTGGGTTACCGTGTTGCAGTTACAACATAGCTGACGGCTGAATTAGGAGAGAACAATGACTTATACAGATGAAGTGTCGCATATCAATCAAGAAGGTTTGTTGGAACATGTTGATGCGCGTACCAGTCTGGCTGGTTCTAACAAGATGGAAATTCTGCTGTTCAACTTGGGAAGTGATGAACGCTTTGGCATTAATGTATTCAAGGTCAAGGAGGTTTGTCAGGCTGGCAAGATTACAAGAACGCCGAATATGCCTTCTGGTGTAGAAGGTATAGTTTCGCTGCGAGGTCATGTTATGCCCGTGTTGAATCTGGCGAGCTTTATGAATATTCATCCAGCGGAAAGACATCAAACCATGATGGTGGCGGAATATAACAATCATGTGTTGGGATTCCTTGTAGAGGGGGTAGACCGCATTATTCGCGTTGATTGGGATAAGGTAAGAGCTACGGAAGGTATGCTTTCGGATCAGAATTCACTCATAACCGCTATTACCGAGTTGGCGGATGGATCCTTGATTTCCATTTTGGATGTTGAGCAGATATTGGCTAATGCATTTGGTGAAGATGCGGTTGGCAATGTAGAGCGCATCGACTCCGAGCATGATTTATGTGTTTTCTTTGCGGATGATTCCATGGTGGCACGTAAGAAGATTACCGAAATTCTGGATAAAATGGGTGTTAAACATATTCAATCTACCAATGGGCAGGAAGCTTGGGAAAGATTAAAGGCGCTTGCCGATTCGGCGCAAAGTTCGGGTGCTGCTTTACATGACAGAATTCAGGTGATTTTGACTGATGCTGAAATGCCTGAAATGGATGGTTATGTATTGACCAGTTACATTAAGCAGGATCGCCGCTTCGATGACATTCCGGTGGTAATGCATTCGTCATTGTCATCGGAAGCAAACCGAGCAATGGGACGCCGTGCTGGCGTGGATTATTACGTGCCAAAATTTGATTCAATGGTATTGTCGTCAACGTTAAGGCCGTTGTTGACGTAGCAGAGAGCCGAGGGTTGAGGTCATTCGGATAGTGATTGCGATGCAATCGTGATATTTCACTTGATAATGACTTATATCGTCAGTTGTCTGAATTAGGAGATTTTTATGGGAATAGAGAGTACTAGATTTTTGGTTGTGGATGATTTTTCAACCATGCGGCGCATTGTTCGTAATCTCCTCAAGGAGTTGGGATTTGTCAATGTGCAGGAAGCCGAAGACGGTGTACAGGCGCTTAACAAACTACGTGCTGATACGTTTGATTTTGTTGTGTCTGACTGGAATATGCCGAATATGACCGGTATAGAATTGTTAAGAGCTATTCGTGCTGATGCCAAGCTTAAGCATTTGCCCGTATTGATGGTCACTGCCGAAGCAAAACGCGAGAATATTATTGAGGCCGCTCAGGCTGGGGCCTCTGGATATGTGGTTAAACCTTTTACAGCGGCCACGCTCGATGAGAAATTGAAAAAAATATTTCAAAATATGAATAAGTGAGAACGGAAATGGCTACGCAAACAGCATCCCAGGATTCAGATGATCTTGAAGCGTTATTCGACAGCATTGTTGCTGCGAATGTCGATGAAGAGTTGCCGGGGAAGGAGTCGCCAGATGAAAATCCGGTAGCAGGGCAAAGCTCGACCAAAGTTATTAACCAATTGGGACATATGGCGCGCACTCTTCACGATACCTTGCGTGAACTAGGACTAAACAAGGAAATTGAAAAAGCGGCCGCAACCATTCCTGATGCGCGTGACCGTTTGAATTATGTGGCTACCTTGACGCAGCAAGCGGCAGAACGTGTGTTGAATGCAACAGAAGCGGCTCAACCTCTCGTTGAAAATATGGAAGAAGAAGCTAAACGCCTGTCAGCTCAATGGCAGATGCTGTTTGACAAGAATCTTGATTTGGAAAAATTCAAGACTTTGGTTATGCATACGCATGCGTATCTCAATGGTGTGCCAAGGCAAACCAAGGCAACCAATGGTTACTTGATGGAAATCATGATGGCACAGGATTTTCAGGATTTAACCGGGCAGGTCATTAAAAAAATTATTGAAGTGACACAGCAAATGGAGAAGCAGTTGCTTTCATTATTGCTGGAAAATGCACCGCCAGCGATCAGGGCTGAATATGATGCAGGGTTACTGAACGGTCCTGTTATTAATGGCAAAGGCAATCCCAACGTGGTGACCAGTCAGGATCAGGTTGATGACTTGCTGGAAAGTTTAGGTTTTTAACCAGTATGTTGCTGGGTGTTGCTGCTGATTGCATTTAGAACCGCATAACAGACCAACGGATAGTGTGGTCTGTCGATTTAAGACTGGGGAAATATAATGAATGATTTTGTTGGCATGGATGATCTATTGAGCGATTTCTTGCTCGAGGCGGGTGAAATGCTTTCCGATGTGGATGGGAAGTTGATGGATCTTGAAAAGTATCCCAATGATAATCATTTGCTTAACGAAATATTTCGTGGCTTTCATACCATTAAGGGGGGAGCCGGCTTTCTGAATGCGACCGAGCTGGTTGCACTATGTCATCTCACGGAAAATCTGTTTGATAAGTTACGTAATCGTGAGTTAACGCTAACGGCAGAGTTGATGGATGTCATTTTTGCCGCTACCAGTGAAGTACGTAGAATGTTTGATGCATTGCATCAACATCTGCAGCCGCATGCCGCCCCGGCGCAAATACTCGAAAACTTGAAATTGGCACTGTCAGGAAATCCTGTTGAGAAAATATCGGCTGTGGAATCAAAAAAAGGCGAAGCAATTAAGGCTGATACGGTCGTGAGTGTTCCATCGGAGTCATTGTCTGCTGACAATGTCAATTGGGAGGCTTTGTATAACGCTTTGACGGGAACTGATATAGTTGAGAAAGTCGGTGCTGTACGGGATCCTGTCAAAGTAGCTGAAGCTATTTCAGAGGAAGAGTCGACTAAAAAGGCTTTTGGTCGACGTAACAATGATGCGCCTGGCACCACCGTGGGGCGTCGTGATGGTGATGTTCCTGCCAAGGAAGCCAAGGAATCCACTATACGCGTCGAGACAGATCGTCTTGATCAGGTGCTTAATTTATCCGGTGAGATCGGCCTGACTAAAAATCGTTTAACTCATTTGCGCTCCAGTATTATGCAGGGAAATAATGATTCAGAGACATTGCGCGAACTGGATCAGTCGGTTACTCAACTGGATATGCTGGTAGTGAATTTGCAGAATGCGGTAATGAAGACGCGGATGCAGCCGATTGGTAGATTATTCAAAAAATATCCGCGTTTGGCCCGCGATCTGGCACGTTCATTGAGCAAGGATGTGGAGTTGGTTTTGTCCGGTGAAGATACCGAGATGGACAAGACCATGATTGAGGATTTGAATGATCCATTGGTGCATCTGGTTCGTAATGCGGTTGATCACGGTGTGGAAACGATAGAAGAGCGCATTGCAGCAGGAAAACCTGAAAAGAGTCTGGTTGAGCTTAGCGCTCGTCAGGAAGGTGACCATATACTTATTACCATTGCAGATGATGGACGTGGTATGCGGCCTGAAGTCATACGAGACAAGGCAATTGAAAAGGGACTGGTAACTGTAGAAGTAGCCAATACGCTGGATGAAAGTCAGTGCCTTGATTTGATTTTTCTGCCAGGATTTTCGACCAAAGTTGAAATTTCCAGTGTTTCCGGGCGTGGTGTTGGTATGGATGTGGTTAAGACCAATATTAGCAAACTCAACGGCACAATCAATATTCAGTCCGAACCTGGAAAAGGAAGCATATTTGCCATTTCTCTGCCGCTTACATTGGCGATTCTTCCCGTCTTGATACTGCGTCTTGGTGATCAATCTTTTGCTGTTCCGTTGTCGATGGTAAGGGAAATACTTTCTGTTTCAGAAGAACAATTGCAGAAGGTTTCTGGTCGGGCGACCATGGTAGTGCGGGGTGAGGTATTGCCGGTATTGCCATTGGCGCAATTGATTGGTTGGGATGCGAGTGACAAAACACCCGAGGTGGGTGTTCTGATGCAGTTCGGAAATAACAGTTTTATTCTCTCTGCGGATGGCTTCGCGGGCCATGATGATGTTGTCATCAAGTCACTGGATACCTTCAGGCCAAAAGGGGTGGCGGGTGTAACGATGTCCAGCGAAGGCGATATTGTGTTGATTCTGGATGTTAAAGAGTTACTTGGCGACGTGCGCGGACACTAGGATTTTTACTGACTGAGTTGAATAAATTGCTGGTTATGAAAGGCGGCCTCAAGGCGATGGTTTTCGATTGACAGCAATGACGCTCTCTTGCCATAACGGATAAAGATCCAAAAAAACCATGACAAATTCAAATTTTTCTCGATTAGCATTCGCGGGTGCATTTATAAGTGCAATTCTATTGGCAATTCATGCACAGTTATTTTCAAATGTTGACGTTATTAAGGCAGATGCGCTGTTATGGTTACTATTGGTTATCTGCTGGGTAGTTCTGCTCAAACAAGTTAAGCATGCTCCGCTAACCGTACCTGATAAAAATAACTCCTCTTCGGGTGATGCGCTGCTTATCCATGAAAGTAATACGTTTCACGTTGAAATGGGGCGAGAGGTTTCTGCTCAATTGCTTTCAGCGCATACTGAACTGGGTAATACTCAGGCCATACTCAGCGATGCTATCGGTACATTAGTAAGTACGTTTACTGCGATGGCAGATGAAGTGCGTTTGCAGCAGTCACTGGTTCTTTCCATTTCAGGCGGTGGAGGTGACGATCAGGAAAATAGTACCAAGCATAAGTTTGAGCTTTTTGTAAATGATACTGAAGCGGCGATGACAGAGTTTGTGGATACGACAGTTCATAACAGTGCCAAGGCGATGGAGTTGGTGGAGAAGATCGACGTTATTAATGAACAGGTTTCGAGTATTCTCGATATTCTTAAAGAAGTTGAATCTATCGCCAAGCAAACCAATTTGTTGGCCTTGAATGCGGCAATCGAGGCCGCACGCGCAGGTGAGCAGGGACGTGGTTTTGCGGTCGTAGCGGACGAGGTGCGCAATCTTTCCGAAAAGACCAATAAATTCAGCAGTCAGATACGTTCTCTGGTAGGGAATGTCAATGCTTCGCTGATTTCTGCCGAGGAATCAATTAATTCGCTTGCAGCCAGTGACATGACTTTTGTTATGGATTCGAAAAAACATGTGCATGAGATGATGAAAGATCTTTCAGATCTCAATGCAAATATAGCCAGTGATGCAGAAGAATTACGGCGTATCAATGATAAGGTCGAAAAGAATGTGTCAGTGGCTATATCTACATTGCAATTCCAGGATATGAGTTCGCAATTGATTGGTCACGCGCAGATGCGTCTCGTCGCATTGCAGGCAGTGGCGAAGCAGATGAGCATGGGGGCGGATAGTCCGACCCGCTCTGAATATCTGGATCAGATCTCCGCTTACAACAGTTCATTGCATGAACACATCGTATCGTTGGATGCCCGAAAGTCCAATCCGGTTGCGCAGGATAGTTTTGATACGGGTGACGTTGAACTATTCTAAGAGCATCGTTTTTTCGCTATCCTAATATTCATTCTTGTCACGGCCCTGATTGTTTGTTGTTATTTCTGTTTTGAATAATTTGATAATAAGATACGCGAACAGGATGGTTTGCATCTGTAAGATGAAAGCCAATTGGGGATGAGTTCCCGAAATGATTTTTGTGTTTGTGCTGGTTAGGATATTAGGTTGCCTTGCACCGTCGTTGCTTTCGGATTATGCACTTCCATTGAATATTGCATTCAGGTAACGCTGAATTTTACGTTGCAATTTTGATTCGAATCATTCAAGCTATTGCTCGCCGGACATGTTTTTGTTAACTACTTATTGAGCGAATAAAATGGCTAAAATTGTTTTGACTGTAGATGATTCTGCTTCCATTAGGCAAATGGTGGCTTTTACTCTGAAATCTGCCGGGTACACCGTTATTGAGGCGGCTGATGGTCAGGAGGGGTTGGATAAGGCTAAAAGTAATGCGGTTAATCTGGTGTTAACTGATCAGAATATGCCAAAGATGGACGGGTTAACATTAATTAAAACTCTGCGAGGGTTACCCCAGTATCGTGCCACACCTATATTGATGCTGACTACCGAATCAGGTGATGCCATGAAGGCGCAAGGAAAAGCCGCCGGAGCCACTGGCTGGCTGGTTAAGCCATTTGATCCGCAAAAATTGATGGATGTCGTCAAAAAAGTTATTGGCTAGCGTAGTTTGCGTGACAAATTTTCACGCATCCTGCTGTTATAACGACGTTATAACATTCCGCAAAATTAATTAGGGAATTGCCAATGTCCATTGATATGAGCCAGTTTTATCAGGTGTTCTTTGAGGAATCCGCTGAACACTTGGCAAGCATGGAAAGTCTGTTGCTTGCGCTTGACCTTGATGCGCCGGATCCAGATCAGCTTAACGCAATATTTCGTTCAGCACATTCCATAAAGGGTGGTAGCGGTACTTTCGGTTTTACTGACATGACCGAGGTGACGCATGTTCTGGAGACGCTGCTGGACCGCATCCGAAAAAATGAAATTGCCATTACTTCCGATATGGTGGAAGCTTTTTTGCAAGCGGGTGATGTACTGCATGGTTTGTTGGATGCGCATCAAAACGGCACCATTGCAGATCCAGTTCCTTCTCAGCGGATACGCGCCATGTTGGAGGAATTGACCAGAAACCCAACCGGAAATGGTCAGCCAGATACCCAAAGCGTAGCCCCTCCCGTCTCTCCTTCCCCCCCTTCTATACAGCATAACTACCAGATTCGATTCGTTAAAACATCTGACACATTCAAGGATGATACTCAGCTCGATAATTTGCTTGAGGATATCGCTAATCTAGGCAGGATAGAAAATAAGCAGGTTGATGATGAATCCGTATCGCTTACGCTTACAACTTACGCTTCCGAAGGGGAGCTTCAGGATATTTTTTCCTTCTTCCTTGATCCTGAACAACTCACAATTTCAGTTGCAGATGAAGCAAATCTTGTTCAAGCGAGTGAAGATGAATTGGGTTATGGCTTCTTTGATGAGCCGGTAACACCAAATGCAGAGGTTGAAGAGTCTCAGGGGTATGGTTTTTTTGTTGAGCCAGAACAACTTCAGGCTACCGTCGAAGAAGCACAGGGTTATGGTTTCTTCGTCGAACCGGAACAGCTCAAGGCCGAGGTCGAAAATGCTCAGGGCTACGGCTTCTTTGTCGATGTCGAAGATAAGTCCAAGGGGGACGCACCTAAATCAGACGCTAGTGTGGCTGAAATAGTTAAAGCGGAAGTGGAGCTTCCTCATCGTCGTTCGTCGGATAAAGTTCCCAATATTGCTACTCCTGCCGCTGAAACATCGATACGTGTCAGTGTCGAGAAAGTGGATCAGATGATTAATCTGGTCGGAGAATTGGTGATTACCCAAGCCATGCTTACCGAGACAGTTTCCACGATGGATCCTGTGTTGTATGAACGCCTTATTAACGGACTAGCTCAACTCGAAAGAAACACCCGTGATTTGCAAGAGTCGGTAATGTCGGTACGTATGATGCCGATCAATTTTGTGTTTAGCCGTTTTCCCCGTGTGGTACGCGATCTGGCCGGAAAATTGAACAAGAAGGTTCAACTCAAGCTGGTCGGTGAAGGAACTGAGCTGGATAAGGGTTTGATTGAAAAGATCAGTGACCCATTAACCCATCTGGTGCGTAACAGTCTGGATCATGGTATCGAGTTGCCTGAAGAACGTATTGCCAAAGGTAAGGATCCGCAGGGCACTATTACGCTACGTGCGGCACATCAGGGAGGGAATATCGTCATTCAGGTTTCGGATGACGGTGCCGGACTGAGCCGGGAGAGAATTCTGGCAAAAGCGCGTGAAAAGGAAATTTCTGTATCCGATTCCATGAGTGATTCTGATGTCTGGCAAATGATTTTTGCGCCCGGATTTTCTACCGCCGCCGTTGTTACGGATGTTTCGGGTCGCGGCGTCGGCATGGATGTCGTCAAAAAGAATATCGAGGGTATTGGTGGGCAGGTTGAAATTGCATCGAAACACGGTCAGGGCAGCACAATTACCATACGCTTGCCGTTAACGCTGGCGATTCTCGATGGACTGTCGATTGCGGTTGGAGATCAGGTTTACATAGTGCCGCTCAGCTTTATCAGTGAATCGTTGCAACCACGGGCCGAAGATGTCAAGGAAATCAGCGGGCAAGGTCAGGTGGTTCATGTGCGTGGTGAGTATGTGCCTTTGATAGCACTGCACAAGGTCTTTAATATTGTCCCGCGTGTTACCAACCCTGCTGAGGGCATATTGGTATTGCTGGAAGCAGAAGGCAAGAAGGTCGCCCTGTTTGTCGATGAATTGGTTGGACAGCATCAGGTGGTGATCAAGAGTCTGGAAACCAATTATCGCAAGGTGGCAGGTGTATCCGGTGCCACTATCATGGGAGATGGTCGTGTCGCCATGATTATGGATGTGGGGGGACTGGTCAAGTTGGCGCAGGCGTAACGTGATTTAGGTGTGGTTTGCCAGCGCGCTATGTATGCGCATCATTTTTGATGCAGATAATGGTTTTGATGTAGGTGACGGGGTCGAAGTACGTAACAGGTTTGGAGCCTGGAATAATTAAAAAAGGGGGCAAATTATGCAATCAAGCGAAGGGCAGGCGGCTGGCGGAGATAGTCGCGAACTGTTGACATTCACGCTGGGAAATGAGGAATACGGTATTGATATCCTCAAGGTGCAGGAAATTCGTGGTTATGATGCGGTAACCACGATTGCGAATGCGCCCGAATTTATCAAGGGAGTGATTAATCTGCGCGGCATTATCGTACCTATCGTTGATATGCGCATAAAGTTCCATCTGGGCAAGGTTGAATATAACCAGTTTACAGTTGTGATTATTCTTAATGTTTCAAATCGGGTAGTTGGTATTGTGGTGGATGGCGTCTCCGACGTTATTGCGTTAACGAAGGATCAGTTGAAACCCTCGCCTGAATTCAGTTCCACTCTGGATACACAGTACATTCTGGGTTTGGGTACGGTCGATGAACGCATGATCATTGTGATGGATATAGAAAAGCTGTTGAGCAGTCGCGATATGGAACTGTTTGAAACTGCTGCTGCTTAATACTTGATGAAGGAGAAGTAAAATGTTTTCGAATATGACTATCAAGGCTCGACTTATTTCACTGGTCAGCTTTCTTTCCGTACTGTTGATCAGTATTGGCGTAGTGGGACTGTGGGGGATGGGCCAGAGCAATCAGGGCTTGAAGACGGTGTATGAGGATCGCACCGTTCCGTTGGGCGATGTCAATATGATCATCCGTTTGAATAACTTGAATCAGTTGCATGTTGCCGAGGCGCTGATCACTCCGACTGCCGAAAATATTCGGGAGAATACGGAGGAGATAGTAGTGGCGCGAGACAAGATTACCAAGATATGGGAAGGCTACATGGCGACCACCCTCACTCCGGAAGAGGCGGTCATTGCCAAAAACTTTGCCGAGGCACGCGCGATATTTCTCAAGGAAGGATTGATGCCGACCGTTGAAGCATTGAAAGCTGGCAAGATTGACGAGGCGAAACGCTTATTTGAAGGTCCGATGATAGACACTTTTCAGGCGGTGCGGAAACATGGCAATGAGTTATCCGAGATTCAGCTCAGCATCGCCAAGTCGGAATACGAAGCTGCTCAAAGCCGGTTTAATACGATACGTAATGTTTCGATTGCGCTGATTTCCATCGGTGTGTTGCTGGGCATTTTCATTGCCACTATGTTGATACGCAATCTATCCAGTTCACTTGCTCAGGCAGGGGAAGTTGCCTCGAAAATTGCCGCAGGTGATTTGAGCTCGACGATTCGTGTCACGAATAACGATGAAGTCGGTGTGCTGTTAAGATCGATGGAGTCTATGCAGAACAGTCTGCGTGCCATCGTTGCAGAGATTAAGGGCATTGTTGAAGCAGCGGCAATCCGGGGTGATTTCAGCGTTAAGATGGATTTGAACGGTAAACAGGGCTATACCAAGGAGCTGTCCGATTTGTTGAACAGTCTGTCCAGTGTTTCCGAAACAGGCCTGAACGACGTTACCCGTGTGGCTACTGCACTGGCTAACGGCGATCTTTCCCAGCGCATCACCAAAGACTATCCGGGTGTATTTGGACTAACCAAGGTGGGTGTAAACAATACAGCAGATGCGTTAACCAAGATCGTCGGCGAAATCAAGAATATCGTTGAAGATGCTGCCGTACGTGGTGATTTCAGTACCAAGATGGATTTACATGGCAAAGCCGGTTATGCCAGAGAGTTGTCTGAATTGCTCAATCAATTGTCTACCGTTACCGAAACCGGTTTGAATGATGTCTTACGTGTTGCCAATCTGTTGGCAAAAGGTGATTTGACTCAAAGTATCACCAAGGACTATCCGGGTACATTCGGCGCTGTGAAAGCGGGAATGAATGGAACGGTAAGCAACTTGAAAGAGCTGGTCGGTCAGATCAAGAATGCGACCGACACCATCAATACCGCATCGAAGGAAATTGCGTCGGGTAACAGTGATTTGTCGCAACGTACCGAAGAGCAGGCATCCAGCCTGGAAGAAACCGCTTCCAGCATGGAAGAGCTTACTTCTACCGTTAAACAGAATGCCGAGAATGCCAAGCAGGCGAATCAGCTAGCCATTGGTGCATCGGATGTGGCCGGTAAAGGCGGCGCCGTGGTTAGTCAGGTGGTTGTAACGATGGATTCGATCAACGAGTCATCGCGCAAGATTGTCGACATTATTTCCGTTATTGACGGCATTGCGTTCCAGACTAATATCCTGGCGTTGAATGCGGCAGTGGAAGCGGCTCGTGCGGGTGAACAGGGTCGTGGTTTTGCGGTAGTGGCGGGTGAAGTGCGTAATCTGGCACAGCGTTCAGCCGCTGCGGCCAAGGAAATCAAGACACTGATCGGCGATTCGGTTGATAAGGTCGAAGGAGGCAGCAAGCTGGTTGCTCAGGCTGGTCAAACCATGGAAGAGATTGTTACTTCCATCCGTCGCGTGACCGACATCATGTCCGAGATTACTGCCGCTTCTCAGGAACAGAGTGCTGGTATTGAACAGGTTAATCTGGCGATTACGCAGATGGATGAGGTTACTCAGCAGAATGCGGCTCTGGTTGAGGAGGCCGCTGCCGCAGCAGAATCGCTGGAAGAAGAAGCTCAGAATTTGGCTGTGGCAGTCGCTACATTCAGGGTGGATGAGGGTGGTTTGGCTGTACGTCGCAGCTCTGCACCCGTAGTGCATCGTGCTGCTCCTGCAGCTCGCAGCAAAGGGACAGCCGTCGCGAAGCCTCGTCCAGCAAAAGCCTTGTCCAAGCCTCATGCGGGCGAAGATGAAGATTGGCAGGAGTTTTAGTGTGAATTGAGGTGTTTGTCTGGTTAAGTCAGACGGGTGCCTCAGGATTTCGAGTGGTGTGACCCGGGTTTTAATTAATCACTATTGATATAGGAAGACGGAATATGTGTATGCCGTCTTCCTTTTTGAGCCACGGTTTGAATTATATTTTTATGCGGGAAAATAGTTTGGGTATAGGCGTTAATCATCACAGCCTATACCCAAGTTGTTTTAAGCAATAATTGATCAATAAGGTGAGACTATGCGTACCAATTTGCCAGTAACTCAAAATGAGGTTGTCGTTGGTGAAGATGTCAGCATCGTATCTCAGACCAATTTGAAGGGTCTCATTACCAGCGTTAATGAGTCTTTCATGGAAATCAGCGGTTATACCAAAGAGGAATTGATTGGTCAGCCGCATAACATACTGCGCCATCCAGATATGCCGGCGGAAGCTTTTGCCGACTTGTGGAAGACGGTGAAGTCGGGGCAGGGATGGGAAGGTGCTGTCAAGAATCGATGCAAGAACGGTGATTATTATTGGGTGCATGCCCATGTGACTCCTGCCAGGGAGGGCAACGAAATCACCGGTTATATCTCGGTGCGCCGCCGCGCATCTGCCGGAGAAATTGCTCGTGCCGATAAGCTTTATCGATCAATACGTGCCGGGAAGAAAGTCAATCTGCATGCAGGTGAACGCTCTCTGCTCTCCAATATAAGTTTGCGCCTGCGCTTAGTGATGTTACTGATTTTCCCGATTTTGGGATTATTGTATTTTTCCAGCTCCAGTGTGTGGGATAAGACTCAAACGTTACATGAACTGGAAGCGATGCAGGTTACTGCGCGCCTTGCTGTTAAGTCCAGTGCGGTGATACATGAGGCTCAGAAAGAGCGTGGTATGTCGGCGGGTTACTTGTCGTCGAATGGAGTCAAGTTTGTCAATGATCTGCCGAAGCAACGCAGTGAGACAGATAAGCGCATTGCTGAATTACGTGAATTATTGGTTGCACTGGATCAAAGTCAATTTCCGACCGAGTTTCGTGAAAAATTGACTACTGCCCAGAGTGCGCTCAATGTGATTGATGCCAGCCGGGCTTCAATTACTGATTTGAAATTCACCCCCAAGGATTCGTTTAATTTTTACACCGGGATGATTACCTCCTGGCTGGATATTATTTCTTACACGGCCAAAATCAGTTCTAATCAGGAATTAGCTCGTTCGACCAATGCGTATCTGATGTTTCTGAATGAGAAGGAAATGGCAGGTCGTGAGCGCGCAACGGTTAGTGGTGCATTGGCAGCCAATCAATTTACAGGTGATACTTACTCGCGCTTCATCGGCCTGATGGCAAACCAAAAAACGTATTTCGATTTATTCAGCAGTTATGCCAGTCCGAAGGAAATGGCCGAGTATCAGGAGAAGCTGAACAAACAAGCGGTAGAGGAGGTTAATCGCTTGCGTCAGGTTGCGATGGACAAAGCGGGAACCGGGGATTTTGGCGTAGACCCGGCGTATTGGTTCAAGACCATTACGCAAAAGATCGACAGCATGAAAAATGTTGAAGACGGTCTGGCTGAGCATTTGTATGAGGTGGCGGATCAATTGAGGCTGCAGGCCCAGCGGCAATGGTGGGCCATCATGACACTGACGATACTGGCTTTGTCGGCGACTATATTTTTTGCGATCTGGATCATACGCGTATTGTTGCGTGAACTGGGTGGAGAGCCGAATTATGCTCGGCAGGTTGCGCAGGCAATTGCGGGGGGGGATCTGAACTGCAAGATTGAAGCCAGAGATGATGATAATTTCAGTTTGTTAGGTTCAATGCGCAGCATGCAAAATACGCTGGTGTACATGGTACGCGAAGGCCAACGCGTGTCTGACGAGGCGTTGCGTGTGCGTTGTGCGCTGGACGATTCAACCTCGAATGTCACGATTGCCGATATTAACGGCAAAATCGTATATATCAACCGTACTGCAGAACGAATGTTCAAGGATAACGAGCAGGCCATACGCAAGGTCATGCCGAACTTTGCTGCAGACAAGGTTTTAGGCTCCAACTTTGATAGTTACCACAAAAATCCGGCTCATCAGCAGGCGATGGTAAAGCAGTTGAGTTCATTGCATAAAGCCACCATTCAGATCGGGGATCGGACATTCAAATTAACCGCCATACCGGTGAGCAATGAGAAAGGAAAGCGTATCGGTACCGCCGTGGAATGGCAGGATGCTACACAGGAATTGAAGGTTGAAGCTGAGGTTCGTAATATAGTCGAAGCGGCTAAGAATGGTGATTTTGCACAACGCATCAATTTGTCCGATAAGCATGGCTTTATGCTGGAGCTTTCTCAGAACGTGAATGGATTGGTTGAGACTTCCGATAAGGGTTTGCAAGAAGTGGTGCGTATGTTGGGAGCGCTTTCTCGGGGTGATTTGACGGATCGTATAACGAACGATTATAGCGGTACCTTTGGTCAGTTGAAGGATGATTCCAATCTGACTGCCGAGCGATTGGGCCATATCATTCAGGAGATCAAGGATGCATCGGATACGATCAATACGGCGGCCAAGGAAATTGCAGCAGGCAACAATGATCTTTCTCAGCGTACTGAAGAACAGGCTAGCAGTCTTGAGCAGACAGCTTCCAGCATGGAGCAGCTTACTTCTACGGTAAAACAGAACGCTGAGAACGCAAGGCAGGCTAATCAATTGGCGATAGGCGCTTCGGATGTGGCGGGCAAGGGTGGTGCGGTGGTCAGTCAAGTGGTTCACACCATGGATTCGATCAATGAATCTTCACGCAAGATCGTGGACATCATTTCCGTTATTGACGGTATTGCCTTTCAAACCAATATCCTGGCTTTGAATGCGGCGGTTGAGGCGGCACGCGCGGGAGAGCAGGGACGCGGTTTTGCGGTTGTAGCAGGTGAGGTGCGCAATCTGGCGCAACGCTCCGCCGCAGCAGCAAAGGAAATCAAAATGCTGATCAGTGATTCAGTAAACAAGGTAGAGGATGGTAGTAAGCTTGTTACGCAGGCAGGTCATACCATGGAAGAAATTGTGACCAGTATCCGTCGTGTAACTGACATCATGTCTGAAATTACCGCCGCCTCCTCTGAGCAGAGTGCCGGAATTGAGCAGGTCAATCTGGCCATTACCCAGATGGATGAGGTGACGCAACAGAATGCAGCACTGGTAGAACAAGCTGCTGCTGCTGCCGAGGCCATGGAAGAGCAGGCTTATAACCTCGCTGAGTCGGTATCCGCTTTCAAGGTAGATGCCGCATCAGGTTTGAAAGTTTTACCCTCGATTAAAGTTGCTACAAGTAAAGGCAAGGTTGGGAAGGCAGCTAAAAGTACAACAGGCGCAGTAGTAAAGCCCAGGACAGTAGGCAGAGCTGAATCAGTTGATGAGGATTGGCAGGAATTTTAAGTATTTAGATCGGCATATCGAATATCAGGTGTGTCGTGTATGTGAAATGTAGTATCTGGAGAGTCGAGTGCCCTTTCGGTTCATGCTGTTTGGGGTAGGGGATAGTGATAAATAACTAGCGTAGTGAGGGTGGGGAATGAAGAATAATCAACCAGTGACGAACGTGGAATATGTGCTCAGCGAATTGGATTCCATCGTTTCTAAGACTGATCTTAAAGGGGTTATAACCTATATAAACGAAGATTTTCTTCGGATTAGTGGTTTTGTAGAATCCGAGTTGATAGGCAAGTCACATAACATCGTTCGTCACCCCGATATGCCTGTTGAGGCGTTTGCCGATCTATGGAGCTCGTTAAAGGCTAATCGTCCCTGGACGGGATTGGTCAAGAATCGCTGTAAGAATGGCGATTTTTATTGGGTAGTCGCTAATGTGACACCTATCTATGAGAGTGGTCAGTGCGTCGGTTACATGTCGGTACGTAGCAAGCCCAGTCAGGATCAAATCAATGCAGCGAATTCCGCCTATGCCTTATTCCGTAACCATCAGGCAGGCGGGATGCATATCAAGGACGGCAGTGTAGTCAAGTCCAATGTGTTGAATACCTTCAATCTGTTGAAAAACACCACGATCAAGTTCCGTATGGTGCTGGTATTGGCGCTCATGTCTATATTGATGTTTGCAATTGCCGGATTGGGATTGGTCGGTATGGATAAGAGCAATGCCGGATTGCGTTCGGTCTATCTGGATCGTACCGTTCCACTTGAGCAGATCGCTGAAATATCCGATTTGATGAGTGAAAATATACGTCAATTGCATCTGGCTAGCATGCATGATCCACGCATGCCTGAGAGCAAGCTGCATGACCATCCTATTTCGGTACATACCGACAAGGTAAGCGAGAACATTGCAGCGATCAGCAAGATATGGGAAGCCTATTCGGCAAACAGCATGACGGATGAGGAAAAGCGTATTGCGGATGATTATCTGTCTTTGCGCAAGGAATTCGTCAAGGAGGGCCTGCTAGTTGCCAGAGAACTTTATTTGAATGGTCGTTATGTTGAGGGTAACGAATCCATGGTTAGAGTCGTCGGTCCAAAAGGAACGGCGGCATTAACCAAGGCCGACGAATTGAAAACTTTGCAATCGCGTGTCGCAAAAGAAGAGTTCGAGGCCGCAGAGTTGCGTTATGCTGAAACACGTTCGCAAGCCATCGCATTAATCGTGATTGGTGTGTTGATGGCCGGTTGGGCATTGATAACCGTGTTGTTTGGTGTATTGCGTCCGCTGCACAAGGTGATTGAACTGTTGCAAAGTGTTGCTCAGGGCAAATACGACAATCTGATTGTGCCTGAGCGTGCGGATGAGGTCGGCGTTCTGATGAATGCGCTGAAATCCATGCAGATTCGTCTCGGGTTCGATGTGGCCGAAGCACGTAGAGTGGCGAATGAAAACCTGCGCATTCGTATTGGTCTAGACAACGTATCGACGAGTGTGATGATCTCGGATGTGGAACGTAAGATCATTTACATGAATAAATCGGTCAGTGATTTGATGAGTACGGCTGAAGCCGATATACGCAAGGAATTACCGAAATTCAGGGCCGCAGAGTTGCTTGGAGGAAGTATTGATGGGTTCCACAAGAATCCTGCGCATCAGAAGTCTATGCTGGAAAGTCTGAGTACGACTCATCGTACCCAGATTGAAATTGGTGGACGTACCTTTGCACTGGCGGCCAGCCCGGTTATCAACGAGCGTGGCGCTCGTTTGGGTACTGCGTTGGAGTGGAAAGATCGTACTGCCGAGGTCGCAGTTGAAAAAGAAGTGGCTAATATTGTTGATGGCGCGGTGAAGGGGGACTTTACCCAACGCATTGTGATGCAAGGCAAGGAAGGATTCTTTAAACAGTTGGGTGTAGGCATCAATAAGTTGATGGAAACATCGGATCGCGGCTTACAGGAAGTGGTGCGTATGCTGGGTTCGTTGGCACGCGGTGATTTGACCGACCATATCAGTAATGAATATCAGGGTACATTCGGGCAGTTGAAGGATGATGCCAATGCGACGTCTGATCAACTCAAGGAAATCATTACGCAGATCAAGAATGCAACCGATACTATCAATACGGCATCCAAGGAAATTGCAGCAGGAAATAGTGATTTGTCGCAACGTACTGAAGAACAGGCATCCAGCCTGGAAGAAACCGCCAGCAGTATGGAACAGTTAACGTCTACCGTGAAGCAGAATGCAGAAAATGCCAAACAGGCTAATCAGTTGGCAATTGGTGCTTCGGATATTGCGTCCAAGGGCGGAACGGTTGTGGGGCAGGTTGTGACTACCATGAACTCAATTAATGAATCGTCCCGCAAGATTGTCGATATTATTTCGGTAATCGATGGCATCGCGTTTCAGACCAATATTCTGGCATTGAATGCCGCAGTGGAAGCGGCACGAGCCGGCGAGCAGGGACGTGGTTTTGCGGTTGTAGCGGGTGAAGTACGTAATCTGGCGCAACGTTCAGCGGCTGCCGCCAAGGAAATCAAGACGCTGATAGGTGATTCGGTAAATAAGGTCGATGATGGCAGCAAACTGGTTGAACAGGCTGGCCATACAATGGAAGAGATTGTTACAGCTATCCGTCGTGTGACTGACATCATGTCCGAAATTACTGCCGCATCACAGGAACAGAGTGCTGGAATTGAGCAGGTTAATCTGGCTATTACGCAGATGGATGAAGTGACGCAACAAAATGCGGCATTGGTTGAAGAAGCCGCCGCCGCTGCAGAGTCACTGGAAGAAGAAGCGCGTAATCTGTCTGACTCTGTTGCAACTTTCAAAGTCGGTGAAAGTGCTGTCGTTCGCCAGAGTTCGGCAATACATCACTCAACTGCCGTTCGTAAAGCGCCCACGCATGCTATCGCCACGGGTAAGGCAAAATCTCCAGTCAGGGCGGCTGGCAAGGTTGCGGTCAAGCCTATGGCACATTCCAGCGATGATGAGGATTGGCAGGAGTTTTAACGGATAGAGGGTGGCACCTAGAGCATAAGGGGAATTGATCGAGCTGCAGAATCTTCGCCCCTCAGTGCTTGAAGTGTCTCATTCAGTAGTGAGTTTATTTTAAGGAACCTATGAGTAATAGCCTTCTGTCCAGTGGTGGGCGTGACCGCGAGTTCGTGTTCACTAGCAAGGATTTTGAGCAGGTTCGGCAGTTGATTTATGATCATGCCGGGATTTCGCTTAATCCGTCCAAGCAGGATATGGTATATAGCCGTCTAGCACGTCGACTGCGTGCAACAGGAATAAGTAATTTTAAGGAATATCTGGCTTTGCTGGAGAGTAATAATGAGGTGGAGTGGGAGGCCTTTGTTAATTCATTGACTACAAATCTGACTTCATTTTTTCGTGAGCCGCATCACTTTCCGTTGCTGGCTGAGCATGTGATCAAGCACAAAGGTCAGCATCCCATAACATTATGGTGTTCGGCTGCGTCTACCGGTGAAGAACCCTATTCGATGGCCATGACAATGGTGGATACATTCGGCAGTTTTAGCCCGCCTGTCTCGATTGTCGCTACAGATCTTGATACCAATGTACTTGCCAAGGCAAAAGCGGGTATATATCCCGTGGAGCGAGTCGAGAAGCTTTCAGCGGATTTGGTCAAGCGCTTCTTTCTCAAAGGGACGGGTGCGCAGGCGGGTTATGTTCGAGTGCGTCCGGAGTTGCGTGCGATGATTACGTTTAAGCAATTAAATTTGCTTAGTCATGATTGGGCGATTCGTGGGCCACTGGATGCAATATTTTGTCGAAATGTAATGATTTATTTCGATAAGCCAACGCAATTAAAGATCCTTGAGCGTTTTGCCCCCTTACTGCAGTCAGATGGCTTGTTATTTGCGGGGCATTCCGAGAGTTTTCATAATGCCGGGCATCTGTTTAGTTTGCGCGGCAAAACTGTTTATGAATTAGCAAGACACAAATCTCAACCTCATCGTACGGTAAGGTGAATATGTCGAGAGGTAGGAAAGGATGACCAGTCATGACTGATCATGGTTATGAAGAAGCATTAGCACCTAATCTGTATTTTGATCGACCGCATAATATCGAGGCTGCCAAGATACTGCCGGGTGAGTATTACGCTACTTCTCGTGACATGTTGCTGGTTACGGTGCTGGGTTCCTGCGTTTGTGCATGTATTCGTGACAAAACCAGTGGTATTGGCGGCATGAATCATTTCATGTTACCGGATAGCGGGCGTGATCAGAGCGATCCATTAGGTGAGTCAGCACGCTATGGAACTTACGCGATGGAAATATTGATTAATCAGTTGCTGAAAATGGGTGCCAAACGCAGCAATCTTGAGGCCAAGGTTTTTGGTGGCGGGGCCGTATTGCGTGGTTTTACCGTTAGTAATGTTGGTGAACGTAATGCTGAGTTCGTATTAAGATTTCTTGGGTTGGAGAAGATACCGGTTGTAGCGAAGGATTTGTTGGATATATACCCTCGCAAAGTATATTTCTTCCCGAATACGGGTCTGGTTCGGGTTAAAAGATTGAAGAATGTGCATAACGATACAATTGTCGACCGCGAAACCGAGTATAAGACTCGTTTGCAACATTCTGATCTGGCGGGCGACGTCGAGTTGTTCGGTTAATTTATATTGAGCTTATTATGGATAATCATAAAATCAGAGTGTTGGTAATAGACGATTCTGCGCTGATCCGAAGTGTGATGAAGGAGTTGATCAATCGCGAAAAGGATATGGAGTGCGTTGGAGCTGCACCGGATCCATTGGTAGCACGCGAGATGATCAAATCGCTTAATCCGGATGTGCTGACACTGGACGTGGAAATGCCCAAAATGGACGGTCTGGACTTTCTGGAACGTTTAATGCGGTTACGCCCGATGCCGGTAGTGATGGTATCAACACTGACCGAGCGAGGATCGGATATTACTTTCAGGGCGCTTGCGTTGGGGGCTGTTGATTTTGTTTCGAAGCCCAAGATGGATATTGCGCGAGGTATGGAAGAATATGCGCTTGAAATCACAGACAAAATACGTGCTGCTGCGCAGGCTCGTGTACGCAAGACTTCAGCTTCTTCATCGGTAGTGCAAGAGCGACTTTCGGCCGATGCGATCTTGCCGAGTGTTGCCGGACGTTTTTCCAGCACAGAGAAGCTCATTATCATCGGGGCATCAACGGGAGGAACCGAGGCGATCAAGGAGGTGTTAATGAAACTTCCGGCTGATGTTCCAGGGATATTGGTGACGCAGCATATGCCTGAAGCCTTTACCAAGTCTTTTGCCGATCGTTTGAATAGCCTATGTAAAATATCAGTCAAGGAGGCTGTTCATAATGAACGTATCCTGCCGGGGCATGCGTACATAGCTCCCGGACATTCTCACTTATTGCTTAAACGCAGTGGCGCGAATTACATGACTGAACTGAATCAGGGGCCGCCGGTCAATCGACATCGGCCTTCAGTTGATGTGTTGTTTCGTTCGGCCGCTAATGTAGCGGGGGCAAATGCGGTGGGAATTATTCTCACCGGCATGGGTAAAGATGGTGCGCAGGGGATGTTGGAAATGAAAAATGCCGGTTCACATACGATTGCGCAGGATGAGGCTAGCTGCGTCGTTTATGGTATGCCCAAGGAGGCGGTTGCCGTGGGCGGAGTGGCTGAGATTTTACCGTTGAAGAATATTGCGCGCTACACAATCGATTACCTAGCTACACATAGTGGCAGAAGCAATCGGGTTTAATTTAATTTATTAAGGTGTGAATATGAGTATTAATGTGCAAATTCGGGGGGATGCAGCCCGCATCGCGATGTCTGATCGTTTTGATTTTCAGGTGCATCGCGAATTTAAGGAAGCCTATTCGACGCTTTTAAACAATGCGGCGGTCCGTGAAATCGAGGTTGAGATGAGCCGAGTTACCTATCTGGACAGTTCTGCGCTTGGTATGTTGATGTTGCTGAATGAGCGCGCCAAGGCGCTAAATAAAACCATTACATTACTTAATTCCTCGGGAGTGGTTGCGCAGGTGCTTGAAGTTGCCAACTTTAGCCGGATATTTAATATCAAGTCTTGATGTGATTGTTTGAGGTAAGTTTAGGTTGTTGATCTATGTATGGTCAGCTATATGCCATTAATATCGAATGAATTGAGATAGTCGATGTTCCGATTGTTACTGGAAGTTCGCTGTTTGGATGTATTTTGGAAGCGAGTGCGATGCGTATAAATCTGCCAGTATTTAACGTGGAACAGCCTGTGCCAGAAGGCGAAGTGCTTGTTTCAAAAACTGATCTCAAGGGTATTGTTACATATTGCAATCGAATTTTTAGTGAGATATCGGGTTTTACTGAAGCCGAATTAATCGGTGCGCCGCATAATCTGATTCGACATCCAGATGTGCCCTCTGAGTTCTATGAGGACTGCTGGAATAAGATTAAGGCTGGCCATCCTTGGCATGGTGTTATCAAGAACCGTTGTAAAAATGGAAATTTCTATTGGGTAGAAGCAAATGTTACCCCCTGGATCGAAAATAATGTCATTGTGGGTTATGTTTCACTTCGCTACAGGGCAACTAAGGATCAAATCAGCGCAGCCGAAGCGTCTTATCGCGCTGTGCGTAACGGTCTCCCGATATCAGAATTATTCGGTCAAAATGAATCTTTTGATCACGATTCCATCGTCAATCGTAGCGGGTATGAAGGTAGATCCAATCTGCACTATATAGTCGAATTGCAGCAACGCTTGGCTGAAAAAGTCATGGCGCTGGAAAAATACCATGATCGTAGTGAAGAGGAGATGCGGATCGGTAGCGATATTATGTTGCGTATCAATAGCATGAATGGTATGCAGGAAGATTTCGTGCGGCAAAAAATTACACCGGCCGCCCACTATAGTGGAGATATGATACTGGCAACCCGAACCCCAGCGGATGTTTTGCATATTCTGCTCGCTGATGCGGTTGGGCATGGAGTGACGGCAGCAATGAATGTGTTGCCGTTGAGTCAGGCTTTCCATGCAATGTCGAAAAAAGGATTTGATATTTCGCGAATCGCGGAGGAAATGAATCACAAGATACACAAATTTATGCCCGCAGACCGTTTCGTGGCAGCTATTTTGGTCTCGATTGATTTTCGAAATCAACTTATTGAGGTCTGGAATGGCGGTAATCCCTCTGCAGTACTTTTTGATAAGCAAGGTGAGATTTTACATAAGTGGAACTCACGGAATTTGCCATTGGGAATTTGTGATCCTCAAAAGTTTTCAGCAGAAACTGAGGTGTTTCATTTTGATCGGGACTGCCAGATGTATCTGTTTTCGGATGGCTTCCCAGAGGCGGAATCTCCGGACGGTATTCCATTTGGCAAGGAGCGAATCGAATTGCTGTTGAAGCAAGCTTCACCCGAAAAACGTTTTGATGAATTGATTCGTGCGTTGGAGCTACACTTGTGCGGGCGCCCGGCCCATGATGATGTTTCTCTTGCAATGGTAAATATTTCTCAGTTTGACGAGCAGATTGAGTTGGCATGTCGTATCAGTTCTCAACATCTCGCTGAATTGGAAAGTGATTGGCGAGTTGCAATCAATCTGGGTGCCAACGAGTTGAAGTATGTTGAGGTCGTTCCTTTCCTTACGCAACTTATTTCCAGAATTCATGCCACGCGCGATCATCATTCGGCTCTATTTTTGATTCTTTCCGAACTTTTCAATAATGCTCTGGATCACGGTATTTTGCAGCTTGATTCAAAGATTAAATGTGGTGTGGATGGATTTGAAAATTATTTGCAATTGCGTGAGCAACGATTGCGTGATCTTGATAGCGGAAATATCGAACTGGAAATTGAAAAGGTCGTTATTGAGGGAAAATATGGAGTAAAAATACGGGTAGCAGATAGCGGTAATGGTTTTGATTATTCGGAATTTCAGGATGATGAAAAGCTGTTGAATGGACGTGCTCAATTCGGCCGCGGTATCGCGCTGGTGAAAAATATGTCGTATAAGCTGGAGTTTGTGCAGCGGGGAAATGAGGTTGTCTCCTACTATATTTGCTCATAATTTAACTTTTTTACTGTTTCAGGTTGCCAGTTGGTGCTTGAAACCTTAATGCCTCTAATTTTGAAAATCTAATACATTCAATCCGAGTGATTGAAAAATTCCTATTTGATTCAATTCTTGTCGCTACTTAAGCAAAAGTAGTAAGACATGTTCCGTGTCTGTTGAAAAGCCAGCAAATTTCCTCGTTATTCGTGTGATTGAACATGATCTTTTTGAAGATAATCGCGATAACCATAGGAGCGTATTGTGGCAGAAGACAGCGATCTCGAAAAAACCGAAGACCCCACGCAACGAAAACTTGAGCAATCAAGAGAGAAAGGCGAGGTTGCGCGCTCGCGTGAGCTGTCTACGTTCGCTGTATTGCTGGCAGGCGGGAGTACGATGTGGTTCATGGGATCATCATTGACTCAAAGCATGGTTAAGCTCATGCAAAATGGGCTTACGATTAGTCAGGATGTGGTTTATAAGCCGGAATTATTGACACCCCGTTTGTATGATTTTGTATTGGATGCGCTGATTACCTTTTCACCGGTATTTTTGGCGTTATTGCTGGCTGCGCTGTTCTCACCGTTATTACTAAATGGTTGGCTATTCAGTACGGAGTCTCTGGTTCCTCAATTTTCTCGCATGAATCCTATTTCCGGTATTGGACGGATGTTTTCAACGCATTCTCTGATTGAACTGGTTAAGGCTATAGGCAAGGCGTTTTTGATCGGTGGAGTGGCATCCTGGGTTATTTGGCATCATCGCGATGACGTGATGGAGTTGGCCGCGATGCCGGTTACAGCGGCGGTTCCAGTGTTGGGATCGTTGGTGGGCGGTAGCTATATGGCGATTGTTGGGGCCATGCTGCTTATCGTTGCAATAGACGTACCTTTCCAGCTTTGGGAACATAACAAAAAGCTGAAGATGACCAAAGAGGAAGTTCGCAAGGAATCCAAGGAAACCGAAGGTGATCCGATGGTTAAAGGCCGGATCCGTGCCATGCAGCGCGAAATGGCTCGTCGTCGCATGATGTCCGAAATTCCGACTGCGGATGTAGTAGTGACCAACCCTACTCATTACTCTGTGGCTTTGAAATATAGCAATACAGGGTTGGGTGCGCCGATAGTTGTTGCTAAGGGTTCTCATTTGACTGCGCAGCGCATACGGGAAATTGCTGCCGAAAATAATGTTCCGATACTGGAAGCTCCACCTTTAGCGCGCGCACTTTACAAGAATACAGAGATCGGTGATTCAATTCCCGAGGCCCTGTATACTGCCGTCGCTGAAGTGTTGGCCTATGTATACAAATTGAAGCGTTATCAAACACACGGTGGCGCATATCCACAAGAACCAGGTGATTTGCCTGTGCCGAAAGAGCTTGATCCGGCAACCGTATTAGGAACTAATTGATGAATCTGGCAGCAATTCTGGAATCACTAAAACGCGGCTCAGTCATGAAGGGGATGGCTGGACCAGTGCTGATCGTCATGATTCTGGCCATGATGGTATTGCCGCTACCGCCAATATTGCTGGATGTGCTGTTTACCTTCAATATCGCAATTGCCGTGATGGTCTTGCTTATCAGCATGAATACGACCAAGGCACTGGATTTCGTTGCCTTTCCATCCATATTGCTGATTACTACGTTATTGCGTCTGTCGCTAAATGTGGCTTCGACTCGCGTAGTTTTGATGGAGGGGCATACTGGTGGCGATGCGGCCGGTAAGGTAATTGAGTCATTCGGTCAGTTCCTGGTTGGTGGTAATTATGCCGTCGGCATTATTGTTTTCGCTATTCTTGTAGTAATTAACTTCATGGTTATTACTAAGGGTGCCGGACGTATTGCCGAGGTGGGTGCTCGTTTCACTTTGGATGCGATGCCGGGTAAGCAAATGGCGATTGATGCTGACCTGAACGCAGGGTTGATCGGTGAAGATGTTGCACGTAAAAGGCGGGCAGAGGTTGGTCAGGAGTCGGATTTTTACGGCGCGATGGATGGTGCGAGCAAGTTTGTTCGCGGTGACGCGATTGCCGGCATTATCATTCTGTTGATCAATCTGGTGGGCGGTTTAATCGTGGGTGTGTTGCAGCACAATATGGATATAGCGCTTGCGGCTAAAACCTATACCTTATTGGCAATCGGTGATGGTTTGGTAGCTCAGATTCCAGCATTGGTTATTTCGACAGCCGCGGGTGTTGTCGTGAGTCGTGTGTCTACCGAACAAAATATAGGGGAACAATTGATCAGTCAGTTGTTCAAGGAACCACAGATTCTCATGCTGACCGCCGCAATCGTCGGTATGTTGGGCATGATTCCAGGTATGCCGCACTTCTCATTTTTAATGCTGTCTGGTGGAATGATCTGGTTGGCATATCACTTATCGAGAAAAACTGAGAAAGTTGCGCAACAGGAACAAGCTGCTGAAGCGGAAACGCCGGTAATAGCCGAACCTGCTGATGCGAGTTGGGAAGATGTTTCTCAGGTTGATGTGCTGGGTCTGGAAGTGGGCTATCGCCTTATTTCGTTGGTTGACAAGGCTCAAGATGGGGATTTGTTGCGCAGAATAAAGGGAATACGCAAGAAATTTACTCAAGATGTCGGTTTTTTACCGCCCTCGGTTCATATACGTGATAACCTCGATTTGCGTCCCAATGCCTATCGTATAACCCTTAAAGGGGTCGAGATAGGTAACGGTGAGGCTTATCCGCAGCAATTTTTGGCAATTAATCCCGGTAGTGTAACGGGGGAGCTAATTGGCATTCCTACGCACGACCCCGCATTTGGCTTGCCTGCGTACTGGATTGATAGTAATTTGCGCGACCAGGCGCAAGTTATGGGGTATACCGTGGTTGATCCGGGGACTGTAGTCGCAACGCATTTGAGTCATTTGATCAGCACACGCTCTGCCGAGTTGCTGGGGCGTCAGGAAGTGCAGCAATTGCTTGACCATCTTGCTAAATTTGCACCAAAACTGGTTGAAGATTTGGTTCCCAAGACATTGCCGTTGGGAACGATACAGAAAGTGTTGCAAAATCTACTGGATGAAGGAATGCATATCCGCGATATGCGTACCATTGTTGAAACGCTGGCGGATAATGCGCCGCGCTATCAGGACCCATTCCAGTTGACGACTCTGGTGCGAGTAGCGTTGGGCCCCGCTATCGTGCAGCAATATTATCCAGCTGCACAGGAGTTGCAGGTTATTGGAATGGACAAGGAGCTTGAGCATATCCTGATGCAGGCTATGCAAGCGAGTCAGAATGGGGTTGGCATTGAACCAGGTCTGGCAGATGCAGTATTGAATGAGTCGCGTGCCGCTGTACAGCTGCAGGAACAGATGGGCTTGCCGACGGTGCTTCTGGTACCTGCGCAGTTGCGTGACTTGTTGGCTCGTTTCCTGAAGCGAGCAGTGCCTAACTTAAGGGTAATTTCGCATGATGAAGTACCTGACTATAAAACTATAAGAGTGACAGCAATGGTAGGAGGATCCGCATGAACATCAAAAAATTCATCGCCCCGACAGCACGTCAGGCATTGAAGGATATTCGCAATGAATTGGGCGATGAGGCTGTCATTCTGTCTAATCGGCAGACCAGCAATGGGGTTGAAATTGTCGCGATGGCGAATGATGAGATGGACAAGCTGACAGGTTCGGTAACCAGAGCGCAGGCTGAGGTGAGAAAATTTGATCCAGTTTCTCCACCTACATTCAAACTTAAGAATCCTGCCGAATCGGTATATCCCTCTTCGATCAAGTCAGCTTCTCAGGTTCCTGTTCAGCCGCCAACGCCTGCTCAATCACAAGCGAAGGTTCAATCATCGGCGAAGGCCCAGCCTCAAGTGTTGGATCAACCTAAAGTGCCTGCTGTAGAGGCTTCTCAGGTTCAGCCTTCTATCACTGAATCGTCGATTTTGCTCGAAATCAAGTCGATGCATCAGATGCTGCAAAAACAGATTGAAACGCTTGCATGGAACAATGTTCAACAATACGATCCGCAGCGTGCAGGGCTATTGCGCAGAATGCTGAATGCCGGTTTTAGTACATTGCTTGCTCGTCAGTTGTTAAATAAGATGCCAGCCGGAAATGACAAGGGGGAGGCTTGGCTCAAGCAGGTTCTGAAGCGCAATTTGCGTGTTGCCGGAGAAACCGACGACATTGTTATCCGAGGAGGTGCATACGCCTTGATCGGGCCAACGGGAGTAGGTAAAACGACGACCACTGCAAAGCTGGCAGCTCGTGCCGTCGTCCGTTTCGGGGCTGATAAGGTGGCATTGCTAACTACAGATAGCTATAGGATAGGTGCGTATGAGCAACTCAAGATATATGGCAAGATTCTTGGTGTTGCTGTGCATTCGGTCAAGGGTGTTGATGATTTGCGCTTGACGCTCTCAGCTTTGCGCCATAAACATTTGGTGTTGATTGATACGGTTGGGATGGGGCAGAGGGATGAGCGTGTGGCGGAACAAAATAATATGTTCGATGCGACGGGCGTGCAGCGCTTGTTGGTACTTAACTCTACCAGTGGTGGCGACACCCTTGAAGATGTCGTGCGCATGTATTACAACAACAAGGTAATAGGATGTATCGCCACAAAACTTGATGAGGCGGCAAATCTGGGGGCAGTATTGGATGTTGTGGTTCGCCATCGATTAAAAATGTATTTCATGGCTAACGGGCAACGTGTTCCTGAAGATTTGCATCTGGTAAATATTGATATATTGTTACATCGGGCATTTAAACCAACCGAGGAAAAGTCTCCATTTACCTTGAATGAGCTGGAGTTTCCCATGATGATGGCGACACCCGGCTCTGCTCAGTCACCTGCTGGTGAGGTAACCTATGCGCTCTGATGTTGTAGCAGGATCTTCTTCGCAGGAATATCAGGCGTTTTCAGAACCATTGAGTGATGCACGATTTCTTGAACAGACCGCCGAGCCACACCGGCATTTTGCGGTTGTAGATCAAGCAGAAGGATTGCGCCGTTTATTGGTACGAAATCAGACTCAGGTGATTACTGTCATGGCAGGTAAGAGCGGCGTGGGACGTACCAGTACTACGCTTAACCTTGCGGCAGCGCTTGCTGTAAGTGGCAAAGATGTATTGGTTCTGGATGAGAATCCCGGCCCAAATAATTTGATCGACAGTTTGGGATTGCTGGCGCGATTTGATTTGCTTGATGTGGTGCAGGGGCGCTGTCAGCTACGTGACGCTGTATTGCGCGGTAAAGGATTCGCAATATTACCGACAGCACGTGCTATGCGTGCACTGCCGAAATTGAATTTATCAGAGCAGCAATGTCTTGAGAATGCGCTGTCGGAGGTAAGTTGTGGTGTAGATGTTATGTTGATGGATGCAGCTATGTTGGATGGTCAAACTGCAGTATCTTCAAGCTTGGCACCGGGAGTAAGATTGTTGCTGGTGATGGATGCGACTCCGACAGGAATTACCGAGAGCTATGCGTTGATCAAGAGATTGGTGCTGGAAAATGCACGTTTGCGCTTTGAGGTGGTGATAAACAAAGTGGCCAATGGGCAGGCTGCCCAATTGGTATTTGGAAATATGGAAAAGGTTGCAAGAAGCAACTTATCCGCCAGCCTTGAGTTTTTAGGTTTTATTCCATTGGACGATCGTCTCAAACGATCCACGCAATTGATGAGATCAGTTGTGGATGCTTTTCCTGCAGCGATTTCGGCCAAGTCCTATGTGGCTTTGTCTCATGAAGTATTGCAAATGACCATGGAGGAGAGTGAATTTGAATGGGGTATTTCACAGATTATGAAAAACCTCACTAAACAGTTGGTTCGGAAGAGTAGTCGTGAAATGGCCTAGCGTGCAAATTCGCATGAATCAGTAGGCAACCCGGTAAAATATAATACATAAAGAATAATTTATGCGAGATGGGTAAGCCTGTAGATGTCCAAAATTGAAATCACTCATTCAAAGTAATATAGGCGACGGGCAACTAATAATTAGCATGTAATAACTAAAATGTATAACGTATCTGGATTAAACGACAAAAATCAATGCCTGCTGCTTTATGCGCCGCTGGTAAAACGGCTGGCACATCAGATGATGAGCAAGCTGCCATCCAGTGTGCAGATTGATGACATTATTCAGGCAGGGATGATGGGGTTGCTGGATGCGGCCAGTCGTTATGATGAGATACATGGCGCACAGTTTGAAACCTATGCTACGCAACGTATTCGTGGATCCATGTTGGATGAGTTAAGAAGTGCGGATTGGCTGCCGCGAGGACTGCGTCGAGATATGCGACGAATTGAGAAAGCTGTCAGCCGCCTCCAACAAAAATTGGGCCGTCCGCCGAATGAGTCTGAAATTGCCGATGAGCTCAAGGTTTCTCTCCTTGAATATCAGCAGATGTTGCAGGATGCGCGCGGATCACAATTGGTCTACTACGAAGACTTTCAGGACGAAGATCATGAAGATTTTTTTGAGCGCTTTGAAAGTGAAAGTGATGTAGATCCCTTGTCACTTTTGAGCGATGATCGTTTCAAGGAGGAGTTGGTTCGAGCCATTAATAAACTTCCTGAGCGTGAGCGTATGTTGATGGGTATGCTCTATGAGCAGGAAATGAATTTACGTGAGATCGGTGAGGTGTTCGGAGTTAGTGAGTCTCGTGTTTCTCAATTGCATAGTCAAGCGGTTGCGCGATTGCGCAGCTCGTTGAAAGGCTACTGATGGACAAGCTTACCCTGCTTGGATTTGCAATTGGTTTGGCTGGCCTATTAACAGGGCAGATTCTGGAGGGCGGAGATCTTGAAATATTGTTTCAGGGTGCGGCATTTTTGATAGTGTTTGGTGGCACCCTTGGCGCAGTTATGGTGCAAAGCTCCATCAAGGTATTTGTTACTGCTGTTAAAATGGGGCAATGGGCATTTGTTACTCCAAAATTTTCAGGCCAGGAACAGATCAAACAGTTTGTAGAATGGAGTGCATTAACGCGTAAGGAAGGTATGCTTTCTCTTGAAACGCGAATTCCACGTATAAGCGATCCATTTTTGAAAAAAGGTGTGCAATTGTTGGTCGATGGACATGATGCAAAGAAGATTCGTGAAGTGCTTGATATGGACACGCACTCTTGGGAGCAGTTGCACTGGCAGTCTGCACGGGTTTGGGAAGCCGCCGCCGGATATTCGCCGACCATAGGTATTATTGGTGCGGTGCTTGGATTGATGCATGTTATGCAAAATCTTGCAGAGCCTGAGAAGTTGGGTAGCGGGATAGCTGTTGCATTTGTTGCTACCATTTATGGTGTTGCGTTCGCCAATCTGTTGTTTCTGCCAGTGGCGAATAAATTGAAATCGATAATTATGCAGCAGACTGATATGCGCGAAATGGTTGTAGAGGGCTTGGGTTCTATAGCCAATGGAGAGAATCCGCGTTTAATCCAACATAAGCTGGAAAGTTATCTGGTTTGACGGGCATGGTTAGGTATTTAATCTCAATGCCCAATTTATTTATTCTAATTCGTTATCTGAGGAAAGTTTCAAGGCGAACTTTTTTGTCTGGATTTAGCCATGGCGCGCCGATCTAAGCGTATTGAGCATGATAACCATGATCGTTGGTTAGTTTCGTATGCCGACTTTGTTACGTTATTGTTCGCGTTTTTTGTGGTGATGTATTCGATTTCATCGGTGAATGAAGGGAAATACAAGACTTTCAGCAATTCTCTTAATATTGCCTTTAGTCAGCAGCCAAATACAGCTCAAATCGTTTTAACTCCAGAGCGGCCAGAGCAGTCTGAGACTTTGCGTGACAAGGTGTTGGTAGATAAACGAACTGCGATTCTCGGGCAGGAGCAAAGAAAGTTGCAGGAGCAAATGAAAGCGCTTGATGAAGGGTTGCGTCACGTTATGGCAGCCTTGATAGAGCAAGGTCAGGTTGGCATTTATCAAACCCGACGGGGGGTGGTAGTCGATATTAGTGCCAGCACATTGTTTAAAGAGGGTGAGGCGGTCGTGCAGCCTGGTGCATTAGAAGTGTTATTTGAAGTGGCGAATGTATTAGGTAAGGATGGTTATCCAATCGAAGTTGAAGGCCATACCGATGATGTGCCGATAAAGACGGCGCAATTTCCTTCCAATTGGGAGTTATCGTCCGGTCGTGCAAGTAGTGTGGTAAGAATGCTGAATTCTTACGGTGTAGCTGAAAAACGTTTGGCAGCAGTAGGAATGGCAGCGAATCAGCCACTAGTTGAGAATGATACGCCTGAGCATAGGTCGAAAAATCGAAGAGTTTCTATTACGATTTTATCGCCAGTGTTTGATCGTTTGAGCCAGATTAATGATGAAAATGTGCAAAAACCGGAAAATTAGCCATTTCCCAAGGATCTTCCGGTGCTCGTTTTAAAGCTGGTTTGTCCATTGGGGCCGTACAGCGGGACGTTATTGGTTGCGCGAGTTAAAGTCGAAAGCGCTTGTTGGTTATGACGTAATTTCATTACGATTAATTCGCCATTAATATGATTTAACTGTTGAGCCTGTGCGGATACTGAATGTATCGCCTGCCAATCAACAAGTCCCTCGGCGCAGTTGACCTTAAGCCAACTCTGTATGGCATCATTCTCAAGAACGGAAATATACTTTTTCAGCAAAGATCGACCATTCTCTATTAGCTGATTAAGATGAGTTGCCTGAGCGGTTTTTTGTTCAATAATCGGCGGCAATAAATCAATGCTGTTTTCTATCAGCAGTCGCTGTTCTTCCTGCAAAGTTTCGACAAACTTGCGGACTGCAACAAGCTCTTCAGCCAAGGCGGCAAGGAGAGTGGCGCAGGAAGAGTGCGACACTTAGGCCCTGCCACCGATGAGTTCGCGTACTCCCTCAATTAAACGGTCAGCTACCATGCCGGCATTGACTTGAAAGCGGCCTTCACTGATAGCCTGTTTAATTTCAGCTACTTTTTTGGCATCAACACCGGATGAGGTTGCTATGCTGGCATCTAGCTTATGTAGTTGAGTAGCTGTTGATCCAAGCGAAACGCTGGTTGATGCACTGGAGCTTGGCTGTTGTGGCGTAGCAGTCGCTTTGTTGCTGGCACGTGTAGCACCTTCGCCAAGCGAGGAGGTGGGTAACGGTTTGCCTGTAGTATCGATTTTCATGGTGAGCCTCACAATCTGGAAACGTTAATTATTCGTTCGTTAATTCTGTTAACGGAAAGAATTACATAAACTTTAGGGTAATTTAACATTATTTTTTCAATTCCCGCTACATTTATAAATAAATCTGTAAAGTTAATGCATTAGTGAGTGAATTTGTTGGTATTGAGTTAAATGGAGAATGATGGCCGAATCGTGTTGAATTTCGCTATCTTGTTTTTTTGGCAGGAATTTTAGTTTGTGTTATGTTTCGTAGATTTAAGTTTAAATAATTGATTTAAAATAATTTTCGCTAAGTGATTTGTTGACTTGAGAATTTTAGTGTACTTTTCTTGTTCATCTTGCGCCACTCTGCGTTAAATTTCTGTTTTATTTCAATCAATACTCAGGTTTAAAGCCTGATTCTGGAAAATTGTTATGTCGAAAATATCTGAGAGCTCACTTGATCCGGAAGATTGGGGGGAATTTCGTAAACAAGCTCATCGTATGCTGGATGATATGTGTGATTATGTTGAGCAATTGCGAGATCGTCCAGTATGGCAACCTATTCCTGAAGATGTACGTAGTGTTTTTGGGAAGTCCCTGCCTCAAAAATCTTCTGATTTAAATTCAGTTCATCAGATATTTATGCAGAATGTACTTCCTTATGTTATTGGCAATGCCCATCCCGGATTTATGGGGTGGGTACATGGCGGCGGTACGCCTGTTGGCATGTTGGCGGAATTGCTTGCCGGGGGATTGAATGCCAATTTAGGGGGGCGTGATCAAACTCCCGTTGAAGTAGAGCGACAGGTGGTTCGCTGGGTGAGGGATTTGTTTGCTTTTCCGGATACGGCTAGTGGGCTGTTTGTAACGGGTACTTCCATGGCTAACTTTATTGGACTGTTGGTTGCTCGTACTGCGGCTTTGGGTGCGCAGGTGCGTCAGATTGGCTTGCCATCAGATGTTCATCTAACTGCGTATACTTCAGTTGGCGCACATGTCAGTATCTCTCAGGCTATGGATATGGCAGGTATTGGCTCTTCAGCACTGCGTCGTGTTCCGGTAAATGATCAGTACCAGATGGATGTCGTTATCCTTGAAAAAATGATCGCTGCTGACAGAGTTGCTGGCATGACGCCATTTTTGATTGCGGCTACGGCGGGGACAGTTGATGTTGGGGCTATTGATCCTATGTTGGAAATTGCGGCAATTGCCAAGCGTGAAAATATTTGGTTCCATGTGGATGGCGCTTATGGGGCGCTAGGCAGGTTAGCCATCGATATTGCACCTTTATTGCAGGGTATTGAACTGGCGGACTCGATTGCATTTGATTTTCATAAATGGGGTCAAGTACCTTACGATGCCGGTTTTATTTTGGTGCGTGATGGGGCGTTGCATCAGAGTACCTTTGCTTCACCTGCTGCATATTTAAAGCGCGAAACGCGAGGTATGGCGGCCGGTTCACCTTGGCCATGTGATTTTGGCCCTGATCTGTCGAGAGGTTTTCGAGCCCTTAAAACATGGTTTACCTTGCAGGTTTATGGCTCAGAAAAACTGGGGCTGGTTATTTCCCATACTTGTGTGTTAGCTAGGTATTTGAAGAAGCAGGTTGAGATGAGTTCCCAGCTTGAATTATTGGCACCAGTTGCCTTGAATATTGTGTGTTTCCGTTATGTAAGTCAGTGCCCTGATCGGGTGAATTCGGATATTGTAGTTGCTCTTCAGGAGTCGGGGATTGCGGCACCTTCAACGACGATAATTCGTGGGAAGCTTGCAATACGAGCGGCTATCGTTAATCATCGAACCCGTGCGTGTGATATTGATAATTTGATTGCGGCAATTTTATCGCTCGGTGAGAAAATTGAGAGTGGCCTGAATACAGGTGTCGAGCAATGACAGGAATAATATGAATGATTTTAAAGCATCTGGTACAAATCTGGATGAGCAGGATTCGCTGATCGGATTAGTTAGTCTGATGCGCATGGCAGTTGCCGGGGTTGATCTGGCACCTGTAGGAACGCAGTTAATTGAACGAGCGAGTGCAACGCCGGAAGTTGCAGATGCCAATGCATTGATGGATTTATCCTATGTGTTGCAACTTAGAGGTAATCGTGATCTGGCGCTGGAAGTTCAAGCTCAGGCATTGGCTATACGCCGGATATATTTTCCTCCCACTGGCCGAAAATTTAGCGATAGGGAAAATGCCTCATTACACTTGCTGGTCATCATGGGGCCGGGTGATTTAATGTCAAATTCACCCATTGAATTTTTGCTTAACGATGCTGATATTGCACTTGATATTGTATATGTGACTCTCGATCAAGATATGCCCAATCCTTTGCCAAGGCACGATTTGATATTTGTCGCTATTGCCGAGTCGGAGCAAAACAAGCCCTTGCTTAGTAAAGTGCAGTCGCAACTTTCTTTTTATCACCAGTCTGTTATTAATCAGCCTGGGCGTATAGCCTTGTTGTCGCGTGATAGCCAATGTCAGTTATTGGGGGTGCTGGACGGGGTGGATATGCCGTTAAGTGTAAAAGTCGGCCGGCAAGTGCTTGAGCGGGTTGCTGGTGGAGTACTGGCGATAAGCTCGGTTGTAAGTGATGCTGACTATCCGGTGATTGTTCGTCCAGTGGATTCTCATGCGGGAAAAGGTCTGGATAAGTTGGATAATGTCGAGGCAATTGTGAAATATTTGCGGGCTACAGATTGCTCGGAGTTTTATGTTTCGCGGTTTGTTGATTATCGAAGCAAGGATGGAATGTACCGTAAAGTAAGGATTGTTTTGATTGAAGGGATTCCTTATGTATGTCATGAGGCTATCTTTGAAAATTGGATGATTCATTATCTCAATGCCGGGATGGACGCGAGTAGCTGGAAGCGCGATGAGGAAGCAAGGTTCATGGCTGAATTTGACACGAGCTTTGCGGTTAGTCATGCCGGTGCATTTAAAGGAATTTATGAGCGAATCGGACTGGACTATCTTGGTATCGATTGCGCGGAAACCAGTGAAGGCAAGTTGCTGATTTTTGAGGTGGATAGCTGCATGATCGTTCATGCTTTGGATCCGGTCGATATATTCCCTTACAAGCAACCGCAGATGCGAAAAATATTCGATGCGTTTTATCGTATGTTAGTTCATGCTGTTCAGCGCGCGCGCAGTAGTCCAGTGTGATACGCGGGAATAGTAAGGCAATGGGTTTGGATATTCCCTCGACAGAGCAATTATTGACCATGGGTGGCGATGAGCGTATCGCGCTGGATGCACAGAGTGGTCTGAATAAGTATGGATGTCGTCCCTTTCCCGACCCTCAAATATTGGCATTGGGCTCCTCAACGGCTTCGGTTGTTTCTTCGAGGGGTTTTGATGCGGCCAGCAGATTGCGTGAAAGACTGGTTTTGGAATCGACCGCTGAAACGGATTTGGATGCGGTTCGTAAAGTTTATGTTCGAGAGTTACAGCGTATACGACTGGAATTGTTGCAGCTATGTGAGATAAGTGACCCGAATATTGATTTGATATTTGCTGCGTCTGGTACGGATGCTCATTTTATTGCGGCACAATACTTCGCGAGTGAATCTGAAAAGTCACCTAGAGTTGTGATGGTGGAAGAAGGTGAGACAGGCAGCGGCGTAAAAAATGCGCTTGCGGGCGGTGGTGCTGGCGAGATTGAAGTGGTTTCGGTACCTTTGCGGCATGTTGATGGAGCGCCGCGAGTACAGGTGGATATAGATACTGACGTATTTAAGTTAGTTGATGAAGCTGCATCACAAAGTCGTCGTGTGCTCCTGATCATGGTTGATCAGTCCAAGACTGGATTGATTGCACCGAGTTTTTCTTGCGCTAAGGAATTGCAAACGCGCTATCCTGATTTGGTGGATGTCATGGTGGATGCCAGCCAATTTCGGATTTCGTCTGTTCAGTTGAACTTGTATTTGCAACAGGAGTTCATGGTCATCTTGACTGGGTCTAAATTTATGACAGGTCCTTCATTTTCAGGAGCGCTGTTTTTACCGCCTGTTGTGAGTAGGAGTTTTAGGCAGAAAACATTTCCTCGCTCATTGTTGCTGAACACTAATCTGGCTAATTGGCCGTCAGGCTGGGTTGCAGCGAAAGAAATGAATTCAGGTTTTAATATGGCTGCGTGGGGATTGTTATTGCGCTGGGAGGCCGCGCTGACAGAGCTTCGCCGATTTAGTGCTTTATCTGAAATTCAAATTGTTGCATTTATAGAATCTTTTGCCGAGTCGATAAGACAACGTTTGAAATGTGACGCGGCTTTTGAGCCATTGGCTGTGCTGCCTTTGGATAGGCAGTTATTGTCGGGGAAGCAAGGGTGGGATCATGTCCAGACGATTTTCCCTTTCCTATTGTTTCGTGTTGATAGCTTAGGGGGGCGAATTCCATTAAACCGAGATGAAACGTCGCACGTATATCGGCAACTGCAAGTTGAGATGCCGAATAGCATGGTTAATCCAGATAAAGTAAATTCTTCGTTGCGCTGCCAATTAGGGCAGCCGGTAAATTGTGGAAGGCGAGATGGCATTGATGTGAGCGCATTGCGCCTGTGTTTGAGCGCAAGATTGATTAGTGATGCTGTCGAGCAGGAAGATGGTCTGAATAAACTGGTTGAATTGGCTATGGCCTCGTTGAATAAAACTGCATGGCTGATTTCTGCGCAAATTGAAAATGGTTGTTGAGGTCTTTATGGCAGTTGAGATGCATTGAAATAATATTTTTCTTTAATTCTGATGAGTATTGTTTTGAGGTTATTGATTGATTACCACAGAGCCATTTGCATCTGCAGTACCGCTGATTACTTTACCAGACGAAGTGCGTACCTGAACTATCTCTCCTCCGCTTGCATTGTTTAACGCAACGCCCGTACTACTCAGATTAAAACCACTTCCTTGTATTAGGAGTTGAACGGATTGTCCCTGTTTAACACTGAAAGGAGCGCGCAGCATATCAGCGCGTAATATGCTGCCAGCGGCTAAGCTATAGCGTAATAATTTTCCGATGACTTGGGTTTTATCGGTTAGGCCACTAGACTGTGTGGTTTCAGTAGTCTGGGTGGCGATGTCCTGTTCCTGAATGATTTTTCCGGTAGTCAGCGGTTGAGCGCTGATTAATAATTCTCGGGTGATTTTAATCTGAACAGGGATGTATATTTTCCATCCATCTGCTTCCTTGCAACGTACACCAATTGAAACACGCCCAATCAATTGACTGCCGGGAGGAAGGAAAGCTTCGATGTTGTTGCAGGTGCGTAATACGAGGCGCTTATCGATGTCATCTACAGTAAATGCAACTTTTCCGGGTAAATCAGATGTTTGTTGCTGAACGAAATTAATTACGATGTGTCTTATTTTCTCATGAGTCTGTTGTGTTGCAGCATGGGTCGTGGTGCAGCATAAAAGTAAATTGAATATTAGTAGTAAGTGTCTCATGGTTATCATTGTGCTTGTCACAGGTGATAAATGGAAGAGTAGAATAGCAGGGAATTGACGGGTAAAGTTGTCGTTAATCAGTGGATAGCCGTTTTATGTTGTGTTGTAATGTGTTCGCATGAAAGTAGTATTTGTAGAATAAGGAGGCGTCATGATTAATAGATTGGATGAGGCAATGCGTTTTCATCAGTCTGCACTGAGTTTGCGTAGCGCACGTCAGGAATTATTGGCTTCTAATATTGCTAATGCAGACACGCCAAACTATAAGGCGCGCGATTTTGACTTTGCCAGCGCATTACAAAACTCTATGACTGGAACAACAGAAAAGCTACCCTTGGTGCAAAGCTCTCAGCAGCATTTGGAAGGTAACGCGGGCGGTACGGTTATGGGTTCACAGGTAATGTATCGCAAACCTATTCAGCCCAGTGCCGATGGAAATACAGTGGACATGGATGTCGAGCGCGCACAGTTTGCTGATAATGCCTTGCGTTATGAGGCGAGTGTCAAATTTATAAGTGAAAAATTCAAGGCTGTGATGGCGGCGATACAGGGCTAATAAACGTTATGGGGAGAAATAGTCATGTCTCTATTTAATATTTTTAATATTTCCGGTTCCGGTATGGCAGCGCAGTCTCAGCGATTGAATACGGTAGCCAGTAACCTAGCGAATGCGGATAGTACGACTAGTGCTGACGGCAAGCCCTATCGCGCCAAACAAGTTGTTTTTTCGGCTGTTCCTATGGGTGATGGTAGTGTGCAGGGTGTCAAGGTTGCGCGTGTTGCTGAAGATACGTCGCCTTTCAAAATGGTTTTTGATCCCAAACATCCTATGGCTGATAAGGACGGGTATGTATCAATGCCTAATGTGAATGTGGTGGATGAAATGGTGAATATGATTTCAGCTTCGCGTTCTTACCAAAATAATGTGGATGTGCTGAATACATCTAAGACATTGTTGTTGAAAACACTGACTATTGGTCAGTAATTTGGAAATTCAAAGTGTTGTTGGCTCGGTTGAAATTTTGACTGTTTCAGGCTAACGATTTAAAAGGAAAGAACCATGGTCGCAACTACTCAAGTTACAGATTCCAGCGCGTTGTTTGCTTCATTTAATAAAACGCCTGGCACAACTGCGGCCTCGTCGGCTGCTACAACGCAGCAAGACAGTTTCATGAGGTTACTGGTTACGCAGCTGAAAAATCAGGATCCGCTCAACCCGATGGATAATGCGCAAATGACGTCTCAAATGGCGCAAATCAGTACGGTTAGTGGTATTGAAAAGTTGAATGTCACATTGCAGGCGCTTAGTGCTAGCCTAACGCCGAATCAGACTTTGCAAGCGGCTGGTATGATTGGGCATGGTGTAATGGTTGCAGGTAATGGCGTTGATTTAACCGGTGGTGTCGGTTTAGGTGGATTTGAATTGTCGGGTCGAGTCGATGCGGCAACTGTCTCCATTTATGATAAGGCGGGTGCCTTGGTTCGCAATATTGATCTAGGTGCTCAGCCTGCAGGCATTGTTAAGTGGCAATGGGATGGCCTTGATGCATCTGGGGCGGCTATGAAGGATGGGCAATATACTTTCGCAGTTAATGCGGTTTTGGCAGGAAATAATGTGGCGGCAAGCAATTATCAGTTTGGTATGGTGAATAATGTTACACAAGGGACGCAGGGAGTGATGTTGAGTGTTGGAGCTCAAGATAATGTCGCTCTTTCGCAAGTTAAGCAAATATTTTAATTTCGGGAGAAAAACATGAGTTTTCAACAAGGTTTAAGTGGATTAAATGCGTCTGCAAGACATCTAGATACCATTGGTAACAATGTCGCCAACGCGAGTACAGTTGGTTTTAAACAGTCACAGGCTCAGTTTGCCGATATGTTTTCAGCCTCTCTGAGTGGAAATGGGGCTGTACAAATCGGTTCCGGAGCTAAAGTGGCGGCGGTTGCGCAACAGTTTACTCAGGGAAACATTACCAATACCACTAATCCTATGGATACTGCTATCAGCGGACAGGGATTTTTCCGTATGATTGATGCTGCAGGACAGGTATTGTACAGCCGAAACGGTCAGTTTCAGATTGATAAAAATGGATTTATGGTTAATAATCAAGGACATCAAGTTTCTGGCTATATGCCGAATGCGGCGGGTGTGATAGTGGCGGCGGCACCCGTGCCCATTCAGATCAATTCAGCAGACTTGAAGCCAAATCCGACGACTACGGCTGTGGTTGGTGCGAATCTGGATTCACGCTCTGCGGTACCCATTACGGCTGTATTTAATCCTGTTGATTCAACATCTTATAATAACTCAACCTCCATGACGATTTATGACAGTCTTGGTGGTAGTCATGTAGGTTCCTTGTATTTTCAGAGGCAGCCGGTTGCACCAACTACAGCGCCAGCGATTATTCCCGCATTAGCAACGACGGCTACTGTTGCTTCATCTGCGGGTTTGTCCGTTGGTAATACCATTAGTATCGCAGGTGCTGGTCTTGCCGGTGCAGCATTGACTGCAACAATTACTGGTATAGCGGGTAATGTTTTGACATTCACACCAGCAACGATTACAGCAACCGTAGCTAATGCGGTTATTTCATCCAATGCGCCTTCGGCGAACTGGAAGACATTCCTGACCGTGGATGGCGTGGCAGTAACAGGTGCAGCACCAGGGCTTACACCCGAGATTGCTACGTTGACCTTTGATACGGCGGGTAAGTTGTTATCTACGATTCCAGCTAGTGCTCCGGTTGGGCAGGTGTCATCAGCTCCTCTTTTCCCTTTATCAACTACGGTATCAACGACGCAGGCAGTTGCGTTTGATTTCGGCGCGCCTACAGCCGGAGTAACGCAATACGGGGGGAATTTTGGCGTCAATACACTGACGCAGAATGGCTACACGTCAGGGCGCTTGAATTCGTTGAGTAATAGCCCGGACGGAACGATACTTGGGCTTTATTCCAATGGGCAATCTCGCCCCATGGGTCAAATATTGCTGGCAAACTTTACCAATCCGCAAGGTTTGCAGCCGGTAGGTAATAACGAATGGGTGGAAACCTCTACATCGGGTGCACCAACTCCGGGAGTGCCAGGGTCTGGTCGTCTTGGAGTATTGCAAGCTTCTGCAACCGAAGATTCCAATGTGGATTTGACTGCTGAGTTGGTGAATATGATTACCGCACAGCGGATTTATCAGGCCAATTCACAAACGATTAAAGCACAGGATCAGCTCTTGCAGACTATCGTTAATATCAGGTAATTCGGGTGAGTTCAGCATCCACTGAGCTGGATTTGTTGATTTTGATTATTTGATCTGAGGAATGCATGGATAAGTTGATTTATACAGCAATGACCGGAGCCTCGCATGTATTGCAACAGCAGGCTACAGTTTCCGAGAATCTGGCAAATGCGAGTACGCCGGGTTTTCGTGCTGCGTTGAGTACTTTTCGTGCAGTTCCTCTGGTCGGTGAGGGCCTGCCTACTCGAGCTTTTGTTGTTGACTCAACGCCAGGTGCTGATTTTACTCCTGCTCCGTTTCAGCCGACAGGTCGTGATCTGGACGTGGCAGTCAATGGTGCAGGTTGGATTGCTGTACAAGGTCCTGATGGTCGGGATGCCTATACGCGGAATGGTAGTTTCCAGATAAGCTCGAATGGAGTATTGCAAACTCGGATTGGTTTGAGTGTGCTGGGCGATGCTGGGCCGATTACGGTTCCGCCTAATGCACAAATTATGTTTGCAAAAGACGGAACAATTTCGGCAGTTCCAGAAGGTAGTCAGGCAGCGGCGGCAGTAGTGGTTGGGCGTTTGAAACTTGTTAATCCGCCGCCTGAGCAATTGGCACGTAGTGGAGATGGTTTATTCAGGATGAAAGATGGTTCTACGGCTCCGGTATCAGCAAATACGGAAGTTGTACCGGGCAATCTGGAAGGTAGTAATGTCAGTACCGTAGAAATGATGGTAAACATGATTTCTTTGGCTCGTAAATTCGATATGCAAATGAAAATGCTGCAAAGTGCGGACAATAATTCCAAGCAGGCCAGCTCGATTATGAATATTGCAGGATAATAAACAAAGCAAAGTTATTGGAAAATTCCCACTAGCCGCTATTAACGTTAAAGGAAGGCAATCATGATACGTTCTCTATGGATTTCCAAAACAGGTCTGGATGCACAGCAAACACAGATGGATGTGGTGGCAAACAATCTGGCTAATGTGAGTACCAACGGTTTTAAACGTTCGCGTGCGGTATTTGAGGATTTGTTGTATCAGACTATTCGTCAACCAGGGGCGCAATCATCTCAACAAACTCAGCTGCCATCCGGATTGCAGATAGGTACGGGTGTGCGTCCGGTTGCTGCTGAGCGTATTCATACTCAGGGTAATTTACAGCAGACAGGCAATCAGCTTGATGTCGCGATTCAGGGTTCAGGTTTTTTTCAGGTTTTGATGCCCGATGGCTCGACAGGCTATACCCGTGACGGTGCATTTCAGCGAGATAGCCAAGGTCAATTGGTTACCGCGAGTGGCTTTCCGGTTCAGCCTGCCATCACATTACCTGCTAATGCAATTTCCGTAACGATAGGGAGGGATGGGGTGGTCTCGGTTACTCAGCCGGGTGTAGCTGCGCCAGTTCAAGTAGGAAGTATACAAGTCACTAGTTTTATAAATCCGTCCGGTTTACAAAGTATGGGTGAGAATCTTTTTCAGGAAACAGCTTCATCGGGTACGCCGAGTACGAATGTACCTGGGACAAATGGTAGTGGTTTACTGAGTCAGAATTACCTTGAGACATCGAACGTCAATGTCGTTGAGGAAATGGTGAATATGATCCAGACACAACGGGCATATGAGATTAATTCAAAAGCGATTACGACTTCCGACCAGATGTTGCAAAAATTATCACAGATGTAATGGGGCTTTTCTGGATATGAGCGTAAGTGATGTTGTGTCTATAATGAAAAGCTGGATTGTTTTATTGATGTCTACGTTTTTGTGTGTTCAGTTGGTAGGTTGCCAAACGGCATCACCGCCAACCAGTATTCATCAACCGATGACTGCCAAGCCGGAAGCAAGACGTGTCATTACTCCGGTCGATGGTGCAATTTATCATGCCGGGGTTAATGAGAGGCCTTTATTTGAAGATCGTCGCGCTCGTAATGTGGGCGATATCCTTACTATCAATATAGTTGAAACGACTACGGGCAGCCGCAAGTCCAGCGATGGATCAAGTTCAGCCAATAGTATTAATGCAGCCACCCCAAGCATAACTCGTGGCCCATTGGCTAAATTGTTGTTAAAAGCATTTTCAATTACCAGTAGTAGCAGTAATAAGACAGCAAGTAATGGTTCAGGTGCGGCAACGGAAAGTCTGACCGGCTCGATTGCAGTAACTGTAATTGAAGTGTTGGCTAACGGTAATCTTTTGGTGAGTGGTGAAAAACAGGTGTCTTTGAATACGAGTGATGAATTTATCCGATTTTCCGGTGTTATCAATCCATTGGATATTTCCAATTTGAATGTCGTACAGTCCACGAGAGTTGCCGATGCTCATATCGAATATAAGACGGCAGGCGCGATGAATCAGGTTATGAACGATGCTGAATCATTGGGATTTCTTGGACGTTTTTTCATGTCGGTCTTGCCATTTTAAACACGGGATTGGAGGTTGTTGAAGCCAAAATCTGGCATTTAATGCAGTCTGGCATCTCGCTGAATTTTGTGTAGGGGTGACGTAATGAAGCAAAAAAATTCTTGGGTAGTACTCTTTCGTGGCGTGATCATACGTATCCGTGCGAGTTTTGGTTTGTCTGTTTTCTTTCTTTTTTCATTTGTTTTCTATTGTAACGGTGCTTACGCAGACCGAATCAAGGATGTTTCGAGCATTCAGGGTGTGCGTGATAACCAGTTGATTGGTTATGGATTGGTAGTCGGCCTAGATGGTAGTGGTGATCAAACTACGCAGACTCCCTTTACAGTACAAAGCGTCATTAGTATGTTATCGCAAATGGGTGTGAACTTGCCTCAGGGCACCAGTCTTCAATTAAAAAATGTAGCCGCAGTTATGGTAACAGCCACGTTACCACCTTTTTCTAAACCCGGACAAACGATAGATGTCACCGCCTCTTCCTTGGGTAATGCCAAGAGTTTGCGCGGCGGAACGTTGTTGATGACACCGCTTAAAGGTGCAGATGGACAGGTTTATGCAATGGCCCAGGGTAATGTACTGGTCGGCGGAGTTGGTGCTTCTTCAGGCGGGGCGTCAGTTCAGGTAAATCATTTGAGCGTGGGACGGCTTCCCGGTGGAGCAACGGTGGAGCGTTCTGTGCCCACTGTGCTCGGTCAGGGTGAATTCATTCATCTTGAATTAAACAACAATGATTTTACAACTGCAACACGAGTTGTCGAGGCAATCAATTCGCAAATAGCACCTGATATAGCCGTAGCGCTGGATGGGCGTCTAATCGAAGTTCGTGCTCCAGAAGGAGCCGGTCGCGTTGCTTTTATTTCTCGAGTGGAAAATCTGGACATTAATCCTGCCCAGGGCGTGGCTAAAGTTATTATCAATGCGCGTACGGGTTCAATTGTGATGAATCAGGCAGTGACGCTCGATGATTGTGCAGTTGCTCATGGTAATTTGACTGTGGTTATTAATACAGAGAGTCAGGTGAGTCAGCCTAATGCACGATCAGGTGGTGAAACGGTACAAACGGATAAAGCCAATATTGATATCAAGGCGGATAAAGGTGGCCTAGTGCAATTGCCAAGAGGCGTGTCACTGAGCGATGTGGTTAAGGCCTTGAATTCAATTGGTGCTACTCCGCAAGATTTACTGGCAATATTGCAGGCTATGAAAGCGGCCGGAGCGTTACATGCTGAGCTGGAGGTGATCTAAATGGATGTAAAGTTAAATACACTGAATAGTCTTGCTATGGATGCTCAGTCACTCGGAAATTTGAGAGTACAGGCCAAGCAATCACCTGAACAGGCATTAAAAGCTGCTGCGCAGCAATTCGAGGCCGTATTCATGAATATGATGTTGAAAAGTATGCGTGATGCGACGCCTCAAGACGGCATGATGGATAGCGATCAAACCCGAATGTTCACGGGGATGCTGGATCAGCAATTATCACAGTCCATGTCAAGTCGCGGGATAGGATTGGCTGAAATGATGGTTAAACAACTTAGTCAAAGTGGGCAAGCCGAACGTATGGCACAACTTTCTGCAATGCGTTCCCAGCCGGCAAGTTATCTGCCACAGCCAGCAATGCTTGACTCGTATGCGACTTACAAACCCACTTCAGGTGGTGCCAATGTGCAGCAGGATTTTGTTTCGCAAATGTTGCCCCATGCCATGCAAGCAAGTCAGGCTACTGGAATTCCTCCTCAATTGATGTTGGGGCAAGCTGCCCTTGAGAGCGGGTGGGGGAAGCGAGAAATTCTGATGGCTGATGGCAGTAGCAGTTTTAACTTGTTTGGAATCAAGGCAGGCAGTGGTTGGCATGGCAAGGTAGCAGAAGTAATGACAACCGAATATAAGGATGGAGTAGCTTCAAAGCAGGTGGAAAAATTTCGGGCTTATTCATCTTATTCTGCTGCTTTTAAAGATTACGCGACCTTATTGAGTTCCAATCCACGTTATTCAAATGTGTTGAAGCAGTCTGATAATCCGGCCGGTATGGCGCAGGCCTTGCAGGATTCCGGGTATGCAACTGATCCCAAATATGCCGATAAGTTAGTGAGTGTAATGAGGCAAATGAATACAGCGGGTTAGAGGGTTTACACTGTTAACTTACTGAGTTGAAATGAATCCTATGTTTAGTAGGCCAGAGATTTGGCTTATTTGTAACGATTTACATTTAACCTGTTTCTTATGCTAAAGAAATCTCGGTTTACGCCGATAATATAAGCATAACGTCAGCTAACTGACAAAGGAATAATCATGGGAAACAATATATATAGTGCGGCTTTGAGCGGCATGAATGCTGCTCAATTTGGTATGGCTACCACGCAGCATAATATAGCTAATGCAAATACCCCTGGATATACTCGCCAACAGATGAATGTTGATTCCAAAGCTCCCGTGGCAACGGGTTCCGGGTTTGTCGGGCAGGGCGTGAATGTATCTAATGTTCAACGATTGAGTGATGCCTACCTTACTTCTCAAGTCAGACAGGAACAGGCTCAGGCCAGTTATTTGAACACTTTTCTTTCGTCAATGACGATGATCGATAATATGGTTTCGGACCCGGCTGCTGGAGTTTCGACTGCACTTCAGGGATTTTTCAATGCAACCAATGACCTGGCTAACTACCCGGATTCCGCCACTGCACGTCAGTCTGTATTGAGTAATGCGCAAATTGTCGCAGGACGATTTCAAACCATTGATCAGCGACTGACAGATATATCCAACAACTTGACCGGACAAATATCCTCCAGCGTTCAAATGGTGAATGCTTATGCAACGCAGATTGCAGCATTGAATGGAACCATTAAGCGTGCAATCTCAGTAGGTCAAGGGCAAATGCCTAATGATTTGATGGATCAGCGCGACCAGCTAATTTCTAAACTTAATCAGGAAGTCAAGGTATCAGTTACTCAGCAGAGTGATGGCTCTACAAACGTATTTGTCGGTAATGGTCTGGCCTTGGTTCTTGATGAAAAAACCATGGGCATGCAGGTCGTAAAATCCTCGGTTGATCCCAGTAAGGTTGAGGTCTCCTACCTTGCGACAACGGGGAAAAGCGTTTCAATACAGCAAAATGCTCTGCAAGGTGGAAATATCGGTGCGTATTTGACGTTTCGAGATCAAAATCTGGATCCGGTGCGCAATGGATTGGGGCGCATTGCCTTGGGATTTGCAAACAGTGTCAATCAGCAGAACCAGTTAGGGCAGGATCAGAACGGTAGTTTGGGAGGGAGTCTGCTAGTCGCGGCTACTCCGAAGGTAGATCAGGGAATAAATAATACCGGGACGGCAGGCATAACGGCGGCCATTTCAAACGTAGCGGCTTTAACAACCAGTGATTACCAGCTTAAATTTGATGGCGCCAACTATTCGATGGTACGTTTATCAGACAACGTGGTAACTAATTTGGGTGCATCGCTAGTACCCTCGCCAACGGTAGATGGTTTTACGGTTAATCTGGCTTCAGGTGCGATGGCGGCAGGTGATAGTTTTGTGATTAAGCCTACCTCGACCGGAGCAAGCACTATTGCATTAACGACCAATGACCCGGCCAAGGTGGCAGCGGCAGCGCCGATGCGAACCATAACGCCGTTGAGTAATATCGGTACAGGAATAATTAGTGCTGGTTCGGTAAATGGCCCTGCACCAATTAATGCAAATGTGCAATCACCCGTCAGTCTGACTTTTACCAGTGCAACAACTTTTACCGTAACAGGTGCAGTTCCTGCTGTCGTTGGTAATGTGGCTTTTACGCCGGGACAAAATATTAGTTATAACGGCTGGACAGTGCAAATTTCCGGTGCTCCGGCGACTGGAGATAGTTTCAACATTGCTGCTAATACCAATGCGATGGGTGACAGTCGGAATGCCCTGCAGCTAGCTGGTTTGCAAAGTCAGAATTTAATGCTTAACGGTACGGCCAGTTTACAGGGCGTATACAGTCAGTTGGTTGGGCAAATCGGTGCCAAGACACAGGAAATAATGGTAATGAGCACGGCTCAGGACAGTATGGTGGCGCAGGTTGTAAATGCCCAACAGTCTGTTTCTGGCGTCAATCTTGATGAGGAGGCGGCCAATTTGTTGCGTTATCAGCGTGCTTATCAGGCAGCTGCTAAGGCTATGCAAATTGCCAATACGATGTTTGATCAGTTGCTAACCTTAGGAAGGTAGGTGTGTGATGCGAGTAAGTTCAAATACACTGTTTGATAATAATGTGGCTGTTCTTAATCAACAACAAGCTCGTTTGATGCAAACCCAATTACAGGCAGCTACTGGTAAAAAAGTGTTGACTGCAGGTAGTGATCCTGTCGCGGCTGCACGTATTCTGGATGTTTCACAACTGGATGCTGCCAATACCCAGCAAGCGGTTAATCGTGGTTCTGCCCGTGATACGTTGATATCTTCAGAAACAACGCTGAGTAACGTGACATTGTTGCTTCAGGATGTGAGAACGGCAGCTGTGGGGCTGGGTAGCGCAAGTGCCAATCCTGCAGCGCGTAATACGGTAATTGCCGAATTAAGTGGACGACTGAAAGAATTGGTCGGTTATGCAAATACCAAGGATGCTGCGGGGAACTATGTGTTTTCAGGTTTTCAGACCAAATTGCAACCTTTTGTCGACACGCCAGCAGGGGTTAGTTATTTTGGTGATGATGGAAAGCGTATGGTGCAGGCCAGTTCAGTACAGCAGGTTTCATCGAATGATAGCGGTGCTGATGTGTTCATGCGCATCAAGAATGGCAATGGTACATTTGATGTGTCCTCGTTTGTACCGCCGGGTTCTACTGTTACGACTAATACGGGCTCAGGTGTAATTGGTGCCGGATCGGTAATAAACCCTGCTTTATTGACGGGTAATAATTACAGTATCGACTTTTCAGTAGCCGCAGGTGTGACGAATTATACGGTAACGAATACCACGACGGGGGTCGCCATGCCTGCGCAGCCTTATGTAAGCGGCCAAGCAATATCTTTTGACGGGATGCAACTCAGTATAAGCGGTGCACCTGCCAATGGTGATAGTTTTACGGTTCAACCCAGCAAGAATGAGAGTGTATTCAAGACAATCTCGGATTTGATTACCACGCTGCAAAGTCCTGCAACTGGCGCTAATATGACGAATGCCATCACTCGCGGCATCAACAATATAGATAATGCGTTGAACAATATTGTTAACGTACGTGGTACCGTGGGTTTAAGAATAAATCAATTGGATGCACTGCAAGTGGCGGGTGATGATGTTGGAGTGCAGTTGAAGCAAACGCTTTCCAAATTGCAGGATGTAGATTACAACAAGACACTGACCGATTTAACACAACAGCAACTTTCGTTGCAGGCGGCTCAAAAGTCTTTTGTAAAAATTTCCGAGCTATCGATGTTTAGTTACATGTAAATTTTTAGGTTGTTTTTTTAACTTGTGGAATTTTCCGGCTTTGTCAATGTTTGAATCAGCTTGTAAAGTGAAATTCCTGTTCGCGAAACAGGCTGATGCATGCCTCTACCACTACTGGATCAAATAGTGTTCCCTTGTTGAGTGTAATTTCAGTTATCGCAACATTAATTCCCAATCCCGGACGATAGGGGCGATGAGAAACCATGGATTCCACGACATCTGCAACAGCCATAATTCTGGATTCAATCAGAATTTGATCGCCAGTCAGTTTTTCCGGATAACCTGAACCATCCAACCGCTCATGGTGTTGCAATACAATTTGTGCAATCGGCCAAGGAAAGTGGATAGTTTTAAGTATGTCATAGCCGTGCTGGGCGTGCTCCTTGATAAGGTTGAACTCATTGTGACTAAGTAATCCCGGCTTGCTGAGAATTTCAGCCGGGATACTGTTTTTTCCGACATCATGCAACACGCCAGCCAGATGTATTCCTTCGATCTGATCCTTATCAAGCTTCATTTTTCGCGCTATGGCTGTGGCAAGTTCTGCCACGCGTTGTTGATGGCCTGAAGTGTAGGGGTCGCGCATTTCTACAATAGCAGCCAGAGCGGTTACGGTATCAAGCATATTTGACTTGAGTGCTTTCTCACTTGCCCTTAGTTCGGATGTTCGTTCAGCTACCAGACTTTCCAGATGATTGCGTAAGTGATTCAGTTCCAGATGAGTACGCACGCGTGCCAATAATTCTTCACGCTGATAGGGTTTGGTAACATAATCTACTGCGCCTAGCTGAAAGCCCTGTACTTTGTCCTTGATTTCTGAGGCGGCGCTAAGAAAGATTACGGGTACATCACTGGTTAAAGGATTTGCTTTGAGTCGTCGGCAAACCTCGTAGCCATCCATCTGCGGCATGCGAATATCCAGCAACACCAATTCGGGAGGGTTTTTGCTTGCGGAAATCAGTGCCAGTTCGCCGCTAATTGCTGAACGCACCTGATAACCTTCCGCAGTCAGCAGATCCGTTAACAACCTTAATGAAGCAGAGGTATCATCAACCACAAGTATTTTGTTTTGATTAATCATGTTTCATTTCCTGTGTTGATTTTCTGCAATACATCCAATATCACAGGATAATCAAAATTATTCACTAGTCTGAACAGCGTATGGTGTAACGCTTCATCCTGCAATGCAATTTCTTCAAGCACATCATTGATGTTTTCGCTATCTAGACTTTCAAGCGCATCGCGCAATTTATTGCGAAATGTCGCTGACAATGCCGCGAGCATGGCCGGGGTCAGTGCAACAGGGACAGACTCATTAGTTTGGGCGGTTTCGTCATAGGTGTATTGAACTCCTAATTGTCTAGATAAACACTCGTAGATTTCATTGAAACGGTAAGGCTTGCGCACAAAGTCATTCATGCCCGCATCCAGTATTTCCTTGCGTTGCTCGGTGAAGGCAGATGCCGTGACGGCGACAATTTTTACGTCCTTGCCGTTGGGTAATGCGCGTATTTCCTTGGTCGCTTTGATGCCATCCATTACTGGCATGCGTCTGTCCATCCAGATTAAATCAGGATGCCAGCGCTGGAATAGTTCGATTGCCTGTTGGCCATCCTCTGCCAGTTTAATTTCGTAACCGAGCGGTTCCATCAGGTGGGCAAGAAGCATCTGATTTTCCTGCTGATCTTCGGCGATCAGTATACGGTAGCAAGGCTGGCCTGGTGCCAATCCGCTCACTTCGCCTTTAAGTAATTCTTGCGGTTTGCTGATGTCGTTTTCATTAACTTCGTGCAGCGGCAAATCAACCCGGAATAATGAGCCCTTGCCGGGAGTGCTTTCCAGATGGATGTGTCCCTCCATCAACTGCACGAATTGACGAGTAATCGCCAGTCCGAGACCGGTTCCTTTGCTATCTGCCTGTGTGCCCAGTTGTACGAAAGGCTGAAACAGTTGCTTTTGATCTTCCAGCGAGATGCCGGGGCCCGAATCCTCCACCTCGATTAATAAATGGGAGTGCGAGTTTTCTCTAGTGCCCAAGCGGATGGTAACGCCGCCAGCCTGAGTAAATTTGACGGCGTTCCCGGCCAGATTGATTAGTATTTGACGCAGGCGTGCCTCATCCCCGAGGATATAGCGCGGAAAATCAGACGACTGATCAAGTAGCAATCGCAAACCTTTCTCACGAGCACGAATATCCATCATGTCCACGACATCGCGTACCATGATGCCTAGATCGAACGGCGCATTTTCCAGTTGCACCCGACCCGCTTCGATCTTGGCCATTTCCAGCACGTCGTTGATCAAAGTGAGCAGATGTGAACCGCTACGATTGATAATATCTAGATTCTGCTGCTGTTTCTCGCCGAGTAATGGATCCTTGCGCATCAAGTTTGAGAAACCGAGAATGGCATTAAGCGGCGTACGTAACTCATGACTCATGTTAGCCAGAAACACACTCTTGGCCTTATTGGCGGCTTCCGCAGCATCACGCGCCAGTACCAGATCGGTGGTGCGCAGCTGAACTTCTTCTTCAAGATGATCCTTGTAACGTGTCAATTCCTGTTCGGCCTTAATGCGGTCAGTAATGTCGCGAGCACTGGCGTAAATCATCGTGCCAACCGGGTATGAGCGCCATTCGATCCAGCGGTAGCCGCCATTCTTATGTTGGAGGCGGTTGGTAAAGTTTAATACCGGGTTTTGCTCCGACAAGGTACTCAAGGACTGAAGTGTATTGTCCATATCATCGGGATGCACATAATCCAGAAACTTGCGGCCTACCATTTCTTCAATCGGATATCCTAAGGTATTTTCCCATTCTGGATTCAGCTTGCGAAAGCAACCGTCCATATCGGCGATACATAGCAAGTCCAATGCCGTACTGAAATAATGATCCAACTCATCGGACTTGATGCGCAAGCTCTCCTCACGATTTGCGACAACCGCTGCCATCGTATTGATACTGGATACAATAGGTGAAAATTCAATATAGGTTTCCGGTGATTCCGGCTTTTGAGATTTACCCTCGACGACCTCGTTGATTGTAGTGATTAATGATTCAACGGGTTTTTTCAGTAAGTTTGATAGGGCCCAGCGCATTACACCAAATAGCAAGGCAATAAGCAGACCGGTAATGCCGATGCCAGTAAAAATAATTCGTCTGTTTTCTTCTTGATATGCTTTCAATGTCAGACCGATTTCAGCATTGCCGATGATTTGCCCTTTATGTCTGATGATGACTTCGCGTTTCAGAATATCTCCGTTGTTTTTACTGTGAGAATAAATAAGCCGGTTGTTTTCATCATGTATCGTTAATGATGCGATCCCCTCATTGGTAGTAATCGCATTACCGATTTTTATTACAAGCGCATCGTCGACTGTCCAGAGTGGAATTTCGAGTAATTGATGGAGATCGGATTCGTATCGTGCTGCACTGCTTTTGAAATGTTCCGTCTGTATATGCGATGAATACAGGTAATCCATTATGCCGACAGCCATTGCGATTAGTGAAATCAGTACGACCAGTGTCGTCGTGAGTTCGCGATAAAGTGACTTATGGGTTATTGGAGGTAAATTCATTTTGCTATTGTCCGGGCTTGCTGTTATTCATTCCAGAGGCTACGGAAAAAGTTGGTTATCGTAAAAGCCCTGAAGCCTATCAATGGTTTTGTATATGGTGGATATATCAGTTGAATTTCCATAATATTTTTGCAGTATCTGATGGTACTGTTGATCATGCTTGGTCTTGTCCAGCGCCATTCGATATTGATGGGCAATTTGTTTTCCATTCGGGGAATCCAGATCAATCATCAGCGCAATGGGACGTACTGTACCCGGAATGACAATTTGCACAAAGTTGTCTTGTTCATCGGAAAACATTTTTTTAATTAAATGGCGTCCGGTAAGATCAACCATAATTGCAATATCTATCCTTCCTTTTTTCAGCATCCTCAGTAGCGTTTCTACTGAATCGCATTCCTCCACGCTGATGTTGTTCCCGGAAAATTGGTTAATATTATCAAGCGTTCCTCTCATTACACCTATGGTGTGCCCGGCAATATCCGTCATGCTGCGTATGTCAATAGGTTCATGCGTGGGACGGTAATAAAAATAAGCTGAATTGAATACCGCAACAGGAAAGATTGCACGGTTTTTCCACTCAGTCAGAATGTCTGGGTCACCAACGATATAGGGAGCGATACTGGTGCGGAAGCGCTTTACCGGCAAGTAATTGATCGAATATGTTACGCCGGCCGTTTGAGACAGTAGATGCAAGATTTCCCCGCCCATGCCGTTGTTATACATCGTTTCGGACCAGATGGGCGGTGTTTCGGTAGACTGAAATTCGATGGAATCACTCCGCGCCTCCTGAATAAATAACATCGCCAGAGTTAGCCAGGCCAACAGGATTCCCGCATAAGGAGGGCCTGTGTTACTGCTCGCTTTTGCTTTGACTAAATTCATTTCCAGTTGGCATTATGCCGTTTAAGCAGATTGATAAAATTATGGCTGATTTTCTTTTTGCCGAGATGCTTGTTAAGCAATTCAAGATAACTTCCATCCTTGATGATCTGCTGCATTCCCTGGTTGAAAGCACGGAATAACTGATCGCCGCGCGGATTCTTCTGGTTGAAAACCAATGAGACTGGCTCACTACCATTTGTCACATCTGCCAGAAAAAAAGTCACCTTGCGGTAGTGCTTCAATTCCTTTGCCGTCAAATCATTCGCGCTGCTTATCAGAGCGGGTGCATTGTTGATGACAAACTCATACTTGGCCAGTTGCTTTGATGGAAGTAAATCGAAGACAGGTTTTATTCCGCCGGCCTGGAATCCTTCCGACAACAGATCAATTACCAGCTTGCTTTCGGTAACCGCAGTGTTGTCGGATTTCTCCGGTTGGTAGCCGACTACATCGACTTGCTGTTCCTCGCCAAACATTTTTGGCGCGATGCGGGGAGCCGTGGCGTGCGCACTCAGTGAAAACATCAGGAGGAACGCGGCGGTCAATCGTGTCGTAATACTCAAGAATGATGGTGATAAGGCAGTGTGATGTTTCATGATTATCCTCCGTTCTTCAATCCGCAATGCTGGATGTCGAAAGTACCAGCAATTTGTCCCATAATTCAAAATGATGGTTGAATGGATGAGTCTGCGACAGGAAGATAGTAATCTTTTCTTCTTTCGGGTCAACGCTGAAACGGGTGGAATAGAGTCCTGCCCATTCAAATGTCCCGACATCGCCCGCATCCACATTGTGTTCGCGATCAGCCTGTATTCCCAGCCCCAGCCCGAACTTCCAGCCTTCGTCATGTAGCGTAATTTCCGCGAGTTTGCCAATTTGATTGGTCGTCATCAGTTCGACCGTTTTGCGGCTAACCAGTCGTGTACCATCCAGCTCGCCTTTGTTCAGCAGCATCTGGGCGAAACGGAAATAGTCGTAAGGGGTAGTGACCATGCCGACGCCGCCCGAGAGAAAGGTCTTGGAGCCGTGAGTCTGAAAGGTTGGAGAATAGACATAATCTCCTTCGCGATGGGGGCCGGGGGCGACTTTTTCCAACTTGCCGTGCCAGTCGCTCTTCCATACCGCAGAAAGCCTGTCCTGTTTGTTTTCCGGTACGAAGAAATAACTGTCGTTCATACTCAGTGGCTTGAATATATTCTCGCTAATGTAGTCGTCCAGTTTCATGCCCGAAACTACTTCGACCAGATAACCCTGAACGTCTGCCGCCATGCCGTAGATAAATGCTTCGCCGGGCTGACTGGCTAGCGGCAGGCGTGCCAGTCGCTTGACCATATCGCCTATTGTTCCCTCGGTCTCGTACATACCGCTGCTGATGCCGGCTTCTTCATACAGGATATTCATCTGACGCAGCAAGCGGTCTTTCGGATACCATTCGGAGGCAAACGGATAGGGCATCCCGGCGGTGTGCGTGAGCAAATCCTTGACCGTCAGGTCGCGCTTGGCCGGAACCAGCCTGAATGCGGGGTTGGAGCCTGGCGGCAACATCTCGATCACCTTGGGGTGTGCAAATTCAGGAATGTATTTGGCGACAGGGTCGGACAGCAGCAGCTTGCCTTGCTCGTATAACTGTAAAATTGCCAGTGTGACTACCGGCTTGGTCATCGAACAGACACGAAACATCGTATCCTTCTGCATCGGTTTTCCTTCATCCGCCTCGCCAAAGGTCTCGAAATAGGCGATTTTGCCGTGACGAGCTACCAGTACCACCGCGCCAGCCATTTGCTTCTGTTCGATATAGCCGTTCATAAAGCTGGAAATCCTGCCCAGTCGGGCGGATGACAAACCGACCTCTTCCGGTTTGACAATCTTGATATTCTCGGCGGAAGCAGGTTGCGCAAGCACCAGTAAGGCCAATAGAAACGGTAACGCGAAGAGTTTCATTGCATTCCCCTTGTTAAGTAATCCGCCTGTTTATCAAATGGGCGAATTTCAGGTAGCTTAAATATTGTGTAAATCCGAACTGTGCATTAGCCCGAGAACTCGTCATTAATGAAACTACTAAACACTATCCAAACGAGCAAGGTATGCTCACCGAGATATTTTATCTTGCGAAAGCGCGAATCCAGCTAGTAATACCGAATTTGAAAATGGTTACGTCATGCATGGACGGCTTACTGATAATGTCCCTGTTCCGTGATGATACTTTGTTGACGGGTTAGTTTAAAGCGTTTGTGTTGTCGAATATTCAAGAGCAGGGGTAAGGCTAGATGAAATACCCAAGTTAGTGTTGTATGTGGACTTTAGTATTATTGAGAATAGGATTTTTCTCGATTGGGTCGGATAAATACCAGTCTTAAAAGTCGAGAAAATAATCCATTTTCAGGTGGAATTTCTCATGGAATGAGAGTACGTTCCTATCTGTATTGGTCGCTCTGACTTCTGCAAATATTACTGCATCAAGGAGGTTGTAATGAAAACTCCTCACGGTTTCAAGCCGATTTATCTTTGTATTTTATTAGCTCTTTCTTCGGAACAGGTTTTTGCCAATCCGCTAAACCCATCAGTTGTCAACGGTCAAGCCAGTTTTGCTACGGCAGGCAATACGCTAACCGTTATCAACACGCCGGGTACCATCATCAACTGGCAGGGATTTTCGATAGCGGCCAATGAAGTTACGCGTTTCGCTCAACAGTCGGCCTCTTCTGCCGTACTCAATCGTGTCGTCAGCAACAACCCTTCCAGCATTCTGGGCGCATT
>JBBRAJ010000016.1:0-96123 GCA_038206935.1 Burkholderiales bacterium
GTTGCCGGTAGGTACGGAAATGGTTATGCCTGGTGATAACGTAAGTATCACGGTTAGCCTGATCAATCCAATCGCGATGGAAGAAGGTCTGCGTTTTGCGATTCGTGAAGGCGGTCGTACCGTTGGTGCGGGTGTTGTAGCCAAGATCATTGAATAGAAATTAATCTGGTAATTGTGCGTGCTTTTAATGATGAAAGTTAAATGCATGATTACCAGTTATTTTGTTGCAAAGTATTAGAACTAGTAATACAATGCGCCCCCTCTCGTGATTGATATCACCTGAATTCGTTCTTTAATTTGCGGCATTGCCGCGTAATAGCAAGAGATATTATATGCAAAGTCAAAAAATTCGCATCCGCCTTAAGGCGTTTGATTATCGTTTAATTGATCAGTCAGCTGCACGAATTGTGGAGACAGCAAAGCGCACTGGCGCGGTTGTGAATGGCCCTGTTCCCTTGCCAACAAAGATTGAACGTTTTGACGTTCTTCGCTCGCCCCACGTGAATAAAACCTCTCGCGATCAGTTCGAAATTCGTACGCACCTTCGTCTGATGGATATTGTTGACCCGACGGAAAAAACAGTGGATGCGCTAATGAAGCTCGATTTGCCTGCTGGTGTTGATGTGGAAATTAAGTTGAAGTAATTCTGTCGCAAAAATTTGTAGTAAAACATCGGTCAACCAATTGTAGTTGGCCCCTTAACAAGAGGAAATTAAAATGAGTCTAGGACTTGTCGGTCGCAAGATTGGCATGACCCGCGTATTTGCTGATGACGGTTCATCGTTGCCGGTAACTGTGCTGGAAGTGTCCAATAATCGTGTTGCTCAGCTTAAGACCGAAGCAAATGATGGATATATGGCAGTGCAAGTTGTGCATGGGGAGCGTAGGGCTTCCCGTGTTAGCAAAGCTGCTGCCGGACATTTCGCCAAAGCGGGTGTTGAGGCAGGTAGTGCTATTAAAGAATTTACTGTTACGCAGGAGCAGTTAGATGCTCTTCAGCCTGGTTCTGCAATCAGTGTTGAGATTTTTCAGGTTGGTCAGCTTGTAGATGTAACTGGAACATCTAAAGGTAAGGGTTACGCTGGTACGATCAAGCGTCATAACTTCAAATCAGGACGGGCAACCCACGGTAACTCCAAGTCTCACAATGTCCCTGGTTCTATCGGTATGGCTCAAGATCCCGGTCGCGTATTTCCGGGTAAGCGCATGACTGGTCATCTAGGTGATGTGCAGAAAACTGTTCAAAATTTACAAATCGTTCGTGTTGACGTTGCTCGTCAATTGTTGTTGGTTAAGGGCGCTGTGCCTGGAGCTACAAATGGCAGTATAGTCGTGCGTCCAGCAGTGAAGGCAGGTGCTTAATGGAACTGAAAGTCATTAATGGAAATGGTCTTGCAGAGGCTGGTTTAGCTGCATCTGATGCGGTATTCGGTCGTGAATACAACGAAGATCTGGTTCATCAATTGGTTACTGCTTATGCAGCCAATGCGCGTTCAAGCAACAGTAAACAAAAAAGCCGTTGTGAAATTGCTAAGAGTACGCGTAAGCCTTTTGCTCAGAAGGGTACTGGTCGCGCACGCGCAGGTATGGCATCAAGTCCTATCTGGCGTGGCGGTGGTAAGATTTTCCCTAATACTGGTGAAGAAAATTATACGCAGAAAGTAAATCGCAAGATGTACCGTGCTGGATTTGCTTCCATTTTATCTAAATTGGTAAGTGATGATCGTCTGGTTGTAATTGATGATCTTACTGTTGATTCACCAAAGACTAAATTTCTGGCTCAGAAAATCAGTGGATTAGGTTTGAGTTCTGGTCGCATTTTGATAATTACAGATAACGTTGATGAGAATTTGTATCTGTCATCACGTAATTTACCAAATGTGCTAGTAATCGAGCCGAATCAGGCAGATCCTATGAGTTTGGTTCGTTTCCAAAACGTTGTTGTTACGCGTGGCGCGGTTGCTAAAATTGAGGAGATGTTTGCATGAGTACATCGCAATTCAGTCAGGAGCGATTAATGAAGGTGCTACTTGCTCCTCAAATCTCCGAAAAGGCAACCTATGTTGCCGACAAGAACGAGCAAATTATCTTTCGCGTTGCTACGAATGCAACAAAGCCTGAAATTAAAGCAGCTGTGGAACTGATGTTCAAGGTGCGAGTAGATAGCGTTCAAGTGATGAATGTTAGAGGCAAAATCAAGCGTACCGGTCGTTTTATGGGGCGTCGCAATAACTGGAAAAAGGCTTATGTTTGCCTAGTATCTGGTCAGGAAATTAACTTCGCTGCAAGCGAGCAAGGATAATCGTCATGGCATTGATTAAACTAAAACCAACGACTCCAGGCCAGCGTGCAGTAGTGCGCGTTGTAAATCCTGAGTTACATAAAGGAAAGCCAGTAGCTTCGCTGCTGGAAAAAAAGTCCAAAACTGCTGGACGTAATAATAATGGCCATATTACTACTCGACATATGGGTGGTGGGCATAAGCAACATTATCGTCTTGTTGATTTTAAGCGTAATAAGGATGGTGTGCCGGCGACGGTTGAGCGATTGGAATATGATCCGAATCGCAGTGCAAACTTAGCACTTCTTTGCTATTTGGATGGCGAGCGTAGATACATCATTGCTCCTAAGGGAATTTCTGCTGGCGCTACATTAATGAGTGGATCTGATGCACCAATTCGCGCGGGTAATGCAATGCCTTTGCGTAATATCCCAGTTGGTTCAACTATTCATTGTATTGAGATGATGCCGGGTAAGGGCGCTCAACTTGCTCGCTCAGCAGGAACTTCGGTACAGTTGTTAGCGCGTGAAGGCAGCTATGCTCAGTTGCGTTTGCGGTCAGGCGAAATACGTAAAGTGCATGTCGATTGCAAAGCCACTCTTGGCGAGGTAGGGAATTCAGAGCATAGCTTGCGTTCAATTGGAAAAGCAGGTGCTATGCGTTGGCGCGGTGTCCGTCCGACGGTGCGTGGTGTTGTTATGAATCCTGTAGATCACCCGCATGGTGGTGGTGAAGGGAAAACTGCTGCAGGTCGTCATCCGGTCAGTCCATGGGGTGTGCCGGCTAAAGGATTCCGTACTCGTCGTAACAAGCGCACCGATGGCATGATCGTTCGTCGTCGTTTTAAGAAGGCTTAAGGGGTAAGTAAATATGGCACGTTCCATTAAAAAGGGTCCATTTGTTGACATGCATCTGTTGAAGAAAATTGAAACAGTGCGTGCAACAAATGATAAGCGTCCTGTTAAAACCTGGTCACGTCGTTCTACGGTGTTACCTGAGTTTGTTGGATTGACAATCGCAGTACATAACGGAAAGCAACATATTCCAGTGTACGTATCAGAAAATATGGTTGGTCATAAGTTGGGCGAGTTTTCCCTGACGCGTACCTTTAAAGGCCATGCTGCTGATAAAAAAGCCAAGAGATAAGGGGATAAGTGATGACATTAACTACTGCTGTAGCAAAAAACATCCATCTTTCAGCTCAAAAGGGTCGCTTGGTGGCAGATCAGATCAGAGGTCTACCGGTCGCTCAAGCGCTGAATATACTTACATTTAGTCCGAAAAAGGGCGCTGGAATTATCAAGAAAGCACTTGATTCGGCCATAGCCAATGCTGAGCATAATGACGGTGCTGACATCGATGACTTGAAAGTTAAGGTTATATATATTGACAAAGCGGCTTCCTTAAAACGATTTAGAGCTCGCGCAAAAGGTCGTGGCAATAAGATCGAGAAGCAGACCTGTCATATCACCGTTAGTGTCGGAAACTGAGGATAAATTATGGGACAGAAAATTCATCCAACCGGTTTCCGGTTGAGCGTTCGTAAGAATTGGGATTCAAAGTGGTATGCCAATAGCAACAATTTTTCAGCTTTGTTGCTTAAAGATATTGAAGTCAGAACTTTTCTTAAGAAAAAACTTGCTGCAGCTAGCGTTTCAAAAATTGTTATTGAACGTCCGGCCAAAAGTGCAAAAGTAACCATTTATACTGCCCGTCCGGGTATGGTAATTGGAAAAAAAGGCGAAGATATCGAATTGTTGCGCGCTGAGTTACGTAAGCGCATGGGTTTGCAATCTGTCGACTTAGCTATTGAAGAAGTGCGTAAGCCTGAGATTGATGCTCAATTGATAGCTGATAATATTACAGCGCAATTGGAAAAACGGATTATGTTCCGTCGTGCAATGAAGCGTTCCATGCAGAATGCAATGCGTCTGGGAGCTTTAGGCATCAAGATCATGAGTGCGGGTCGATTGAATGGTATCGAGATTGCGCGTTCAGAATGGTACCGTGAAGGACGAGTGCCTTTGCATACATTGCGTGCAGATATTGATTATGGAACTTCGGAAGCTCATACGACCTACGGAATTATCGGAGTGAAAGTATGGGTTTATAAGGGTGATGCCGGTCAGGAAGTTGTTGCGGCAGCCGCACCTGATGTTGAAAAAAGAGTGAAGAAATCAGGAGCTAAGCATGCTACAGCCAGCTAGAAGGAAATATCGCAAGGAGCAAAAAGGTCGTAATACTGGTATTGCAACGCGAGGAAATAAAGTAAGCTTTGGTGAGTTCGGTTTGAAGTCTGTTGATCGCGGCCGTTTAACTGCTCGTCAAATTGAAGCTGCTCGTCGTGCAATGACGCGTCATATTAAGCGCGGCGGACGAATTTGGATTCGTGTATTCCCTGATAAGCCTATTTCCAAAAAACCAGCGGAAGTTCGTATGGGTAATGGTAAAGGAAATCCTGAGTACTACGTTGCTGAGATTCAGCCTGGTAAGATGTTGTATGAAATGGATGGTGTAAGTGAGACTTTAGCACGTGAGGCTTTTAAATTAGCATCTGCGAAGCTTCCGCTTGCGACTGTGTTTGTCGTTAGACAGGTAGGTGAATAATATGAAAGCTAGTGAATTAATAACAAAGTCTGGTCCAGAGTTGCAGCAGGAACTACTTTCGTTGACTAAGGCTCAATTTGGCCTGCGTATGCAAGTAGCATCGCAGCAGCTCACGAATACTAGTGAATTGCGCAAGGTTCGTCGCGATGTAGCTCGTATTAAAACTGTAATGAAACAGAAGGGTGCAAAGTAATGAGTGATACCAAACTTAAACGTACCCTTACTGGTACGGTTGTTAGTGACAAGATGGATAAGACTGTTACAGTTTTAGTTGAGCGTAAAGTAAAGCATCCTTTGCTTGGCAAGATTGTTCGAGTTTCAAAAAAATATCATGCGCATGATGAGGCGAATGAGTCGCACATTGGGGATGTTGTAACAATTGAAGAGTGCCGCCCAATTTCCAAAACCAAGGCATGGCGTGTGGCCAAGGCGGCTTGATTTTAAATTTTGCTGTTTTATTGTAATTTACTTGCAATATTTTCTTAATGCAATATAATAAGCGGCTTCGTTTCATCGCCGCTTGCGGCGACCTTAACCCGAACGGGTTCCAAAACTGGCCGCTGTGAGCGGATAAAGTTGGAGATAAAATAATGATACAAATGCAGTCTGTTTTAGATGTGGCTGACAATACTGGTGCGCGTTCAGTTATGTGCATTAAGGTGTTGGGTGGTTCAAAACGTCGTTACGCTTCAGTTGGTGATGTCATCAAGGTAAGCATCAGGGATGCGGCTCCTCGTGGTCGTGTCAAGAAGGGTGAAGTCTATAATGCGGTTGTAGTTCGTACTGCAAAGGGTGTTCGTCGTTCTGATGGATCGCTAGTGAAGTTTGACGGTAATGCGGCGGTGTTGCTGAATGCAAAGCATGAGCCTATCGGGACGCGTATTTTTGGGCCGGTAACGCGTGAGTTGCGCACCGAGAAGTTTATGAAGATCGTTTCACTTGCGCCTGAAGTGCTTTAGTGAGAATTGGTCGATTCGAGGAAAATCATGCGTAAGATTAAAAAAAATGATGATGTTATTGTTATTGCAGGCAAGGATAAGGGTAATCGCGGTAACGTTTTGAGCGTTCAGGGTGATTATCTGCTTGTTGGTGGTATCAATAAGGTAAAAAAGCATCAAAAGCCAAATCCAGTTAAAGGTTCGGCAGGTGGAATTATCGAGAAAGAATTGCCAATTCATGTTTCAAATGTCGCCTTATTTAATGCGGCTGCGGGCAGAGGTGATCGAGTCGGAATCAAATCGCTGGAAGATGGACGCAAAGTGCGTGTGTTCAAATCCAATGGCGAAGTAATTGACGCTTAAGGAGTAGGGAAACATGGCTCGTTTGTATGAATTTTATAAAGATAAAGTCACTAAGGACTTAATTGCTCAATTTGGCTATAAGTCTGTAATGGAAGTTCCTTGTATTCAGAAGATCACACTGAATATGGGAGTTGGTGAGGCTGTTGCTGATAAGAAAGTAATGGATTTTGCGGTTGGTGATATGCAGAAGATTGCGGGTCAAAAGCCTGTGGTTACCATGTCTAAAAAATCGATTGCTGGCTTCAAGATTCGCGAGGGTTATCCGGTTGGATGTAAGGTAACTTTGCGTAAAGAGCGCATGTATGATTTTCTGGATCGGCTGGTTAGTGTAGCTATTCCGCGCATTCGTGATTTCCGTGGTATCTCAGGGAAGTGCTTTGATGGTCGAGGCAATTTCAATATGGGTGTCAAGGAACAAATCATTTTCCCTGAGATTGATTATGAGAAAATTGATATGCTGCGTGGTATGAATATAACGATTACCACATCGGCAAAAACAGACGAAGAAGCAAAAGCTCTGTTGATGGCTTTCAAACTCCCACTTAAGAAATGAGGGAAGACTAATGGCAAAAATGGCAGTTATTAACCGCGAAATGAAGCGGCGTGAGATGGTTAAAAAGTATGCGACTTTGCGTGCATCTTTGAATGAAGTAATTAACAATTCATCTGCTACTGAGGACGAGCGGACTCAGGCGCGCCTGAAATTGCAGTCACTTCCGCGGAATTCTAGCCCCGTTCGTTTGCGCAATCGATGTGCATTAACTGGACGTCCGCGTGGTACTTTTAGAAAGTTTGGCTTGGGCCGAACAAAAATCCGCGAATTCGCAATGCGCGGCGAAATTCCAGGCATCGTCAAGGCCAGCTGGTAGGAGAAAATTATGAGTATGAGTGATCCGATTTCCGACATGTTAACTCGTGTTCGCAATGCGCAAATGGCGGAAAAAAATAGTGTTTCTATGCCATCTTCAAAAGTTAAGGTTGCTATTGCCCAAGTTCTCAAGGATGAGGGCTATGTTGAAGATTTTAAGGTTGTCGCAGGTGATGCAGGTAAATCTACGCTTCAGGTGGATTTGAAGTATTACAGCGGTCGTCCTGTAATTGAAAAAATACAGAGAGTGAGCCGTCCAGGTTTGCGTATTTACCGAGGAAGCAGTGAGATCCCGGCTGTAATGAATGGGTTGGGAATTGCAATTGTTTCCACTTCAAAGGGTTTGATGACCGATCGCAAAGCTCGTGCCAATGGAATTGGTGGTGAGGTTCTTTGCGTTGTAGCGTAGCGAGGTAGATATGTCTAGAGTAGCTAAAAATCCAATCTCAGTTCCGGCTGACGTGGTTGTTACATTTGAAGCGGGCGAAGTTTTAGTTAAAGGTCCTTTGGGCTCGATGAGACAAGCGCTGACTTCTGATATTAAAGTTGTGCGTGATGGTGAAAGTCTTCTCTGTACATCATTGAATGATTCTAAGCAGGCCAATGCGATGTCCGGTTCGATTCGCGCGCTTCTTGCTAATATGGTTCATGGTGTTAGCAAGGGATTTGAGCGTAAATTATCTCTTGTAGGTGTGGGTTATCGTGCTGCTGCATCAGGTGATACGCTAAATTTGAGCCTAGGTTTTTCGCATCCTGTTTCATATGTAATGCCAGAAGGAATTGTAGTTTCAACTCCTACGCAGACTGAGATAGTATTAAAGGGTGCTGATAAGCAGCGCGTTGGTCAGGTCGCAGCTGAAATTCGCGCATTCCGTAAGCCAGAGCCATATAAAGGCAAAGGTGTACGTTATAGCGATGAAGTTGTGATTATGAAAGAAACCAAGAAGAAATAATTGAGGCGGATATGTTGAATAAAAAAGCATCACGTCAGCGCAGAGCACGTAAAACCCGTGCACGTATCGCTGAACAAAAAACAGTGCGTTTGGCAATTAACCGCACCAACATGCATATTTATGCGCAAATCATCTCGGCATGTGGTGGCAAAATATTAGCCAGTGCGTCCAGCGTAGAGGCTGATTTGCGTAAGGATTTGGCTAATGGTGGGAATAAGGCTGCAGCAGTCGCGGTTGGTCAACGCATCGCTGAGAAAGCAAAGAGTGCTGGTGTTACTCAGGTAGCTTTCGATCGTTCCGGTAATCGTTATCATGGTCGTGTTAAGGCGTTGGCAGAAGCAGCGCGTGAACACGGTCTGCAGTTCTAATTGGAGTAATCAATGGCTAAGCCACAAGGAAAAGCGCAACAACAAGCTCGCGAAGATGACATGATTGAAAAAATGATCTCCGTGAATAGAGTCACCAAAGTAGTTAAGGGTGGACGTATCATGGGTTTCGCTGCGCTGGCTGTAGTTGGCGACGGAGATGGTCGTGTTGCAATGGGTAAGGGAAAGTCGAAGGAAGTTCCAGTAGCCGTTCAGAAGGCGATGGAAGAATGCCGTCGTAATCTTTTTAAGGTTAATCTCAAAAATGGTACTTTGCACCACGAAGTTGTCGGTAAGCATGGTGCAGCTACAGTTATGATGCGTCCAGCTGTAGAGGGTACAGGCATTATTGCTGGTGGAGCCATGAGAGCAGTATTCGAAGCGGTTGGTGTGAGAAATATTTCAGCTAAGTGTATTGGTTCAAGCAATCCTTACAATGTAGTTCGCGCCACTTTGAATGGCCTTAAGGCATTAAATTCTCCTTCTGAGATTGCTGGTAAGCGCGGTAAGACAATTGAAGAGATTTTGGGGTAAAAAATGACACAAACCAAAACTATTAAAGTAACTCAAATCAAAAGCGTGATTGGTACTAAACAATCACACCGCGATACAATTCGTGGATTGGGATTGCGTCGAATTAATCAAACCGTGCAACTTGAAGATACTCCCTGTGTACGTGGCATGATCAACAAAGTTTTTTACCTTGTAAAGTGCGAGGCTTAACTATGCAACTGAATACTATTAAATCTGCTTTGGGTGCAAAGCATGCTAAGCGCAGAGTCGGACGCGGTATCGGTTCCGGCTTAGGAAAGACTTGCGGTCGCGGTCATAAAGGACAGAAATCTCGTGCAGGCGGTTTTCATAAAGTCGGTTTTGAAGGTGGTCAAATGCCACTTCAGCGTCGTTTGCCAAAACGTGGATTTGTTTCAATGACACGCAACGATACTGCAGAAGTGCGCATGTCTTCTTTGCAGGCTCTGCCAGTTGACACTATTGATCTGTTGGTTCTAAAACAGGCTGGGTTAGTATCTTCTCGTGCTTTGTCAGCTAAGGTGTTTTTGTCTGGTGAATTGACTCGTGCTGTAAAATTGCATGGTGTTCAGGTTACAAAGGGTGCACGTACAGCGATTGTTGCCGCTGGCGGTTGCATCGAAGAATAGTAGGTTATTTGTGAGTACTGTTGTAAAGGGTGCACCCAAGGCTAAATACGGTGATCTCAGTCAGCGCCTCTGGTTTTTATTAGGAGCCTTGATTGTTTTTCGTATAGGTGCTCATATCCCAGTACCAGGTATTGATCCAGTAGTATTGGCGGATCTGTTTAAGACTCAGAAAGACGGCATACTTGGCATGTTTAACATGTTCTCGGGTGGTGCTCTTTCGCGTTTTACCATTTTTGCCCTTGGTATCATGCCTTATATTTCTGCGTCGATCATCATGCAGCTTGCGGCTATTGCTGTACCTTACCTGGAGCAACTTAAGAAAGAAGGCGAGTCAGGTCGGCGTAAAATGACGCAATATACTCGTTATGGAACATTAGGACTTGCGTTTGTTCAATCGTTTGGTATTTCAGTAGCTTTGCAAGGGCAGCAGGGTTTGGTATTGAATCCCGGAACAATGTTTCAAATAACTACCATGATTACGCTGGTAACAGGAACGATGTTCTTAATGTGGTTAGGTGAGCAAATTACTGAGCGTGGGTTAGGCAATGGTATATCTTTGATCATTTTTGCTGGCATTGCCGCAGGTTTGCCACATGCTATTGGAAGTACACTTGAACTTGCACGAACTGGTGCTTTTACTATACCTTTAGTTTTGTTTTTGTTTGTTGGCGCTATTTCAGTAACTGCACTTGTTGTATTTGTAGAGCGTGGACAGAGGAAAATTCTCGTTAATTACGCTAAGCGCCAAGTTGGTAACAAGGTCTACGGTGGTCAAAGTTCACATCTGCCTCTGAAGCTTAATATGGCTGGAGTAATTCCTCCAATTTTTGCATCAAGCATGATCCTTTTTCCTGCCACCATCGCTGGATGGTTTGGAAATGCAGAGGGTATGAGCTGGCTTAAAGATGCAAGTCAATTATTATCGCCAGGACAGCCGGTATATGTTCTGACTTATGCTGCCGCGATTTTGTTCTTTTGTTTCTTTTATACGGCTTTAGTATTTAGTCCAAAGGAGACAGCTGACAACCTGAAAAAAAGTGGCGCATTCTTACCAGGTATTCGTCCTGGTGAGCAAACTGCAAAGTACGTTGAAAAGATTATGCTGCGTTTGACTTTGATTGGTGCAATTTATATTACACTGGTCTGTTTATTGCCAGAATTCTTGGTGGTTAAATGGAATGTGCCTTTCTATTTTGGCGGGACTTCTTTATTGATTTTAGTTGTAGTAACGATGGATTTCATGGCGCAAGTGCAGTCGTATTTAATGACGCATCAATATGAAAGTTTGCTGAAGAAAGCTAATTTTAAAGGTGGGTCTGCACGGTAATGGCAAAGGATGATGTTATTCAGATGCAAGGTGAGGTTGAGGAGTCTTTACCCAACGCTACTTTTCGCATCAAGCTTGAAAATGGTCATGTTGTCTTAGGTCATATTTCAGGAAAAATGCGTATGCATTACATACGCATACTGCCTGGTGACAAGGTTACAGTTGAACTGACGCCTTATGATTTGAGCAGAGCGCGCATCGTATTCCGCGCAAAATAGTTAATCGAGTTAGGAGAAACCAATGAGAGTTCAGGCATCAGTTAAAAAGATCTGTCGTAATTGCAAGATCGTTATTCGTAAACGTGTGGTTCGTGTAATTTGTACTGAGCCACGTCATAAGCAGCGTCAAGGATAATTGTTTTATCTTGGTCGTTGGTGATATAATTTTTGTTTATTAAAAGATAGGGTAGCTGCATGGCACGTATTGCAGGGGTGAATATCCCAAACCATCAACACGCTGTTATTGCTTTAACGGCAATTTACGGTATCGGGCGAGTTCGCTCACAAAAGATTTGTGCTTCTGCTGGTGTTAGTCCAAGTTCAAAAATGAAGGATTTGAGTGACGCCGAAGTCGAGAAATTGCGCGATGAGGTAGCCAAGTTTACAGTTGAAGGTGATTTACGTCGCGAGACAACGATGAACATCAAGCGTTTGATGGACTTAGGTTGTTATCGTGGGGTTCGTCATCGTCGCGGATTACCATGCAGAGGCCAACGTACTCGTACAAATGCGCGTACACGCAAAGGTCCTCGCAAGGCAATTGCTGGATCCAAGAAATAATTTTGCTTAACGCATAGAGGATTAGATTATGGCTAAGCCAAGCACGAAAGTGCGCAAAAAAGTAAAAAAGAATGTTGTTGAGGGCATTGCACATGTACATGCATCCTTTAATAATACGATTGTGACAATTACAGATCGTCAAGGTAATGCCTTGGCTTGGTCTACGAGTGGTGCAAATGGCTTTAAAGGTTCTCGTAAGAGTACGCCTTTTGCAGCTCAGGTTGCTGCTGAAGTTGTCGGTAAATCTGCTGCAGAATGTGGTGTTAAAAATATCGAAGTACGGATTAAAGGACCAGGGCCAGGTCGTGAGTCTACAGTGCGTGCATTGAATGCAGCCGGATTCAAGATTACTAGTATTTCCGATATAACGCCGGTGCCTCATAACGGCTGCCGTCCGCCTAAAAAGCGTCGTATCTAATTATTGGGAGTATATCTTGGCTAGAAATCTTGATGCAAAATGCCGTAAGTGCCGCCGTGAAGGCGAAAAGCTTTTTCTTAAAGGCGAAAAGTGTTTTACCGATAAATGTGCCGTAGAGCGTAGAGCTTATCCTCCAGGTCAACATGGTCAGCGTAGAAATACACGTCTGTCCGAGTATGGTGGTCAACTTCGTGAAAAGCAGAAAGTACGCCGTATTTATGGTGTGCTTGAACGTCAGTTCCGTTTGACATATAAAAAGGCTGATACCGCACGCGGTATAACCGGTGAGAATTTGTTGCAACTCTTGGAAGCACGTTTGGATAATGTTTCCTACCGTATGGGTTTTGGCGCATCACGCGCTGAGGCACGTCAAGTAGTGCGTCATAATAGCCTGCTTGTTAATGGTAAGCGTGTGAATATTCCTTCATATCAAGTACGTCCTGGAGATGTTGTTGAAGTGGCTGAAAAGTCACGTGCACAGTTACGTATCAAAGCAGCTATCGCGGCAGCAGAGCAACGTGGCTTCCCAGAATGGATTGAAATGGATACGAAGGCATTTAAGGGTACATTCAAAGCCAACCCACAACGTGCTGAACTGCCTGCAACCATCAACGAGCATCTCGTGGTTGAGTTGTATTCCAAGTAATCCACGCGGAGTAGCTTATGTATAACAATGATTTTTTGAAGCCCCGCATTATCGACGTACAGAGAATTTCTGAAACTCAAGCTAAGGTGGTTATGGAACCCTTTGAGCGTGGCTTCGGACATACTTTGGGTAATGCACTACGTCGTATATTATTATCTTCTATGGCAGGTGCTGCACCTACTGAAGTCAAGATGTCTGGCGTTTTGCATGAGTACGCAACTATTGATGGCGTGCAGGAAGATGTCGTTGACATACTGCTGAATCTGAAAGGTGTTGTACTACGTTTGCACGGGATCAAGGAGGTTGTTCTCAACCTCAAAAAAGAGGGTCTTGGTGTAGTTACGGCTGCAGACTTTAGTGAAAATGCTGAAGTCGAAGTTTTGAATCCTGAGCATGTGATTGCCCATTTGACAGCCGGCGGTAAGTTAGATATGCAGGTAAAAGTTGAGCTGGGTCGTGGTTATGTGTCCGCAATATCACGTCAGATGCCTAACGAAACACGTGCAGTTGGTCATATTGCTCTTGATGCTTCATTTAGCCCAGTTAGCCGCGTAAGTTATGCTGTTGAAAGTGCGCGTGTTGAACAGCGTACTGACCTTGATAAATTGATTATGCACATTGAAACAAATGGCGCAATCGATCCTGAACAGGCTATACGTAACGCTGCAAGAATACTTGTTGATCAATTTTCTGTCTTCGCTGCTCTGGAGGGTACAGAGCCAGTTGTCGAGAAAGAACACGTGCCGCAGGTTGATCCTATCCTGTTGCGTCCTGTTGATGATCTGGAATTGACTCCTCGTTCATCAAATTGTCTAAAGGCTCAGAGTATTCATTACATTGGTGATCTGATTCAGTACACTGAAAACGATTTGTTACGTACTCCTAATTTAGGTCGTAAGTCATTGAATGAAATCAAGCAGGTTCTTGCTGAGCACAACTTGTCATTAGGCATGAAGCTGGAAAACTGGCCAGTCGCTGTTGCTTAATGCAACAACATTAAAGTTATTCGCTTCACGTAGCGAATTTTAAGAAGTTTAGAGAGGCAAATTATGCGTCACCGTTTAGGATTAAGAAAACTCAACCGTACCAGCAGTCACCGTCTGGCGATGTTTCGCAATATGACTGTTTCATTGTTGCGCCACGAAGTCATCAAGACAACTCTGCCTAAGGCTAAGGAACTGCGTCGCGTTGCAGAACCTATCCTAACTTTGGGTAAGACACCGAGTCTGGCTAACCGCCGTTTGGCATTTGCGCGTCTGCGTGATCGCGAAATGGTCGTCAAATTATTCGACGAACTAGGTCCACGTTATGCACAGCGTAATGGTGGTTACCTCCGTGTATTGAAGTTTGGTTTCCGTCAAGGTGACAATGCACCTATGGCTTTGGTTGAGCTGATGGATCGTCCGGCTGATGCTGAAATGGTTGATGCTGAGTAAGCAATAGTATTTACGTTTTACCAAAAAGCCGGATTATTCCGGCTTTTTGCATTTGTGCAATATTTGATTGTAGTATGAGATCATTTGCAATTTATTAAGGAGAAAAGCATGCCGCACTGGTTTAAAGATAATTCACTTTCTATAGGTCATACACCCTTAGTTAGACTAAATCGTATAAGCGATGGCGCACCATCTTTAATACTTGCCAAGATAGAAGGTCGTAATCCAGCCTATTCGGTTAAATGTCGCATTGGTTCTGCAATGGTTGCTGATGCAGAAGCACGCGGGCTGTTGAGTTCAGGCAAGCATCTCGTCGAGCCTACCAGTGGCAATACCGGAATTGCACTTGCTTTTGTAGCTGCCGCACGTGGCATACCCCTAACACTGACTATGCCCGATACAATGAGTATTGAGCGTCGCAAATTGCTATTAGCCTACGGCGCGACTTTGGTGCTTACTGAAGGTGCTAAGGGTATGGCGGGGGCAATAGCCAAAGCGGAAGAAATTGCATCCAGCGATCCCGATAAATATTTACTACTACAACAATTTAAAAATCCTGCTAATCCCGCTATACATGCAAAAACTACTGGTCCGGAAATATGGGAAGATACAGATGGAGAAATTGACATTCTGGTTTCTGGTGTTGGAACTGGAGGTACGATTACCGGCGTATCGCGCTACATTAAGCAGATCATGGGTAAGGCGATTACTTCAGTTGCAGTAGAACCCGCAGCAAGCCCAATATTGTCGCAAAAAATAGCTGGCGAACCACTCAAGCCTGGGCCTCACAAGATACAGGGCATAGGAGCTGGTTTTGTGCCGGATACACTCGATCTGTCATTGGTTGATGCAGTTGAACAGGTCAGTAATGAGGATGCGGTATTGTTTGCACGTCGACTCGCCAGGGAAGAAGGTATCTTGTCAGGTATTTCCAGTGGTGCTGCGGTTGCAGCAGCAGTTCGACTGGCACACAAACCAGAGAATGCGGGTAAAACTATTGTCGTCATCCTGCCCGATTCCGGCGAGCGTTATTTAAGCTCAATATTGTTCGAGGGAATGTTTGACGAAAAAGGTATTGCTATACTGTAGATTTCAACTGTGGGTAATTTGAATATTTACTGAGTAAGCTGTGTTGACGCTGTGTATCCTCATTATGAGAGTCGTTCATCAGCACATTCTATACACTTATTCAACCGGTTAAGCTTCGACTATTTTGCCTCGCAATGTTTTAAGTGCGCCGCGCTTGGTTTTGCACTCGATTCGTTTTTTTTCAGAGCTTTTGGTGGGTTTAGTGGGTTTGCGCTTTATCGGGGAAAAGCCGGCCTTGATAATGATGGTTTGCAGCCGTGTTAGGGCATCGATGCGGTTCTGCTCCTGCGTGCGGTAGCGTTGCGCCTTGAGTATGATCACCCCCTCGTTTGTGATTCGACGGTCGGCCATTTTCAATAGCCTTTGTTTGTATTCATCCGGTAACGATGATGCATTGATATCGAAGCGCAGGTGGATCGCCGAGGATACTTTATTGACGTTCTGATCGCCGGCCCCTTGCGCCCGGATCGCGGTCATTACGATTTTGGAATCGGGAATTTCAATGGCGGTAGATATTCTCATGTGCTATTTGCCCAGAACAGTTTTGAGGTATTTCCCCGTTACGCTGTTTTTGTTTTTAGCAATAGCCTGTGGCGTACCCTGCGCAATGATGCGTCCGCCACCATCGCCGCCCTCTGGTCCCAGATCAATTATCCAGTCAGCCGTTTTGATAACATCAAGGTTGTGTTCGATGACGACAACGGTGTTTCCCTGATCGCGTAACTTGTGTATTACTCGCAACAACATGGCGATGTCATGAAAATGCAAACCGGTTGTAGGTTCGTCGAGTATGTACAGCGTGCGACCGGTATCGCGCTTCGACAGTTCCAGTGATAGTTTGACGCGTTGAGCCTCACCACCGGATAATGTGGTAGCCGATTGACCTAGTGTGATGTAACCCAATCCGACATCCAGTAGGGTTTGCAGTTTGCGCGCAATGACGGGAACAGCGCTGAAAAAAACATTTGCCTGCTCTACGGTCATTTGCAGCACCTGCTGGATGTTTTTACCCTTATATTGAATCTCCAGGGTTTCGCGGTTGTAACGTTGGCCGTGGCATACGTCGCAGGGTACATACACATCCGGCATGAAATGCATTTCGACCTTGATGACACCGTCGCCTTGGCAGGACTCGCATCGTCCGCCTTTTACATTGAAAGAGAAGCGTCCCGGCCCGTAGCCACGTTCTCGCGATGACGGTACGCCTGAAAACAAATCGCGTATTGGTGTGAATAAGCCGGTATAGGTGGCCGGGTTGGAGCGTGGCGTGCGACCAATAGGGGCCTGATCAACATTAATAACCTTGTCAAAAAAATCTATCCCGCTAATATCGGCATAGGGAGCGGGTTCGATATTGCTGCGATATAAATGACGCGCTACGGCGGGATATAGTGTGTCGTTAATCAGCGTCGATTTACCGGAGCCGGAGACACCTGTAACGCAAATCAACAGGCCTACCGGCAGGTCAAGTTTGACATTTTTAAGGTTATTTCCACAGGCACCGCTGATACGCAGCATGCGTTCGGGGTCAGGTTTCAATTGCTTTTCAGGCATGGGAATGCGCCGTCTTCCTGTCAGATAATCGCCAGTAAGTGACTGTTCATCAGCGCATATTTGTGACGGCGTGCCCTGAGATACGACCATGCCACCGTGTTCGCCTGCACCCGGCCCCATGTCTACAACATAATCGGCATGACGGATTGCATCTTCATCATGTTCTACCACGATCACGCTGTTACCCATGTCGCGTAGCTTGAAAAGTGTATTAAGCAATCGGTCATTGTCGCGTTGATGCAAACCGATGGACGGCTCATCCAGTACATACATGACACCGGTCAGACCAGAACCTATCTGAGAAGCAAGACGAATGCGCTGTGCTTCTCCGCCCGAAAGCGTCTCGGCGGATCGCTCCAAAGTCAGATAATTAAGTCCTACATTGTTCAGGAAAGTAAGCCGGCTGGAAATTTCATTAACAATCTTCTCCGCGATAGTAAGTTTCTGTCCTTCGAGCTTCAGATGAAGAAAGAAATCCAGCGCCTCATTCAAGGGCATCGCGCTGATCTGATATAGATTCTTATCTGCAAATCGTACGTGCCGAGCCTCTAGTCGTAATCGCGTTCCCTTGCATTCGGTGCAGGTGCAACTGTTAAGGTATTTTGATAGTTCCTCTCGAACGGAAGGGGAGTCGGATTCCTTATAACGACGCTCAAGATTATTTACGATGCCCTCGAACGCATGCTCACGCAGCATTGCCTTGCCGCGCTCGCTAATATAATTAAAAGCGATTTCTTCACGTCCTGAACCATATAGCACGATGTTCTGAATTTTCTCCGGCAAGCTTTCAAAAGACTGCTCAAGATCGAAGTCATAATGTTTAGCCAGTCCAGATAAAAGCTGATGATAAAACTGGTTGCGTCTGTCCCAACCCTTGATCGCACCTGAACTCAGGGATAGTGACGGAAGTGTAACGATACGTTTGGGATCAAAAAAGCTGATAACGCCCAGTCCGTCGCATTTGGGGCAGGCCCCCATCGGATTGTTGAACGAAAACAAACGGGGTTCAAGCTCCGGTAGTGAATAATCACAAATGGGGCACGCGAATTTGGCCGAAAACAAGTGTTCGTGACCACTATCCATCTCCACGGCCAGTGCTTTTCCGTCCGCATGTAGCAAGGCGGTCTCGAATGATTCAGCCAGACGCTGTTTGGATTCAATATTGACCTTGAGCCGGTCTACCACTATATCAACAGTATGCTTCTTGTTTTTTTGCAAGGTTGGCAGTGCATCTATTTCACAGATTGTGCCGTTAATACGCAACCGAGTAAAACCCTGGGCGCGAAGTTCGTTAAACACATCCTGCTGTTCTCCCTTGCGGTCTACGACCAGTGGCGACAGGATCATGATGCGCGTGCCTTCAGGCAATTGCAGCACATGATCGACCATCTGCCCTACGCTTTGTGCCTGCAACACCAGATCATGCTGGGGACAGTAAGGGTCGCCCGCGCGCGCGAACAACAGTCGTAGATAATCGTGAATTTCGGTAACAGTGCCGACTGTGGAGCGTGGATTGTGCGAAGTGGCTTTCTGTTCAATCGCGATTGCAGGCGACAGGCCCTCAATTAAATCTACGTCTGGCTTTTCCATCAGTTGCAGGAATTGTCGTGCGTAAGCCGAGAGTGACTCGACATAGCGGCGCTGTCCTTCGGCGTACAGGGTGTCAAAAGCAAGCGAAGATTTACCTGATCCGGACAGGCCGGTTATAACTACAAGCTTGTGGCGAGGTAGGTCAAGGTTGATGTTCTTCAGGTTGTGGGTGCGTGCCCCGCGTATCTTGATGCTTTCCATGCTAATCGTGAATAGTAGATTTGAATGATCAATATACGCGATTTTACGGGCTTTCCCAAATTGCTGTATGCGGGAGTGGGCGCAATATTTGAAAGGCTGACGCTGATTTCAGAGCTATGGCGGGAAGCAAGAACGGAGATTTATTCCGTGCGCATCAACAGATGGCACGGGAGCAAGCTCGATTTGTCAGCTACAAGTTAATTCAATGATGCATATGGTGCATATGTTCATCGGATTGTTGCGGTACAGCCCGGTTCTCGGTCAATGGCCTAACTTCCGCAGTGGTGTCGATTTTTATCGTTTCCTTGCCCGATTTAATAGTTAGAGTTAGTGGCACATTGTCTCCTGCCTTGAGTGCAGACTTCAGTCCAATCAGCATCAGGTGATAGCCACTTTCACCTAGATTGACGCGTTTTCCAGCGGGCAGTGCGACTGATTTTACTTCGCGCATTTTCATCATGCCATCTTCATGGGACATGCTATGCAATTCGACCTTCTTACATGCAGGGCTGGAAATTTTGATGAGTTCGACACTTTTATTGCTAGTGATGTTTAAATCGACCATGGCAACATCCTGCCCGGGTGCAGTCGCGCGCGACCATGCGCTATCAATTTCGATTTCTTGTGCATGAACGTTGCCATTGAGCAGTAGTAAGCCAAAGATTCCGAGCATCCAAATTGTCTTGTTCATGATAAGTTCCAATAATTTAAAGGCACGAATTATACACGTCGGTACCGATAAGAAAAAAATGCCAGAAGCCGTTACTACACTTCAGTTTGCTCTTGGGAGGATCGAATTGAAATCTGTGTTACGCATGAATAAATTCAAGGTAAGGGCTGTTCTGGCAGGTCGTATCATTGCGCGAATTGTGTGGTTTGGGAATGCGGCATATTGTCGCACCCCATTGGAAAATATTTATGCTGCGACAATATGCCGCACCCGTTGGGTGATTACTCCGTTTACAATTCCCGCATGCACAACACGTTGATTTCTTCTCTTCCCGGCCATATTCAATTACGTCGCCTAGTTAATCTGCGCAGTCTGGCCGTCGCCGCACAGATGATTACGCTGGTTGCAGTCTGGAAACTGCTTGAGATGGAATTGGAATGGCTGCCTATGTTGGCGGCTGTAGCATCGCTTGCGACCTTTAATTTTTTTACAGTACTGCGCCTAAATAGTCGTAAGCCAGTCTCAAATCTGGAGTTGTTTGTCCAGTTGAGCATAGATGTATTGGCGCTTAGCGTACTGTTGTTTTACGCAGGCGGGTCAACCAATCCGTTTATCTCCTTATATCTATTGCCGTTGGTTATCGCTGCGGCAACGTTACCATCTCGATACACATGGGGAATGGCTTCACTCACCACAGCCTGTTATAGCTGGTTGATGGTCTATCACCATCCTTTACCGCATAACCATCAGGATATGGACAGTGCTTTTAATACTCATGTTATGGGTATGTGGCTGGGATTTGTCATCAGCGCGGTAGTGGTGGCCTATTTTGTGGTGAAAATGGCGCAGGCAGTACGTACGCGGGATGAAATGTTGGTGAAAGTGCGTGAGGAAATTCTACGAAATGAACGTTTGGTAGCGCTGGGTACGCAAGCGGCGGGTGCTGCACATGAATTGGGGACACCGCTGTCTACGATGGCAGTCGTTATCGGTGAATTGCAGCATGAGTCGGCCGCTGAGCAAACCGAATTGCGAGAGAGCCTGACTCTGCTTGATGAGCAAGTGCGAGGGTGCAAGCGGATACTCGATAAGATGATGTTCAATGCGCAGGATAACGGTGAAGCTGTTCCCCGGGCGGTGGATGAGCTAATGGAAGAGGTGCTGGATGAGTGGCAATTGTTACGTCCGGCGGTTCAATACCATTATGACGACAGTCATCTACAACCGGCTCCGAAGATAAATGTGGATGTGACGTTGCGAGCCGCACTGATGAACTTGTTGAATAATGCAGCGGATGCCAGTGTTCATTCAATTGAAATTATCGCGCGCAGAACACAGTTGAATGTTATTTTGGAAATCAACGATCAAGGTCCTGGGTTGAGTGAAGAAGTCGCGCTCAAGGCAGGATCGGCCTTTTTTACAACCAAAGTGCAAGGACGTGGACTAGGTTTGTTTCTTGCAAATGCCACGATAGAGCGATTGGGCGGGGCGGTACGCTTGTTTAATCGTGAGCAAGGCGGCGCAACAACAGAACTTATATTGCCGATAGTGCAAGATTCAGTTCCTATAGAAGCAACGGCGACAGCATGAAACCGGCATTTGACGAATTAGTTACCTTGTTGTTGGTGGATGATGATATTACCTTTTGCAAGGTATTGAGTGCGGCGCTGACCCGGCGCGGTTTTAGTGTGTGTGTTGCCCACAGTGTGGAGCAGGCAATTCCATTGGCTGAAGCCAGTCCGCCGGAATATGCGGTGATCGATATGAAAATGAGTGGTGCGCCGGGATTGGTTCTGGTCAAGGTATTGCACGATCTGGATCCGAATACGCGCATTGTGGTGTTAACCGGTTATGCCAGCATCGGTACGGCTGTCGAGGCGATCAAGTTGGGCGCGACGCAATATCTGGCAAAGCCCGCTAACGCAGACGAAATTGTCTCCGCCTTTAGTCATGCGGCTACCGGTGATTTGCAGCCTGAGATGCAACCCATACGCATCGAGAATCTGGAATGGGAGCATATACAGCGCGTGCTGCGAGAGCATGGTAATAATATTTCTGCAACGGCACGCGCGCTTAATATGCATCGTCGCACCTTGCAGCGTAAATTGAACAAGCCACCCATCGGTAAATGAGTCTTCAGTTTTATTATTCGCGACTGATTTTATGATTTACATATTCGCTGTTTTGGTATAATCCACGGCACGCTGACTTATGACATGAGTGTCTACAGACGGCGAGGCGATTCCCACCCCGTATTTTTCCCGCACGCGGAATCCTTGAATCTATTTTGATTCAGTGCCTTAAACCTTATGTTTCCCTTGAGAATTAGCCATGACCGCTGAAGAGACCAAACTAAAACTGATTCATGCCCTTTCTAATGTTGAGTCACTTCCGGCCATGCCTGCTGTCGCACAAAAGTTGCTGATGCTGCCTCTGGAAACGGAAGAAGGCGAAGAGCAGATGTTAAGGCTGATCGATCAGGACCCGGTTATTTCCGCTAAATTGATCAGTTTGGCTAATTCGCCGGTAATGGGTGTCTCGCGTAAAGTAGGTACCGTATCCGAATCGGCCATGCTGCTCGGGCTGACGCGCGTCAAGTCTGTTTCCCTTGGCATCGCGGCGATGTCCAACTTCTCCAAGCTCCCTGTTTCGACGCACTTTGTACCTCAGGATTTGATGTTGCATAGCCTGACTATCGCTATCTCCATGCATACTATTTCGCAGTTTATGCCCAGACAGCTACGTCCGCAGCAAGATCAGATTTATCTGGCCGGGTTATTGCATGACATCGGCTTTATGGCTATTCATCACGTAGATAGCCGTGCCAGCAATGATTTGCATTATCAGCTTCAACTACAACCTGATCGGCCGATAGTCGATGTTGAACTCGAAGTTCTGGGAGTCTCACATTGTTACATAGGTGCCCAATTGGCACGGCAATGGCATTTGCCGGAGGAAATTATCAATGTGCTAGGCTATCACCATGCACCCTATGTAGATGAAGTGTCCGCGGAAAATCCCATGGTGCGACTGGTCAATCTGGCAGAGAAATTATTGCCCAATTTTGGCATCGCTGAATATTGTGGTACCGAAATTGAAGATCGTGAATGGGAAGAATTGGGCATAGACCCGGTTGATGCGGATGAAATTCTGAATGCGGTCAATGAAATTTCCATACAGGCAGCACAAATAGCCGATGTGTTTTAGTTGTCCATGTCCCCGTTCGGGGGGTAATCATTCCAGTTTTTCGACAGCAGCTGTTGCGCAAGGGCGGATTCATTCTGGATGTATCCTTTTGCTGTAAATCGGCGCAACAGGAATACGTTGTCCGTTTTTCGCAGAGATGCTTTCCTTGATACAACTATCACTGAATATTGCTTTAAAGCTTATAATTAGTCGTCCTCATTATGCATAGAATCATGAAATATTTCCTGCTATTAACTGGCCTGCTGTTTTCGGCAGCCAATTACACCTACGCATTACAACTTCCAGAGCCGCCGGAAATCGCAGCCAAATCCTATGTACTTTATGACTATTCCAGTAATCAGGTATTGTTGAGTCAGGATGCGGATGAACATATGGAGCCAGCTTCGCTTACCAAGTTGATGACGGCCTATATTGTATTTTCTGAAATAAGACGGGGGACGCTTACACTTGATCAGGTGCTAACTGTACCGGAAGATGCTGCAAGTAATTCCGGTGGTGAATCAAGCATGTTGCTCCAACCGGGTCAGGTAGTAACGGTCGATGAATTGTTGCACGGGCTGATTATTCAATCCGGCAACGATGCGGCTAATACACTTGCCGTGGGTATTTCCAAAGACGAAGCCACGTTTGTTGGGCTGATGAACAAGGAGGCATCGCGCCTCGGTTTGACGAATACGCATTTTGCCAACCCGGTAGGAATGCCGGATTCACAGCATTACAGCAGTGCCAGGGATATGGCGAAGCTGGCTGCTGCATTGGTGCGTGATTTTCCCGAGCATTACCCGCTTTTCAGCCTGCGTGAATACACTTTCAACAACGTTACTCAAGCTAATCGCAATCGATTGCTATGGCTGGACCCATATGCGGATGGGCTGAAAACCGGGCATACCGAGACGGCGGGATATTGTCTGGTCGGTTCTGCGCGGCGTGACAAGAGTCGCATGATCTCAGTGATACTCGGTGCAACATCCGACAGCCTGCGCGCTTCCGAGAGCCAGAAGCTGCTGAATTACGGCTTCCAGAATTTTGACACGGTGCGTTTGTATCAGGGGAATCAGGCTATTACCCGTACGCGTATCTGGAAAGGAACGGAAAGTCACGTTGACCTGGGTTTTCGCCAAGACATACTTTTGACTATACCCAAAGGTCAGTTTGGACAAGTCAAGGCAACCATAGAAACTCGTCAACCCATACTTGCCCCGATTTCATCCGGCCAGCAGATTGGTGTGCTCAAGCTTACGCTTGCGGGCCAGCCTTATGCGGAATTTCCACTGCTTGCCATGCAGAGCGTGGCCCAGGGCAATGTTTTTTTACGTGGCTGGGATAGCCTGCGATTGCTGATACAAAAATACCTTTCATGGTAAGGAGATTGAAATGACGATCTATCTGAACGGGAAATACATGCCGATAGACGAGGCAAAAATTTCCGTATTGGATCGTGGTTTTGTTTTCGGTGATGGCGTGTACGAAGTAGTGCCGGTGTATTCGCGTTATGCTTTTCGGATGGACGATCATCTACAGCGTTTGCAACACAGTCTGGATGCCATCAAACTGCTTAATCCGCATAGCGTTGAAGAGTGGACAGGTATTCTCAATCAAGTGATCGCACGTAATGACGGTGAAGATCAATATCTGTATTTACACATCACACGCGGTGTCGCCAAGCGCGATCATCCGTTTCCCAATCCGCCTGTGTCGCCGACTGTTTTTGTAATGAGTAGTCCACTGTTGCCGCCTGCCGCAGAACTGCTGGTGAACGGCGTGAGTGCAATCACCGCACAGGATAATCGCTGGCTACGCTGCGACATCAAGGCTATCTCGTTACTGCCTAATGTGCTGTTGCGTCAAATGTCAGTCGATGCGGGATGTTCTGAAACCGTGTTGATTCGTTCAGAGGCACCGATATCAGATTGCACACCAGGAAATGTCATCGGCGCAGGTGCTTTTTTGACAGAAGGATCGGCGAGTAATATCTTCATGGTTAAGGATGGCGTATTGCATGCGCCACCGAAAAGCCAGTTGATGCTGCCAGGCATTACCTACGATGTGATACTGGAAATTGCCGAGGCCAACGCGATCCCCTGTCAGTTACGAAAAATTTTGGCGACGGAACTCTTTGAGGCCGATGAACTCTTTCTTACCTCGTCTACCCGTGAGGTGCAGGCTATTACTCATCTGGACGGAAAACCGATTGGCGCTGCCGTTCCGGGGCCGATGTTCAAGACGATTTATCAATATTATCAAGACTTCAAACGTAACGTAATGCGTGCAAAATGAACAATTCAACTCCCGCACCTATCATCACCGCTGACGAAAGTTTGATCGAATACCCCTGCGAATTTCCGCTCAAGATATTCGGTCAACAGCATCCTGACTTTGCGCAATCTGTATTGGAAGTTGTCCTCCGTCATGCGCCGGATTTCATTGCTTCCACGATGGAAATGCGTGCCAGCAAGACCGCACGTTATATCAGCCTGACCTGCACGATACGTGCTACCTCGCGTACTCAACTCGATGCGGTTTACAAGGAACTGGTTGATCATCCGCTAGTGAAAATGGTGTTATGAGCGAAAGCGGAGAAGGGCTGAACCCGGTGGTGGGACATGGGGCGACAGCGTCGCTCCTGCCGCTTAACCCTACCCATCCTGTTATTCACGCTTTAGGCCTGGTCGATTATCAGCCGACCTGGGATGCGATGAAGCGATTCACCGCTGAACGCACCGCATACACCCGCGATGAAATCTGGCTGGTGCAGCATCCACCCACCTATACGCAAGGTTTGGCAGGCAAGCCTGAACACCTGTTGCACAACACCATCATTCCCGTCGTCAAGATAGATCGTGGCGGGCAGATTACCTATCACGGTCCCGGTCAGATCGTCGCGTATTTATTGCTCGATCTGCGTCGCTGGAAAATCAATGTGCGCGAATTGGTACGTCTGATGGAGCAGGCGGTGATTGATCTGCTGGGTGAATATGGCGTGGCAGCTCATGGTCGTGAAGATGCGCCAGGCGTATACGTTAATGATGCCAAGATTGCCTCGTTGGGATTGAAAATCAGGAATGGTTGTTGTTATCACGGGCTGGCACTCAACGTAGACATGGACACAACCCCGTTCGGCCACATCAACCCCTGTGGTTATGCTGGGCTGCGTGTCACGCAATGCGTAGAGCTGGGCATAACCGCCGGTATCAGTGAGCTTCAGGCGGAACTGTCACAGAACTTGATACACGGGTTGCAGCAACATTACCAAGGAAAGCAGACTCATGAGTAACAACGAACACAAACAAACCGGTGCGGCCAAGACCGCACGCAATCCAATCAAGATTGTTCCGTTGCAGCAACGTTTACGCAAACCGGAATGGATACGCGTCAAGACCGGCAGTGGCACGGGTTATAACGATGTTAAACGACTGTTGCGTGAACACAGTCTGGTGACTGTCTGTGAAGAAGCCTCCTGCCCGAATATCGGTGAGTGTTTCAGCAAGGGAACCGCCACCTTCATGATACTGGGGGATGTCTGTACCCGGCGTTGCCCGTTCTGCGATGTGGCGCATGGCAAGCCCTTGCCTCCCGATGCGACGGAACCCGCGAATCTGGCGCGCTCCATAGCTCTGCTTAAACTGAATTATGCAGTCATCACCAGCGTGGATCGTGACGATCTGCGCGATGGCGGAGCGCAACACTTCACCGACTGCGTAACCGCTATTCGTGCCAGTTCCCCGGCTACGCGGCTGGAAATTCTGATTCCCGATTTCAGAGGGCGCTTGACCGAAGCGCTGGATGCGCTGGCAACGGGTTTGCCGGATGTGTTGAATCACAATTTGGAAACGGTCCCTCGATTGTATAAACTGGCGCGCCCCGGTGCTGACTACGCTCATTCACTCAAATTGCTTAAAGACTTCAAAGTGCGTTTTCCGAATGTACCAACCAAGTCCGGCATCATGCTGGGTCTGGGAGAAACCGATGAGGAGGTGCTGGAAGTAATGCGAGACTTGCGCGAACAAGGTGTAAACATGCTTACCATCGGTCAATATTTGCAGCCTTCAGACGGTCACCTGCCGGTATTGCGCTATGTGCCGCTGGAAACCTTCGCAATGTTCGAGTCCGAAGCGCGTGCCATGGGTTTCGATCATGCAGCGTGTGGCCCTATGGTTAGGTCCAGCTATTTTGCGGATGAGCAGGCGCAATTGGCGGGAGTGATTGTTTAGCGCAAACAAAAAAGTGCGACCCGAAAGTCGCACTTGAATAAGCCCCCCGCCTGTGCCGTTGACCCAGCATCTCGAACCTAGAGGTTCAAGATGGTCACTTCCCTGCCGCATCAGGATCATCCACTTGGGACATTCACAACAACGGTGTATGAGTCGCGACCTAATAAGTTACTTGGTTCTAAGAATATATGGGTCTGTCGAACACCGCAGGGGTCAAAGCAAATCTGGGATTTGACGGAGATAAGACTTGGCTAAAACAGTGTATCTTGTTCAGCTAAGGCCTGATCTATTGACGCCTGCATAGCTTGCATTCTACGCGTAAAATCGGAGAGGTCAACCCCTTGTCCGAGCTTCATGGACAGTAATTCATGGGTAATATTGAGGGCGGCCATGATGGCGATACGCTCGACATTTACGATTTTTCCGGTAGTCAAAATCTCATGCATGCGTTTGTTGAGATAGTTGACGGCATCGAGTAAGGCTTCTTTTTCATCGTCTGGACAGGCGACACGAAGATCACGATCCAGAATCTTGACATCAAGGGTATTGGTTTTTCCGCTCATGATTCATCTTCGGGTAATGTGCTCAACATTTTTTCAAGGCGTAGTCGAGCATTTTCCAGCTTGTCGTTGCATAGCCGGTTGTTGTTTTGTGCTTGTACCAATTCTTGGCGAAGTTGGTGATTTTCAGCACGGAGCTTGCCGCTGGCTTGTATCAGTTGGGCAAGTTTGCTTTCTAGTGCGCTAAGTTCATTTTCCATATGCTTAATATAATTGGAAAAGTGCTGACAAGTCAAACTGTAAGACGCGATTTTGCAAGTATTTTATCTGTTGTGTTTTTGTGGTGTACGGGGATTGTGTTAAAGTGCGCACCGCTTTGAGGTGCAAGACTGCATTGCAGTCGAGTTAAACGGGAAGCAGGTGCGTTGTCTGTGCGGTTGTTCGGATAAATTTGTTTTAAAAATTATCCGCTTGCATAAAGTTAACAAGGCCTGAGCTGCCCCCGCAACGGTAAGTGAGTGTGGATTTTCCAGTAGGCCACTGTGAGCAATCATGGGAAGGCGGAAAATCAAGACTTGCGAGCCCGGATACCGGCCTGATAGCAATGGTGCAGGAGATGCTGCGGGTGGCGCATCTGAGCGGTCGTGGGGAATGGAGACATTCTGACGAACGGTTCAGAATTGTTTTAATCCGCCGTATTTCCTGAAATTTGACATTCCAACGGGGTCGCTTGGAATTTACTCAGGAAATTATTATGAATCAAAAATTAATCACAATCGCGCTGTTCGGTGCGATTTCATTTCCATCCGCTGTCTATGCAGCAACGCAGGCGCTGGAAGAGGTGGTTGTGACAGCCACACGCTTTGAAGATAAATCTGTCGATAAGCCGGTAAACGTAACGATAATCAGTAAGGCAGCAATTCAGCAAAGTAGTGCGCGTACATTGCCGGAACTATTGTCGACAGAAGCGGGCATCTCGATGCGCGATCTGTTTGGTAACAACGCAGCCTCTTCTACGGTGGATATGCGCGGCTTCGGTGCGGCGGCAGCTCAGAATACGCTGATTCTGTTGGATGGGCGACGCATCACTGATCCCGACTTGTCAGGAGTCCAATGGTCTTCGGTACCATTTTCAGTTATTGAGCGTATTGAAATTCTGCGTGGCAGCGGCGCGGTGCTTTACGGTGATGGTGCGACTGGAGGCGTTATCAATATCATTACTCGATCGCCTGCAAAATCGGGTTTTAGTGGTCATGGAAATGTGCGTACTGGCAGCTATGGTTTGAGCGAGGTGCAGGTTGGGGGAGGATATTTTTCGGATAATGCCGGGGTGGATTTGACCGCCAGCAAGTTAAGTTCGCAGGGCTATCGTGTTAATAATCGCAATGATCAAAGTAATGCTCAGGCAAATTTCCGCTGGTTGACTGAGGCGGGCGAATTGACTTTCAAGCTGGGCATGGATAAACAGGCTATCCGTTTGCCGGGTGCGCGTTTAGTGCAGCCGGCACTGGGAAAAGATATGGTGACAACCGACCCACGCGGGGCCGCCACGCCGCTGGACTTCGCCAGTCGCGATGGTAATCAGATGGCGCTGGATTGGCAGCAGACGTTGGGAGGTATTGATCTCAATATCGGTTTGGCAAATCGCGGCAAGAACCAGAAATCCTATTTCGATTTTGGTGGTTTTCCTTCTTATCGGGATGTTGATCTCAATGTGACGTCGTTCACCCCCCGTGTTCGTGTTTCGCATGAATTAGGCGGCGATAGTTCGCTGGTCATCGGTATGGATGTGCATCGTTGGCGATATGGACAAAGTATATCCAATGCAGTAGCAAATATTGCTCAGCCGATTAATCGTATTGGCATGCATCAGCAAAACGATGCATGGTATTTGCAGAATACCACCCACATTTCAGATGCGACCACGTTACAGGTTGGGGTGCGTAACGAACGTATTTCAATGGACGGAAATGATGTATTTAATGCGCTGGCTCCCGGTGGTACGGGACTGTGGGGGCCTAATAGTTCGGCAGCCCCCGCCGGTTCCTTTGCTGCGTCGCAAAATGCCTACGAACTTGGCATTCGTCACCAGTATGACTTCGGAATGGCTATAAACGCCAAGCTTGGGCGCAGTTTTCGATTTGCCAATGTGGATGAAATTTACGAATCCGGCCCTGCTTTTACCAATCAATTTCAGTTTCTGCGTCCGCAAACCTCGAATGGCATAGAGTTTGGAATAGACCAGCGGATACAGGACGGGAGTTGGCGTGCCAGTGTGTTTCACAATAAGGTGAGCAATGAAATCCACCTCGATCCATTTCTCGATGGGATAGGCAATACCAATTTGCCACCATCGTTGCGTCAGGGTGTGGAGCTGGAAGGAAAGTGGCAGGCATTGCAAAGTGTGGCGTTGAATGCAAACTATACTTATACCGATGCCCGCTTCCTTTCTGGAGTGTTTCCAGGTGCTGCTTTTTCTCAGTTGAATGTAAATATTGCGGGTAAGCAAGTGCCTCTGGTTTCAAGACAAAAAGCTAATTTGGGTGTTTCGTGGAGGGCAAGCGAACAGACTCGACTGAATGCCACGTTCAGCTATACCGGATCCAAATTCATGGAAAATGATGAAGCCAATACGTTTGGTGTAAAGATTCCGGCGTATTCACTGGTAGACCTCAAATTGGTTCATCAAATCAGCGCATGGCAGATAAATGCTTCGGTGAATAATCTGTTTGATCGCAAATATTTTAATTATGCTGTCAGTAGCGTCTCTACGCCGGGCAAATACAATGCCTATACTCTGCCGGGCCGCACTTTCTTCGTAGGATTAAGTTATCAGCAGTAACAGTATTTGGGGGCGGCACACGCTGCCCCTCTGTATTTTTGCCGGGATTATTTAGCGGCTTTATCCGTGGTTTGGTATCATCCGACCATTAACTCAAACAAGGAGATGTCATGAGTCACTTATTAAACAAAAAGAATCTAATTCTTGCTACGCTGGTTGCATTGATGGCGGCTACGCGTATGCATCATTTTGGTACGCCGTTGCATATGCCGGATGCTTCTCTGGCCGTTTTCCTGCTGGCGGGTTTTCTGGTTGCCAGTCCGTTGCTGTTCGGCGCATTGATGATTGAGGCGGTTGCTCTCGATTATGTCGCGATTACTCAGTTGGGCGTGGACAATTATTGCATTACCCCTGCTTACTGGTTTTTGATTCCGACCTACGGGGTGTTGTGGTTTGCCGGTCGTTACTATGCGCGCGTGCATCAAAACAGCTTGCGCAGCTTGGGTTTGTTTTCTGCTATTTCACTGCTGGCTGTCAATCTGGCGTTCGTTATTTCCAATGTTTCGTTCTATTTTCTTTCCGAACGAGTGGGTGAAACCAGTTTTGCAGAATATGCGGCAGGTTTGACGCAGTATTACGTTCCTTATGTTAGCGGTGCCGTGATCTATCTGGTTCCGGCGGTAATGCTATACGCCTTATTGGCGCGTCATACCGAAACACAATCTTCCATCGCCTCTTGAGCCTATGAGTCGTGACAGCGTGCCGCATCAGGAGCGAATGGTGCGCAAGAAAGCTGTCGTTGATGCGGCGATAAATCGTGCCGATCAGGATAAGGGGTTGTTGCTGATCCTGACCGGAAATGGTAAAGGCAAATCCAGCTCCGCATTCGGCATGGTGGCGCGTACACTGGGCTACGGATTGAAAGCCGGCGTAGCTCAATTCATCAAGAGTCGTCGTGATACCGGTGAAGAAAAGTTTCTCGGTTCTCAGGCAGGCGTGCAGTGGCAGGTGTTAGGCGATGGCTTTACCTGGGATACGCAGGATCGCGAGGCGGATAGTGCATCGGCTAAGCGTGGCTGGTCTGTGGCGCAGGAGATGCTGCGCGACGAATCCTTACATCTGGTCGTGCTGGATGAACTCACCTATTTGCTCAACTATGGCTATTTGGATGCACAACAGGTTTGCGCCGATCTGGCTGCGCGTCCAGTCATGCAGCATGTCGTTATCACCGGGCGAGCCGCGCCGCAATGTCTGCTGGATATGGCCGATACCGTTAGCGAAATTCAGGATGTCAAACATGCGTTTCGTAACGGGGTACGTGCCCAACCGGGCATAGACCTTTGACTGATGTAAATTCAAACGGCTTATCGAGTTGAAACCTTTTTGGTCTGCGGGCTTTCTCGATTCAAACAAAGTCAGCGTTCGTACATTCAGTTCAGTAAAGAGTAAATAAATGGCGTGCACCGTGATGATACAGGGCACTACTTCTGACGCGGGCAAAAGTACGCTGGCTGTTGCGTTATGTCGCTGGCTGGTGCGCAGGGGTGTGAATGTCGTGCCATTCAAACCGCAAAACATTGCACTGAATAGTGCGGTCACCTCCGACGGTGGTGAGATAGGCCGCGCTCAGGCGGTTCAGGCGCAAGCGGCCAGACTGGAGCCGCACACCGATATGAATCCGGTTTTGTTGAAATATAACCGCGCTACGGGTGCGCAGGTGATTATTCACGGTCATGCCATCGGCAATATCAATGCGCTTGAGCCACGAGCTTACAAGGAACGTACGCATGCGGCAGTGTTCGAGTCGCATCTGCGTTTGAGCCGCCAATATCAGGTTGTGGTGGCGGAAGGGACGGGCAGTCCTGCCGAAGTTAATCTGCGTGAGGATGACATCGCCAACATGGGTTTTGCCGAAGCGGTGAATAGTCCGGTGATTTTGATCGCAGACATCGATAAGGGCGGTGTGTTTGCGCATCTGGTTGGTACATTGGCATTGTTAAGTGCGAGCGAACAGGCGCGAGTGGCTGGTTTCGTCATCAATCGTTTTCGCGGCGATATAGCCCTGTTGCAATCCGGTCTGGATTGGTTGGAGCAGCACACGGGCAAGCCGGTCATCGGAGTGCTGCCTTATCTGGATGGGTTGCATCTGGAGGCTGAAGACGAAGTTCAGTTATCAGATTTTCAGGTGAGTGGTGGGACGGACACTTTGCGCGTTATAGTGCCTCTACTGCCGCATATCAGTAATCACACCGATTTTGATCCCTTGCGTCTGCACCCTCAGGTTGAATTGAGTTTTGTCGAAATGGGCGAGCCTGTTCCGGCGGCTGATTTGATTATTCTGCCGGGTAGTAAATCGGTGCGAGATGATCTGGATAGTTTACGCTGTGCTGGTTGGGAGCAGGCGATGCAGCGTCATCTGCGCTATGGCGGAAAAATCATCGGTATTTGCGGAGGACTGTAAATGCTGGGGCAGCTAATTCACGATCCGTCTGGCTTGGAAGGTATGGCGGGCAGCAGCACAGGACTTGGCTGGCTGGATTACAGCACTACGCTGGATAGTGTAAAACAATTGCACAATGTACACGGCGCATTGAGTCTGGAAGATGCACCGGTAACGGGATATGAAATTCATGCCGGTGTAACTTCAGGGCCTGCGCTTGAAAATCCTGCGCTGTATTTGCAGCGCGATGGCAGCCGGGTCGCAGATGGCGCGATTTCCGCAGATGGACAAATACTGGCTACCTATCTGCACGGATTATTTGAATCACCCCGCGCAACGGAGGCACTGCTGCGCTGGGCGGGGTTGTCTAATGTAACGACATCCGATTATACGACTCGACGCGAACGCGATATTGAGCGTTTGGCGGATGCCGTCGAAGCGCATCTCGATAAGCCGATACTTGAAGAACTGTTTGGATTGCACAAGCGCATTTCTGAACATGCCTGAATGCAGCCGCGTTTTACATTCGTACGACTTTTAATCCGTTACTTTCCCAGGCATTAATGCCGCCTTTGACATTGTTAACCTGACTATAGCCGGATTCCTGCAACAGTGAGACTGCCTGGGCTGAACGTCTGCCAGAGCGGCACATCACTACGATGGGTTTGTCCTTGTAGGATGCAATTTCCTGCATACGCGTACCCAGTTCACCCAGCGGAATCAGTTTGGCATTCGGTGCATGGACTTCAGCGTATTCGCCCGGTTCACGTACATCAAGCAATAGTGCTCCCTGCTGACTCATGCTTTGCGCCTGTTTTACATCCACGCCTTCCGAGGCTTGCAGTTGCTGCATGCCAAATAACACGGCCAGCCCGATTGTCAGTACCCAGAGTAATTTGTTGGTTTTCATAGTGGCTTCCTGTGTAGTTGAAACAGCCCCGGAATCGGGGCTGGGTTGCTTTCCCGGATCAGACGGGCTGATAAGCTGGCAGGCCGCTTTGCATCCAGCCCATCATACCGCCGCGCAGGTTGTACACGTTTGAGTAGCCCTGCTGCTGGAGAAACATACAGGCTTGCGCCGAACGGGCACCGCTACGGCAGATCATCACCAGCTTTTCTTCTGGCGAAAGATCGTTGATTCTGGCGGGCAGGGTGTGTAGCGGGAGTGCCTCGGCTTTCGGTACCGTGCCTGTTGCGTATTCCTGCGCCTGACGTACGTCAATTACGCGCAGTTTATGATTTACATCCTTTACCCATTGTGCGAGTTCAATAGCGTCAACTTCCTTGATGTTGCTTGCAAACATAGTGGGGCTCCTGAAAATATCAATATAGCTATATTAGCATACTCTAATTTAAAGGCAAGTCATATGGCTGTATTTGATGTTTAATGGTAGTCAGATGCATGCCGGAAAGAGTGCTTTTCTGATAAAGTGCGGCCTATGAATTTATCCAGCACGCAACTTTATTTACGTCTTCTGCAATACGTCAAACCTTACTGGCGCGTCTTTGCAATCTCTCTGTTAGGCATGGTCGTTGTCGCTGCAACCGAGCCTCTGGTTCCGGCACTGATGAAGCCGATGCTGGATGGCACCTTCGTCAACAAGGATCAGACGATGATGCGTCTCGTTCCTATCGTAATCATCCTGATTTTTCTGGTGCGCGGTGTTGCCACCTTTATTGGCACCTATGCGATCAACTGGGTCGGCAACAAACTGGTGATGGATTTGCGCAATGAGATGTTCAACAAGTTGTTGTGCCTGCCTACCAGCTATTACGATGACAATGCTACGGGCACCTTGCTTTCCAAGCTGACCTTTGACGTAACTCAAGTGACCACGGCGGCTACCACAGTGGTCACCATCTCGGTACGCGACAGCATAGTTATGCTGGGTTTGCTGGGTTGGCTGTTTTACCTGAACTGGAAGTTAACTCTGCTGACTCTGTTGATGGCGCCCGCCATTGCCTACATCATCACTACCATCAGTAAACGCATGCGCAACAGCAGTCGTGATTCGCAGCGGGCGATGGGCGATATGACTCAGGTAATCGAGGAGAGTGTGTCCGCTCACAAGGTGGTCAAGTTGTTCGGTGGTCAGCAATATGAACGTGACCGTTTCAATGAGCAGGCAAACTGGGTGCGCCGTTATGCGATGAAGCAGGCATCATCGGCGGCGGCTAACGTACCCATCGTGCAAATGGTCGCGGCTGTGGCGTTGGCTGTCGTGGTTTATCTGGCGACATTGGAATCCAATGCGGATCAGATATCGGTAGGCGGATTCGTTTCCTTCATCATGGCGATGCTGATGCTTACCGCGCCTCTCAAGCGATTAACCGGTGTCAGTGAATATCTGCAACGCGGTCTAGCCGCAGCAGAAAGTGTGTTTGCGCTGCTCGATACACTGGGCGAAGAGGATAGCGGTAAGGTCGGGATAGGTCGTGTGCGCGGCGAGTTGCATTTCGATAACGTGCAATTCAGCTATGAGCCGGGCGCACGTCCCGTATTGAAAGACATTAGGCTCGACATCAAGGCCGGCGAAAACATTGCGCTGGTCGGAGCCTCCGGCAGCGGCAAGACTACGCTGGTCAATCTGGTACCGCGTTTTTATACAGCCACTGCGGGCGAGATACGTCTGGATGGTTATAACCTGACTGAACTGAGTCTGGGCAGTCTGCGATCCAACATCGCGCTGGTAAGTCAGGAGGTCGTATTGTTCAATGACACGATTTCGGCCAACATCGCCTACGGGCAGATGCGGGTGGTGGCTGAAGAGGAAATTATTGCCGCCGCAAATGCCGCCCATGCAATGGAATTTATTTCCGAATGGACTGAGGGCTTGAATACGCTGGTCGGTGAACGCGGTGTAAAACTTTCCGGCGGCCAGCGCCAGCGTATCGCGATTGCCCGCGCCATTCTCAAGGATGCACCGGTGCTGATTCTCGATGAGGCTACTTCCGCGCTGGATTCGGAATCAGAGCGCCATGTACAGGCCGCGCTTGAAACCCTGATGAAAGGCCGCACCACACTGGTCATCGCTCATCGTCTCTCCACCATCGAAAATGCCGACCGGATAGTCGTGCTGCAAAAAGGTGAAATCGCCGAGATAGGCAGTCATGCGGAATTGTTGGCGAAAAACGGCGTATACGCGCAATTGCACCGGGTGCAGTTTGCGGGTAACGGTGCAGCATGATTAACCTGGAATAAATGTGCTCATGAAATATACGGGAAATTTCAAAAGTTTATTGAACTCAAACTTTCCATTGGCACCGTCATTCCCGCGCTAGTGAAAAATTCGTGTTGAAGTTGTCAGCGTATTTATCTGTTATTCCCATTGTTTTATTTGTAAGTTACACCAAAAACAGCCTATCTCACACAATCCAATTCGTGGGCAAAATGAAGTTTTGTGATAAAGCCTGACGAAGGAAATTATGATCCCTTATAAACTGATTGATACGGCTGTTGAGGCGGGTGCGACGTTACGACTGTATCAACGTGGTGACGAGTTTTCCATCCGTGTCGATAAGGCGGGCGAGCTGATGAATAGCCGCGCTCACCACTCGGAAGAAGTGTTGGCGGAACTGGCTTGTTTTAGGGTTGCCGGCCGGAAAAATTCCCATCTGCTGGTGGGTGGGCTTGGCATAGGTTTTACACTGGCAGCGGTGCTCGCTCACGCTGATCAGGATGCCAGGATAACGGTATCCGAATTGATGCCGGCAGTGGTGCGCTGGAACCGCGAATATATGGGGAAGCTTGCCGGATTTCCGCTCAATGATGATCGTGTTGATGTGCTGGAGCAGGATGTAGGTCGGGTGATGCGTGAAAATATCAACGGCTTCGATGCGATTATGCTGGATGTTGATAATGGCCCGAGTTCCTTCACCCATGATGACAATGACGCGCTATACAGCCAGCGTGGACTCGGTCATATTTTTGATGCGCTAAAGCCGGGCGGGGTGCTTACTGTCTGGTCAGCCTGTTCCGATCAAGCTTTCACACAGCGTATGATAAGAACAGGTTTCAATGTGACGCAGCAGCGAGTCGGTTCGCACAAAGCCGGGCGCGGTAATCGACACTTGATCTGGATCGGTATGCGCCCGGAATGTTAACCGCTGATATGCGCAGTTAAAGTTATTGTGTGCATCAGATTTTGAAGCGACCCACGCTGCTCTTCAACGCTTCAGCCAGTTTTTCCATCTTGTACACCGCGTCCACAGTACGTTGCGCAGCGGCATTGTTGCCTTCAGCCATGCTGGCGATATTTTCCACATTGCGGGCGATTTCCTGGCTGGCCTGCTTTTGTTCGTTCACCGAAGTGGTTATGTTGTCCACACCGATATTGACCCCGTTCACCGACTCATTTGCTTGCGCCAATACCGTCGCGACGCTCTGGATATGAACCTGACTGGTATGCAAAGATTGCAAGCCGCTTTGTACACCATGTTCGACCTGTTCGCTTTGGTCGTTCAGCGCCTTCGTCACTTCGTCTATTTGCCCGGCGGATTTGGCCGACTTCTCGGCCAGTTTGCGTACTTCGTCCGCAACCACCGCGAAACCACGCCCCTGTTCACCCGCACGTGCCGCTTCGATGGCTGCATTCAGTGCCAGCAAATTGGTCTGTTCGGCAATTTCGCGTACCTGTTGTGTCATCGTGGTAATGCTTCGTGAACTTCGCAGGAAGGCTTCAACGGATTCGGCCATTTGTTTGACCGCGTTCTCCACGCTATTTATTTCGACGATCATTTGCTGCAAATTCTGCTGGCCGCTGTTGGCGCGGACTAGGCTCTCCTGAGAAAGATGAGCAACTTCGTTGGTGGCATCGGCGACCGAGGAGATGCTGACACTCATTTCCTCCACCGCACTTGCGGTATTGCTTGCTGCATCGCTCTGACGTTGCGAATTGACGGCAACCTGGTCTGCGCTGGAAGTAAGCTGTTGTGCAGCACTGCCGACATCAGATGCATGAATATGAACTTCGCGCACGATCTGTTGGAAATTGTCGATCAGCGAATTGAATACCTCCGCGATACGTCCGATCTCGTCACCGCTGGTTACTTCCGCGCGTTTGGAAAGATCGCCACTGCTCTTGATTTGCAGCATGGTCTGCTCCAGAGAGTCGGCCGGGCCGGTGACATTGCGGATCAACACACCGAACAGGAAGAATAACAACACCTGCAAGCCGATCTGTCCGGCCCAGAGTGTCGCGTTGAGTTTGTCGAGAGCCTGTTTTTCCTCAGCCAGATTGACTGTCAGGCTGATCGCACCGGTAACCGTTCCCTCGGGTACGGCGTGGCATTGCAGGCAATTGGTGCCATGAAAATTCTGTTTCGCTGGTATTGGGACAATGACGCGCATGCTGGGGCTGTCGCCATCGCGTTTGATAGTCTGGACGGAATTGGTGCTGATGGCGGTACGATCAAATTCGTCACCAGTATTTTCTTCCGCAAGCCCCGAACCAAACGTGTCGGAAATGGACTTGGCGCGTATCAAATGAAAATCCAGAACCCCATCCTGGCTGGACATCTTTTTAAGGAACGTGCCGCGCGTAGAACCGTCGGCAATACTGCCATTCAACATCATCCCGTTCAACGCCAGAAAGGACTGCATCGCACTACTATGTGCACTCTGCGCGGCATTCTCGAACATCTTGTCTTCAAACTGCTGCATAACCCAGGTTTGAGCAAAAGTAAGTACCAGCAATAACGAAATTTGAGTGGGAATTTGCAACTTGTTGCGTAACGCGAGTCCATGCCACCAGGAATTCATTTTGACATCCTTATTATGTGATTGTGATGACTGCCTTGAAAATTAGCCCAGTGCCTGAATGCCCAGTCACTAAATGAAGAGCAGGTAACTCGGCTGAATTGGGTGCAAATATTATATATTGATTTGTAGGGATATCGCTGTTAAAGGCTTGGGTGGAGGGCGACAGCACGTCGATATTCAGTGTTGGCGCACGAAATATCACCGCTGGCTGCAAATCTTGCCGATCGCAGCTGACGAAAACACCGGGGTAAAAGATAGTGTCGTCGGCGTTCTGCATTGCTATCCTAAAAAACTCATTCCGTCCAAGAAAGATACTAAAGGCACGAAATGGGTTAAGCAGGCATTCCACCTTTAGGTGGAAGCTCGCAAAAGGGGTAAGCAGGCAAAGCCACAGAGTGGCTGCGCGCAAATAAAACAATGGGTTACATCAATTCACCGAAACATCCATTGGGTGAAATTGAAAGCCTTGGCATGCTGTTGAATTTGTTCGTTTTTTGCGAGTTTTTGCCTAAAGGCAAAATACCTGCCAAACCCACTTCGTGCTTTTCGTGGACAATTACTTTTTCTGGGGTTATGGATTAAAAAATACCTGACAGGGAGTTTCAGTTAACTGGTTGTCAAGATGTCGCACTAGATTGGCGGTCACTCGTCCGTGCGATCTTCCGTCACCGGTCACTGAGAATGCTTCACCACGGTAGAATTTTTGCCGATCCGGCTGGACATTCTTTCCGTCCGGATAAGCCTGCAAAGAAACATGTTGTTGCGGCAGTCGCATCAGTGTTTCCCATTGTGAATATTCAGCCGTAAATTGGTGAAGGTAGTGCAAGCGACTCGCGTGTTTGCCCGATGCGCCACTATGATATACAGTTATCGATACGGCTAATTCGAGCCGCCCCTCTTCATTCCTTTCCTGATTACACTTGCGAAAAATCTATGCCAGTGGCAATCCAGTGGTGCGATAAAAGTTGCCCAGATCGCTCAGGTCGTCAAATACCGCAGCGGCGCCCGTAAAGTCATGGTTACGGGTGTAGTGGTTGGTGGTGACGTAGGTCTTGATTCCTGCTGCCAGGCTGGAGCGCAGGCCGTTTTCGGAATCTTCCAGTGCGATGCAGTCGGCGGCGGGGATGCCCATTTTTTTCAGTACCCAGAAATAAATATCGGGAGCGGGTTTTTTGTGCGGGACGATGTCGCCGCAGCCGTTGGCGGCAAAATAATCTGCCCAGTTCGGGCCGAGTCCGACTTGCAGTAGTGCGGTAACGTTCTCCGGCGTGGTGGTGGTGGCGATGGCAAGGGTGATGCCTGCCGTGTGGGCGTCTTCAATCAATTTCTTGATGCCGGGGCGCAGCGGTACGTTACCTTCGCTGATCATGGTGGTGTAATGCTGTGTTTTGATGGCATGCAGATTTTTGACGAAGCCATCGTAATCGGCCGGTTTTTCAAATTCGGTCAAAAAGTCGCTGAGAAAATATTTGATGCGTTCCTTGCCGCCGGTCACTTTTAAGAGTTTGTCGTACAGTTCGACATCCCAATTCCAGTCGAGGCCGCATTCCGCAAAGGCCTTGTTGAACGACATGCGATGACCGTCCTCTGTATCCGCCAGTGTCCCGTCTACGTCAAAAATAATAGCTTTAATGGTCATGATAGTTAGTTGTCAGTAGTTAGTTGTATGTAATTAGTCGCTTTAGCCTTGATTGCCATACTGGCTCTATTTCATTCCCGGCAGTTTTCCGGCCATGCTGCGCATCATTTTGGCCATACCGCCGCCCTTGGTGAACATTTTCATCATCTTTTGCGTTTGTTCAAACTGGTTGAGTAACTGGTTTACATGCATGACTTTTACGCCTGCGCCATCGGCAATACGCTTTTTACGAGAGGCCTTGATGAGTTCGGGTTTGCTGCGTTCCAGCGGAGTCATGGAGTTGATGATTCCTTCCAAGCGACCGATAGCCTTATCGTCTACCTTGGAATCTACGGCGGCCTGGCTTAGTTGCGCGGGTAGTTTGTCCAGCAGTGCGGACATGCCACCCATTTTGCGCATTTGCACCATTTGCATCTTGAAGTCGTTCAAATCGAAACCCTTGCCAGACTGCATTTTCTTGGCAAGTTTTTCAGCTTCCTGGTGATCGACACCGCGTTGAGCTTCTTCCAGCAGTGATAATACGTCGCCCATGCCCAATATGCGCGAGGCCATGCGTTCCGGGTGGAAGGCTTCGAGACCATTGGTTTTTTCACTGACGCCAACAAATTTGATCGGTTTGCCGGTGATCTGGCGTACTGAAAGTGCCGCACCGCCGCGTGCATCGCCGTCCAGTTTGGTCAGAATAATGCCGGTAAGAGGCAACGCTTCACCAAATGCTTTGGCGGTGTTTACCGCATCCTGACCCGTCATCGCGTCAACTACGAATAGCGTCTCGATCGGTTTCAGGCTGGCATGAAGCTGCTTGATTTCTTCCATCATCGCCGCATCGATGGCGAGACGACCGGCGGTATCGACGATCAAAACGTCATGGTGATGTTTGCGTGCGAAATCCAGCGCAGCGGCAGCGATGTCCTGCGGTCGTTGCGATATGTCTGAAGAAAAGAAGTCGATTTCCAGTTGTTTGGCGAGGGTGCGTAATTGCTCAATCGCCGCCGGACGATAAATATCGCAACTGACCAGCAGCACTTTTTTCTTATGTTGGTCGCGTAACAGCTTGGCGAGTTTGCCGCTGGTGGTGGTTTTACCCGCCCCTTGCAAACCTGCCATCAGGATAACCGCAGGGGGCGTTGTGGTTAGATTGAGTACGTCATTGTGTTCGCCCATCAGGCGGGTGAGTTCACGATGCACTACGCCGATGAAGGCCTGCCCGGGGTTCAGGTTGCCGATAACTTCCTGTCCGAGCGCGGCTTCCTTGACCGATGCGGCGAATTCCTTGACGACAGGAAGTGCTACGTCGGCTTCGAGCAGGGCCATTCGCACCTCGCGCAGCGCGTCCTGAATATTGCTTTCGGTGAGTCTGGCCTGGCCGCGCAGGTTTTTAATTACACCGGAAAGGCGTTGCGTTAAATTGTCCAGCATGTCCGTCCTTTGTTAGGTAATCAAGGCAAATGATGTAGAATTGCGAAGTCTAAAACATCCTGACAAAAAATGCCTAATCTTCTCCTTTCTTTTATCGCTTTTGTTAGCTATGTACTTTTGGCCGCCTATTTCTGGCGTGCTCAGGAGCGCGGCGAATGCGATGCCACGTGTCGCGGTATTATCGGTCACCTGACTTTACTCCCAATTGCAATGCATGGATTGTTGCTTTGGGATGGGATATTTGCGGTGGGCGGAATTAATCTGGGGGTGTTTAACGCGCTGTCACTGATTTTTTGGCTGACCTTACTGGTGTATTGGGTCGCGCGTTTCTTTTATCCGATGGGCGGATTGCAGGCGTTGGTGATGCCACTTGCCGCCGTGTCGCTGCTGTTACCGGGCGTTTTTCCTGCCAGTCATCCCTTGGCGCATACCGAACTGTTTGCGTTCAAGCTGCATCTTGCCGTCGCAATGTTGGCTTACAGTCTTTTTACCATCGCCATGTTGCATGCCGTGCTGATCTCGCTGGTGGAGAAGCGCTTGCATCATGCAACCATGCCGCGCATATTGCGTAACCTTCCGCCGCTGTTGACTATGGAAAGTCTGTTGTTCCGCATGATTGCAATTGGATTTGTGCTGTTGACACTGACACTGATGTCAGGGGTGTTGTATTCGGAAGAAATTTTCGGCAAGGTTTGGCAGTTCAGTCACAAGGTGTTGTTCGGCTTTATTTCCTGGGGCATATTCGGCATGCTGTTGTGGGGGCGTAATGCCTACGGCTGGCGCGGCAAGGTCGCGGTGCGGTGGACCGTCGCTGGCTTTACCCTGTTATTACTGGCCTATCTCGGCAGCAAGTTTGTAATGGAAGTTATGTTGCATCGATAAGCAGGCTCGGGAAAGTGTAGTTCTTGCAGAATATTTTCCGCTGATTTTCTATTCAGGCGTGCGTAATTGAAGTGTGTAAGCGTGTTGCGCAAGCTATTCATCAAACTCTTTGATTATCAAGGTACTTGCTACAAGCACGGCAAGTGTCGTAGAATGCGCGCCCTTTTGTGGTAACTGGGTTCGCACTGCGGACATTAGCCTGGCGAATAAACTGCAAATCCTCAATGTGTTCCGGGGTACGGTTGTGTTCCGGTATGGTATTGTTCCGTACATAGGTCTTTTAGGCTAAATAATTAATTTAGATAGGTTTTTTTATGGTCATCATTCGTCTTTCCCGTGGCGGTTCCAAGAATCGTCCATTTTTCAACGTAGTTGTAGCTGATTCTCGCAATCGTCGCGATGGTCGCTTTATCGAGCGCGTTGGTTTTTACAATTCGGTTGCCAATGATAATCAGGAATCATTGCGTCTGGATCTGGCCCGCGTTGCTCACTGGCAAAGCAAGGGCGCCCAATTGAGCGACACCGTTGCAAAACTGGTCAAGAAGGCCGGTGTTGCCGCTGCAGCTGGAGCCGCCGCTGAAGCCTGATAGCTCCGATCCCATGGTTATCATGGGACGCGTGGCATCTGCTTTCGGTATACGCGGTTGGGTAAAGATACAACCGTTCAGCGAGTACATAGACAGTCTTCTGGATTACGAGACTTGGTGGCTGGGGCAGGAAAACGGCCCGTGGCGCGAAGTTAAAGTGGCCAAAACTGAAGTGCACAGTAAAACGCTGGTTGCACAATTACCCGGATGCCCTGATCGGAATGCGGCTGAAAAGCTCAAGGGTTTGCTGATTGCTATTCCGCGTAGTCAACTTCCTGAAGAGGATGAAGACGAATATTACTGGAATGATTTGATCGGTCTTGCGGTTGTCAATGAGGCAGGTGTATCACTGGGTAAGGTAATCAACCTGCTTGAAACCGGCGCTAATGATGTGTTGGTGGTGCAAGGCGCTACGGCCGAGATACTGATTCCGTTTGTGGAAACAGCCGTTAAACAGGTTGATAAGCAAGCCGGAATCATACATGTGGACTGGTTGGCGGATTATTAAATCATGATTTTCGATGTCATAACGCTATTCCCGCAAATGTTCGACGCGCTGACGCAATACGGCATCACGCGTCGTGCGGCTGAGCAGGGTAGTTATGTACTGAAAACGTGGAATCCGCGTGACTTTACTACCGATAATTACCGCACGATAGATGATAGGCCCTATGGTGGTGGCCCCGGCATGGTCATGCTGGCCGAACCGTTGGCTGCGGCAATCAACGCGGCAAAACAGCGTCAGGCTGCTAGCGGCGTGGCAAAAAGTCGAGTGGTTTATCTGTCGCCACAAGGCCGGTTGCTGACGCATTCGGTGGTCAAGGAACTTGTTGCACAGCCGGGTGAAGGTTTGATTCTGATGGCAGGGCGTTATGAGGGTGTGGATGAACGCCTGATTCGCCAGATGGTGGATGTGGAAATTTCCATCGGCGACTACGTGTTGTCGGGTGGTGAGTTGGCGGCAATGGTGTTGGTGGATAGTCTGGTAAGGCAATTGCCCGGTGTGTTGGGCGATGCGGATTCTGCTGAGCAGGATTCGTTTGTGCAGGGTTTACTGGATTGCCCGCATTACACCCGCCCCGAAGAATTTAATGGTGAAGTCGTGCCCCCGGTTTTGTTGTCCGGCAATCATGCGGATATACAACGCTGGCGGCTTCAGCAGTCGTTGGGCAGGACGTGGTTGCGCAGGCCGGATTTATTGGCTGGGCGTGATTTGACAAAAGAGGAGTCTCGGCTTCTGGCAGCGTTCCAGAAGGAACAAGATCCGATAACCAAGAAGGAGCAGTAAAAGTGAATTTGATCGAACAATTGGAGCAGGAAGAAATCGCCCGTTTGGGTAAGACCATTCCAACATTTGGCCCTGGCGATACCGTCGTGGTCAATGTGAATGTGGTTGAAGGTGAGCGCAAGCGCGTTCAGGCTTTTGAAGGTGTCGTTATTGCCAAGCGCAATCGCGGTTTGAATTCAGGCTTTATCGTGCGCAAGATTTCATCTGGTGAAGGCGTGGAGCGTACGTTCCAGACTTACTCACCGGTAATCGCCAGCATCGAAGTGAAGCGTAAGGGCGCAGTGCGTCGCGCCAAGCTGTACTACCTGCGTGATCGTTCCGGTAAGTCGGCACGTATCAAGGAAAAGTTGCCAGCTCGCAAGAGCAAGGCAGTCGCAGAGTAATTGGCTGTATGCATCTGAAAAACGGGAGGCTTATGCCTCCCGTTTTTTATTGCCTCCGTGCGGCTGACGCTGTTGTTTGCTGGTCCGTGTATTATTGCGACTGACTTCAGGATCAACTTATGAACTATCAGGCAAAACTTTCTGTGCCTTTCGGCATACTCGGCATCCGTTGCAATGACGTTGCATTGACGGGGATAGATTTCCTGCCTTCAAATGAGCATTCTCAGCAGGCTACCAATGCACTGGCCGAAGCCGTCTGCAATCAACTGTTGCGCTATTCCAACGATCCCGACGCGCCATTTTCCATCCCGCTAAAATTCGTTGCTACGCCGCATCAGCAAAAAGTCTGGCAAGCCATGTTGCTTATCCCCCGAGGTCAAACGCGCCGATATGGTGAGCTGGCTGCTGAATTGCATTCCAGCGCACAAGCGGTCGGTCAGGCCTGCGGCGCTAATCCGATACCCGTGATTATTCCCTGTCACCGTGTTGTCGCTCGTGGTGGATTGGGCGGATTCATGAAGAGTACAGGAGACCATACGCTGGAAATCAAACGCTGGTTGCTTGCACATGAACAATACTGAACTGCTGGACGAGTTCTGTGACAACCTGTGGCTGGAAGACGGCTTGTCACGCAACACGCTGGAAAGCTATCGCCGCGATCTGAACAAGTTTGCCGATTGGCTGGATAAGAAGCGTGGTGCAAGCTTGTTGCAAACCACGCATGGCGACATTCAGGGTTATCTTGCTGATCTGTACAATGTGCAGAAAGCTCGCGCCAGTTCATCGGGCCGTAATCTCTCCAGTCTGAAGCGCCTGTTTCGCTACCAGCTCAGGCAGGGGCGCATAACCATAGATCCCACCCTGCAAATCGACACACCCAAGCTGCCGCGCAGTCTGCCCAAGTCGCTGTCTGAACAGGATGTCGAGTCGCTGCTGTCAGCACCGGAAGTCGATACGCCATTAGGTCTGCGTGATCGCACCATGTTCGAAGTGCTATATGCTACCGGCTTGCGCGTATCGGAACTGGTCAGCTTGCGTATCAGTGAGGTGAGCATGGATATGGGCATCGTGCGGGTAATGGGCAAGGGTGACAAGGAACGTATGGTGCCATTGGGTGAGGAAGCACTGGACTGGTTGCGACGCTATTTCAGCGAAGCACGCGCCGCACTATTGGCTGGCAAGGTCAGCGATGATTTGTTCGTAACTGCCCGAGGCGAAGGCATGACCCGGCAGATGTTCTGGTATCTGATAAAAAAACATGCCAGACATGTCGGCTTGAATAAACCCCTTTCGCCGCACACACTACGCCATGCCTTTGCCACACATTTGCTTAATCACGGCGCAGATTTACGTGTAGTCCAATTGTTACTCGGCCATGCCGATATTTCCACGACGCAAATCTACACACATGTCGCAAGAGAGCGGCTCAAGAAGCTGCATACGAGCCATCATCCCAGAGGGTGACGTAGTTTTCGGTGTGTAGTAGGGCAAACTTATGCGCCGGAATGATAGGTGAAAAAATTCACTTCACCAATTCAGGATGGATTCGCCCGAATCCGCATATCTTGGCGAACCGTTGCAACAGCGGGTGATTTTCAGATGTATTACGCCTGCTCGGTTGCAATAATCAGCCGCCCGTATTGCACATTCTGGATTATGCCTTTGTTGGTGCTGGGCATTTCGCTCATGGATTTTTCAGCCATCCACTCCTTACCGTTATAGTTAACTCTCGCAGTGGTTTCATCAAGCCATTCGATAATTTCGACCTCTTGTCCGATGTCCGATGGGGCTTCGGCGGGTTGATTGATCAGTTTGCGCTTGCGTAGTGTATTGGCAATGAACATATGGGCGAGGGTACCCGCAATGAGTACGGCAAACTGTACTCCGGCCGGAGCGCCGGCAACGTCGGCGAGGGCAGGATAGATGAAGGCCAGTCCGATAGCCATCAGATACAGGGTTCCGGTTGCACTTTCAGCGAGTACAAAAAGAATGCCAAACACCGACCATGAAATAAAATCCATTTATATTCCCCTGAAAAATTGAATCCGCATAATTGAATCCGCCCTTTATCTTCGTTTGGATCGAATTTTTTGTAAAGCTTCTTGCCGTTTTTTTCGTAAGCGCTAATGCGTTGATCGGTCATGACCCGTCATTCGGTTTATGCCGCTAAACAAGGCCTTGATTGCAGCGGTAACGATATTCTGATCCATGCCTACACCATAGTTTTCTCCGTGGTCATGGGCTATTTCGATAAAAGCACAGGCAACCGCATCGGCCGCTTCTGTGCTGATACCCATGGATGACTCGTCAAAACTGCGTACCTGCACTTTAATTCCGGCCGTTTCAAGCGCATGTACGGCTGCGTCAATGGGGCCGTTTCCTTTCCCGGTGAGTGTGTGCGCTGCACCGTCAATGTCGACAATCAACCGAATACCTTGTTGGTCGCCCAGCTCGAATAGGTGATGTTCACGGTAACGCAAGGGAGATGCACTATCGAGATAGGTTTCGCTGAAGAGTCGCCAGATTTCGGCCGCACTGACCTCGCCGCCGTTGCTATCGGCAAACTTCTGCACCACACCGGAAAACTCGACTTGCAAGCGACGCGGCATTACGACACCGTATTCGGTTTCAAGCAAATAGGCTATGCCGCCCTTGCCTGACTGACTGTTGACGCGGATCACCGAGTCGTAATTGCGTCCTGCATCCTTGGGGTCTATCGGCAAATAGGGAACTTGCCAGAGTCCGTCGGTTTGTTGTTTTGCAAAGCCCTTTTTGATTGCATCCTGATGCGAGCCTGAAAAGGCAGTAAATACCAGATCGCCGACATAGGGATGGCGCGGGTGTATCGGCAACTGGTTGCAATATTCAACCGTGCGCGCCACCGCGTTGATGTCGGAGAAATCAAGCCCGGAGGCGACGCCCTGAGTGTGAAGATTCAACGCGAGTGTCACGATGTCAACATTGCCGGTACGCTCACCGTTGCCGAACAAACAACCTTCGACGCGATCCGCTCCGGCCATCTGACCCAATTCGGCGGCAGCGACGGCCGTACCCCGGTCGTTATGGGTGTGCAAGCTGAGTATCACGCTATCGCGCCTCGCCAAATTGCGGTGCATCCATTCGATCTGGTCGGCGTAAATATTGGGTGTCGCCACTTCAACCGTTGCAGGAAGATTGAGTATCACCTTATTGTCCGGTGTCGCGCCCCAGGCGGCTGTTACCGCATCGCACACTTCAAGCGCGAAATCGAGTTCGGTCGCAGTAAAGGTTTCCGGGCTGTATTCGAGTACCCATTCCGTATCGGGCTGTTCGGCAGCAAGCTGTTTGACCAGCGTTACCGCCTTGACGGCCATCTCGATGACTTCTTCACGACTCATGCCAAAGACAGTGTCGCGAAACGATTTCGAGGTGGCGTTATAGACATGCACGATGGCACGGCGCGCACCGCGTACCGATTCCATGGTGCGACGGATAAGCGGCTCGCGTGCGGCGGTCAACACCTCAATAGTGACATCGTCGGGGATATGGTTGCCCTCGATCAGTCCGCGCACGAAATTGAATTCAATTTCAGAGGCAGAAGGAAACGCCACTTCGATCTCCTTGAAACCAATATTGCAAAGCATCTTGAACATGCGCATCTTGCGTTCGAGATTCATCGGCTCGAAAAGAGATTGATTGCCATCGCGCAAATCCGAACTCATCCAGATCGGATGTCGGGTGATGGTGCGGTTGGGCCATTGTCGATCTACGAGGTTGACGGGCGGAAAAGGCTGGTATTTGGCGGCGTGCGACATAATGATAACTCCAGTAGCGCTGTATATTCGATGAGGAGTATCTTATGCAAAATGCTTCGCCATGTGCTTGCGTTTTATGGTCAGTTATTAGCGATGTTCGCAATAATATTGCTTCATTTCCATGAAAATGTTAGTTTTGTGTCGTGAATATCAAATGACGAGATAATTATGCAACTTGATAACTACGATTTGCAGATGTTGCGTGTATTGCAGATGGAAGGGCGCATCAGCAATCAGGAATTGGCCGATCGTATCGGCTTGTCACCCTCGCCCTGTTTGAGACGTTTGCGCGTCCTCGAAGAATCGGGGCTGATTACCGGATACCGCGCGCTGGTGGATGCCAAAAAGTTGGGCCTGTCATTGATGGCATTGATACATATTTCGATGGATCAGCATACCCCTGAACGATTCAGTAACTTTGAAACGCAAATAGCCCAGATTCCTGAAGTGCTTGAATGTCTGTTGGTTACCGGGCAGGATGCTGACTATCAACTCAAGGTCGTGGTCAAGGACATGGATGGGTATCAGGATTTGCTGCTTAACCGCATCACCCGGATAACCGGCGTGACCGGTGTGCATTCCAGCTTTGTGTTACGCAGGGTAGTCGACAAGACCGCTCTGCCGATATTATGAACCCAGATAATCCATTAGCACCGTCATTCCCGCGCAGGCGGGAATCCAGCAATAAGAACAGCCCGCAATGCGGACAAAACCTTGATGATGAGCTGCTGCGCGGGGATTGTTGCGAGTTGGGCAAAAGGCCGTCCATTCCTGCAAACCTTGGTTCAACCAACTGGATTCCCGCATACGCGGGAATGACGAGTTTTGGGGTTAATGGATTAGTCGGGTTGAAATCACCTTTGCTTAGCAGCGTCTTTCGTAAGTGCATGTTGCTTTTACTTTGCGGATTGTCTGTTGCGCTTAATATTGCTGAATCCCTGGCCGCTGAGCCGGCGGTGATTCTGTTCATCGGGGATTCGCATTCCGTTGGAAGTTTTGGTATTCAACAGGATGCGTTGCTCAGAAATGTCCCCGGATTTCGCGTTGCGACCTATGCCGTTTGCGGCAGCTCGCCGCTATCTTGGTTAGAGGGAGAAAAGACGCGTTGCGGCTACTTCTTCAAGGATAGTAAAGGCCGGGAACAACGCGGTCTGGAAGCGGATACACCGTTATTGGCAAACTTGCTGAAAACCCATCAACCTCGATATACCGTGGTTGAATTGGGGGCGAATATGTATGGCGGTTCAGCAGAGTGGATGGAAGCAACCGCCCACGATATGGCGATGGCGATAGTTAATTCGGGCAGTAAATGTATCTGGATCGGCCCGCCGCAGGCACGTATACAACCTGAACTGGGTCGGGTATTCAATGCGCTGAACAAGGCGGTCGGGCAATATTGCTTACTCTTCGATAGCCGTAAGTTCACGGCTTATCCTGCTGCGGGCGGGGATGGCATTCATTTTGATTCCCTTGGCGAATCGGGCCAACGTGTCGCCGAACAATGGGCGCTTCAGGCTTATTATGCGTTCAGTCCGGTATTGGAGGTCGCCAAGCCACAGAGAAAACCAGAAGCACATTGAGTCAGCGGGTTTTTATAAAAACCTTATTTGTCCACGAATAACACGAAGGGCACGAACCAATTCAAAAGCATATTGCAATTTCATTCCACACCTGCTGGATGATTCGTAAATATTGTGCAAACCTTTGTTTCTTTTGCGAGCAGCTACGTTGCGGCTTTGCCTGCTTAACCCGTTTGCGAGCTTCCACCTATAGGTGAATATGCCTGCATAACCCATTTCGTGTTTTTCGTGAATAAATATTTTTTGGATTTTTGAAAGTATTGCACCAACATTATTGTTACAGGAGATCGTTATGAAGCGGTTTATTGATTTTTCTTTGTTGATGTTGTTGTTTATGCTGCAAGCGAGTGCGTCGGCACAACCGCTTGAGGCGAGGCATCAACCATCCGGTTTGAATACGCAATTCAATGGCGGGCAGTTGTCCTTTACGGACTATATTGCGCAAAGCCGCACCATGATCGAAAAGAGTCATGTTGCTGCCAACCCAGACGAGCTGGCAAAAATCGTTGAGGGAAATGCGCCATTTGAATTGAAGCCGTCCGCCAGTTGTGCGAGTGGTCATGGCAAACCCTATCGTCGTGGCATCCTGCTCACCCATGGTTTAACAGACTCGCCGTACTTTATGCGTCATCTGGGTGCTTTCTTTCAGCAAAATTGCTTTCGGGTTATGGCTATTCTGTTGCCGGGGCATGGCACCCGGCCGGGCGATCTACTGGATATAAGTTGGCAGGAATGGGCCAAGGCCGAAGCGTACGGCACCGATAAACTGGCCGCCGAAGTCGATGAAGTTTACCTGGCCGGTTTTTCGACAGGCGGTGTGCTGAGTGTCTACCAGAGTCAGGCGGATAAGAGGGTGCGCGGATTGTTTCTGTTTTCGCCTGCGATCAAGGTTACATCCATGGCGGCATTTGCGAACGTGCACAAGATTTATAGTTGGGCATTTCCTTCCGGTAAGTGGCTGAATATTCTGCCCGACAAGGATTACTATAAATATGAATCCTTCCCAGCCAACGCGGCGGCACAGATATATGCGTTGACCAAGGCGGTCGAATCTCGCTCTCAGGCGGTCACGATCCCGGTATTCGCCGCCGCCAGCATGGACGATACCACTGTCGAAACTCCCGCCACGATAGAGTTTATGGGGCGTACGCAGAATTCATCCAGCAAGTTGGTGTTGTATAGCACCGACGTCAACAACAAGCCTGACGGCATTGCCGCTGAAAAACTGCAAATGGTAAACAGCGTTTTCCCCGAACGGAAAATATTGAGTTCCGCCCATACCGCTATCGTGTTACCACCTGAAGACAGCCATTACGGTGCAGCAGGCGATTATTCCAATTGCAATCATTATTATCCCGGTGAGATGGAAAAATATGCCGCGTGCAACACAAAACAGGCAGCCGATTTTCAGGGTGAACTCACCGAAGCTAATCTCAAGGCAGGAATCCTGCGTCGTTTGATGTACAACCCGAACTTCACGGCACTGGAGGGGGCGATGAAGAAGTTTATTCAGAGCTTACCTTGACTTTCATCTGCCCAACATCAACATCAACAGCTAACGCCCCTTGATTGTGTATACTTCGCGTCTGCTAAACGGGGGCGAATATGCGGTTGTCTGGGGTAGGCACCAACGGTGCGGTTTTGATGTGGCGGGTACTGGCGGTGCTGGTGATCATGGCGATGCTGGCTAATTGGACCTGGGTTTTACTGGCTCCACGCAGCGCATCGGTGTTGCCCGCAACGTCATCCGCTACGGTTTTTCAGGCGGAGCAGTTGTTCGGACATGCAGCGGCTTCTGCGGTGGTGGTTCAGGCAGTGATACCAAATGTGCGACTGGTCGGTGTGTTTGCCGGCAAGCCGGGTTTTGCGGTGCTGGAATTTGATGGCAAGCGTCAGGTTTCGGTGGCAAGTGGCAAGGAAGTCGAAGCGGGTGCGAGGTTGGTGGAAGTGGCGAAAGATCATGTGGTGATCGAACGCAATGGAGTGCGCCAGCAGATCCAACTGGAAGGTAATGCATCCGCGATAAATACGGCGGCGGCAGTTCGTATGCAACATGAAAAAACACAATAGTTACAGATGATTTGGTCAATAATTCAAGAGTAACATTTTATGCACCGTTCGAGTTCAAGGGGTAGTTAATGGGAAACTGGTTAGCACGGTTGATGCTGTGCGCGGTATTGGTAATGCCCTCTTTTTCAGCGATGGCGGCGGAAGAAATGGTGTCGCTGAATTTTGTGAATGCAGACATCGAAGAGGTGATCAAGGCGGTTTCGCAGATTACTCACCGTAATTTCCTGGTTGATCCGCGCGTGAAGGGAACAATCAATATCGTTTCCGCAACGCCGGTTCCGGCACCTTTAGCCTATGACACACTGTTGTCCGCGTTGCGCTTGCAGGGGTTCGCGGCGGTGGAGTCGAACGGCGTAACCAAGGTGATGCCGGAGGCGGATGCCAAACTGTATATTTCCAGTGCCAGCGATAAGAGTGGTAATGGAGACAAACTGGTCACTCGTGTCTTCATATTGCATCACGAATCGGCGGCACAATTGGTGCCGGTGTTACGTCCGTTGATAGCACCCAATAATGTCGTGGTAGCGTTCCCGGGCAATAATGCTCTGGTGGTGACCGATTACGCCAGCAATATGAAACGCATCGAACAGATCGTCGAAAAAATCGACCAGCTGCAGGATGATGCGCCGATAATTATTGCGGTGAAATTCGGCTCGGTGATGGATATAGCGCAAACCATCAATCGCTTGATGCAGGACGGTTCGGTGGTTGGCACAGGTTCGACAGACGCGAGTCAGCGTTTCATGCTGATGGCGGATGCGCGTACCAATTCGCTGATATTGCGCACCAATAGCCCGTCACGCATTGCGCGGGTGCGGGAGCTGGTGGCAGCGCTGGACATGCAAACCAGTACGCCGGGCAATATTCATGTGGTCTATCTGAAGAATGCCGATGCGGCCAAGCTGGCGCAAACACTGCGTGCCGTGTTAAGCGGCGATACTACGGCAGTGGCAGCTACACCGGGAGCTGCAGCCGTGGTTGCAGCCGGGCCGTCCGGCGGTGGCATGATACAGGCGGATGCGGCGACCAATGCATTGATTATCACGGCATCGGATGCGGTATATAACAACCTGCGTGCAGTCATCGAGATGCTGGATATGCGTCGTGCACAGGTGTTCGTCGAGGCGCTGATTGCTGAAGTGACTGCAGACAAGGCGGCGGAATTCGGCATACAGTGGCAGGAACTGAACGGCATCAACCGTGCGGGAGTTAATGTGATCGGCGGCACCAACTACGGCGCACCGGGTACGGCGGGCAGCGGCAACATTATCACCGCAGCGGGCAATATTTCCACGGTGGGGCAGGGGTTGAACATCGGTATTGTCAGGGGCACTACGACAATTCCAGGTATGCCGGGCACGGTGCTTAATCTGGGCATGCTGGCGCGTTTTCTTGAGAACGATGTCAAAGGCAATATTCTATCCACCCCCAATCTGTTAACGCTGGATAACGAGGAAGCCAAGATTATCATCGGTGAAAATGTGCCGTTCATCACCGGCAGCTATGCGCAGACCGGCAATGCCAATACTGCCGCGCCGTTTCAGACTATAGAGCGCAAGGATGTCGGCCTGACTTTGCGTATCAAGCCGCAAATCTCGCAGGGCGGGTCGGTCAAGTTACAGGTCTATCAGGAAATCTCCAGTGTGCAGAATCAGACTCTGAACAACGCTGCCGGGGTGATTACCAACAAGCGTTCACTCGAATCCACGGTGTTGGTAGATGAGGGGCAGATTATCGTGCTGGGCGGATTGATACAGGATTCGGTAAGCAACGGCGAAGACAAGGTGCCGTTCTTCGGCGACATTCCACTGTTCGGCAATCTGTTTCGTCATGAAAAGCGGCAGCGTACCAAGACCAATCTGATGGTGTTCATCCGCCCCTATGTGATGCGCGATGCGCAGTCCTATCAGGGGGTGACGCAAGATAGATATGAATACCTGCGCGGCGAACAAATCAAGGGCAAGTTGCCGTCCAGTTTCATGTTGCCGGATATGCCCGCACCGACCCTGCCGCCGATAAGCCTGAAGTCAGAGCCACCTGCGGCGAAGCCGTAACTGTCGCATGAGTCATCTTTCGCCATTCGCGTGTCCCTATGAATAGCCCGATCAAACCCGCGCTGAAAAAAATCCCCTATTCGTTTGCCAAAAGCAAAGGTGTGCTGATGTTGAACCTGACACCAGACGGGGCCGAGGTGCGGGTACGTGCCGGAGCGCAGCCACTGGTGCTGGCCGAACTGCGCCGGGCGTTGGGTGTGCCGGTGTCGGCGACATTGGCTTCGGTGGATGAATTCGAAAAGGAGCTGGCGCGCAGCTACGGTCAATCTGAAGGTTCGGCAGCGGCGATGGTGGACGATGTCGAACAGGACATGGACTTGTCGCAACTGGTCAATGAACTGCCGGAAATCGAGGATTTGCTCGAAGCTGATAGCGATGCGCCGGTGATACGCATGATCAACGCGCTGCTGACTCAGGCGGTACGTGAGAATGCATCGGATATTCATATCGAACCGTTCGAGACGCGCTCGGCGGTACGCTTTCGCGTGGACGGCACGCTCAAGGATGTGATCGAACCGCATCGCGCCTTGCATGCGGCGATGGTGTCGCGCATCAAGATCATGGCCGAACTGGATATAGCCGAAAAGCGTCTGCCGCAGGACGGGCGCATCACGTTAAGGCTGGCGGGCAAGCCGGTAGATGTGCGCGTCTCGACGCTGCCCACCGGACATGGCGAACGCATCGTGTTGCGTTTGCTGGATAAGGATGCGGGAAGGCTGGAGCTGACGCGTCTGGGTATGGAAGCCGAAACCATGAAAGCGGTGGATACGCTGATACGCCAGCCGCACGGCATCGTGCTGGTGACCGGCCCGACCGGTTCGGGCAAGACCACTACCTTGTATGCTGCACTGTCGCGCATTGATGCAACGGTAACCAATGTGATGACGGTGGAAGACCCGATTGAATACGATCTGGACGGCATCGGTCAGACGCAGGTTAATCCGCGCATCGAGATGGATTTTGCGCGCGCCTTGCGTGCCATTCTGCGTCAGGACCCGGATGTGATCATGATAGGCGAGATACGCGATCTGGAAACCGCGCAGATTGCGGTGCAGGCCAGTTTGACCGGACACCTGGTGCTGGCGACCTTGCACACCAACGATACTGCCAGTTCAATTACGCGATTGACCGATATGGAGGTCGAGCCGTTCCTGCTGTCGTCCAGTTTGCTTGGCGTGCTGGCGCAACGACTGGTGCGCAGACTGTGTCCCGATTGTCGCGAGTCCTATCAGCCGGATGCCATTGAGCAAGCCATGTTTGAAACCGATACCCCGCTAGCGCAGTTGTATCGACCAAGCGGATGTCCGGCTTGCGGCAACAGTGGTTATCGCGGACGCAGCGGAATATATGAATTGCTGAAGGTAGATGAAGGTATGCGTCATTTGATACATGACCGTTCTTCCGAGCAAGCTCTGCGCGATTATGCCACGCAGCACGGCATGCGCAGCCTGCGTCAGGACGGTATGCGACTGGTCGCCTCGGGCCTCACTTCGTTGGAAGAGTTGCTGCGGGTAACGCGGGATTGATGACCGTAGACTTGGAGTGCGCGGGCACGACCGCGCTTGGTGAGATTTCGCCGCGCATCAAACAGGGATGCATTACGGCGTCGTGCCGCCGTACTCCGAGATGGAGCACTTGCTGATATGGAGTGCGCGGGTACGACCGCGCTGGGCCGCACTTTATTGTTATGTAACAAACCACCTGCACGGAATTAACTGATGGCCGCATTTCGTTACGAAGCACTGGATAATCAAGGCAAGCTGCTACGCGGCGTGACCGAGGCGGATACTGTGCGTCAGGCGCGAGTCGGTTTGCGTGAAAACGGGCTGACGGTCGTGGCGATAGATGTTGTTACTCAGGAATCTCTGAGTGCTACAAGCGACGGTCACTTGAAGTGGCGACGCGGGCGGATTTCAACCGCTGAACTCAGTCTGCTGACGCGCCAACTCGCTACGCTGCTGTCCGCCAGCCTGACACTGGAACAGTCATTAAGTGCGTTAATTGAACAGAGCGAGGATGAAACGGTGCGTCAGGTATTGGCCGGGGTGCGCGGTGAAGTGCTGGGTGGACAGACGCTGGCCAAAGCGCTGGGCAAATATCCATCCGTGTTCCCCGAGCTGTACCGTTCGCTGGTCACGGCGGGCGAGGCATCCGGTGAGTTGGGAGAGGTGATGCTGCGACTGGCGGATTACACCGAGTCGCGTCAGGTATTGCGGCAAAAGGTAGTGCTGGCGTTTGTTTATCCGGTAATCGTGACCGTGGTCGCGCTGCTGGTAGTGGGTGGCTTGCTGATCTACGTCGTACCGCAGGTAATCGGTGTATTTGAACAATCACACCAGACTTTGCCGTTCCTGACTCGTGCATTGATCTGGGTCAGCGACACCTTGCAGCATACCTGGGTTTATCTGTTGTTGTTGCTGGCGGCAGCGGGTGTTGCGCTGCACTTCATGTTGCGCCAACCCGGACTGCGTTATCAGGCGCATTTGCGTTTGCTGCGCTTGCCGGTTGTGGGGCGATTGGTGCGAGGACTGAACACCGCGCGTATGGCCAGTACGCTGGCGATTCTGGCCGGTAGCGGCGTGCCGCTGATGACCTCGCTGCATGCGGCGGCGGGCGTGGTCAATAATTTGCCGATGCGTCAGGCACTCGATGAGGCTGCCAAAAAAGTACGCGAAGGTGTCAGTTTGAGCCGCGCCCTCGCCGCCTCCGGCTACTTTCCGCCGCTGCTGGTGCACCTGATCGCCAGTGGCGAATCCAGCGGCAAACTGGATGTGATGCTCGAACGCGCTGCCGCCCAACAGGAACAGGAAGTCAGCAACCACACTGCGATCTTGACCTCGCTGCTCGAACCATTGCTAATTCTGACCATGGGTGCCGTCGTGTTGATGATCGTGCTGGCGATTTTGATGCCGATTATTGAGATGAATCAGATGGTGCGGTGAAGGGATGAAATCCGCGCCGTAAAAATATACGGCTTATGGAATGCAAAAAGGCGATACCTCGATATCGCCTTTTTTAAACCAGATCAGCCGATAAAATTACTTAGCTGCGTCAGATGCATTGGTTTCAACAGCAGGCTTAGCAGCCTTTTTGTGCTTCATTGCATGTTTCTTTTTTGGTGCTGGAGCAGCTGGCTTTTCGGTTGCAGCGGCGGCTTCAGCAACTGGCTTTTCGGCTGCCTTGGCTGGAGCTTTTGCGGCAGCATCAGCGGCAAAGGCATTTACGGATACGGCGAACAGACCGGCAATCAGAGCAATGGAAAGTTTGGACATGTATTTCTCCTAAGAATTAATAGTAAATTTGATTTCGAGGCAAGCTGTTAATCACCTCTTGAAAATCAATATACTTCAACCTACCTTTCTAAAACCTTACAGGTTCTTTTTATATGCGTATTCTTGTTATTGAAGATGATCCCGCTCTTGCAGACGGACTGTTGCATTCGTTACGTCAATCCGGCTATGCAGTTGATTGCGTGAACAATGGTGAACTGGCCAATGAAATGCTTAAGAATGATGTTTATGCCTTGGCTATTCTTGATCTTGGCCTGCCGAAAATGGATGGCACTCAAGTATTAAAGAACTTGCGTAAGCGGGGAGGAAATACACCCGTACTTATCTTGACGGCTCGTGATGCAATTGAAGACAGGGTGCGAGGGCTTGATCTGGGTGCAGATGATTATTTGACCAAGCCGTTCAAGCTGGTTGAGTTGGAGGCGAGGGTACGTGCCCTGATCCGGCGTGGGCAAATGGGTTCAAATCAAACTTTGACATGTGCTGATTTGGTGTTTGACCCGATTGCCAGGCGCGTGCATTGTGCCGGTCGGGAATTGATTTTGTCAGCTCGCGAGATAGGTTTGCTGGAAATCTTGATGTTTCGCCAAGGTAAGGTAGTCAAGAAGGAGGTAATCATGGAGTCACTCTGCGGTTGGGATGATGATATGGGAAGTAATGCTATTGAGGTATATGTTCATCGTTTGCGAAAAAAACTGGAGTCTTCCGGTGCTCATATTAGAACTATCCGTGGAATCGGATACTTGCTGGAGAAAGAACAAGTCAATGCACAATGAGTCACCTTCGTTACGCAGCCAATTGCTGATTTGGCTGTTCGCTTTGCTTGTTCCTGTTTTGATTGTTGGCGCTATTGCATCGTATTTTCGTGCATATCATTTTTCGAATCTGGCCTATGATCGATCACTGTTTCGCGTTGCGCTGGCATTAGCCGATCAGGTGGAGGTTATTCAGGGCAAGGTGGTGATGGATATGCCGCAGAAAGCCATTGATCTGCTCGAATATGACAAGGATGACTGGGTTTATTACCGCGTTACCGACCCGCAAGGCAACACAATTATCGGCGAAAATGGTTTGGCATTGCCAATTTCCAGACCGGCTTCGGGTGAACACGTTTATTTTGATAGCCTGCTGGGCGATAAACAGGTTCGTGTTGTTGCGTTCTCGCTGCCGCTGACCGGTACCAGTGCCAAGGGCAGCGTGCTGGTTCAAGTGGCCGAGACAAAAGCCAAGCGTGACCAGATGGCCGATGAAATCATTGCCTCGATGATGTTGCCGCAAATCGTGATTATGCTGTTAGCAGTGGCGATGGTTTACTTCGGTGTCAGGTGGGGGCTTTCGTCTCTTGACAGGGTAAAGCATGCGATTGAATTTCGTTCGCATCGAGACTTGAATCCCATACCCGTCGAAGATTCACCACGCGAGTTGCTTCCCTTGTTGCATTCCATGAATGATCTGCTGCAAAGGTTGCAATCCAGTATAGCCCAGCAACAGCGTTTTACCGCTGACGTATCGCATCAGTTGCGTACTCCGCTGGCGGGGATGCAAAATCAGGCCGAAATGGCATTGCGCGAAAAAGACCCGTTACGTATTTATCATGCGCTGGAATGGATACGCGCTGGAACGCTCAGGATGTCGCATCTGGTCAATCAATTATTGGCGCTTGCCAGAGTTGAAGCCGGGGCAGACCGCGATGTGCATCTAAGAGAACTTGATTTGGTAAAACTTGCTCGCGATACCACCTCCGAATGGGTGATGAAAGCCTTGAATCGACAGATTGATCTGGGTTTCGAGACGAATCTGAGCGAAATGTCTGTCTACGGCAATGAAATGATGTTGCAGGAAATGATCGCCAATTTACTGGATAACGCCATTCGTTACACGCCCGAACAGGGAAAAATAACCGTGATGGTCTCATCGGACGTAAAAGGCGGCATCCTCGAAGTCGAAGACAATGGCCCCGGGATTCCTTTGCAGGAACGTGAATATGTGTTTGAGCGATTTTATCGACTTCAGGAAAGCAAGGGTGATGGATGTGGACTGGGTCTGGCGATTGTTCGTGAAATTGCGCAAATACATCATGCGACAGTCAGTATTGATAAGGGTACGGATGGGATAGGTACGTTGTTCAAGATATGTTTTCCGATGGGTAGCTTGCAGGACGCATGTAGTATAAAAGCCGGTCTGCAGAACAAGGCCGGGTGAACGCCCCCGCAGTAAATTTCCGCTACGCTTGATCAGTCGAATCTGCCCGATTTTATGCATTGTGCACTGTTTCGGTGCTATGCCAGAACCTTGTTTCTAATTTTCCCTTTATATCAATTCGTTCTGATTTGGCTCGTTTATTGCTTTGATAGATCGGCTGATGTGTCATGAACGGGGAAGTAATGAAGCGAATTTTGATAATTGATGATGCGAGAGAGCGCGCCGCCTGGTTGAAGGCGAGTCTGGAATTGGCTGAATTTGATGTTGTCGGCATTCTGACCTGGGAACAGGTCAATGAAGCGTCAATACAATCAGCCTTTGCTGACGTGATTATCGTGGACGCGAATGCGCCGGGGCGGGACACGCTGGAGCATATCAGCCTGATGTCCACCAAACTGGAAAAGCCGGTAGTGGTGCTGGGCGGGCAAAAGGATCAGCGCAGCATACAGGAGGCGATGCGGGCGGGTGTCAGCGCTTACGTGGCGCATACGATACAGAGCGAGGATTTGAGCGGGATCATCCAGGTGGCGGCGGCCCGGTTTTCTGAATACAAGCGTCTGCGAGATGAATTGAAAGAGGCGAAGGGACAACTGATTGAGCGCAAACAGATAGATAAAGCCAAGGGCATATTGATGACGGATCATGGTTATAGTGAAGCGGATGCTTACAAGCGTATGCGCAGCATGGCGATGAGCAAGGGGAAACGGCTGGTCGAGATTGCTGACGCGATCATTCTGGCCAAGGAGTTGAGTTCATAACGGTCATGGCAAAAATGCTACACCTGATAATGAAACTCGCCATGCCCGTTCCCCCTATCCAACTTTCCCCCGCAAGCGGGAGAAAGGGCGAACGAATCGCTATGCGAGTTTCACGTTAAGGATGCACCTGTTTGTGCGGCGAGTGCACCAAAGTAGCACCGATGTGCCGATGGCGTTACGGCACTGATTTTTGCATTTATTTACAACTACCTGAATTTAAAGGAAATTGTATATATTTTGACAGTTGGCATGACTGTTGCTTCACAGAATGCATGGTAATGGTTAACAACGAACCAACGGAGGTTCGGAGTGACTGAATAATGAATAATGAATAAGGACAAAGGCGTCCCACTACGTAAACGTAGTCGGACGCCTTTTTTATTTTGCGGTATGGAATTCGTAATTTTTATATTTCAAGGAGAGTGCAACATGAAAAACATCAACACGGTGGTTCACGGGGTAACAAGCAAGAGCAAGGTTCGTCATGGATTGTTTAGGGCAACGGCAATTGCGAGCTGTTTATTTGCGCTGAGTGGTATTGCGCCCTTTAGCGTACAGGACGCACAAGCTGCAACAGGTCGGGCCGAAAAAGCTTCGTTGAAATTCGGTTTTATCAAACTGACCGATATGGTGCCGTTGGCGATCGCCTATGAGAAGGGTTATTTCGAAGACGAAGGACTCTCAGTCTCTCTGGAGGCGCAGGCAAACTGGAAGGTGCTGCTAGATCGTGTCGTCACCGGTGAACTGGATGGTGCACATATGCTTGCCGGTCAGCCTATCGGAGCGACCATCGGTTTCGGCACCAAGGCCGACATCATTACCGCATACAGCATGGATATGAATGGTAACGGCATCACGGTTTCCAATGCGGTGTGGCAGGAACTGAAGAAGAAACTGCCGATGAAGGATGGCAAGCCGGTACATCCGATAGACCCCAAGTATCTCAAGGCGGTCGTTGATGATTACAAGAAGCAGGGTAAGCAATTCAAGATGGGCATGGTGTTTCCGGTCTCGACGCATAACTATGAGTTGCGCTACTGGCTGGCAGCAGGCGGCATGAATCCCGGTTACTACGCACCCGACAAGGGCGACACCAGCGGCACGCTCAAGGCCGATGTGCCGTTGTCTGTCACCCCGCCACCGCAAATGCCTTCGACCATGGAGGCCGGCACGATCGATGGCTACTGTGTCGGCGAACCGTGGAATCAGCAGGCGGTGTTTAAGGGTATCGGGGTACCGATTGCGACTGATTCCGATGTGCAGAAGAATAATCCTGAAAAGGTGTTTGGCGTAAGCAAGGCCTGGGCAGACAAGTATCCGAATACCCATATTCATGTGGTGAAGGCGCTGATTCGTGCCGGTTACTGGCTGGACGAGCAGAACAACAAAAATCGTGTCGAGGCGGTGAAGATTATTTCGAAATCCCAGTATGTGGGTGCGGATGAAAAGGTAATTGCCAACAGCATGACCGGCACCTTTGAATACGAGAAAGGGGATAAACGTGCCGAGCCGGATTTCAACGTGTTCTTCCGTTACAACGCGACCTACCCCTATTACAGCGATGCGGTCTGGTATTTGACGCAAATGCGTCGTTGGGGACAGATTGCCGAGGCAAAGCCGGACAGTTGGTATATGGATATGGCGAAGAAAATCTATCGCCCGGACATCTACGCAGCCGCTGCAAAGGAGCTCATTGCCGAAGGCAAGATGAAGGCGAGTGATTTCCCGAATTTCGATAAGGAGACCGGCTACAAGGCAGCACAAAGTGGGTTTATCGATGGCGTGGTGTTCGATGGTCGCAAGCCGAACGATTACATCAAGAAGTTCAAGATCGGTCTGAAGGGCAACGAAAAACCTTGACAATGAAGGCTGTAAAAATAATGCAGGCTAATGGAAGGAAGCGCAAACCGTAGGCTGATGGTGAGGTACGAACCCCGGTATGTCCGAGATCAGCAAACGCCGGGTTTTGCGCTGTTAACTACCAGCCTACGGGCTTGAAACATTGATAGAGAGAAAAATTATGAGTACTACAATACAAAAATCCTTATGGCTGCACCTGAGTGTACTGTTTCAACCCGGTGCCAGCGGTGAATCGAGAATGCGGATTATTCTGCGCAGCATTGTGCCGCCCTTGTTGGGAATTTTCATCTTTCTCAGCCTTTGGCATGTAGGCGCCAGTAATGTGCATACATCGCTGGGCACGTTGCCGGGGCCGGTAGCCGTGGCGAAACAGGCTGGAAACTTATATCAGGAATACCGCAACGAGCAGCAGCGTAAGACGGAATTTATTGAGCGTCAGGAAGTGCGCAAAGCTGAATTCCTGGCGAGTAATCCCGGCGAGAAGTTTGAGACTATCCAGTACACCGGGCAGCCGACCTATCTGGATCAGATATTCACCAGTCTTTATACGGTGTTTGTCGGGTTCATGCTGGCGACGATCATCGCCGTGCCACTCGGTATTCTGTGCGGATTAAACAAGACGATACAGGCCGCGCTTAACCCGATGATCCAAATATTCCGCCCCGTATCGCCGCTCGCGTGGTTGCCGGTGGTCACGCTGGTGGTGAGTGCGCTGTATGTCACTGCGGATCCGATGTTTGCCAAGTCTTTTCTGGTATCGGCAATTACCGTGACGCTGTGTTCGATGTGGCCGACATTAGTGAATACCGCATTGGGTGTGGCCTCCATCGACAAGGATTTGCTGAACGTTTCCAAGGTGTTGCGCCTGTCCACCAAAACCAAGGTGATGAAGATCGTGATTCCTTCGTCGTTGAAGCTGATTTTTACCGGGATGCGTTTGTCGCTGAGTGTGGCCTGGATGGTGTTGATTGCCGCAGAAATGCTGGCGCAGAACCCCGGTCTCGGCAAGTTTGTCTGGGACGAATTTCAGAACGGCAGTTCACAGTCGCTGGAACGCATCATGGTCGCGGTGTTCACCATCGGTTTCGTCGGATTTATGCTGGATCGCATCATGCATACCTTGCAGCAGATGGCGAGTTTTGGTCAACGTACAGAATGATAGGCATGGAATCTGCTTAATCTCATGAAGTTGTGCAGGGTAATCAAACTTGAATACCCTGCACTAATTGAATACACAGGAAAATCAAAATGCCAAATGCTCAACTAAAAATCAAAGAACCTGCTGAATTTTCCGCTTTGGAAACGACTGTAGCGGGGGGGCCTAGTCCAGGATTTCCCAGTCTGGAGTTTAAGGGCGTGACCAAATCCTACGGTACCGGCGCGCAACGCACTGTCGTGCTGAACGACATCAATCTGTGCATCAACGAAGGTGAATTTGTAGCTATCGTCGGTTTTTCCGGTAGCGGCAAGTCCACGCTGATCTCGTTGATTGCAGGGTTACAGTTTGCCGATCAAGGATCCGTGTTGCGCAACGGTCAGCCCATTACCGGGCCAGGGCCGGATCGTGGTGTTGTATTCCAGAATTATTCGCTGATGCCGTGGATGACGGTGCGTCAGAACGTGGCGCTTGCAGTCGATCAGGTATTCAAGCATGACTCTCCGGCAGATCGCAATGCGCGGGTAGAGAAATACATAGACATGGTAAATCTGACCCCGGCTATGGATAAACGACCATCTGAACTGTCCGGCGGTATGCGTCAGCGGGTATCGGTAGCGCGAGCGCTGGCCGCTTCGCCGGATATATTGTTGCTCGATGAGCCGTTGAGCGCACTGGATGCGCTGACCCGTTCCAAGTTACAAGACGAAATCATTCGTATCTGGAGTCAGGAGAAGAAGACCGTCGTGCTCATCACCAACGATGTAGATGAAGGCATTATCATGGCCGACCGCATTATTCCGCTGAATCCCGGCCCGAATGCGACCCTGGGGCCGGAATTTGTTGTTGATCTGCCGCGTCCGCGTGATCGTGCCGCGATCAATCATTCGCTCGATTTCAAGCGTATTCGTCGTGATGTGACGCAGTATCTGATGCAGGTTGGTGCTGAAAAGAATGCGGCTGTCGAAGGAAATGTTGTCAGTTTGCCGCAGGTTTTGCCTAATACGTCGCGTGAGCATCAGGCTGCCGTGGGGCAGAAACCGCACGAAGCCGTTGCGCCGAATGTGGCGCGTTATGTTGATTTTTCGCAAATTTCCAAGATTTATCCGTCTCGCAAAGGGCCAATCAAAGTTGTGGATGGATTTGATCTCAAGATACGCAAGGGTGAGTTCATTTCCATTATCGGTCACTCCGGTTGCGGCAAGTCAACAGTGCTGTCTATGATGGCAGGGCTTAATGACATCAGTGAAGGTGTTATCGTGCTGGATGGCAGGGAAGTCGACGCCGCCGGGCCGGATCGTGGTATCGTTTTTCAGGCGCCCAGCCTCGTGCCGTGGCTGAGTGCCTATGAAAATGTCGCACTGGGTGTGGAGCAGGTCTATCCGCATGCAACCAGCCAGGAAAGAAATGACATCATTGAAAATTATCTCACTCGTGTCGGTCTGGCCGATGTGCGTGAGAAGAAGGCGGCGGAGCTTTCCAACGGCATGAAACAACGCGTCGGTATCGCCCGTGCGTTTGCACTCTCGCCCAAGATGCTGTTGCTGGACGAGCCGTTCGGCATGCTGGATTCGTTGACGCGCTGGGATTTGCAGGAGGTGTTGATGGAAGTCTGGACACGCACCAAGGTCACGGCGATGATGGTGACACACGATGTGGACGAGGCGATTTTACTTGCCGACCGCGTGGTGATGATGACCAACGGCCCGAATGCCAAGGTCGGCAAGATACTCGAAATTGATTTACCTCGTCCGCGTACTCGCAAGATGTTGTTAGAGCACCCCGACTATTACGCATTACGCGAACAATTACTGACCTTTCTTGCGGAGTGTGATCATGGATAAAAAAGTGGGACTAAAGGAAATCAGGGTAGGCTTCATCCCGCTAACCGATTGCGCATCGGTAATCATTGCGTCGTTGATGAAGTTCGACGAAAAATACGGCATCAGGATTATTCCATGCAGGCAGCCGTCGTGGGCAGCCGTGCGCGACAAGCTTGTCAGTGGTGAATTGCACGCGGCGCATGCGCTTTATGGCCTGGTGTACGGGGTACATTTGGGAATTGGCGGCTTGCAGAAAGACATGACCGTGCTGATGACGCTCAATAACAACGGGCAGGGAATCTCCCTATCCAGTCAGCTTAAGGACAAGGGCGTTATCGACGGACCGTCATTGGCGAAGCTGATCGAAAAGCAGCCGAATGAATACACCTTTGCACACACTTACCCGACAGGCACACATGCAATGTGGCTTTATTACTGGCTGGCGAATTACGGGATTAATCCGACTTCCGAAATCAAATCCATAACCGTTCCGCCTGACCGGATGGTGAACAGCGTACGCATTGGCAGCATGAGTGGATTTTGTGTAGGCGAACCGTGGAATGCGCGCGGCATACATGATGGAGTCAGTTTTTCGGTTGCTTCCTCTCAGGATATTTGGCCGGATCATCCCGAAAAAGTGTTGGCAACCACCGCTGAATTTGCGGATGAAAATCCTGAAACCGCACGCGCACTGGTGATGGCTTTGCTGGATGCCGCCCGATTTATTGATGTACAGGGCAACCGTGCCAAGGTAGCAGAAATTATCTCGGGCCGGGATTACGTCGATGCGCCGGTAGAGGTTATTGAGGGGCGCTTTCTGGGTGATTACGAGGATGGTTTGGGCAAGAAGTGGCATGATCCGAATTGCATGAAGTTCTTTAACGATGGCAAGGTGCCTTTTCCTTACCTGTCCGATGGCATGTGGTTCCTCACCCAGTTCAAGCGATGGGGATTGCTTAAGCAGGACATCGACTATCTGGGTGTCGCCAGGCAAATCAACAGAATCGAGCTGTACCAGCAAGCCGCCTCCCGACTCAATGTAGCCGTGCCGGATGATGTCATGCGTCGCTCAACATTGATGGACGGCACCGTGTGGGACGGAAGTGATCCGGCAGCATATGCCGCGAGTTTTGTGGTACGTGCCAGCTAACGGTAGGGTGCGGTGAGCTTGCGAACCGCATCAATCACCACCATTTGATCAGTGATGGCAATTGGAATGATGCAGTTCCTTCGTCATTACATTCTGCGCGACATGTTTCTGGTTTTTTACGTTAAACAGTGCCCAACCTCGCGCAGTGCTTTTTCATTCCACTGAAAATCGCCTCCGCGAGGTCCACGGGAAAACTGTCAGGTAGTAGTTTGTTCACTTCGCTAATCACCGTATCGGTGGACTCAATGATTTCTTCAATCAATTGCGTTGCTGCTTCTGCTCCGAGCCCGACTTGTTGGGCCAGGGCAGTCCAGTGTTGTCGCTGAATATTATCGATCAAGTAGTAATTAGTACTTCCCCGCACCGACATGGCGAGTTTGGCTTTTTGGGGGGCGATTTGGTTCTTTCCCTTTCCTATGACCGGATGAGCAGAAAGCACGTCATAGATTGGTGTGGCGCGGTAACGGCCCTTCGCCAGATGAGTAATACTGAAGTTTTTTCCGTGTCCATCTGTAGCGGCAAGCACCCAAAAAATGAGCTGAGTCTTGAAGAAGTTCCTTCTGTCCTGTTCGGCACGGTCTGACCCGAGTAATAGTTCCATGATTTGGGCGATGCCAGGGCCGCCGTCTGACTGGTATTTGCGCAGTGGCGATGTGCCCGTTGCCTGACACATATCTTCTTGCGGAAGTCGGATTATCCAACTCCCATCGCTGGAGGGGGTGCGATCAAATCGTTTGACTACGAGCGTTTTGATGTCCTCGAATTGAATAATCTCGCACTGCGTTATGGGGATGTTATAAGCATTCATGATGTTGGAGCATAGCCATTCGTTCTCAACCGATGTGCGCATATCGGCTTGCATATGACCGACCAAGCCCATTGGTAGCTTGAAAATGTGAGTTGTTGGCGTACTCCCGTGAGGAATTAGCCATTGGTTCTTATGCCACAACAAAGCAGTTTTTTCTTGAGCGCCCGCAATGGAAAGTCTTAAATCTTCACTCTGGTTATGTTGACCCAATGCTTGATTGGATGTGGCGTTGCGTAGTAGTTGGGCGATCTCGGCTACGTTCAATACTTTGCCACTGATTTCAAATATATCCGACGGCGCTTCATTGTCTGGAAGTAGTTGTATAGCACCCGCGCAGTCACGGCCCAGCTTTGCCAGAAGGTTAAATGCATCAACGCCATCTGTCTGGTGGCGTTGAGCCAGACGACGGCGAATGGCATCGTTCTCGGGCAAGAGATTGTCGAAAAAGTCAGTAACTACTTGTCCCAGATTGAGCGCATTACCTGGCAAAAACGGGAGTGATAAAGATAAAGGCCGTCCTTGCTCATCAGCGAGCCACTCTTCGTAGTAGCCGAGTCGTTCACCTTGCCGAGTGGTCTCCCAGTATCCTACCGGGATGCCGTTCATCCAGATGTTCAATTTCTGTACCTTTGAGCGGCGTCCCATGATTACCAGCTTTCCTTCTTTTGATTGATGGAGATAATGCGGTCCGGTTTTACAACAGCTGATGATTTTTTGGTGGTTTCTTTTCTGACCGCTTTGCCGACCTTCTGATGCGAAGCGTTTAAGTCAGTGTTGTACTGGCCCATAACATCAGCAATGTAGCTCGTGCTTGTATCGGAAGCGGCTTGATCCAGAGAAATTTCAACATTCAATATACGCAGCACCATGAAAAGCCTTTCAAGCGTTGCTGTTGCTGGGTTGGCTTCAAAGTAGGCATAACTTTGTTGTGTGATTCCCAGCTTTTCGGCTATGGCTGCCTGAGTTAGTCCGCGCTCCTTGCGAAACCCCTTGAGAATTAATGGCAGTTGGCTGAGAGTTTTAATGGGGTAGTTCACATTTACCTCCGTTATGATTTTACATTTTCACAGATTTTGAACTGTAAAGTAAATTTACACTCTGGAGTTTGTATATTACATTTACATAGTGTGATTTGTAAATGTAATTTGCGGTTTGTAGTTGGGCGCGCTCAAAAAACAAATGCAAGTTTTTCAGACGGAATGCGGCTTATGTGATTATTATCAAACTCCGGCTATAGGATGCTGCTTTGTGAAATGCAGGGTTACGATTTCAGTGATGGAATGACTGATCAAGAAACCTGTTGTGTGTAACTGATCCTGGCCGAATAAAGACGGTCATTCCATGCAACAAAACGCCAGAGTCAGTTACTTATGCCCCGTATTGATGAATCTCAATCGTCGTGTGGGCGATTTCTTCATGGATGGCAAGTCGCTGCCTGATCTGTTCGGGGGTTAGTGTCTGATCATGTGTGACTATGCTGATGGCACAGGAATAGGCTTCTTTGCCTATACGCCAGACATGCAGGTCAGCGATTCTGGTTTCATCAGGACTATTTGTTATTTCGATGACCTCGCGAATCTCTTCCACAACGGGATGATCCATTTCCCTGTCCAGTAATACTTTGCCAGTTTCGATGAGCAGGTTCCTTGCCCACGCGGCCACCAGAACTGCTCCGACTATTCCCATGACCGGATCCAGCCATGACCATCCATAAAGCATCCCGCCCACAAGCGCGAAAATGGCGAGAACAGAGGTGGCGGCATCGGCGATGACATGCAGGTAGGCGGATTTCAGATTCAAGTCATGATGGTGATGATGTTTGTGCGCGTCATGGTCGTGATGATGCCCATGCTCATGCCCATGGTGGGCATTGCCAAGAATTATTGCGCAGACAATGTTAACCAGCAGGCCGACGATCGCTACGATAATGGCTTCCTGATAATGAATCGGTTGCGGAGAAAAAATTCGCTCTACTGATCCGAATACCATCATGGCGGCGACACCGAGCAGGAAGATGGCGCTGGTGTAGCCGCCAAGGATTTCAATTTTCCAGGTGCCAAAGGTGAATCTCGGGTCCTGGGAATAGCGTCGCGCTGCCGCATAGGCAAATGCGCTCAATCCAATCGCGAAGGCATGAGAACTCATATGCCAGCCATCTGCCAGTAGTGCCATTGAGTTGAACAGCCAGCCTGCGCCTATCTCGATCACCATCATGATGGCGGTAATCCACATTACCGCGCGCGTTCCCTTTTCTGCGGCCGTATTGTTTTCATTGAATATGTGCGGGTGTTGCCAGCGTGACAGGTCATTTGTGGGCATTTTGTATTAGCTATGTCAGATTGAGATGAAAAACCAAGGCGTTAACCTGTGTTCGGCAGGGTTGTAATGCCCGTTATTGCAGAAATGGCATGGGCAGCGGAAATTTGCCACCCAATATTGCCTCAGGAAAATGAGTCACCATCATACCCAAAGTCGTTCCTGTCATCACCGTAAAAAACGTATTAATGCGTTGCGAGTGTACTCGTCGCGGCTTGGGATCTATCGTCTATACAGGCTATCAAGAAAACGGCTAGTACGAATACGATCTTTCTTGAAAACCTGATTTTGGCATGGCAATTGCTTGTATTTACTTACATAAATATGGGGTGTGCCATGCAAAGTATTTACTTCAATAACCGCTTTCAAATTAACGGAAGGGCATTATTTTCAGAGTCTGGCAGGATCATAGGGCGCTGGAATTTGTTTAACCGGCTGGCTAATTTTTTTGGGCAGATTCAGAAGCCCCATTTGTTGTTTTCTACGGCTATGCTCAAAAGCAGGAATCAAGTAGCCATCCTGTATTTCGGGCGTACCAGTGAGTTTCTGGTCATGACATCGGAGCGTTTGGATCTTCCAGCGGAGGGATTTACACTGGTGCAGATGCTGGCATTGCTACGCTTGCGTGGAGGTCGCTGGACGGATGAGTTGGATGAGAGTCATGTGCTTTGCTGTATTGATGGCAAGGAAGCGCGGTTGTCGGATCGCATCGTTGCCGGGAGCGAGATAGAAATTTCTTCGCTAAAAACGGTGTTTGAAAAATAGTGTTCGGGGTCGGGGGTGTGCACCAGAATATGACTGTGTGCACCAAATGGAGGCATTTGTAAGGGGAAAACGCGCTTGCACATGGCATAGCTGCATTGGCACAGTAATTGCATAGTACTTTCTGAGTAACTTTTCCTACCCAATGGCGGGCGGAAGGTTAAATGGATTTACCGACAAAGACGTCGACCCGGCTGTAGGCCGGGCGGCGTCTTTTTTATTTTGAGGATGACATGATGGAAAAAAACAAAATGCGATTGGTGGTAGTCGGTAACGGTATGGCCGGGATGCGGGCGGTGGAGGAGTTGTTGAAGCTGGCCCCAGATCTTTATGACATCACGGTATTTGGTGCTGAGCCGCATCCGAATTACAACCGCATTCTGCTTTCGCCGGTGCTGGCCGGGGAAATGACGATAGATGACATTATTTTGAATCCGCTCAACTGGTATAGCGACAACAACATCACACTGCATCGGGGCAAGCGTATCGTGCGCATCGACCGGGGACGACGCAAGGTAATCGATGCCGACGGTGTCGAGATCAGCTATGACAGACTGTTGCTGGCAACGGGTTCGACACCCTTCATTCCGCCCGTTCCGGGCAATGACCTGCCGGGTGTAATCGGCTATCGCGATATTCGCGATACAGACGAGATGATAGAGGCCGCAAAAAATCATCGTCATGCGGTGGTGATCGGCGGCGGCCTGCTGGGATTGGAAGCCGCCAACGGTCTGCGTCTGCGCGGTATGGATGTGACCGTGGTACATCTGATGCCCTGGCTGATGGAGCGCCAGCTCGATAAGGCGGCGGCTGACATGCTGAAGAAATCGCTGGAAGCACGCGGCCTCAAGTTTATGCTTGAAAAGCAGACCGAGGCCTTGATACGCGGCGAATCGGGTCGGGTGTCTGCACTGCGCTTTAAAGATGGCTACGAGATACCGGCCGATCTGGTAGTGGTTGCAGCGGGTATTCGTCCCAGCACAGCGCTGGCCGAGTCGGCGAAACTGTATTGCAATCGCGGCATCGTGGTCAGCGACACGATGCAGACCTATGATCCGCGCATTTATGCGGTCGGCGAATGCGTATCCCATCGCGGCATCGCTTATGGTCTGGTCGCACCGTTGTTCGAGCAGGCCAAGGTTTGCGCCAATCATCTGGCAAATTACGGTATCGCGCATTACAGCGGCTCTGTTACCTCGACCAAGCTCAAGGTGACCGGCATTGATCTGTTTTCTGCAGGTAACTTTATGGGCGGCGAAGGTACTGAAGAGATCATGCTGCACGACCCGTCCGGCAATGTGTATAAGAAACTGGTGGTGAAAAACGATACCCTGGTGGGGGCGATACTGTATGGCGATACCTCGGATGGTACCTGGTATTTCCAGTTGATCAAGGATGGTCAGAACATCCACGAGATACGCGATCACTTGATGTTTGGTCAGAATCACATCGGTGATGTCGGACATGCCGGGCAGTCGCAGGCGGCCTCCATGCCGGATGAGGCCGAGGTGTGCGGTTGCAATGGCGTGTGCAAGGGCGACATCGTCAAGGCAATCAAGGGGAAAGGCCTATTTACGCTGGAGGAAGTACGTAAACATACCAAGGCATCCTCGTCGTGCGGTTCGTGTACCGGGCTGGTCGAGCAGATACTCGCGTCTACTGTCGGCGGAGCGTATTCGCCGTCACAGTCGAAAGACAAGGCTGTGTGCGGCTGCACCGATCATTCGCACGGCGTGGTGCGCGAAGCGATACGCAGCAAACATCTGCTTACCATTCCCGATGTGATGAGTGCGCTGGAATGGAAGACACCCAACGGTTGCGCCTCCTGTCGCCCTGCGTTGAACTACTACCTGATTTCGAGCTGGCCGGGCGAGGCGAAGGATGATCCACAGTCGCGCTTCATCAACGAACGTGCTCACGCAAACATTCAAAAGGACGGTACTTACAGCGTGGTGCCGCGTATGTGGGGCGGGTTGACTACGCCTGCCGAACTGCGTGCGGTAGCTGACGTGGCGGAAAAATACCATGTGCCGACGGTGAAGATGACCGGTGGTGCGCGTATCGATCTGCTCGGTATCAAGAAGGACGATTTGCCGAAAATCTGGGCCGACCTCGGTGCGGCTGGCATGGTGTCCGGCCATGCCTACGGCAAAAGCATACGCACGGTAAAGACCTGCGTGGGTGCCGAGCATTGCCGTTTTGGCACGCAACGTTCGATGTCCATGGGTGTGAAGCTGGAAAGAATGCTGTTCGGTATGTGGAGTCCGCACAAGGTTAAGCTTGCCGTATCCGGTTGCCCGCGCAACTGCGCCGAGGCCGGCATCAAGGACATCGGCATCATCGGTGTGGATTCAGGTTATGAACTGTATGTCGCGGGTAACGGCGGCATCAAGACCGAGGTAGCTGAATTCCTGTGCAAGGTGAAGACGGACGAGGAGGTTATGGAATATTCAGGTGCTTTCCTGCAACTCTATCGTGAGGAAGGCTATTACCTTGAACGGACTTGCCACTACGTCGCACGGGTCGGACTCGATTACGTCAAAGCGGCGGTAGTAAACGATACCGCGGGTCGCAAAGCACTGTTTGAACGCTTGCTGTTTGCATTGCAGGATTATGAAGATCCCTGGCAACAGGCGGTGCAACAGCCGGTGGTACGGCGCGAATATGAAGTCATTAACATTAAGGGAGTAACAGCATGAGCGCTTGGATCGAAGTATGCGCATTGGAAGACATCGCCCGGCAGGGCAGTCGCATCGTGGCATCGCAACAGGGCGGCATCGCCGTGTTCCGTACCGCCGATGATAGCGTGTTTGCATTGCATGATAAATGTCCGCACAAGGGCGGGCCGCTGTCACAGGGCATTGTACACGGCAACTCGGTCACTTGCCCTTTGCATGGCTGGAAGATCGGGCTTGAGAGCGGCGAGGCGGAAGCGCCGGACAAGGGCTGTACCCGGAACTTCGAGGCTAAACTGGAAAACGGTCGGGTCTGGTTGAAGTTCGACTGATGTTTGTGATGCGAGTGAAGAGGGTAGGAATATGATGGAAACCAAATCGATTTGCGCTTACTGCGGTGTCGGCTGTGGCGTCATTGTCGAACATGATGGTGTCCACATCAGCGGTGTGCGCGGCGACCCGGAGCATCCGGCCAACTATGGTCGTCTTTGCACCAAGGGCAGCACACTGCACTTGACCATGACACCGCAGGCGATGGCGGTCAGGTTGCGCTATCCCGAGTCGCGTGTCAGTCGTGATGCACCGCGCCAGCGGCTAAGCTGGGATGCAGCACTCGATCAGGCAACAGACAGATTTGCTGAGGCTATCGCCGAACATGGCCCCGACAGCGTGGCTTTTTACATCAGCGGTCAATTGCTGACCGAGGATTACTATGTCTTCAACAAGCTGGCGAAGGGTTTAATCGGTACCAATAACATCGATACCAATTCACGGCTGTGCATGAGTTCGGCGGTAGCGGGGTATAAGGCGACGCTGGGTTCCGATGCGCCGCCCTGTTGCTATCAGGATATAGACGAAACCGATTGCCTGTTGATAGCGGGTTCCAATACCGCCTGGGCGCATCCGGTGCTGTTCCGTCGCATTGCAGATGCGCGGGCCGCTAGGCCACAGATGAAGCTGATCGTTATCGACCCGCGTCGCACCGATACCGCCGAAGCTGCCGATCTGCATCTGGCTATTCTGCCCGGTACGGATATTGCGCTGTATAACGCCATGCTGCATGTGTTGCTCTGGGAAGATATGATCGACGCAGATTACATCCGCGACCATACCGAGGGCTTCGATGCGCTCAAGCGTCTGGTGCGCGAATACACGCCGGAAATGGCAGCAGCGCTATGCGGGGTGAAGGCCGAAGACATCGTGACCGCAGCGCATTGGTTTGGCACATCGAAAAGTGCGCTTTCGCTTTATTGTCAGGGTCTGAATCAATCCAGCCACGGCACGGATAACAATGCCGCACTGATCCATCTGCATCTCGCCACCGGCAACATCGGCAAGCCGGGTTGCGGACCGTTCTCGTTGACGGGTCAACCCAATGCAATGGGTGGGCGCGAGATAGGCGGCATGGCGAATCTGTTGTCCGCACACCGCAATATGAACGATGCCGTACATCGGGCGGAGGTAGCGCGACTCTGGGGTGTGAGTGACGTGCCCGCAAAGCCGGGGTTAACGGCGGTTGAACTGTTTGCTGCGATGAAGCGCGGCGAGATCAAGGCGCTGTGGATAGCCTGCACTAATCCGGCGCAATCCCTGCCCGACCTGAATCAGGTGCAGGAGGCGCTGGCGGCTTGCCCCTACGTGGTGTTGCAGGAAGTAACGCCGCATACCGATACCGCCGCTTTTGCCGACCTGTTGCTGCCCGCCGCAGGATGGGGTGAAAAGGCTGGTACGGTCACCAATTCCGAGCGCCGCATTTCGCGAGTGCGTCCGGCGGTTTCGCCGCCCGGCGAAGCCAGAGCCGACTGGGATGTTGTCGTGGATTTTGCACGGCGACTGGAGCAACGTCTGGATGGGCGCGGTTCGATCAGCGGTTCAACGCTGTTTCCGTACACAAGCCCCGAGGAAATTTTCAACGAACATCGCGCTACCACGCTGGGACGTGATCTGGATATAGGCGGCTTGTCTTATGCACTACTGGAAACCGCCGGGCCGCAACAATGGCCGATGCCGGCCGGTGAAACTCAAGGTCGTCAGCGTCTGTATGCGGATGGCGTGTTTCCAACTGCAAGCGGCAAAGCCAGATTTAGTGCGGTTGAACATAAGCCGACCGCTGAAGCGATTGATGCACGCTTCCCTTTGCATCTCAACAGCGGTCGCCTGCGCGATCAGTGGCATGGCATGAGCCGCACTGGCGTGGTGCCGCGTTTGTATGCTCATGCGCCCGAGCCTGTCGTCGAGATGAATGCGCGCGACATGGAACGGCGCGGGATAAAGGATGGCGATCTGGTTCAGGTCAAAAGCAGACGTGGCACGCTGGTGCTGCGTGCGGCACTATCGACTACGCTGCGCCCGGCGCAGAGCTACATTCCGATGCACTGGGGCGCTCGCTACATGCGCGGCTCAGGTGTCAATGCGCTTACGTCATCGACGGTCGATCCGGTTTCCTTGCAGCCCGAATTTAAACATACAGCCGTGCAGATCGAAAAATATATGACTGCATGGCAACTGGTGGCTATACGTCGGGATGAACAGGGTGGGCTGCGCGAAGCCATGCAACCCTGGCTCGCCCGTTTCGATTATGCGACGCTGACTTCGACCGGGCGGGATGCGGACATCGTGGTGTTACGTGCATGGGGAACTGCGGAGCAGGGTTTGCCGGATGCGGATATGTTGGCGGCACTTTCTGTGGCGATGGGGCTGGATGATGAGGCCATGCTGGCCTTCAACGACACCCGGCGCGGCATCAGCAAACGCGCTTTGATCGAGAGTGACAGGCTGATTGGTATGCTGTTGTGCAATGAAACACAGTCCGCCGATTGGTTGGTCGACCTTATCTCGCGCGGCAGCGAGACCGGAGCCTTGCGCAAATGGCTATTCGCTCCGCTCAGCAATCCGCCCGCAATGGCACCATCGCGCGGGCGCGTGATCTGCAATTGCTTCGATGTCTCGGAAAACGAAATCGCCGCCGATGTTGCCGCCGGACTCAATCTTGCTGAGGTGCAAACCAAACGTAAATGCGGCACCTCCTGCGGATCATGTCTGCCCGAGTTACGGCGTAGGGTGGGGTAAGGGTGGAACAGGTTGGGGATAACACTATATTGGGAATCAATGCAATCCGACCTTTTTGATTTGTTTCTACACGACTTGCTCAGTCAACTCGCTGACTTTTCCTTGAGTGCATCGCGCAGCAGTAAAGCAACATGTTGCGCACTTCGTTCCACGCCTTCGCGTATCTGGTGGCGACAGGAAAAACCGTTGGCGAGGATGGTGGCATCGGGTGCGGCGCGCAAGGCGGGCAACAGGTCGAGTTCAGCCATCTGCATTGAGATGTCGGCGTGCTCGGCTTCCAGCCCGAAGCTTCCTGCCATGCCGCAGCAACTGGCTTCAATGAATTCAAAATCAAATTCGGGGATCAGGCGCAACACCTTGCGTAACGACTTCATCGCGCCGACGGCTTTCTGGTGGCAATGTCCGTGTACCAGTGTTTTGCCCGGCGGCAGTGGTTTGAGGTCTAGCGTGAGGCGCTTGCGGTCGTGTTCGCGTGCGATAAATTCTTCAAACAGATAGACCTGTTTCGACAGCGCGACAGCCTCTACACCCAGACCAAGTTTCAGATGGTCATCACGTAGCGAGAGTATGCACGAGGGTTCCAGACCGATGATGGGCGTGCCTGCTGCCAGCGCGGGACGCAGCGCCTGTTGCATGCGTTGCGCTTCGCGTCGTGCTGCATCGACCTGGCCCAGCGACAGATAAGTACGGCCGCAACACAGTGCGCGATCCGGTTCGGTATCGTCAGCAGCGGGTTGCAAGGTGGTGACGCGATACCCGGCGGCGTTCAATACCTGAAGCGCGGCTACGGCTATTTCGGGTTCAAAATGGTGGGCGAAGGTATCGACGAACAGAATGACATCTTTGCTATTTCCTTCTGCCTGCGGATTAGCGTCATCCATGTTTAACGTGAAACTCGCGTAGCGAGACCTTGTCCCCCTCGCCCTCCGGGAGAGGGAAGGGGTGAGGGAAACGGGCATGGCAAGTTTCATTATCAGGGGCGGCACACTTGTCATGCCCGTTAGTGACGTTTCGCTACTGAGCGCGAACGGCGTTGCTGCCGGTTCGGGCAATTTTCGTTTCGCCGAGATGCCGGTAAATTTCTCCCCCAACCTTGCCAGCCATGGCGTGCGGTTGCGCCAACGAATGAGGCTACGAATGAAGGGGTTGCGATGCAATTGTTGCGGCAGATCAGCTACCAGCCGTTCGCGTAATGACACGCCCAATTTCTCATTGCGCTGTGCCTGATATTCGATCTTGATTGCGGCCATATCGACCTGATTGGCGCATTCGCGTTTGCAACCTTTGCAACCGACACATAACTCCAGCGCATCGGCGAGTGGTGATCCAGCGAAAGCGTTCTCACCCAACTCGCCGTTCAATGCCGCCTTCAGCACCTGCACCCTGCCGCCGGGGGAATGAGCGACATCATCCGTGGCGCGGAAACTGGGGCACATCACCCCCTTGGGTTTGCGCTGACATTGCTTGTCACTGATGCACACCGCAACCGCCTTGGCAAAGTCGCCCCCGGTCGCAGGAATGCCCGCATAGGCATCGCCTTGTCCGGCGGTTTCGTAAGAAGACCAATCGAGATGTAGTTTCATGCCTGTCTATAGGCAAGTTGGATGCCAGCGTTGGCGATACATTGCGATATTTGTGTAAGTTATTGCTATTAAATGAAATTATTGCTTGTGTGTGCTGCGACTTCATTAATTTGAATAACCACTATTGTGAGTTTTGTCACCTTCGCCACAAACCAAATAAAATGATGCTATGTCGGTTATGTGGAATGGATATATGCGGGCATACAGCGGGGGATGGGAAACGTTTAAATGTTGGGGTTCGCAAGCTCACCCCAACCTACGGACTGGAGCGGAAGAACTCACTCGTGGTTAAGTAACCAAGTAGGTTGGGCTGAGGAACGAAGCCCAACAGTTTTCATCACGTCAATGTTGGGCTTCATTTCACTTTAATCACAAAACATGACGAACTTGAACATGTATTTCAGTTGCTCATCGGCATTAAAGACATTGCCCAAACCAGCACTATTGCACTCATGAGCGAACTTCTGCTGTTGCCAGAAGGACTTACAGACCGCGAATGGGTGAAGTTTGCCGGCCTTGATCCACGCGCATACGATTCAGGTAAAAGTGTTCATAAGAAAACGCGTATCTCGCAAACGGGCAATCGCCATATTCGGTCAGCACTCTACATGCCGGCCTTGAGCGCCAAACAGCATGACCCTCACGTCAAAGCGTATTTCCAGCATCTCATTGATAATGGCAAACTGCCTCTACAAGCACTTTGTGCCGTTATGCGTAAGTTGCCACATGCCATTCACGGTATGCTCAAGCATGACAAACCTTTCGATAACACCCGTTTTACGCTCTTCCTGCATGAATAAGGATGCGCAAAATTACGAAAATATCGCTTGATATTGAATATAGTATCTGCATAACTGTATTCCCGCCTTCGCGGGAATGACGATTTAATCAGTGCGCCCTTTGTTGTTTCATTAATGACGGCGCTAATGGATAAATAAGGATGATGTATGAATAACCCAACTGAAAATATAAAAATTGTTAATGTATCCGCCGCCGTTCTCCAACGCCCCGACGGCTCCTTCTTGCTAGCCCAACGCCCGTCAGACAAAATCTGGGCAGGCTACTGGGAATTCCCCGGTGGAAAGATCGAACCGGGTGAAACGGCACATGAAGCTTTGGTTCGTGAGCTGCATGAGGAATTGGGAATCAACGTTGAGGAAGCTTTCCCGTGGATCACGCGAATATTTACCTATCCCCATGCAACGGTACGACTGCACTTTTTCAGGGTGACGCGCTGGCACGGCGAATTGCATCCGCATGAAGGGCAGCAGTTTTCATGGCAACAGCCGACTAAAGTAATGGTTGAACCTATTCTTCCTGCCAATGCCCCCATCCTGCGTGCGCTGGAGTTGCCGACGCTCTATGCCATCAGCAATGCCGCCGAACTCGGCATAGAGCCGTTTCTGATGCGATTGCAAACACAATTGGAGGCTGGGATGCGGTTGGTGCAGTTGCGTGAAAAAAACCTTTCTCGCGACGAGTTGCGGGATTTGGCTGTGCGTGCGGTTGCATTGTCTCATGCCTATGGTGCGAAATTGCTGCTTAACGGCGATATAGTGCTGGCGCAGGAGGTTGGTGCGGATGGGGTGCAGTTGACCTCGGCGCAACTTGCCGAAAGCGCTGAGCGTCCGTCTGTGGGCTGGTGCGCGGCTTCTTGTCACACGATGGAGGAGTTGCGTCGTGCTGAGGCGCTGGGTTGTGATTTTGCGATGATGAGTCCGGTGTTGCCGACGCTGAGCCATCCGGGCGCGCCTCATCTGGGTTGGGTTGAGTTCGCTACGCGGATCGCAGGATCATCTATTCCGGTTTATGCCTTGGGCGGATTGAACCACGGTGATATGTCAAACGCATGGCAACAGGGTGCGCACGGTATTGCGCTATTGCGTCAGGCGTGGTGATTTAAACCTGTGAGGCTATGAGGTTCAGTTTTGTGCGGAAATTGAGTCTGCATCGAACGGATCCGGTTCAGCCAGCTCGACGCGATATTCTTCGCTGGCCCACTTGCCAAGATCAATCATTTTGCATCGTTCGCTGCAGAATGGGCGGAAACGGTTGTTGACGTCCCAGCGCGATTCCAGACCGCAGCGTGGGCAATTTACGAGGGGTGGTAATTTGTCAGTGGTCACGATGCGAGTGTGCAGAAAGTCAGTTCAAAAGGGACATCTTGTTCGTACAATGAGGATTTTGCCGCATAGTTGGCGATGATGAAACGAATGTTGATCGCATACTTATTGGCGCTGAGTTCGGGTATGCAGTCCAAGTTTGGGAGCATATTGATGCGCAATAGCTGTGAAGCACGCCCCCCCTGCATTTGCTGGAAACTGCCGCGATGAGCGGTAAAGCTAATCTTTCTGCCGTTCTCGCGTAACAGGGTAAGCAAAATATTGATGGCTACGCTGATAGGAAGCAGAGGGGTCAACCATTCATTGAGTGCGTCCCGGCGATAGGCAAGGGGTTGATTCTGCCAGTAATGATAGGACGGCAAGTCAAATTCGCATGTGCCACCCGGAATGCTGGCACGTTGTTTGATGCCCATCAACCATTCGTTTTCGCGCAGAAAAACACCAATTTTTCCTGGCATGGCGAGCAAGGTGGATGACGCACTGTCAATTTCGTTCAGAATGTTATCGAGTGCCTGTTCGGAAATGATCGGGTTGTTGTGCAGCGAGGCGAGCGAGCGTTTTTGCCGTTCGAGTTCCTGAAATAATTCATTTTTCAGATCAGGTCGGCAAGCGACTTCATTAAGTTCAAAGAGGGTAGTGAGTGCGACATGGTGTTCGACACTACGCTCTCCTGACAGGAAGTAATTCATGCGTGCGAACAAATCCTCAAGCCGCAACCAAGTGCGTACTTTTTCATTGAGCGGGAATTCGTATCTGATCACGTAATTATTGCCTGATTTGCGTATAAGTGAAAACTATAACAGAAAGATATATTCAATTTCCAGTTGACGTTAAATAGTGTTGATTTTTGTCATGCTCAAGTAACATTGGTGCAGCTTATCTACCTGATTCTTCAATTCTTCAATCAGCCCGTCATTGTGGATGATGTCATCGGTACGCGCAATGCGTTCGGCTGGCGAGGTTTGTTGCTCAATGATCATACGAATTTCTGCTTCATCAAGATGGTTACGTTGCTTGACGCGCAATATCTGGTTGCTTACGCTGCATTCAACCAGTAATACCCGTTGTGTCAATTGCAGAAATGCCTGACTTTCAAATAACAACGGCGCCATCAGTATGGCGTAAGCTGAAGTTTTCGATTCGAGTTGTATCTTGCAGTGTGACAGTATCAACGGATGCAGGATATTTTCGAGTTGGTGCTTTGCATCTGCATCTGAAAAAATTAATTGCCGCATTTTGTTGCGGTCCAGTGCACCTGTTTGGCTAATGTAATCCGGGCCGAAAGCGGTGAGAATCGCGGAGATGCCCTCACCAGCGGCTTGGGTCAACTGGTGTGCAATTGCGTCCGTGTCTATGACGTTAATGCCGTGAGACGAAAATAATTGTGCGACAGTACTTTTTCCGCAGCCAATTCCGCCTGTCAAGCCGACACAAGATATATTCCTGCGCTCAAGGTGACTTTGTCGGGATGACCGTTGGTTCATTACGCAAGCAGTTGAAGATAGTTCTGATACAGCGGTTCGCCCCAGAACAGCGCGATCAAGCCGCCACCTGCCAGATAGGGGCCGAATGGAATGGGGATATTGCGACCATGCTTGACGGCTACGATCAACGTCAAACCTACGACGGCACCGACAAGTGACGACAGAATGATAATAAGTGGCAGCAACTGCCATCCCAGCCATGCGCCGAGAGCAGCCAATAGTTTGAAGTCGCCATAACCCATGCCTTCCTTGCCGGTAACCAGTTTGAATAGCCAGTACACAGACCAGAGTGAAAGGTAACCGAAGAGTGCGCCAAGCACCGCACTGGTAAGCGAGGTGTAGGTTCCATTCAGATTTAGTATCAATCCGATCCAGAGTAGGGGGAGAGTGATGTCATCCGGCAATAATTGTGTGTCAAAGTCGATTGCGGTGAGTGAGATTAATGCCCAGATTAGTAACAATGCACCAACGGCAGCCAGACCGAATCCGAAGTGAAAGGCGGCAAAACCCGATAGTAATCCACAGCTAGTTTCTATAATCGGATAGCGAGGCGAAATAGCGGCATGGCATGCTTTGCATTTTCCGCGCAGGAGTAAATAGCTGATGACTGGAATATTTTCCCAGGCACTTATGGCGTGCCCGCAATGCGGACAGGCGGAACGGGGGGTTGTCAGATTGTAGGTTTGAACATGAGCGGACTCTTCATTATTCAACTCGGCACATTGTTGTCGCCAGCTTAGCTCCATCATTTTGGGCAAACGGTGAATGACGACATTCAGAAAGCTGCCGACCAACAGCCCCAGAACAGCGCAGAAACCAATAAATAGAGGGGGGGATGATTCAAGCAGATCGAGTAAGTTCATATTCAAATGTTTTATGTTTCGAGTTTCAAGAGTAGTGATCGGCAAATGTAAATCAAACCATTAACTTCATACTACTAACCGAAACCGCTGTTTTAAACCACTTCACCCATCTTGAAGATAGGCAGATACATCGCGACTACCATGCCGCCGATCAGGCCGCCCAATACCACCATGATGATCGGTTCCATCAGACTGGATAACGCCTCGACGGCATCATCCACTTCGGCCTCATAAAAATCCGCCACTTTACTGAGCATGGAGTCCAGTGAGCCTGCTTCTTCGCCGATAGCGACCATTTGGATCACCATGCTGGGGAATACATTGGTTTCCTGCATGGCTACGGTAAGGCTGCTACCCGAGCTGACATCGCGCTGTATGGCTTTAGTTGCATCAAAATAAACCGCATTGCCAGCGGCACCTGCAACCGAATTAAAGGCTTCAACCAGCGGCACACCAGCCGCAAACATCGTGGCCAATGTACGGCTCCAGCGTGCGATGGTGGCTTTGCGAACCAGCGGGCCGAATATGGGTACATTAAGCAATACCCTGTCCATTACCATTTGCATGGGTTTACTGCGTTTCCAGTAATAAAAGAAGGTATAGAAGCTGCCGCCGATACCGCCGAAGATGGCCCACCACCATTGGACGAAAAAGTCGGAAATAGCCATGATAAACAGGGTGGGTGCTGGCAAGTCTGCGCCGAAACTGGAAAACAATTCCTTGAACGCAGGAATGACGAAAATCATGATGACAGCGGTGATGATGAAGGCAACTACGATAATCGAGACAGGATAGAACAGGGCTGATTTGATCTTACTCTTGATTGCCAGAATTTTTTCCTGATAGGATGCCAGACGATCCAGCAAGGCATCCAGAATACCTGCGGCTTCGCCTGCACCGATCAGATTGCAATACAAATCATCAAAATACAAAGGATGCTTTTTAAAAGCTTGCTGCAGGCTGTTGCCGGTTTCAATATCGGTCTTGATGGTAAACAGCAATCTTGAGACAGAAGGATTCTGGTGTCCTTTACCCACGATATCGAACGCTTGCAGTAGTGGCACGCCTGAACGCAGCATGGTGGCCAGTTGGCGTGTAAATAAGGAAATGTCTTTCTCGGTAATGGCCTTAGAGCTGTTGCGGGATTTTTTGATCTTGGTGACCTTGATGCCCTGGCGGCGGAGGTGAGCGGACAAATTAGCCTCGCCAACCGAGCGCATTTCGCCTTTAATAATTTTTCCTGTCTTGTCCTTGCCTTCCCAGGTGTAGGTATATTCTTTAGCTTTTTCAGGTGCGACAGCCATATTTATCCTTTTGGTTGCTATCTTGCATGGTAGGCATGATGCCGAGATTTGCCCATATTGTAAAGCCGAAGAGGGGACAGGGTTATAAGGGGATAACCGATGTACCAACTCTTGTGAGAGTTTAGTCCGGTTTACGAACGACTATTCCTCGCGCCGTTTTGGGGGTTGTATCGGAAACAGGCGTGCGACCTTGATGATGCGATCCTGGGTCTGGATGATTTCGATAGGATATCCGGCGATTTTCAGGCTGGTTCCGGTTTCGGGAATATCGCCGAGATGTTCGAGGATTAATCCATTCAGTGTGTTTGCGCTCTCAAGCGGTAAATGCAATCCCAACTTCCGGTTAAGTTCACGCAGGCTGGTGCTTCCTTCCAGCAGGATGCTGCCATCTTCCTGATGTAGAAATTTCCCGGCGTGGGCGGGTGCCTGGGTGGTAAATTCGCCGACAATTTCCTCAAGAATGTTTTCCAGTGTAACCAGTCCCAATAATTCGCCGTATTCATCAACAACCAGTCCCAAACGCGCGTGACGTTTCTGGAATTGTTGCAATTGTTGTAACAATGGGGTGTCGGATGGAATGAAATAAGGCTCCTGAAGAATATCCCGCAGATCGGTTGGTTCCAGTATTTCCTCTTGCAATAGTGCTGGTGCACGTTTTATATGCAGGATGCCGATGATGTTGCTGGGTGAATCTTCATAAACAGGGAGTAGAGTGTGGTGACAGGTGATGATCTGCTGGCGTAATTCTTCCGATTCGGTATTGATGTTGAGAGCTTCAATCTGGTTTCGTGGAATCATTACGTGGTTGACGGTAATGCGCGTCAGGTCTACCAGATTGAGCAACATCTTTTGATGCTGGCGTGGCAGGAAATGTTCGGAATCCAGCACAAGACCGCGCAATTCTTCCAGCGTCATTTTCTGTTTGCTCTGATCGGTTTGAATCTTGATGCGCAGTAGCCACAAAAAGCCGTTTACGATTGCCCCGGCGATAGACACAACCGGATGGAATAGCGTAATTAATGGTGTCAGCAGGTAGCTGGAAGGCAGTGCGATGCGCTCAGGAAAACTTGCGGCGATGATCTTGGGCATGATTTCGCTGAATACTAGCAGCACAAAGGTAAGTGCCAGTGTGCCTATCAGAATGGCCAGATCGTTTTGTCCGAACAGGCGCAGGATAATGATGTTGGTTAGCGCTGCGGCGGCGACGTTGATCAGGGTATTACCCAGCAAGATGGAACCAAGCAGTTTATCTATTTTCCCCAGTAGGTTGGAGGTTAGTTTGGCGCTGCGATTTCCCCGGCGTACCAGGCTGTTGAGTCGATGGCGGTTGATCGCCATCATGCTGGTTTCAGAACCTGAAAAGAATGCGCTGCAAACCAGTAATAACAGCAGAATGCTGAAAAGTGAGCCTAAAGAAATATCGTCCAAGGTGAAATCGCCGTAGAGGTCACAGTTAAATTATCAGGGAGTGTGCGAGAGGTGCGTGATGGTGTCAAGCATTGCGACGTGAACTCCATATCATCATCATTGCTCCGACAGCCACCATCGGCAGGCTGAGCCATTGCCCCATACTGACACCAAAGGTCATTAGTCCGAAAATTCCATCATCCGGGTTACGTGTGAATTCTGCCAGAAAACGGAAGCTTCCATAGCCGATCAGGAACAGGCCGGATACCGAGCCAACGGGGCGGGGTTTGCGTGCGTACCACCATAGCAACACAAACAGCAATACGCCCTCGAGTGCGAATTCATAGAGTTGTGAAGGGTGGCGTGGCAAGTTGTCGACGCGCGGAAATACCATGCCCCAGGGTAAATCGGTGGGGCGTCCCCATAATTCGCCATTAATGAAATTTCCGATTCGACCAAATGCGAGTCCGGGTGGAACCAGTGGCGCGATGAAGTCCATTAATGCCAGCCAGCGAATTTTCTGCTGACGTGCAAACAGTGCCATTGCCACCAGTACGCCGAGGAAGCCGCCGTGAAAAGACATGCCGCCTTCCCATACGGCGAGAATCTTGAACGGATGCGAAAAATAATAGCCGGGATTGTAAAACAGCACTTCGCCTAGTCGCCCGCCCAGAATTACGCCCAGCACGCCATAGAACAACAGGTCGTCGAGTACCTTGGCATTGATGTTCTCAATGCCCAGTATGGCAATGCGTTTTCGTCCCAGCCAGAGGAAGGTGATAAAGCCCGCCATATACATCAGGCCATACCAGTGTATGGCGAGCGGACCCAGTTGAAGTGCGACAGGATTGATTTCGGGATAAACGAGCATGAGGGAATCAGGTAGAATCGGTTACCTGATTATACGTGTGCTTTAACTTTTTGAGAGAGACATCATGCCAGTTTATCGTTCCCGAACTTCCACCCATGGCCGAAATATGGCCGGCGCACGCTCCTTGTGGCGCGCAACCGGCATGACCGAAGGCGATTTCGGCAAGCCCATTATCGCGATTGCCAATTCATTTACCCAGTTTGTGCCGGGACATGTACACCTCAAGGATATGGGGCAACTGGTCGCGCGTGAAATCGAAAAGGCAGGAGGCATCGCAAAGGAATTCAATACCATAGCCGTGGATGACGGTATCGCAATGGGGCACAGCGGGATGCTGTATTCATTGCCCAGCCGTGATTTGATCGCCGACAGCGTCGAATATATGGTCAATGCCCATTGTGCCGATGCGCTGGTGTGCATCTCCAATTGCGACAAGATTACGCCGGGCATGTTGATGGCGGCGATGCGTCTGAATATTCCGGTGGTGTTTGTTTCCGGCGGGCCGATGGAAGCGGGCAAGGTGAATTGGCAGGGAGCAGTCAAGGGATTGGATCTGGTCGATGCGATGGTCGCCGCAGCGGATAGCCGTTGCAGCGATGAAGAAGTCGATGCCATTGAACGTTCCGCCTGCCCTACCTGCGGTTCCTGTTCAGGCATGTTTACCGCCAATTCGATGAATTGTTTGACCGAGGCGCTGGGCTTGAGTCTGCCCGGCAACGGTTCGCTGGTGGCGACCCATGCCGAGCGCAAGCAGTTATTTTTGCGTGCCGGTCGCGTGATAGTGGAGCTGTGCAAGCGCTATTACGAACAGGACGATTTGTCTGTGTTGCCTCGTGCGATTGCCGGTTTCGACGCGTTCGAGAATGCGATGACGCTGGATATTGCAATGGGCGGCTCAACCAATACCGTGTTGCATCTGCTGGCGATTGCCCGCGAAGCCGGGGTGGATTTTACGATGAAGGATATGGACAGACTGTCGCGACGTGTGCCTACGCTATGCAAGGTCGCACCTTCGAGTGCTTATCATATGGAAGATGTGCATCGTGCGGGCGGGATCGCCGCGATACTCGGCGAGCTGGATCGTGCCGGATTGTTGCATGGTGAAGTTGGTACGGTACATGCGACCACCCTGCGTGAAGGTCTGAAGCAATGGGATGTCGGGCAAAGTCAGGATGAGGAAGTGCAAAAATTCTTCCGCGCCGCACCCGGCGGAATTGTCACAACTATCGCATTTTCACAATCCATGCTGTATCCCGATCTGGATACGGATCGGGCCAACGGCTGTATCCGTGATTTGGCGCATGCTTATAGCAAGGATGGCGGTCTGGCGGTGTTGCATGGCAATATTTCCGAGGATGGTTGCATCGTCAAGACCGCAGGTGTGGATGAAAGTATCCTGAAATTTACCGGTCGGGCGCGTGTATTCGAGAGTCAGGATGATGCGGTTGCCGCGATTCTGGCTGATCTGGTTGTAGCAGGTGATGTGGTTGTAATTCGCTATGAAGGCCCCAAGGGCGGGCCGGGTATGCAGGAAATGCTCTACCCGACCGCTTATCTGAAATCCAAGGGGCTGGGTAAGGTATGCGCGTTGCTTACCGACGGGCGTTTTTCCGGCGGTACGTCGGGCCTGTCCATCGGCCATGTCTCCCCGGAAGCGGCATCAGGTGGGGCGATCGGTCTGGTGAACGAAGGCGATACGATAGAAATCGATATTCCACAACGCAGCATTGCGCTGGCAATCAGTGATGAAGAAATGGCAAGTCGTCGCGCCGAAATGGAAGCCAGAGGCAAGAATGCATGGAAGCCCGTGTCACGTGAGCGGCATGTGTCGGTGGCACTCAGAGCCTATGCGGCGATGACCACCAGTGCCGATAAGGGCGCGGTTCGTGATGTGTCACAAATAGAAAAATAATTGTAGGGGCGTATGGCATACGTCCTTAACGTAACGTAAAGGAGAAAAGCATGAGTGCAGTATTAAATACGCAATTTGGTATCGAGGGGCAACTGAGTTTTCGTGAGGATGCGAGTGGTCTGATCGTCGCGGAAATCGACAATGCCACGGGTAAGGCATCATTGTGCTTGCAGGGCGCGCATCTGATGACATGGCAGCCCAAGAGCCAGGCTGTGCCGGTGGTGTGGTTGTCGCGTGATGCCAAACTGGCGGCGGGCAAGTCGATACGCGGCGGTGCGCCGGTATGCTGGCCGTGGTTCGGTGCACATGCAACCGAGAGCGGCTTTCCGGGACATGGCTTCGCGCGCACAGTGCCGTGGAATGTCATTGAATCAGGAACCGAGCCGAACGGAGCGACACGTTTGACCTTGCGTCTTCAAGCGAGTGATAAGACGCGCGCCCAGTGGCCGCACGATTGCAATCTGGATTTGACGGTGATAGTCGGGGAGACTTTGCGCATGGAGTTGACGACAGAAAATACCGGTACGACCGACTTTGTGATTGGTGAGGCGCTGCATACCTACTTCCAGATTGGCGACATCGGTGCGGCTCGTGTGACAGGCTTGTCCGGGCGTGACTATTGGGACAAGGTAGGAGGCTCCAATTTGCGTAATCAGAATGGTGCAATTGATTTTGCAGGTGAAACGGATCGTGTTTATATCAACACGGCGGATGAGTGCGTGATCGAAGATGATAAGTTGAATCGCCGCATTCATGTCGCCAAGTCCGGTAGTCTGGCTACCGTGGTATGGACGCCCTGGATTGAAAAGGCCGAAAAAATGGGCGATATGGGGCAGCCTGACGGTTGGCGTGAAATGGTTTGCGTCGAATCGGCGAATGCGATTGAGAATCTGGTTACGGTCGCGGCTGGAACCAGACATACACTGATAGTTGAGTATCGTGCAGAATCGGTATAGTCTTTCTGCGCTCTAATCTACACACATAAGGATAAGATCATGCGCACACCAACTGTTTTATTGTCATCGTTATTGTTTGCATTCTATGGTTGTCAGCCGGAAACTCAGGAGCAGTCTATACCTGTCAAGGAGTCTGCGACTATTTCAGCACCAGCGGCAGATGAAGCCATGAGCAGGGTTGTGGCTGAACCGGCTTCGGCTGTAAATGAGGCGGCCGTGGCACCTGTTGAAGCCGTTGTGGGGAAAGCCGTAGTTGAGGAGAAGTTAGCAAAGCCAGTCTTGGTAGAGAAGGCGAAAGCTGCCGCCGTTCCAGCGAAAGTAACTCCTGTGCCTGTTGCAGAGAAAAAAGTAGTAGCTCCTGCGCCGGAAATTACTCCTGTTGCCGTACCGGCCAAGTCGGAGGTGAAGGCTGAGCCTGTCGTATCGGAGACTGAAGCGATGGCTCTGGCAAAAAAAAGCGGTTGTTTGAATTGTCATGCCATAGACAAGAAGGTAGTTGGCCCGGCATGGAAAGAGGTGGCGGTGAAATATCGTGGCGATGCCGGGGCGGAGGGGTACCTTGTGAACAAGATTTCTCAGGGCGGTGGCGGTGTGTGGGGTAGCATGAAGATGCCTGCGCATCCCAAGGTCAGTGAGACTGATCGTCGTACATTGGCACGTTTTGTGTTAGGTTTGCATTAAGTTGTCAACCAGATATTGAATGCGGGCGTTGTTCTAGTACGTTCAGATAATGTCGCCATTTTGGAAAAGTTGGTAGGCAAACTGGGCTGAGTTGTTTAGAATCGGGACTGAGGGTAAATACCTTCACATTTTTTAAGTTTTTTGATCGTAAAACGGAGAGAACATATGAAATCTATCGTCGTAAGTATCGCAGTAGCAGCAGGTCTGATGATCGCAGGTTCCGCAATGGCAGCTGAGCCAGCAACCGCTAAAGCTTGTGGCGCATGCCACAATACCGCAACTGACGTTAAGAAAGTTGGTCCAGGTTGGGTTGCAGTTGCCAAGAAATATGCTGGCGACAAAGATGGTGCCAACAAAATCGCAGCAAACATCATGAAAGGCGGCAAGTTCGACTGGGGTTTCGGCCAAATGCCTGCTAAAGGTGGTAATTCCAAGCTGACTGATGCGGATGCCAAGGAATTGGGCACATACATCGCTGGCCTGAAGTAATCTAGCAGTATTGAAATAAAGCCGGCTCTTGTGGTCGGCTTTATTTTTTGACCGGAATTGTTTAATTGGTATAGTTTAATCTGGAATTTTTATGAATAAGAGTCACATTTTATTGATGGTTTTGTCTGTTTCTGTATTGACCGGTTGCGGCAAGGAAGAGCAGGTAGCCAAGCCCGAGGTAAAAAGTCCGGTAGTGATTACCAATCGCAGTTCGACTGTTCAAAGTGGTGATGTCAAGTTGAATGCGTCCGAGTTGGTCAGACAATACAATTGCACGGCATGTCATGCCGAGGATAAAAATATACTGGGACCATCCTGGATCGAGATTGCAAATAAATACAAGGGTGATGCCACGGCTGAAGAGAAGCTGATGGCGAAGGTATCCAAGGGCGGAGCCGGCGTATGGGGTACGACTCCGATGCCTGGACATGATCTGACCGGTACAAGGCAGGGGGACATGAAAGAAATGACTCGCTATGTTCTGAGCTTTGCCAAATAAGCGATATCGAATTTTCGGAGCAGTCACCGCTCCAGTAAAAGCCGACGCAAGTCGGCTTTTTGTTGCCTGTTAAATTGACTGCAATAAATTGATAGGCAAATTGACAAGCCGAGCGTTTGCTAATCATAATCGGGCACTTGCAGTTGTGCCTATAATAATAAAACAGTTAGTTTTGGCAAATTCTTCACGCTATATTCAGACCGTTTCAATTTCAGGAAATTAATATGTCTTTTCGTACTGTTCAATCGTTATTTTTCATCTCAATGACCTTGGCATTGGTTGCGTGCGACAAATCCAGCGAGAAGCAGGAAGTTGCCAGCAATGAATTGCTGGTGCGTATCGGTGCGGTAGCGCCGTTGACCGGGCCTCAGGCGCATCTGGGTAAGGATAATGAGAACGGTGCGCGTATGGCGATAGAGGATGCCAATGCGAAAGGCATCATGATAGGCGGAAAAAAGGTACGTTTTGAATTGATCAGCGAAGACGATCAGGCCGACCCCAAGACGGCGACTATCGTTGCGCAAAAGCTGGTGGACAGCAAGGTAAGCGGCGTTATCGGTCATCTTAATTCGGGTACCACCATTCCGGCTGCCAGAATTTACAACGATAACGGCATTGCGCAGATTTCACCTTCTGCCACCGCCGTTGCTTATACCTCGCAGGGATACAAGACAGCATTCCGTGTAATGGCAAACGATGCGCAGCAGGGATTGGTGCTGGGACAGTATGCCGCAACCCGTTTGGGCGGCAAGAAGATAGCCGTTATTGATGATCGCACTGCTTACGGACAGGGCTTGGCGGATGAGTTTGTCAAAGCCGCCGAAGCGGCAGGTGCACAAATTGTTGCGCACGAATATACCAGCGATAAAGCCGTGGATTTCACGGCTGTGTTGACTGCGGTAAAGGGTAAGCATCCCGATCTGTTGTTCTACGGTGGTATGGATGCGCAAGGCGGGCCTATGGCCAGACAGATCAAAGCACTGGCGCTGAATGTTAAGTTCATGATGGGCGATGGCGGTTATACGCCCGAGTTTATTAAACTGGCCGGCGAGGCTGCCGAGGGAACCTATGCTTCCTTACCCGGTGTACCGCTGGACAAGATGCCTGGCGGAAAGGCATTTTCAGAACGTTTCGTCGCCAAATACCAGCCTATCCAGTTGTATGCACCTTATAGCTACGATGCCGTCAATGTGATGATAGCTGCGATGCAAAAAGCAGATTCGGCAGACCCCGCCCAATACATGCCAGCGCTCGCCAATATTTCACATGACGGCATAACGGCCAGAATACAATTTGATGCCAAGGGTGACCTGAAGGGTGGAGCCGTGACGCTTTATCAATTCCAACAGGGAACGTGGCAAGCGTTGGAAACCGTCGGGGCGGGAACAGCGAATTGAATAACGGTATATTTATGAAAAGGCCAACTCGAATGGCCTGAGCCATTCCTGATACATGGAAATCTTCTTTCAGCAACTCATCAACGGTCTGGTGCAAGGCAGCGTCTATGCACTGGTCGCGCTGGGCTACACCATGGTGTACGGCATCCTCGGGCTGATCAACTTTGCGCATGGCGAAGTGGTGATGATAGGCGCGATGCTGGCACTTTCCGCATTGAATGCATTGATAGGCTGGGATGTCTCACCGTTGCTGGCATTGCCGTTCAGTTTGGTGTTTGCGATGGCGGGTTGCATGGCGCTGGGTTATGGCATTGAACGTATCGCGTACCGTCCGTTACGTCATGCGCCGCGTCTGGCACCGCTGATTACTGCAATCGGCCTGTCGATTGTTTTGCAAAATCTCGCGATGATGATCTGGGGGCGTGAATATCATTCATTTCCGCCATTGATCAGCAATCAGTCTCATCATATCGGCGGCGCAATCATTAACGATATTCAGATCATCATCATCATCATGGCGCTGGCAATCATGAGCGGTTTGATGATCGTCGTGCACCGTACCCGTCTGGGGCGCGCGATGCGTGCGGTCGCCGAGAATCAACATGCCGCGCAGTTGATGGGTGTGGACATCAATCGCGTGATCTCGATTACCTTCATGCTGGGTTCGGCGCTTGCCGCGATTGCTGGCCTGATGGTGAGTGCGAATTACGGCCTGGCGCATTACTACATGGGTTTCATGCTGGGACTCAAGGCGTTCACGGCGGCGGTACTGGGCGGTATCGGCAATCTGCGGGGGGCCATGCTGGGCGGACTGTTGCTGGGATTGATCGAGAGTCTGGGAGCCGGATACATTGGCGATTTGACCGGCGGCTTCATGGGAAGTAATTATCAGGATGTACTCGCCTTCTTCGTATTGATTGCCGTGCTGGTATTCAGACCGTCGGGTCTGTTGGGAGAACGTCTTGCGGAACGCGCTTGAGCAATTCATGACGCGGGGAAGTAGGCAGCAGCAAAAGCTGATGTTCTGGCTGATGCTGGGAGCCGTGCTGCTCTTGCCGTTCCTGACCGATGCCGTACTCGGACGAGGTTGGGTGCGGATACTGGACTTTGCGATGCTGTATATCATGCTGGCGCTCGGCCTCAACATCGTGGTCGGTTACGCGGGTTTGCTGGATTTGGGCTATATCGCATTTTTCGCAGTAGGTGCTTATTGCTACGCACTGGCAGGTTCGCCGCATCTGGCCTTGGCATTTCCGGCGGTATTGCCCGAGGGATTGCATCTGTCATTTTGGCTGGTATTGCCACTGGCGGCGCTGGTGGCGGGCGGTTTCGGGGTGTTGCTGGGTGCGCCGACGTTACGTTTGCGCGGGGATTATCTGGCTATCGTGACATTGGGATTCGGCGAAATTATCCGCATCTTCGTGAATAACCTCAATGCGCCGGTAAATTTGACCAACGGCCCGCAAGGCATCAGCCGCATTGATCCGGTCGAGTTGGCTGGCATGTCGCTGAATACCGAACAGCAGCTATTCGGCCTCACCCTGCCTTCGGTGCATCTGTATTTCTACCTGTTTCTGGCTTTTACCGCCGCCGTGATATTTGTTTCACACCGGCTGGAAAAATCGCGTATAGGCCGGGCATGGATGGCGATACGCGAAGACGAGATTGCCGCCAGTGCAATGGGAATCGACACACGTAATTTGAAGTTGCTGGCGTTCGCGATGGGCGCGATGTTTGGTGGCGTATCGGGTGCGCTGTTTGCCGGATTCCAGAGTTTTGTCAGTCCTGAAAGCTTCAGCCTGATGGAGTCTATCATGGTGCTGTGCATGGTAGTGCTGGGCGGAATGGGCAATATCCGGGGGGTAATACTGGGAGGCTTGATACTGGCCTTGTTGCCTGAAATTCTGCGTCACAGCATCGTACCGCTGCAACAGTCTTTGTTCGGCAAAACCATAATCGACCCGGAGGCCCTGCGTATGGTGCTGTTCGGTACGGCGCTAATCGCGGTGATGTTATACCGCCCCGCCGGTTTGTGGCCATCCAGAGTTCGTCGGCGCGAACTGGAAAGCGATGAGGTGGCATCATGAGCCATCCATTGCTGGAACTCCACGGCATAGTGAAAAAGTTTGGCGGATTGAATGCGCTGAGCGACGTTTCGCTGCATATACAGCGAGGTGAGATTTATGGTCTGATCGGCCCGAATGGCGCGGGCAAGACAACGCTATTCAATGTACTTACCGGACTGTATCAGGCGGATGAGGGTGAGTTTCACTTTGACGGGAAATGTTATCAGAATGCCAAGCCTCATCTGCTGGCGCGGGCAGGCATCGCACGTACCTTTCAGAATATTCGTCTGTTTGCCAATCTTACCGCACTGGAAAATGTAATGATCGGTCGTCATCAGCGCACCCATGCCGGCGTGTTTGGCGCACTGCTGCGCGACAAGGCTACGCGTCACGAAGAGCGCAGCAGCAGTGCGCGGGCGAGTGAATTGCTGCGTTATGTCGGCATAGAAAGACCGGCCCAGACCTTGGCGAAGAATCTTTCCTATGGCGAACAGCGCCGACTGGAAATCGCCAGAGCACTGGCTACCGAACCGTTATTGCTCGCGCTTGATGAACCGGCTGCCGGGATGAATGCGACCGAAACGCAGAGTCTCAAAGCCTTGTTGCAGAACATACGAACCACGGGCATCACCGTGCTGTTGATAGAGCATGATGTAAAACTGATTATGGACATATGTGATCGTGTGGCCGTGCTCGAATATGGCAAGAAGATCTGTGAGGGTGTGCCGGATCAGGTGCGTAATGATCCGGCTGTAATCACTGCCTATCTGGGAGCCGGCGATGAGTGATGTCCTGCTTGATGTGCGTGATTTGCACGTGGCGTATAGCGGAATCAAGGCCGTCAAGGGTATCACTTTGACGATAGCTCCCGGTGAACTGGTTGCGCTGATCGGTAGCAATGGCGCGGGTAAAACCACGACACTCAAGACGTTGGCAGGACTGTTGCAGCCAGCCTCCGGTGAAATTCATTATGACGGACAGTCATTGAACAAGGTGGCGGCGCATCGTCGTGTGGGCATGGGTATCGCGCTGGTGCCGGAGGGGCGCGGCGTGTTTGCGCGGCTTACCGTCGCTGAGAACCTGCTGATGGGCGCATACAGCCGTCAGGATCAGCAGGAAATCGACACCGATCTGGAACGTATGTACACGCTGTTTCCCCGCCTGGTAGAACGACGCGAGCAACTTTCAGGCACCTTGTCTGGCGGTGAACAACAAATGCTGGCAATGGCGCGCGCACTAATGAGCCGCCCACGGTTATTGATGCTCGACGAACCCAGCATGGGGCTGGCACCGCTGATGGTCAAAAAGATTTTTGAAACGATACGGGAAGTGGCCGCTCTCGGTATGAGCATCCTGCTGGTCGAACAAAATGCCCGCCTCGCCTTGCAGGTCGCCAGTCGCGGTTATGTGATGGAAAGCGGTGCAATTACCCTGTCGGGTGCATCGGATGAACTATTGGGTAGCGATGCAGTGCGGCGTGCGTATCTGGGTGGATAGATGAGCAGTCACGCTATTGAGAATTAGCGCATGTCGCCGGCCTATGTACGTTAGCTAACGAATAGCGTTTATCTGCCGCCCCGCCCAAACTTGTTTAACCCGCGCCCCGTGTTGGCGGCAGATAAACCTTGTTGGACTGCAAACAAATTGGGGTCAGACTCGAATTACTCCGCGGCATCGCGTTTAGGTCTGCCTCGGGGTAGAGGAGTTGCCCGTCTATCCGTTAAAGCTTCCACTTTCGCGCTGAAACGGCTATCACCCAAAGCCCAGCCCTTATTCGTTGCATCGCGGATAGCATCAACATCCGCCTTGGCAACCTGAGCGCGGAACAACTGCCGATAGGCAGACTGGCGCTCATCATTCGTGCGTCCAATACGTTGATATAACTCATGCCGGGCAATCAATACATCCGCACTGCCTTGCGCATTCGCACGATAACTCGACCAAGGATAATCGCCCGGATGCGCCACCATATCAGCGCGCACAGGGTTCATCTCAATGTAACGCATACACGTCAGCAGATATCGCTCACTATCAATCAGCGTACTTTTGTAACGCCCCTCCCACAGCGTTCCCGTGCGCCTATACGTGAAGTTGAAATACTGCACATAACGCCGCCCGATAGACTGCAACGTTTTAGACAGACTCGATTCCGTTTCCGGCGTAACCAGCAAATGCACGTGATTTGTCATTAGCACATAAGCGTGAACGGAGAGCGAATGCGTTTCAGCCGCCTCCTGTAAGCAGCGCAGATAGAAATGGTAGTCCGCATCCGCAGCGAAAATAGGATCGCGGTTATTGCCGCGTTGGATAACGTGTAATGGTTGACCGGGCAGAAAGAAGCGGGGAAGGCGAGCCATCATGCAACTCCTTGGAGAGGTGATGGGAGAAGAATATCAGATTAAATCGAGTCTGACCGTTCGCAGTAACAGCAGTAAATCCAACGGGTTAAAGTCCCGTCTGGGGAGTTGTCCGTACGCCCCGGTAGCATGAAGAAGCGGCATCGTGGTAACACGGTGTCGTGAGTTTCCAAACAGCAAGAGAGCAGGCCGTAACGCAAGTGAACCTATGAGTAACCTCGTAAACATATTGGAGACGCCGCCCCTGTGGTCAGCGACAAATAAACGGCAAATAAACGGGCAAATAAACGGGGTCAGACACCATTATCTTGATACAACCAAACCTGTAAAGATTCTTAATCTATGACCATTTCTATGCTCGTCAGGGGTTAACTCATCATGCCAAGACAGGCTTGCATTTCTGATCTCAATCCCGGGCTG
>JBBRAJ010000017.1:0-86427 GCA_038206935.1 Burkholderiales bacterium
GGACAGTGAAACGACTCCGCGCCAATGATAGTGTGGATTACCCATGTGAAAGTAGGTCATCGTCAGACACCTTATAATGCAAACCCCCTCCGGTAACGGTGGGGGTTTTTGCTTTAATAGGCGGCTTTAATCAGCAGCAAAGTAAGCGTCCAGCCGTCCCATCTTGAATGAGTAAGCGAAAGCTAAGAGCATAGTGTCCACCAATTTTTAGTGGGCACTTTCATGAATTCCTCCTCTTCGATTCGCTGTATGTGGCAGTATTCTGCTAAATTCAAACTTAGATTTTTCTGCAAAACACCTTGGATTTTCGCTGATAGTTATATAAGGATTTTTTTTGTGCGGGTAATTCGGTGACAGCACTTTCCTTGAAGCCGCGTTCCAGAAACCAGTGAGCAGTACGCGTGGTCAGGACGAAGAGTTTTTGTAGTCCTTGAACTTTGGCGAGTTCGGTCATATGCGTCAGAATGGCCTCGCCATAGCCGTGGTTTCTGTATTGCGGATCGACAGCCATGCAGGCGAGTTCGGCTGCGGCTTCATCAGGGAATGGATAGAGCGCGGCGCAGCCCACGATACGGTGGTCGTGTTCCAGTACCACGAAACGCTCAATTTCACGTTCTAGTAATTCGCGCGAGCGGCGTACCAGAATTCCCTGCTCTTCAAGAGGAATCAGCAGGTTTAGAATGCCGCCGACATCTTCAATAGTGGCATCGCGCAGAATGTTAAGGGTGGATTCTACGATCATCGTGCCGATGCCTTCATCACTGAATAATTCCTGAAGTATGGCTCCATCGGTGTGGCGACTAATTAGATGGGTACGTGCAACGCCCGCTTCGCAGGCGCGAATTGCGCATGGAAGAAACAGCGCGATATCATCGGGCAGTTTGCGCTTTGATGTAAGTACAGCTTGAGCCTGAGCGATAGTCAGTTCTTTGATTAATTCAGATTTTTTGTCTTGAACGCCATCCGTATCCATCAAGAAAACTAACTTGTCTGCATCCAGTGCAATGGCGCTAGACGTTGCGACATCTTCCAGTGTGAGGTTGAATACTTCGCCGGTAGGCGAGTAGCCGAGCGGTGACAGCAGGACGACTTCGCCGAATTCCATGCGGTCCTTGAGTGCGGCAACATCGACCTTGCGCACGCACCCGGTGTGTTGCAGATCTATACCATTAATTATGCCGATTGGTTGTGCTGTTATGAAGTTGCCACCCGCAACACGAATATCCGCATTCGCCATCGGAGAGTTTGCCAAACCCATGGAAAGGAGTGCCTCAATTTCGACACGTAACCTGCCTACCGATTCCTTAACGCATAGCATGACTTCCGGGCTGGTAATGCGTACACCTTGATGATAGGTATCTTCCAGATTTTTCTTTGAAAGATGGTCTTCAATCTGTGGTCTGGCTCCATGTACCAGTACCAAGCGGATGCCGAGTGCAGCAAGCAGGTTGAAGTCGTGGGTCAGCTCAATAAATTTACCATCGGCCACCATTTCACCGCCAAAGGCGATGACAAATGTTTTGCCACGGAAGCTATTGATATAAGGAGCGACGGAACGAAACCATGCAATGAAATCGGTCGGGTTGGTCTTGATAGGCATAAATTTCCTTATTGATTAACCGTATGATGTCGCTCTAAAGCTCATCAAGCAACTTTCCGCCGATAGCCCAATTTTCATCAGGAAGTTCGTCGAAAGCGATATAGGTATAGGAAGCCGGTTTGAGTGCAATGCGTTCCAGCGTATCAGTAATTTCTTTTGCAATTTTGGCTTTTTGCTCGCGGTTTAAACTACCTGCGATGCGGATGTTGACATAAGGCATGTTGGCTTTCCTAGTAACAGTTTCACGTAAAAAGTTTGAATTTTCAGATTCCAGAATACACGAAAATTTGTCATCAAGTCATTAGACTTGAGCGAACGGTTTTGATTACACCCGATGGCATATACGTCTGCGCATGCATTTGATGCCATCGTACGGAAAATGAGCGTCAGGTCAGTCGTACTTCCATTTTTTATTATTCCTTCCTGAGCAAATTTCAAAAGCATAAATATGATTTTCAATAAGGCCTCGGTGAGGCGGGTGGATTTAATCGTGATAGCATATCGTCGTTTTTTTGCGGTTCTAAGAGTATTGTTTGCAGACAGATTGTGTGCTTAAGAGCGAGCAGCAAAATTGGCGGAGGTGGTTAGATTGCCAGATGTTTCGGACTACCTTTGCTCTTGCTGATATTGTCCAGTCGCTTGGTTTCGGTAAAGTTACAAGCTTTAAGTTTCAATTTAAATTTATGAAGAAAACAATGATGCAGCCTAGAAATAACGCAACAAGCGCGGCTATGCAATTAAAACCTTATCAGCTGACAATCTGCATCTTGCTGGCATTAGTTTGGAGCAGTAGCTCGGTGGCGCAGCAATCCATGGAAGACGAAGACCTGGCACTTTCTTATGGCGATAAGGATATCGTAAGCATTGCTACTGGCAACAAACAGTTGTTGCGCCGTGCTCCGTCGGTGGCGACGGTTATCACTGCCGAAGACATCAAGAATATGGGGGCAAAAGACCTTGATGAAGTCATGGAGTCGGTGCCCGGTATTCACGTTACGCGCGCTTTTATTTCCTATTTTTCAGGTTATACAATACGCGGTATTGGCGGAAACCCGACCAATCCGCAGGTGCTGATGCTGCAAAACGGCATACCGACCAATTCCCTCTATCGTGGAGACCGTGGGCAAAGCATGGGTGCACCATTGCTGGAAAATATCGTCCGTATTGAGATTATTCGCGGCCCCGGTTCAGCGGTGTATGGTGCTGATGCTTTTTCCGGTGTGGTCAATATCATTACCAAGACAGCAGAAGGGGCACCTGGAACTGTAATAGGCGCTCGGATTGGCTCATTCAACTCCCGCAATGTCTGGTTACAGCATGGCAGTCAGCATGGGGCATGGGATATGGCTACTTATTTGCAAATCGGACGCACTGACGGTGTCAGGGAAATTATCAGTGCGGATGCCGCCACCCGAATCAATAATGCTACCGGCGTCTTTACGAGTTTGGCACCGGGGCCGTTGAACACCGGCGCTGATGTGATCGATGCTCAGATCGATCTCGGCTATGAAAAGTGGCGTATTCGCGGCGGCTACAAGGTACGCACGGCGGGCACGGGCGCGGGTGCTACGTCCGCACTGGATCCAACGGGCAAAGATAAAACCGAGCATATCAATGCCGATCTTTCCTGGATGGATGCCCAGTTCACTCAGAACTGGGGGCTGGGTTTCACTGGTAGTTATTTGCAACATATTGAAGATAATAGCTACGTTATGTATCCGCCCGGTACAAAATTGCCCAATGTTACCGTAACGGATCCGGCGATACTTGCCTTGCTCGGTGTTCCTGCCGGCACTCCTGTTCCAGGGATATTTCCCAATGGTATGTTAGGCTCTCCAGGGCGCTGGGAGCGGCAATTCCGGGCATCAGGCTACGCCACCTATACAGGTATTGCCGATCACAGTCTGCGATTTGGCTTGGGACATGATGACTTGGATATGTACAAGGTCAGAAGTCTGAAGAATTTCTGGTTAAATACCAGTGGCGGACCGTTGCTTGGAGTTCCTGTGCCTACTGGCGCATTAATCGATTATTCTGCCATCCAGCCCCACCAGTTAACACACCGCCGCCTCAATGATTATGTCTATGCTCAAGACGAATGGAATTTGGCTCAAGACTGGTCGTTGACCGCCGGAATACGCCGTGACGTATATTCCGACTTTGGTGGCACCACCAATCCGCGCTTGGCACTGGTATGGGATGCTGATTACAACGTAACCGCGAAACTTCTTTATGGACAAGCCTTCCGTGCGCCATCATTCAACGAGCAGTATGGCATCAATCCAGCGGGTGACGGCAATCCTAATCTGAAGCCTGAAAGTATTAAAACGCTGGAGGCCGCTGTCTCCTGGCAAGCAAACATGGATGCGAAATTTAATCTGAATCTTTTTCAGTACAAGATGAAAGATGCAATACGCGCCGTACCTAAGACTGGTGGTATTGGTCTCTCCTTTCAGAACACAGGTCAGTTGCATGGCAACGGGATGGAATTGGAAGCGATATGGGATGTCAACCGCAACATGCGGTTGAGCGCCAATTATTCCAGACAACAATCCATCGACGACAACACCAATGCCGATGCGGGTAACGCGCCCCGTAATCATATATTTGCCCAAGCAGACTGGCGCTTTGCAAGCAACTGGATGTTTAGCCCTCAGCTTAACTGGGTTGCGGATCGTCGCCGGGTCAAGAATGACACCCGGCCGCAAGTACCCGACTACACCACGTTCGACATGACCGTGCGCAACACGCGCGACCAAGGCAAATGGGACTTCGCGGTGTCTGTGCGTAATATGTTCAACACCACCGTGCTTGAGCCAACGCTTTATCTTGCTCCGCCGCTGAATAGGCCTGCCTATCCAACGAGCGCCATTCCCAACGATTTGCCTATGGCACAGCGCACATTCTGGTTGCAACTGACCTATATGCCATGAGCAGGATTGATCGTTGTTACAGAAAATCACCCCACAGAGTTTGCAGTATGGACAGACCTGCGATGGCGGCTGTTTCAGTGCGCAGTATACGTGCGCCCAGTCGTATCGGTGTGAAGCCGCAAAGTATGGCTGATTCACTTTCGGCCTGATTAAACCCGCCCTCGGCACCGATTAGCAGCATGGCTTGATGTTGCGGTTTCGCTTGATCATTTAATGAGGCGGCACCTTGAGGTAACAGGATAAACTTGCTGGCCGTGTTAGTTCGTACTTGCTGTAACCATTCCATAATGTCCATGGGGGGATGGATTACTGGCAGCACATTGCGACCGCATTGTTCGCAGGCGGAAATGACAACCTGCTGCCAATGCGCGGCACGTTTGGCGGCGCGATCGACGGTAAGTTTAGCGACACTGCGTTCGGTAGAAAGCGGCTGGATTTCAGTTACGCCTAATTCAGTGGCTTTCTGTATTACCCAGTCCATCTTTTCGCTGCTCGATAGTGCTTGAGCAAGAACAATTTGCAATGGCGATTCCCGATGGGCATCAGCCTGAATGATGTTGCCGATTGTGACCTGTTTTCCGTTCAAATCTTCAATCACGCCGTGACACTCGTGGCCTATACCATCGAAAATTTGTACCTTGTCTCCTGCCCGCAGGCGCAATACACGGCTGGCATGGTGTGCCGCATCGGCTGGAAGCTGGAAGGAGCCAGAAACGGGAAGTGGTGGAGGGCAGTAGAAGCGCGGCATGATGAACCTAATCGAGTGGCAGACGGGCATGATAATATACTGCCTCTGAATAGTTTGTCAGGAGTTTGAGTATGGTTAGTTTGCAACCCCCTTTGTGTAATTTTGGCTGGAAGGCGCCTGATTTTGATTTGCCCGGTGTGGATGGCGTGCGTTACAGCCTCGCCAATGCGCGCGGAGAAAAGGGATTGCTGGTGATGTTTATTTGTAACCATTGCCCGTATGTAAAGTCGATTCGAGATAGGTTGGTGCGTGATACGCTTGAGTTGCAGCAATACGGTATTAATACCATCGCCATAATGTCCAACGATCCCGCCGAATACGAGGAAGATTCATTTGAAAATATGAAGCTTGCCGTTGAGCGGTATGGCTATCCGTTTCCCTATGTGTGGGATGAGACCCAGCAAGTGGCAAAGAGTTATGGCGCAGTATGCACACCGGATTTCTTTGGTTTTAATGCTAATCTGGAATTGCAATATCGTGGTCGTCTGGATGCGTCCCGCAAGGAGGCGGTAGCCAATGCGCCTCGCGACCTGTTCGAGGCGATGCGGCAAGTCGCTACTACAGGGCATGGGCCGCTCGAACAGTTTTCCAGCATGGGCTGCTCCATTAAATGGAAAAGCGAGTAGATGTTAGGGCGTAACCATGCTGCCAATGGTAACGCTGGCATGAGCGCATTGCTCAGGGCAACCGTCGCCGCTGTTAAATTGGTGTCCGCTGAGGAGATCATGCCGCGTTATATGAAAGTGGCTCATAGTCACAAGAGTGATGGCAGCCTGTGCACCGAAGCGGATATTGCCACGCAGAGTGCATTGGCGAGGAAATTGCAGGTTATTTGCAATGTACCTGTGCTGGGCGAGGAAATGTCGGAAGCAGAACAGCTTGAAATATGGCAGTCGGGTAGAGAAGGATTGTGGTGTGTAGATCCGATAGATGGCACATCAAATTTTGTGCATGGCTTGCCGTATTTTGCGGTTTCGGTGGCATTATTGCGCGAAGGAAAAAGCGTACTGGGGGTGGTATATGACCCGGTAAGTGATGAAGTATTTGCCGCCGAGTCTGGCAAGGGGGCGTTCCTGAATGGGGAGAAACTGCACCGGCGCGTAACGGCGAAGTCTATGGGGCGTGCGCTGGCCAATGTGGATTTAAAACGTCTGGATGCCAATCTGGTTGTGCAATTGGCCTCCAAGCCACCTTATGCTTCGCAGCGCAACTTTGGAGCAAGTACGCTGGACTGGTGCTATACCGCGACAGGAAGATATGACCTTTATCTGCATGGTGGACAAAAACTGTGGGATTATGCGGCGGGATCACTTATTCTGACCGAATCGGGTGGGTATGCGTGCAGCATAGAAAACGATGATTTTTCTGCGTCAGATATATGGCAGCGCTCGGTTGTTGCGGCAAGCAGTGAAGCACTGTTTGAAGAATGGAAAAATTGGATACGTGCGCATAATTGATTTGTGCGCAGTGTGGTTGATTAAGGAACGATCTTGAAAATATTAATACTGGGCGCAGGGCAGGTTGGTTCGACGGTTGCTGAAAGTCTGGTCAGCGAGGCCAACGACATCACGGTGGTGGATTCGGATGGTGCAAAGCTGGCTTTGTTACAGGAACGGTTGGATTTGCGCACACTGACGGGTAACGCCTCTCACCCCACGATACTGGAGCAGGCGGGCATAGCCGACACCGATATGTTGCTGGCCGTTACGCAAAGTGATGAAGTCAATATGGTGGCCTGCAAGCTGGCGGCCAGTCTGTATAACACGCCCACGCGAATTGCAAGGATACGCTCAGCCGACTTTCTGGCCCGGCCTGAGTTGTTTAATAACGAAAATTTCTGCGTGGATTTTTCCATTTGCCCCGAACAGATTCTTACCGATTACATCACCAAACTGATCGAATTTCCCGAGGCGCTGCAGGTTTTACAGTTTTCTGACGGACGTGCCTCATTGGTGGCTGTACGCGCCTTCAAGGGTGGCCCGCTGGTGGGACAGCCGCTGAGTTTTCTGCGCTCCCATATGCCTCAAGTTGATACGCGTGTCGCGGCAATCTTCCGCAAGGACAGCCCATTGATCCCCGAGGGTGATACGGTGATCGAAGAAGGTGATGAAATTTTCTTTATCGCCGCGACCAATAACATCCGCAGCGTATTGAAGGAAATGCGCCGTATGGATAAACCCAGCAAACGCGTGATGATAGTTGGCGGCGGCAATATTGGTCGGCGTCTGGCCAAGGCGCTGGAACACGATTATCAGGTCAAACTGATAGAGTTCAACAAGAAGGCCTGCGTGAAACTTGCCGGCGAGTTGTCCAAGACGCTGGTTTTGAATGGCGACGGCACCGACGAAAAATTGATGCAGCAGGAAAATGTCGGCGAGGTCGATGTGTTTTGTGCGCTCACCAACGACGATGAGAACAACATTATGTCCGCACTTCTGGCCAAGTATGGCGGAGCGCGCAAGGTTATCGCGCTGATTAACCGGGGCGCTTACGTCGATCTGGTGCAAGGCGGCAAGATTGATATCGCGCTGTCTCCGGCGCATGTCACTATTGGTTCACTGTTGGCCTATGTGCGACAGGGTGATGTGGCGGCGGTGCATTCGCTGCGCCGAGGCGCGGCAGAAGCACTCGAACTGGTGGTGCATGGTGACCGACAGTCCTCGAAGGTGGTGGGCAGGCGCATCGACGAGATCGATCTGCCTAAGGGGGCGACCATAGGCGCGCTGGTGCGCGGCGAACAGGTCATCATGGGGCATCACGATACGGTGATTGAGGCGGAAGATCATGTGATTGTCTTCGTCATCAACAAGAAGATGGTCAAGAGGGTCGAGAAGTTGTTCCAGGTTAGTGCCGGGTTCTTCTGATGAAACGCGCGCTTACTGTTCTTCATGCATTGGGGCTGATGCTGGTGGTATTCAGCATCGCCTATATCATGCCTGTAGTCACGGCTTTCATCTATGGTGATACGACCATGTTGCTGGATTTTCTGCTGGCGATGCTTTGGACAGCGGCATTTGGCGGACTGTTGTGGATGGTCACGCGTCGCTACAAGGGTGAACTGTCGGTGCGGCATGGTTATTTGCTGGTGGTGGGTATGTGGACCGGGATGCCCGCCTTTGCTACCTTGCCGCTGTTGCTGATGTTGCCCGGACTGTCATTTACTGATGCCTATTTTGAGACTATGTCCGGCCTTAGTACTACCGGAGCAACCGTGCTGGTAGGTCTTGATACTCTGCCGCCTGCGATCAATATCTGGCGGCATGAACTGAATTGGTTAGGTGGCATGGGTATCATTGTGTTGGCCGTAGCCGTATTGCCGCTGCTGGGTATCGGTGGACGGCAGTTGTTTAAGGCTGAGACACCGGGGCCGATGAAGGATACCGCACTTACCCCGCGCATCACCGAGACGGCGCGTAATCTCTGGCTGGTATACCTGGGCATTACCATCGCCTGTGTCCTGTCGTTGACGCTGGCGGGTATGAGCTGGCTGGATGCGATCTGCCATTCCTTTGCGACCATGGGGCTGGGCGGTTTTTCCACTCACGATGCCAGCATCGGCTATTTCAATTCGCCGGCTATTGAAGCGGTGTTGATCGTGTTCATGCTGCTCGCGGCAATGAACTTTGCCACTCATTTCATTGTCTGGCGCAAGAAAAGCTTCAAGCCTTACGGTGAGGATGTGGAGGGTTTATCCACCGTGGGGCTAATCTTGATAAGCTGCGTTGGAATCGCCGGTTTTTTGTGGTGGCAGGGAACCTACACTGATTTTCTGACCGCTTTGCGCCACGCCAGCTTCAATCTGGTGTCGATTGCCACCGACTGCGGATTTGCCAGTGTGGATTTCAACCAGTGGCCGATTTTTGCGCCGTTGTGGATGTTGTTCTTGAGTTGTATCGCTGTAAGTTCGGGTTCTACCGGGGGCGGCATCAAGATGGTGCGCACGCTGGTGTTGGTCAAACAGGCCGGGCGCGAGTTCGTCAAGCTGCTGCATCCTTCCGCCGTGAATCCGTTGAAAATCGGCGGACATGTCGTACCCAACAGCGTGGTGTTCTCGGTTCTAGGCTTTATCTTCCTGTATTTTATGAGCGTAGTCACGCTGACGTTTGTATTGCTTATCAGCGGACTGGATTTTATTTCGGCTTTTTCGGCAATCATCGCCTGTATCAACAATGCGGGGCCGGGTCTGGGCTTGGTGGGCCCGGCCAGTAATTTCGGCGTGCTGACCGATTTTCAGACATGGATATGTACGCTGGCCATGTTAATCGGGCGCTTGGAAATTTTTACTGTGTTGATCCTGTTTACTCCTCATTTTTGGAGAAGGTAAGAAATAGAAGGCTGAGAACGGCGCGTCTTAAACCGGGACTTATATGGCTATAAAAAAAGTATTGGTCGTTGATGACTCTGCCACGGAACGTTATATAGTTGGTGAGATATTGAGTCGGAACGGTTATGAGGTCAGCTTTGCCGAAAGCGGTGAGAGTGGTGTAGTCAAGGCGCAGCAGGAAAAGCCTGATCTGATTATTATGGATGTAGTCATGCCGGGTTTGAACGGTTTTCAGGCGACACGCGCAATTACGGGCGATCCGGAGACCAGACAAATCCCTGTGCTCATCTGTACAGCAAAAAATCAGGAAAACGACAGGGTCTGGGGCTTGCGTCAGGGAGCCAGCGATTATCTGGTGAAGCCGGTGCGTGAAGCGGAATTGCTCAACAAGATTAATTTGCTTTCGTAGCCTTGGGCGTCGAGCAAAAATAACATGAACATTTCGTAGGTTGGGCTGAGCTGGCGAAGCCCAACAAATACCGGAAATGTTGGGCTTCCTTCGTCAGCCCAACCTACGGGTATTGTTTATTTGCACAAGTTATTTTTGTTTGATTCCTTAGCCTAAATCGGACAGCATGTTAATGGTGGTTTCTGAAGTTACGGCAAATTGCTTATTTGCCATTCACAATCTGACAGCAGATGGTACTGAAATATAACAGTCCGTAAAAATATGCCTAACCAGAGACAATTTGACCGTGCTGCGCTTTCGGCAGTTAAACCCGGCATTGACATGGCGCTGGGCGGGGTTGTGTCGCGCTTGAAGCAATATTTCGATGATCCGGTGAAGCATGCTGATGTACTGGAAAAAGCACGCGGCGAGATGCATCGTGTTGTAAGTGTGCTCAGGATGATACGTCTGAGCGGCGAGGCCGTCTATTGTGAGGAGATAGAGCGTTTACTGAATGAGCTGGGTGGGTACGACACTCAGGAATCGCCGTTGTATAACCGTGTACTGAATGACTCATTGGCAGGACTTGATCGTTATCTTGGCGAATTGATGCAAGGTGAGGCAAATAATGCCTTGCGACTGTTTCCCTCGTATCAGGCCATGCAGCAATTGCGTGGTATGGAGGTGGCATTTGAGCAGGACTTGTTTTTCCCCGATCTGTCAGTTTCTCTTCCCGATAGCGTGCTGAAAATTGCTCAGCCCGCTGATGCCGCAAATAAAATCAAGGCGTCGCAAACGCGGTATCAGCGCGGATTGCTGCTTTGCTTGCATGAGAATAATGTCAGCGAGGCGGTAAAGATGATGCAGCAGGCTACCGATGTAGTGTTGGCTTGTATGCCGCAGGATGACAGCCGGGAGATATGGTGGGTGGCAGGTAGTTTACTGGATTGCATAAAGGCGAATGGTCTGACATCTGACAGGGTGATACGCAAATTGCTGGGACGTATAGATCGGCAGTTGCGCGCGATCAATAAGGCCGGAAACGAAGAAACTCCGGCGTTAATAAGCGAAATGCTTTATCTGATAGGACACAGTAAATCGACCAGTCGCCGCAGCAATCAGATCAAACGTCACTATGCGCTTCAACAATATTTCCCCGATCTGATTCTTGAAGATCAGCCTGCGTTGTTTGCTCCTGAAAACGGAGAAATCTGGGCAGAGCTGGCAGACCGTGACCGTGGAGCGGATGAGTCTGTTCTGGTGTATATCGGGGATATTGAATTATCAGCTGAATTATTCAATATTTTCAGCGTAGAGGCCACACAACTTGTGGCAGCGCTACGCACGCAGTTCAATCAAATGTGCATGCGTCAGCCGTTGCAAGTCCGCTTTGAATTCATGCGCTGTGCTCATACCCTTGCTGAAATCAGCCGCAGTCTCGGTTTCGTGGCGATGGAAGCATTGTCAGCGGCCTTTGAAGGATGGCTGCTCGCACATCTGGAAAAGGCATCCGGATTGGATGACCGGCAATTGCAAATGTTGGATAAGGTGATTGCTGCATTGAAGCGAATGGTGGAGCAAGTTTGCGCAAGACAAATGCCGCTGGAGCAACGTGATTTGGTTGCACTGGTATTGGCTGACGAGAATGTTTCCGTAGAGCATGTTGAAAAGGAGAAAGAGGGACGGGGCGTCACGGAGCCGCCGGCAAGTAAAGAGGATGCTGTTACGGTTGAATCGGTGCCTATCGTCAGTGCTGAGCCGGTGGTGCCTGATATTAGTGAATCAAGACAAGTTCATGAGGTATCGATAGAACAGACAGGTAATCGTGAAGAAGCCGCGGACCTGAAAATGCATAAGGTTGGACTGGCGGCTGATGAAGTGTCATTGTCCGTTTCTAGCAGGGAGCAGATATTCTTGCAGGTACAGCCGGAGGTGTTTGACAGTTTGCTCAAACAATCCGGGAAGATCAGCAAGGTACGTGCACAGATGGAAGTCGGGCTGAATGACATCCGTGCGGAACTCGGAGTAATGCGTGATAGTGTGGCGGGTTGGTATAAACAGTTGAGTGAAGTCGAGTATCAGGAAGATATACAGATGCGCGCCTGTGTTTCTGCGACAGGCGCGGGCAAGAAGCCGTATGACCAGCAGGAGTTTGACCGCCTCGCACATGTGCGCGAAACAATACGCTTTATGACCGAGAGTCTGTTGCAAATGCAGCAAGTACAGCAGTCATTGCAAAATAAAGTGGATGAAGCCGTTTCGGCGGTTCAGTTACAGGCGCAATTGAGCCATGAATTGCGTCAAAATTTGATGGAAGTACAGCGAGTTCCATTTTCCCGTATCGGTGAACGATTGCATCGTATAGTCTGGCACTATGCGCAGCAACAGAATAAGCGGGTAAGCCTCAAGCTTGCCGGTGATATACGGATGGGAAGTGCACGGCTGGACAGGTTGATTGCACCGCTGGAGCTATTGTTGTGCAATGCGATTGAGCATGCCAGAGAAGACGAGCCAAGCCGGATTAAGTTCGGCGCGGAATCCGTCAGCGAGATACGTCTGATCGTGCGGCGTGAAAATGATGAAGTGATCATCGAGTTGAGTGATAACGGGCAGGGGCTAGATCTGTTTGCGCTACGCGACCAGGCGATTAAAAAGGGTTTGCTGGAAGCGGATGACGATACGGTAAGTGATCACCAGCTTGCGCAACTGATTTTCTCACAGGACATAACTTCAGCAGGAAACAATAGGAATTCAATCAGGGGATTGAGTAGCGCCTTGCGCGAGGTTGCCGCACTAGGCGGACGGATCAACGCGTATTCCGGAGCAACAGGGGAAGCACGTTTTGTGGTTCATTTGCCCGATGATAGCCATCCGGGTTGAAATGCTGAAAATCCAGTGTAATTTTACCGGGTTTAAGCAATGGTGAATTGTGAAGGTGGACGCAGCCGGATACAATGCGCTCATGTCTAAATTCAATCTTACTAATCATTTCCTGATTGCCATGCCTGCCATGCAAGAAGGTTTCTTTGCCGGCACCCTGACTTACATTTGTGAGCATGATGAGAATGGTGCGCTGGGCATTGTGGTAAACCGGCCAATCAATCTGACGCTGGCCGATATGTTTAATCAGATTCACATTCCCTTGCATCAACCGCGGCTTGAGAAAATGCCCGTGCATATCGGCGGTCCGGTACAAACTGAACGCGGTTTTGTGCTGCACGACAAGAGTCAGGATTGGCAATCGACGATGCGTATCAATGCCAATCTGGCGCTCACAACCTCCAAGGACATACTCGAAGCGCTGGGCGAAGGAAAGGGGCCGGACAATGTATTGATTACACTCGGCTACTCTGGATGGGATCAGGGGCAGTTGGAGCACGAAATCAATGAAAACACCTGGCTTACCGTGCCAGCGAATGAACATATTCTGTTCGGTATGCCTGCTGAAGAACGATTGAATGCGGCCATGGGCTTGCTTGGTGTCAATTACTCCATGCTGGTAGAAGATGCCGGGCATGCCTGACATCGAGGCGCGGATGTCGGAAGCAAGAGGCACACCCGTTGCAACTTCTCTGGTCGGTACTCTGCTGGCATTCGATTTTGGAACTCAACGCATCGGTGTCGCCGTCGGCAACACTTTCTCAGCCAGTTCACAACCGTTAACCACCCTGAACGAAGAAAAAAACGAACTTCGTTTCGCGTTGATCGCCGATCTGATCGGTGAATGGCAGCCCTGTGCCTTGTTGGTCGGATCACCTCGCAACGAGGACGGGACTCCTCATGAATTAACGGCGCTGTGCCGACGTTTTGCCAATCGGCTTAATGGACGATTTAGTTTGCCGGTCATTCTGGTGGATGAACGCTATACATCGCTGGCAGCCAGTGAACAGTTAAACAAACAGGGTATACGTGGCAGAAATCAGAAGAGTCTGATCGACCAATATGCTGCCCAGCAAATCCTGCAAGCATGGCTGGATGAGCCTTCGGCAGGTATCAATGTCAGCGATTTACGTAGCAAGGAATGACGGACAGCGTCGTCGTAAATTAATAGTGTTTTCCGGAGCTTTACATGAATAATCCACAACTCAACAAACACGGTGAACTTCAGCATCTGCTGACTACGGAAGGTCTGCCGGTACGCATCATGCGTGACATTCTCGACCGGGCCAGCTCTTTTCTCGATCTTGCTCAAGGTTTTGAAATCAAGAAGAGTCCGTTGTTACAGGGGAAATCGGTCTTCAATATTTTCTTTGAGAACAGCACACGTACGCGTACCACGTTTGAAATTGCCGCCAAGCGTCTGTCGGCGGATGTGGTCAACCTGAATATCGGTTCTTCCAGCACCAGCAAGGGCGAAACCTTGCTGGATACCGTGGATAACCTGTGTGCGATGCATGCCGACATGTTCGTGGTACGCCATTCGCAAAGTGGCGCGGCGCATCTAATCGCACGCCATGTTCCTCCCGAAATTCATGTTGTCAATGCCGGTGACGGGCGTCATGCGCATCCTACCCAGGCATTGCTGGACATGTTCACGATCCGGCATTACAAGAAGGAATTTCATAATTTACGCGTCGCGATAGTCGGTGACGTGATGCATTCACGCGTGGCGCGCTCACAGATACACGCACTTACCACGTTGGGCGTACCTGAAGTGCGCGTCATTGCTCCCAAGACTCTGTTGCCAGCCAATGTGGAAAATCTCGGCGTACAGGTTTATCACGATATGGCTCAGGGGCTGAAGGATGTGGATGTGGTGCTGATGTTGCGATTACAGAATGAACGCATGCAAGGTGCGGCCTTGCCGTCCGGACAGGAATACTTCAAGAACTACGGACTGACCGAAGAAAAGCTGGCCTATGCCAGCCCGGATGCCATCGTAATGCACCCCGGCCCGATGAATCGCGGCATCGAGATCGACTCCCGTGTCGCCGATGGTGTGCAATCGGTAATTCTGTCGCAGGTAACCTTTGGTATCGCGGTGCGTATGGCGGTAATGAGTACGTTGGCAGGGAGTAGCAAATGAACATACACATCAAAAATGGTCGATTGATCGACCCTAAAAACAATATCGACGCAATTCAGGATTTGTATATTGCGGCGGGCAGGATAGCGGCTGTCGGCACGATGCCGGATGGATTCGTGGCTGAACAGGTGATCGATGCGAGTGGGCTGATCGTCGCACCCGGCTTGATTGAGCTGGCGGCAAGGCTGCGCGAGCCGGGTTACGAATACATGGCGACATTGGAATCGGAAATGCAGGCTGCGGTTGCCGGAGGCGTGACCAGTCTGGCCTGCCCGCCCGATACCGATCCGCCACTGGATGAGCCGGGTCTGGTTGAAATGCTCAAACATCGTGCGAAAAGCCTGAATCAGGCGCGACTCTATCCGGTTGCGGCACTGACGGCGGCGCTGCAAGGTCAGGAATTGACCGAAATGTCCGAGTTGGTGGACGCGGGATGCGTGGCGTTCAGTCAGGCCGATGCGCCGCTTACCGACACGCGTGTGCTCTATCGCGCAATGCAATACGCCGCCACCTTCGGTTTTTCGGTTTGGCTGCGTCCTCAGGATAGCTTCCTTGCCAAAAGCGGTGTCGCCCACGATGGCGAAGTCGCGACCCGTTGCGGCTTGCCCGCGATACCGGTTTTCGCTGAAACTATTGCGTTGGCGACAATGCTGTCACTGGCGCGTGAAACCGGCGTGAGGTTGCATATCTGCCGGATTTCCAGTGCGGCAGGCGTGGAAATGATACGCGAGGCCAAGAAGCAGGGGCTGGCGGTGAGTTGCGATGTTTCGATGAATCATGTGCATTTGTCCGACAGAGACATAGGCTACTTCGATCCGAACTGTCACCTGATGCCGCCACTACGCAGCCTGCGCGACCGCGACGCACTGCGCGCCGGATTGCTGGACGGTACCATAGATGCCATCTGCTCCAATCATGCGCCGGTCGATGAGGATGCCAAACAACTGCCTTTCGCCGAAGCGGAAGCAGGCGCAACCGGGCTGGAGTTGTTGCTGCCGTTGGTGTTGAAGTGGGGCGCGCAGGACAAGCTTGATTTATCCGCCGCTCTCGCCAAAGTCACCCTGCAACCCGCCAAAATCCTCGGGCTGGATGCCGGACATCTGAGTGCCGGTTCCGCAGCCGATGTTTGTATCTTCGATCCCGAAGCTCAATGGAAAGTGGAATCCGCCGCATTGAAGAGCCAAGGCAAGAACACACCGTTTATCGGCTTTGAAATGCAGGGCAGGGTGCGGTTCACGCTGGTTGACGGCAAGGTTGTGTATCAGGGGTAGAGTTAGAGTTTGGCAGGTTGGGTTAGCGTAATCCAACACGCTTCAATTTATGCCGCTTTGTGCATGTTGGCTTATCCGGAAGGATTTTGGCCTGATACGTGCATTAAAGGGTTGGGTTGATCGGTCGATGAAGGAAGCCTAAAAAAGGTGGTTTCCTGTTGAGTGTGAAATACCCAAGCTAAAAGCTGACGGTCATTAAGCGTAGAAAAGTCCCATACGCCGGCTGTCACGGGGCAGTACTTGAAAGTCTGCTGTCTGTAGCACAACTGCCGTTGGCGAGTCAGGAAACAACGTTAATGATATACACAAAACTTCGTACACACTCAATTGTGGTCGTCCGTACAATGCAAAAATTTTATACAGCCTCAGCAAAGGTAAAACAATAATATGTCTCGGATTTTGATTTTTTCACTTATTTTGCTCCTTTTTTTGTTAACGGCTTGTGAGATTGCCCCAGTAAAAAATGTGGAAATCAAGCCAATCATCCCCATTCCAGAAGGTGTCGAAACAAAGTCCATGCTCCTTAAGAAAGTAATAACAAAAATTGCAATTGGTGACTCAATTGGTCAGATTTATTACGGATGGGGTTGCCAACCTGGTGTGCCAATTAGTTGGCAAGGCGGGCAGTTAGTTGTGAATAATGACGAATTTTCGGACATATTTCGGCGTGAGTTAGGAAAGGAGAAATACACAGTCATTGGGGCGCCAGACTCAGTTTTTGAGGAGGTTCCAGATAGTAAAGCTGATGTTTTGGTTGGTGCCGTGATCAATAAAATTCAAACTAATCTTTGCTTCCCATTCTCAGGATCACCAACCCTTTCAGTTGGAAGCACCAACTCAGTTAAAGGCGGCTCATGGATGAACATTACATGGGAGTTATATAGTCGATCCGAAGGGAAGGTTCTGTATAAAACAACTACAGAGGGTTCTCTCAAGACTGAAGAATCGATTTCTGGTGGCTACAAAGCGTTCTTGCTTGGCGCATTCTCTGCAAACATCAAAAATCTTTTGGCTGATCCAAATTTTGTCGCTTTGCTGCTAAAAAATAACAAGAACCACAATATTGATGGCATTGCTTCGCCTTCAAATAATAATAGTATCTAGGCTAAGCGTTATTTGCCATGCTAACCCCGAGAGGTACACCAAGCGCTATGAAAGTTTTTCAGTTAATCCGTCATTGGTTGTATGTGATTGCAACGGGGCTACTTGTTACCTCTTGTGCAAGTGTTCCTCCATCTGGTTCTCATAAGTTTGATCCTACACCGTCAAATGGCTTTTCTTCGGTGGTAATAGTGCGCCCATCTCTGATGGCCTATGGTTTGCGTGACCTCATTGTATCTCTCAATGGACAAGCTATCGCCGACATACCTAATGCTTCGTTTATTATTGCGCAGGTAAAACCGGGGCAAATTCAGGTCGCCGGCGAGGGAGGTACACTCTCGTGGCCACGCCGAAATATTGTTTTTGATGTTGTGCCAAATGAAGTCCGTTTTGTTGTTTGGCGCGCCGATGAAGTGCTTGATATGTCAAAGATTGGGAAAGCCAAAATGCTCGATGAAATACGATGGGATCTTACGTCTGGCCGCGACGGCCTCGAAATAATTCGCGGCCTACAATATGTTCACTCTGAAAAAGTGCTCTAGCCAATGCTCACATTGGACATTCGCCATCTAGTCCGTAACGTAGCATTCGTTCAATATGATTCGTACAGGTTTTAGGTCAGGTTACTGGGTTGTTGAGTGGTCGGATGAATTCGATCCAAGCCTAACGGATCTTTTGCATCGGTTTCCAGAAATGGTGCGCGGGTATCGTGTTGTAATTGCGTCGTGTGATAGTGGACCTTTTGAACCAACTCCAGCCGATTATGCAGAAGGTTGGGTCAAGAGGGGTGAAATCGTCGTTAGCCCCATCATTGATAAAGTATCGGCGTTGCCAACACCGGGGTTTGATGAGTGGTACGTATACGCAGGCAATGCACCTGATGAGCCTCACCTATCCTTCGTTAATCGTTGGGGTTTCGCGCCATTGGACAAATTGAATCTAGAGATTCAAGATTTTTGGGCACAAGTTGAAAGATTCCAGCCGTTGCATATCATTGGTGCAGGCACACCCACTATGTTTTTTGTCACAAAAGACGAGTCAGTTTTTCAAAAGGCCTCTAGCGTCTGCTGCCTGTAGTAAATCGATCTATCAAATATTGTACCTTGACCGTCCGTTGTGTCTCGCTTGCCGATATACAAAACTGAAAATGACTTGCCTGAAAACCACCAGCCAGTCATGCTGGCATAAGAGTTTACTCCTTGGTTTTCAGTCTGACTCGGCAAAAATTTGGCCGTGGTAGTTGGTATTTGAACTCAGCCCTCAGTCTGGCGCATATTCACCTAATGCGCTTCATCCCAATTTTTCCCTGCACCCAATTCAACCAGTAGCTGTACGCGTAAATCGGCGACGTTGCACATTAATCCGGGGAGTTTTTCCTTTACCAGCGTCAATTCATTTTCCGGGACTTCCAGCACCAGTTCGTCGTGTACCTGCATGATCAGGCGGCTGTTCAGTTTTTCGTTTTCCAGCCATTGCTGCACCTTGATCATCGCCAGTTTGATCAGGTCGGCGGCAGTGCCTTGCATAGGTGCGTTGATTGCGGCGCGTTCTGCGCCCTGGCGTTTCATGCCGTTGCTGCTGTTGATCTCGGGTAACCACAGGCGGCGACCGAATACGGTCTCAATATAACCTTGCTGCTTGGCCTGTTCGCGTGTGCTGTCCATGTAATTTTTTACACCCGGATAGCGTTCGAAATAACGGGTGATATAGGACTGTGCGGCACTTCGTTCGATGCCGAGTTGTTTGGACAGGCCGAAGGCGGACATGCCGTAGATCAAGCCGAAGTTGATCACCTTGGCGTAGCGGCGTTGCTCGGACGTGACCTCGTCCGGGTTGGTCATGAAGATTTCGGCGGCGGTGGCGCGGTGTATGTCCTCGTTATTGGCGAAAGCCTGTAGCAGACCCGCATCGCCGGACAGGTGCGCCATGATGCGCAGTTCGATCTGCGAATAGTCGGCGGCAACGATGCAATTGCCGGGTGCGGCGATGAAAGCTTCACGGATGCGGCGACCTTCGGCGCTGCGAATCGGGATGTTTTGCAGGTTGGGGTCGCTGGAAGCTAACCGTCCGGTGACCGCCACGGCCTGTGAATAGCTGGTATGCACGCGTCCGGTGCGACGGTTGACCATCTTGGGTAATTTGTCGGTGTAGGTAGACTTGAGTTTCGCCATGCCGCGATATTCCAGCAATAGCTTCGGTAGTGGATAGTCCAGAGCCAGTTCCTGCAATACTTCCTCGTCGGTAGACGGCGCGCCTTTCGGGGTTTTCTTGATGACTGGCAGGCCCAGTTTGCCGAACAGGATTTCCTGTATTTGCAGCGGCGAATTGAGGTTGAACGGTTGTCCGGCAGCCTGATGGGCTTGCGCTTCCAGCTCAATCAGCTTTATGCCCAGTTCATGGCTTTGTATTTGCAGCAGCGCACTGTCAAGCAGCACGCCGTTGCGTTCCATCGTGCACAGTACATGCATCGCAGGCAGTTCGATGTTGCGATAGACATAAGCCAGGCCGGGTTGGCTTTCGATTTGCGGGACTAGCATCTGGTGCAGTTGCAAGGTGATGTCGGCATCTTCGGCCGCGTAGCCGGTGGCGATTTTCAGATCGACCTGATCAAAACAGATTTGCTTTGCGCCCTTGCCTACCACTTCCTCAAAACTAATGGTTTTTGCATTCAGATGGCGCAGTGCGAGGCTGTCCATACCGTGTGACTTGTGGCTTTCCAGTACATAGGATTCAAGCAGCGTGTCGTCGTGTATGCCTGCCAGCGTGATGCCGTGATTGGCGAGGATATGCGCATCGTATTTGAGATTCTGACCGACCTTTTTGTGCTGCGCGCTTTCCAGCCAGGGTTTGAGTTTCGCCAGTGTTTGCTCGCGATCAAGCTGATCCGGCACTCCCGGATAGACATGCGCCAGTGGCAGGTAGGCGGCGCAATGCGGGGTGATGGCAAACGACATGCCGACTAACTGTGCATCCATCGTGTCCAGCCCGGTGGTTTCGGTATCCAGACAAACCAGCTCCGCCGACATGAATTGTTGCAGCCAGGCATCCAGATGAGCGGAAGTCAGGATGGTTTGGTACTGAATGTGGTGGCGTTGTTGTTCGGTGGGGGCCGGTGTCTCGACCACTTGCGCGGCGGATTCATTTAGTTCACGTCGCCAGGTCTTGAAATCCAGTTGTTCATACAGGCGTGCGAGTTGCGCATGGTCGGGAGGCGGTGCGATCAGTTCATGGTAGTCCAGCGGTAATTCCACATCGCATTTTACCGTGACCAGACGTTGTGCCATCGGCAGCCAGTCCAGCGCCTTGCGTAGATTCTCGCCCACTACGCCGCTGATGCTGTCGGCATTTTGCATCACCTGAGCCAGGGTGCCATGCTGGGTGAGCCATTTCACCGCTGTCTTGGGGCCGACTTTTTCCACGCCCGGTACGTTGTCCACCTGATCGCCGGTCAGCGTCAGATAGTCGACGATGCGTTCCGGCGGAACGCCGAATTTGGTTTTTACACCTTCAATGTCCAGCGTTTCATTATTCATGGTGTTGATCAGCGTGACATGCTCATTGACCAGTTGCGCCAGATCCTTGTCACCCGTCGCGATGATGCAGCGCACGCCGTCCCTTGCCGCCTGTTGCGCCAGGGTGCCGAGCACATCGTCTGCCTCGACGCCGTCGATCATCTCGATTTTCCAGCCTGCCGCCTTGATGGCCTGATGCAGAGGTTCGATTTGCATCGCCAGATCGGGCGGCATGGAGGGACGATGGGCCTTATATTCAGGATACAGGTCGTCTCTGAAGGTTTTTCCTTTTGCGTCAAATACGCAAAGGCTATAATCCGCCGGGTAATCCTGACGCAGCCGACGCAGCATGTTGAGTACGCCGTATATTGCACCCGTCGGTTCGCCGAGGTGGTTGCGTAAGTCCGGCATGGCATGAAAAGCGCGGTATAAAAAGGAAGAGCCGTCTACCAGTAATAAAGTTTTAGAAGCACTGTTCATTTTGAATTTTGACCATATTTTGAGGTGTTGCCATGAACGATATACCCAAGCTGCCTGCATCCGATATACCTGACGCATGGGATGCCAAGGAAGCGTGGCGCGTTTTCGGCATTATGTCAGAATTTGTTTCCGCCACCGACCGCCTTGCACAGATACATCCTGCTGTCAGCATCTTCGGCAGCGCAAGAACCAAGCCCCATCAACCCTATTACAAACTTTGCGAAGAAATTGCACGCCTGCTTTCCGATGCCGGGTTTTCGGTTATCTCCGGTGGCGGGCCGGGTATCATGGAGGCGGCCAACAAGGGCGCATTTTACGGAAAATCGCCAAGTGTCGGCTTGAATATACAGTTGCCGCATGAGCAGACCAATAATCCCTACCAGAACATCAGTCAGTCTTTTCAACACTTTTTTGCACGCAAGGTGATGTTCGTCAAATTTGCTCATGCCTATGTGGTGATGCCGGGCGGATTCGGTACGCTGGACGAGCTGATGGAAGCGTTGACGCTGGTACAAACAGGCAAGACGCGCCGTATGCCGATCATACTGGTGGGCGAAAAATTCTGGGGCGGCATGATTGAATGGTTCAAATCGGCGCTGCTGGAGGAGGAAGTAATCAGTCCAGAAGACTTGCAGTTGGTTCAGATCATTGATGATCCGGTTGAAATCGTTAATGCTATATTTAAACATTACGAGACTCTGGGCTTTGAGCCTACCGAGGCCGAGCGTGAACGACAGCTCTACTTGTAAACTGAAATGCCAATAGTTTGTTGACGAATTTCAGACCAGCCAATAAATCGGCTAAAATACGTTCATTCCAATTAACCGGTGTCGCTATCATGCGCTTCTTGACTTTTATTTTGCTGAGCGGAATTGCTCTCTCAGCTTCGGCCGCCGATCAGGATCATCGAAATCTGGAGCCTCTCACGCCACCGCCGTTATTTTCGGCCGAACCGAGCGGCTCACCGGAGGATGAAGCAGAGATCACCATCATCAAGCAGACAGAGCTGACGGTAGAGGAGTTTCGCTCCGGTGGACGACTGTACATGATCAAGGTGACACCTAAAGTCGGCCCTTCCTACTATCTGGTTGATGATAAAGGGGATGGGAAGTTCTCGCGTCAGGAAGGGTTGGATAGCGGGGTGCGCCCGCCGCAATGGATCATCCACCGCTTCTAATGATTGCTGTAATCGTTGATAAATCAATTTTTTTATTTATGTCCGCTGGTTTCAGCTTGAGCGGGCAACCAAGACTCGCCATGCGGGCTGCAAGATAATATGTCTGTTTATACTAGCGTTTCAGAGGCTGAACTTACGGCCTGGCTATCTGATTATTCTCTGGGGCAATTGCTGGAGTTGCAAGGGATCGCCTCCGGCATTGAGAATACCAACTATTTTGTTACGACCGGCAACGGACGTTTTGTACTGACGCTGTTTGAAAAGCTGACCGCCGATGAGTTGCCGTTCTATCTGAATCTGATGTCGCATCTGGCACGTCACGGCATACCCTGCCCGGCACCCGTGGCGAACCGGTATAACCAGTTTCTGGGTGAATTGAATGGTAAGCCCAGTTGTATCGTCAGCCGTTTAAGCGGTAAATCCACGACTACACCGAGTATTGTGCAATGCGCCGCATTGGGTGCGATGCTGGGTCAGATGCATATCGCGGGACAGAGTTTTTCGCAGAACATGCCGAATCCGCGTGGTGCATACTGGCGCAGCGCGACCGCGCCCCGTGTTCGTTCCTTTGTGAATCATGAGCAGGCGGCCCTGTTGGATAGCGAGGTCGAGTTTCATGCACGGCAAAGTTGGGCTTTGCTTCCGCAAGGTGTGATTCACGCCGATATGTTCCGTGATAACGTGTTGCTGGAAGGAGACCGGGTTGGTGGCTTGATTGATTTCTATTTTGCCTGCACCGATGCCTTGTTGTATGACATCGCGATTACGATTAACGACTGGTGTATGAATGCCGACTGCAAGCTGGACGTAGATCGGACACAGGCTTTTCTACGCGCCTATCATGCTGTGCGGCCCTTGCAGGAAAACGAACAGCAGGCATGGCCACAGTTGTTGCGTCTGGCCGCATTGCGATTCTGGTTGTCACGGCTTTTCGATATGTATTTACCTCGTGATGGCGAGATGGTACATGCGCATGACCCGGAACATTTCGAACGTGTGTTGAAAAACCATATCGCGGCAGCGTCATCTATCTGGTTGTAGTAAATATGCCGGCTGTCACCACAATAGTGGACAGTCCATATTTCTGTTGTAACTATTTCTGAGGAAACAATATGGAACCGCAACGTCTTGCCGCTATTCATGGCTGGCAATGGATCAAGAAGGGTTATGCGCTGTTTGTACAATCGCCGCTGCTGTGGATCGTGTTGTTATCGATCTGCTTTGTCACAGCGGCACTCGTTTCTGTTGTGCCTATGGTTGGTGAGCCGTTGGTTAGTTTGTTGATGCCCATAATCGTGATTGGTCTGATGACAGGCTGTTATTCGCTGGAGCGGGGGGATGAACTCGGCTTGGGGCATTTGTTCAGCGGATTTTTGCATCAAACTTCGCATCTGATTACCTTGGGTGGTATTGCACTAGTCGGTCAGTATTTGATATTCGGTGTGATGAAGATGACGGGGGGGGCGGAAATCGTCAGTTTGATGATGAGCAATCAGCCGCCACCGAGTGATCCCGAAGTAATCCGGCAGGCCGTAACCGGTGCAGAATCCGCCATCTTGCTGGGTGCATTGCTGTTCAGTGCATTGTTGATGTCCATGCAGTACGCGCCGATGCTGGTGTTCTTTCGCAATGTCGAACCTATTGCTGCGATGAAACTCAGCATGAGGGCATTCACACATAATATCGGGCCGATGTTGCTGTATGGCACCAGCTTTTTTCTGCTGGCTATGCTCGCCAGTATACCGATGATGTTGGGTTGGCTGGTGTTGATGCCGATCATGTTTACGTCGTTATACGTCAGCTTCGGGGATATTTTCCCGGCTGAAAAGGTCGCAGATGTCGCATCGGAAGAAGGGCCGTCATCTGATACGGACGATCAGCCCTCTCTCTGAGAGGTCGGGCTGGTTGATAAGAATCCTGCGTCATGAGAATTAGCTTATGCTAATATTGCATTCCTTGAATGGCTAGTCAGGAGTGTGTCATGCAGTTTCAGATTGAAGAATCAGTCATCAAGCAGGCGCAGGTGCCGCATAATCTTTTCATCACCGGCTTGTTTGCGTTCGATTTATTGATGATACCAACGGTCATCATATTAAATACCGGCATGCCGGGCTTGCTGATTCCGTTGTTTTGTTCAGGTGCACTTATTTTCTATATTTACCGGCGTAGTCGACAAACTTCGCGCTGGTTTGTGGACGCACACTGGCGTTTGGCTTTTCAACATGGTCGCTGGTTAATGCTGGGCTATCTGATCACAGCCGTTCTGATATTCATTGCCTGGCTAGTCAGCCTGAGTGCGCATGAGGCGAGCATGAAACATATTCTATGGACGGCACTCACGCGGATTGCATTGTTGCCGACATTGATTGCCGTGATGGTCACTGCCGTTACCGAAGCAAGTGCAATCAGTCTGGCAAGCAAGCGGGAAGTGCCGGATAGTCTGGTATCAAGTTTCCCACCGGTGCCGGATTAATCTGGCGAAGCCGTTAAAGCGGCAACAGAAACGCGTGCTACAAATCCTTAACCAGTCGAAATCCGATGTGTGACATCGGACTGTAAGGGTCCGTTCCGCGCCGCGCACTGGGCCGGTAAGAGCGACAGTAATTTTCATTGCATAGGAACGAGCCACCGCGTATGACTCGTTTAGGCGCATTGACGGGTGCGGAGAAATCAGCCGAGTCAAATGAATCGTCTGGTCCTTGCGGATTGTCGATTACGTTATCGCCATGCGTTTTTGCTTGAATCGCGAAATAATCCTGGCGATACCAATCGGATACCCACTGCCATGCATTACCGGTCATATCAAACAAACCATAACCGTTCCGGGGGAAGCTGGCAACAGGACTGGTTTCGACCGCGACACCGGGGCTGACCACAGGAAAAGGTCTCTCTCTCACATCCCACATTTTCGCCTGTGGTTTGCCATCATTTTCCAACTGATCGCCCCAGGCATAGGTGGCCTGAGTAAGACCTCCACGCGCGGCGAACTCCCACTCCGCCTCGGTGGGCAGGCGCTTGCCGGCCCATTTAGCGTAAGCCATTACATCTTCATAACTGACTTGGACGACCGGGTGGTTGCCTTTACCTTCTATGCTGCTGCCGGGTCCGGTGGGATGCCGCCAGTTTGCGCCGGGTACATAAGCCCACCACTGGGAATAGTCATCCAGAAGTACCGTCTCGCTGGTGCCGGTAAACACCATTGCACCTGCAACCAGCGCTGATTCGGGCGGTTTGGGTGTGTCTGGTGGAAGCTGCACCCGTATGGTTTCCCAGTCAGGCTTCTGTTCCGCCGTTGTAAGATAATTCGTCTCTTTTACAAACTTGGCAAACTGATCGTTGGTGACATGGGTTATATCCATCCAGAAGCTTGCAACACGCACTCGATGGACGGGACGTTCATTAAGTCGCGATTGTTTATTATCGCTTCCCATCAGGAATTCACCACCGGGAATCAGGGCCATCCCTAATGGAGCGTTAGCCTCGTTGGGGATGGTCTTTGCTTCGTTTATAACCTGCTTATCCGACTGTTTCATGTTAACCAGATAAGCACCGATGGCAATCACCAAACCGACAGCGGCCCAAATAATATAACGGCGTCCGAATTTCATTTAGTAAGTCGCCGTGGCTTTGGCGCAAGCCCCTTGATTGTTGGTAATCGTTTGCGAATCCACATTATCTGTTAGGCCGTCAAAATTGAAATCATAAACACTCGATGTAAACCAATTGGCGACTATGCTCAGCCAGTTGGCGCTATCTTGAGCATCGACGACACCATCCATATTCCCATCGCCGGGACATGACGGCTGCGAAGCCAGAATGGAATTCAACTGCACCAAGAGGCCGTCATAAATCGTCTGTAAAGTGGGTGTTAAGGGCTGAAGCAGCAGATTGACATCGACATTATCCAGCTTGGGAACGGGCTTGGCCTGATCCACCTGATAAAACTCATTGGTCACCACGGCCGAACAGGTATCCGCGACGGAGTTATAGGTTTGAACCGTATTCTGTACCAGCTTGTAATTATCATTTCTGACAGCAGTCGAGATTTCAGGATTGACAATTATCTGAGGTTGCCCGGCCTTGAATAAGGCCTGATTTACCTGACAGCAACTTTGGTAGCCCGTCGGTGCATTGATGACAGTTACATCCGTTGCCCCGGCTCCCCACCAAACACCATTGTTGTCCTCGCAAACACTTTTTGAAATAGGAATTTGCGTACATGAGTTCTGAGAAATTACGCAAGGGCCATTGCGCCCGCCATTGGCTTGTGTGTTGTAACCGCCCATTGCAAAGTTAACCTTGCGGATACTCTGTTGAGCCGCATTGGTTAGATAAGGCAGTAACGGTGCCGAATCAAGGGTGCGTGGAACAACTGCCTTGACATTAATTCCGGCAATCTCGCCAAACAACTGAAACACATCGACCATATTCACCATATGATCTACTTCGCGATTAGGCTGATTAACCAGCGGGCCGGCCACGATTAATGGATCCCAAACGCCGGTTTGATACGCGGTTCCTTTGGCACGTTGCGCATTGAATGGCAGCTTTACTGAATTACCCAGCGTTCCGTTATCGCCTACGATCACGATCATGGTATTGCTTGCCGCAGGATCATAAGCAAGTGTTCCGTCAGGATTGCGTGTAGCAAGCCCGGTTTCAACCATGAGTCGACCAAATTCCGAATCCAATGCTTCCGTCATCTGATTTTGCAAGACCCGCTGAGCGATCATATTTTTGCAATCCAAATCATCGCTTCCGGCACCGCTTAGCGGAGTCAGATTACCCGGAGCTTGTTGCACCGGAGTATGCGGGGCACTGAAACTTACCGTCGCCATCCAAGGTTTTGTGGCGCCTCGACTATTGATCCAACTAATTGCAGCATCGGCTTCGAGCTTGGTTCGATAACCGCGAGTTCGACTATCTGTGAACGGAACCACCGTTACTGTAGAGCCGGAATTAATTACCAGCGGCGAGACATAGTACGCATTTTGTTGATTGAAATTCAGTCCGGCTGGAGGAACGGCTTGACATACCCCGTTCGGAACAAAAATTCCGCCACTTGCCAGGCACTGTTTTCCAGGAACATTGTTTGAGGCTATCGTGCCTGCAATCGTACTGCAAGTGCCATTCGATTTGTAACACGCGCCCGTATCGGCTCCGCCTTTAACCGCGCTGGGAACAAATCCGCATGAATACGTACCGACAGGCGCAATTCCGCCCGCTGTAGAATCAATGGAAGCAGGCAACCCGCCTATCCAGCCATAAAAATAATCCCAACCCAGCACACCGGGGGTGCCATTACCCGCAGAATTATTCTCCGGCCCGGCCAGATGAAATTTACCGAACATGCCGCTTTCGTAATTTGCCAGCTTCAGCAGCTTGGGTGCCGTCATGTCATAAGGAGAAATTTGCGAATTGGAAAGATCATTGGGCCCAATTGCCTGATAAATATTGGTGCGGAACGGGTAACGTCCAACAAACATGGAAGCACGACCGGGAGAACACTCGGGCATAGACCAGGTATTACGAAAACGCACGCCGGATGCTGCAATCATATTGATGTTGGGCATGTCAGGTGGCGTTGCACCGCCATAACCAAACGCCGCCATTTGATCAATTCCCACATCGTCCATGATTACAAAAAGAATGTTGGGTGGTCTAGCTACACCCCCGCCCCCGCCACACGAAAGTAAGAGAAGGCTGGTGAATAAAACCAGGGTCGATCTGATTAACTTAGTTTTCATCATGCGTGCTCTACTTTAAGTTGGAAAAACCGGGAGATTCATAAAAGCTTTATGTATCATGAATCTAAAGAGGGTACTAATTTAGTCAGAACCGACAAACAGAAAGCAAATAGGTAACGTAGCTCTGACATTCTGTATTGCTCTAGCGCAGGATGGTACAGCCTTCAACCGAACGTCACAAGGACGATTTTCTGTTTACAGAACGGTTCGTTGAAATACAGACATATTCTCCGTATGTGTTGTAACGGCTTCGCTCTGTATAGAGTCACTCACCAGTTTGTAGGCAATGCCGCCCACCAGTAAAACTGCATGCAACAGTCCCGGCAAGCAACAGTTCATAGTGAAGTGAATTGAAAAGTGCAGTGGATTGAAACTCTCGTCATGACACCGAAGGACGTGGTGTCAACTTGAACAGGTTGCACCATTATTTCGCGTATAGCCGAAATTATGGAGACCTCAAGAATATACGTGCCGTCCCCAAGTGGTTGACTAGAGGCGATATTTTCATAGCGTTTGTGCGGCAGTAACGGTGAATTCGGGTCTATCTCTGATGTCTTGGCGATCAACCATGGGGTTGGCTTGCACATGTGTATCAATGTATTCGTCCAGACCAATAGGGGTAAATCAATATTCCATAAATTGGTACCAATCAGGCAATTGGACACCCGGCATATTCAGTTTTATTGATCTGCCATAGTCGAGCGTGCAGCAAGGGCAGACCTGCCTCCGTGCTATTTTTTGTTGCTCTGTTCAGGCGCTCTCATTTTTTACATTTTCCGGCGTAGCCGACAAACCGTGCGCTGGTTTGTGGATGCACACTGGCGTTTGACTTTTCAGCATGGTCGTTAGTTGATGCTGGGCTATCAGATCACATGTGGACGGTGCTCACGCGGATTGCGTTATTGACGATATTGATTGCCGTGATGGTCATTGCTGTTACTGAAGCCAGTGCGATCAGCCTTAAAACTTCATTTAGTCCACGAAAACACGAAAGTCACGAAGTTTAACAATGGGTTACGTCAAGTCACCGGAGCACCCATTAGGTGAAGTTGGAAACTATTGCAGGTTTTTGAATTTGCTCGTTTTTTGCGAGTTTTTGCCTAAAGGCAAAATACCTGCCAAACCAACTTCGTGCTATTTGTGGACGATTGCTTTTTCTAGGTTAACCAGTCGAAATGGATGCCTCCACGCTAGTGGACGCCACTGGTCAGCGGATATCTGGCCAGTGACGTTCGCATGCTCGCGGTTTTACTTCTTCTCAACAGGCACCGGAACAACAAGAATGGTATCGCCGGTCTTACCAGTCGCTCCCTGATCGCCGGTTGCTCCTTTTGTACCTGTATCACCTTGGCTACCAGTGTTACCTTGACTGCCAACATCACCTTGACTGCCAGCATCACCTTGGACGCCACTCGCACCTTGACCGCCGGTTGCTCCCTGTTCGCCTGTCGCTCCTTGTGGTCCAGCAGGTCCGGGCACGGCAACCGGTACCGGGACATTGACTACAGTTGGTTTGTCGCATGCGCTCAAGCCGATTACAGTTGCAAGCGCTACAAATAGTATTGAATATTTCATGCTAATTCCTTAAGTTAGATTGGCGGGAGCTTGATACTGACTTGAATGCTGTGAAGCGTTCGTCAGTACGTTGGTCGAGGATAGGCAAGTGCATCAACGGATGCTGTACGCTGACGAACATAGCGGCAGTATTTTTCCCGTTCCCACGCAGCGGATGGGAACGAGAAAGCGGCATAATTCAGAAAAATGGCGTTAGCCAAATCAAGGCTGTTGAAATTCCTCGAAAGCACGCAGCACTTCGGCGGCATACATCAACGACGGGCCGCCGCCCATGTAGACGGTTACGGCCAGCATTTCGTTGATTTGCTCGCGCGTCGCGCCCATGCGTACCAATGCTTTGACGTGGAAGCCGATGCAGCCGTCGCAGCGGGTAGAAACGGCGATGGCGGTTGCGATTAGTTCCTTGTCCAGTGCCGACATGACACCCGGTGCCATTGCATTTTTTGCCAATGAATCGAAGCCGGCCATCGGAGCCGCTACTTCCTTGCGGAATGGGAGAAGGGCTTTGCCAATGTCCTGGGTGATGGTCTTGAATGATTTGCTCATGATCTGTTCCTTTGCTGATAAAGTGTAGTTAGTATATCATGAGTTGCTAATATAGATGATATTCTGGTCAGGTGGATGGCGAGAAGACGGCAGCCTGTCCGTGGTAAGTGCCATTTTGATCCAGCAGATTCCAGACGGTCGTATCGGTAATCATGAAGCGTTTTCCGCTACTGGCGATGCGCATGCCGGAGTAGCCGTCAACAAAACCCTGTTCAGTGACTTTCTCCAGCAGGGCGATACGCGAGTTTAAGGCCATAGGTTCAGCAGAGAGCCGCGATGGCAGGCGCGTGAATGCTTCAAAATTCATCTCGAACAGTTGCAATGCCAGACGGTTTCCATAGAAAAATATCGGGTCGGATTCGGTGCTGTGCGCGACGATGGCGCGAGGCGCTGTCCATAGAGCTAGCGGATCAGACGAGTTGGATTCGAGTAGCGTTTTTCCGGTCAGGCGTTTATAGCTCTCAACAATCAACGTCAGTCGCGGATCGGTCAATGTGGCAACGGGAGGTGCTTCGGTTAGCATCACAGCGGCGTAAGTTTTGCGTAGGCTAAGGCCAGCCATTTGCTGCCGGCATGTTTGAAATTGATTTGTACCCGGGCATCCGCGCCGCTGCCTTCTACGCCGGTAATGGTGCCTTCACCGAATTTTTGATGAAATACCCTCTGTCCAACGCGCCAGCCGATGTTATCCGTGGCTCGTGGTACGGGTGCGGCGACCGGTGCGGGAGGTGTATAGCCAAAAGCGGCAAAGGGATTGCGTTGCGTCAGTCGCGGTGATAACCAATGCAGCAGTTCATCAGGTAACTCGTTCAGGAAACTCGATACCATGCCGTAGCTGCTCTTGCCGTGCAACATGCGGCTTTGTGCGAATGTCAGGTACAGCCGACGGCGTGCACGGGTAATTGCGACATACATCAGGCGGCGTTCTTCATCCAGTCCGCCATCTACATTCTGGCTGTTCTGGTGCGGGAATAGGCCTTCTTCCAATCCGGTGATGAAGACGGCATTGAATTCCAGACCCTTGGAGGCATGTACCGTCATCAGATGCAAGGCATCGTCCTGATCACCTGCCTGATGTTCGCCCGCTTCCAGCGAGGCATGGGTCAGGAAAGAGGTCAGGCTGTCATCTTCGTTCTCATGCACAAATAGCAGTGCTGCCGCAGCAAGTTCTTCCAGATTGGCGAGGCGCTCCTCTGCTTCGCGCTTTTTTGCGCCGGTTTCGTTTTTGTAATTTGAAATCAAGCCGCTGTGTTCCAGCACATGAGCGATGATTTCGGGCAAGGGTAAATCACGGGTAGCGCTACGCAGCGATTCCATCAGTGTGACAAAGGCGGAAACCTTGCCGCCCGCTCTGGCCGCCGCATCCCATAGCGTCGTGCCATGGATTCGGGCTGATTCCTGCAATTGCTCTATGCTGCGCGCGCCGATGCCGCGAGTGGGGAAGTTGATGATGCGCAACAAGGCATTGTCATCGTCGGTATTTTCCATCAGGCGCAGGTAGGCCAGCGCATGTTTGATTTCCTGACGCTCGAAAAAGCGCAGGCCGCCATATACGCGATAAGATAAGCCGCTGGAAACCAGTGCATGTTCCAATACCCGCGATTGAGCATTGGAACGATACAACAGTGCGATTTCGCTAAGCTTGAAGCCTTCGGATTTCAGGTGTTTGATTTCGGAGGCGATAAAGTTGGCTTCTTCAGCATCGTTAACTGCCTCATAGACGCGCAGCTTCTCGCCGCCCTGTTCCGATGTCCAGAGATTCTTGCCCAGACGATTGCGGTTATTGCTGATCAGCGCATTGGCCGCATCGAGAATATTGCCGTGTGAACGATAGTTTTGCTCCAGTTTGATGACCGATTCGATATGAAAGTCGCGCAGCAAGTCTTGCATGTTGCCGACATGGGCACCGCGAAACGCGTAGATAGACTGATCGTCATCGCCAACGGCAAAAAGCGAATTACCCGTGCCCGCGAGTAACTTCAACCACTGGTATTGCAACGGGCTGGTATCCTGAAATTCATCGACCAGAATATGCCGGAAGCGTTGTTGGTAGTGTTCGCGGATGGATGCATTGCGCGACAGTAACTCAAAGCAACGTAACAGCAATTCGGAAAAATCCACTACACCTTCGCGCTGACATTGTGCATCGTATTCGGCGAATACTTCGACCTTGCGTTGCGTATAAGGATCAAAGGCCTCGACTTCACTGGCACGCAGCCCCTGTTCCTTGCTGCTGCTGATGAAATTTTGCAGCTCGCGGGGCGGATATTTTTCATCGTTGATTTGCTGCGCCTTCATTACCCGCTTGATCGCGGAAAGTTGGTCGCCGCTGTCGAGTATCTGGAATGTCTGTGGCAGATTCGCTTCGCGGTAATGGGCGCGTAATAATCGGTTACACAGGCCGTGGAATGTGCCTATCCACATGCCGCGAGTATTGATCGGCAGCATCGCAGACAGGCGCGTAACCATTTCCTTCGCCGCCTTGTTGGTAAATGTAACGGCCAGTATCCCGTGCGGACTGACTGCCCCTGTGCTGATCAGATAGGCAATGCGTGTAGTTAATACGCGGGTCTTGCCACTTCCGGCACCGGCGAGTATCAGTGCAGATTGATGCGGCAGCGTGACAGCTTGCAATTGGGGAGGATTAAGGCCGGTAAGCAGATTCGTATTCATAAGCGAATTATCCCACAGGGTGTGGTGCAGCACATTCGATATTGAAACGCATTACCCGGTAAAAACCTGAAAACACATATTCCAGATGCGGTTCGCCGGCGATGGTTTTGCCGTATTCTCGCAGTGCATCCTTTAAGTGAGCCGTTACATCTTCCTGCCAGAAGCAGGGTAAAAACGGTTCAAGATGTCCGAGTATCCAGCGGAATGGAACAAAGCGATATAGCAAATGGTGGCGTGGAAGCGGGGCGTATTCGGTAACCAGCACCGACCCGCCTGCACGAACTACCCGTGCAATTTCTGCGTAGGTTTTAAGTCTGGCACGCGCAGGCATTTCATGCAGCAGAAAGAATACGATCACCTGATCGAACGTATTGTTCGCGTAGCCCAGTGCCTCGGCATTCATGCGTGCCAGATGGCAACGATCCTGCACATGGCGAGTTTTACGCTTAGCCAGTTGCAATTGACCATCGGCTACATCACATAAATGAACATCACCATCGGTAATGTCCAGTAGCGATGGGGTAAGTTTGCCGTATACGCAGGTAAGTTGCAGTAAGCATGCCTCGGGGCGGGTTTCCACCAATGCCTGAGTCTTGCTCATCAACCGGTTATATTGCCCGAACAGAATGGCATTGATGATGGGTTGATGGTCGAACAGCCAGATACCCCATGACCACAGATAGGCCCACCAGTAATAGCGAGCTAGATATTCGGGTACACCGTCCAGAAATTTTTGATAAAAGCGCATGGATGGAATTATTTCAATAAGCCGCGTGGTTTATGCGGCGCATTGGCAAATACGCGGTCATAGAGCCAGCGTGGTAATCGCTTGAGCAGAAAGCCGACTACGCCCATTTGCCAGGGAATCACGGCAAATGATTTGTGAGCGGCGATGGCGGTTGCGATACGTTTGGCCGCCTCGTCTGCCTCCAGAATAAACGGCATGGGATAGGGATTGATGTCTGTCATCGGTGTCTTGATATAGCCCGGACAAATCGTGATTACCTTGACACCGCTGTCATGCAATTCAACACGTAACGATTCGAGATAGCTGATCGCGGCGGCCTTGGATGCCGAATACGCGCCGGCTCCCGGCAGACCGCGAAAGCCTGCAACACTGGCAATGCCTACCAGCGTGCCGAATTTCCTGTCGCGCATGACGGAAACAAAAGGTTGGAAGGTTTTTACAATCCCAAGAACATTGATGTCCATAATCTGCTGAAAAGCAGCTATGTCTTCAACGTGTTCGGTTAGCGTGCCCGCGCTGACACCCGCGTTGGCAATGACAATGTCAGGCAGCCCGGCATGCGTTATGAAGTGCTCGGCAGTCCGTTGCATGGCGGCTGTATCGCAGACGTCAAGTTGATAGCAATGAACCTGATCGGGGAATTCAATGGTCAGCTTATGTAGCAGATCACCGCGACGGGCTATTGCGCCAACAATAGCGCCGCACCGCAGATAATGACGGGCGAGCGCCAAGCCAAGGCCGCCCGATGACCCGCTGACGACAACCTTAAGAGGCATTAATGCTTTGCTTTTGCCTTGGTGGATTTGCTTTCGACGGGACGAGTCGCGCGTACTTTGGCAATGAGTTCATTCAAAACGCGTATGGTTTGGTCGGGTTGCAAGCCGGTAATGACATAGCGGCCATCCACAACGAGCGTAGGGGTGCCTTGAATGCCGTAGCTGCGAATCATTTGCTTGGAGCGAATTACCTGGCTATTTACGCTAAATGAACTATAGGCAGATGAAAACTTGTTGCGGTCTATCCCGCGTGAGCCGAGAAAGTCGAGAATTCTGGACTGATCGTGGAGGTCGATATTGTCCACATTCCATGCGTTGAACAAGGCATCGTGATATTTGTGCAACTGTCCCATGCTTTGCAGTGCATAAAATGTATAAGCCATCGGTTCCCATGTGTCGCGGAAAACCACTGGAACGTAAGTCAGTTCAACATCGGCTGGCATGGTTTTTTCCCATGTGGATAACGGGCCGTGCAGGTGAAAACAGTGTGAGCAGCCATAAAAAAAGAATTCCAGCACCTCGATTTTACTTGTACTTACCGGCTGTGCCGGATTAAGCAGTGTGTAGTCCGTACCCGCTGTTGCACCGGCATAGCTCGCTCCTGAAAACAAAAAAGCGACTGTAACGATCAGATTTCTGATGATATTTTTCACTAGCTACTCCTCAAAAAATTTGCAAAAAATTGAAACTGAATGATATTTCATTCGTTATCACGGCTGAAGCACATCAATGTGTAGGAGTTGCCTCCAGGCCATTTAGTTTCAATGTGGCGCGGACATTGTTCATTTCCTTTTCATTTTGGAAGGGGCCTACCCGTATGCGATGCATCACCCCTTTTTCGGGTACGGTGACCTTCTGGATGCTGGCTTCGATACCTTTCATGGCCAGTGTAGCCTTTAACGATTCAGCATCCGACTCATTTGAAAACGAGCCGGCTTGCAAATACAAGGTTTTGGCTGGTGCAGGTTTGTTTTCAACGGTTTTGGATTTTTCGGGTGTATTGACGGTAGTATCTTGCTTGTCAGTCAGTACCTTGTAAAACTCAAATCTTGGTTTGGTTTCTTCCACGCCGGAGGCGGCTTCTGCGTTCGCCGCTTCGACCGATGTTTTGGCGGTTTCAGGTTTAACGGTTTCTGGCGCATGTTGTGGGGCGGGTCTGATTGTTTCTACCGTTGGAGTGAGCACTTCGCTCGGCGATTTGGTTGTTGGCTCCGGGTTGACGAAGGGGCTGGGCGATTTCATGATGAACCAGGCCAGCCCAGCTGCCAGAGCCACACCGACGATCATGCCCAGCATGATGCCGGTCAGCATCGGATTGCTGGATTTGGCGGGGGTAGCGGTTTTTTTGTTTGTAGCTTTGCTCATATCCTATTTTCCATCACATTTTTTCAGGTGCACTGACGCCCAATAATGCCAGACCGTTTTGCATCACCTGTGCTACTGCAGAAACAAGAGCGAGGCGTGCGCATTTAAGTGCCTCGTCCTCGACCAAAAAGCGCGAGGCATTATAGTAGCTGTGGAATGCCGCCGCCAAATCCTTCAAATAAAACGCGATTACATGTGGTGCCAGTTCCTGTGCGGCGCTTTCGATAACTTGCGGATAGTCAATCATCATCTGTAACAATGCTGTTTCATATTCGCTGTCCAACAAGCTTACATCGGCCTGCAACAGAGCCATTCTCTCGCCGCCCCAGAGTTCCAGTACTGTGCAGATCCGCGCATGGGCATATTGGATGTAATAGACGGGATTATCGTTGCTCTTGGATTTAGCAAGGTCGATGTCGAAAACCAGTTGTGAGTCCGGGTGGCGAGCCGCGAGGAAATAGCGCGTGGCATCGCAACCGACCTCATCTATCAGATCGCGTAACGTTACATAACTACCAGCACGCTTGGAAATTTTTACCTCTTCGCCATTCTTTAATACGGTGACCATCTGGTGCAATACATAGTCAGGCCAGCCTTGGGGTATGCCCATATTCAGCGCCTGCAATCCGGCGCGGACGCGGGTAATCGTGCTGTGATGATCTGCGCCCTGCTCATTGATGACGCGGACAAAACCGCGATGCCATTTTTCCAGATGGTAAGCAACATCCGGCACGAAATAGGTATAGCCGCCGTCGGTTTTGCGCATCACTCGATCCTTGTCGTCGCCAAAATCCGTGGTGCGCAACCACAACGCGCCGTCTTGTTCATAAGTGTGACCACTGGCAACCAGCCTGTTGACGGTATCTTCTACCTTGCCTTCGCTATACAGCGACGATTCCAGTGAGAAAACATCGAATTCAACATTGAAAGCGCGCAGGTCGAGATCCTGCTCACGACGCAGATAGGCGACGGCGAAATGACGGATGGATTCAACATCTTCCACATCGCCGCTGCCAGTCGTGTGCTGATCGTCGGCTTCGACGGTTTCTTTCGCCAGATAAGCGCGGGCGACTTCGGCAATGTAATCACCGCGATAGCCGGTTTCCGGCCATGATGGATCGTCAGGAGTAATCCCCTTGCAGCGCAGTTGCACCGAGAGTGTCAAATTCTCGATCTGTACACCGGCATCGTTGTAATAAAATTCGCGGGTAACATTCCAGCCTGCGGCATGCAACACATTGCATAGGCAATCGCCCACGGCGGCACCGCGACCATGGCCTACATGCAACGGCCCGGTAGGATTCGCTGAAACAAATTCTACCTGCACCTTGCGTCCTGCACCTTGATGGATATGCCCATAGCCTGCGCCGGCATGTAATACCGTATGCACGATTTCCTGCTTGGCTGCCGTGGTTACAAATACATTGATAAATCCCGCCCCGGCGATTTCCACCTTTTCGATGAAGTTGGTCACAGGCAGGGCTGCAATCAGTGCCTGAGCAATGTCTCGTGGGGATTTGCGCAGCGGCTTAGCTAACTGCATTGCCAGATTACAGGCGTAATCGCCATGCGTTGCCAGCTTGGGACGTTCAATTAAAATCGTGGTGTCAGACAGCTCCGGAGCCACCATGCTTAAGGCTTGAGCAAATAATTCGGAAATATGGGATTTGAAATTTAATACGACTGACATGACACGGTACCTTTAAAGAGTCGCGGATTATATCATCTGGTCTGCTTGTTCACGAACCAGCAAGAAGAATGGTGCTGAAAGTAGAATTCGTGAAGTGTAGTTTTTGTGAAACGTCGCTCGGTTGAGCGACGCTGGGGTAAAGCCATAAATGGAATTTAATCCTGTAATTTTTCCGCGATCATTTTTTCCAGTTTAATCTGATCCACGGTAAATCCGCGTATGCCTTCGGCAAGCTTTTCGGTCGCCATTGCGTCCTGATTCATATCCCAGCGGAATTCGGCTTCGGTCATAGAGGCAGGGCGGGGTTTGATTGTTCCTGCATAATTCAGGCGGCGAGTTAGTGAGCCTGAGGTGTCTTGTAATTCTTTCAGCAGCGCCGGGCTGATGGTCAGGCGGTCGCAGCCTGCCAGAGCCAGAATTTCGCCACTGTTACGGAACGATGCGCCCATCACGGTGGTCGGGTAGCCGTGCTCTTTATAGTATTGATAGATGTTCCTTACCGAGAGGACACCCATATCTTGTTCTGCAGGAATTTCGGTGAGTCCTTCATTGGCTCTTTGCCAGTCATGAATGCGCCCTACAAAAGGGGAGATCAATGTAACGCCTGCTTCGGCGCAGCAGCGAGCCTGCGCAAAACCGAACATCAGGGTCAGGTTGCAGTGTATGCCCTCGTGCTCCAGAATTTCGCCTGCGCGTATGCCTTCCCAGGTTGCCGCGATCTTGAGTAGTACGCGACCATTGGGGATGCCGGCCTCATTGTAAAGCCGGCTTAGTTTGCGTGCTCTGTGCAGCGTGGCTTGTATATCGAACGACAGACGTGCATCCACTTCCGTAGAAATTCTCCCGGGTACGATCTTCAGCACTTCCAGGCCGACATTGACCGACAGTTTGTCCATGGCATCAATGAGTTGCTGCTCTCGATTAGCGCTTTGTGACTTTGCCCAAGTAATCGCATTGGCTATCAGCGGCGCATATTCGGGTAGCTTTGCGGCTTTAAGCAGTAGTGACGGATTGGTGGTTGCATCTTCGGGCTGATGGCTACGTATAGCTTCGATGTCGCCGGTATCGGCAACGATAGCGGTCATGGACTTTAATTGTTCAAGCAGACTGGTCATGGCATTCTCCTGTTTAAAGTTAATAGTTCATTTCTATTGCTTAAAACATTTGGGCCGCAGTTAATCCTGTGCGGGTAGGCATATCGTGTATTGCCCGGAATTTTCGTCGCGGACTACCCTGAGTAGCTTGCAACGTTGAGCATCCTCGACTAAATCCTTGAATGAACGATAGCCGTAATAGGATTCGGTAAAGCCGGGTTTGCGTCGTTGCATGGTGGTTTTGACCAGCGAACCCCAGATTTTTTCATCTGAGCCGCGTTCGGCGATTAACGCTTCAACTGTTTCAACGATAAAGTCGAGTGCTTCCTGACGTTTGTCATCCTCGGTCTTGGTTGTGGCAATTTTGACCTTGTCAGTAGGTGTTTTCGCAGGGGCCTTCTTGCGGGCGCGTTTTTGCTGTGCTTCCTGAGCTCGCACCAAGTCATCGTAAAAGATGAACTCATCGCAATTCGCACTCAGCAAGTCTGAAGTTGAGTCCTTCACACCTATGCCGATTACGTATTTGTTATTCTCGCGCAGCTTGGAAACCAGCGGGGAAAAGTCCGAGTCGCCGCTGATAATGACAAAGGTGTCGACATGCTCCTTGGTATAGCAAAGGTCTAAGGCATCCACGACCAGACGTATGTCAGCGGAATTTTTGCCGGATTGGCGTACGTGCGGTATCTCGATCAATTCAAATGCGGATTCATGCATGGTGGCCTTGAAATCCTTGTAGCGATCCCAGTCGCAATAGGCTTTCTTGACGACGATGCTGCCCTTGAGCAATAGCCGCTCCAGCACCTTACGGATGTCGAACGATGCATATTTAGCATCTCGAACTCCCAGCGCTACATTCTCAAAGTCACAGAATAAGGCCATATTGGTTATTTCAGCTTGCGTCGCCATTCTTTACCCTTTTAAAACGATTTTTGGTTCGGCGTTTCCAAGCAAGGCCCCGGAAACTGGAAAAAGGTAGTTATATAACCTTGCCCGGATTCATCAGGTTGTCCGGGTCGAATGAGTGCTTGATGGCGCGCATCATTTCGAGTTCAAGCGGGGCTTTGTAGTCGGCGATTACTTCGCGTTTGAGTTGTCCCAACCCGTGTTCGGCGCTGATGCTGCCGTTGTATTCGCTTACCATGTCATAGACAATGCGGTTTACCTTATGCTCATGTTGCACGATAAATTGCTTGTTTTGATCCGTATCCGGCAGGGAGGCATTGTAGTGTATGTTGCCATCGCCCATGTGACCGAAGGCGATGATGCGTATTTCGGGAAAAACCCGCCTCAATGCCTTATCGGTCTGGGCGATGAATTCTGCTACGCGGCTAACCGGGACGGCAATGTCATGCTTGATGCTGATGCCTTCCCGCTTTTGCGCCTCGCTGATGTTTTTACGCAGCTTCCACCATTTCTCGGTTTCTTCTGATGTGGAGGCGATGTTGTATTCGAGTATTTCGCTACCAAAAATTTGAAGTTCTTTGCCCAGATCGAGTTCCGGTGTACCTTGCAGTAGATCATCCAGCTTGATTAACAGATACCAGTCATAGTGCCGGTTAAACGGTTCGTGCGTATCTTCAATATGCTTGAATACCAGATCCAGGCTGCTGCGCGAGATAATCTCAAAGCCGCTCAATGCCTGACCGCAGGTGGCGCGGATGTGCGACAGTAAACGTACGGCTGCATCTGGACTGGCGATTGCAACGCAGGCCGTTGCCGTAGCCTGTGGACGGGGAAAGAGTTTTAATACGGCGGCCGTAATAATGCCCAGCGTACCTTCTGCACCGATAAATAAATGTTTCAGATCATAGCCTGTGTTGTCCTTGCGCAGGCTGCGCAATCCATCCCAGATGCTCCCGTCGGCCAATACGACTTCGAGGCCGAGTACCAGATCTCGTGCATTGCCATAACGTAAAACGCCGATGCCGCCGGCATTGGTCGATAAATTCCCGCCAATTTGGCAATGCGGCGCTATTGCAGTAAGTCCGAGTGGAAACAGGCGGTGAACTTGTTCGGCAGCCTGATAAATATCGGCAAGTTTGCAGCCTGCCTCGACGGTCATCGTGTAGTTGATTGCATCGGTTGCAATAATGCGATTCATGCGTGACAGGTTAAGGATAATTTGCCGCCCCGTTGATAACGGTACGCTTGCGCCGCATAGGCTGGTATTGCCGCCTTGCGGTACGATGGAAATCAGTTGAGTTGCGCACAGGCTGACAATTTCCGAAACCTGTCTGGTATTGGATGGAAATACGACGGCTAACGCGCTGCCTGAATAACGACCACGCCAATCCGTCAAGTAAGGCTTGGCAGCAACGCCCGTCAAAATACCATCGCTACCTGTGATGGCAGCGATGGCGTCCTGTAGATGAATGTCGAAAGTCACGGGTAAATATTCTATTGGGAATTAGTCTTCAGAGGGGAACAGCGGTTTGCCTTCACGCCACGGCGTAATCCACATTTGATACAGTGATGCGAAGATCATCACTGTTGAAGCCATGCTGTATCCGAAGCCGCCGATGATAACCAGCCATGCGAAGTTGGGATCCAGCTTGGTTAGCCACCATGAAAGAATGTCCACAATCAGGAATCCAAACGGAGTAAAAATCAGGATTGCCTTAGTTAATGGCTTGAAACCGGTTGAGTAGGTGAATATCCAGCCGACAAAGAAAAAGATGAAGGCAATGCCGAAAAGATGGATATGCGATACTCGGGTCAAGGTTGAGAAAGAAGCGCCTTCATCGCGCTTAGTCATTTGATCCATAATTGTTTTGTCACTGATGTTCGCCAATCCGGGCAAGTTGGCATGGCAGGGTGAACAATACTGCTCGACTTTTGGCTTGATGTCGCTTTCCCATTCGTTGGCGGGAGCGCCAGCGGCAGCCCATTTCAGCAATGCCAAACGTACTTCAGGCGGAGCGTTATCTTTCATGGAGCCGTGCAGTTTGGATTCCAGCTTGGATGCGTCGGGACCATCGTGATTGCCGTGATAACTGTAGATGATGTCGTCTACAGAGAGGCCGATTTTGCCATCTGCCATGCCATGAGTCAGCATGATCTGCGCTCCGGCAAACAGCAAACCCAATCCGATAACCAATAAATAGCCGGTAAAAAGGGTTTTAATCGGCAGGGCAAGATTGGACAGTGTAAAGCGTTGAATTTCTATCATTTCATATTTCTTTCGGCTATGGATTTCATGGGGATTATACACTAGGCATGCAGCGCTTCCGCTTACGGCATTTGCAGGAAATTTACTTTTTAGATAGTGTCGCCATTAAAGCCGTTGATGTCAGGTAAGCGGCCATTTGTCGGCTATATGTTTACTGTGCAACCCGTCAAAATTAAAGTCGCGCCAGTTTTGTGGTATCCGTTTTTATGTTTTACACCTAAATATGAATTCTTTGCTAAAACTGGAAAGCTATGCACGATTGGCTATGATTCTTGCGGCATCCCTGATATTTCATTTGGCTGTTATTTTCGGGGTGTCGTGGACTCCCGTGGGCATAATGGCGCATTCGATTCCGGTATCCGCCAAGGTGTCTAGGCTAACGGTTACAATCGCTGTACCGAATGACGTCAGGCTGCAACCGGAGAAATCGGTTGTGAGCAATGAGCCAGACATTGTTGAAGATGACGGAGCTGTTGCCGATAGCAAGCCTTCATCTGAAAAAGCAATTGTTTCGACAAGTCTCGCCACACGACATTTTCCCGCTGCTGAACTTGATTTCCGCCCGGTAATTATCAATGACATACCCGCAAACCCTCCTGACTTGCTTCAATATCCGCAAGGTGGTGAAGTGGTGTTGAGATTGTGGATAGATGAAGCCGGCAAGGTGACAAATGTTGATACAATTTCGTCCACTCTACCGCAAGTATTTATGGATAGTGCCCGTAATGGTTTTTTGCAAGCCGTATTTGTTCCGGGGCGTAAGGATGGGCAAATCGTGGCATCGGTAATGGACGTGTCTGTGAGCTATGCGCCTATAGAATTGAATGCAGCCCCTGTTATTCCAGATGTCGTACGTTAACGTGAAACTCGCGCAAGCGATTCGTTTGCCTCCTCGCCCGCTTGCGGGAGAGGATTGAGGTGAGGGAGAGCGTAGCGAGGGTGCCCGGGCATGGCAAGTTTCATCATCGGGAGGGCTGTTCGCCATGCCCGTAGTTAGTTTTATCCAGATTTGGCTGCCGCTTGTCCGGGAGAGGATTCAATTGGTCGGCTTGCGGTGGATACTTTAAAAAATTCGCTTACCATGCGAAATCCATAAGGAGAACACAATGAAAATGCAAAAAGGCTTCACGTTGATTGAATTAATGATAGTTGTGGTCATTGTCAGTATCTTGTCTGTCATTGTGTTGCCGGCCTACAGCAACTATGTCAAACGCGGGAGGATCGCCGAGGCGACGACAAATTTGTCTGGCTTGCGTGTGAGCATGGAACAGTATTATCAGGACAATCGCACCTATTTGAACGGTGCGGCTTGTGGTGCGGTAATGCCAACTGCACCCGCAGTTCAATCCTTTGCATTTACCTGTGCGGCAACAGCGAACACCTACACGATTACTGCAACGGGGACAGGCAGCATGCTGAATTTCCGTTATACCATCAATCAAGCTAACGCCAAGACCAGTACGATTACTGCTGCCGGATGGACGGGCAATGCAGCGTGCTGGGCGACCAAGCAGGATGGATCATGCTAGGCAAGCAATATGGCGTATCGTTGATTGAGCTAATGCTCGCGATTGTCATTGTCGGCTTACTGACTGTGTTCGGCATTCCCAGCTACAGTAACTGGATACAGAATCAGCAGATACGTACGGCAGCCGAGTCGATCATGAACGGTATACAGCTTACTCGCAGTGAGGCGGTAAAAAATAACGGACGTGCACGCTTGGTGCTATGTGGGCTGCCTGCGTCATCCTGGGAAATTCGTGCGACGCAGGCGGGAGCGGTCGCTGATGCGACTGTTTCTCCAGCATGTCAGACTACGGTTCCTGCTGGTGAGGTACGGGTGCAGGAACGTTCCAGCCAAGAAGGATCGACGCGTGTGCAAGTGACTGTCACGCCCAACGGTGCAAGTACACTCACCTTTAATGGACTTGGCAGAGTGGTTTCTCCGAATGCGGATGGAAGTGCCGCCATCACTCAAATTGATCTTTCTATACCGACAGGTCGTGCCTTGCGAATAACGGTGGGGGCGAGTGGTAATGCCAGAATGTGTGATCCGTCCGCATTGCTGGCCGCCACAGACCCGAGACACTGCTAGGGAGTATGAATATGAAGGCGAATTTCAGATCATTTGGACAGGTTGGCAAGTCAGTACAGACGGGTTCCGTGATTCTTGAGGCATTGATAGCCATCCTTATTTTTTCGATGGGGATTCTGGCTTTGGTCGGCATGCAGGCAACCGCTATAAATAATGTTTCGGATGCGAAATATCGTAGTACAGCAGGCTTTTTGGCGAACCAGATCGTTGGCACGATATGGGCGACACGGTTGAATACCACTATCGCCAATGCGTCGAATGTGATCATAGCCAGTCCCGATCCGACTTTTGCATGTAATCCATGCGGTAACGCAAATGGCAATACCTATACACAGGGGTGGATGGCGAGTGGCGTGGGGGCGGAGCTTCCTAATGGCACGGGAAGCATTGCTATCAACGGTACGCAGGTGACGGTCTCGGTCGGTTGGCTACCGCCCAATGCAACGGTTGCGCACCGGCATGTTGTGACAGCGTTTGTCGATTGATTGCCATATCGTGCCGCACATTTAACATTAACCTGAACAACTGAATGCGTACCATGAAAAAAAATACCTACAATTTGCGTATTAAAGCCAATATGGGATTCAGTCTCGTTGAGGTTATGGTTGGCATGGTCATTGCGATGCTGGGCATAATTGTTATTTTTCAGGTGTTTTCTGTGTCCGAAAGCATCAAGCGCACCACGACGAGTGGTGGTGATGCGCTGCAGAATGGTGCGGTGGCGATGTTTATGCTGGATCGCACTTTCAAGGGGGCGGGATATGGCATCTTTGCCAGCACTAATATTGCGCCCAACCCTGCTGATCCACTCGGTACAGCTCCGGTCGTTATTACCGCCGGAGCGGCTAATGCCTCGGACAGCATTGCCTTGCGATACCGGCAAAACTGGGATTTCGGTTCTTTTCCTCCTGATCCAACCAATCCCGGCCCCTTTGCCACTGCCTTGCCTCCCGCCTTGACGATCGAAACCATTAGTGTCAATGCTCAGGCGCAACTGGTATCCAATTCGATACCCGATCCAGCTCCCGCCTATGCAACAGCTGTGCCTGCGGCGGCAGCCGTCAACACGGTGATTTCCGACGGCATTGTTTTGTTAAAGGCGCAGTACGGTGCGGATGCAAATGGGGACGGGGTGATAAACGCCAATGAGTGGACTCAGGTGCAACCTGCAAATCCGTTGAGTGTGCTGGCTGTACGGCTTGCGATTGTAACGCGCAGCGCGCAGCCCGAGAAACCCAGTGTGGCGGGAGGTACTTGTGCTACCACGACGGTTTATCCGACATGGATAGCTAGTGCCACGATACCGTTGGATCTTTCCGGTAACGCAGGATTGGCAGCGGGTGATGACTGGAAATGCTATCGCTACAAGGCATTTGAAACAACTGTCGCATTGCGTAATTAATTAGAAGGGTCTGGAGACCGAAATGAGATCAGGCAAATTCAATGGATGCCGTATCAACGCACCGCAAAAACAGCGCGGGGTGGTGCTGCTCATCGCGCTGATCATTATGGTGGTAATGACATTGGCGGGCATCGGCATGATGCGTTCGGTTGATACAGGAAGCATTATTGCCGGAAATCTCGCTTTTAAGCAGGCCACGCTGCATGCAAACGATGCCGGTACCCGTGCAGGTTTTAATGCACTGATGTCGGTAGCAAACAGCAACAACAATCTGGACAAGGCGATCCTGAATTTCAATAACGGACAACCCTGCACTAATGCGGCGGGTGCCACCGCTGCCGGATGTCCGGGTGGCAACATTAATTTGCCGGGATATTGGTCTTCCTGTGCAGGTGGACTCAACGGCGATCAGTCGCAATGTCTGCTGGCATCAAACACGACCTGGTGGACGGACAATGCAAACTGGGCCAATACGCCCTCGGTCACAGTGACTGATCCGAACGGGGCCACTATTGCCACCGTCAATTACATTATCCATCGCATGTGTACAACCCAGGGGCCATCAAATGGGCAGGTGTGTCATACCTCGACCCTTGCAGCTACCGGATGTAGCAAGACGCAACTGTTGCCCTGTACCAGTACATCGATTTATTACCGCATAACGTCACGTTCAACCGGGTTGCGAAATACGGTTACCTATACACAATCACTGGTATTGATTGCACAGTAACCGGGTGCGGCAGTGGCAGGGTGCTGTTGTTTTTAATATTAGCAAGTCGAAACACACTGGAGGTCATCATGGCAAACGTCAATCAAATCTGCCGTAAATTGGGAATCGCAACCTGGTTAATCGGGTTGTCTGTTAGCGTGAGTTCTCCCTTGAATGCGGCGACGACCGATCTTGCATCAGAGCCCTTAGCGAGCACGTCGGCCTCGGTGGTTCGGCCTAATATTTTGTTTACACTTGATAACTCAGGGAGTATGGCTTGGGATTATTTGCCGGATTACACTGGGGGAAGGACGTACTCTGGGGGTATAGCGAATCACTGCAAGATAACTAATACCTGCGGTACCGGAGAAACGCCCTATCAGACCAATGAATATAACGGCATGGCTTATAATCCGCGGTTTACCTATCAACTGCCGGTTAATGCGGATGGTACATCGAAGCCTTCTCAGGGTTCTCCTTGGACATCGGTTGCGCGGGATGGCTATGGAGTGCAAAGTACCAGTACGATCAATCTGACTAATGGATATCCGGAAGTCACCTATTGTGGCGGGTCGCCTACAACCTGTAAGAAGAACGGTGTCGATACCAACAACCCATTTATATTGAGGCCTTCGGTAGGTAGCGGTGATGATGCGCCGGTGTATGCTTTTCCTAGTTCGCTGACGACTGGAACAACGGTATTGTCTACGATTAATAATGGTCCGATGAATCAGGCAACGGCTTCATCGGGAACCGTGTTTAACGGCAGACTGAATGTGACCACCGCAGGTTATAGTAATCAGAATATATCCGGTGAATCAGTAAGTGTGTCTGGCAGTACGGTGACGGTCAGCTATACAAGTGGACCTAGCCCGGCACCAGCGACAGGTGATACGGTTATCGTATCGGGCAGCACCTGCTCAAGCGGCTATCTTAGTGGAGGAAATAGTCGTCCTATCACAGTGCTGGATGCCACACATTTTACTTACGTCAGCAATTCCGGTACGAGATGGAGCAAGACTTCCTGTACGGTTCAGGTAACAAAAGCCTCAATTCCCGCTTCGCCCCCTAGTATTGAAAAAACGGGTAGCACGGTGACGGTCACTTTGTCATCGGCCCCCACCCCCGCATTGGCTACGGGGAATCTGGTGACTGTGGCAAATGGTACAAGCACCTGTGATGCGGGCTACAGGGCAACTTCGGTGCCGATGACTCGTATCAGTTCGACCAGTTTTAGCTATCCAGTATCAACTGCCATTGGTACGGCTACCAACAGTACTTGCAATATTACGCAGACAGGTACTTCGATACCTGCTTCGCCGGGAATAAGCTTTTCCGATCCCACTGTAACCGTCTACAAGACAGCGCATGGACTTTCAACAGGGGATTTGGTCAAAGTTTCAGATGTGACCAGTGGATCGTGCAGCGATGGCTATAAAACGGCTGGATCAGTTACGATTACCCGCGTGGATGCGAATACGTTTACCTACTCACCGCCAGTGGGTTTAACGACAACGAATTCCAGTTGCAAGATAGAAAAAATTGCGCCGGGGACTACGGTTTCTTATACATCTGCGACAACTGCGAATGCTAATCCGTATTTTTTCGTGATAATTCCGACGGAGTATTGTGACAGCCTCTATTTGACAAAATGCGTTGCAGCAACTGAACCGGTAACGGTAGCAGGGGTAAATTACAGCTTTCCGGCACCAGTGCGCTACTGTAAAAATGATGCGACGGCTGAATTGCCTCCGGGAAATGCCGGTGCGCAACAGTCTGGAACTACGATCAATTGTCAGGCGAAATATGGAGTTGGATCAGGGGTTGATTTTCAGTCAGTGCGTTATGGTTTGTTCTGGCGCGCAGACATTTCTCCGGCAAGATCGACCTACGGTAACGTGACGTACAGCGGAACTGTATTGGGCAGGGATTGGCCGAGTGCATTGATTTATAGCAACAAGCTGGTAATTGACCGTAGTGCACGCTCTGATTGTGCGGCGGCTCCTAATTGTACCTATGCTGAAGAAATGACCAATTTTGCAAACTGGTATGCCTATTATCGCACTCGGATGCAGATGATGAAATCGTCGGCGGGACGTGCTTTTTTGACAATTGATGATCGTTATCGTGTCGGATTTGTCACGATCAATGAAAACTCCAGCGACTATCTGTCTATAGGCATGTTCGATGCTACGCAAAAGACTAATTGGTACTCCAAGCTGTATGGGGTCAACCCGAGTGGCAGTACGCCATTGCGTAAGGCACTGGCGGATGCCGGTCGTTATTTTGCACATAAGCAACCCACTGGTAGTGTGTTTATCGGCGATCCGATGGAATATGCCTGCCAGCAAAATTTTGAATTGTTAACCACGGATGGTTATTGGAATGAAACCAGTAGCACAGTCAAGGAACTGGATGGCACCACAACCATGGGTAACCACGATAATGTCGATTCGGGGGCTTCGAAGCGTGGTGATGGAGCCTATGATGGTGCTGTGTCGGGTGCGTCGAACACGCTTGCAGATGCAGCGCTGTATTATTACAAGACGGATTTGCGTGATAGTGCACTTGGCAATTGCACCGGTGCAACGGGAGGTGATGTTTGTAATAACATCGTACCGATGACGATCAAGGATACAGATGCGGGTCTGGCGGGGACGCAACATATGACGACATTCTCTTTGGGATTGGCGGATGGATTGATGACCTATCAGTCGAACTATGAGAATGCCTCGACTGGCGACTTTGCCAAGATCAAGAATGCTTCGACAGGCTGCGCATTCTCTGGTGCCAGTACCTGTAATTGGCCACTGCCTGTAGCAGATTCGCAAACTGCACTTGATGATTTGTGGCATGCGGCAGTAAACGGCAGAGGTACATATTACAATGCGCGCGATCCTGGCTCATTATCGACCGGCTTATCCAGTGCGCTGACTGGGATTAACGTGCGTCAGGCAGCGGCGGCAGCCTCGGCGACCAGTAGTCCGAACATCACTCAGACTGACCGGTCAATCTACAGTTCAACTTATCGTACAACCAAATGGGATGGCGAGATGACTGCGCGGTTGATTGATCCGGTTACCGGGTTGGTTGAGCCAGCGATCATCTGGTCGGCTCAGACTCAACTTGATACCTTGGTTCATAATGATGTGACATCTTCGATTAAATCCCGCCACATTTATACATTCGACAGTACTGATGCAAACGGAAATCTGCTTAAGGATTTTCTGTACGGAAGTTTGACCCCTACGGAACAAGCTTATTTTGATAATAAATGTGCATTTGCACTCTTGTCGCAATGTACAACGGCAACGTTAACGGCTTCTGAAATACTCAGTGGCAATAGCGGATTGAACCTGCTGCATTATTTGCGAGGTAGCCAAGCATTGGAAACTTCCGGTGTATATCGTTCACGCGATCACTTTTTGGGTGATACGGTCAATGCAAAACCGGCGTATGTTAAATATCCCCAATACAGTTTTAATGATGCGGGGTATGCGACATTCAAAGCGGATCATATTGCAACTAATCGGCAGGGTGTGTTGTACATAGGCTCTAATGACGGGATGTTGCACGCGTTTAATTCTGATACGGGTGCAGAGATGTGGTCCTATGTGCCTAAAATTGTCATGCCTAATCTGTATAAGCTGGCCGAAAGAAACTACGCTACATTACATCAGTACTATGTAGACGGATCTCCTGAAACTATGGATGTTTATGATGCAACTCTGGGTGCATGGCGTACTATTCTGGTTGGCGGACTTGGACTTGGTGGTCGCGGATATTATGCCTTGGATGTGACCGATCCGTTAAATCCGATCGCCTTGTGGGAAATCTGTTCGGATAGTACCTTGTGTGGCATTTCTGATGTTGATATGGGATATAGCTATGGCAATCCCGTTATCGTGAAGCGTAGCAGTGACCAGAAATGGGTAGTTTTGGTGTCATCTGGTTATAACAATGTATCTCCCGGTAATGGTGAAGGTACGTTGTTTGTCCTTGATGCCATTACAGGCGCGATATTGACTAAGACCTCCACTTTAAGTGGATCGACAACCACGCCGAGTGGACTCGCGAAACTCAGCCCATACGTAGATAGTTTAGCCACTGATAATACTACCCGCTTTGTCTATGGCGGTGATTTGAATGGTGATGTATGGCGTTTTGATTTGGGGGCGGTGGGTTCGGGAGCTAGTCCAACTATAGCGAAGATTGCATCTCTGAAAGATGATACAGGCGCAGCTCAGCCAATAACTACGCGCCCAGAACTTGGCGATCCCATGAGTAATGTATCAAATTCCTTGGGTGGAACAGGAAATCCCGGCATATTTGTCGCGACCGGACGTTACTTGGGTACCTCTGATCGTTCAAATGTGCAAGTCCAGTCGGTCTACGGAATCAAGGATGATTTAAGTAAAACGGGTGCGACTAGTCCTACCGCATACTATGGTAATCCACGTACCTACGCAGGAACTCGTGGTAGTTTTGTGAAGCAATATATCTATCAACCTACCGGTACAACACGCACTACCAGTCACTATCCGGTCAGCTGGGCTACCGATTCCGGCTGGTACGCTGACTTTGTAGTCAATACTCAAGCAACCAATCTTCCGGTTTCGCCTTCCGTCTCGCCGGGTGAGAAAGTCAATATTGACCCACAATTGATTTCAGGAACGCTGATCGTCTCAACCAACGTACCTGAAACAAGCGCCTGTACCGTAGGTGGAACGAGTTGGCTGTATAGTTTCAACTTTTTGAATGGTCAAAATGTTGAAACAGCAGCGGATCAAGTAGTGGCACAAAAGATTCCCGGTAATGCCATTACGGTCGGTATTGTCAGTATCAGGTTACCCGGCGGTCAGCTAAAGGCAATTACGACTGTCGCCAGCGGAGATATCGTGACATTGACTGTAACTACTCAAGGTGCAGGAGCGACTAGAAGGGCTTCTTGGCGGGAGTTGAATACGCAATAGCAGCGTATTGTAAACGTGGCAGGTAATTGGAAAAGGCACAGATGGATTCTGTGCCTTTTTTATTTCCAAGCTCGGCACTGGAAGTGTTTTATCCTGGAAAAAGCAATTATCTACGATAATCACGAATAAACACGAACAAATTCAATAGCATGCAAAGGTATTCAATTTCACCTAATGGGTGTTCCGGTGACTTTGCGTACCCCATTGTTTTATTTGCGAGCAGCCATTCTGTGGCTTTGTCTGCTTACCCCTTTTCGTGCCTTTCGTGTTTTTCGTGGACGGAATGAGTTTCTTAGGTTTATGGGTGACAGGCTGTTCGCCCTGAGCCGCCCGCATAGCGGGCGTGTCGAAGGATTGAGCCACTGCAACCTACTGAATTTAGGTTCATTGAAGAAAACGCATTGTGTAAGTTTTTGGCAGATGGCGGGTCGATGTCTTATTTTTAGCCGGTTTCAGTTTTGTTTATTTTCTGTTAGTTGAAGTGATTTGATTTAGTACGCCGGGTTATATAAATAATTAGCCTCCAAACTTAACCGTATGCCTTGGCGAATTTACATGGCTGATAAGGTGATATTTCACTGATTTGCACTCAATCTCATTGTGTTACAAAGAGACTGACACCTCATGAAAGTGCCTCCAAGGTCATTCTATTATCCTGCAATACTATGCACTTACTGCATTAAATTGGGAATAGGGTTGATCTAAATCACGGATAAAACTGTAATGGGTTTGTTCCCCGTTTCAAATTGTTTGGCTAGTTACGGAATGAGCGAAGAATATCTATTTGCTTGTATATGTTAATTTAAATCCGGTACTTGAAGTGTTGTATGGGTGATAGGTCGTTCATTCTGTGCAGTCCGCATAGCGGACGAGTCGAAGGGGTGAGCCGCTTTGAAATGCTGGATTTAGGATTAAAGCGCATATAAAAGTTATATGTGTATATTTAAAATATTCAAGAGTGCTTTTGTTTGTGTCGCAATATATTTTTTGAAAAAAATAGGGAGGCATCGGCCTCCCTATTCGATATTAATATATTTAAATTAGAACGTATAAGGTGAATTTGGAAGTTTGCAAGGGGTGGTATCTGCGGCAGTCGGGTCGAGGCGGAATTGTATTTCACCCATTGTAGAGCTGCCTTGAACAACTGTTGTTGCGCGAATACGTACCACATTCCAAATTGCACTGCTCTTGGTGTAGGTTAGTTTAAACGCAGCTACTCCGCTTGCGTCCGTTGTTACAGTTGCAGGTAACGTACCACCAGCTGAGTTTGGTCCATCTATAAATCCATTTTTATTACCACTACCACGAGTTCCGGCTAGTGCGCCAGTCTTTGTGTAAAATCTTCTTGTACCATCTTCGACTAGGCCTCCTGGCGCATCAAGAATTAGATTTTCATTGGCATCTTCATTATAAAAAGTTCCTTTTCCCGTCCCAACAGTCGCAGGACCGACTGGTGCAACATATGCATCTGTATCAATGGTGCAATTGATACCCGTACTCCAGGCAATGGGCCATGCGCTCAGGCTTACTACGGTGCCAACAGGAGCTGGATTGCCGTTTGAGTCCGCGACAAGAATAGACATGTCCAGAATATAGTTTGCATTGGTCGCATCCGTAGCAAGCGAGGTAGCTTGTCCAAAGGCTATAGATCCGGCTGTGCCACCAATTACGATAGAGCCGTCGAGTCCGGATGCTGTTAAATTTGGTACGCCAACAGGTTGAGTTGAGACGGCTGTGCCAACAACTGATGCACGAATCTGTACGCCCGTTGCACCTGAAGAAGTAGTGCCTGATGTAAAGGATGCACGGGCTTCACCTAAATTGAGTCCACCTGCTGTGGTTGCGGCAGTAAAGACGACTACTGGTGAAATCGTTTCGCCACCGCCGGTTGGGTTGACAATGGAAAATGCAACAGGTGCGTTTCCAACGGGTAAGTTAGCTGCATCGCGAACTGTTGCAATCAAGGTTGAAGAACCCGTTGTCGTTCCAACACTTTTAGGTACTACAGAGGGAGTTGGTTGTAAAGTAATGCTGTTGGCAGGTGCTCCCGAGGTCATGGCAACTGTAAGGGTGTCCGAGGTTGCCGGGACAGCTAGATCATATACCTGCACATTGGCGATTCCGGTTTGAGCTGTAGTTAAAGTGGCTACTGCTTTACCAAGAACTCCTCCCCCAAGACATGGAGCCAGGGTACATACCGGGACGGAAATTACATTAGCTGGAGGGATGGCGATACCTGTACTTGGATTATTTGCGGCCCATGTCCCAGTCGTAGTTGCGAACATTACGTTAGCCATTGGGGCAGGTGCATTAACTTGAACTACGAGCAAATCACCAATTTTCATTGAGGTCATAGTTGGATTTGGTGTTATGACCGCGCCATTTGTTGTTTGGTCAATCGAAAATGTCGCGGCTGTAGGGCTGACTGTGAGTGCTGTTGTGCCTGTTGCACCAGCGGCTGTTGCTGTTACAGTCACTGCGCCAGCTACAGTACCCGCAACAGAAACCGTAATTTTTCCGTTTATATCAGTAATGCCAGTAGCGGGAGTTGGTGTAAGTGTGACGGTTCCTGTACCGGCTTGAGTCAAGGTTACAGCCGTATTTGGGACAGCGAAACCACCTGCATCCAGCACTGTAACTGTCAGTGTGACTGGCAGAGTGCCATTGTCAGGTATTGTGGTGCCAGTGGCGGCTATGCCAACGGTGGTGCCTACAACTTGTACCGGAATTTGTGATGTCACGGCTCCGGCTGTAGCTGTAATGGTTGCGGTGCGGTTTGTCCTACTTGCGCCAGTCGAAAAGGTCACTGTTCCTTTGCCTGTTCCATCCGTAACCACGCTTGCGGAGCTAAGAACACCGGTATTTGCAGATAAATTTACTGTTACGTTAGGGATTGCCGCATTTCCTGCATCAAGGGCGACTATGGAAATAGTAGATGTATTTGAGTTGTCGGATTTAACAGTTGTAGGTACGGCAGTAAGGCTAAGCGTTGTTGCGGTAGGTGTAAGTACCGTCGTCGTTGTCGTCCCCGTTCCTCCCCCGCCACACCCGGTCAACATTGCTGTGGAAACCGCCAGCAATAGCGGCAACGCGAATCTGGTCAGGTTGGAACTTATAAATTTATTCAACACTTTAGCCTCCCAATTGGCGCGAATTGCGCAATCAATGACAATTTCAAAAACAGTAATAATTCAAAAAACACACAAGAAAGCCGGGGAATCCCCGGCGCTTTCCTGTTAAATGGGTTTAACGCAGATTCATTGCATCCTGCATGATCTTGGGCGTGATAAAGATCAGCAACTCACTCTTGTCGTCACGCTTGTTTTCATTTTTAAATAGCCAGCCTAATACCGGCACATCACCCAGCAAGGGTACCTTGTTGGTGCCAATAACATGATCCTGAGTGAAGACGCCGCCCACAACCACGGTGCCGCCGTTTTCAACCAGCACCTCGGTTGCGACTTCTTTCTTGTTCAGGCTGGGAATGCCGCCATAAAGTGCTCCGACCGTATCCTGATTTGCAATCAATTTCATGTTGATGTGGTCGTCAGGTGTGATTTGTGGGGTAACTTCCAAGCTGAGCACGGCTTGTTTGAATGAGGTTGTAGGAGGGCCGCCGTTGGTGCCGGCAATCGTGTAGGGTATTTCTACGCCGGATTTGATCGTGGCCTTGGTCTTATCGGCGGTTACCACACGAGGACTGGCAATGTTCTTGGTTACGTTGTCTATCTCGGAGGCGCTTAATTCCAGTGTCAGTATCTTGGTCGCGGCCGGATTAAACAGCGACAGTATTAATCCGCCACCATTAACGACATTTGCGGCTCCCGGTAGGTTGACGTTCGGCTGAACTAGAGCACGTAAGTTATTGCCGATGGCATCGCCGGCACCCGGTGCGGGGACGCCATTGGTGGGGCCGGTGTATCCGAGCTTGCCCCCCAGTGTGCGATTGAATGAATCGCCAGCCGAAACAAAGCGAGCCTCGATCATGACTTGGCGTACGGGTACGTCTATCTGTTTGATCAGTTTGCGGGCTTCTTCGAGGGCAAAGGAGGTGTCCTTGATAAACAAGGTGTTGGTGCGTGCGTCTACGGTCGCGCTACCGCGTTTGGACAGGATGCGCTGCGAGGGGGGCGGGGTTGCATTATTAGCGTTATAAACGGTGGGTGGGCCCTCCAGCAGGATTTTCACATCTGATGCCGTTTGGTATCCCAGTCGAAAACTTTCGGTGCGCAATTCTTCAAGCTCGGAAATTTCCAGGCGCGAAGTCAGATCGTCCTTTTCGAACTTGGCCAATTCTTCTCGCGGTGCAACCTGTATCACATTGTCGGTCTGGCGTTTGTCTAGGCCACGGCTTTGCAGAATGATGTCCAGAGCTTGATCCCAGGGGACATCGGTCAGGCGCAAGGTCAGGTTGCCGGATACGCTGTCGCTGATAACCATGTTCAGGCCGGTAAAATCGGCGATCACGTTCAGTGCCTCACGTACGGAGATGTCCTGAAAGTTTAATGTCAGCTTATCACCGGCATAGCCGCTATGACCACCTTGAATGAGCTTGTCCTTATCTTCAGCGACAGGTTTGACTTCGATAAAGAATTTATTATCAGTCTGATAGGCGGCATGTTCCCAGATGCCTTGCGGTTCTATGACCATGCGAACGTTTCTGCCCTGCTTGAATGTGTCAACGGATTGTATCGGGGTTGCGAAGTCAACTACATCCAGTTTGCGCTGCAGCTTTTGCGGAACGCTGGCATTGATGAAGTCCACCAGCAGCTTGGTGCCCTGACGATGGATGTCTATGCCAACGCCTGAGTCAGACAGGTCAACCTGAATGCGTCCTTCGCCATTTTTGCCGCGGCGGAATCCCAGTTCGGTCAGGGCATGTGATTGAGCGCTTTTATCTGCATCTGCAAAACGTGAAGTCGTCATCCTCGTCGCGGTATCGGCAACTTTTTCATGCAGTGTAATCAAAACACTATTTCCGTCGAGACGGGTGTCATAAGGCAGCATTTGATTTAGATTGATTACCAGTCGAGTGCGAGTTCCGGCTTGAACAATGTTAGCGCTGCGCAGACTGCCTAGTGAAAAATCCTGGGCGGATGCCTTGAGTGCATTGGATGTATTAGCGAAGTCCAGTGCAATTCTTGGTGGCGTACTGACGGTAAAGCCTGCGGGTAATTGGGTAATGGGGTGCGCCAGTTCTACCTTGATTACCGTTGCTCCCGAGTGCGTATCGTTGGCGCTTATCGCAACAATGCTGTTGTCAGTTTGTGCTTGTGCCTGAAATGTCAGCAAGCTCAGCATCATGAATGTGCCGAGGAAACGAATCACAGTCTTGCTGTGAATATATAAACCCGTGTTTTTAATCTGTGTCATTACTTACTCCCTAATCCTTCGACCAATTGCAGGCTGCTGATACGCTCAGACCAGTCACCGTTACCGTCCTGTATGACTTCCTTAACTGTAATTTCTGCATTGGATATGCTTTTAATCAAGCCGAAATTCAATCCCATATAATTGCCTGTCGAGACGGTATATAACTTGCCGTTGGGTGCGCGAATGACTGCAAAATTGGCGCTGCTCTTATGCACAAAACCGACCATACGGAGACTTTCAAGTGCAAAGTCTTCCAGTGCTTCCTTTGGACGGTCTCGATCAGGTTCGTATTCACCGCGTTTATCAAATTGCCCTTGTTTGGGAATGCGTGGTTTGAATGGATCGGAAATATTCTCTTCATTCACATACGCAAACGGTTCGTAGAGTGTGACATTGGGGGGAGGCGGGACATTGCCGCGCATGCCATCGCCTGAAGTTTTAATAAACTCCCGCAAATCCTCGAATTCTTCCCCACCGCAACCGGTCAGCATTGTTGCAATCAGCGCAAGATAGATTAATCTCATCATGGAGCCTTCCTTTGAGAAGCAAGTTCTTCTTCATCCAGATAACGGAAGGTCTTCGCCGTGGTGTCCATCACTAAAACGTTATTGGACGGATTAATGGATATTTCATTCAGTGTAACAATTCTGGGTAGCATCGAAATATCACTGGTAAATTTCGCCAGATCGTCGTAGTTGCCTGTAACCTTGATCGTGATTGGTTGCTCGGCAAATGAGCCTTTGATCGTTTCAGGGCCCGGGCGGAACAGTTCGAATTGCAATCCACGCCCAAGACCTGCTTTGTTGATGTCTGTTAACAGCGCATCCATTTCTGACTTGTTAGGCAACTGCTTAAGCAATGCGCCAAAAGAAGCCTGGGTTTCTTCCAGTTGTTTTTTGATCAAATCCAGATTTACAGCCTGCTTTTTCTTGATCAGATATGTGTCTTTAAGAGTGACTTCTTCTGCCTTGGCTGTTTGCAGACTTTCCCATTGATCCTGCCAGTCTAGCAATGCACCCAGTACTACAATAGAGGCAAAGATAGCCGCAAATGCGAGTAGTTTTGCGGGCCATGGCCATGCGCCTGGAGTTTTCGGATTGAGATTTTTAAGTTCTTCTAAATTAATTTTCATCATAGCGTCACCTTTTTCCACCATCTGGATTGGCAGCGCTGGCGTTTTGCATTTTGGATAAATTGAAGATCAGGGTGAATTCGCTGACACGTGCACCATTGGCACTGGAGGAATGTATCTCTACCAGTGCTGGCGATTCCAGCCAGACCGAATCATCAATTGCTCTCATCAGAGTTGAAACTCTTGCATTTGATTGTGCATAGCCGATCAGATTGATGGTATCTCCCTTCTGCGTGAGTGATTTGATATATACACCCTCGGGAAGAATGCGCAGCATCTGATCAAATAAATGGACGACACGGGATCGATCACTTTGCAGCTTTTCAACGGCATCCTTGCGCTCCAGCAAGGATTTGGTCACCTCGCGCAGGTGGCGAATTTCATCGATCTGTTTGTTAAGTATCTCGGTTTCCTGCTTCAGGTATTCGTTGCGACGTTCCTGATAGCTGATTTGGGTGCTGATGGCGACATGCACGCCGCCCCAAACCAGAATGCCGAGCAGCATACTGAAAACGCTCAGGATGATAAACTGGATTTGTTTTGTGCGGCGTTTTTCTTCGCGGTGAGGTAATAAGTTTATGCGTATCATTTTGGATCAAATCTCCGCATAGCCAAACCGCAGGCAATAATCAGTGCAGGCGCATCCGCCTGCAATTGGCGTGGCGTTATACGACTGGATAATGTCATTAGCGCAAACGGGTTGGCTACCATGGTGCTAACTTGTGTGCGCGTCGCCACAGCGTCGTCCAGTCCCGGCAGAACTGCGCAGCCGCCAGCCAGAACAATATAATCAACCTCGTTGTATTGAGACGAGGTGAAGAAAAACTGAAGGGCGCGGGCGACTTCCATGACTAGATTTTCACGGAAAGGCGATAAGACATCGCTTTCGTAATTATCTGGCAAACCGCCATTACGTTTGGCTGACTCGGCCTGTTCGTCTGTCAGGCCGAAGTGCTCCTGAATTAGCTGCGTCAGTTGATCGCCGCCAATTTGCTGATCCCGGGTATAAATAGACTGCCCGTTGCGCAGCACATTTACATTCATTACGGATGCGCCAATGTCTATTAATGCAACGCTTTTGTCTACGGCGTTATCGGGTAATTGGGCTTGAATCTGAGTGAAAGCTGTTTCTGCGGCATAGGGTTCGACATCGACAATAATGACCTTGAGGTCTGCGGCTTCAGCCACAGCCACGCGATCTTCGACATTAGCCTTGCGCGATGCGGCTAACAGTACTTCAATTTCATCCGCATTTCCTGGCGCAGGTCCGAGTACCTGGAAATCGAGATTAACTTCTTCCAATGCGAAAGGAATGTATTGATTTGCTTCGGACTCAACTTGATATTCGAGGTCTTCCTCGCGCATGCCGGCTGGGAGTAGAATTTTTTTGGTAATAACGGCCGCGGCGGGTAACGCAACGCTGATTTTCTTGGTGCGTGTTCCCAGCCGTTTCCAGGCGCGATGCAGCGATTCGGCGAGCCCATCCAGATTGTTGATGTTGCCATCGCTGACCGCATCCTTGGGCAGCGGTTCGATAGCGTAGCGCTCGACAATAAACCCGTTACCCTTGGGCGATTGGCTGAGTTCAAGTAATTTCACTGAAGACGAGCTTATATCCACACCAATTATTGGTGAGGAATCTGGCTGGAGAAAGTCCAGTAAAACATCAAAATTTACTTTTGGCATAGGCCGTTCGGAGTGTTTTCGTATAATTTAGATTAAATCCTAGCAATAACAATCAATGGTGTAAAGACGTTTTTGCTGGGCTGTTTATCTCGTATAATCCATACGCTTGCTGAACGATACCACTTTTATTCAATACTGAACAACTATTCAATGACTACACGCCGCTGGCTTTTGCCCGTCATTCTGGCAATTACACTTATTTCGCTTCCTGTACTGTTGTTCGGAATAGCTGTCATGCTGACATATCCGACCCTCCCATCTCTGGAGGTTCTTACTGATTACCATCCCAAGGTGCCGCTTCGTATTTATAGCGCCGAGGGCACTTTGTTAGGCGAATTTGGTGAAGAGCGGCGCGCGCTGGTCAAAATCGGTGATGTGCCACAGGTTATGAAGGATGCCATCCTGGCAGCGGAGGACGACAGTTTTTATGAGCATGGCGGTGTTGATTATTTGGGCGTTCTTCGTGCCGCCCTGTCCAACTTTACTTCGGGTGGGGCAAAGCAGGGTGCGAGTACCATTACTATGCAGGTTGCGCGGAACTTCTTTCTTTCAAAGGAAAAAACACTGACGCGTAAGTTCAATGAAATGTTGTTGGCTTTCAAGATTGAGCATCATCTGCGCAAGGATGAAATCTTCCAGCTTTATATTAACCATATCTATCTGGGACAACGCTCCTATGGCTTTGCTGCCGCGTCTCAAATTTATTTTGGCAAGCCATTGAGCCAGATATCCGTTGCCGAGGCCGCTATGCTTGCTGGTTTGCCGAAGGCGCCTTCCAGATACAATCCCGTAGTCAATCCCAAGCGTGCCAAGCTACGCCAGCTATACGTGTTGAGACGTATGAATGAGTTGCACTACATCACCGACGAGCAGTATAAACAGGCTCAGGATGAAAAGTTGGTCACTAAACTGGCGAGTCAGGAATTTCCGGTTAGAGCGGATTATTTGACGGAAATGGTGCGTCAATTTCTTTATCAGAAATATCAGGAGGATACTTACACCAAGGGACTCAAGGTTTATACCACGATACGACTGCAAGATCAGCAGGCTGCCTATCTTGCAGTACGCAAAGGCGTGCTTGATTACGATCGGCGTCATGGCTATCGAGGGCCGGAAGGCTTTGTAGATATAAAGAATGACAGCAGCGAAGAGTTTCTTGAAGAGGCGCTACAGGAGTCAGTTGATGGCGATGATTTGTTGCCGGCAGTGGTATTGTCGGCCTCGACAAAAGAAGTGCGTGCCTATGTCAAGGGGGGCGAGCAAATCACGATAAGTGGAGATGGATTGCGCTTTGCGCAGCGGGCGTTGGGTGATAAGGTTGCGTTGAATCAGCGCATCGTGGTCGGCTCTATCATACGCGCTCAAAAGTATGAGCAGAGGAGGAATGAGCAAGAGCTGTGGCAAATCGCCCAATTACCACAAGTTGAGGCGGCATTTGTGTCAGGTAATCCGCTTGATGGGGCAATCTACTCGCTAGTAGGTGGTTTCGATTTCAATCAAAATAAGTTTAATCATATTACTCAGGCGTGGCGTCAGCCCGGTTCCAGCTTCAAGCCTTTTATATATTCGGCTGCTCTGGAGAAGGGTTTCACTCCGGCTACTATTGTGAATGATGCGCCGCTGAACTTTGATTCGACGCAGACCGGTAGTGAGCCTTGGCAACCCAAGAATTACGATGGAAAGTTTGAAGGCCCGATGCGTATGCGTAGTGGTTTGATGAAGTCCAAGAATCTGATCTCGATTCGTATCCTGCAAGCCATCACGCCACAATATGCGCAGGATTACATTACCCGTTTTGGATTGGATGCCGAAAAGCATCCACCATACTTGACCATGGCGCTGGGAGCGGGTTCGGTTACGCCATTGCAGTTGTTGACGGGATACTCCGTCTTTGCCAATGGTGGATTTCGCGTATATCCGTATTTCATTAAGCGCATCGAAAACGCGCAAGGCAAGGTTTTGAGCGAAACACTCCCGAATGTGGCGAATCTTAATGCAGAGCAGGTTATAGATGTGCGCAATGCGTATTCTATGGTTAGCATGATGCAGGATGTAGTTAAGCATGGTACGGCTATTCGTGCCATGCAACTTGGTCGTCAGGATTTGGCTGGTAAAACCGGTACGACGAGCGATTCGATTGATGCCTGGTTCTGCGGATTTCAACCTACTGTTGTTGGCATTTCCTGGATCGGATTCGATCAGCCACGCAGTTTGGGTGATCATGAAACGGGTGGCGGAGCCGCTTTGCCGATATGGATAGACTATATGGCAACCGTGTTGAAAGATGTTCCGCAGGCCGAATATAGCTTGCCTGAAAATATGGTTGCTGCGCGCATAAACAACAGTGGCAGGCTGGATGAGAACGGAGATATTGTGGAATACTTCTATCAGGAAAACCTCCCCGCTACACAAACGGCACCCGCATCAGGAGAAGAGCGTGCCCCGGCTGATACCATCAAGGATCAGCTTCTGTAATGGCTCATAAGGAATATCTTAGCAAGCGCGATTTGATGCGCGAGCAGCTGGCGCATCACGCTGCAAAGTTGATGGCGGAAGGCATCAATGATTATGCCTATGCCAAACGCAAGGCCGCCAAGCAACTGGGCGCTGAGGATACGCAGCATTTGCCCAGCGATCAGGAAGTTAGAGACGCGCTACATAGTTATCGCGCTTTATATCAGCACGATACACATCCAATCATTCTGCAACAACTGCGCACAGAAGCACTTTCTGCAATGGAGTTATTGTCGGAATTCAGGCCCTATCTGACTGGTTCTGTTTTGAGCGGTACGGCGGGAGAATATTCAGATATTAATCTGATGCTTTTCTCTGATGATGCCAAAGCGGTGCTGCTATTTTTGCTCAGGCATAAACTGGATTTTGAAGATGGCGAATGGAAGGTGCGCATTGGCGGCCATGATGAGATTGTACCCAGCTATACAATGCGGGGGGAATCGGGCATCAAGATACATGTCATAGTGCTACCTGAAAATGCCCGCCATAGCGGAACGCGGCATCCTGACACTCATGCGGATATTGCTGCTGTCAAGGAAATGCTGGCAGACATAGACAATACCTTGTAAAAAAGCGTGTCGTATTGCACCGAATGAAGTTTTTCGGTGCAATGCTGTTTTGCTAGCCTACTTTTGTAGCCACCTCGCGGCATCCAGCGCAAAGTAGGTCAATATTCCATTCGCCCCCGCGCGTTTGAATGCCAGCAGAGACTCCAGTACGCAGGCTTTTTCATTCAACCAGCCATTTTGCGCGGCGGCCTTGAGCATCGCGTATTCACCACTGACTTGATAGACGAAAGTGGGAGCCTTGAATTCATCCTTGACTCTGCGCACGATGTCCAGATACGGCATGCCTGGCTTGACCATTACCATGTCTGCACCTTCCTGCAAATCCATGCCGACTTCCCATAAGGCTTCATCTGAATTGGCCGGATCCATCTGATAGGTGTATTTATTGCCTGAGCCGAGATTGCCGCTGGAGCCAACTGCATCGCGGAATGGGCCGTAGAAGCTGGAGGCGTATTTTGCAGAATAAGCCATGATGCGGGTATGAATGTGGCCGTTTGCATCCAGCGCGGCGCGCACCGCACCGATACGCCCGTCCATCATATCAGATGGTGCGACGATGTCGGCCCCGGCGGCGGCATGGGTCTGTGCCTGACGGGTCAGCACGGCGATGGTTTCGTCGTTGAGTACATAGCCCGCCTCGTCGATCAGGCCGTCCTGTCCGTGGCTGGTATAGGGGTCAAGTGCGATGTCAGTCATCACGCCCAGTTCGGGAAAGTTTTTCTTCAGTGCGGCAACGACGCGTGGCACCAGCCCATTCGGGTTGTAGGCCTCGGCGGCATCCAGACTTTTCAGCGGAGCCTCAATTACTGGAAAAATCGCCATGACAGGTATTCCCAGCTTTACACACTGTTCAGCGTCCTTTAGTAGCAAATCCAGTGTTTTGCGTTGAACGCCGGGCATGGATTTCACGTCTTCGACTTTATTTTCGCCTTCGAGCACAAAGACCGGATAAATAAGATCGGCTGGGGTAAGCTGGTTTTCACGCATCAAATCACGCGAGAAAGCATCATGACGCATGCGCCTCATACGTTTGTTTGGATATTGGCCTAGTGTGTGCATAATTTTTTTCCTAAAAATATCATTTTTTCGGGAACTAATTTAGAGAACGCTTATCTTACTGCGCGAATGATGATGAATCATTCCACGTTTCTCCTCCCTGAGCGTGTATCTTAACCCTGTTAAGATGTTTGGCCCCCACTTGTTGGGGGCCTTTTTTTGTCTTGATGAAACTGCGGGGGGCTAGCCCGGCAAGAGTTATCAGTCAATTATTCCTTGTTCATCCTCTGGCGTATCTTTTGGCGCCAGCCATCCTGCAATAACGGATTCCGCTTCTTCCAAGCCCTGCTTTTTCAAGCTGGAGAATAATTGTACTGAGCTTGATGGGAAGTGTTCTGCAAGATAGCTTTTGACTTCTCTTAATGTTTTTGTCGCCTGCTGGCGGCTTAGTTTGTCAGATTTGGTCAGCAGAATGTGTACCGGTTTGCCTGTCGGAGCGAACCAGGCCAGCATGCTTTCATCCAGTTCGGTTAGCGGATGGCGCGAATCCATGATGACGATCAGTCCGCTCAGCTCGTCACGTTTCTGTAAATAGGTATTCAGCAATGCTTCCCAGTGACGTTTGCTCTCGGGGGGGACTTTAGCGTAACCGTAACCGGGCAAGTCCACGATAAATCGGTCTTCGCCCAGCGAGAAATAATTCAGATGTTGGGTGCGGCCTGGTGTCTTGCTGGTGTAGGCCAGACGTACATGGTTTGCCAATGTATTGATTGCGCTAGATTTTCCTGCATTGGAACGTCCGACGAAAGCCACTTCACGGCCTCCGTGCATCGGCAAGTCCTTGATGTGGTTGACGGTGGTGTAAAACGCCGCTAAAGAGAAAAGTCCCATTATTTCCAGGCCGAAAAGACTACATCCGCAGCCGCAATTGTGGCATCAATATCGGCCTCGGTATGCGCGGAGGAAACAAAACCTGCTTCAAATGCGGAAGGGGCGAGGTATACGCCCGCATCCAGCAATGCATGGAAGAAGCGGTTGAATGCTTCCTTGTCGCACGCCATGACTTCTGCGTAACTGGTAGGCAGGGACTCGCTGAAGTACAGGCCGAACATGCCACCTACCGATTGTGCGCAGAATGGAATGTCATGCTTTTTCGCGCTGGCGGACAAGCCTTCGGTCAGTCGTTTTGCCAGACTGGACAGATTTTCGTAGAAACCTTCCTGTTGAACCAGCTTCAGAGTTGCCAGACCCGCAGCTACGGCGACTGGATTGCCTGACAGTGTTCCTGCTTGATATACAGGTCCAAGAGGAGCGAGGCATTGCATGATGTCGCGGCGTCCGCCGAATGCGGCGGCGGGTAAACCACCGCCCATGACCTTGCCCAGCGTGACCAGATCCGGCTTGATACCGTAGTAACCTTGCGCACCTTGCAGGCTGACGCGGAAGCCGGTCATTACTTCGTCCAGAATCAGCACCGCGCCGTGTTGAGTGCAAAGATTACGCAATGCCGCCAAAAACTCCGGCTTGGGCGTAATCAGATTCATGTTGCCAGCCACAGGTTCGACGATCACGGCGGCGATTTCCGTACCCATTTCGGCGAAAGCGCGCTCAAGCCCGGCGGCATCGTTGTAATCCAGTACGGTAGTCAATGCGGCGATTTCGGCGGGAACGCCGGACGAACTTGGCTGGCCAAACGTCAGGGCCCCTGAGCCGGCTTTGACCAGCAAACCATCCGAATGACCGTGGTAGCAGCCCTCGAATTTGACGATGCGGCTGCGGCCGGTAAAACCGCGTGCCAGACGAATCGCTGTCATCGTTGCTTCGGTGCCGGAACTGACTAGTCGCACCATCTCCAGACTGGGCAACAGCTTGCACAGTAATTGGGCAATTTCCAGTTCGGCAGCGGTCGGGGCGCCGAAACCCAGGCCATTCGCAGCGGCGGCCTGTACGGCACCCACTACGTCAGGATGGCAATGACCTACAATCATCGGGCCCCATGAACCGACATAATCGATATAGCGTTTGTCATCCGCATCCCAGACATAGGCACCGTGGCCACGTTGGAAAAACAAGGGTGAGCCGCCTACCGAACGGAAAGCACGTACCGGCGAATTAACGCCGCCGGGAATGAACTGTTGAGATGCGTCGAAAAGTTCCTGATTATGTGAAGTCATGTCGCGTCTTTCTACCTGATTATCCGAATTCAAATTTGTAAATTGTTGTGCTGTTTGTTTTATGTCATTTGCATCAAACAGCGCCGAAATTACCGCCAGTGCCGAAGCGCCCGCCTTTAATAATTGTGCGCCATTGGCTGTCGTGATCCCGCCTATCGCGACCAGTGGCAGCTTAATTTCACATTGTGCCAGCTGCAATAATTCCGGTGTTGCAACCGCGGCTTCTGGTTTGACCGTGGAAGCAAAAAATGCACCAAATGCGACATAGTCTGCACCTTGATCTACTGCCTGATGCGCCAATTCCAGACGATTATAACAAGACACACCGATTATTTTATTCTTGCCGAGAATTTGTCGTGCAGCTGTCACGCTGCCATCATCACTGCCCAGATGTACGCCATCTGCATTTATCTGCATTGCTAGATGAACGTCATCATTAATAATCAGCGTAATGCCAAATTCATGGGTAAGTTCACGCAGCGCGCTCGCCTGTTTCAGGCGTAGCGCGGCATCGCCCGATTTGTTGCGGTATTGCAGCACGTTGGCACCACCTTGCAACGCCAGTCGCACCTGTTCTAATAATTTCACCGTATCTGGTTGTTCCGGCGTGATCGCATACAGTCCTTTGATGGACTGTATGGAAATGCGGGGCGGCGAATTAGTGTTCATTGAAATTCGGATGGAAGGGTTGCCTAGTTCAGACTCTCCGTCATGTTTTCGCTATCTTCGCCGCGCGCCCAGAACAACCTGTCTGGAATATGCTGTCCCATACCCGGACGGAAACCGGCATTTAGTGTTTGCCAGGTATACTCCTGCGCCTCCTTGACCGCTTCGGGTACTTCAACGCCCTGTGCCAGCAGGGCTGCAATCGCGGATGCCAGCGTGCATCCCGAACCGTGATAAATTCCCGGCAGGCGATCCCAGCTATCGCTGCGCACTACCCCGTTTTCACTGTACAGTGTGTTGATTACCTGTGCCGTATGTTCATGTGTGCCGGTAATCAGCACATACTCACAGCCCGTAGCCAGTATGCGTTTGGCGCATTCTTCGAGTGTAGGATTATCATCTTCATTGTCTTCATCGATTGCTAGACGGCGCGCCTCCAAACTGTTCGGCGTGATGATGGTTGCCTGAGGAATCAGCAATTCGCGCATTGCATCCAGCATATCTTCATCGGCCAGTTCGTCGCCGCGTCCGGATGCCAGAACCGTGTCCATCACAAGAGGAATATCGGGGTAATCGGCCAGCACCTCGGCAATGGCGACCACGTTTTCCACGCTGCCAAGCAAACCGATCTTGAACGCCGCAACCGGCACATCTTCCAACATCACACGCGCCTGATCCACTACCCATTCCGCATCTATCGGCATCACATCTTCAACGCCACTGGTGTCCTGAACTGTCACGGCGGTCACCACCGACAACAGATGGCAACCCATGCTGGAAACAGTCAGCATATCGGCCTGCAAGCCGGCTCCCCCACTCGGGTCGGTTGCAGCAAAACTCATTACTAAGGGAAACGATTCAGACATAATCTAGGCCAGTTAATTGCGCAATAAAACGTGCGTCAGGTCGAACATTTTACCCTATATGAGGGGGTTATCGAACAAATAGCCACTAAGTCTGGTTGAGTCAGTGACTTTGTGAAGGCAAAAGGAGTTTTGCTTGATTATTTATGAGCCGGTATCCAGCAACTCTGTAATTCTGGCGAAATCTTCCACCGATAAATTTTCTGCTCGCATTTGGGGGTTAATTCCCAACTGTTCAAAATCCGTTTCATTCATATATTCGCGCAGGGTGTTGCGCAGGGTTTTGCGGCGTTGACCGAAGGCGGTGCGGACGATGTCGGCAAACAGTTTTGCGTTTTTTACCCTAAGATCAGATATCGGCAGCGGGATCATGCGCACAATAGCCGAGTCTACCTTGGGGGCGGGGCGGAAGGAATCGGGTGGGACGTCGAGCAGTTTTTCCATGTAGAAGCGGCATTGCAACATCACCGAGAGTCGTCCATAGGCGGGCGTGGAGGGTTCGGCGACCATGCGTTCGACGACTTCGTTTTGCAGCATGAAATGCATGTCGGTGATGCGTTCGGCATAGCCCGAAAAATGGAATAGCAATGGCGATGAGATGTTGTAGGGCAGGTTGCCGACGATGCGCAGCGGGGTGTCCAGTGAGACGAAGTCGAATTGCAGTGCGTCGCCCTCATGGATAATCAGTTTTGAGTTCTGCCTGTCCTGCGGGTAGTCGTTCTTCAGGCGTGCGATGATGTCGCGGTCGATTTCCACTACATGCAGGTGATTCAATTGTTTGAGTAACGGGCGGGTCAATGCGCCCAGACCCGGCCCGATTTCCACCAGATTGTCGTCCGGTTCAGGGCGAATCAGGCTGATGATGTCGGCGATGATGTTTTCGTCGACCAGGAAATTTTGTCCGAATTTCTTTTTTGCCTTATGCACGATAGTTGCTTTCATGTTGTGCCATCTGTTCTGCCATGCGGATTGCTTCCAGCAGGCTGCCGACATGGGCTTTTCCCGTTCCGGCTAAATCCAGTGCGGTGCCGTGATCTACCGAGGTGCGAATAATCGGCAGACCTAGCGTGATGTTTACACCTTCACCGAAACTCGCGTGTTTGAGTACGGGTAGCCCCTGATCGTGATACATCGCCAGCACGCAATCGCATTGCGCTAGTCTGTCGGGAGTAAATAATGTGTCGGCGGGCAGGGGTTGACTGACATGGATGCCTTCGCCGCGCAGTTTGTCGAGTACGGGAATCATTATGTCGATTTCTTCGCGTCCCATGTGACCACCTTCACCAGCGTGGGGATTCAGGCCCGCAACCAGTATGCGCGGTTGCGCGATGCCAAAGCGGCGTTGTAAATCGTGATGGATGATACGCAACACACTTTCCAGTAATGGCGCGGTGATCGCATCGGGTATATTTCTCAACGGCAGGTGGGTTGTCGCCAGTGCTACACGCATGGCGGAGCAGGCGAGCATCATGACTACCTGAGCGGTTTGCGTCTGTTCGGCGAGAAATTCGGTATGTCCGCTGAACGGAATGCCGGCATCGTTAATGATGCCTTTGTGTATCGGTGCGGTTACCATGCCGGAAAATTCGCCGGACTGGCAACCTTGTACGGCGCGGCGCAATGTGGCCAGTACATATTCGCTATTGGCTACATTCAATACGCCGGGCAAGGAGGGCGCTACAAGCGGCACATGAATTACAGACAAACAAGGCACGGAATCGGCGGTTGGCTTACCCGCTTCGCAAATTTGCAGCGTTATTCCCAACTGTGCGGCGCGTTGTTGTAACAGATATTTGTCGCCGAGTACGATTACGTTTGGAGTCGCAGTCGCGAGTCGTACGCATAATTCCGGGCCGATGCCGGCCGGTTCGCCCGATGTGATGACCAGCGGGGCAACTTGTGCAGCAAGCTTCACCGGCGTTTACTCGTCGTCCAGGCGATATTCAATAAAGGCGCGGTCACGCAATTGGCGCAACCAATCCTGAAATAGCTCGTCGGATTTGAAAGTGCCTATGGAAATGCGTGCCTGTTGGCGCTTTTGCTGTTCGCTAATATCGGTATTGCGGCGATCCATAACCTGAATCAAATGCCAGCCAAACTGGGTACGTACCATGCCCATTTCGCCAACTTGCAGCTTGTTGATTGCCTCTTCAAATTCGGCTACGGTCTGTCCCGGTGAGAGCCAATCCAGATCGCCGCCTTGTTGTGCACTGCCATCCTGAGAGTAGCGCCGTGCCTGCTCATCAAAGGGAGCTCCACCACGGATACGTGCCGCAATCTCCTCGATGCGTTTTTTAGCATCGGCTTCTGGAACAATCTCGCTGGTCTTGATCAGGATATGTCGTGCATGAGTTTGGGTAATCATGACTTGCTCACCGCCATTGCGTTTGTCCACCAGCTTCAGGATGTGAAATCCGTTCGGGCTACGCAGCACAGTCGTATTCTGGCCTACATTCAGGGAACCTAATTCTGCCATGAAGAACGGGGGGATGCTGCCAACCGCACGCCATCCCAGATCACCGCCTTTCAGAGCATCTTTGGTGTCTGAGAAGCTGGCGGCTACCTGTGCAAAATTAGCCCCACTGGTCAATTGTGCCAGTGCCTGATTGGCACGTTCACGAGCGGCTTGAATTTTGGCTGCACTGGCTTGTTCCGGCACGACGATAAGGATGTGGGCAAGGTGGTACTCTTCATTGACCAGCCCCATCTTGGCTTTGTTGGCTAAATAATTGTCCACTTCGGTATCGCTAATGACCAGTTTGCTTTCGACTTCGCGTTCACGCAGGCGAGTGGCGACTAGTTCGCTACGAATTTCTTCGCGGAATTTAGGGATGTTAATGCCTTCAGAATGCAACTTGTCCATGAAGGCGCTGAGCGTAGGAAAGTTATTTTGCTGAGCGATACGAGTAATTGCCATGTCTAGTTGAGTATCGTCGATGCGTACACCGCTTTCCTTTGCAAATTGCACTTGCAGCATTTCGGTAATCATGCGTTCGAGCACCTGCTTCTCCAGTACATGGCGCTCCGGTAGTGGAGTGCCTTGCTTGTTCAACTGGTTGACAGCCGAGATAAGCTTTTCTTCAAGCTCAATGCGAGTGATTACATCGTTGTTTACGACGGCGACGACAGAATCTATTGTCGCTACTTGCATTTGCGGATCGATAGTTTCAGCGGCGAAGACAGGGGCAGTAGCCAGCAGCAGTGCAGTCAGAAGGACAGGTATTTTGATTTTGGACATGGTTATCTCAACAGCGTGGTTATCGTAAGACCGAGTTCGGTTTAATTGCAGGTTGTTCATTCAATTTGGTATAGCCGGGTACACTTTGCTTGAGCAGGGTAAGCGGATCGGAACCCACTTTTACCAGATCGTTCAATTCCAGTTGCAGGAAAATACCCGTACTGGTCTGGTTTGTGCCGACTGTAAAACTATGTGCAACCATGCGTAGCATCCAGCAGCTTTGATTATACTCAAGCCCGGCTACTCCGCTTAAAAGGCGCTTGTCCAGGAAGGAATAGTTCCATTGCCCTACAGCATGCCAGTGTTGTGAAAGCGGCCATTGGCCTGAAATGTTTATCTGGCGCAAACCGGGGGATGCAACCGAATAATTATTACCGCCTATAGTAGTGTAAGCGATACCCCCTGATGTGGGATAGGTGATGCCGTTGATTACGACAGAACCTGTCGGCGTAATGGCGCCTGGAATCAGAGCGCCGAGCGAGTCGCTGATGAAGCGCATGCCCAGATTAAGTACTTTGCCTGATTCGGGTCGGTAATGCGCGGCTATGTTGAAGTGCTGAACCATCGACAGGCTGGGGCTGTATTGCAACTCGCTGTCGAATGACCATGCACGATCAATGCGGCCGGAGGCAGCCAGTAAAATATCTGACTTGTTGGTTGTGGTCGTGGGTGCAACCAGATTGACCTTGGGGGTACGTAGCGTAAAGCGTTGCCCCAACATCAGTTTTAAATGTTCGGTGCCATCGTCCATACCGAGAAAGCGCGAGATCACTGCCAGCGTGACTTGATTGGCATCGCCGATTCGGTCATTGCCGAAAAAACGGTTTTCGGTAAACATCTGGGCAAGACTGAATGGCGCTTGCGCCGTATCGTAAATCGGCAACTGGTTTTGATTTTTGTAGGGCACGTAAACGTAATAGGCACGTGGCTCGAGCGTGTTCAGATAATTCTGATGGAACAGGTTGAGGTCGCGTTCAAATACGGCGCCGCCGTCTACACTAAGAATCGGTAGCGTGCGCGATGAATCGGGCAGTGCTGTCGTATTGTTTGTACCCATCACGTAGGTGGTGTTGTGCAGGGAGGCCTTGGGTGTAATGTAGTAGGCCGGTTCGTTAATAAGCGGATAGGTAATGCCGGGGTTTATGACCAGACGCTGACCGTTAAGCAGGGTCGGGTGCGTGAAGCTGGTATATTCGCTCATGAGCGAGATCGTGGCGCCTAAGCGGTTTTGCGTGGCGTTAAAAGCCAGTTGCGGCAGACGTGCATAGGGCGAAATGATGGGGGCGATTGGATCCTGTAAAGTCTGATAGCGTTGCAGATGGGCGGTAGCACTCCACCAACCGGCACCATAATTCAACCCAACATCCTGCAATAGATTGACTTGAGAGGTAACATTGATCGCATCGGCTAAGTCACGGTAATAGGCATTGTCCGACACGCGATTGAAATCGACCTGACCGGTAATGCCGGTGCTGAACATCTGGTTATGCTTCAGTCCAAAACGACCGCGATTTCGTCTGGTAATTGCGTCTCCCGGCAATACATCGACATGCACCTCGCCGGCATAGTCGGGATTCAGGTAGCGGAATTCGTTATTGAGCATTACGCCGCGCTTGCTCATGAATCGTGGTGCGATCGTTGCGTCGTAATTAGGCGAAATATTCCAGTAAATCGGCAGGGTCAGTTCACTGCCGCCCTTGGTTGTACCGCCGATTATTGGAGAAAGGAAGCCGGATTTGCGCTGTTCACCCAAGGGAAAATCCATCCATGGTGAATACAATATTGGCACGTTCATGAACTCGACTCGTGCATGATGGGCAACTCCGACCTGTTCCGCACGGTCTATCTCCAGACTCTGCATTTTTACCTGCCAGTCCTGATCGTCGGCGGGGCAGGTGGTGTAGGTCGCCTGTTCCAGCGTGTAATGCTGCTGGTCAAAAATTTGTAATTTATCGCCGGAACCACGTCCGTCATTTTCTTTCAGAAAAAATTCCGGCTGCTCCATAAATCCGGCATGGGTTTCCAGATTCAGTTTCAGGTGTGGGCCGCTCATGGTGCTGCCTTTTTGTTCGACGACAACCGAACCCAACCCCTCGACATCGCCAGTTTCCTGGTTGTAAAGCAGCCGGTCCGCTTTTACCGTCTGGTCGGCATTGATCAAAATCACGTTACCGCTGGCTTCGACCTGATTATTCTTGTCCCCGCTCATGCGGTCGGATTCCATGAGTACCGGTTCGTCCTGCGGTGATTGCTCGGACTGATCTTGTACGCGCACCTGTTCCGCCAGAGCAGAATGGCTGAAAATACAGAGCAAAGTAAGTGCAACAGGCTTGAGACGGAACCGCATAATATTGTTATGGTGGTAAACTTTTGCAAGTTTACCATTAAGATACTTTTAAAATCCCACTATGCAACGTCAGCAACAACTTAATCTATGGCTGAAAAGCCTGTTTCCCGATGAAACGTTTACCTTGGCTGCGGCTTCTGCCGATGCCAGTTTCCGTCGTTATTTCCGTGCCAGCTTTGTTGATCGCACCTTGATCGTGATGGACGCGCCGCCGGAACATGAAGACTGCGGCCCGTTTTTACATGTGGCAAAATTATTCGAGAACGCCGGAGCACATGTACCGCATGTTTATGCGCAGGATTTGGAACAAGGATTTTTGCTATTGTCCGATCTTGGTAACACCACCTATTTGCAGGCGCTGAATGTCGATACTGCGTCAGAGCTGTATGGTGCGGCGATGGATGCGTTGATCAAAATACAGCTTGCGTCGCATGATCAGGAGTTGCCGCCCTATGACGAAGCCTTGTTGTTACGCGAGATGCGCTTGTTTCCAGAGTGGTATATCAGCAAACATCTCGGTGTCACGCTTACCGATGCACAAAGCGCCAAGCTTGAAACGGTGTTTGCCCGCATTGTTTCCAATAATCTTTCCCAGCCGCGTGTTTATGTTCATCGCGACTATCATTCCCGGAACCTGATGGTTACCGAGCCGAATCCCGGCATTATCGACTTTCAGGATGCGGTATACGGCCCGATTACCTATGATCTGGCTTCGCTGTTTAAGGATGCCTATATCAAATGGGATGAGGTTGAAATTATCGATTGGCTGATAGCCTACTGGGAAAAAGCCCGTGCGGCTGGACTGCCGGTGCATCAGGATTTCGGTCAGTTCTATTACGATTTTGAGATGATGGGCGTGCAGCGTCACATCAAAGTATTGGGTATTTTTGCGCGCTTGTACCACCGTGATGGCAAGCAAGGTTATCTGAACGATATGCCGCTGGTAATGGCGTATCTGCGTGCCGCTTGTATACGTTATGTTGACCTCAAACCGCTGCTTAATCTGTTGAACGAACTGGAACCGCCGCAACAAGCGCCGACAGGATACGGGTTCTGATATGCGTGCAATGATATTGGCGGCGGGACGTGGAGAGCGTATGCGCCCGTTGACCGACCATACTCCCAAGCCTCTGCTCGAAGTGGGCGGCAAGGCGCTGATCGTCTGGCATATCGAAAGGCTGGTGCAGGCCGGTGTTACGGAGTTGGTAATCAATCACGCCCATCTCGGCCAGCAGATTGAAGACGCGTTGGGTGATGGCAGTCGTTACGGTGCACAGATACATTATTCACCCGAGACGCAGGCTTTGGAAACGGCGGGTGGCATCGCCTACGCGCTGCCGTGGCTGGACTATGAAAATGAGCCTTTTGCCGTCGTCAATGGTGATATTTGGTGCGATTACGATTTTAGCCGTTTGGCAAGGCAGGCTGACGTACTGAAGGTTAACGGTGATATGGCACATCTGGTGTTGGTAGATAATCCGCCTCACCACAGCAAAGGTGATTTTTACCTGAACCAGAACAGAATTACCCCCGCTGATATGGATTGTTCACTCCTGACTTTCAGCGGCATTGGTCTTTATCATCCGGCGATGTTTAGGGCAATTGAGCGAGGCAGCGTTGCGCCACTGGCTCCGCTATTGCGTACTCGTATCACCGAAGGGCGGGTAAGTGGTGAGCATCATCAGGGCGGCTGGATAGATGTCGGTACGCCGCAACGACTAAATGAACTTGATACTCAATTACGCACAGTACAAAAACATGTTTGATCCTGAAATCTACGCGCACCGCCGTATCCGTTTAATGACACAAATGCAGCATGGTGTCGCCATCATTCCCAATGCGATCGAGAAAAAGCGCAATGCAGATGCCGAGTATCCCTATCGTTATGACAGCAACTTTTATTATCTGACAGGTTTTCGCGAGCCTGAAGCTGTGCTGGTACTGGTTGCGGCACGGGATGAGCGTGATGAACCTCTGTCTATTCTGTTTTGCCGTGAGAAAAATCTTGAGCGTGAAATCTGGGATGGTTATCGTTACGGCCCCGAAGCGGCGCAGGATGAGTTCGGCTTTGATGAAACCTATAGTATTGCCCGGCTGGATGAAAAGCTGGTTGAATTGATTAGTAATCAAGCTGCGCTGTTTTATCCTTTGGGTGCCGATAGCGTATGGGATCAGCGCATATTGGCATTGCGTAACGCCGTACAGGGTAAAACACGTAATGGCATACGTGCGCCGGACGAAATTCGTGACGTACGCGCGCTGCTCAACAATATGCGTTTGTTCAAGGACGCACATGAAATAGATGTGATGCGACGTGCGGCGGAAATTTCGACGGCGGCACATCGTCGCGCAATGCAATTTACTTGCGCCGGGCAATACGAATATCAGGTTGAGGCTGAATTGCTGCATGAATTTTGTCGCCACGGCGCACGCCATCCTGCTTATAGCTCTATCGTCGCAGGCGGGAAGAACGCCTGTGTGCTGCATTACATCGAAAATAGCGCTCAGTTACAGGATGGTGATCTGTTGTTGATTGATGCGGGTGGTGAGTTGGATGGCTACGCGTCTGACATTACCCGCACCTTCCCGGTCAATGGAAAATTCAGCCCGGCACAAAAAGAAATATACGAGCTGGTGTTGGCCGCACAAGCCGCTGCTATTGCCACTGCGATACCCGGTAACGATTGGAATGCGCCGCATGATGCCGCGTTGCGTATACTGGCGCAGGGTTTTATTGATTTGAAGTTATGCCACGGCACGCTGGATGAGGTGCTGGAGAATGAGAGCTACAAGAAATATTACATGCACAAGACCGGACACTGGCTGGGTATGGATGTGCATGATGTCGGCGATTACAAGGTGGGAGATCAGTGGCAAAAGCTGCAAACCGGTATGGTGCTCACCGTCGAGCCGGGTTGCTATATTCGTCCTGCGGAAGACGTGCCGCTGGATTTCTGGAATATTGGCATTCGTATCGAGGACGATGTGCTCATTACGGAAAATGGCAACGAAGTCCTGACTCATGCCGCGCCCAAGACGGTTGCAGACATAGAAGAGTTAATGAGGAAATCATGAGCACAGCATCCGAAACCAGGCCTCCGTATGACATCGCGATTATCGGCGGCGGGCCGGTAGGCAGCGCCCTTGCACTGGCGTTAAGCGACAGTAATTTAAGTATCTGTGTGCTGGAAGCGCGCCCGGCCAACACTGCCAGTTCGGATGCGCGAGCGTTAGCCTTGTCCTATGGAAGTCGCTTGTTGCTGGAGCGTCTGGGGATATGGAAAAAACTGCAAGACATATCACCGATACGCACGATACACATTTCGCAAAAACAGAGTTTTGGCCGTGCCGTCATTCGTGCCGAAGAAATGAATGTGCCGGAACTGGGTTATGTGTTGCCTTATCCGGTGTTGCAGGATGCGTTCACCGATGCGTTGCAGCATGGCGCGATACAAACCATTTATGACGCGGGGGTGACTTCACTGACGGGAGATAATAATCAGGCTGTAATTGCGTATCAGCAAAATGGCGTAATGCACACCCTGAATGCGCGTCTGGCAGTCGTTGCCGATGGCGGAAAGCTGCTGGCAGAACAACACCCGCCGACCATTCATGACTATGGTCAAAGCGCGCTGATCGCCCATATCACCTGCGCAGCCCCAAAAGTTAATACCGCCTTTGAGCGCTTTACTCCGCAGGGCCCGCTGGCACTGCTGCCCTATAAGGATGGTTACGAAATCGTCTGGACAGCACCTCCGCAGCGTGCCGCCGAGATGTTGGAATGGGACGATGCACGCTTTCTGTCTGAACTGCACCAACACTTCGGCGACCGTGTCGGCGAATTCCTGACCGTCGGCAAACGCAACGGATTCCCGCTGGGTCTTAAGCGCGCCCCCGATCAGTCGCCGATGCCGCATACCGTTCTGCTCGGCAATGCCGCACAGACCATGCATCCGGTTGCCGGACAGGGCTTCAATCTGGGTCTGCGCGACGCATGGGAATTGGCGCAAATCCTACTCGACACGCCGTCGAAATCTCTGGGGAGCCCGGAAATGCTCAATGTCTATCGCGCTCAGCGCCGTACCGACCGCGAATCCGGCATCCGTTTCACCGACGGTCTGGTGCGTCTGTTCTCCAACGACCTGCCCCTGTTAAGTCCCCTCCGCGCGGCTTCGTTAACGGCGCTCGATTGCCTGCCCTTCGCAAAGAAATTTGTCGCCAAGCGTATGATGTTCGGCGCGAACGGCTAACGAGGTTCCGTTGTATTTGTCAGAAAAGTGAACTATCAGGCGATGGAGTGCGCAGACATGTCTGTGCCAAATCCTGGTGGCGACAGGTCGCCGCGCTAAACGAGTTCCACCACAACCGGAGTGTGATCCGATGGGCGCTCCAGTGCGCGCGGGGTTTTGTCGATCAGGCAGTTGTTGCAGCGTACCACCAGTGGGGCGGTGATCAGGATGTGGTCGATGCGCAGGCCCTGATTGCGGTTAAAGCCCATCATCCGGTAATCCCACCAGGAGTAGGATTCGGCGGGCTGGTTGAACAGCCGGAAACTGTCGTGCAAGCCTAGTTGCTGCAAATTCTGAAAATGTTGCCGCTCGGGTTCGCTGACCAGCACATTGCCTTTCCATCCGACCGGGTCGTACAGGTCGCAATCTTCCGGTGCGATGTTGAAGTCGCCCAGCAGCACCAGATTCGGGTAGCGTAGTATTTCCTGTTTTAACCAGTCATGCAGCGCGGTCAGCCAGCCCAGTTTGTATTGATACTTGTCGGAATCGAGGCTCTGTCCGTTGGGGATGTAGACGCAGACAACGCGGATGTCGCCGAAGGTGGCGGCGATGACGCGCTTTTGTTCGTCGGCATAGTTCGGGATGCCAACCTGCACGTCGCAGGCGGCTTCGCGGCTCAGGATGGCTACGCCGTTATAGGTCTTCTGCCCTGAGAAAACGCTGTGATAACCCGCCGCCAGCAGTTCCATCTGCGGAAAGTCAGCATCCTGTTGCTTGATTTCCTGCAAGCACAGGATTTCAACGGGATTGGCTTCCAGCCAGTCCAGCACCTGCGGCAGACGTACTTTCAGGGAATTGACGTTCCAAGTGGCGATTCTCATGGTGCTAAACCTTAATAATTTGATTGTCTAGGAAAGGCACGAATAAGCTCAAAGGCAATTTACTCGCCTATGTAACTATCTACAGCGCCATCGGGGAATTGTTCGCGTATGCGCAGTACGTCGGGCAGTATTTGCTTAAACAGTGTTGCTAGTGTCGGGTCGAAGTGCGAGCCTGCATACTTGACGATGAATTCGGCGGCGTCATGGACTGCCCAGGCTTTTTTGTAGGGACGGCTGGAGGTCAGTGCGTCGAAGACGTCGGCTATCGCGACGATGCGTCCTTCGAGCGGGATTGCTTCGCCCTTCAGGCCCTGCGGGTAGCCGGAGCCATCCCACTTTTCATGGTGGGTTAGTGCGATGGTTTCGGCCAGTTTCAATAAAGGCGAATGATGTCCTGCCAGAATATGCGCGCCGATGGCGGGGTGCTTTTTGATGATGTCGAATTCTTCCGCAGTCAGCTTGCCCGGCTTGAGCAGGATGGCGTCGGGGATGCCGATCTTGCCGACATCGTGCATCGGGCTGGCATTCAGCAGCATGTCAGCCTGTTCGTCGCTCAGTCCTGCCGCCAGTCCCAGCAGATGCGAATAGCGGCTCATGCGCTCGATATGTGCGCCGGTTTCATTGTCGCGGAATTCGCAGGCACGCCCGAGACGGCGAATGATGTCGAGACGGGTATCAACCAGTTCGCGGGTGCGTTCGGTGACGATGCGTTCCAGATTCTCATTCTGTTCGCTTACCTGACGGCGCAACAGATGCATCTCGAGCTGGTTGCGAATTCGGGCCATGACTTCATGGCGGTCAAAAGGCTTGGAAACAAAGTCCCTCGCGCCGCTTTGTAATGCCTGCACACGGGTAGACATGTCCATTTGAGCGGTCAGTACCAGCACGGGAGCGCCGTTCGGATCAATTTCCTTCAGTCGCTGCATAATCTGAAAGCCGTTTAGATGAGGCATATTCAAATCAAGCAGAATCAGGTCTGGGCGTTCGCGCAGGTAGGTAGTTTCAACTTCGCGTGAATCGCTGAGTTCAATAAGGTTGGAATACCCTTCGATGCGCAGCAGCTTGGATAACAGCAGTACATTACCGGGCTGATCGTCTACGATCATAATGCCGGCTTGAGAAAGATTCAGATCGTTCATTACTTGTTGCCTCCTCCGCGAACGGCTTGTTGAATAACACGTTCCAATTCCATCAAATCAACCGGTTTCCCCAGATAGGATGAAAATCCGGCCTGCATCGCCCTGTTGACCTCTTTCTGTTGTTCATGGCTACCGATACCGATGACCGGGATCGTGCGCAGGCTCTCCATTTCATCGAGTACCGCTTTGACATCCATGCCGCTGAATCCGCCGGGCAGCTTGATGTCAAGCAAAATGGCATCATAGTTTGCAGTCATGGCGGCTTCTATGCCTGATGAGGCATCCTGTGCAAATGTAATTTGCCAGCCTTTGTTGCCTGCCCATTTACTCAGTAATGATTTTTGCGAAACATCATCCTGAATAGACAGCAGCGAGTAACTCGTACCCTGGACAGCCGAAATGTCGGTATTTTCACGACTTTGCGGCATCATGACGGAAAATATGCTTCCTTCTCCGAGCTTGCTTTCGACCACTATCTTGCCGTTCATTTTTTCAATCAGCTTTTTACTTATCGACAGGCCGATCCCGGTGCCTTGTACTTTCTCGGTGTCACCGAAACGGGTGAACGGCTGGAACAGATTCTGAAGTTGCTTTTCGGTCATGCCCATTCCACTGTCGCGGACTGAGAAAGTGAGCATGTTATTTTCAACTCGCGCGTCTACGGTTACGGTTCCTGCTTCGCGGTTGTACTTGATGGCATTTGAAAGCAGGTTGATCAGCACCTGCTTGATGCGCAGGTAGTCTGCGTTTATGCGGGGTAAGTTACCGTCAACGAGGTTGGTCACGTTGATTTGGCGTTGTGCAATAAGCGGGCTGACCAGCGACAAGCATTCCCTGACGATGTCAGCCGGGTCTATATCCTCAAGTTCTAGTTTGATTTCGCCTGACTCAACGCTTGCCAGATCCAGTACCTCATTGATCAGATCCAGTAAATGCCAGCCGGCTCTGGATATTTGCTGAACATTTTCCTTTTGATCGGGGGTGCAGGTTGAGTCGCCTTCAAGTAATTGCGAGAAGCCCAGAATGGCATTCATCGGGGTGCGTAATTCATGGCTCATATTGGACAGAAAGTCCGATTTTGCGCGGTTGGCTTTCTCCGCCGTCTCCTTGGCCCTGTACAACGCTTCTTCAGATTTCCTTCTGGCGGAAATATTCTGGAATGAGCCGAAGATATAGGGCTTTCCGGAGATTATTCTTGCATTGACAAATACTTCTACGGGGACGAGTTGTCCCGACTTGAGTCGGTGTTCGGTTTCTATCAGTACACCGGGTTTGCCTACCATTTCTACAAAGTGACGTGCTGTTCTTTGCTCGTCAAAGTTGGGATCCCAGTCGGGTATGCGCCATTTCAGTAATTCTTCTCTGGGTGCGCCCCAGTGATCAACTGCGGCCTGATTGACATAGTCGAGTCGGTATTTGTCTTCAACATCAATCATGAAAATCGGCTGTCCGGTGTTCTCGATCATTTCACGGAACAAGTCGAGCTGACGTTCTGCTTGTTTTCGTTCGTTGATGTCGCTATGAATGCCGATCATTCGGATTGGATTGTATTCCTCATCGCGTTCAACAACCTTACCTCGACACAATATCCACTTGTAACGGCCATCCTTGCATCGCATGCGCAATTCAACAGCATAAATTGGCGTTTTTCCGGTCAGATAATCCTGTAACTGCTGTTGTATTCTTGCCGCATCCTCGGGGTGAACGGATTTGCTCCAGCCTTCAATATTCTGAGCCAGCTCCCCCTTGCTAAATCCAAGCATTTCCTCATACAGGCGTGACAGCAGCATGCGGCCCGTTTTCATATCCCAGTCCCAAACGCCGTCACCGGCACCTTCCACGGCGAAGGCCCAGCGTTCCTCGCTCTCGTGTAATGCTTGTAACTTTTCCTTACGCTGAGTGATGTCGTGCCCGATGCCTATCACGCCCGGAGATTCGCCGCCGTAGTGATAGGGAATCTTGACGACTTCCATCATCGCCTTGTGACCATCAGGGTAGGTGATGTATTCTTCGTTGGTGCGGGGCTTTCCGCTAGCCAGCATCAGGGCATCCTGTTCGCGGAAAAAAGCAGCCGTCTTCTGATCGACAAAATCAAAATCCGTCTTGCCGGCAATTAAGGCTTCGGGACTGCCGAAATAGCGTTCAAATGCCGCATTGCAGCCCAGATATTTTCCTTTATTATCCTTGAAGAAAATCAGGTCTGGAATGGCGTCAATTACGCTGCGCATTAATAACTGATTCCTGCGGATATTTTCCTCGGTGCGCTTCATCTCGGTAATGTCGGTGCGTATGGAGATGTATTGGTAGGGGAGGCCATGATCGTCGAGGGTCGGTTTGATCGTCGCACGTACCCAATAAAGGCAGCCGTCCTTGCGACGGTTGCATACTTCGCCTTGCCAGGTGTTTCCGCTTTGCAGTGTGTCCCACATGTCTTGATAAAAGGACGCAGTATGGATGCCGGATTTCAGGATTCGATGGTTCTTCCCGAGCAATTCCTGTCTGCTGTAGCCGGAAATATCAATGAATTTCTGATTGACATGGATGATGTTACCTACTGCATCGGTTGCACTGACTATCGCATGTTCGTCCAGGGTGTCGCGCAGAGATTTCAGGGATATGGGGTTAGTCATCGTTGCTGATCAGTATCGCCATCGCACGTTGTCAATAATGGTTGAGTTTAACAAAACGGCTTTGATCCGGTCCGGCAAATTTCTTATGCCGTAAAAAACCGCGAATAAATCGCGGTGGTAAGTATTATGTTGTCTCAATCAAGCCGCTATGTCGCAACAAGGCATCGATGCCGGGTTCGCGTCCACGGAAAGCGGTGAAGGATTCCATCGCAGGACGGGAACCGCCCACGGCCAGAATTTCGTTGCGGAAGCGTGCGCCCACGTCAGGATTGAGTACGCCCTGTTCTTCAAACAGACTATAGGCATCGGCGGACAACACTTCCGCCCATTTATAGCTGTAATAGCCTGCCGCATAGCCGCCCGCGAAAATATGTGAAAAACTGTTCGGGAATCGGTTGAACTCGGGCGGGATCAGCACGGCAACTTCGCGGCGTACTTCGTCGAGCAGTTGCAATATGGATTTGCCGCCGCCCGGTTCGAAGTCACTGTGCATCAGCATGTCGAACAAGGCGAATTCGATCTGGCGCAAGGTTTGCAGGCCGCTCTGGAAATTCTTTGCGGCCAACATCTTGTCAAATAGCTCGCGGGGCAGGGGTTTGCCTGTGCTTACATGTCGGGTCATGCCGCGCAGCACATCCCATTCCCAGCAGTAGTTTTCCATAAACTGACTGGGCAATTCGACCGCATCCCATTCCACACCGTTGATGCCGGATACGCCCAGATCTTCGACTTCGGTTAGCAGGTGATGCAGGCCGTGGCCGAACTCATGGAACAGGGTAATGACTTCGTCGTGAGTAAATACTGCCGTCTTGCCGCCTACGGGTGCGGAGAAGTTGCAGTTCATGTAGGCGACAGGTGTTTGTATGCCTGATTCAAGGCGGCGGCGGGTAATCACATCGTCCATCCATGCGCCGCCGCGTTTGCTGGCGCGTGCATACAGGTCGAAATAGAATTGACCAACCAGTTGATTGTGCGCGTCTCGAATGTCGAAGAAACGCACGCTCTCATGCCATATCGGTGCGACGGATGACTTGATGCGCAGGCCATACAGCGTTTCGACCAGTTTGAATAAACCCGTCAGGACGGCATCCTCGGGGAAATACTGTTTTACCTCCTGTTCGGAAAAGGCATAGCGTTGTTCGCGTAGCTTCTCGCTTGCATAGGTAACGTCCCAGGAGTGCAATTCATGGAGCCCCAGTTCTTGCCGAGCAAATTCACGTAATTCTTCCAGATCTTTTTCGGCGAAAGGGCGAGCGCGTAGCGCCAGTTCGCGCATGAATTCGACGACCTGATGCGGTGTTTCCGCCATTTTGGCGGCAAGTGACAATTCACCGTAATTGGCAAAGCCCAGTAATTGCGCTTCTTCGCCGCGCAATTGCACGATTTCATTCATTAATGCCGAGTTGTCCCATTCCGGTTTGCCGAACTCCGAGGCGCGGGTTGCATAGGCGCGATAGATTTTCTCGCGCAATTGGCGGTTGTCGGCAAATTGCATTACGGGTAGATAGGACGGGGCCTTTAATGTGAACAACCAGCCTGTTTTTCCCGCAGCCGTTGCGGCTTCCTGTGCGGTTTGTAATACGTCTTCCGGCAAGCCGCTCAATTCATCACGGCTAGTAACCAATAGCGTGAAATCATTGGTTGCGTCCAGCAGATTATCCGAGAAACGTGAAGTTAATTCGGATTGCCGTTCCTGAATTTCCAGATAACGCGCCTTCTTTTCTTCGGGCAATTCAGCGCCGCCAAGACGAAAGTCGCGTAGCTCGTTTTCAATTATCCGTTGGCGAGTCGCACTCAAATTGGCAAATTCCGGGCTATTGCTCAATGCCTTGAATTTCTCGAACAACGGCTGATTCTGTCCGAGTTCTGCGTAATATTGGGTAATCACGGGTAGTGTGGAATTGTAGGCATCGCGTAATTCGGGCGAATTCATGACCGAATTCAAATGTCCGACCGGCCCCCATGCGCGCGAAAGGTGTTCGTGCGCATTTTCCATCGGCGCGACAAAATTTTCCCAGGTTGGCGCTTGGTCGTCGGCCAGTAATCGGGTGATTAATGCACGGTTTTCATCCAGTAGTTGGTTTATCGCCGGGGCGACATGTTCGGGTTTGATCTCGGCAAAGCGCGGCAGACCGGTGAAATCGAGTAATGGATTCATGGTGTAAGCGGGAAGTATTACTTCGGTTGATAATCGGATCGATTCATTTTACTACGAAATTTTCGGTGAAATTTCCGAATGCGGTTCATCATGCCTTTTTCGATTGAAAGTATTGGCATATTTGCCCGGATGATTCGATTACCTGAAGAATAGGTTGGCGATAACTCTTGAATCCGAGCGCACGACAGCCATACCGAAAGCGGATGTCATGGGTGATGTAATAGTGTTTGCAACTTGGGCAAATAGGTGTTTTGTCGTCTGATTGTATGGTCATAACGGTCAGATTGTTACAGTACGCAGATTGAGGGGGAGTCTATTGCCTGAAGCAACTCATTGAGCGCGGTTTGTGAATGGTTATTTGATCTGGCCGCGTTCTATGCTGATGCCAACCATCTTGCAGTTGCGGATTGCCTGTAATTTGGCAACATTAACCTTGACCCAGGGGGCGTTAAAGTCCTTGAGTATGATTTGGGCTATATGTTCGGCCAGTGTTTCGAGCAATGAGAAATGACCTTCGCTTAGCACCGTTTGAATATGTTGTGCGACCTGGGCATAGTCCAGTGCATCATTAATGTCGTCACTGAAGCAGGCGCGACTATTAGGTAGCGCAATGTCAAGATCGAGTTGCAGGGTTTGCGGGACGCGCTTCTCGCGTTCGTAGATTCCGATCAGGGTTGTAACCTTGAGCTCGCGTATAAAAATATAGTCCATGCGGATAACCTGTTTGCTGATTTTATATTCAGCGTTGACTGAGTAAGTTTGATGAATATTTTGGCGGTTTAAGAGCATTCAAGTAAAATCCGCCATCCGCGCATTTTAAGGTATTCCTGATGTTGACCCTAGTTTTTGTTATTGCCGCCTATCTGTTGGGTTCGGTTTCTTTTGCTGTTGTGACGTGCAAGCTTTATGGAATCGCCGATCCGCGTACATTCGGCTCCTGTAATCCTGGTGCTACTAATGTGTTGCGCAGCGGTCGAAAGGCCGCAGCGGCGTTGACGTTATTGGGTGATGCGGCGAAGGGGTGGGTAGCAGTGGCATTGGCAATGCTGTTTGCATCGCCGGATAAACAGGGCGTTCTCATGGTTGCGCTGGTATTTCTGGCTGTATTTTTGGGGCATCTCTTTCCGGTATTCTTGCGTTTCAAAGGGGGGAAGGGTGTAGCGACCGCCTTGGGCGTATTATTGGCATTGAGTGGTTGGTTGGGCTTGGCCGTGTTTGCAACCTGGCTGCTGGTCGCGCTGGTATTTCGTCTTTCCTCACTCGCTGCGTTGGTCGCGGCAGCTTGTGCGCCTGTTTATGTCTACGCATTTGATTTGCCGTCAGAGTGGGTGTTGTCCGCCGCGATTATGTCTGTGTTGCTGATTTGGCGGCATAAGAGCAATATTCAAAATCTGCTGGCGGGTAAGGAAAGCAAAATAGGCAAAAAAGCGGCGCAGTAACTTGGCACTTTATGAACGCGCGACTTATTACTGTGCAATTTCCTGTAAGTTCCAGCGCGGCTTGACGTTGAAGCGATAATCATTCGTTCCTTGTTGTTTAGCCATTCTCAATGCTCCGGCAAAAGCGATCATCGCCCCGTTGTCGGTGCAGAATTCCAGGTCGGGATAAAAAACCTTGCCCCCGCGTTTGCCGATGTCCTGATTCAGGCGTTCACGAAGTAATTGATTCGCACCAACGCCTCCTGCAACCACGAGTTGCGACAAACCTGTTTTTGCCAATGCCATGCGCGATTTGTGTACCAAAACATCAATGATGGCTTCCTGTGTGGCGCAGGCAATATCGGCGCGAGTCTGTGTATCCTCGTTGCTTTGTTTGACTAGCGTCAGAACGGCGGTCTTTAATCCACTGAAACTAAAGTCAAGATCGCCGCTGTGCAGCATCGGGCGCGGTAATTTATATAGTCCTGAGCGTCCTGCGGCGGCTAGCTTTGCCAGTGCGGGGCCACCCGGATAACCTAATCCAAGCAGTTTTGCGCTCTTATCGAAGGCTTCACCAGCCGCATCATCAAGCGTTTCGCCCAGTAATTCATATACGCCTACGTCATCTACACGCATCAATTGACTATGCCCGCCTGACACCAGCAGGGCAACAAAAGGAAACTCGGGTGCGGGATCGGATAAAAGCGGTGAAAGCAAGTGGCCTTCAAGATGATGTATGCCGATGACAGGAATATGGCGCGCATAAGCCAGCGCATTCGCGACGCTGGCACCAACCAGAAGTGCGCCGCCCAACCCCGGTCCCTGTGTATAGGCAATGGCATCAACATGGTCGAGTGTAATGCCGGCCTCAAGCAGTACTTTGCGAACCAGTGGGATGACGCGATGCACATGATCGCGCGAGGCAAGTTCCGGCACAACGCCGCCATACTCGCTATGCATGGCTATCTGTGTGTGTAGTGCATGCGCCAGCAAACCGCGCCCCATTTGGTACAGCGCGATTCCGGTCTCATCGCATGAGGATTCAATCCCAAGTGTAATCAATGACATTAGTCGCCTTTCGATAGAGCATATATTGTAGAGAAATATATGGTGAATATAGCGAACCAGTAAGTATTTCAGAAATATTTCAAAAAGGAGTTGACGTAATAAATTTGATGTCTATAATGCGCACCTCTTCGCCGGAACGGTGGTTGAAACGAAGCTGGATGTGAAAGCAAAACGGCTTAATAATCAGTAAATTGATTGCGTTTTCCGGGTTTAGGTGAAGTAGA
>JBBRAJ010000018.1:0-84876 GCA_038206935.1 Burkholderiales bacterium
AGCATCACGATGATCGTCTCGGGGAGGCGGCGGAAATTCATGTAGAGCAGCACGAAGATGAGCAGGAGCGTGACGGGCACGACGATTTTCAGCTTCGCGATCGCGCGCTGCATGTACTCGAACTGGCCGCTCCAGGTGGCGTAATAGCCGGGCGGGAATTTCACCTGCTCATTCACGGCGCGGCGCGCTTCGTCTACATAGGAGCCGATGTCGCGGTCGCGTATGTCCACGTAGATGTAGGCGGACAGCAGCGCATTTTCGGTACGAATGGATGGCGCGCCCTTGCTCAGGCTGACGGTGGCGAGTTGTCCCAGCGGGATCATTGCCCCATCGGGCGTGGGAACCAGCACTTCGCGGGCGATCTGGTCCGGTGTGCCGCGCAGTTCACGCGGATAGCGCACGATAACGCCGAAACGTTCCAGACCTTCGACGGTGGTGGTGACGTTCTCGCCGCCCAGCGCAGTGGCGATCACGTCCTGCACATCGCCGACGCTCAAGCCGTAACGCGCCAGTGCCAGACGATCCGGTTCGATGTCCAAATAAGAGCCACCCGTAAGGCGTTCGGCAAAGGCGCTGGTGGTGCCGGGCACCTTTCTGACGACGGATTCGATCTGTTTGGCGAGTCGTTCCATTTCCTCAAGATTCTTGCCGAATACCTTGATTCCAATAGGAGTTCGTATTCCGGTAGAGAGCATGTCGATACGCGCTTTGATCGGCATCGTCCATGAATTCGCCACGCCGGGGAATTGCAGCGCATGATCCATTTCGGCGATCAGCTTGTCTATCGTCATGCCGGAACGCCATTCGGATTCGGGCTTGAGGTTGATTACCGTCTCGAACATTTCCAGCGGCGCCGGGTCGGTGGCGGTCTGCGCCCTGCCCGCTTTGCCAAATACGGATTCGACTTCGGGGAAGGATTTGATGATTTTGTCCTGCGTCTGCAACAGTTCCGCCGCCTTGGTAATCGACATGCCGGGCAAGGAGGCGGGCATGTACAGCAATGAACCTTCATTCAGGGTCGGCATGAACTCACTGCCCAGCCGCGAGGCGGGATAGACGGTCACAGCCAGCAACACTAGTGCGATGGCTATCGTCAGTTTTTTCTGCACCAGCACCCCGGCAATCATCGGGCGATAAAGCCAGATCATGAAGCGGTTCAGCGGATTTTTCTGCTCGGGCATGATCTTGCCACGGATAAATAACATCATCAGCACCGGCACCAGCGTGACCGACAGCAGCGCGGCACCGGCCATCGCGAATGTTTTGGTATAGGCCAGCGGCGAGAACAAGCGCCCTTCCTGTGCTTCCAGCGTGAACACCGGCAGGAATGACACGGTGATAATCAGCAGCGAGAAAAACAGCGAAGGCCCGACTTCCTTGCATGCGGCGAGGATGGCGGCGGCGCGAGCATTATCAAGTGTTCCCTCATCCCCAGCCCTTCCCCCGGGGGGGGATGGGAGCAGAGCCCCGCGGTCGATCTGTTGCAACGCACTCAAGTCAGCCCTTCCCCCCAGAGGGGAAGGGAGTAGAGTCCCTCTCCCCTCGGGAGAGGGGTTGGGGTGAGGGAGCACCCGCTGAGCTAATGCCGATTGTTCCAGTCGCTCCAAATGCTTGTGCGCATTTTCGATCATCACGATGGCCGCATCGACCATCGCCCCGATGGCAATCGCAATCCCGCCCAGACTCATAATATTGGAATTCATGCCCAGCCCGCGCATGGCGATGAACGCGATCAATATGCCGACCGGCAACATCAGAATCGCCACCAGCGCACTGCGCGCATGCATCAAGAACACCATGCACACCAGCGCGACGATCAGCCCTTCTTCCAGCAGGGTGTGCTTGAGCGTATCTATTGCGCGTTGTATCAATTCGGAGCGGTCGTAAACGGACTTGATGGATACGCCATCCGGCAGCCCTGCGGACACATCGGCCAGTTTGTTCTTGATGTTCTGGATTACCTCCAGCGCATTCTGCCCATATCGCGCAATGCCAATACCGGACACGACTTCGCCTTCGCCATTGAGTTCGGCCAGACCGCGCCGTTCATCCGGCCCCAGCTCGACGATGGCGATGTCGCGCAGCAGTACCGGCGTGCCCTTGTCGGCGTTCACCACCAGATTCTCGATGTCGCTCTTGCCGCGCAAATAGCCGTGACCGCGCACCATGTATTCGGTTTCGCCCATTTCGACCACGCGCCCGCCGACATCGCGATTGGAATCGCGTATCACCTGCGAAACACGGTTCAGCGGAATGCCATAGGCGCGCAGTTTCAGCGGATCAACCGTTACCTGATATTGCTGCACAAATCCGCCGATCGAAGCGACTTCGGCCACGCCATGCGCCTTGGTGAGTTGATAGCGTAAATACCAGTCCTGCATGGTGCGCAGCTCAGCCAGATTGTGCTTCTCACTTAACACCGCATATTGATAGACCCAACCCACTCCGGTCGCATCCGGCCCCAGTTGCGGCGACACGCCCTTGGGCATGCGTCCCGCGATGCTATTGAGGTATTCCAGCACACGGGAACGCGCCCAGTAAATATCGGTGCCATCCTCGAAGATGACATAGACGAAGGACGCGCCGAAGAAGGAAAAGCCCCGTACCACTTTCGATTTCGGCACGGCCAGCATCGCTGTGGTCAAGGGATAGGTAACCTGATCCTCGACCACCTGCGGTGCCTGACCGGAATATTCGGTATAGACGATCACCTGCACATCCGACAGGTCGGGCAAGGCATCCAGCGGCGTTTTTAACACCGCAAAGATTCCGGCGAAGGTGATAAACAACGTTGCCAGTATCACCAGAAACCGGTTATGAGCCGACCAGGCTATGATTTTTTCCAGCATGTCAGTGCCCCTTGTGAGCGGCGAAATTCAGCCGGGTGATGACCCACTCGCCCGGCTCGCGTTCGACGATTTCAAAGTTGACCGCACTGCCCGGCTTGATGCCCTCTGCCAACGAAGAATTCGCCAGATCGAAATCCATGGTCATGGCAGGCCAGCCCAGTTCCTTTACCGGCTCATGGGTGATGCTGACAGAGCCGTCATCGTAAACCTCGTTCAGTATTCCATGCGCCTGATGGCCTGTGGTCTTGCCTTTGAACGGGTCGGCGTTGAACGAATCGGTCTTGGCGGGCGCGGTCGCTTGCTGGAGCTGATCGTTTGATGATTTGTCCATGCCGCCCAAGGCCGCTTTCAAATTGCTTTCCGCATCAATCAGGAACAGTGCGGAGGTAACGACTTTTTCACCTTCGGTTATGCCTTCCAGTACCTCGACATAGTCTGCATTGCGATTACCCAGCCTGACCTTGCGCGGTGCGAAATGCCCTTCCGCCTTTTGCACCAACACGATCTGACGCGTGCCGCTGTCGATCACCGCCGAGTTCGGCACAGCCAATACCGCTTCAGACTTGCCGACCGGCAACGTCACATCGGCAAACATTCCCGGTTTGAATAAGCCCTTGCTATTGGTCATCTCAACGCGCACCTGTACTGTACGTGTCGTTGTATTCAGCGTCGGATAAATGAAGGAAACGTCGCCCTCAAAATGCTGTCCGGGATAGGCTTCCAGGGTGAGCATGGCTTTGCTGCCGGGCTGGATAGTGCCTATATCCTGTTCCGGTACGTCGGCCAGCACCCAGATGGTAGACAGGTCGGCGATCTGATACAAAACCTCACCCGGCATGAAGCGCATGCCCTGCACGGCTTTCTTTTCCAGCACGATGCCGGAAACCGGCGAGTAATAGGTCAGGTTGCGCTTGGACGTGCCTGTGTTGGAAATTTCTTTGGTGGAAATATCCCAGTTTTTCAACCGCGACAAACTGGCATCGGCGAGTTGCTGCATGCTGGCTTTGGCTTCTTCATCTGCATTTTTCAGCGTAGCGACACCCTGTTTGGCTATCGCATATTCGCGCTGCGCCGAAATCAGTTCCGGGCTGTACACCTCAAATAGCGGCTGCCCGCGTGTAACGGTCTCACCGATACGGCTCACATGAAGTTGCTCCACCCAGCCTTCAAATTTCGGCGCGATGGTGTAAGTACGGTTTTCGTCTACCTCGATCCGGCCTGTGGCATGCAAGGTTCTGGACAGTATCTGTCGAGTAGCGGCGACACTTTTGACGCCGAGCTTTTGTACCTTGGCGACGCTGAGATTGACTACGCCCTCCTCGCCCCCCGCTTCCCCGTCATAAACGGGGACATAGTCCATACCCATGCTATCTTTTTTGGGTACGGGTGAGGTATCCGGCAAACCCATCGGGTTGCGGTAATACAGAATTTTTCGTTCGCTGGCTTGCGGTTTGGCGTTGCTTGTTAATGGTTCGGGGCCGTTGGGATTGCGGTTACCCAAATGATAACCGGCCATTGCAACTGCAAGTAAAATAACAACACTCGCTATTATCAAGCTGATTCTGTTCATAATTATTCTCCAAGCAACTGTTCGATTTCGGCCAGCCGCAGTTGCGCATCCCGTTGTGATTCAAGTTGTTGCTGTTTGGCTTTCAGTATCTGGCGTTGTGCGTCCAGCAAAGTAGCAAAGTCCACCTTGCCGGTTTCATAGCCCGCCAGTGCAGATTGATAGGTCAGTTCGGCTTGCGGCAACAAGCGTGTTGCCAGCAATGTTTCGGTGCGACGTGCCGTATCAAGGCCGGATACGCTTTCAGAAAGCGCCATACGCATCTGGTTAAGCAATGCTTCCTTGCGCGAATCCGACGCGGCCACTTTCGCCTCGGCCTCCTGCTCACGCGAGCGGCGCGATTCTTGTTGTAGCGGAATGTTGAACTCAATCATCAAATCCCAGCTCTTCAATGTGCTGCCGCTCTGGGTGGGCGCGAGTCCAAGCGTAAACCCCGGATAACGGTTGCTATAGGCGAGATCGCGCTGTTTTTCGGCTTCATTCAGGCTGGCATCGGCGACCTGCAACTGAGGATTTCGGGTAAGTAATTTTTCATCGAGCACGCCTTCGCCTAGCTGAGATTCGGACGGCATAGGACGCAGATGAGCGGGTTGTGCCAGCGCCGCCATGGTCGGACGGGACAATAAGGTATTCAATCGTCCGTGCATGTGATGCTGCATGTTTTCCAGTTTGAGCAGTTCGGTACGCAGGTCGGTCTGTTCCACCTGAGCGCGAATGACATCCTGCTGCACGCCCAAGCCGTTGGCATAACGGGTTTGAGCAATCTGTTCCAGACTAGTCATCAAGTCGAGCGATTCCTGCATCAGTTTTTCACTGCCTGCAAAATAATAGTACTGGGCATAGACTGATTTGATGCGGTAGGACAGTTCCGTCCAGGTGCTTGCAACCTGCCCGTTGGCCTGTGCAACTTGTGCCTCGGCAGCTTCACGCTGCAAATCGCGACGACCATACCAGGGGATGCTTTGCATAATCAGATAACGCGTCGCCCCGACCTGATTGGGTAGCAGACTCGCCGCCCGGTTTGATCCACGGTTAGTGAAATCCATCAATTCAGTGCGCAATACCGGATCAGGCAATGCACCCGCAGGCTGAATTCGTTGTGCGGCGGCATCGGCTTCATGACGCATGGCCGCCAGTTCCGGGTTGTGATCACGGGCATAGCTCAACAATCCTTGCAGATCGGCACCTAATGGCTCGGTAGCTTGTGCAGAGCCACTGGAGATGCAGCCAAGCAGCATCAACACTATCAATTTTTTCATGTTCATCCTTTTAGGCCTATCCGTTTTTCCGGGTATGTTAGCCTTGAAAACTCATTAGGATTATTTGACCGCTTCAATATGCGTCAAAACGTAATCATCATTTTGCTTCTCAAGGACGAAACGCACCTTATCGCCGGGTTTAAGGCTGTCTATCCACGGTGTAACGCGATAACTCATCGTCATCGCTGGCATTACCCCCGGAATATCACCATGTTTAAGGGTGACTTTCTGTTTTTTCGGATTGATCTTTTTTATGACACCGTCGTTCCAGTGCAATGATTCTCCCGCCGCAGGCTTTGCGGTATTCAACTGCGGCATTTCATTGTGGTTCATGTGTTGATGTTCTGCGGCAATGGCAGTAGAACTGGTCAACAGGGCTAAAATAATCATCAGGTTACGCATAATTTCTCTCCAAACTGGCTTATGTGCAGGCGCAATAAGCCGTACACAGTCTTAAACAAATATTCTGGAAGCATCAGGAAGACGCTGACGAATCAATTTACGAAACGAACAGACGTACTTATCCTGCGTTAGACGCGAGCGAGAGGGGGAGGAAGCAGCGGGTTGGGATGGGTGGAGCGGAAGGAAAACTGATAAGGCGTAACATCCTTACCGGCTTGCGGTAATGGCAACATCCTGATTTCCGGCACGGCCAGATAACCGCTGTACGCCAGATGGCAAACGCCACAGGTCGAGCAGGATGCGCTCTGATGATTATGTTCCGGTGAAGTATTTGAATCGACAACTTGAGTAGACGCGATTTGTTCTGACATTTGGACATCCATCTCTTCCATCGCCATATCATGGCAAGAAACAGGTGCCATTTGTGTGTCTTGTGGCATCAGCATGGATACCGAAGCGGCTAGGGCACTGCTGCCAAACAGGGGTAACCAGATGGACATCAGGACTGCAATAAATTTTCGGATGGAGTGGGACATGGACGAAGCTTGGCAAAATACTGACTAACTGTCAATCGTTACTCTAACAATATGGCATCAACCTTCCTCAATAGAAACATCCGTCTTGCCCTGTTCTTTCAGGAAAAATTGCACCAATGATCTTAATTTGGCGGGTTTAACCGGCTTGTGCAGCAAATGAAATCCACCATCGCTTGCCCGCTTCTGGAGTTCCTGACTGGTGTCGCCGCTGATTAATATGCAGGGAATTTCAATATTTCGATACTGGCGAACTTCCCTTATCACATCAAATCCGGTTATATCGTTACCCAATTGATAATCCGTGATCAGCAAATTCCACTGCCCTCCTTCACTCAACAAGCTTTTTACCACACTTAGCGAGGTTGCCGTGGTTACATCGTATCCCCATGAAACGAGTATTGAGGCCGTGCTTTCCAGCACCAGCACATCATCATCCACGATCAGCAGTTTTTCACCGTCGAACAGAATGCTTTCGGGCTGTTGCTCTGTTGCAATCAAGCCGATGGCGGATGACTGAGGCATAGGCTCTATGGTTCTGGGTACATCAATTGCAAATAATGAGCCTCTGCCAGGTTTTGAACGTAACTCGATCCGATGATCCAGTAACTTGACCAGCCGTTTTACTATGGATAAGCCCAACCCCAGTCCCTTGCGCTCTTCATGCTGCTGTCTGGGTAACTGAATGAATTCACGGAATATATTTTCATGATCCTGCTTTGAAATTCCGACACCATTATCGCGTACCTCAATCCGCCAATTTTGCCCTCGCTTCCGGCTGGCAATAAGAACCGTACCACCCGGCGGCGTATAGCGAATGGCATTACTCACCAGATTCGTCAAAATTCGTTCAAGCAATACCGGATCGCTGACTATGCGTCCATGACTGTGATGTATCCGCAAACGGATATTGCGATTACGCGCCAGGAACTGAAAATCCATCGTGATCCGTTCCAGTAACTTCGCCAGATCACAGACCTGTTTCTGCGGAACCACTACACCGGCATCCAGTTTGGAAATATCGAGCAGAGAATCAATCAATGTAGAAATTACCTCTACCGAATGCTCAATTTGCCCGACTAGGTGCTGGCGTTCATTACCGGGTATCTTGCGCTTGAGTTCGGCAATATAGAGGCCCAATGCATGTATCGGCTGCCGCAAGTCGTGACTGGCTACGGCCAGAAAGCGACTCTTGTCTTCGCTGGCCATTTCCGCTTCTTCCTTCTTTTCGCGTAAGGCCAGTGTCGCCTCGGCAATTCGCTGCTGCAAGTGGGTATGTTTTTGCAACAATTGCTCCGCCATGTCATTTATCCCATTTGACAGGGTATCAAATTCGCTCACATTGCTGGACATGGCGACGCGTGTTTCCAGATGGCCCTTGGCAATACGCTTAATGGCATCACTTAATTCGCGAATCGGATTGGTCACACTACGCCCGGCAAGCTGAACCAAATACAGCGAGCAGGTAAAAAACAGCAAGGTCGCCAGCACACTGAATTTCAGCATCCGGTCTTTGACCTTATTCAGGTTTTCATTGCTCATCTCCACGATAACCGCACCTATTTGCCGGATAGCCGGCGCCGCGTCTGTTTCATCCAGTTGTACCAGTGAGGCATTGATAGGTTGATAAATTTGCACGCCGTTTTGAAAAGGATGGATGTGAGTTTCCCCGTGAGATGAAGAATTATTATTACTGGAAAAAATTTCCTGGCCGGATTTCCCTGCTGCGTTAGCCCCTGCTGCATTGGAAATTTTTGCTTCAGAAATCGGAAAGGTATCAGTAGGCGATCTGACAATGACTCCGGCGCTGACTATAGGCATCGATGCATCATTTAATATGATGATGCCACGCACATCCGGTTGTTCCAGAACACCATTGGAAATATTCTGCAAAAAGTGCTGATTGTTTGAAAATACACCGTATTCGCTGCTACTGGAAAGTTGACGCGCAATAAGTTTGCCGCGTTCCAGCAAATCGCTTTCAAGGTCGGCAAATCGGGTATATAGAAAAAATGTTTCCAGGCTGATAGTCATAATCAACATCGGAATAATGGTCAGCCAGGTGACCTGCTGACGAATACTGCATTTCCTCCTGTTTAACATTTACACATCCGGTTCCTGCTTATATCGTTGTTACTGAAATAAACCATTATGAAGCGCATAACGTACCAATTCAGCCATATTTGTCATTTTCATTTTTTCCATCAAGTGCAACTTGTGGGTACTCACCGTCTTGTTGCTGATAGAAAGCTGATCCGCAATATCATTAATACGCAAGCCTGCAACCAGCATTCGGAACACTTCATACTCACGCTTTGAAAGTAAATCATGTGTCGCAGTCTGTTTGGGCATCTGAAAATCACCGGTCAATTGCTCATTCAATGCCGGATCAATATACCTTATTCCTGTCACTACGCGACGTATGGCTTCGACTATGGAGCCGGGAGCACTGTCCTTGGCAATGTAGCCGGATGCCCCCGCCCTGATGGCCCGCGAGATCAGCTTCGATTCATGGTGCATACTAAATATCAATATCGGCAAATTGGGACGATGCATTTTGATACGGGAAATCAGGTCAGTTCCAGTCACTCCCGGCATGGTCAAGTCCAGTAACAGCAAATCAAAATGTTCGGTGCTCTGCACATATTGAATAACGCCATGCCCGTCTACTGCCTCGGCCACCAGATCAATATCACTGGTCATAGCAAAGATTTTTTTCAACCCCTCACGAACAATGGCATGATCATCAGCAATTAGTAGTCTAATCATGGAATTCCCCTTTTTTAATTGGTTGCAATTCAGATAGAAGTAAATGGCTTTGTGACGACTGACAGACGTTCCTTAACGGCTAAGCAAATGATTTCCCTTGTTATATAGTTATATCATCGCACACTTTCCAGAGCATGTTCATACTGTAGTTTGTGAAGACAAAAACTGCTCAAATTACAGTCCGCTCAATGTCTTGATATGCGCAACGGCACTACGCCCCAGTGCATCCAGTGCATAACCACCTTCGAGCACCGAGACAATTCGCCGTTCGGCATACCGGGCAGCAAGCGTTTTCAATTGTTCAGTTACCCAGATGTAATCCGCATCACGCAATGCCAATCCACCCATATCGTCTTCACGGTGTGCGTCAAAACCGGCCGAGATCAACAACAACTGAGGCTTGAAACGTTCCAGTGCAGGCAACCAGTGTTCCGATACGGACTTGCGGAAAATTTCACCTGTCGTACCTGCCGCAAGCGGAACATTAATGATGTGCTCATTGCCACTATCCGCTCCGCAATAGGGATAGTATGGGTGACGAAATGTCGAGCACAACATCACGCGTGCATCGTCATGAAATATATTCTCGGTACCATTGCCATGGTGTACATCAAAATCGGCGATAGCCACTCGCTCCAGACCAAAGTGCTCCAGCGCATGAGCCGCTGCAATGGCTACATTGTTAAACAAACAAAATCCGGCAGCACTGTTTCGACCGGCATGATGCCCGGGAGGCCGAATATTGCAAAATGCATTTTCGACTTCTCCGCCCATTACCAGATCCACCGCCTTCACTGCCGCTCCCGCCGCATGCAACGCCGCATCCAGCGTAAACGGATTCATCGCCGTGTCGCCATCGAGATGTATCAGCCCTGTTTTAGGTGAGTGCTGAAATACCGATTCGATATAGGCCTGCCCATGCACACGCAATAGCTGCTCCTCGCTCGCTCGCGGCGCTTCGTAACTGGCGAGATACATCATCAATCCCGTTGCGATCAATCTATCCTCAATCGCATGAATACGAGCCGGACATTCCGGGTGAAACGTCTCCATCTCGTGCTTCAAACAGACCGGATGTGTCAAATAGGCAGTTTGCATAATTAGTCAGTAACCTTGATTCTCATCAAAAATATATTTATACATAAAAACAATGAACTATAAAAACATGTTAAATAATTCATTAGATGATGCATGCCTATTAAATGGGCTTGTGTCTTTTCCTGGACTATTTTATTAGCATGCAACATTCAAACCCAGTGAATCATATAGAGCCAATCACGACTGTACAATTGCTATATCTGCACAAAGTTTATCTTATTGACGGCTAAAAGCGGATTAATGCATTTCATACCCTGATTTCAACATTTCGTCGCAAGCGACTACCTGCTTTCAGCCTGATTATTTATAGTGCGATCCAGATTCGTTCAGCCGGCTCTGGAGAAGAAGCATGAAATACACAATCATTATTGCCTTATTTCTTGCGGAAACCAGCCATGCAGGCGAACTGACATTGAAGTTTATCGGAGAACATCTTTCGGACATGACTATTAGGGTGCGTATATTTGATTCACCAGCCGGCTTTCCATCGGGGCAGGGTTATATCCGGCAAATTAAAGCAGATGACGCTTCCCGCGATTTGCATATCCGAGATTTGCCAAACGGCAAATATGCCATCGCCGCCTTTGCAGACAGCAACAAGAACGAATATCTGGACAAAAATCTCATAGGCCAGCCCACCGAGCCTTACGGTTTTTCCAATAATGTGCGGAACCTGTTTGGGCCGCCCAGTTTCAACAAGGCCGCCTTTGAAGTAAATGACGCAGGCGTTGTTCTATCCATCCATTTATATTGAGGTCAACATGAGTGAGTCGGTATTGCTCCAACTTCGCAACATAAAACGGCGTTTCATGCTTGGCGAAGCCTCCATCGACGCGTTGCATAACCTGTCTCTGGACATACATTCCGGTGAATTTCTAGCGGTATGGGGGCCTTCGGGTAGCGGTAAGTCGACACTGATGAATATCATCGGGCTGATTGATGCGCCGACAGAAGGTCAAATCAGCTTCAACAATCAGGATACTCATTTGCTCTGCGATGATGCGCTGACTGACTTTCGCAGCCGACATATCGGCTTTGTGTTCCAGAATTTCAATTTGGTCCCGGTGCTTTCTGCTCTGGAAAACGTGATGCTGCCTCTGCAAATTCAGGGCGCGAGTGAATCCGATGCACGAAAACGTGCCGCAACAGCCTTGCTGGATGTGGGTCTTGAACGTTTCAGCAACTCACTTCCAGACAAGCTTTCCGGCGGACAACGTCAACGTGTGGCGATAGCCCGCGCACTGGTGGTAGATCCCAAACTGGTCATCGCTGACGAGCCGACCGCCAATCTGGATTCTGAAAACAGCCGCATGGTCGTGGAACTGATGCGTGAGATGAACCGCGCACGTAACGTTACCTTTGTTTTCACCACGCATGATCCGCGCCTGCTGGAGCATGTGGATCGCAAAATCCTGTTACGAGACGGAAAAATAGAAAACGACGAGGTCATGCAATGAACACCTTCAAACTTGCCCTGCGCGGGCTGACTCGCAACCGCCGTCGTTCTGTGGTTACCTTGCTGGCGATAGCCTTAGGCTTTGCCGCCATTACCCTGTTTGCCGGATACACGCACAATGTTTACAGTGGTCTGGCGCGGCAATCCATACACGGTGAGTTACTGGGACATCTGACTTTATATAAACGCGGCATGAAGACCGAAGGCAAACTGGACCCGGAACGCTATATGCTGACATCCGACGAGGTCACGTCCATTACCGCGCTGCTGGCTGATGAAAAAAACATCAAGATGATTGCGCCCCGTCTGGTCTTGAACGGCCTGATGAGTAACGGTCGCGCCAGTACGATCTTCATCGCCGAAGGAATTGAACCGGCCGCAATGCAAAAATTGCAGGAAGGTCTGTTGCTTGATCAAGACAAGGAAAGATATGGCCATGTCGTGAAGAGACTGGATCCGGAAAATACCAATGTTGTAGAGTTAAGCAGCGGGCTGGTCGAATTGTTGCATCTGAAATCAGGAGAAATGGCGGTAGTCTTGTCCAATACCCTGAGCGGTCAAGCCAATGCACTGGATGTCATAGTCGGTCATATTTTCAATACCGGCAATGCGGGCAGCAATGATAAATTTGCATTTGTCTCTCTTGAATTGGCGCAATCATTGCTTGATGCCGAAGGGCGCGCTGACAGGTTGACCATACTGCTGAATGATGAAAGCCAGACTGAATCCATGCGCAAACATCTAATCGAAAAGCTGCGCAATGCCGGATACGACATCGAGATACAGACCTGGCAGGAACTATCGGATTTCTACAATCAGGTACACAACATGTTCGACATGATCTTCGGCTTCATCTTCAGTATCGTGCTGACGGTGGTAGTAATGAGCGTGGCGAACTCGATGGGTATGACCGTAGTCGAGCGTACCCGCGAAATCGGTACATTGCGCGCCATAGGACTGAAACGCAGCGGCGTGATCCGACTGTTTACCACTGAATCCATGCTGCTGTCGCTGATAGGCTGCATCACAGGATTGGTCATCGCATTGCTGGTACGTTGGGGCATTAATGTGGCAGAAATTTCCTACACCCCGCCCAACAGCGCCACATCGGTACCGCTACTGGTCGATCTGGATAGGGCACGCATCACATTTACCTTTGTGTTGATGTGCATCGTCGGAACACTCGCCGCCTATCTGCCTGCAAGACGCGCTGCCCGTAGCGACATCATTGATGCCCTGGGTCATGTTTAAAATACCGCTTATAGTTAATTAGTTACGACAATATATTAAAAGTCATTATCATGAATGCCATATCAAGATTGAGTCTGTTTTTTGGGGGGATACTGTTCTGCGGCAGCGTTCTTGCCGCACCGGATGCCGAGTCATTGCTAAAACACTCCGATCAGGCGCGCGGAGGAAATCTGCCGGGGATTATCTGGGAAATCAATCTGACATCGCGTGATGGCGACAAGCAGGGTGAACCTCAACGACTACGCGTGATGGCGGTAGATGAATCCAGCGTGGCGGAAACGCTGGAACCGGCGCGTTTCAGAGGATCAAAACTGCTGCAACGCGAACGCAATATGTGGCTGACACGCCCCGGCTTATCCAAGCCGATCCCCATATCGCCACGCCAGCGCATGAGCGGTCAGGCTTCCAATGGTGACATCGCCGCAACCAACTATGCGGGAGATTACAATGCCGTTTTATCCGGCAGCGAGACCATAGATGGCGAAGCCTGCCATGTATTGGATTTGACGGCAAAGCATAAACGCACCACGTACGACAAGGTACGTTACTGGATTTCGGTCAAGCGTGAAGTAGGAGTAAAGGCCGAGTTTTTCTCGCTAAGCGGCAAGTTGCTGAAATCCGCACGCTTTGAATACAACAACAGCATCCAGCATCAAGGTCATCGCATTCCTTTCGTTAGCCGGATGACGATACGAGATGCACTGATTGATGCCGAGACCACGATGGATTTCGGTACGATCAAGGTACAGGAAATCTCCCCTTCCGAATTCGATCTGGGCCAATTGCAATGAGGCTGGTGGTTTTCTTCCTGTGTACATACGCTACGCTGGCATCAGCCGGTGAATCTGTTGGCAAATCAGCGTCATGGAACGGCACCCTCTACGGCTATTCAAACCACACCAGCCTGCGTAACGACAGTCTACTTAACCCCGGCAATACTATCGCCAGAATGCCGCAGCGTAGCGATCATCTGGAAGCACGTCTGAATATCAAAGCAGAAAATCAATCCCTGCGCTTCACCGCCAGACCTATAGTGACACTACGCGAGGAACGAAATGCCTACGGCGCGACTGCACAACAGGAAGCCTATTTAAGCCAGTGGCAACTTAGATTAAAAGCCTCAGACTACGTAAATCTATCGGCAGGGCGTGAAGTATTAAACTGGGGAGCGGCACAGTTTCGCTCACCGTCCAGCCCGTTCTACTTCAACAATGGCCGCAGCAATCCGATGAGTGAACTGTCCGGCATGGATATTTTGAAAGCCTCGCTGACAACGGATGATATGGGTAGCCTATATCTGGTCAAGGTGCTGGATTCAGGTTATGCCTCACAGGCTCAAGACCCCTGGCGCAATAGCTGGCTGCTGAAATACGATCAATACGGTGATGATTGGGCCGCAGGCTTGGTCGGTCTCAAGGCTGCGAATCGAGCCGCCTTCTACAGCATGCAAGGACAATATACAGTAAACGATGGGATGCTGATTTACGGCGAGCTAGCCTCGTCCACTCAAACCGCCGTACTCAATTCACCGGCAGATATTACACTGCCCTACTCCATCACGCCCGAGTCTGCCCGCAAATCGACCGGACTTTTAGGATGGGCTTATACCTTGCAAAATGGACAATCGATTATCGGCGAATATCTGCATGATGAGAACGGTTACAACCGTGCTGAACAACGCGCCTACTTTCAGCGGGCCAGCGCACAGCCCGGCATAGCATTGGGCCTCGCCCCGCGTTTGCTGGGGCGGGATTATCTGCATCTGGTTTGGCAAAGCAACCTGATGGAAAGCGAAGAATACTGGCGATGGATGCTGACACATGGTATCACCAGCGGTGACAACGAACTGGCTGGATACGGTGAATACAGCCTCAATCCGCACCTCAGCGCCTTCATGCTGGGCGTGCTAACCATGGGAAGTTCCCGTCAGGAATTTTCTGCTCTGCAACACAATAGCATTACCGCCGGGCTAAAAATTGTGTTTCCCTGATCTCAAGCAACTAACTGCACATGAATAAAATAGTTACCTACCTGATTACCACGCTGATTTTCAACACCGCTATCGCAGCCATGCTGACGATACTGATGCCTGCCATTCCATTTAGTCAGGAATTTATCTATTCACAATGCATAGGCTTATCGGTGATGGGCATCAATGTAACGTTGATGAACTACCTGCATAGCCGTCTAGTGCGCTGGGCTGTATTTTCAGTCACACTGCCAGGCAGTGTCGCAATTGGCTTAACGTTGGCTTTCGTCATCACGGGGGTAGGCAGTTGGAGCGATGCACATGTCTGGCAGACCATGATTATCGGCCTGTTTTTCGGTTTAATCGGAGCAATTTCCGCCCTGCTTTCCGAACGTATCGACACTGAAGTGAAGCTCAAGGAGATCATAAAGGTTGAAAGCGAAAAGCGTGAGATGGAAGCACAATTAAAAATTTTACAGGCGCAGATTGAACCGCATTTTCTGTTTAATACACTGGCAAATGTTGACAGCCTGATAGACAGTGACCCCTTGCAGGCAAAACGGTTGCTGGAACGGCTTAATGACTGGCTACGAATTGCCCTGGCCCGTTCCCGTAGCGATCACACTACGCTGGGGGATGAATTAAATATGCTGGACAACTACTTGCAGATTCTGAAAATCCGTTTTGGCGAACGCCTGAACTGGGATATTGATGTGCCGGACGAAATTAGACGTTTATCCTTCCCTCCGATGTTATTACAACCGTTAGTTGAAAATGCGGTACGCCACGGTATTGAACCCAAGCTGGGCGGCGGCAGAATTGGCCTCGTCGCAAAAATCAAAAACAACATACTACAAATCAAGGTTAGCGATAACGGTGTCGGGCTGGGCGAATCGGGTACGGGTGCCGGATTGAATAATGTACGAGCCAGACTTACGACGCTATTCGGTACCGACGGGCATCTGACCATACAAGCCAACATGGATGGTGGCGTAACCGCCACAATTGATTTGCCACGATAAACTCGTAACAGCATTGTTGCACGGCCTGGAATAATTCACTTGACGAACCGAACGGTCAGCTATAGCATCCTTCAGTGAGTAATCAATTACTATCTATCAAGACATGGCCACAATACTTTCTGCTGACGAGCGACGCGCCGAGACCGTACGAGTGGTGGTGGAACTGGCTGCCGAACAAAATCCGACGGATATCACCACGGCAAACATCGCTAACCGCATGGGGTTGACGCAAGGGGCGCTGTTCAGACACTTTCCAAGTAAGCAGGCAATCATACAGGCGGTACTCGAATGGGCGAGCGTGCAGATGCTATCTCGCCTGACCAAGGCAGCCGAGTCGGCAGCGACACCTGAAGCCGCATTGCAAGCCATATTCACGGCACATTTGAGCTTTGCCGTAAAACACCCTGGAGTCCCACGCATTTTTGTCAGCGAAATGCAGCGCCCCGAGGAAACGCTCACTAAACGACTGGCGCGAGAGTATTTTCTACGCTACCGCACGCTACTTGAGTCCAGAATCGATGCCGGCAAGGCTTGTGGTGATTTTGACCCTTCCATCGACACCGCTTCAGCCGCTCTGGTATTTCTGGGAACCATTCAGGGGCTGCTGTTTCAATCCCTGATTTCCGGCGATGCCAAACTCAAGGAATTCAACACCGCCGACGTATTCAAGGTTTTTTTACAAGGAATTCGGGGCCAGCGATGAAGCATCATGCCATAGCCTTGCCCTGTAAACACACAAGCCCTATCTCCTATCTGTGCGGCATTTTCAGTGCCATCGTGCTGTCGGGTTGCATGTCCATAGGGCCCGATTACACCCCGCCGAAAGTGCAACTGCAAACGAGCTGGAGCGAGCCTCACACCGATCAGACACCTAAAACCAGTGAAGCCGACCGCTTCTGGACCGGTTTCAACGATGCTGTCCTGTTGCAACTGCTCGACCGTGCCGAATCGCAAAGCTTGACGCTGCAAAGCGCCACCAGACAGATTGAACAGGCGCAGGCAGCCTTGCAAATGGACCGCGCGGCGGCCCTTCCTTACGTCCAACTCAACGCCAGCAGCAATTACGCCAAACCGGACACACTGTCCAAGCTCAAAGGCAAGAACGAAGGGGCCACCACTGATCAGGTGCTGGGTCAGGTATCGTGGGAGATTGATTTCTGGGGCAAACAGCGCCGAATTCGCGAAGCCGATCTTGCCAGTATCAAGGGCGCACAGGCGGCCAGGGATGCCGCACGACTGTCGCTGCAAGCCAGTCTGGGCAGCGCCTACTGCAACGTACGCATGTACCAACGCCGCATTGCCGTGGCGCAGAGCAATCTGGCACAACAGGCCGAGAACATGCGCATTGCCGAGGCGCGTTACAGGCTGGGTGCCAGTTCCGAGCTGGACTACCGCCAGGCGCAGACCCAGTACGCACAGACACAGGCGCAGCTACCTATGCTGCGCAGCACGCTTGCGCAATATCAGCACGCCCTGAGCGTGCTGCTGGGCGAAACACCCGATTACTTTGCACGACTAAACCTACCCGGTAGCGATCTGCCTTCGGTGCCGTCCATCGCCGTAGCCGGCACCCCGCACGACCTGCTGCGTCGCCGACCTGACGTGCGTCAGGCCGAGGCTATGGCCGCTGCACAATCGGCGCGCATCGGTCAGGCCGAGGCCGCGCTGTACCCATCGTTTTCGCTCACCGGCGCATTCGGCGTGTCCTCCACCGCAGGAATAAACACGCTGTTTTCGTGGGATAACAAGGCTGTCAGCACGGGGGCCGGACTGACGCTTCCACTGTTCGACCGGGGACGACTAAAGAGTCAGGTACAAGTACAGGACTCTCTGTTCAAGCAGTCCGTGCTGGCCTACCAGAATCTGGTGCTGCGCGCGCAGCAGGAGGTAGAGGACGCGTTTTCCGCCATTGTCGGCAGCAGCACTCAATTACAGGAACTACAGGCCGCCGATAGTGCCGCCGCACGCACCTCGGTGCTGGCGCTGGTACGATTCCGAGCTGGCCAGACCGATTACACGACCGTCAGTAGCGCCGAACAGTCTCATCTACAGACATCGGATGCGGTCGTACAGACTCAGGGTGCATTGCTACAGGCGCACATCAGCGCTTGGCGCGCGCTGGGCGGAGCCTGGGAACCCTCACGACCTACTGAAGAAAGCACCCATTGATGAATCCCCTACTCCACGGCAGGCCTGCTCTGCTACTTTCCACGCTGGTCGTGCTGTTGTCCGCCTGCGGCAAAAATACCGCACCGCCCATTACCGCCACGCCGATCACAGTGGAATTCAGCAAGGTTCAGGCCGCGCCATTGCAGGACGTGCTGGAACTCGACGGTGTCGTCGCCCCCAGCCAGAGCGTAAATCTGGTTGCACGCGTGGCCGGCATGCTGGAACAGATCCACTTCGCCGATGGCGATGTGGTGCACCGGGGACAGGTGCTGTTCACGCTGGAACAAGGTTCCTGGCGCGAACAGGTCAAGCTCAACCGGGCACGCGTGGAACAGAGCCGTAGCGACTACGAGCGCCAGACGCAATTGCTGAAGGAGAACGCCGGTTCACAGGCCAACGTCGATGTGGCACGCTCCAATTTGCAACAAGCCGAGGCTAATCTGAAACTGGCGGAGATCAACCTCTCGTACACCGAAATCCGCTCACCGTTCGACGGCGTGATGGGGCGGCACCAGGTGGATGTGGGCAACTACGTCGGCTCTACAGCCGGAGGCACCGTGCTTGGCACCGTACTGCAACTGGCTCCCGCTTACGTCAATGCGGCTGTGGGTGAACGTGATGCGCTGCGCCTGCGCGGCAAGACCACACTGCCACGCGGCAAGCACAACAACATCGTGGTGCACGCCAGACTACAGGATCAGAACGAGGGCGGCGAATCGGGCACACTGGACTTCATCGACCGGCAGTTTGCCGCCGGCACCGGCACATTAGCCTTGCGCGGACGCTTTTCCAACACCGATTACCATCTGATACCGGGCTTCTATGCCAAACTGATCATCGACATCGGCGCTAAACGCCGTGCGATTCTGGTACCGCGCGCCGCCGTGCAGTCCGACCAGCAGGGAGAATTCGTCTTCATTGTAGACAAGGATCAGACAGCCCGCCGCCGCAAGGTGACCACCGTGACCGCACCGGGCGAAAACCGGGAAGTGAGCAGCGGGCTGAGCGAAGGTGAACGCCTGGTGGTGGCCGGTTACGCCAAGCTTTCTGACGGCGTGGCGGTCCAATCCGTGGAGGCCCAGTCCGTTGCGGCCCAGCCCTTTTTATCCGGGACATCCAAGTGATCGCCAAGTTCTTCATCAATCGCCCGGTGATGGCTAACGTCATCGCGATCGCGATGTTGTTGCTGGGATCGGTGGCCTTGTTTGGTTTGCCGGTATCGCAATACCCCCAGCTCACACCGCCCACGATACAGGTGACAACCAACTATCCCGGTGCAAACGCCAAGGCTGTGCAAGAGGTGGTGGCACGGGCAATCGAGCAACAGGTCAACGGTGTCGAAGGCATGTTGTACATGCAATCGAATTCATCTAACGACGGGCGCTATTCGCTCACCGTGAGCTTCGCGGTGGGCACCAATGCCGATCAGGCCCAGGTGGCGGTGCAAAACCGCGTGGCGGCGGCCCTGCCCCTGCTGCCTAGCTCGGTACAGCAACAGGGCGTGGTCACGAAAAAGAAGTCCACCGCTATCTTGCAGATCGTCACACTGACCAGCAGCGATTCGGCTCATGACGGACTGTTTTTGAGCAACTTCGCCAACCTGCAACTACGCGACCATTTGGCCCGATTGCCCGGTGTAGCCGATGTCAATGTGTTCGGTGTCGGCCAGTACAGCATGCGCATCTGGCTGGACGCCGCGCAAATGCGCCAGCGCGGCCTGAACCCGGCGGCGGTCATCTCGGTGGTGAGTAAACAGACTCAGCGCGTCAGCGCAGGACAGATCGGCATACCGCCTGCACCGCCCGGACAACAGCAACAGCTCACAATCAGCGTCGATGGCACCCTCTCCGACATCGATGACTTTGCTCAGCTTATCGTGGCTACTTCGACCGATGGTGCCATCACCCGACTGCGCGATGTTGCGCGCATCGAGCTGGGCAGTCAGAACTACAATCAGGTCTTTACCTTCGACGGCAAACCATCGGGCGGCATTGCGATCTACCAACTGCCTGATGCCAATGCGCTGGACACAGCCAAGGCGGTACGCACAGAACTAGAGCACCTGTCCAAGACCTTTCCCAAAGGCATACGCTACGATGTGCCGCTGGATACGACCGTATTCGTCACCGAATCCATCAACGAGGTTTACCACACGCTGCTGGAAGCTGGCGTACTGGTGCTGCTGGTGATACTACTGTTCCTGCAAGACTGGCGTGCCACGCTGGTACCGGCCACGACCGTGCCAATCACGATGATCGGGGCCTTTGCCGTGATGGCGGGATTGGGCTTCAGCATCAACCTGCTGACACTGTTTGCAATCGTGCTGTGCATCGGCATCGTCGTGGACGACGCTATCGTCGTGGTCGAGGGCGTAGCCCAGCACATGGCAGACGGCACGCCGGCGCGTCAGGCGGCCGTCGCTGCCATGAGCGAACTGCTGGGCCCCATCGTCGGCATCACGCTGGTACTGGTTTCAGTGTTCCTGCCAGCGGCCTTCATCCCCGGCATCACAGGGCTGATGTACCAGCAGTTTGCGCTGGTAATCGCAGCAACGGCCGTGCTCTCGGGTATCAATGCGATCACGCTGAAACCGACACAATCGGCCAAATACCTGCGTCCCCACAATCCCGACCACAAACCCAACGCCTTTACGCGCCAGTTCAACGCGGCATATGCACGGCTGGAAGCCCGCTATATTCGCTTCATCGCCCTGCTGCTCGCCCACCGCCGCATCAGTGCATGCGTGGCCTTACTGCTGATCGCCGCAGCCAGCATCGGCTTCACACGCATCCCTACCGGCTTCATCCCCACCGAAGATCAGGGTTATCTGATGGTCGCGATGCAACTGCCCGATGCCGCTTCACTGCAACGCACCGAACGCACCATCGCCCAACTCGTCGGCACCGGAATGAAGGTGCCCGGAGTGGATCATGTCATCGCGATAGGCGGGGTATCGCCGCTCGATGGCAACGCGCCGTTACCCAACGCCGCGCTGTTGTATTTCGTACTCAGGGACTGGGGCGAACGCGGCCAGCACCCCGAACAGAGCCTGCTGAACATCTACAAGCGCTTCAATGATGAACTGGCGCGCCTGCCCGAGGCCAGCGGTCTGGTGCTGGTGCCGCCACCGATCAACGGCCTTGGCATGTCCGGCGGCTTCCAGATGCAACTGCTGCTGACCGACGGTAGCAACGACTATAACAAACTGGGACAGGCTGCCGACAGTCTGGTGGCCGCCGCCGGAGCCGATGCGCGCATCCAGCGCGTGTTCACGCCGCTACGCGTCGCGGTGCCTCAGGTCAAACTGAAAATCAACCGCGCGCGCGCCGAAGCATTGGGCGTGTCGGTAGGCGATGCCTACGATGCGCTGCAAAGCTATCTGGGCTCGTCCTATGTCAACCAGTTTTCCAAGTTCGGCCAAAACTACAGCGTGTATGTGCAGGCCGATCCGCGCTTTCGCGCCGACACTCAGGCCATCGGTCAGCTCACTGTGCGCAGCCGTTCCGGTCAGATGGTGCCGCTGAACGCCTTTGCCCAGTTCACCGATGCGACGGGCCCCGCCGTGGCATCGCAATACAACCTGCTGCCAACCGCTGCCATAGTGGGCGCGGCCAACACCGGTTTCAGTTCAGGCGAGGCTCTGGCCGTGATGGAAGAACTGGCCGGCAAGATACTACCACCGGGCGTGAGCTTCGAATGGACTGCGATGTCCTATCAGGAAAAACTGGTGGGCGGCAGCGTCGCGATGGTGTTCGGCCTGGCATTATTGCTGGTGTACCTTGTGCTGGCCGGACAATATGAAAGCTGGCTGACACCGGTTCCTGTGCTACTCGCAGTGCCGCTATCACTGGTCGGCACGGTGTCGGTATTGTTGCTGGTGGGACTACCCAACAATATTTATGTTCAGATCGGGCTGGTACTGCTGATCGCACTGTCAGCCAAGAACGCCATCCTGATCGTGGAAGTCGCGCACGAACTGCACCGGCAAGGCATGGACGTGATACAAGCCGCACTGGAAGGGTCACGCCGCCGCTTCAGGCCTATCCTGATGACATCATTCGCCTTCATCCTCGGTGTGCTGCCGCTAATCACCAGCAGTGGCGCAGGCGCAGCAGCGCGCAAATCCATCGGAATCACCGTATTTTCAGGAATGCTGGCCTCCACCGTACTGGCGGTGGCCTTTGTCCCAGTGTTCTTTCTGATCATCACGCAATGGCAAAACCGCAATACACTACCCCACCAACCTCTCTTATAAACTGGAGCCGCACGTGAAAAAACACCCTATCGCCGCCGTCTTACTGTCATTGGCCCTGACCTTACCCGCCGCAGGCTTCGTAGTGGCAGCCACCGACCCCGCGCCCTCCGGCTTTCTGAGCGACTATAACCACCTGTCCAGCCAAGGGCCGCTGACCCATCGCTACAAGGGTTATGCCGACAAAACGGTGGACGAACACAAGGTGCTCGCGTTATATCTGGCCCCGGTCGCACTGTTTCCGGCGGATACAAAGTTCGAAGACATAGAACCAGGCTTGGTGCTCGAATCGCTTACCTATCTGGACCAACAATTGCGCCTGCGCTTGGCGGATCGGGTAAGCCTGGTCAATAGCGCCGGGGAAGCCGACAGCAGCATGCAAGTCGCACTGACGACAGTCGCCGCACAGCCCGCAGGAAAAACGGCACTGGATCTGGTGCCGTTGCGTCTAATTACCGGCCCCATCAAGAATGCCATGATGGGCAAGGCACTGGAAGCAGTCGTCACAATCGAGATGCAACTACGCGATGCCAAATCCAATGCGGTGCTGCGCGAAACACTGCACCATGTTTCAGGCAAAGGCATAGGCCGCTCGGAAAGCAAGGACACCGTGATGTCCTTCGAGGCTTTGAAACCCGCACTCGACCGCTGGCTGGACAGCGCAGTTGACCTTATTGCACCCAAATCCTGATTCCCTTTACCCAACCAACCCTGGAGCACACCATGAAATATACAAAAATCACCGCCGTTCTCGCCACACTCGCCCTGCTGGGCAGCACAGCCGCCCTGGCAGCCGACAACAAGGAACTGGATACACGCTTTGCTGCTGCAGACAAGAACGCCGATGGTAAACTCACGCTTGAAGAAGCCAAAGCAGGCATGCCGCGCGTAGCCAGAGCCTTTGACAAGATCGATCAGACCAAGCAGGGCTACATCACGCTTGACCAGATCAAGACTATGAAAGCATCTCACTAAACGCATTTCGTTTCCCGGTGAAGCAACCGGGAAACGAAACATTGAGCTTATAAATTCAAAAACATGCCTATGTATAAGGTACTTTCTTGACTTTCATTACCAACTGATTTTACTGACCCCAACTGACTTTACAAAACGAAGCAATCATTTGAGATGAAAGCCATTATCGCCGATGACGAGCCGCATTTAAGTGAGTCCCTATGCCGCCGCCTTAAAATCCTGTGGCCCCAATTGCAGATTGCTGCCGTGGTGCATGATGGCATCGCCGCCGCTACAGCACTGACCGAGATTCAACCCGACATCGCCTTTCTCGATATACGCATGCCGGGAAAATCCGGCCTTGAAGCCGCACGTTCAGCATCGACAGATTGCCAACTGGTATTTGTCACCGCCTTTGACGACTATGCAGTGCAAGCATTCGAACAGGCTGCCGCAGATTATTTATTAAAACCGGTCTCGGATGAACGCCTGAAACTGTGTGTAAACAGGCTGCAACGCCAGTTAACGGCAAGGCCAGACGACTTATTGGAACGATTGCAACTCCTGCTTGTGCCGCCTGCAAAGTCCGAACCTTTGCGCTGGTTGCGCGTACAGGTAGGAAATACGGTACGTATGGTAGCGACGGATGAGGTTTATTACTTTCGTTCAACCGAAAAATACACCACACTCGTCACACGGGATGCCGAGTTTCTGTTGCGCACGCCGCTTAAAGACCTGCTGGAGAAACTCGACCGTGAATATTTCTGGCAAATACATCGCGGTACGATAGTCAATGTACACATGATCATTTCAGCCCACCACGATCTGATGGGCCGCATGACGCTACGCCTGCGTGACCGGTCGGAAAGCGTAACTGTCAGCCGCAGTTACGCACATTTATTCCGGCAAATGTAGTGAAATAAGCAATGATCGGGCGATCTATTCAGTCCGGTTTAACACCTTCAGATACACCTCACGGTACGCCTTGGCGCTGGTAACCCAACTGAAGTCCTTGGACATGCAATTTTTACGCAGGACTTTCCATTTGCGCTGATCCTGATACAGCTCGACCGCGCGTTTGATCGTATCGAATAAATTATCAGCCGTCATACTCTCCAGCACGAAACCGCTTGCCGTGCCGTCCTTGAGCGTTTCATCGGTGCAATTGACGACCGAGTCGGCGAGTCCACCGGTGTTATTGACGATGGGAGGCGTTCCGTAACGCTGGCTGTAAAACTGGTTCAATCCACAGGGTTCAAAACGGGACGGCATGATGAACATATCCGCACCGGCTTCAATCTGGTGTGAAAGTCCTTCATCAAAACCGATCATCGCCGCTACCTTGCCGGGAAAATGATGAGCTAGATAGCGTGCATTCTTTTGCATTGAGGGTTCGCCACTACCTAAAATAACCAATTGAACAGGCAGTTCCAGCAGCTTTTCAGCGATTTCAAGCAGCAAATCCAGCCCTTTTTGATGCGTCAAACGACTGACCACGCCCAGTAACGGTATATTCGGATTGATCTCCAGTCCCATTCTGATTTGCAAAGCCTGTTTGTTTTGAGCCTTACCTGCCATCCGTGAGCTTGAATAATGGAACGGCAGATATTTATCGGTTTCCGAATTCCATTCATCGGTATCTATGCCATTGAGTATGCCGGTGATGTGATTGCGACGCTCATGGAGCAGGCCTTGCAAGCCAAAACCCAATGCTTCACCCTGAATTTCCTGCGCATAATTCGGACTAACGGTAGTGATATGGTAAGAATAGAACAACCCTGCCTTGAGAAAGGACATGTTGCCATACAGTTCAACACCTCGAACATTAAAACTTTCAGGCGGTAAATGCAGCAATTGCACCTTGAACGGAGGGAAATTACCCTGAAATGCCAGATTGTGTATGGTGATGATATTAGGCACGGCTCCGGGAGAGACGCTTAGATAAACGCCCACCAGACCAGTTTGCCAATCGTTGCAATGTACAAGTTCAGGACGCCAGCTAAGTGGTGATTCCTGACTGCCCAGTATGGCTGATACCTTGGATAATAAGCCGAAACGCAAGGCATTATCCGGCCAATCATGACCATTGGCATCCGAATACGGGCCACCGTCACGTTGATATAGCGCCGGGCAATCCAATACCAGCAGCGGCACCCCCGTGGACATGATGCTGAATATCAGTTTTGATGGCGGATAGCCGGGAATATCCTGGAAATGAGCCACGACTTCGTTGGGTCCCAATTGTGCCATCACCTTGGGATAGCCCGGAACCAACACGCGTACATCTACATTTATTGCACGCAACGCAACAGGCAATGCACCGCTGACATCGGCCAGACCACCTGTCTTGATCAGGGGCGCTACTTCGGAGCTTACAAACAATACTTTAATTTCTGACATTTATTTACCTGGCGTAATGAACGTGATTAAAAACAATAGTGATGCTGACACCCCTCTGTGCTGCGGTATTTACAGCCAATGCATCATACCCAACTCAAATGGATGGGTTAATAGTTCATGATAAGGATATATACGGATACGATAAGTCAGATTGCCGCACTGCTCCGGCTGCAAATCCGTTGCAAAGAAGTATTCACCCGTTTCTTTCAATATCTCGGCAGAATTGAAACGATAATGCCGCGCGGAACTCAACTGTTCTTTTCCAGTGTTATATCCCATCAGCACTTCGACAACTACGTCATCAGGAGTAAGCCCGTTCAAATTAACGGCTATCTCGAAATACAGGCTATCGCCATAATTGATTTCAGAATGGGGCATATCGATACGCCGTAACGAAACGCCCGACCAAGCTTGTTTAACACGTGCTTTCCATGCGGCCACAAGATAGGCATTTTCATATTGATTTTGCGTAAATAGTTCATGTTGCCTGCTAGCCGGTAGATAGCACTTAGCCAGATATTCCCCTACCATACGTTTGGAATTGAACCGGGGAGTGATAGTCGCCATCGAACGTTTTGCCATGGCTACCCACTTGGGAGAAAAACCCATCTTGCCGTATTCGTAGTACATAGGTACTACCTGATCCTGCAATAGTTCATAGAGTGTGCGGGTTTCCTCGTGGGTACGCACTTCCTCACTCAAGGTTTCCGAGACGGGTTTAATGGCCCAGCCATTTTTTCCGTCATAGCCTTCATCCCACCAACCATCCAGTACGGATAAATTGATGCTGCCATTCATCCCCGCTTTCATCCCCGATGTGCCGCTGGCTTCCAATGGGTACAGGGGATTATTCAACCATACGTCTACACCGGCTACCAGTTTGCGTGACAAGGCCAGATCGTAACCTTCAACCAGCAATATCTTGCCAGTAAATTCGGTCATTTTGGAGATTTGGATGATGCGGCGTATCAAGTCCTGTCCGGGTATATCTGCCGGATGAGCCTTACCTGCAAAAATAAATACCACCGGGCGTTCCGGGTTATGCAAAATTTCCCGCAACCAGTCCAGATTGCCGAACAGCATGGTGGCGCGCTTGTATGTGGCAAAACGACGCGCAAAACCAATGGTAAGAATATTGGGGTTTTCAGGGTTAACGTATTTAAGCAGACGATCCAAATGTGCCTCGGAGCCGCGATTGCGGAAATGCTGTGCGCTGATTCGTTCTCTGACAATATTCAGCATTCTTGCTTTAAGTGTCTGACGCACACTCCAGAACACATGATCAGGAATATCGTCAACGCCGTCCCACAGCTTCAGGTCGTTCATGCGGGCATTCCACTCCGAACCGAGATAGCGTTCCAGCACCTCTATCCATTCTGTTGCCAGAAAAGTTGGCGCATGAACACCGTTGGTGACATAGGTCATCGGGTTTTCCGCATGATCTATCTCGGGCCAGATGTCGCCGCAAATATGTGACGAGACTTCGCCGTGTATGCGTGACACGCCATTATGAAAACGGGAGCCATGCAAAGCCAGTGCGGTCATGTTGAAATCCGGGCTGTTACCTGTACGTCCCAGAGCCATGAATTGGTTATAATCCAGCTTCAGCTCGGGATAATACTTTTCAAAATAGGCATGCATCATGCCTTCATTGAAGTGATCGTGTCCGGCGGGTACCGGTGTGTGCGTGGTGAAAATCGTATTGGATGCCACAACCTCAAGAGCCGGGGCAAATTCAAAATTTTCATCCACTACTTTTTGCCGGATACGCTCCAGCATCATGAAGGCAGCATGCCCCTCGTTTATATGCCAGACAGTGGGACGGAGGCCTAACTCCTGTAGTGCGCGAACACCACCTATACCCAGCACGATTTCCTGCTCGATACGCATAGAAGTATCACCGCCATACAAACGATGGGTAATATCCCGGTCATGCGCATTATTACTTTCGAGATCGGTGTCCAGCAGATAAAGCATGATATGCCCTACTCTGGCTTTCCATATCTTGATGTGCAAACGGCGACCTAATAGTTCAAGCTCGGTATAGGCTTCGGAACCATCTGAACGTAATGCAGGCGTGACAGGCAAATCATCAAAACTGGAGTCGGTATTGCTGGCAATCTGATTGCCGTCGCTATCTATCGTCTGATGGAAATAGCCCTGACGGTAAAGCAAGCCTATGCCGATGAAAGGTAGCCGTAGATCGCTCGCCGCCTTGCAGTGATCACCCGCCAATATACCCAGACCGCCTGAATAAATAGGAAAACTTTCGTGAAAACCGAATTCGGCGCAAAAATAAGCGATCAGATCATGGGAATCCAGCCAGTTATTGCCACCGGGAGATAATCGGTGATCATGATAGGTATCGTAATCGGCCAGCACACGGTTGAAATTGCCGATAAACACCTGATCTTCTGCCGCATCCAGCAGCAGTTGCTCATCAACTCGCCTTAAGAAGGCTTTCGGACTGTGTCCGGTCGCTCGCCACAATCCCGGATGCAGGCGCTCAAATAATCTGCGGGTGGAACGATCCCAGCTATACCAAAGGTTATTGGCCAACTCTTCCAGGCGGGCCAGACGCAGGGGAACTTTGGGACGAACTTGTAAAAAATAGGCGGTACTTTTCTTCACAATAACTCCTTCTTTGCCAGTCATTATTAAAGTCAACAACGACGACTCGAATTGGTAAGACTGTATGGATTATAGCCCAGCTCAGCGTGGAAAAACCCGCAACTCATATTGCGAAGCAATAAAAAAACCACCCGGGTATCCGAGTGGCTTCAAAGATCAAATCAACGTAAAAGATGAATAATTGGTTTTATACCTGATCGCTCTTCATACTTTTTACATTCCATACGTTTTCAGCATATTCCATGATGGTGCGATCACTGGAAAACTTACCCATATTCGCAACGTTAAGAATAGCGCGGCGTGTCCATTCTTCCTTATCCTGATACAGCATACTGACCATATCCTGTGTGGCGATGTAACTGGCATAATCAGCCAGCAACAGGTAATGATCACCATGATGAGTCAGTGTATCAAACACCTGACGGTAACGACCCGGATCTTCTACTGAGAAGAAACCATTGCCGATCATGTCCAACACTCGCTTCAGTTCATCATTGCCGTGGTAGTGTTCCCATGCACTGTAACCGTTTACGCGCAGTTCAGCGACCTGAGGGGTCGTCAAACCGAAGATAAAGATATTGTTCTCACCGACTTCTTCAAGAATTTCTACGTTAGCGCCATCTAACGTGCCGATGGTCAACGCACCGTTCAGCGCCATTTTCATATTGCCTGTACCAGATGCTTCCGTTCCTGCCGTTGAAATCTGTTCGGAAAGGTCACTAGCCGGAAACAGTTTTTCTGCGGACGAAACATCGTAGTTCGGCAGATAAACGACTTTAAGCAGTCCATGTACCGCCGGGTCTTCGTTAATAATATTTGCTACATCATTGATTAAACGAATAATAAGCTTGGCAAACCTGTAGCCGGGAGCCGCTTTTCCAGCAAAAATAATGGTACGCGGTGTTGCTCCATGTGCATTGCCGCTACGGATACGGTTGTACAAGGTAATCACATGTAACACATTCAGCAATTGGCGCTTGTACTCATGTATACGCTTGATCTGAATATCGAACATGGAATTCGTATCGACCACAATACCGGTTTTTTGCTCGATGTATTTGGCAAGACGCACTTTGTTGGCATGCTTGACATCGCGGAACTGTTTACGGAACTCGGCATCATCAGCGTGCGGAATCAACTTCTTGAGCTGATCAAGATCACCTACAAAATCCGAACCTATGCGTGAAGAAATTAAACCAGACAACCCCGGGTTACACTGATTCAACCAACGACGTGGCGTAATACCGTTAGTGACATTGATGAATTTTTCCGGATAAATACGATGGAAATCAGCAAACAGCGTGGTTTTCAACAACTCGCTATGTATCGCCGCTACCCCGTTTACGGTATGGCTGCCGACCACCGCCAGATGCGCCATGCGTATGCGTCTACCATGATCCTCGTCCACAATCGAAACACGCTTTAATAAATCCACATCGCCCGGGAAGTGATGATTCACCAACGCCATAAAGCGATGATTGATCTCGTATATGATTTCCAGATGACGAGGCAATACGCGCTCAAACTTGGAAACCGCCCAGGTTTCCAGCGCTTCAGGCATCAGAGTATGGTTGGTATAAGCGAAAATTTTCGTTACTAATTTCCATGCCTTATCCCACTTCAGATGATGCACATCCATCAATTGATACATCATCTCCGCAACGGCGATGGCGGGATGAGTATCATTCAACTGAATCGCGACCTTCTCCGGCAACAGATTAAAGTCGCTGTGCTCAGCCAGAAAACAGGTCAAAATATCCTGTATGGAAGCGGAAACAAAGAAATACTCTTGTCTCAGACGCAACTCCTTACCCACGGCAGAACTGTCATTGGGATAAAGGACCTTGGACAGACTCTCGGAAATATTTTTATCCTGAACCGCACTGAGGTAGTCACCCGCATTGAATGACTCCAGATTGAATTCGCGGGTGGATTTGGCGGCCCACAGACGCAGGTTGTTAACTGTTTCGGTGTTGTAACCAGGGATAGGCAGATCGTAGGCCATCGCCATCACGGTTTCGCCATCGACCCAGTGATGCTCCATACCACCTGAGCCATCTGAAAAACGAACTACGTGACCAAAAAACTTAACCGGATACATGCGCTCAGGACGTTGAAATTCCCAAGGATTTCCGAATCGCAGCCAGTTATCCGGTTGTTCGACTTGCTCGCCATTCTTGATCTGTTGGTTGAACATGCCGTATTCATAACGAATGCCATAGCCCTGCCCCGGCAAATCGAGCGTTGCAAGAGAGTCAAGGAAGCAGGCAGCCAAACGCCCCAAACCACCATTACCCAGTGCGGCATCAATTTCAGTTTCTTCGACTTCCTCGAAATCATGGCCCAGTGCTTTCAGGCTTTGCTTCAACGATGATTCGATACCCAGATTAAGCGCCGCATTGGACAAGGTACGACCAATCAGAAATTCCAGTGAAAGGTAATATAGTTTTTTGGGCTCCTGCTCATGACGATTTTCCGCAGTTTTTAGTTGCTTCTCTATGAGTTGATCGCGCACGGCATGAGCGGCGGCTTCAAACCAGTCTCGCTCAGTGGCAGACGTGATTGATTTACCTTCGGTATAGGTCAGGTGATTAGTTAACATCCGTTGAAAAACGAGAGGATTTGAACGATCAAGCGGTTCGAAGCTGGACTTTTTTGAGGAACTCATTGTAAATGCCTGTATTTAATAATTAAATTATTTTGCTATATATTTGTCTGGCGGATTTTAACAACTAACCGGACAACTGTCACATGATTAGAGACGTACAGCAGAGAAATCATGATTGATTTCAGTAGCTATTCCATCATTCCGGCAATATCTGCGGCATACAGTGCCGGACCGTACAACGCAGCGCGGTCGTTCAAAATCACCCGGACAGGCATGGCTTCTAGCAGGTGATGCATACGCCCCTTGGCGAGTAAAGCCTCTAAAAAAGCACCGGTTTGCAACAAGGGTAAAATTTTAGGAGCGATGCCGCCGCCCAGATACAAACCACCGCAACTCATTACCTTGAGAGCCAGATTACCCGCCTCGGCACCGTAAAGCCGAACAAACCAATGCATAGTTTCAGTACAAATGGCATCTGTATTTGACAATGCGGCGGCTGATATAGCCGCTGCCGCATCACCATGACTTATTTGCTGATACAACCATTCAGGCATCGGTGTATTCCGGTATTGGCGTAAAAATGCATGCAGGTTAACGATTCCCATGCCTGATACGACGCGCTCCCAACTGACATGCTCAAATTGCTGTTGCAGATACTTTAGTAACGCAAAATCCAGTTCGCTTGCCGGGCAAAAACTGGCATGACCGCCTTCCGTGGCAAAAGCATGATGCCGCGCCCCATCCCAATACAGTCCGGCTTCACCTAAACCGGTACCCGCAGCAATCACGGCGGCATTACCGGACGCATCCTCCGCCCCCTCCTGCAAGGTCAGCCAATCATCCTCGCTCAGAGCGGGCAATCCACAAGCCGTTGCTTCCAGATCATTAAGCAGGGAACAGTGCACAAAACCGAATTGCTGCTGAATTACATCTGCGTTGATATGCCACGGCAAATTGGTGGTTTTAACCGTCCTGCCTTGAACCGGCCCGGCAATGCCCAATGCCGCATGAGCGGGTATAGCTCCTGAACTTAAGAAATCGCTCAGCAGACTATCGAAACTGGAAAAGTTACGGCTAGAATATTGCACCTCCCGTTCAATTTCCACACTTGTACCTTGTACGCTGATTATTGCCAGTCGGGTTTTGGTGCCACCAATGTCCCCGGCTAAAACTACTGTTGATTCTGTTTGCATATTCTAGATTCCAGCTTATCTTATTAGTCCTGCTTATCTTCACTTGCCCGTTTATCCGGCGAAACGTCCAGCGCCTTGTCCACCAGCTTCTGAGGCAACTGCTTGGTGGGTTTAACACCCAACTCCCGCAGCAATTCCGCCTGACGTATTACATTACCGCGTCCTCCGGCAAACTTGTTGTAAGCACCGTCGTAAGCTTTCTGAGCCTGTTGCAGCTTTACGCCCAACCCTTCCAAATCATCGACAAATCCGACCAGTTTGTCATAAAGCTCTGCGCCACGACTGGCAATTTCCTGTGCGTTGCGATTTTGCTGCTCCTGCCGCCATAAATGGGCGACAGTACGAACCACGAACAACAGTGTGCTGGGGCTGACCAGCAAGACATTCTTCTTCCATGCTTCATGCCATAAATCGTTGTCATGTGAAATCGCCAGCATGAAAGCAGGTTCTACCGGTATAAACATCAACACAAAATCCAGCGATTTAAGACCGTAGAGTTGCTGATAATTTTTTACCGACAACTCGCGGATATGGTTACGAACCGATTCCAGATGGCGTTTCATCGCAATTTCGCGCTGAGCATCAGTTTCGACACTGGCATAGGTTTCATATGCGGTCAGCGACATCTTCGCATCGACAATCAAATGCTTGTCTTCCGGCAAATGAACTACTACATCCGGTTGGGCGCGGCTACCATCGGCACGACTATGACTCTCCTGCACATCGTATTCAAACCCACGTCGTAAACCCGAAGCCTCCAACACACGCTCCAGAATCAACTCACCCCAATTCCCCTGCGTCTTGGACTGGCCTTTTAATGCGCTAGTCAGATTATGGGCATCCTTGGATAACTGGTTGTTTAACTGAACCAATTGTTTAACCTGTTCGGATAGCGCGGAACGATCCTTGCCTTCCTGCACATAGACTTCCTGCACCTGACCCTGAAATTCGGTAATCTTGAGTTTCAACGGCTCCAGCAATTGGGTGATATTGGTTTGATTTTGTTCGGTAAAGCGTTTGGTTTTATCTTCCAGTATCTCATTGGCCAGCACCTTGAACTGATTGCTCAGCTCCTCTCTTGCACGGCTTAACACAGCAAGATTCTCCTCGGCCTTGCTGCGTTCGGCATTCAGACTGGAAGTCAATTCAGCCACCTGATTACTCAATGTCTGCTGCTTCGTGAGCAATTGATCACGCAAAGCAACCAGTTCATCCTTCTCATGTTGAAGAGACTGTAAATGCACTCGCTGACTGGCTACCGTAGACTCTGCCGCGCCCATCTTTTCTCGCCAATCTCCAATTTCACTTTCCAGAATCTGTATATTTTTTTCTGATTCAGAGTATTCGGCAGACAGTTGCTGCACTTCATCCCGAGCTGCACTCAGGCGCTCATTGAGTCGAGCCATCTCTACCTGATATTCTGAATTGGAGTGAATAAGGGCAGAAGCATGACGCTCCCTTAAAAGCAGCCAGACGATCAGTGCCCCCAGCAACAGGCCGACCAACAACGAGGCCATGGTATAAAAAGGTAAATTCATGAACATATTCGATTAAGAAACAAGGCCAAGTATAAACGAATCAATCCTTCGGCACGAACCTCATTCCTTGATTAAACACCAGCAACAATTCCCCGCTTACTGATATGATTAATGGTATGAATAATTTCTTTTTAGACTTTGTTGGCTGGGCATGGGATTGGCGCTATCTGATTGCCCTGGTACTGATCGCGGGCTTTGCAATCTTGCTGCGCGGTATCGAACGTAAAGATCGGTTATTTTCGATCTATATGTTTTCCAGCTTCTTCCTGATCATTACCACCTACTGGATACTGAAGCCGCTCAAAAAGGCCCTGTTTATCGGCTATCACAAGCTGCATGAATTTACCTTCCTCGGTCAAACCATTGATGCGGCACAAGCCGAACTTTTAGCCAAAGAATTGAATGTAGTCGTTGCCTTTGTCGCGATGATCGCCTACACCCTGCTGGCACGAAAATACAAACGCGAACATTACACATTGCTTATTTCTTCGTTTTTTGTTGCCTGCCTAATCCTTTTCTACTTTGTAATGGATAGCGCAAATATCTATGCCGTCTGGGCATTTTATTTGTTTGGCGACCTATTTATCACCAGTATGCTATTGATTTTCTTTACATTTCTAAATGATAGTTTTGATACCAAAACATCCAAAGTCACCTACGGAATGATCGGAACAGGTGGCGTACTGGGTGGTTTCTTCGGCAGTTCCGTCATTGCCAATCAACCGGCGCTAACCGAGCCATCCACGTCGATACTGTTATCTCTGATTCTGGTTCTGGGCGTTATTCTCATCGAACACCTTGCCGCGCTCATAATTGAACGCAGACCCGTATTGGATTTTCACAGCACCTCAACTACCCCGTTGCCAGAGGGAGGGGCTTATGCACATGCGATGGAAGGTTTGCGCCTGACCTTACGTTCACCCTATCTCAAATGGGTAGCGGGCATCGTGCTGTTCTATGAGATTACCTCTATCGTCATCGATTATCAGTTCACTTCCATTGTGCTCCAGTGGGTAAAACCCGAAGATTACAAAACCTATTTTGCCTCGGTATATGCATTTTCCAATTTTGCCGCACTGATTATTCAGGTGTTCATGACCAGTTGGGTCTTAAAACGCTGGGGTATCGCTATCGCACTGTGCGTCCTGCCGGTATCGGTTTTATGCGGGTCACTGGGATTTTTGATTTTCCCCCTCCTGCTCTTTGGCAGCCTGCTTAACACCTTCGATTACGCTTTCGCCTACTCTATTCAGCAAACAGCCAAGGAATTGCTCTACGTTCCCATCTCGCGCAAGGAAAAGTATGAAGCCAAAGCCTTCATTGACATCTTCTGGTTACGATTAGGTAAAGGAGTGGCGGTAATGCTGGTTTATTTCGTCAGCTTGGGTTTTTCAGGCGAATCGGTACGATGGCTTTCCCTGTTTATGGTACTAATCATGCTCGCCTGGATAACACTCGGACTGCTGGCAGGTCGCTATCACCAGCGTCTGGAAGGCGAAGCCGCTGAAGGACGTATTTCAGAATCAAAGGGGTAGCCCACCATGTACCGAATTGATGCGCCCCGAACAGGTGCTATCACATCAAAAAAACAATGAAGGGAATAGTCAAAGATCTGCTGAAGCGGGCTTATGCCAATATGGAACGCAACGTCCTGTATTTTGAGCCGCGCTTTCTCCCCTTCGGCTTGATAGCCGTAACCGGGTTCCCGCTCTACTTTTTCATTTGGCATTATCTGTTTCCACAACCCTATGAAAATTTGCCACTGCGGCTATTCGGCAGCCTTTTATTCATTCCGGTAATGTTTGCGAAATACTGGTCAACCAGAATGCGCCACTACCTACCTATCTACTGGTATCTAGCGACCCTGTTTGCACTTCCATTCTTCTTTACCTTCATGTTGTTAAAGAATGAGGGCAATACAGTATGGTTACTATCTGCTCTGGCCAGCACCTTTCTGATGCTGCTACTGTTCGACTGGCTTAACCTGTTTGTGCAATTCATACTGGGAACCACTCTGGCCTGGCTGGCTTATATCCTGACAACGGACTCCCCCAATTTCAATCTACCCAGTCTGGAACACCTGCCTGTCTATTTGTTTATCATCGTTATCGGCGCAGTGGCAAACTACAGCGCCGTGGTCATAAGGCGAGAGCGACTGCGGGCCATGATGACTACAGCCAGCACCATTGCCCATGAATTACGCACACCATTAACGGGCATCAAAGCGGGGGCGGGTGGATTGAAGCAACATCTTCCCGCCTTGCTGAAAGGATACCGTATGGCTCGTGACCAAGGGTTGTCCGTGGAACCTATACGTGAAGTCTTTCTAAATTCGATGGATGGCGTTTTGGAACGAATTGAATCGGAAATTGATCATTCCATTACGTCCATAGACATGTTGCTGAATAATACCAAACCCGTTGAGAATAATATTAAGAACCTTTGCTCCATGATTTCCTGCATTGAAACCGCGCTGCAACGTTACCCTTTTTCTTCGGAACAGGAACGGGAACTGATAAAATTTGAAAAAGGCGAAGATTTCAAATTCTATGGCAACGATGTGCTAATGATGCATGTGCTGTTTAATTTAATCAAAAATGCGATATATCATGTCACCAAGGCGGGCAAGGGTGACATTACCATACGACTGGTGAATTTACCTGATCGCCGACAACTGATTTTTATGGATACCGGGCCAGGCATTCCCTCGTATGTGTTGCCCCATATTTTTACCCGGTTTTACTCATGGAAATGGGATAGCAACGATCATTCGGGAACTGGCATCGGGCTGGCATATTGCCGCAGTACAATGGAATCAATAGGTGGGAGCATTACATGCAATTCGATAGAGGGCCAATACAGCCAGTTCGTTTTAACTTTTCCTGTGGCAAACGATTAATGAAAAACAAGGAAATTCCTCCTTTTTACTTTCCCAGCATGGTCATGTTTATTGACGACAACCGTGATTTTCTGGAAAACATGAGCTTGCGGCTGGATACGGGCCTGGCATTTCGCTTATGTGACTCCCCCGTTAAAGCACTCGCAACACTTAATGGCTTATCAGAGCAACCGTCCCTGATAGAACGTTTTTTTTCAGTTTCGCATCATGATGAAGACATTCCCCTGTCCCGGCATGTTATCGAACTCAACCTGAAAAACATCCTGCGTGAGGTACATAACGAGCACCGTTTCGAACAGTTTTCAGTGGTAGTGGTAGATTACGACATGCCCGAAATAAACGGGCTGGAGCTATGCCGCAGCCTTAACAATCCTCTGGTGAAAAAAATATTGCTTACCGGCAAGGCCGATGAAAAAGTTGCCGTGCAGGCCTTCAATCAGGGCCTGATAGATCGCTTCATCCAAAAGCAGGATCCTGATATAGGCCCGATTCTGAATCGCGCTATCATCGATTTACAACTGGCCTATTTTGATGATCTGGGCCGAATGGTAATGGATGCACTCGAACTCGGTTCACACAGTTTTCTCCGTGATCCGGCATTTATCGAGGAATTTCGCAAGATTTGTAACAAACACAATATCGTCGAGTATTACCTTACTTCAATGCCGGATGGCATTCTGATGCTGGATGCAAAGGGTACGCCCAGCCTGATGATCGTCAAAAATGAGGAAAACATGCTCAGCCATTTCGAGATCGCCTATGATCAGGCCGCGCCCCCCGACTTGTTGAACGCACTGAGAAGCAACGAGATGGTGCCCTATTTCTGGCGTACACACGGTGAATACGGGCCGTATTGTCAGGATTGGGAATCCTACCTTTTCCCTGCCACCCAATTGAAAGGTCGGGAACTCTATTACTATACGGTGATACCGAATTCGCCCGGTTTAAAGCTGGATTCGGTTATCTCCTACAACCAATTTTTAGCCTGGCTGGATCGTCAGGGCAACTCGTTTCTGAAACAAACCTGCCCTGACACAACCCAACGCTAACATTGCATCAGGCAGCCAGGCTCTCCGGCACAAACAACTCGCGTTGACCACGACGGGTTGATGCCCACGCTGCCATGCCTACTCTCTCACGTATATCGCGGCAGACGGAAACGATGCGTTCCAATTCATCTCGCGACAGCGCGGCATTCACCGATAGGCGTATCAGGGCACGATTTTTTGCCGTTGCGGGCGCACAGAACACCGAACCGAATATTCCGCGTGCCTCCAGCGCGTCGCGCAACACAATAGTCTGCTGTTCCGTGCCGGACTCCAGTGCAATGATCTGGGCTTGGCTGCCGTTCAGGTTATAGCCCAATTCCTCCAGATTGTTGCGCAAATATTCTGCATTGCTATGCAGCTTATGTCTGCGCCAGCTTTCCTGCTGTATCACATCCAGTGTCGCATCCAGTCCGGCTACTTCATGGGGCAACAAGGTAGAGCTAAAGATGGCCGGATTGGATTCGAATTTAAAATACTCGCTGAAACGCGCCGAACAGGCGATAAAACCAGCCCGTCCTGCAAAGGCCTTGGCAAGACTGGCCGTTTGAAAATGTACCCGATCGGACAAACCCAGAGCCATAACCAGACCCTCACCCTGCTTGCCATGCGTACCGAGTGAATGGGACTCATCCACCACCAACACACAACCATGACGAGTACCCACATCGACCACCTCTGCCAACGGACAAACGCTGCCATTCGTGCTGTATACCGAATCCACCAGAATCACCCCCGGCCCGTTCTTTAGAATCTGTCGCTCTAGATGATCAACATCGTTGTGATGAAACGGGACAGCCTTGGCTCCGGCACTCCTTATTCCTTCCCATAACGACATGTGAGCCATCATATCTACATAAACAGGGGTATGTTCATTGGCGATAGACTGCAATAACCCGGTATTGGCAGCAAAACCCGATTGGCACAACACTCCACTTTCCGTTCCCATATAATTTCCCAGACGTTGTTCCAATTCAAGCAATGGATTTTCGCCATGCAGAAAAATACCTGACATCAACAATCCGTTTCCCTCCTCCAACAGACATTCCGCCGCGGCCTGTATGATTGTCGGGTGACGGGAAATAGACAGATAATCATTGCTGCTCAGATGCAACGCGTCCTTGCCTGGCGTCTTTCCTCGCATGATATGCCCACCTCCCCACGACTTTTCTACCCGCTCACGGTAATACCGATTCACTCGCATCGCCAGAAAATCCGGCTCAGGCGCATTAAAAAATACGGGGGGACGATTCAAATGAGTAACGACTTGTTTCATGGCTTTGCTCCTAAATTTGACTGTAACTAGACGAAGGTTTCCACATGCGGAAATGGCTCCAACATGCGGCCAAAAATAACTGGCACCGTAATTTAGCTCAGTAAGATAGGGATTTACCGATGAAATGATGAATTTACAGAATTTGTTACCGGAATCACGCCATCCAGACAGCAGGTATAAGCGTGAGAATAGAGTGTGTAAGGATGGAAAAATCGCTTGATGCATCTATCCATGATGCCTAATAACAATCGACTTACAGCATTGCTTCCAATTCCATAATCGGTACGGGCCTGCCGAAAAGGTAGCCCTGATAGGCCATGCAGCCATTATGTTTGAGAAAATCCAGTTGCCCTTGAGTCTCGACACCCTCGGCGATGACGTTCAAGTGAAAATTTTTCGCCATGCCGATAATGGTCTGTACCATTATTGCATCGTCTGGATCGCTGATGATGTCACGCACAAAACTCTGGTCAATTTTAAGCTGATCCAGCGGGAGACGCTTCAAGTAGGAAAGAGAGGAATAGCCGGTACCGAAATCATCCAGCGATAGTTGAACGCCCAGCATTTTCAATTCATGCATTTTGCTTACGACATCCGTAACATCGTTTAATACTACGCTCTCAGTCAATTCCAGTTTCAGACGCGATGCATCAACGTCATGTTTCCTCAATACATCGGCAACCAGTTCAACAAAATCCCTTGCCTTGAACTGCGGCGCACTGACATTGACGGCAATACTCAAGTTGCGGGTGGATTCGTTTTTGCTCCATGCCGACAACTGCTTGCAAGCCGTTTCAAGCACCCAATGACCGATGTCCAGAATCAGCGAGCTTTCTTCGGCTAGCGGAATAAACGTTGCGGGCGAAACCATGCCGCGAACCGGATGTATCCAGCGCACCAGCGCCTCGGCGCCCCGCGCTTCCAGTTGATGATCTACCTGTATCTGATAATACAGACACAACTGTCCCTGCGGCAGCGCACATCTTAAATCCGCCTCCAGTGCCGCATGCATTTCCACCGCTTGTTGCATCTGGGGATCAAAGAATCTCACCGCATTTCGACCGGATTCTTTGGCTTGGTACATCGCCATATCGGCGTGTTTGAGTAAATCATCCGGTGATTCATCATTGCCACGATACAAACAGACACCGATACTGGGAGAGCTATGATATGTATAATCCTTGAGCTGATAAGGGACGGTGAGGCCGACACGAATCTTTTCGGCTACCAAAGCCACTTTTTGCGATGCCTCTATCACCTCGCTTCCGGCATCCTCGATTAGTACGACAAATTCATCGCCACCAAAACGTGACACCGTATCAACTTCCCTTATACAGGACTGTATGCGCCTTGCCACCTCAATCAGCAATAGGTCGCCATAATCATGTCCCAGCGTATCGTTCAAGTTCTTGAACTTATCCATATCCATAAACAGCAAGGCGCCAAGACGATGGCTGCGCGCGGATACCGACAGGGCTAACCGAAGTCTATCCATCAGCAAACGACGGTTGGGCAACTGAGTCAATGCATCGAAAAACGCCAGAGTGCGTATCTCTTCCTCGGCTTGCTTGCGCGTCGTAATGTCACTGAAGATGGCCACATACTCGGTGGTTAGGTGCTGATCATTTTTTACGGCAGTAATAGTCAACCATTTTGGATATATCTGCCCGCTCTTGCGCCTGTCCCAAATCTCGCCAGTCCAGGTACCGACTGACAACAATTCCTGCCACATCAATTCATAAAACTCCTTTTCATGCCGTCCTGAACTAAGCATGCGAGGATTCTGCCCCTGCACTTCCTCTGCGCTATAACCGGTAATTTCCTCGAACGCCCGATTGACTCGAATGATGGAACCCTTCGCATCGGTAATCAGAATGCCTTCGTGAGTCTCGAATGCGACAGACGCAATGCGCAAGTGATCTTCATGCTTCTTCTGTTCCGTTATATCCTGAACCGCACCGACCGAACGCAACGGCTTCCCGGCTTCATCAAAATCACTGTTGCAATGTTCGCGCACCCACTTGATCCGCCCATCAGCAAACAACAAACGATGTATCACATCATAGGATTGGCGGTCTTGCAGGGATTGAGCATAGGCCTGATTCACCTTGTCACGATCTTCAGGATGAATCACATTCAGGAATGCTTCATAGGACGGCTCAAATACAGCAGGGTCGAGCTCGAACATCGAATAGATTTCATTCGACCAGCGCAATTTGCCGGTTAACAAATTCAACTCCCAACTTCCCAACTTACCCAAGTGCTGGGCTTCATTGAGCAAGTCCTCGTTGTGCTGTAATTCCAGCTGAATCAAACGGCGTTCAGTCACATCCGTCATTACGCCATCCCACAGGCACTCACCTCCACCCAGTGGTTCGGGACGCGACTCGATACTTATCCACCGTGTCTCGCCATTTACCAGAATTCGGCCTTCCCAGAAAAACGGCTGCTGCGTTCTGACAACCTCCTGATTCAACTTTACAAAATCGACCAGATCATCTGGATGCAGAGCCCCGAAAGGTATATTGGCATTATCATAGACATCCTCAGCGACAACCCCCAGCATTGCGCAAAAACGGGGACTGACATATCTGAAATCGAATTGTCCGTTTGCCGATGTATACAGCAGGTAAACCCCCACGGGAATATTAGTGACGAGATGATCGTACTGACTCTTGCTTGTCTGCAATTCAAGCTGATTGTCACGCAGCGCTTTTTCTACAAACTCGCGCTCGTCGATTTCTTCCTGCAATTGTTCATTGCTGACACGCAATTCACGGGTGCGTTCTTCGATTCTTTCTTCCAGTGTTCGATAAAGTCCCTGCAAGCTTTCGGTCATACGATTAAACGTACGGGCAAACAAACCAAGCTCACCCGGTGCTGCTTCATTTACCCGCTGATCCAACGCGCCTCCGGCCACATCATTAGCCGTTTTCAGCAATGCCTGCAATGGAACACTGATCTGGCGTCCAAAATAATAGGAAATCAGGGTCGAAAACAACAGCAACCCGAATAACTCAGCCAACATTAATTTGCGTTGATGGTAAATAGTCGCAAACTCTTCGTCTGCATTAACCTTGACCATCATTCCCCATGACAACTCGGGGATATATCGCCAGGCAGAGACAATAGTCTCACCGCGATAGTCCACACCTATCCCCTCACCCGGCAAACCGGAAAGCGCCGCAAACATCGGAGAATCGGAAATGCTACGTATCATCCTGAATTTCATGGCCGCATCAGCATGAAATTTCAAGGGTGTAGTAACCAATGCATCATTTCCGTCAGGTTGAGCGAAAACCACCTCGCCCGTTTCGCCCAAGCCTGTCGCATCGCTCGCCACACGGGTAAACAATTCACGCCCTAGTTGTACCGCCAATACCCCGACTAACTTTCCTTCTGTCATCACCGGAGCCGCGATAAAAAAGGCCGCTTCATCCGATGGTTTGTAAACTTCATAACCGGAAATCACCGGCTCCAAGGTCATGCGCGCATTGCGAAATACCTTGGAAAGTTGTGTATTGCGCCAAGTCCCCGTAACCAGATTGGTCGCATAGTCTGATTCATGTTTCTGGCTAAAAATAACATCGCCTTGCGCCGAAATCAAAAATACATCATAAAACAGCCCTGCTTCGCTCACATAACGCTTGAAATAGTCATGGGTAAGTTTTTCTACTTTTTCCGGACTGACACCCTTGGTAGGCAATAGCGTTTGCATTCCGTTTATCACTTCAGGTTCACGCGCCAGCATGCGTACATCCTGCACCCGTTCTGCAAGATAAGTCTTGATCTGCGATACCTTCCTGTCCGCCATGAGCGACATTCTGCCCAAGGCCTCCTGACGCAGGGTAATTTCATCCTGTCGCAAGTTGAAATAACTGAACAGTCCCAGCGGCAATACCGAGATCATCAGAAATAACAACAATAGGCGAACTGAAATTTTCATCGCTCACTCTCCATTTCCGGCAATTCGGCGTATGGGATGAAAAAAGGATAGGGGGCAGGGGCGACAATGCGTCCGGATTCCCAGACAATATCAAACTGTCCGTTACCGCGAACACGACCAATGCGCACGTTTTTCCATAAGTGCCGGTTTTTGGCATCTACCGCCACGATCCCCTCGGGAGCCGCCAGCGTTTGCTGCAAAAGTGCCGATTTAATGGAAGGCATGTCCAAAGTACCCGCCTGACGTATCGCATTCACCCATAGATTAACGCCGATATAGGCCGACTCCATCGGGTCATCCAGTACACGCTGACTACCAAAACGTTGATGAAAGCGCTCAATAAACGCCTGATTCGCGGCACTATCCACACTCTGAAAATAATTCCAAGCCGCATAATGCCCCGTCATGAATTGCGGGTCGATTTTCATCATCTCAACCTCAGCGATACTGGTGGAAAATACCGGAATATCCTGCGCACGAATCCCGGCTTGGTTCAGCGCGCCAAAGAAGTACTGGTTGCTATCACCGTTGAGTGCATTGATAACGAAGTCAGGATGAAGGGTTGCGATTTCACCGACGATGGCGTTGAGATTCTTCTCACCCAACGGCACATAGCGTTCCGCCAGTAATTGCCCGCCCTGTGCGTAGAGTAATTTCTCGGCAATTCGATAAGCCGTATGCGGAAAAACATAATCAGAACCGATAAAGTAAACGCGCTTGCCATATTGCTGCATAGCCCATGTGACCATGGGAATAAGCTGCTGGTTGGGTACGGCTCCGGTATAGATAATGTCCGGCGATTGCTCCAAACCCTCATACTGGAGCGGATAGAACAATAGATGATGATGTTTTTCGACGACCTTTTTGACTTCCTTGCGACAGGCCGATGTCCAGCATCCGAATAATGCCTGCACATCCTCCTCAAGAATCAATCTTTCAGCCTGTTGAGCGCAATATGCATTATCCGAACGGCAATCGACGACAATCATTTCGATCCGCGCCCCGCGTATTCCGCCCTGCTGATTGGCTTCTTCCACGGCAAGTCGTACGGCATCTACCAATGGCTGCTCACTGACAGCCATTGTCCCGGTCAAGGAATGCAACACGCCTATCCGAATTATTGGTTTGTCATGCCCGCTTTTATAATACCAGCCAAGTGCGATCACTATCCCCAACAAGGGAAGCAGTAATCCGATTTTGGCTATAAGAAAGTTTCGCATGAGATCGGGTAATACAATCCAAAATACCTGAAATTAGTCTACCAGAACAAGGGGCTATTCAGTAGCATTAATTACCTTCTGCATCGTTTCCAACGCCAGGCATAAATCTTCCCATGCCTTGGCTTTTTCCATCGGGCTGCGCAGCAAATAAGCGGGATGATAGGTCACTACCAGCGGAATACCCTGATAATCATGCAAGGTACCACGTAAGAAAGCAATTTTCTCATCCTGCCCCAGCAAGGCGTGAGCAGCAGTCTTGCCTAGAGCTACGATAACCTTCGGTTTTATCAGCGCAATCTGGCGCTTCAAATAAGGCAGGCAATGCGCTATCTCAGCTACATGAGGATGCCGGTCTTCCGGAGGGCGGCATTTAATAACATTAGCGATATACACATTCCTGCCGCGCTTGAGTTTCATCGCCAGCAACATGTTGTCCAGCAACCTGCCTGCATGGCCGACAAATGGCTCCCCCTGCACATCCTCCTGTTTACCCGGTGCCTCACCGACAAACAGCCAGTCGGCCTGATCACTGCCAATACCGAATACTGGCTGTGTACAGCCGGCACGCAAATCACATAGCTGGCAATCACTGACTTTCTGTTTCAATTCAGGCCAGTCAAAATCAGCCAACGGTCCAGCGGCTACTTTTAGCTGGAAGGCACGCAATGAGTCAGGGCCCTCGACAGTATTTTGAAAGTCACTATCTGGGAGATTATCAAATAGGGAGGGGGCTTCATGGACTGGCTCCGCTCGAACATCTTGCGCAGGAACGGGAGATTCTGTAACACCGGCTGTCGTTTCAGCCTGTGCAGGGAGTGGCGCGATCAAGTCATGAACAGCATGTTTGACTTCGAGTTGAACGGGCACTACTTCATGTGATGCTAAAGTAGCAGATATTTCTGGCAAGGTGTCATGTTGCAAGCTGTCAGGCTGTGCTGGCATTTCCCGCCGCACCCACATGGGATACAGATTCAATTCACGCAACATTGCTTCGCGTCTATCCATGTTGCTCACCCGTAAAATCGACATCACACGCCATCACGATAGCGTCCTCACTTCCCTGCTCATTGCGATAATAGGCTCGACGCAAACCTACTTCGGCAAAACCGGCACGGCGATACAATGAAATCGCCGACTGATTGGAGGAGCGCACTTCCAGAAACACGCGCTGCCAACCCCTTGCCGCCGCTATATTCAACATCTCTAACAACATCGCGCCGCCCAACCCTTTGCGCTGATGCGCCGCCGCAACGGCAATCGTAAGCAACTCAGCCTCACCCACGCCGGGCATCAACACCGCATAGGCTCTGATTTCACCCGCGTTAACAGCAACTAGACCCGGGTTGTCAGCGATAAGACCCTGATTATCAGCGATCAAACAAAGATAACCGCTATTAAGCGCATCGCAAAAATTGCCGCGCGTCCAGGGATAAGCTTGCACCTCTCGCTCTATCGCTAACACCTCATCTACATCAGCTTCTGTCATTACGCGCATGTTCAAAATCATTTGTTCAACAAGGCTTTTTCCGCTGCCAACTTTTCACGTTCCGCCGTCTTTAACGCCACCTTATCGCGCAAATAGACCGGCAAGGCCAACGCCGCATCCACACCCAGACCCTGAGTAAATTGAGCCACCCCCAGAACCGCTATGGCGGCAGCCTGCGGAATCGCATCGCCATCCATACCGTTCAACTGCCCTGCATATCGCGCCTGCAGGGTTTCACCAAATGCCGCAAAGCCACTACCCGCGCCGAACCAACCCTCTCCTGCCAATTCGGGTGCATCTTCCGGTTTGCACAGACTAGGCTCGCATACCGTCACCCAATCGCCATTTAGCTTTTCATAGGCGGCGAAATAAATTTCGCCCATGCGCGCATCCAGCGCCGCGATTACCCGTGACTGACCTGACGCTTCGGCCAATGCCAGCAAAGTGCAAATATCTGCCACCGGCAAATCTGCACCCAGCGCCAAACCCTGGACCGCTCCGCAAGCGATGCGCACGCCAGTAAATGAACCCGGCCCGGCACCGAAAGCAATGCCGTCAACCTCGGTGAGCTTAATTTTTTCCTTATGCAATAACACATCCAGCATCGCGATTAGCAATTCGGAATGCTTCTGCCCTACCCGCTCGCAATGCTGGGCTATCACGCCATCCTGCCACAGCGCGACCGAACAGTATTCGGTCGATGTATCCAGAGCGAGAACCTTCATAGATCAACCAACAGCAAAACAACAGCCTGAGCCGCGATTCCTTCACCGCGCCCGGTGTAACCCAGCTTCTCGGTCGTGGTCGCTTTCACGTTGACGGCGCTCTTCTCAAGACGCAAATCTGCGGCGATATGCTCAACCATCTGCGGAATATGCGGCATCATCTTGGGTGCCTGAGCGATGATGGTCGCATCCACATTACCGACCCGGTAACCCTGTTCACGCACCAGATGCAACACCTCACGCAACAGGATGCGGCTGTCGATATTCTTGAATTTAGCATCGGTATCGGCAAAGTGCCGCCCGATGTCGCCCAATGCGGCTGCCCCCAGCAATGCATCGCAAATCGCATGCAACAACACATCTGCATCGGAATGTCCGAGCAGGCCTTTTTCATACAGAATTTCCACCCCGCCGATAATCAGCTTGCGACCTTCCACCAACTGATGCACATCAAAACCCTGGCCTATACGCATTTTGATTCCTCTTTCATGCAGAGCGAAAAATACTTGCCATTCCGCCCTGCTCTCGGTTATTGGTTATTGCTGAGTAACAACTCCGCCAGTTGTATATCCTGAGGATAGGTCACCTTGAAATTTCTCGAATCGCCCTCCACCAGTTTGGGTTTCAGCCCCATCGCCTCAATCGCCGATGCCTCATCGGTCACATGCTTGCATTGCTGCAAACCCTGCATCAACAATCCGGCGCGGAACATCTGTGGCGTCTGCGCCTGCCATAATTGTTCGCGATTCTCGGTACTTTTTATGCGCTGAACAGCATCAGCACGCTTCAGCGTATCCGCCACCGGCACAGCCAGGATTCCGCCGACTTCATCGTATTGCAATTCTGCGATCAATTTAGCCAGATGCACCTGTGTCAGGCACGGGCGCGCGGCATCATGCACCAGCACCCAGTCTTCTGGTTCCAGTTCAGAAGCCAGCAAACCGTTCAACACCGTATCCGCCCGCGTCTCGCCACCGCAATATAGCGGCTGTAACTTGTCGCCATAACGCGACCAGTCGTAGGAATGAAACAGCGTATCGGAAGGCGATAACACGACAAATACGGTAGAAATTTTCGGGCAGGAACAAAGCGTATTAATCGCATGAAAAATCATCGGATGCCCGGCCAGCGGCAGATATTGTTTGGGAAGTTCATGTCCCATACGTGCGCCAAAACCGGCGGCAGGAACCAAAGCGTGGAATTCAGTCATGACGGGAGTTTATCAAAATAAGTTGTTAGCAGGTGCAAGCTGGCCGTGTCGAAGGTGTATCGGAGTAAGGGAAACCCTTATTATCAAGAACTTCACCAGGCTTTCGGTGGTTTTCGACGAGTATGAAAGACGCGCAAAACATGGAGCTCATCACCTGCGATACGGTATGGAATAATCAATGGATAGCGATCAATAACCAACTCTCGCGTTCCATGCACACGACCTGGGCGACCAATAGATGGATAGCCTGCCAATTCATCAACTTTCGTTTTGACATACTCAAACATTTGGGCCGCAGCAGCTTGATTATCCTGTGCCATATAGTCCGCCTCGGCATCCAAATTACTGATTGCCTTTTTTAGCCATCTAACCCGCATTATTTTTCCACTTTGCAGCGATGGCACTTACCTCATTATCACTGGCAAAATCGCCTGCATCGGCTTCATCAATTGCCTGAGTAATCTCGGCTACCTGCCAGGACTCACGATCAACGAAATCACGGATAGCTTGCCCGGCCAGAAACGATTTTGTCCGCCCCGTAGCCTTTGCCAATACTTCTAATTGCTGGCTTAACTCATCCGGCAGCCGCATTGACATCATACTCATAACATCTCCCTGAAATTGTATTACAACAATTACATTGTAAATCAAAGCAAATCTTAAGTGACTCGGAAATATTGTTAACTTGATCGCTTCAGAATATCAACTCTTTCCACAGCATACACATCCAGCGGTATCGTGCCACCACACTCCATGATTTACGATTACTGCAATGCTAAGCCACCACCTCGTCGCGCATGCGCAGTGCTTCCTCGATATCCACGGTAACCACCTTGGATACCCCCTTTTCCTGCATCGTGACACCGATCAGTTGATGAGCCAGTTCCATAGTGATCTTGTTATGGCTGATAAACACGAACTGGGTGTGCAGCGCCATGCGTTTAATCAGTGCACACAGACGTTCGGTGTTGGTATCATCCAGCGGCGCATCGACTTCGTCGAGCAGGCAGAATGGCGCAGGATTGAGCTGAAATAATGAAAAGATCAGCGCAATGGCGGTCAGTGCTTTTTCGCCGCCGGAAAGCAGATGGATGGAGCTGTTCTTTTTACCGGGAGGTTGCGCCATGACCTGCACGCCACTGTCGAGTATCTCTTCGCCAGTCAGCACCAGCCGCGCTTCGCCACCGGCAAATAACACAGGAAAGAGTTCCGCCAGATGTCCATTAACCTGATTGTAAGTCTGCATCAGCAGGTCGCGTGATTCGAGGTCGATGCGTCGTATTGCCTCTTCCAGTGTTGTCATGGCATCCTGCAAATCTTGCGATTGGGCATCCAAATGAACTTTACGCTCCGTTGCCGTTTGCAATTCTTCAAGTGCAGCAAGGTTCACAGCACCCAACTCTTCAATAGCCCGATTGACACGATTCAATTCGCCTTGCAGTTTGGATGCATTGGTGTTCGGCAATAAAGGCAACAAGGGTTCTTCATCCACCCCCTGCAACTGCTCAGCCCATTGCTCGAAATACAAGCGTGCTTCCTGCTCCTTTAACGTCAGCTCGCCGAGTTTTTCGCGCAAATCATTCAGCTTATGCTCACTACTCATGCGCGCCTGCTCGCTCGCTTGCAGACTCGCGGTGACTGCTTCCAGATTGTTGCGTGTCTCGCTCAATGCCGTCTCGGCATCACGACGTACTTGCAGCGCCGCCTGCAAGAGTTGTGATGCGGTATCGTCATGACTTTCCAGCAAGTCGATATTCAGTTGCTCCAGATTTTCTTCCGACTGCATTAACGAAGCCATGATTTGTTGTATGGAATCATGCAGGTCGGCTACTTTTTCGGCACAGGTACGGCAATAAAACTGCGCCTCCTGCAAGGCATGCTGTGCCTGCCTCGCCCGCTCGCGCTGTTCGCGCAACGCGTTTTCCTGACTATTCGCCTGCTGCTTCGCCTCATCCACCTGCAAATGAAACATAGCCACTTCCTCGCGCAATGTCGCCATCTGTTCAATCACCTGCTGTTGATGCGTGAGTTCAACTTCCAACAACTCGGCGGCATCCTGCATTTCGAGTTCTATCTGCAAACGACGTTCGGCACTGCGTTCATGCGCCTGAGTCAACTTGAGCATTTGCATTTGCAAGGCATGACGGCGTTTCTGCGACTCATTCAACGCGTTGCGTAATGGCGGAATTTGTACCTCTATCGCCCGATAAGCCTGCTCTGCATCAAGCCCCTGCTGCCGAGTCATTTCGACGATACGATTCTGTTGTTCGGTTTCCTGTTCCAACAGATCAATCTCGCGCTGCCGGCCCAACACGCCATGCAACTGACTGTCAGGGGCATAAAACAACACGCTGTGCCGGTCGATCAGGTGGCCTTCGGGGGTAACAAATACCGCATCATGCGGTAACCGTTCGCGTTGCGCGTAGCCCTGTGCCATATCCGATACGGCATAGACAAACGCCAGCCATACACGCAAAGCCGGTTGCACCTGTTCGTTTAGGCATTCGACTTGATCCAGCAACGACGTAAAGCCAGTGAGTTGAGGCGTTTCATGAAATACAGGTTCTCGAGCCGTTTCGAACACCGCTACTCTGGCGGGCGGCCTATCCGCTGATTTGATGAGGCTGTCGAGTTCCGGCATGGCAAACGCGTTCAGCCGTTCACGCAACACCGCCTCCAGCGCATTCTCCCAGCCGTTTGCGATACGTAATGATTGCCATAGACGGGGCAGATTTTCGAGGTGATGCTGTTTCAGCCAGGCCTGTAACGACTTGTCGTTATCCAGCTTGGCCTGCAATTGCTGCAACGCCTGCAAGCGTGCCCCGGTTTGCGCGAATTGACGCTCCTGCTGCTGCAAACGGCTGCGACACTGCTGGCGCTGCGTCTCGGCTACAGGTAACTGTTCCTGCAAAATAAGCTGCTGTTCTTCAAGTTCAGCCTGCTCCATGTCGAGTTCGGCCAGTTCCTCACGTACCTGTTCCAATGCATCGTTATCCGCTATCGGCAGGTTGTCCTGCTCCAGCAACAGGCGTGAACGACGCACTTCTAGCTGGGTAATGTTACGCTTGTATCCAGCCAGTTGCGTATCTGCCAGTTGCAGTTGCTGCTGAGACTTCAATTGTTCACGCTGCAAGCCGTTGTAATGCTCGCGCGCCTGCCGGGCACTCTCTTCGGCCAGCGGCAAATCCTGCTCCTGTGCATGCTGTTCGGCTTCAACCAGCGCGATTGCCGCCTCTTCCTGCTGCTGCATCCAGTGATCCCGTGACGCAATGGCGCTTTGCTGCTGTTGCTGTTGCTGTTCGATCTGTCGTTTGCCATTGGCAATTTGCTGCTGCAAGCGCTGCTGCTGCAAGGTAGCGTGCTTGATCTGTTCTTCGAGTCGCGCAATCTCCGCATTCGCGCCATACAGATCACCCTGCCGGGCGTGCAACGCATCCGACAGTTCATAATGACGACTACGCTCGACTTCCAGACGACTCTCCGTTTCGCGCAACGTCGCGGTTTGTGCTTCCAGATCGGTACGCAGTTGTTCGATGCGGCGCACGAATCCGGCACGATTGACGGCGGCTTCCTGTTTTTTAACTAGCCACAACAGTTGTTGCGCGGTATCGCGCTGCTTCTCCAGATCACGATAACGTCGCGCCACCTCGGCCTGTGCAGTCAGATGCAATAGCTGCTTATCCATCTCCTGAAGGATGTCGCCGATGCGTAACAGGTTGTCGCGAGTATCGTTCAATCGCAAGCTTGTCTCGCGACGGCGGTCACGGTAACGCGAAACCCCTGCCGCTTCCTCCAGAAAGACACGCAACTCTTCCGGCTTGGCTTCGATGATGCGCGAGATCATGCCCTGTTCGATGATGGCGTAAGCGCGCGCTCCGAGACCAGTACCGAGGAATATATCGGTAATGTCCCGGCGTCTGACTTTCTGATTGTTGATGTGGTAACTCGAATCGCCGTTGCGCTGCAAGACGCGCTTGATCGAGATTTCCGCATAGCTGGACCATTGCCCTGCGGCCTTGCCCTGTGAATTATCGAACACCAGTTCGACACTGGCACGCGAGACCGGACGACGTTTTCCCGAACCGTTGAAGATCACGTCCTGCATGCTTTCGCCGCGTAAGGCCGAGGCCTTGGACTCACCCAACACCCAGCGCAAGGCATCGATTACATTCGACTTTCCGCAGCCGTTAGGACCAACCACACCGACGATCTGTCCCGGCAGATGGATATGTGTCGTATCAACGAAGGATTTGAATCCGGCTAACTTGATTTGTAAAAGGCGCAATTTGGCGAACGCAGCGATATAATGCGCGCCATTCTAACTGAACCGTGACTCCTTACCAAATGACTACGCAAGCCACCAAAACTTTGGAAACCTTCCCCAATCCCAACCCGCAGCGCGATTACCATATCCATATGGAAATCCCCGAGTTCACCTGTTTATGTCCCAAGACCGGACAACCCGACTTTGCCACGCTGATTCTGGATTACATCGCTGACCAGCAATGCGTGGAACTGAAAAGCCTGAAACTCTATATGTGGTCATTCCGTGAAGAAGGCCATTTTCATGAAGATGTAACCAACCGCATTCTGGACGACCTGGTAGCGGCGACTCAACCGCGCTTTATGCGACTGACCGCCAAGTTCTACGTACGTGGCGGCATTTTCACCAATGTCGTTGCCGAGCATCGCCAACCCGGCTGGCAACCCGTGCCCTTCGTGGAACTCAGCCAGTTTGGCGGGCAATCAAACACGCGCGGCTGATCGGACTATCACTACTCTTTCTGCTCAACAGCCTAAACTTTCTCACACCTACGCCGTTAATATAATCAAAGGGCGCAACAAATACCCTCAACAAAGCAGTCGGAGGTGTGAAATGAGTATCGTGACGATGAACATGAGCAGCTACGAAATCGAACGCAACGATTCGTTTGAATATGCTGAAGCCGCAATGTGTACAGAGTGCTATCCCGACCTTGCCTTGCAGTCATACACTGAACCCACAAGGCACGTTTTTATGCCTCCAGAACTGCTTGCAATGGATGCTGAAACGTTTCTGGACAGAATGTACGCTTATCAAAATTAAACCGAGGGCTGTAGTAGGCGGAAATGAAATTGCAAATGAAAGAACCGGCAAGGAGAAGGAAAACAGTCTTTCCTATCGGCCACCCGGTTGGATTCAAAAACCAAATCGGCATACCGTCAAACTCAAATAGTCCATTAAAGAACCCTCTAACTCCCGCTCCGGCTAAAGTTAGAGGGTTTTAATTTATCGAATCATGCCAGTTATAATTTCGGGCATTCCCTCAGCACAGAAAGCATAAAGATGCCCCCACCATCCGATTTATTATTGCTGCGTGACAAATTGCGCGAATTTGCTCAAGCGCGAGACTGGGATCAATTTCACTCGCCCAAGAACCTCAGCATGGCACTTATGGTAGAAACAGCCGAACTGCTGGAACACTTTCAATGGCTGAGTGAAGCACAATCAACCAGCCTGGAAAACGAACGTAAAAACGCTGTTGCCGAGGAACTGGCCGATGTGTTGCTTTATCTGGTCCGCCTGTCAGACAAACTGGACGTAAATTTGCTGGAGGCTGCCCTGAATAAATTAACTAAAAATGCGGAAAAGTATCCGGCTGATCAGGTACGTGGCAGTGCCAAAAAATATAACCAGTACTGATATTTGCTTTCAGATGGTTGCAGCCATGCGCCCAGAAACCACCGTGAATTTGATTTATTCTGCAAATTTCACATGAAATCAATCAACAAAACATGGTTGTTTACACTGAAATTAATTTCAATGATAGGATTCAACCGTAATTGCATACCTGCACACCCATACCTTGTTTTTTGCTGTAATCAGGAGCTTCAATTGAATTTTAATCCGGAAGAATGGCCTAGTTTCCTAGCCAAATGGACAAAAGAGCAGGTTCAAATAATCATAGAGAACCGCTGGCAAATATTGCAGGTCTTTGCCTCAATGGTATTGTTTTTATTATTTGTCGGCAGCCTTCAATACATTCCATTTCTTGTAGACTGGCTGCATATCAGCAACAAGACTTTCGGAAAAATCGTCGTGTATAGCCTGCCTTTCTGGGTTCTTGTCGCTCTTTTTCTGGTTTGGCGTTCGTAATTTCTTCAATGCACATTAAAAAAACAACAACCCTTAATGCTCTCCTGCAAATAATTTCCGATTTCCGCCCTCATTTAAGCAACTCTTAAGCTTGTTCCATTATTCTGCACTCATCGTAATGTAATTGATGAGGTAAACCATGTTTCGCAAAATAATCGTATCCATCCCCGCATTAATCGCGGCTGTTTTATTGTCAACGCCCGCGCATGCACTCACACCCGAGGAAGTTCTGGCAGATTTCAAAAATGAGGCTAAACAGGAAAGTCCTGCTTTTCAGGAATTTTCTGCTACCCGTGGCGAACAATTTTTTAAACAAAAACACGGTCAGGAGTGGAGTTGTTCTTCATGCCATACCAACAATCCTGCTGCGACCGGCAAACATGCCAAAACCGACAAGCCGATCGAACCGCTGGCGCCTGCCGCCAATCCTGAAAGATTCACCAACAACAAGAAAATTGCCAAATGGTTCAAGCGCAATTGCAACGATGTGCTGGATCGCGTCTGCACCTCACAGGAAAAAGGCGATGTACTCACCTATCTACTCACTATAAAAAAATAAGGAGAATCACATGACACTGAATCATAAGAAATTTTTCACTAGCGTAATTACTGCCCTGTTTCTGTCGGGCGGAATGATGTCCATCGCCCATGCTGAAGACGATGATGACTACTATCGTGCCAAGCCAGCCGGAAATAAAACCTGGCAGACTGAATGCGGCTCATGTCATGTCGCGTTCCCTCCGCGTTTACTTCCAGCCGAGTCCTGGCGTGCAGTAATGAACGGGCTGGATAAACACTTTGGCAGCGACGCAAGTCTGGATGAAGCAAGCACGCGTGAAATCACTACTTATCTGGAAAAAAACGCCGGCAAGAGAAGAAATGACGTTGCCGGAAAACCCCTGTTACGCATCACCGAAACACATTGGTTCAAACGTGAACATGATGAAGTGTCGCAAAACACCTGGAAGAACCCGAAAGTTAAAAGTCCGTCCAACTGTGCCGCCTGCCATACCGGTGCCGAGAAAGGTAATTACAGCGAGCATGGCATTCATATTCCACGTTAACAGGAGATCATCATGACTGAACGCACGCGTATCTGGGATGTACCGACTCGGGTCTTTCACTGGTTACTGGTCGTCTCGTTTGCAGGTGCATTTCTGACATCGGAATCAGAACGCTATCGCGACATCCATGTGATACTGGGTTATATCCTACTGGGATTGATAGCATTCAGGCTGGTGTGGGGCTTTGTCGGTACACGCCATGCCCGGTTCCGCTCGTTTTTGTTCGGCCCGCGCGAGATAGCCACCTATGTGATGTCCATGCTTAAAGGCAACCCCAAACATTATGCCGGACACAATCCGGCTGGCAGTCTGGCCATTTTTGCATTACTGGCTCTGAGCATCGCATCCGGCGTATCCGGTGTGATGGTCTATCAGGAAATAGGCGGAGAAATGATTGAAGAGTTGCATGAACTGGCCTCTTACGCCATGCTGGGCGTAGTTGCGATACATGTAGCAGGCGTATTGCTGGGTAGCGTGATGCATAAGGAGAATCTGGTGCGATCCATGATTACCGGCTATAAATCCGCACCGCCTGAACAGGGTATTACTCGCACCTATACGTGGCTGGGTGTCATAATAATTCTGGCAGTTGTCGCTTTCTGGTTTGGCTTTCAGCAAACAGGGCTATTGCAGCAAGGCGATGTCCCGAATCAATCCATGGAACAGCATGGTGATAACGATTGACACAATCAAATAACGGGCAATTAACAGGCAAAAAATGCGCATACTGGTAATCGAAGATGATGCCCTGCTGGGCGATGCAATTCAGGCCGGATTAAAACAGGCTAGTTATGCCGTGGACTGGATAAAAGACGGTGTTTCTGCCGATCTGGCACTAGGCACTGAAACGTATACCGCTGTAGTACTGGATCTGGGATTGCCCCGCTTATCTGGACTGGAAGTGTTGCGGCGGCTGCGCAGCCTCAACAATCCCACCCCGGTGTTGATTTTGACTGCGATGGATAGCGTCGATGACCGTATCAAAGGACTGGATACCGGCGCAGACGACTATCTGATCAAGCCCTTCGATATGGGCGAATTGGCGGCGCGACTTCGCGCACTGGTACGTCGTGCCAACGGACAGAGCGAACCGGTATTGCGCGTTGCTGATGTTGAGTTAATTCCCGCCTCCCACCGCGTAATGTTTCGCGAACAATTCATCGAACTTCCCGCCAAGGAATTCGCTGTGCTGCATACCTTGATGCTCAACGCGGGTAAGGTCTTATCCCGCAGCAAAATTGAAGAACAACTCTATGCATGGGGCGAGGAAGTCGAGAGCAACGCGGTGGAAGTCTATGTCCATCACTTGCGCCGCAAATTTTATCCCGAATTGATTGAAACCATACGCGGCGTGGGCTACCTGATTCCGTTAAACAGGAATATATGACATGCACTCAGCCGGGTCATTAAAGCAACGACTATTATTATTAGCCTTAATCACCGTCATCGCGGTATGGACAGGCGCAACCGCTTTCACCTATTACGATGCTCGCGGTGAATTCGACGAGATACTCGACGCACACCTTGCTCAATCCGCAACACTACTGGTCGTCCAGGCCTCACAGGATCTTGATGAAATCGAGACCGAACACGCTCCGTTATTGCATAAATACTCCCGTCGCGTCGCATTTCAAATCTGGGAAGAAGGACATGAATTGCGTCTGCATTCCGCCAATGCGCCGGCACAGCGTCTGGCAGAGCGCGAAAAGGGTTTCAGCGACAGCTATATCAACGGTAAGCATTGGCGCGTATTCAGTACCTGGGACGAGTCGCACGAAATGCTCATTCAGGTTGCCGAACTTAGCGAAGTACGCGATGAGCTGGCAAGCGGCATTGCCATCAACCTGCTCAAACCCCTGCTGATTTCGCTGCCGCTATTGGCCTTGCTGCTTTGGACCGCCATCACCCGTGGCTTGCGTCCGCTAGTCAAACTCACTGCCGAAGTGGAACAACGCGAACCGGACAATCTTGCCGCACTGGAAACCGAAAGCGCCCCGCGCGAAGTGATGCCCTTGATCGATCGTCTGAATCGATTGTTTACTCGCATCGAAACCTCCATGCAGCGCGAACGCCGTTTTACTGCCGATGCTGCACACGAATTACGCACCCCCGTGGCCGCCATCAAGGCTCAGGCTCAGGTCGCCATAGCCGCAAATTCCGGAACCGCCGAAGACAAGGAGGTTCGCAACCATGCACTCAACAACGCCATTTTAGGCTGCGACCGCGCCGCCCATTTGATCGATCAATTACTGACTTTAGCGCGCATTGACCCCATGGGCGCTCAGATTTCCGAAACATGCAATCTGAGTTCTCTTACCGCAGAAGTCATCGGCGCTATCGTCCCTAAAGCACTGGATCGACAAATACGACTTGAACTGGATGCGGGAGAAAATATATCCGTACGCGGGAATCCCGTATTGTTACGCATCCTGCTGCGTAACCTGATTGATAATGCCGTGCATCACAGCCCGGATGGCACCAGAGTACAAATCATCATTACAAACGAACAGCAAAACACTCTGCTTTCAGTCATAGACAACGGCCCCGGCATTCCCGAAGCGGAGCTCGCTCGAGTTACCGAACGCTTCTACCGCCCCGCCGGCACCTCCGCCAGCGGAAGCGGACTGGGTCTGTCCATCGTTAAACGCATAGCCGAAATTCACGATGCAAATCTGGAACTGAAACCAGTAAAAGATGGAAGCGGGTTAAACGTTACAGTGAGTTTTAAATAGTCCGATTCTGAAATAGTATTTTTCCCCGAAGTAGTTTAAGCATTCCCTCCTTTCCCGGCGACGTAAATCTGTTGGTTTTTGATGCCCACGGGATACGGAATTTTTTAGGATCATGAATCTCCCTGCCCGTTATCCCTGACTATCTGTTCTCATTGATTATAAAGACAACTACAAAGTCACGGCTATGTGCGACAGCGCACGGAATACAGCAAGTCTGATCACCATAATGAATCACGGTCACCCAATTCAGAACATCACCGTGGTGACAAACAGATGTTTTTTTGCGGAGTAAATGATTAGCAGTCGGGCGCGTTGCCTGCATTGGCACTCACGTAATCAGCCACATACCGACAATGGAAATCAGCCATGTATTTTCCTGACATATCGACTGTTCATTCTACAAAACCACAGCAGTTTGCCAGTTGCAGAGCGTTTGTCTGCGCCGGTCAAAAACTCGGTTTTCATATGCGATTTTTCGTCATCTGTACGGGATTGTTGCTGCTTGTGCCGCAAATCTGTCGGGCAGTTGGTACTTCTGCCGGAACCATTATTTCGAACAGTGCAACCTTGACATACACAATCGCCTCCCCACCCCCCAATATCGCAACGACCAACACCGTTGTATTCATAGTGGATGAGGTTCTGTTACCCGTGCTGACTTGGCAAAACGGCGCTCCCGTTTCCGTCAACTCCCCTGGAAGCAATGATGTGTTGACATTTTTGCTGACCAATAGCGGCAATGGCTCTGAAGCTTTCGGGTTGGCGCGCACAAACGGGCCGATACCACTTCCGGTCACAAACTATACGCCGCTGAACGGGAGTATAGGCTCAATCTATCTGGAGAACGGCTTGCTGGCAGGTTTTCAGGCAAACGGCCCGAATGCCGACACAATGTATGTGCCGGGCACAAACGAACCCGTCCTTACGCCTGATACAAGCATGACTATTTACGTGATCAGCGATACCCCGAACGTCGCCAACAACGCGCTTGGCGTGGTGTTGCTGGGCGCAGCATCAATGACCGTTGGCGCGGCTGGAGCCGTACCTGGCACCGCTCTGGCAGGACTGGGGCAAGGGGGTGGTTACGCCGTGGTAGGCGGCTCACGCGCGCAAGCCAATGCAACAGGCAGCTACATTGCCAGCGGTATGGGATTCGTCATGAACAAAACTGTACTCGCCGTGCTGGATCCACAAGGTTCGGCAGTTGTCATGCCGGGCGCTATTCTCACGTATCAGATCGTGGCGACGCTTTCCGGTGCGGGTATTGCTAGCAATCTGACATTTACCGACCCGCTACCCATCAACACCACTTACGTACCGGGCAGCATCATGCTGAACGGCATCAGTGAAACCGATGCGGCGGATGCCGATCAGGCGCAATTTATCGGCGCTACCCAAACCGTTTCTGTTTTGCTGGGGAATGTTGCCGCCCCGGCAAATACGGTCATCACCTTTCGCGCAACGATCAACTGACAGGAACTCTACCCATGAAAATCTCCAGCCAATTGCCTGCATTTACCCCCAAAAATCCATTAGCAAGGCGGGAATCCAGCGAAATAAATACTCTGCGAAGCATTAACTTGATTCCCGCCCTCACGGGAATGACGAGTTTCAGGCCAATTGAACTATTTAGGATTACCTTGTTTACCATGCTATGCAGCTTAACTTTCAACATTCAAGCCGCGACAGCGCCTATCAAGGTGACCAGTATTGCTGAAATCGAAGTTGAAGTCGTCGAGAACGGCAAAAAAATCATCAAGCGCCACACACCGGAGAAAGCAGTTCCCGGCACCGAGGTGATTTTTACCGATACGTTCGAAAACGTCAGCAACAAGGCGGCTAGCAACATCGTCATCGACAATCCCATCCCGGTGAACATGGAATACAAGGGCAACAGTGCATTCTGCACGAATTGCACCATCGAATTTTCAGTAGATGGCGGCAGGACTTTTGGCGCAGCGAGAAGCCTCAAGGTGCTGGGGCCGGATGGTCAACAATACAGCGCAATACCAAAGCAGTACACCCATATTCGCTGGACTTATCAGGGGCAATTAAGCGCGGGTGAACACAGTCAAGTCGGCTTTCACGCAACGATCAAATAACCATGCCGACCACAAATATTTTTAGCTTATCCATTCGGGAGAATAAAATGAAATTGAGCAAAACGAAAATATCCTTCAGGCTCGCCGCACTACTGGTGATTGCAACATTGTCTGGACTTGCAGCACAAAATGCCATGGCGGCAGGCACGGCTTCCGGCACTTCGATAAGCAATCAGGCATCACTGGCCTATACCGTTGGCGGTGTCAGCCAGACCGGCATTACCTCCGTTGCCACCGCATTTGTGGTGGATAACAAGGTTAACCTGACGGTCACAGAGGGCAACACGACCTTTACCACTGTGGTACCTGGACAACTTGCTGCGGTAACCACCTTTACTGTTACCAATAACGGCAATACGGCACAGGACTATGCATTGACAGGTGCCAACGTAGCCGCAGGCCAGGTTTTATTTGCATTGACCGACAATTTTCAAGCTGCCAATGTGTTGGCGTTCGTTGATAACCCAGGCGCTGGCGGAACAGCAGGCATTTATGATGTCGCTTTCGATACAGCGATCTTTATTGACGAACTCGCTGCCAACGGTACAGCAACGGTGTTCGTCGTCACGAATATTCCTTTAGCGCAAGTCAATAATGACGCTGCCCTGGTTAGCCTGACAGCGATTACACATGATGCGGGTGCAGTTGGTCTGGGCGCATTGACGGCTGATTTGCTTGCGGCAAATACCGTCGGGGTAGACGTGGTGTTCGCCGATGCGGCAGGTTCGGATGATGCAGTCAAGGACGGCACACATTCCGCACGCGATGCCTACAAAGTGGTTTCAGCCATTATTAGCATCGCCAAGACAGTCACACCGGTTTGCGATCCATTAAACGGCAATGTCTTCCCGAAAAACATTCCAACATCCGCTGTGCAATATGCCATCACCATTACCAACACGGGTTCGGCGGCGGCAACTCTGGGACAGGCAACCGATGCTCTGAACGCAGCACTGTTGTTTGATCCGTTATTGAATAGCGGTGCGCTTCCTGCCACCAACTGTATTTCCGGCAATGTCGCAAACTCATTTTCTGCTACGGGTTTCGGTGCAGTGTCCGGCACTGGAGCAACTACTTATGTAGCACCGGGACTGGCAGCGCAAGCCGTTACAGCCGGTGTCACCGTTGTGGGTCAGAACATTACTATCAACTACCCTACTCTGGTAAGTCCAACGACCGTATCTCTGGTAGGCGGTGTATTGCCCGCAGGTGATTTTGTCACCGTGTATTTCAACGCATTTGTGCAATAGGCATTAATAAAAACGGTACTTAATGCTTGTCCCTATCTATGACACATACTCCGAATCGAGTGAAGAGGATAATTGCCGTGAGACCGGTTACCCGGTCGCGGCACATTTTTCCGTGGCTGCAAAAGGCATGCACAATCGTCGCTCTATTCGGACTTTCGGCTACCGCTTTTGCGGTAACGGCACCGAACAGCCTCATCAGCAACACCGCCAACGCCGCTTACAGCGTCGGCGCAAACAATCTTAGCGCCACCAGCACGGTAGTGGTGAACACGGCCGCCTGCGTGGATGTCGCCCTCAAAATAGAGTTGTTGCAATACTTGTCACCAGCACGTGCAGCCTTGGCACCCGCCGGCAGCACAATCGAGATGGTGCAGCCGACATCCTATTCGCCCGGCGGGGCGATCATCGGGCCGTTCACGCCATTAGGCAACCCGACGCTACTCGGTGACCTAGCGCCCACCCTCTTACCCGCCAGTCTGTTACTCGCCCCGATGAATGACGCGACAGGAAAACCGCTCGCTTCATACTCACGTAACGAGCCGATTTTTGTCCGCGTGGTGAGCTATGACTCCAACATCGATCCCAACATCACAGACCGCGTAGAAATAACCATCACCACCAACAGCGGCGACAGCGAAGTGCTGCAACTAACTGAAACCGGACTGTCCACCGGCGTGTTTACCGGCTTCGCGCCATCGGTGTTTGCCGCCCTCGGCACTCCGCCGACCCCCAATGACGGCAAGATCACCATATCGTCCCACAACGAGACACTCACCGAGGTATACAACCACCGCAATTGCACCAGCGGCGCGAATATAGCCACCTCCAGCAGTGGATTGATAGATCCGTACGGAATCGTGTTCGATTCTGCAACCGGCGCGCCCATCAATGGCGCCTCGGTAAGCCTGATCGATACGCTGACCAATCTTCCCGCCACGGTTTATTGCAACGATGCCGTGACCGTAATGCCGCAACCCGTTATCAGCGGCTCTGCCACGATATGCGATGCCACTATGGCACCGGGCAGTTTTCACTTCCCCTATGTGGCGGCGGGCAGCTACAGGAAATTTATCGCGCCCCTGCCCGGCCATCTGTTTCCGTCTACTGTCATCCCGGCCAAGCTGCCCGCATTGGTCGGCACACCGCCTGTTACGCCCGTAATACACGGCAGCCCCGGTCCGATACCGGGTGGCTCTTATGGGGGTGTGTTCACGCTGGCGGGCGCGGCATTACGGATTGATCTTCCGCTAGACCCCGGCAATACCACATTGACCATCCAGAAAACCGCTGGCAAAGCCGTGGTCGGCATCGGCGAGTTCGTGCCCTATACCCTGAGCGTCACCAACAACAGTGCTACCGTGCCCGTGATAGGCGCTTTGATTATCGACCATCTGCCTCCCGGCTTTCGCTATCAAAAAAATTCGGCCCGACTGAATGGCGCAATCATCGCCGATCCGCTGTCCGCTGCTGATGCACGCATGCTCACATTCACACTGAACCTTGCTCCCGCCACACTAGCCACATTGCGCTATGTGCTGGAAGTAACTCCGGGCGCACGTCCCGGCACAGCGGAAAATACCGCTGCCGCGACAGGCGGCTACACATCGAATACGGCGCATGCAAGTGTGCTGGTGCGCGAAGATTTATTCCGCGACAAGGCTATCCTGATCGGTCGCGTAATTGACGGCTCGTGCGACGACCGGGTGGATAACGATTTAAAAGGGCTGGTCAATGCGCGCATTGAGATGCAGGACGGCAGCTATGCACTGACTGACAAGGAAGGACGCTGGCACATCGACAATCTGCGCCCCGGCACCCATGTCGTGCAACTGGACATGGATTCTTTACCCAAGAATTATGAAGTGGTCGGCTGTGAGCCTAACACCCGCTTTGCCGGACGCTTGTATTCGCAATTCGTCAATCTGCGCGGAGGCACTTTATGGCGCGCCGATTTCCATGTGCAAAAGAAAGCGGGCAGCCCCATAAATACTACCGAAACAACGCTGGGAACCGCTGCAAAAAATGGCACGAATGACGATCCGACACATCTGATGGAAGTGCTGCCTTACGACCAAACCTGGTTATCCGCAGCCCTGCCCGGTAACGAATGGCTGCATCCACAGGAGAGTTTCCATCCCAATCTGCCGGTGATTAAGCTGGCGGTAAAGCACGATCCGCTGCACAAGCTGATGCTGAACGTAAACGGCGAAGCCGTCGATCCCCTGCTATTTGACGGCATGCAATCGAACGCGGTACACAACGTGGCGCTCAGTACCTGGAACGGCGTACCGATCAAGGAAGGCGATAACAAAATCGAGCTGATAATTAATGACGCGCAAGGCAGGGAAATCAGCCGCACGCAACGCATCATTCATTACGCGGCCGCGCCCGATCACGTCGAATTCGTGCCGCAACAATCACTTCTGATCGCCGATGGCAAGAGCCGTCCCGTAATCGCAGTACGCTTTCTTGACAAGAGCGGCGTACCGGTGCGGCGCGGCATCAGCGGCGAGTTTCAATTGAATGAACCTTATCGCTCTTATGAACGCCGCGCAGGAATAGAAAATGATCCTCTATCCGGGGCGCTGGGTGGAAAATCGCACTTCGAAATCAAGGGCGATGGCATGGCACTGATTGAACTTGAGCCAACCACACAAACCGGTGAAGCCGTTCTGAACTTCCAGTTCAACGACCAGCACGCACAGGAACTGCGCACCTGGTTGCAAGCCGGGCAACGTGACTGGATTCTGGTCGGTTTTGGCGAAGGCACACTGGGACACAAGACCTTGTCCGGCAATATGCAATCACTACAGGCGGCGGATACGGAGCGGCAATTATTCGATGGCGACAAACTGGCGTTCTACGCCAAGGGCAGTATCCGTGGCGATTACCTGTTGACCCTCGCTTATGATACGTCCAAGAAAATCAATAATAAGCAACTCAAGCAAGCCGTCAATCCAACCCAGTATTACACCTTATACGCCGATGCGACCCAGGCCGGATTCGATGCCGCCTCCGCCACCCGTTTGTACGTGAAGCTGGAGCGTAAGCAGTTCTATGCGATGTTCGGCGATTTCGACACCGGCCTGAGCGTCACCGAACTATCGCGCTACAGCCGCAGCCTGAACGGTGTGAAGAGCGAATACAAGGGCGAAACAGTCAGCTATAACGCCTTTGCCACGGTCACCGCACAGGCCTACATCAAGGACGAAATTGCGGGTAACGGCACCTCCGGCGTGTACAAATTATCTCGCGGGGATCTGGTGATCAACTCCGACAAGATACGCATCGAAACGCGTGACCGTTTTCAATCGCAAAACATCGTCAGCACGCAACTGATGACGCGTTATCTGGATTACGACATAGACTACGCCTTGGGCACACTGACCTTTCGTGAGCCGATAGCAACACGCGACAGCAACTTCAATCCGACCTCCATCGTGGCGGAATATGAATCAAACGCCCCCGCCAACAAGACCGCCACCTTCGGCGGACGTGGCAGCTTTAAACCGGGCATGAAGACCGAAATTGGCGCAACGCTGATCCGTGATGGCACGATGGGTGCAAGCGGCGATCTGCAAGGCATGGATGCCAGCTACCAACTGAGTGCCAACACGCGGCTGCGCGGCGAAGTTGCCACCACTCGGAATATCCGCGCCGGTATCGCATCCAGCGGCAATGCGTGGCTGGGTGAAGTGCAACACCATGAAGATCAGTGGGATGCAAAACTATATGCACGTGAACAGGCCGCAGGGTTTGGCGTGGGCCAGCAAGCAGGATCGGAGATCGGCATGCGCAAGACGGGCGTGGACAGTAGATTTAAGCTGTCAGACGCGGTGCAATTGCAAGGCCAGGCTTACAAACAGGAGAACTTGTCCACCAACGCCAACAACAGTGTGCTGGAAGGCCGAGTGAACCAGAAGTTCAGCGACGATTTGAACACCTATTACGGTGCACGTACTGCACAAGACCAGAGTGCGGCGGGTAACGCGAATAGCAAGCAGCTCATCGCCGGAGCCGCTTACACCATGCCGGATAAAAAACTCGCACTGCATGTCGCAGCCGAAGCCGGTTCCGGCACAGCGAGTAGCATCGCCATGCCGGATCGGCTGATTTTCGGTGCCGATTACAAATTGACCACACTCAGCAGGCTGTTCGCCGAACAGGAATTTGCACGTGGCGAAAAAATTGCCGCGAACACCACCCGCGCTGGTTTACGCACCCAACCGTGGGCAGGTGGCGAAGTACTGGCCTCGGTCGGCAACAATACCTACAACGATGCCTCACGTCAGTATGGCAATCTCGGTCTGGTGCAGCGCTGGCAAATCAATCCACAGTGGCAAACCGACTTCAGCCTGGATCGCAGTCAGACTCTGCACAACAGCGCCGTGCCGCTTAATCTCAACACGCCGCTGCCATCTGGCTCAATGATAGGCGATTACACGGCCACAGCGGCCGGGGCGGCTTATCACGACAGTTTGTGGAGCGGTAACGGGCGTATTGAAATTCGCAATGCCAGTATCGCCCAGCAAAAAAATGTGCAACTCGGCATGCAGCGCAAGCTTGATGCAGGGCGTTCCATGGCAACGGCTTATACCCTGCGCAATAGTTATAACGCGGCGGGCAGCACGAGCAACGGTGACTTGCGCTTGTCCTACGCGCACCGCCCCAACGACAGCGAATGGGTCTGGTTCGACCGTGCCGATTACATCACTCAATCGACTCAAACGGTTACATCATCGCTCAATGGCCGCAAGCTGGTGAACAATCTGAATGCCAACACCATGCCGAACCGCCATACCCAGATCGCATTGCAGTATGGTGCGAAATACGTGCTGGATGCGATTGATGGCACGGATTACCGTGGCTACACCGATTTGTTCGGTGTGGAGATACGCCATGATTTATCGCAGGACTGGGACATCGGCACGTTTGCTTCGATGATGCGCTCGGTGAATTCCGGGGTGCGCAATTACGGCATAGGCGCATCGCTCGGTTTCCATCTGATGGACAACGCCTGGCTAGTGCTGGGCTATAACGTGCGCGGCCTGAGTGACCGCGACTTCAGCGCCGCCGCCTATCGCGCCCAAGGGCCATTCATTACACTACGCATGAAGGTGGATCAGGATACATTCGACTTAAATCAGCGTAGTGAACCCATTCGTCCCATGATAGCTAATTGATGATGAAAACGACATCTGCAAAATTATTCATACTGCTGGCTTTGCTCGGCATTTGGAACGGCAATGCGCTGGCAGCGACGGCACCCTTGCTCGGTGCAGCGGAGAGTTTCGCGGTATTGGCCGGCACGTCGATAACCAATATTGGCGCGAGCGTCGTCACCGGAGAACTGGGTGTCAGTCCAGGTGCAACCGTGACCGGATTTAATCCACCGGGTACTGTGAATGGGGGAACCATACACTTGGCCGACATTACAGCCGCCAACGCACAGTCTGCCGCCACCACCTCCTACAATGATCTGGTCGCTCAAGCATGCACTCTGGATTTAACCGGGCAGGATCTGGGCGGAAAAACGCTCACTCCGGGAGTTTACTGTTTTACCGCTTCAGCTCAACTGACCGGCGCACTCACGCTTAATGGTGCCGGGGTGTACATATTTCAAATAGCGACCACACTCACCACAGCGATTGGCTCATCGGTACTGCCGATCAACGGTGCCCAGCAAAGCGACGTATTCTGGCAGATCGGCAGTTCCGCGACACTGGGCGCATCCACCACATTCAACGGAACCATCATCGCGCTCACCAGCATCACCCTGAATAACGGTGCAACCGTATCGGGCAGAACCTTTGCGCGAACCGGTACGGTGACGCTGGATAGCAACACTGTTTCCGTGTTTCCTATCATCAGCGTAGTGAAATCGGTAACCCCCTTTTCCGACCCCGTGAACGTAACCACCAATCCCAAGGCAATACCCGGTTCGGAGATGGCCTACAACATCACCGTGACAAACAGTGGTCTGGGTACGGTTGACAACGGAACGACCATCATCACCGATATAATCCCGGCCAACATGAGCATGTGCGTTTCACTTATATGCAACACACCAACGGTTGTATTTTCATGCAGCGCTGCGCCACCCTGCGGCCTGACCTACACCTACGCGACCGATGTAAGCTACTCCAACCAACCCGGCGGAGGCGCGCCCTATACCTATGCTGTAGTACCCGATGCGGCTGGATATGATCCCAACGTAACAGGCGTTCGCATCAACCCCGGTGGCTTTTTCAACGGCGGAAGCGTCGGAAGTAGTCCGTCGTTCACGCTGTCGTTAAAAATGAAAATTAACTGAAAAACCACCTGCTAACAGTAGTGAATTTGGGCTACTGACTTTAAATCCAAATGCGCGTCGGCCAAACGACGTGTCCGCCCCCCCTACTCTCACCTGCGGAAATTACAACGCGTTGACAATAACGCTGAACGGGTCGGGACTTTCGATAACATGACCATATTCCTGTTTCTGATGACACTTGATTATGCGTTGAGCTTACACAATAAATAACTGGGCTTATGTATTCGATCAGCCAGTTATTCAAGCTGACCGTAAGCTGTCCATTGCGGAGGCCTGCATAAAAGCCAGCTCGTCAGCCATTGAAAACGTAAATGCCCAATTAAGCTCGGCTATTATAGATTCGGCACGGTAAAGTATTAACCTCCGTTCGGCCTGAGCTTGTCGAAGGCGTTGAATCCGTTCACATTTCGAGAAGCTCAATACGAACGGACCTCAAACATAATCTGGCCGAATCAATAGCGACTGCTTCGTGGCGGGTAATTCGAGAAGACGACTAAGTACAAGGTGTCATTACCAGCACTTCATGCATATAAAATTAGATGACTGCTATCGGCAGTAGAGCTAACGTTCGCAAGTGGATAATTTTCTTGCAGTCTAAACACAAAATTTAGTATGCCCTCACTTCAGAAGTGGATTGTGGCACGAGTTTGATTTGACTTGGAGGGTTGGACTTCCTATGCTGCACACTTCGAATGAAATATTGAAACGAGGGGGAGATGATGTCGAACAAAGATTCAATACCAGCCGAAACTGATGAAACTACCGGCAAAATCACGCGCCGGGAGTTTTTACAGTATTCATCCAGCGTTGTCGCCTCGGCATCGTTCAGTTCCCTGACTTGGGGCTGTGGCGGCGGTCACTCCTACCTGCAACGCTATCCGATTGATCATGTCTTCACTACGCAGCAAAGAATGCTGTCGTTCCCTGTCAATATGACGCCGCTGGGGGGCGTTGCGCCGCTGTTGCCCCAGCAGCTTAATCAGGTAGCTCAGTACAGTACGTTTGGCTATGGCAATTGGACATTCGGTTCGCCTTTACCAGTGAGTCAACGGTTGGAGTTGATGCCTTTGAATTATGCTAACCCGCTGCCGCTACGCAAGACGAAATTTCTGAATTTTTTTGCGATCACCGATATTCATATCACCGATAAGGAAGCGCCGAATCAGTTGATTCACATGCAGCAAATCGAGCCTGCCGCCTACAAAAATACCTCAATCTATTCTCCAGTGATGCTGTATTCAACGCAGGTGCTGGATGCGGCGATACAGACAGCCAATGAGCTGCATAAGCAAAATGCTTTCGACTTTGGCATTTCGCTTGGTGATGTCTGCAACAGTACCAGCTATAACGAACTGCGTTGGTATCTCGATGTAATCGACGGCAAACCCATTTATCCGAGTTCCGGGGCGAATATTGGCGAATACAGCGTCGATTATCAGGCGCCCTTTCAGGCGGTAGGTCTCGATAAGTCTATTCCCTGGTATCAGGTGCTCGGCAATCACGATCATTTTTTTATGGGCGCATTTCCCGTTGATGCCAACCCGGCACTCGGCTTTCGTCAGTCCTATATTGCCGATAACGTATGGGGTGTCGGTGATGTACTGAAACCGAATTTTGCGACATTTCCCGTGTTGTTTGATATGGCGAAATATAAAACAGCACCGTTGTATTACATGGGGCAGATCGACGGTGCCAGTCCGCTTGGCGGCATCATTAATGCGGGCGCTACTACTGATGCCGCTTTTGCATTCGGCGCACCGATGACGGTAGCCGATCCTAATCGACGTTCTTTACTCAAGACGGAATGGATACAAGAGTTTTTTAATACAACGACCGCTCCTGTAGGTCATGGTTTTAATCTAGTTAATCCGGCTAACCCTGCTGCTTGTTACAGCTTTGTGCCGAATCCACTGATGCCGCTGAAGGTGATTGTGCTAGACAATACACAGTCGGAAATGGATGGCTCTACCGATATTCATGGGCATGGCTATTTGGATTCCGCACGGTGGGCATGGCTTCAAGCGGAGCTAAGCGCCGGGCAGGCCGCCAATCAATTGATGATTATTGCAGCGCATATCCCGATTGCTGTTGCAAGTATTGGTTCTGAATTGGAGTGGTGGGCGGAAACCACCAATATCGCGCCCGGCATGCAGAATGCGGTTGACCTTACTACGCTGGTTGCCACCTTGCAAAACACCACTAATTTGCTGATGTGGATTGCTGGGCATCGGCATCTGAATGTCATCAAAGCCTTCGTTTCGCCCGATCCAGCCAAGCCGGAAATGGGTTTTTGGCAGGTTGAAACTTCCTCATTGCGGGATTTTCCTCAACAGTTCCGCACCTTCGAAATTTTTCTTAACAGCGATTACAGTGTTTCTATCCAGACCCTCAACGTTGATCCGGCAGTCGCGCCTGGGACTCCTGCTGCGGTATCGCGAAAATACGCCATTGCAGCAGAGCAGATCGTGCAGAATCCTCTACGCGTAAGTAATCCCAATGTGGCTACGGTCACGTTTGGCGCTACCACGCCCGCACCAGTGATCGTGCCTGTACCGACTATGGATCCGACACGGACACAGGTCGGTGATGCGGTAACCGGTGGCGGCATTCCCGATCCGACCATACTTTTTGAAGATATGAGTGGCTATCCACAGCCGGTTCCTCTTAATGCATCATGCAACGCAGAATTGTTCAAGCAACCGAGCCCAGTAATGGTCAACGTACTGAAAGGTTTATTTCCCTAGCCGAGGTGTTTGTACTCTTGTGTATTATTGATATTCAGATTATCGCTTAATCTATCGTGCCGTACCCTCATTGCAACTGGTGCTGCTACTAATTGATATACATAAATTTCTTGAAGAGCAGCTGTATAGCGTTGAATATTGCATGCTCACGATCCGGTTAGTGTCAACAGTAGACGGCTCTCTGGACAATAATAGTGCCGATTGAATGATTAGTAGCAAAATAACGAGGACCGGCGATCTTCTGTTCCCTGTAAGGAAGGTGTATCCTTTTTTCATGAAAATTTGGTTTATTTTAATGATGCTGTGGCTGGGTATCGCTTCAGCTACTGAAGCGCAGCGTAATCTTGAGATTGCACCAGTGAGCGGTACGAAACGCGTCGCACTCATCATTGGCAATGCCGCCTATCCCGGTGCCGGAGCATTGAAAAATCCTGCCAACGATGCACGAGACATCGCAGCTAAGCTACGAAAACTTGGCTTTGACGTTACCGTCCGCACGGATGTAGTCCAAAAGGAGATGCTTCGTTCACTCACCGACTTTGGCGACAAGGTACAAAGCGGCAGCGAAGTACTGTTCTTCTACGCAGGCCATGGCATGCAAGTGCGTGGCAGGAACTACCTGATCCCCATCGATGCCGAGATACGCAGCGAAAGCTCTGTGAGCAGTGAGGCCGTAGATGTCGATCAGCTACTAGACAAGTTGTCTGCCGCGCGCCTGTCGATTGTGATCCTTGACGCTTGCCGCAACAATCCCTTCGAGCGGCAATTTCGCGGCGGCGGTCAAGGATTGGCCCAGATCAACGCCCCTACTGGCACACTGATCGCCTATGCAACCGCGCCCGGCAAAGTTGCCGCCGACGGTGAGGGGCGCAATGGCCTCTATACTGCCGAGCTGCTCTCGGCCATGGATATTCCCGGCATCAAGATCGAAGACGTTTTCAAGCGCGTGCGAGGCAATGTGGTGAAGAAGAGCGGTGATGCGCAGACACCATGGGAATCCTCCTCGCTTACCGGCGATTTCTACTTTAGGTTCGGTGAAGGCACAACCGCACTGGCTGCACCCCAGACAACAGCGACTATTGATACCGGCGTGATGGAAATCACGTTCTGGGAGAGCATCAAGGATAGTACCGATGCAGAAGACTTTCAGGCCTATCTCGACAAGTATCCGAATGGACTGTTCGTAGTATTGGCGGAAAGAAGGGTAAAGCGGCACGCCAAGTTGGATGCACCCGTGGCAAGCCCGGATGTACCCATGCTGCCGGGAGCGGTTTTCCAGGATTGTCCTGACTGTCCCGAAATGGTCGTGATTCCGGCGGGAAGTTTCGAGATGGGGGCGGAGGATTACAGGGACTCAGTAAGGCCGGTACACGTTGTTCGAATCGACAAGCCGTTTTCAATGGGCAAGGCTGAGGTGACACAAGGACAGTGGAAAGCAGTGATGGGCAACAATCCAAGCCATTTTTTTGGCTGCGGCGACGATTGTCCAGTGGAGAGAGTGAGCTGGGACGACGCGCAGGAATACTTGCGCAGGTTGAGCCAAAAAACCGGCAAGAGCTACCGGCTGCCGAGCGAAGCCGAATGGGAGTACGCATGTCGTGCTGGAAGCAAGCAGGACTACTGCGGTAGCAATAACATTGACAGCGTGGCCTGGCATGATGGCAACAGCGATGACAAAACCCATCCGGTGGCCAAAAAGCAACCGAACGCCTGGGGATTGTACGACATGAGCGGAAATGTCTGGGAATGGGTGCAAGACTTCTGGAACAAGGATTACAACGGTGCACCTACCGATGGGAGCGCATGGACGATGGGGGGGCCCTATCTCGTGGAGCGAGGCGGCTCATGGATTGATGGTTCGCGGTACACGAAAGCAGCCATACGTAATGCGTACCATTCAACAGAAAGAAATTACTTCCTTGGGTTCCGTCTTGCCAGAAGTCTTTCCGTCGCTAGAGCCGGCATAGTTCCGACTCCCCCCTGACGATTAGCGCTTCTCCCTAAGCCGAACGAGCCGGAACCAAAGAGGCAATGCCCCGCATGCGATAGCGCTCTGTCGCGTGCAGGGCACGCTCCTACAAACCCGCCAAAGTATTGCGAATTTCTTGTCACGTTTTGACATAAGTGAACTGGAAAGTGACTAAAGTCGGTCGACGATCTATTTCACTTTATCGAGTGGAACATGGATGAGAAGGGCCGCAGTTTCAGTTGTTATCAGAGGAAGATGGTAAATCTCGTCTTAAGTCACTGCATTACGCAGCACTTTTTGCACTTGCTGCTTGAAACCACCTATTCATTCCGGCTCTGACTTCTTTCGAAACATACGTAACAACACCGGTGACAACAGAAAGGCGAGTGCAACTCCCAGCGCGATGATCATTTCGTGCCAGGATGAATGCGCTTCAAGTAGCGTATTTTTTGGGTCGTCCGGCGAATAGTAGACATCAACCTCACGCCCGACCGGGTAGTGGGCGACCGTTTCCAGAACACTGGCTTGAGTTTGGTCGCCAACGTGCAAGCCGAGATTGATGCGCCGTATGCAAAATGCGTCGTTGTCATTCTGGTAGCGACCGCATATTTTAGCCTCCCAATAGGGGCTGCCATTTCTACCCATACCGAAGTTAAATTCCTGCCGGGCAATGGACTTCGTTATCACGCCCCGGTGCGAGGGCCATGACTCGGCTTGTGCCTTTTCATACATCTGAAACGGTGCGACCACGGCCACAAACAGCCCGAGCAGAAGCCCGGCCAAGTAAACGAAGCTGATCAGGAGGCGCAGTAGCGTAGTCAGTGATTTCAAGGCGCACTCGCACCAAAAGGTAAGCGTGCGGGGGCGGCATCCGTCCGCTGTTCTGGCGGCACCTTCTGGTTGAGCAGCAGCACAAATTGGGAATCTGGCAACAACCCTTGTCTGAGGGTAAGCGCCTTCATCTTGCCCGAGAAGCCTTCGTAGATGTGTTTCTGCCCCTCGGGTGTTACAAATTCGATGCCGCCTTCGCCGCTCCCGGCCCCGGTGGAGACCGCCGGCCAGCCGATATTACTGAAGCGGCCAACGATGACGTAGCCATTGCCCTGTTGGCGTTGTTCGAAGTCTTGCTGGCTAAAATAGATGTGCATCATGTCGCTATGAGCGGATATCCGCCACAGCACCACACCAGCGATCACCACGACTGACAGGGCAACAGGCCAGCGTTTCCCCCGCTCGCCCACGAAACCGGGCGGGGTTGTCTGAGGCTGCGCTTTTACCGCGTCGTAGCGTGGTGGGGCGGTCGAGGGCAAGCGGCGGCTTTGCTCAACGGCTTGCTTGTGGCGTTTGTCGTAACGCAGCAATATCAAGGTCAGCAACAACGGCAACAGTCCGCGCGTCAGCCACCAGATCAATCGGTCAATTTCGGGTACTCTGAGATTTGCTGTGAAGGGGAGCACACGCAGACTTCGTGACTGCAACTGGCTCACGATAGCATCCGGGTTGTACCACACATCAATTTGCGTACCGGGCGGGAAACGTTGCTTGAGTTCTCTTTCTGTCGGCTGCCGTTGGCCGCTGTTTTCCATCGCGGCATAGATTTCTGGCTGACCGCGAACATATCCTTTTAGTTGCCAAACCAAGCTACCCTTCGAGCCGCTGTAGTAGAGCTTGTCGATGCGAAATGTCTCATGCACATAGGTGTCAGCAGTAGCCAGCACGATGATGCTTCGCACGGCATCCACTGAGGTAATAAGCGCCCAGGCAACGGTAAACACGAGGGCAATCGGTGCCCACCATGAAATCCGATCCTGCCACCTTCCTTGCGGGGCGAGCTCAATTCTCTGCGTCTCCGAATCATCGTGCGGTATCTCCTCTTCGACTTTCATGCTGAGAATTTTCGAGATGCGTTCCGTGGCTTGGGCGTATGTCAGGCTGTAGCGTTCTCTCATCAGCGCTACGGCGGCGTGATAATCATCGCCTTGGCATAACTGCCGAATGCGCGCCTCAAACGATTTTTCGCCAAGGCTGGATGCCGGTTCCCACGTCGACATTCCATCGCACTCACGTGCGATCTGTGGTGGTAATGAATTGATGAGGGAATCCAAAGAAGGGGAAATCCGTGTTGTATGGTCTTTCCAGGCGATACGGAAGGTATTGGCATCGGTGACATAAATCGGCACCCCCGCCGCCCTCAGGGGCTGAGTGTCGATTCCTGAAACAGCGAGTTCGAGATAAAGGTGATGCTCCGAAACACCTTCTGCGGAGTCGCCTGATGCAACATTCCTGTACTCTGAGACCCGGCGGAACGACGTGATTTCGTGCCATGGTATGGAAACTATTGCGCCATCTGCGCGCCCGAGGCCGGAGCAATTGATGTCGAGGTGCGTCGGAGTGAACCGGAGCACCCAGTTGCTTTTTTTAAACAGTACAAAGATGCGGGCAAGAACAAAAAGTGTAATTGCTCCGCAAAACAATGCAACGATCCACGGCAATACCCCCCCAGTCCGGATAGCCGTGTTTCCCATGAAAACTGCAAAACCCATGACAAAAAACAGCAGCGGGAGGAGTGCCCAAGGAGAACGTCGATAGATTTTTTCTGATCGAGCCATTTGACTGGATATTGAGAGAACATTCCAATCATACTGCCTCTCGCAAAGAATATCAGTAGTTAGGAATTCAGAAACATAATTTCGCTCAAATTGGAGCAGTTATTCTCTGGCTGGAATATCGCCATACCACATACCATCAGCGGCAAGTTGCCAGTCCAATTGACGAGAGCCTCAGATAGCGCAATGCCTACTCTCGACCCAGGCCGCTATTTGCGAAATACACGAATGCCAGACAAAGCTCGATGAACGATGCGATTTCTTCGTCACCGCATCCTAGCGCGGCTTTGGTGGAACATAGAATTGAAATATGAAAATCATCCAACTTAATTGACAAGGTTATATACACGACCGAGAATTGCTCCCCTTGTCAAATAAATAGGACTATCCGATGAAACTTGAAACCATTGCAGTGCATGGCGGCTACTCGCCAGATCCGACTACTAAAGCCGTTGCTGTGCCAATTTATCAGACCACGTCCTATGCGTTTGACGATACTCAGCATGGGGCCGATTTATTTGACCTGAAGGTGGCGGGCAATATCTATACGCGCATCATGAACCCCACTACCGATGTGCTTGAAAAGCGCATGGCTGCATTAGAGGGCGGCATAGGTGCATTGGCAGTTTCATCGGGCATGACGGCGATTACCTACGCCATTATGGCGATTGCAGAAGCGGGCGATAATATTGTTTCCGTTGGCACACTGTACGGTGGCACATACAATTTATTTGCCCATACCCTCCCCCAATTTGGCATTCAGGCACGCTTTGCAGATTATCGCGACCCGGAAGCTTTCAAGCCGCTGATTGATGCAAGAACCAAGGCGATTTATTGTGAATCCATCGGCAATCCATTGGGCAATGTGGTTGATATAGCCGCGCTAGCCAAGGTGGCGCATGAAGCAGGCGTTCCGTTGATTGTGGACAATACCGTCCCCAGCCCCTATTTGTGCCGCCCGATTGAGCATGGAGCAGACATCGTGGTACATGCGTTGACCAAATACCTAGGTGGGCATGGCAATTCAATTGGTGGTGTCATTGTGGACTCAGGCAAATTTCCCTGGGCAGAGCACAAAGAGCGTTTCCGTCGTCTCAATGAACCTGACGTTTCCTATCACGGCGTAGTCTATACAGAAGCACTGGGGGCAGCCGCATTTATTGGTCGCGCCCGAGTGGTGCCGTTACGCAATACCGGCGGCGCGATTTCACCGTTTAACAGCTTCCTGATTCTGCAAGGTATCGAAACGCTGGCCTTGCGTATGGAGCGTATCTGTGAAAACACATTAGCCGTCGCGCAATTCCTCAAGTCGCATCCCAAAGTAAGCTGGCTCAATTATGCAGGTTTGCCCGATCACGCCGACTACCCTCTAGTACAAAAATATATGAATGGCAGCGCATCCGGCATTCTGACATTCGGCATAAAAGGTGGCGCAGCCGCCGGAGCACGCTTCCAGGATGCACTGAAATTAATCACACGCTTGGTCAATATCGGCGATGCAAAGTCGCTCGCTTGCCACCCGGCCAGCACCACCCACCGTCAGCTTTCACCGGAAGAACTCATAAAAGCAGGTGTTTCCGAAGATATGGTGCGGCTATCTATCGGCATTGAGCACATTGACGATTTGAAAGAAGATTTGGAGCAGGCATTAGCCTCTGTTTAGTAGGCCGGTGGTTTGTTTGACCATAATGGGTGCTTATGGGTATGGTCTATGCCCATAAGCGCTTTTTTGAATATTCGGCAGTAAAATTACACATAATGTTTTATTTCGGTGGAGTCGCTAAGAATGGATCTCAGCTTGTTCGTAATGGCACTTGTGGTGGTTTATCTTCTGCCAGGGCCAGACATGATACTTTTGCTTGAGACTGGCGCACGCCAAGGAAAATCACTCGCACTGGCAACGGCGATAGGACTAGCGTTAGCGCGCTCTTCGCATGTGGCTTTGTCTGCTATTGGCTTATCCGTGCTATTCAAGACTCAGCCATGGACATATGATTTTGTACGGTATGCCGGTTCGGCCTACCTAATCTGGCTGGGAATAAGCATCCTGCGTGCGAATTCTGAACCGATTATGAATGAATCAAATTCACTAACAACAAACCAACGCAACATTTTTCAGGCTATCCAGCGAGGCCTACTAACAAATCTTCTGAATCCCAAAGCACTGTTATTTTGTTCCGTGCTATTGCCACAGTTTATTCGTCCGCAAGACGGAACAACGATGTCTCAATTTGTATTTCTAGGAATTGTGCTCGTCGCAATCGGATTGATGTTCGACGTAATCTATTCACTTAGCGGATATTGGCTGGGTAATGTCATGCGGAATAATCCTAAGCTGCAACAGTTTCAACGCTGGTTGTTTGGATTGATTCTTATCGGCTTCGGCGCTCGAATTGGTTTTTCCCGGTAGGTCTACATGGCAGATTTAGCGCCTAAAGGCGAGGCATTAAGAAAATATAGGTATTGCAGCGCCCTATTCTGATAGGATTGGACGCAATCTATGCGCATACCAAGCAATAAAATACTGCCATCAATGCAGCCCCGTTCAATCAAAAAAATAACATAAGGTCTCCATGCTCACCGGCAAACTCCGCAACCAAGTCGATAAAATCTGGGAAGCCTTCTGGACCGGCGGCATCACCAACCCTATCTCGGTGATCGAGCAATTCTCCTACCTGCTCTTCATCCGCCGTCTCGACGACATTCACACCCTCAAGGAAAAAGCGGCCAACGCCTTCGGCACGCCCATCGACCGCCCCGTCTTTATCCCGGCGCAGGAGTCTTACCGCTGGCACAAGTTCAAGAACATGGACCCGCAGCTCATGTTCGAGCTGGTGCGCGACAAGGTCTTTCCCTTCATCAAGACCCTGCACGGCGAAGAATCCAGCTTCGCCCAGCACATGAAAGACGCCATCTTCATGATCCCCAAGGCCTCGTTGCTGGATCAAGTGGTGCAGCTCATCGACCGGCTCGACATGGAAGACCGCGATACCAAGGGCGACCTGTACGAGTACATGCTGTCCAAGCTCACCACCGCAGGCACCAATGGCCAGTTCCGCACCCCGCGCCACATCATCAACCTCATGGTGGCGATGCAGGCTCCCGTACTTGACGGCGACAAGAGCGACCTCATCTGCGACCCCGCCGCAGGCACCTGCGGCTTCCTCATGGCGGCAGAGGAATACGTGCGCCGCGAATACAAGCCGCAACTGCTGCGCAAGGAAAACGAAAAGCACTTCCACAACCACATGTTCACCGGCTACGACTTCGACCAGAGCATGCTGCGCATCGGCGCGATGAATCTGCTGCTGCACGGCATCGAAAACCCCAAGGTCGATTACCGCGACAGCTTGAGCGACTACGGCGCCGCCAACATCAAGGACGCCTACACCCTCGTCCTCGCCAACCCGCCGTTCAAAGGCTCGGTCGCCTACGAAGAACTCTCCCCCGATCTGCTCACCGCACTCGGCAAATCGCCCAAGAAGGCCGTGGTCAAGCGCAAGCAAGCGGAAGAGGAAGAAGACGAAGACAACCCCAGGGAAGAAAAGAAAGGCCCCTCGGAGAAAACCGAGCTGCTGTTCTTAGCCCTCATCCTGCGCATGCTCAAGGCGGGTGGCCGCGCCGCCGTCATCGTGCCCGACGGCGTGCTGTTCGGCTCCACCAAGGCACATCAGGAAATCCGCCAGACCCTAGTCGAAAAGCACAAACTCGAAGGCGTCGTCTCCATGCCCTCCGGCGTGTTCAAACCCTATGCGGGCGTGTCCACCGCGATCCTGTTCTTCACCAAGACCGGCGTCGGCGGTACCGACAAGGTCTGGTTCTACGACATGCGGGCCGACGGCTTCAGTCTCGACGACAAACGCACTCCGCTGATCACAGAGGAGCAACGCGAAACCCTGTTCCAGCGCGACGCCGCCTTCGGTGCGCATGAGAAATGCAACATCCCCGACATCATTGCCCGCTGGTTCGCGCGCGACGGCGAACAAGGCCGCGCCCGCACCGAGCAATCCTTCCTCGTGCCGAAAGACGAGATCGTGCAGCACGGCTACGACCTCTCCATCAACCGCTACAAGCAAGTGGTGTACGAGGAAGTGCAGTACGACCCGCCCAAGGTGATACTGGCTCGCATCAAGAAGTTGCAGCAGGCGATGGATGAGGGCATCCGGGCGCTGGAGGAAATACTGTGACAGTACAAATGTGGCGATTAGGGGATTTAGTGGATGTCAAAACTGGAAAGTTAGATGTAAATGCCGGTTCGCCTAATGGTCTATATCCTTTCTTCACTTGTGCGCAAGAGCCATACAAAATTGATAATTATGCGTATGACTGCGAATGTGTTCTTGTGGCTGGAAACGGAGATTTAAACGTAAAGCACTACTCTGGAAAATTTAATGCATATCAGCGCACATATATTATTCAGAGCAAAAATAACTCGATCTTGAATATCAAATATCTATTTTTGTTTCTCGATAACTATCTGGAGAAACTTCGTGTTGGCTCAATCGGTGGAGTTATCAAATACATCAAGCTCAATCATTTAACTGACATAGGTATTCTCCTCCCGCCCCTCGCCACTCAACAACACATCGCCCGCGTGCTGGAGCAAGCGGATCAACTGCGCAAACAGGCGCAGCAGATGGAGCGCGAACTCAACCAACTGGCTCAGTCGCTGTTTCTGGAGATGTTCGGCGACCCGGTAAGAAATCCCAAAGGCTGGAAAATAATTCCTCTCTCTTGTTTGGCTGATGTTCAAGGCGGCCTTCAGGTCACGCATCGTCGAGACTCATTGCCTGTTGAAGTCCCTTATCTTCGAGTCGCCAATGTCTTCAAGGATAAACTTGATCTGGATGAAGTGAAGACTATCCGTGTTACTGAGCAGGAGCTTGAGAGGACTGCGTTACAGAAAGGCGACATGCTGGTAGTCGAAGGACATGGCAATAAGGACGAGATTGGAAGAGCAGCAATTTGGGAAGGAGAGCTTGATGTATGTATACATCAAAATCACTTGATTCGGGTCAGGTTCGATCTCGAAAAAATAATTCCTCAGTTCGTATCAATTTATCTCAACTCCAGTGGTGGGCGAGAACAAATCAGAAGGCTGAGCAAAACAACATCAGGCCTGAACACAATAAGCACCAACAATGTAAAGTCTCTCAAACTCATCGTGCCGGATCGCGAAACACAGCAAACATATACTGATGCGTATGCTGCAATTCAGCAGCAACTTTCAGAATTGAAGTCTCTGAAAGACTCATATGAAGGGATATTCAATTCACTGATGCAACGCGCCTTCAACGGCGAACTCATCGCGCCGGAACGCAAGGCGGCATAGGCAGGAAAGGCACGTATGTCCAACTTCACTTTCATGGCCGAATGGCCGGAGCTGCAAGAACCGGCGCTACAAACGGGAGGCGTGGTATGAGCGATACGACAGAAACTGCACCTTTGGTCATTTACCAGAACGAAGATGGCGGCCTCGCGCTGGATGTGGCGGTGCGGGATGAATCGGTGTGGCTGCGCCAGGAACAGATGGGCAAGTTATTCGGGCGCGAGCGTTCCGTCATTACCAAGCATTTGCGCAACGTGTTTGCCGAGGGCGAGCTGGAGGCTGATTCAGTATGTGCAAAATTTGCACATACTGCCGCAGACGGGAAAACCTATCAGGTGGAGCATTACAACCTTGATGTCATCATCTCGGTGGGGTATCGCGTCAAGTCACCCCAAGGCGTCAAGTTTCGCCAATGGGCCACGCGTGTGCTCAAGCAGCATTTGTTGCAAGGCTATAGCCTCAATCGGCAGCGCCTGGAGCAGAACGCCGCCGAACTGGAAAAGGCATTGCTGCTGGTGCGGCGCGCGGCACGGCTGCCCGCCAACAGCGAATTTGGCGCGGGTCTGGCCGATGTGATCAGCCGTTACACCCAAACCTTTCTCTGGCTACAGCAGTACGACGAGGGGCTGTTGCAACAACCGGCGGGACAGCCCGGCGGTAGTCTGACGCTGTTGGATGATGCCCGTGCGGGATTGGCGGAACTGAAACGGCAACTGATGCAGCGCGGCGAGGCCAGCGAGCTGTTTGCCCGCGAGCGCGACGATGGACTGGCGGCGATCTGGGGCGCGCTCGATCAGAGCGTATTCGGCCAACCGGCTTATCCGACGCTTGAGAGCAAGGCGGCCCATCTGCTCTATTTCGTGGTGAAGAATCATCCGTTCAGCGACGGCAACAAGCGTAGCGGCGCGTTTTTGCTGGTGGATTTCCTGAACCGGCAGCAGCGCTTGTTCGACGAGCGCGGCGAAGCTGTCCTGAACGATGCGGGCTTGGCTGCTGTGACGTTGTTGGTGGCTGAATCTGACCCGAAAGAGAAGGAGATCATCATTCACCTGATCGAGAACCTGTTGGCGAAACAGGGCTAAGGAAGAGTATGTCCAACTTCATCTTCATGGCCGAATGGCCGGAGTTGCAGGAAGCGGCAGGCAAGGCCGAAGCGCTGGTGCAGGCCGATCCGCGCGCGGCCTGTTTCTATGCGCGCTTTGCGATGGAGCGTGTGGTGCAGTGGGTTTACCGTTACGACCCGGCGATGCGCCGCCCTGCTTACGACGACACACTGAACACGCTGATCCACCAGCCCTGTTTCAAGAACGCGCTGCCGCCGCCGCTGTTCAACAAGTTCAAGCTGGTGCAGAAGGCGGGCAATGCGGCGGTGCACAGCGAACGCAAGGTGGCCGCAGCCGATGCGGCGCAGGCGCTGCTGGAACTGCACCACATCTGCTACTGGTTCTACCGCAACTACAGCCGCCAGCAACCGGTTAGCAATCAGTTGTTCGACCCCGCGCTGATTCCTGTGCCGCTTGAGGCGCAGGTGAGACAAAGCGCGAAGCAGTTGCTGGCCGTACAGGCGCAACTGCACCAGCAGGACGAAGAAGCCGCCAAGGAGTTGGCCGAGCGCGAGAAGCAGAATGCTGCACTGCGCGAGGAACTGGCCGCCTTGCAGCAGCAGGTGGCGAAGCTGAAGTCGGCGCACGCGCAGCAGGCCGACAGCCACGATTACTCCGAAGCGCAGACGCGTCGTTACCTGATCGACCAGTTGCTGCGCGAAGCAGGTTGGGACCCAGAAGGCGAGAAGGTCGCCGAGTATGAAGTGAGCGGCATGCCCAATAACAAGGGCGTAGGTTATGTGGACTATGTGCTATGGGGCGACAACGGTTTGCCGCTGGCGGCGGTGGAGGCAAAGCGCACCACCAACGAGCCGCAGATGGGCCGCCAGCAGGCGGTGCTGTATGCCGATTGTCTGAGCAAGATGCACGGCCAGCGCCCGTTGATCTACTACACCAACGGTTACAACATCTGGTTCTGGGACGACACGGTTTACCCGCCGCGCATGGTGCAGGGATTCCACACTCGCGACGAGATGCAGCGCATCATCGACCGGCGTACGCTCGCCGCGCCGCTGACTCAGGTGGAGATTGACAGTAGCATTGCGGGCAAGGGGCGGCCCTATCAGGTACAGGCGATCCGCTCGGTGTGCGAGCAGTTCGAGAAGCACCGCCAGCACAAGACGCTGCTGGTGATGGCAACCGGCACCGGCAAGACGCGCACGGTGATCGCGCTGGTGGATGTGCTGATGCGTGCGGGCTGGGTGAAGAACGTGTTGTTCCTTGCCGACCGCAACGCGCTGGTGAGTCAGGCGAAGAAGGAGTTCGGCAAGCTGTTGCCCAAGGTGTCGGCGGAAATACTATCCGGCGGTACGCGCGAATTGAAGGGGCGGGTGCAGCTCGCCACCTACCCGACCATGATGAACATTCTGGGCGAGCCTGCCGACCGGCGGCTGTTCGGCATCGGCCATTTCGACCTGGTGATCGTGGATGAGGCGCACCGCTCCATCTACCAGAAGTACCGCTACATCTTCGATTACTTCGATGCGCTGCTGGTGGGCCTCACCGCCACGCCCAAGAGCGACATCGACAAGAACACCTACAACATCTTCGACATCGAGAACAACGTGCCGACCTTCGCCTATGAATCCGGCGAAGCGTTCGCCGACGAGGTGCTGGTGCCGCCGAGGGGCTACAGCGTTTATTTGGATTTTATGCGGCAAGGTATTAAGTACCGCGAGTTGTCGCCAGAAGAACAGGAAGAGTGGGAGAGCAAAGAGCAACTCGAAGGGCGCGAGGAGGTGTTGCCCTCTGAGCTGAATAGGGGCCTATATAACAGTGACACCATTGATAAAATGCTGGAGACGCTGATCAAGCACGGCATCAAGGTGGCGGGTGGTGAGCGGCTGGGCAAGACCATCATCTTTGCGGCCAACAACGCGCATGCCGAGCTGATCGTGGAGCGCTACAACAAAAACTACCGCCACCATGCGGGCAAGTTCGCGCGCGTCATCACCTACAAGGAAAAATACGCCGATACGCTGATCGAGGAATTCAAGGGCGAGAAGGAACCGCTCGACCCGAATTGCCCGCTGACCATTGCCGTGTCGGTGGACATGCTCGACACCGGCATCGACGTGCCCGAGGTGGTGAATCTGGTGTTCTTCAAGGTGGTGCAGTCGCGCGTGAAGTTTGTGCAGATGCTGGGGCGCGGCACGCGCCTGTGCAAAGATTTGTTCGGCCCCGGCGAGGATAAGAAAGAATTCATCGTTTTCGACTACTGCCAGAACCTGGAGTATTTCGAGGAGAACCCGGACGGCGCGAAAGACAGCGGCAACAAGCCGCTGCCGGAGCTGATTTTCGAGAAGCGTTTGCAACTGACGACGGTGCTGGCGAAATCGGAATACGAGGGCGATCAAGACTATCGTCGCTACACACTCGACCTGCTGCACCATGCCGTGGCCGGGATGAACCTCAACAACTTCATTGTGCGCCCACGCCGCGAGATCGTGGAGCGTTACCAGCAGCGCGAGCGCTGGAATGTTCTGGATGCGCTGGCCGTGGGCGAGCTGTGCAATCAGGTGGGGCCGTTGCCCACCGAGGCCGCCCCCATCAACCCCGGCGAGGCAAACGACGAGATGGCGATGCGCTTCGACCATCTCGCTTTGCGCTTGCAGGTGGCGCTGCTGGAAGAGGGCGCGATTCCAGAGGGGCTGCGTTTGCAGGTGGTTGACCTCGCGCACTATCTGGAGGCCAAGGCCAGCATCCCCAACGTGAAGCAGCAGCTCCATTTCATCCAGCAGGTGCAAAGCGACGAGTGGTGGCAGGACGTCACCATCCCCATGCTGGAAGAGCTGCGGCGCAAACTGCGCCTGCTGATCCAATTTATCGACAAGGACAAGCGCGAAGTGGTTTACACCACCTTTGCGGATGAGCTGGGCAAGATTGAACACAAGAACGTGGTGGCGATCATGGGCGCGGGGACGGGGCTGACCCAATACCGCAAGAAGGTGGAGGTGTACATCAAGGCGCACGAAGATCACCTCACCATTCAGCGCATCAAGCGCAACATCCCCGTCACCGCACTGGATCTGGAACAACTGGACGAGATGCTGTTCAAGGCCAGCGGCATGAAGAACCGTGCCGACTACGACCAGACCATCCACCCGGAAAAACCGTTGGGCGTGTTCATCCGCGAGCTGGTGGGGCTGGATCGCCATGCCGCGAAGGAAGCCTTTGCCGAGTTTCTGGATGCGACGCATATGAACAGTAGCCAGATTCAGTTTATCAACACCTTGATCGACTACTTCACGCAGAACGGCGTGATGGAGCCGCAACACCTGGCGCAACCGCCGTTCTCGGATATTCACAGCAACAGCTTGTTTGGGTTATTCGACGAGGTGCAGGTGAAGGTGCTGACGGAACGGATACGCTGGATTAACCAGAATGCCGAAGCGGCTAATGATGAAAGACTGATGCTGAAAGCGGCTGAGCCGAGGCCGAAGTACGGACAATAACTGAAGCCGGATAAATTTATTTTCGTATATATTGAAGTATGGGCATACGGTTTTAACTTCTATCCACGCGATTCCGTGTCAAGATACAAAGACGTACCCACGCTGTTTTCTCGTTTAAACATAATTTCTTTGAGCGTAAATTGGCCCTGATAGCTATCGAGCGATACATGACCACTGCACTGACGATACAACCCATCACTTTGTACATGAATCACTATTTGGCCGGGGCATCGGCCGTCAACGCTAACGAGGTACTGACTGCCGCTGTGCCCAGCACCAATTTCACCGGTACGTCGCGTCCCTTTGCGTCTACCTTCTCTGCCGTCAATATGCCAACGCGCTCCA
>JBBRAJ010000019.1:0-79043 GCA_038206935.1 Burkholderiales bacterium
CGGGATTGCTCATTGTTAGTCCATGCGGACAACTGACGGCAAGCCGTTTCCAGTACCCAATTACCCAAATCAAGGATGATAGAACTTTCTTCTGCAATCGGTATAAACTGGGCTGGAGAAACCATACCACGAACCGGATGAATCCAGCGTACTAATGCTTCTGCCCCAATCGGGTGGCGTTCATTGTCTACCTGAATCTGATAATACAAATGCAATTGCTGTTCCAATATTGCGTACCGCAAATCGGCCTCTAAAGATGCACGTGCTTCCACCGCCAATTGCATGGCCGGATCAAAGAAACGAACCGTATTTCTGCCGGAGTCCTTTGCCTTGTACATCGCCATGTCCGCGTGCTTAATCAATGACTCTACTGTCTCGCTTTCTCCGCAAAACAGAGCTACACCAATACTGGGTGAACTAATATAACTAGCATGTTTAAGCTGGTATGGTGCAGAAAGGGTGCTTCGGATTTTTTCGGCGATCATGGAGATTTTTCGTGAGGAAACATCAGATGACGCATCCACATCCTCAATGAGTATAACGAACTCATCTCCACCTAATCGCGCTACCGTATCCATTTCTCGAACACATGAGCGAAGACGATGTGCCACTTCGATCAATAATAAATCGCCATGATCATGACCCAATGTGTCATTCAGCACTTTGAATTTGTCCAGATCAAGGTATAACAAAGCACCATGAAGATGATTTCGTGCTGTACTCAGGAGTGCCGAACCAAGTCTATCCATCAATAGCCGCCGGTTTGGCAATTGCGTCAGTACATCATAGAAAGCCAAGTTATGAATTTCATCCTCGGCATTTTTGCGTTCAGTAATGTCAGAAAATAAGGCCACGTAATGCATGATGTTACCGAGTTCATCCCGCACGGCGCTAATGGTTTGCATCTCGGGAAATATCTCACCGTTCTTGCGTTTATTCCAGATTTCCCCGTAATGAAAACCGCTGTCTACGAGGTTGCGCCACATGGCAGCATAAAAATTTTTGTCATGACGACCCGAGCTGAGGATACGCGGATTCTGTCCAATCACCTCATCACGACTGTAACCCGTAATTTCGCTAAAGGCTCCATTAACGTCAAGGATCACACCACCGGGATCGGTAATTAATATTGCCTCATTGGCATGGGAAAAAACACTCGCTGAAAGCTTTAGCCTTTCCTCGGCTCTTTTTCGGGAAGTAATATCCGAGGTGATGCCAATATAATGCTGGCCCACCCCACTGCTGTCTAATGAAGCCGAAATTGACAAACTCACATCATAGTAGTGGCCCTCTTTATGGCGGTTTACCAACTCACCCTGCCAAAATCCATTCTGTAAGATATTTGCCCACATTTCTTGATAAAAATTCCTGTCTTGTATACCTGAGGACAGTATTCTTGGGTTTTTTCCAATAACTTCTTCTGCTTTATAACCAGTAATACGGACAAATGCCGCATTCACAGAAAGCAGATTTCCTTTAACATCCGTGATCATGATTGCTTCCGTGCTCGAATCAAATACCGTGGCATTAATTCGTTGAACACGCTCAGCTTCTGCCTTTTGCCTAATGATTAGTAATTGACGCCGGTAATAAAAAAATGAAAATAGACCTACAGTCAGTAGCGCTGGAACCACAACAGAAAGCAGGGTTTTAACCTCAGTCAGCCATTGTTGCAGTGCTCGCTCTCGATGAACATGGGTAACTACAACCATTGGATACAACCGAGAAGCACGGAAAGAAACCAAATCCTTAAGTCCTCTACCCAAGTCTTTTTCATACATTCCTGATTCAACTTCAGACAGCTTAAAGCCACGCAAAAGCTCTTCGTCCAGTATTCCAGCACGAGTGGATGTGTCGGAATCCAATAGCAAGGTTCCGTCATATCGCAGAACTTCCCCGCCGCCTTCTATCAGGTCAATTTTTTGCAGCATGAAATTCATTACATAATCGGGATTAAGTGCGACAAGCACTCTTACCCGACGATTGTCTATCATCAATGTCCGCGTAATTGGAATAAAAGTTTGCACATCGGGACCTGATGGGTTCTGATGACTAATTTCAATGCCATCAGAAAAATCACGGCCTGACCAGGGCGAACCTATACGAAGGATTTGCTGATCAGGATCAGCAACAGGCATGTACTGATCCGCCACTACACTTACACCGATGTTTCTCGGGTTGGAGCTGGCGATAATATTTCCTTTGTCATCCAGCAGCGACATAGAGCGCATGATCGGTGTTTGCTGCAATGTCTTGACGAAGGTAACCTCAATATCTTTTAGACGGGGAATGCCTGCTTTCTGAGGTACCGAGTTAATGACCGCCAGTTCAATGATGCGAAGATTCTGTGTTAAAAAATCCTCGAAGCTGCGCGTATGCATCTCTGATATTTCGAGACCATTCGAGATCGCTGAATCATACAGACGCCATGATGCATATGCGGTAAGCCCCGACATTGCTGCGAGGAACAGCAATGTCGCCCAAATAATTGGTTTCTGCATGTGCATCACTGGTAAGGTTACTTGACTACGATAGGTTCGAGCCTATGATTTTTAGCTGACACCAACAAACGACCATCGCGCTTTATGTCACTTACAAACTGTTCGATCCGATTAAACCATACATCATCACCCTGCTTCATGGCGTAAGCATAGGGAGTAACATGATAGACACCAGTTGGCGATACCAGACGAGCCCAGTCATTGTTGACAAGGAATCGCTGGCTATAAGGATAGTCAGTCATAAAGACATCCGCGCGGCCAGATTCAACTTCCTGTTCCCTTGCAAACGGCGTATCTAGAACGAGCAGTTGAGCCGCTTTTAACTTTTCCTTCATCACCGGCTCATGCAGTGTTCCCTTTGCAACCGCCACGACAGAACTTGGTTTATCAATATCATCCCAAGTTTTAATGCGGCGGTTTGACTTTGTTGTGACAGCAAAAATGTCACTTGCCAAATGTGGATGCGTGAAGCGGAGTTTTTTTGCCCGCGATGGTGTCACCCCAATTGCGAACATGGCGATATCACAACGATCTTGAGTTACGTCATCAATCAGCGTGCCAAATGAGCTTTCGACAAATTGAACGGCAACGCCGAGATCCTTGCCAAGTTCATTCGCCATATCAATATCAATACCGGATAGCTTGAGTGTCTTGGGATTGCGATAGGTAATGCTGTAATAGTCAGGCCAGATACAGACTCGAACAAGCTGGGCTTTCTTAACCCGTTCAAGGCGGTTGGTCGTCATATCCTGCGCGACGGAATTAAATGAAATAGTGCCAGTTACAAACATCAAAACAAAAGCAAAGATACGCATAAATTTCTCCTAACACACAAATTGACTTGGGGGCTACGGTTGGTTATATCCTAGTATTGCCACTGGAATCCCAGCACGAAGGAATTCGTCACGGCAGCTGCAACCTTCAACTTTGTGTATGTACCGCTTACTTTTGCGCGAGAACCATTGATGACATAGTTCAAGCCCAAATCGGACTGCATGGTTCGAACACCTGTGCCATCTGCATCAAATTGTTGATAGCGATAGTATGGTTGTAACTTCCCCCAACCCATTTTTTCAGGGAATAGGAATCCGCTACCGAACATCAGTGCCTTTCCAGGCGTAACGCGACCATCGGCAAAGGCAGCTACAGTACTGAAGCTATATCTGTAGTAGGCCCCGTCCAGAGTTAAAACTCCACCGGAAAGCTTCTTTTCGATCAAGGCATCAATGTTCCATGCCAGATAATTATCTTTGGTTGCCAAACTACCTACCCCATCCTTTTGGCTTAAACCAGCGAACCCGACAGTAAAGACATCAGCAGAGCCGAAATATGTGCTCCCTGCAAAATACAATGGTGCGGGTTCTGCATCCCAAAGATTGACCGCAAGCCGCCCGGAAAAAAGCATATTCCCGTTCTGATTGGACGCGGTTGCGCTGCGATTACGCCCCTGAAAGAAGCCTGCGGAATAAACCAGTTTTTTATCCAGCAGCTTTCCCCAAGCAACAACCCCGTCATCTCTGCCAAATGCAACGCTTGGATACTTGGACACCACGCGAGGAAATGACCAGCCCAAGGCATAATAGGTTCCAGCCAGATTGGCGCGATCTGACGGTGGCAGCATTCTTCCTGTCATAACATTAAACTCAGGCGCGATATCAAATCGCGCATATACATCTTTCAACTTTAAATTCTCTGCGGCATCTCGATCAGTGCTGATGAATGCCTTGATGTTCTTATTTAGTGATGCAGTTGTTTTAAAACTGATGTTGTCCAGATTTAAATGATTCGTTTTGAGTGGCGTACCGTGCTGAAAAGCAGTATAGCTTCCGCGCATTTCCAAACCCAACCCAATCGACTGATCTTCACCGAATGAAACTGTACTGCCGGCTTGAGCTGGGGTAACAAAAAACAGACTTATAGTGGCAGCCATGACCACTATTAATTGCGGTTGACTCACTTTACTTAGTATTCCTTGTTTCATTTTGATATTCCTGAAAAAACTTAAAAACATTTGCCGCACGGATTTAATAACGCGCTTATCACTATCTATAACTTTGATTTAAAACCACCTTCTGTCCAAAATGAAATTTGATTTCGTCCCCGCTCTTTAGCTTGATACATTGCTGCGTCGCCACATTTAAGAATATTGTCTTCCGTAGTTTCATGGTCAATGAAAACAACAATACCTATACTCACCGTGCAGCGATGCATAACTATTGGATTTTCAGGTCCTTTCATACCCGTTGACAGTAAATAAGGCTCTGCCAAGGAAGTTAGGACCTTCTCGGCGATCACTCTTGCTTGAGAGGTTGCTTCAGTTTTATCTGCATTCAATTCGCTCAGGATAATCACGAATTCATCACCACCTAAACGGGCAATCGTATCAACCTCCCGGATGGCGTTTTTCAACCTGATTGCTGCTTCTATGAGGAGTAAGTCGCCTACAGCATGACCATAGGTGTCATTGAGCGGTTTGAAGTTATCCAGGTCAAGAAACATCAATGCGCCATAACAACCGGTTCGCTTGCTCAACGTCATGGCTTGACTAAGGCGATCATTGAACAAGCGGCGGTTGGGAAGGTTCGTCAGCGGGTCGTAGAAGGCTAGTTGACGAATCCGTTCCTCCATTTGTTTGCGCTGTGTAATGTCACGCGTGACGGCTAGATGCAAAGTCTCGCCATTTTCTAACATTGGCACAGCATGGGTTTCCAACCAGCGACGTCCGCCCTTCAATCCAACGGTCTCAAATTCCATTTGCACCGATTCTCCGGCGATAACGCGCTGGTGCATCTTTGCAAAGCTTTCCCGATACTCGGGGGCAATCACATCGAGTACCGGCAATCCGGAAACCTGTTCCCATGCGTCTGCTTCAATCATAGCCAAGCCTGCCGGATTCATTTGTACCAGCCGCCCCTGTACATCGACTGTCTTGATACATTCAGGCTCATTATCAATAACCGTCTGCAAATGAGTCTCACTACTCTGTAATAATTTCCCTTGTCGTAATAATTCATTATGTTCCATGTCCAATTTCCGCTTCGTCACCATTAAACGAAGCCCCAACAACAATATTACCGAAATAGCCACTGATCCTGTGGTTATCTGCCATAGATATCGCTGCCAAACATCTTGCAGATTAAACTTGGGCGCTTTATCGAACGGCGGCATCCTCAACTCTTTGAGTAAATCAGCAACCGGCGTGTAATCAGATGGGACAACAAACCCGTGTATGCCCATTGCACGGGTGGCAGTGGTGTTTTCTTCTAACGTAAATAAGGCGGCAGCCACATGCCGGGCTGTGTTCTCATCTGTGCTGGGTAATGATGCGAATGGCCACTCAGGATAAAGCCGGGTAGAAACTTTTTGAGGAAATTTCGGGTGATCTTGAAGGTTGATTATTTTGATTTGCGAGAGATCGAGCTTACCTTCGTGAGCCATATGCTCCAAGACACCGGTGCGTACAAACCCGATTTCTGCGCGCCCGGAAAGCACGGCCTTCACCACGTTGTCGTGTGGCATTCCTGTAGTCATCAGGCGCACTTCGTTCGGAAACGTGATTGCCTTTATGCTTAGTTCATAGGCCTGCATCTGATAGCCACCGAGTGACTCCGTACTCGTGGCGGCGACGGTTTTACCTTTGACATCATCCAAAGAGCGAATATTGGATTGGTCTGCGCGACAGAAGATGACACCACCGAATTCAGTACTGGGATGACCGTTGTCGTCGACAGCCAGCGTGGCAAGTGGAGCAGTCAATCCGATACGCTTGGACAGCAATACATAATGGCCTGGATTGGTCAGCACAAAATCCAGCTGCTTTCCTGCGGTCGCTTCTTCTAGCTCTGGATAGGTATAGGCCTCAACAACAAAATCCATCTCAGGAATGGTTTGTTTCAATGCAACAGCCAGCGGCTGCCATTGTTCAAGTGTCTGGGGCTTGGGGCGGAATGCAAGAATGCCAATGTGAATCGGTTCTATGGCGTTTGCTGAGAGACTTAAATGAAGTGAACTCGCTAAAAGAATTAACTGAACGAAAAAACGAAAAACTGTATAGCTACTAATTTGCACCTTCATGATGAACGAATCATATTCCTAAAATCCACCGGCGGGCAAGTGGGTATTCATGAAATTCAGCTTTAGTCACTTATAGTTTCAGCAACACACGGGCGGACAGTCGCACTGCTAAATAGCGACTGTTCACGTGGCATGTTCAGGGATTCAATGCCGTTGCGCGGCAACTTGGTGATTGTTGTTGACTTCGTTATCTTGGCACTCGTACATAGGCGCCACTATGAGTAGCTCAACATAGTGGCACATTGCCAATCTTGGCGACTGATCGCTAACCTGTACATAATTTGCGCCAAGTGCCTATGTTATGAACATTCAGGTAGCCATTTTTTCTGAGCAAAAGCTTAGCCATACCACTTCGTGTTCCGCTTGCACAGCAGAGTACAACCGGGGAGTGCTTGGGTATCTCACTGAGTCTACTACTTAACTCTTGAAGGGGGATGTTAATTGTTCCAGGAGCGTATCCACTTGCAAATTCACCCGATGATCTCACGTCGATAAATATTGCCCCCTTCTTTTTAAGCTCCGGCAGCATGGCAGTAACTCTTTTTGAGTTCCACCACTTGTACGCAAACCAGAGTCCCAATGCCAGTAATGGCCAATTTTGTGAAAAAAATTCCGGAAAATGCATGTATCTCCTTTTTAGACAGAATAGATGGATAGGTTGAGTTGGTTTAGTACTCTGCCTCACGTACCTGTGGCATGCCTTCATCTTGCCAACGAGTCATCCCCCCGGCAAGGTTAATGACATTCTTGAAGCCCATCATTTGCAACACTGCCGCAGCCATGGCTGAACGACCGCTGGTAGCACAATAAAGGACGATCTGCTGGTTACGCGCTCCAGATAAAGGCGGGTAATGCTTGGGGTAACTGGTGTCGGCGGCCGCTTCGATGATGCCTCTGGGTACAAGATGTGCACCGTTAATATGTCCATGCTCAAACTCGGCGGCCTCACGTACGTCGATAAGCAAAAGATCTTCCTTGGCATCCAATTTAGCCTTGAGTTCCGCAGGAGTGATTTCAGTGATACAGGACTTGGCGGCACGCACGAAATCCATTAAGCCAACGGGTTGTTCTGGTTTGAATAAGTTATACATTGAGATTTTTCCTTGATGAGTTGTAATTGAAAATTTTGAACTACAGTTAGTTTTTCTGCGCATCAAAAATACGGTTTTGTTGATTTACCGCACATTAGTTAATTGGTTTCAGAATACTTTGTTGCTGTTCTGCCGTAATGCGTTGCGGGAAACGTCCTTCAGTCACAAATTGGGAGCGAAACAATATATTTCCGCCGCGCATCACTCTTGTATACCAAGTGGTTTTTGTAATGCAGTCGATTTAGTTACTATCGCTATTCTGGCTGCTGAAAAACTTTTGAAGTATTAACAACCGCTAATATATAGCGTTCTTTATTTAAGTACAACCACGTCATGACAACTTACAAGAGCATGTCAATGGGCGCAGGATTAAGGACGATCCGTTTCGGTCAGCTTAAGATTTAACTGTTCGTTGATATTGAACAGAATTTCATGGATCTGATGGGTGATGCGTTGTACCTTTTTAAAGTTACCCTTACCCCGGCTATATTTTTCCAAATCCAGACACAGTTTAGCCAGTTCGCTAGCGCCCACCATTCGTGCCGCTCCCTTGATGTGATGTCCCAATTGACGTACGTTCGCCCAATCTCTGGCCTGCAGGGCTGATTCGACTTGAGACAGGTCTTGTCTTGCTGAGTTGAGAAACTTCTGGGCGAATTCGTGCATTTGAGCGTGATTATTTCCGATAATCTCGGCCAGTATTGAGAAGTCAATGATGTTGGAGGCGTTATTAAATTGCCTTGTTTGAGCAAGTGTCGTAGCCGGTGAGTGATGTGATGTAACCGGCAGCCATTTGGCGACTACGCCATAGAATTCTTCCGGCATGAAGGGTTTTCCTATGAAATCATCCATGCCTGTGGAAAGGCAGGACTCACGTTCTTTTTTAGATGTGCGTGCGGTTATGCCAATGATGGGAATGCTTGATAGTGCCGGATTTGTGCGAATCCGGCGTGTGGTTTCAACACAGTTCAAGACAGGCTGTATGTCCATTAGTACACAATCAAACTGTTTCTGTAACAGGGTGTCGAGTGCTACTTGCTCATTGTTGGCTATGCACACGCTTGCTCCGGCATTTTCCAAAAGTTCAGCTACGATTTGCTGGTTGAAAATATTGTTTTCGACCAGCAGGATATGTGCATTATTGAGTGGTGGCGGTGATAAGTTGGGTGCGACGGGTTCATTATCCTGCTGACTTGAGTTGTCGGATTTTTCCAGCGTAACATTGAGCCAGAAGGTGCTGCCTTTTCCGGTTGTGCTGATTACTCCAACCTCAGCGTCATCCATGATTGCAGCTAATTGTTTACAGATTGCCAAACCCAGACCGGTTCCTTCAAGTTGACGGGTGGAGGTGTCAAGTTGCTGAAAAGGTTCAAACAGTCTGGCGCATTCAGTAGGATCTATGCCAATACCGGTATCTTCAACTTCAAAATGTACCCTGCAATGTGTTTCACTATCGGAAATTTGCTGCGCGCGCAGGGTAATCGTTCCTTCCTGAGTAAATTTGATTGCGTTGGTAGCGTAATTGATCAGTACCTGAGCCAGCCTCAGTGGATCACCGCGCAGGTTGTTATCAAGACGGCTGTCGATATGCGTGGCAAATTGCAGCCCTTTGGATGTTGCGCTTCCGGCGATCCAATTTTCGACATTTTCCATCATTCGGCGGAGATTAAAATTAACCGTTTCAATTTTCATTTTTCCGGTATCCAGTGTGGAAAATCAAGTATGTCATTAATAATGCCGAGCAGATGCTCGTCAGAGGATTGGATTTTTAACAGATAACTTTTGTTTTTGTCCGGATCGGTATCGTATTGCTTCGCGTATTCCCGGTTCGGGAAATTCAAGTGTTAACTTCGATTTTCCAGCGTATTACTGCTACCGTGTTGCCACAAGTGCACTATCTGCTTTGAGTTGAAATTCGGTACTTTTTTCGTGGAATATGGCGTTGCTCATCTCATTTTTTCGCTGTGCAAGTTCTGCTGTCCGTATTTTTGCGTGCTGAAAATATATGACCACACTGTAAGCTTCGGTGCGATATATATTTTGTAACAGCAACATTGAACAAGCTGCGCCAGTTCCACGTCTGCTGGGGCGCCTTAAATCTGGCACCATAGGTGTGATGAATTGTACGTGGGGCGAATTTGCAAGTAGTGCAAATGGTACATTTTATTAGCTCATTTAACCTAAAAAACTCATTTCGTCCACGAACGACACGAAAGGTACAAAATATAACAATGGGTTACATCCATTCACCGAAAAACCCATTGGGTGAAATTGAAAACCTTGGCATGCTGTTGAATTTGTTCGTGTTTCTTCGTGCTTTTGCGAGCTTCCACCTAAAGGTGAAATACCTGTTAAAACCACTTCGTGGACAATTGCTTTTTCTAGGTTTAATAATGCGGCTTGGGGGTAAGATGAATTTACATGTGCCAGATCAGCAAGTTGGTCTGATGCAGATCGTCGACTTCGATAGTTTGATCCGGTGTGTTGTCAGGTACGGTGAAGGTGCTGCTGATAAGCAAAGTGCCGGGACGCATTTCGTTTTTGGCCTTGCGCCAGAGTTGTTCCATGGGTACGGGTGAAAGGTAGGCAAATACTACGTCGTATTGAGCAAGGTTGCTGGCCGGAAGCTTTTCATCCCAGATGCTGCCCCAATGCACTTCGCAATTGCGTACTCGCCGGATGCGTAGTCGACTCCACAGTAACGGCAACGGAGCCGATTCCACGCCGATGAAATGTCCGTCCGGTCTGAGGCGTGCCAGATGTGTCAATACCCCGCCCAGACCTGAGCCCAGATCAATGAAACAAAAGGCGTGATCAGGCAGAAAGTCTTCCAGCGCATGCCATACCATGTTGCTGGAAAGGTAAAGCGGAACCTGAGTCCGGTAGGTGCTCCAGTAGATCGGCAGCATAACCAAAAATGCCGCAAGAAAGTAAATGGGCGGGATTTCCAGTGCAAGCATCAGTACAAGCGCGGGTATGAACAGGATTTGAATAATCAGCCACCAGCGTGCAAGGCCGGCTAGGTGACTGAACGTTGCGGCAAACAGTCCGCACAGTAGCGCGAAGCTGATAGGTGAGAGTTGCAGTCCTGTTGTTCGAACACAGAGCAATGCCACGCCACAAGCAATAAGTTGTAGTAGCAGAGCGATGATCGAGGGCGGGATTTTGTCGAGTAAATAACGCAAGAGATGGCAGTTAACGAACTAGAGCGGATTCAACTTCCTGGCGTTTATCAGTGCCAACCAGAAGTTCGACCAGTGTCAAAGCGAAATCCATCGCCGTTCCAGGCCCACGTGAGGTAATGATCTTGCCGTCTTCAACGATGGCATCGGATTGTTTATGAATACTGGCATATTCATCCAGGCTGCCGGGATAGCTGGTCGCCCGTTTTCCGGCAAGCAAGCCTGCTTCGGCCAATATCGATGGTGCGGCACAGATGGCGGCAATGAATTTTCCCTGTTGGGTCATTAAGCGCACTAGCTTCAATATTCTGGTGTCGTTTTTCATATGTCGGGTACCGGGTTGGCCTCCGGGAAGTACGAGCATATCGAAATCATGGTGCAGTACCGTATCCAGTTCAGTATCCGGCTGGATCACCACGCCGCGACTGCCGCGCAATTGACCTGCGTTTAACCCGGCGAGAGTGACGGTTACGCCCGCACGGCGCAGTATGTTGACGATAGTGACGGCTTCCAGTTCTTCACTGCCCTCGGCAAATAATACCAGTGCGGTCTTCATGCTTTTCTCCCCAGATTATAGGTTTCGATGAGTACGCGTTTAAGTGCCGGATGCTGATTCAGGTCGGTGATGTCCATCTCGTTTTTCAAGATGGATTTTAGTTGTAGCATGATCTTATTCTCATGCCAGTTTGAAGCTAGTGCAGACAGATCGAAATGGCCATTAATCAGATAATTGGCGGCAAATCCTTGCGGGTTGGAAAATTCGATTTCAGAATCTTCCATTACTTCGTAAAGATACGAATAGGTGTCAATGCCGTGACGACGAGCAAGTGTCGCATGAAGAGAAGGCAGGGCATCGTGATTGAGTAGCAGTTGGTCAAGGTCGATTTCGCTGGTGTAGCAGTAGTCCTCCCCCTTAAACGAGAATTCGATACTGGCATCTATGGTATTTTTCATGGCTTAAAAGCCTCCAATCAGTCGCATGCCGGTTACGGTTGAACCTATTTGAGGTATGAACACGACATCTACAGACGGTGATTTTGGCTCTGCCAGTGAAGCTGATAGGATAGCGCTGGTTGGATCGGGTATATTCGGAAGTTGCACGGGTGGATTGCCTTTGGATGGAACATGTTGTAGTAAATCGGGGTTTTCATGACCCTTTACAATGACCATGCTTTTTAATGTTCGCGTACGGTCTGGATGCCTGTTGCGTAGCGGGTGTTGGTCTGGTTTTGTTAAGTGACCTGTGGTGGATAAGGCTACAACACCCTCGACCTGCCATTGCTCAGTGTTTTGTGTGGGAGCAGCCAGAACCGAAAGGCTGAAGCCGGTCAACAGGACCAGAGGGCTGCCAGATCGGATAATGCGGAAAAGAGTCGTGGCGGTATTCAATTCCATGTATTGCTCCCTGATTTAGAAACGTTAATCGCGGAAGTTCTGGTATTGCAACGGAAAGTCAGTGATGGTTTTCTTTATGAACGCGATGGCGGATTGCAGATCGTCGCGATTCTTGCCAGTAATCCGCACTGTATCACCTTGTATGCTGGCCTGTACCTTCATCTTGCTATCCTTGATGTGCTTGACGATCTTTTTGGCCAATTCGGTTTCTACGCCTACTTTCACTTCACAACTGCGTTTGACCTTGTTGCCGCTGACTTTTTCTATCTTGTCGCTGATTTCAAGGCATTTAATGTCAACGCCGCGCTTGGTCAATTTGCCGTTCAAGATGTCCTGTACTTGATCAAGCTGAAATTCATTGTCTGCGCAAATGGTAAGTTTGAGTTCCGCTTGTTCTACGCGTGCATCAGAACCCTTGAAGTCGAAACGTGTTCCCACTTCCTTATTAGTTTGTTCGACCGCATTTTTAACCTCGGTCTTCTCAACTTCTGAAACGATGTCGAAACTTGGCATTGTTTACTCCCGTCATTCCTGTTGCTTAGTAAGTGATAGCTCTGTGGTTAACCGAAACTGCAAACGTAATTCACAACTTCGTCTGTCTGGATCACGAAATGACTATTTTCCGGAACAGCGAACTGGCTGCCTTCGGCATAGGTTTGAAATTCAGTTTCATCGCCGATTTTAACGCGGCAGGTGCCAGACGTGATTTCCATGATTTCGGGTACGCCGACGTTAAAAGTGAGTGTGCTGGGCAGAATGACGCCCAAGGTTTTACGTGAACCATCGGCAAACAGGACTGTATGCGAGACGCATTTGCCGTCGAAATATACATTGCTCTTTTTAACTACACTGACGTTATCGAATTGCGACATCTGATTTTTCCTTTAAAGTGGTTCGCTGGCTTTTACGCCTTTTTGATAATTTGAATAAATATAGATCGGGATGTCAAGTTCGCCAAGCTGATGTTCGATCAGCGGTTTGACCTCGTTCCAGTCCAATCCACCCACACCGCAGCCGAGACGGGGCAGGGCGATGCTGGCTATTTTTTCCTTTTGGATCAGCCCACGCAAGGCGTGCAAGGCATGATTGATATGGCTGGTGGTGGCGTGACTTGGTTTTGTACCATGCAGGAAGACACCGTCTTGCGTGAACAGGTTGACGATTTGATGCCCGTCGCCACTTGTCCAACTCCATACGGTGCCGGGCTTGGGATGACGAGTCTGGCAATAATGACGAAATTCCTTGTACATGGCGGGCATACGTTCGCGCAACTGTATAGCCAGACCATGTTGAAAGTCATCGTTGGGAGCGACACCCTGAGCGATGGCCTTTGCACCGCTCAACAAGATGTCTCCGCTCAGTTCGTGTATCACAAGCTTCTCCGACTTGGTGTGTTGAAAATATTATTTTCTGTTATGCAGATTCGATGCAATGCGCAGGCGCAATGCATTGAGTTTGATAAAACCGGCGGCATCCTTCTGGTCATATGCGCCTTGATCGTCTTCAAAGGTGGCAATGGTCGGGTCGAACAGTGAATCGGTCTTCGAGTCGCGACCGACTACTATGACGTTGCCCTTGTACAGCTTAACGCGTACCCAGCCGTTGACCGTCTGCTGGGTATGATCAATTAGAGTTTGCAGTGCCAGACGCTCCGGTGCCCACCAGTAGCCGTTGTAGATCATGCTGGCGTAGCGTGGCATCAGATCGTCCTTCAGATGTGCGACTTCACGATCCATGGTAATGGATTCGATGGCACGATGTGCCTTGAGCATAATCGTTCCGCCGGGTGTTTCGTAGCAGCCGCGTGACTTCATGCCGACATAGCGGTTCTCGACCAGATCGAGACGGCCGATGCCGTGTTTGCCGCCCAGTTCATTGAGCTTTGCCAGTACGGCGGACGGAGTCATCGGCTGACCGTTAAGTGCCACGATGTCGCCCTTGCTGAATTCGATATCCAGATATTCGGCCTCATCAGGAGCTGCTTCGGGGGATACCGTCCAGCGCCACATGCTTTCTTCTGCTTCAGCGGACGGGTCTTCCAGATGGCGACCTTCGTAACTGATGTGCAGCAGGTTGGCATCCATCGAGTAGGGCGAACCGCCTTGCTTATGCTTCATTTCAACCGGTATACCATGTTGTTCGGCATAGGCCATCAGCTTTTCACGTGACAGCAGATCCCATTCGCGCCAGGGGGCGATCACCTTGATATTGGGGTTCAATGCATAAGCGCCCAACTCAAAACGTACCTGATCGTTACCCTTGCCGGTTGCGCCATGCGAGATGGCTTGTGACGATGTTTCGCTAGCTATTTCGATCAGTCGCTTGGCAATCAGTGGACGTGCGATGGAGGTGCCCAGCAGGTATTCACCTTCGTAGATGGTGTTGGCGCGGAACATCGGAAATACGAAATCGCGTACGAATTCTTCACGCAGGTCGTCAATGTAAATGTTTTCAGGTTTGATACCCATTTTCAGCGCTTTGGCACGGGCCGGCTCCAACTCTTCGCCTTGGCCTACATCGGCAGTAAAGGTAACTACTTCGCACTGATAGGTATCTTGCAACCATTTAAGAATGACCGAGGTGTCGAGGCCGCCCGAATAGGCGAGTACTACTTTTTTGATGTCAGACATGATTTTTAACCTTGCTATTCAAGAAATAATTCAAAAGAAACTATAAATCCAATTACCACCATAAGTGCCAGTGCTATCAGAAAGATGACATCGGCGAGGCGTTCATAGTTGGTAGTGGAGACTGGACGTCGTATCGAAAAATAGGACAGTGTTGCGCTGCTCATAAAGAGCAGACTATCAAAAGCCAATAATTCGTCAGCACTTCTGCTAATGCCGTGTTTGGGGATCAGTTGGGCTACGCTGATGACTGTAATACAAACACCTACCATAGTGGCCGATGTGGGCAATATATGATCTGCCAGACGGTTCTTTGGGCTTTGATCAGGTAGGTCGTTCATCGGAATAATTATGTCCAGATCAGAGTTTACCTAGGAGCAGGTACTCCATTAATGCTTTTTGCACATGGAGTCTGTTTTCTGCCTCGTCCCATACGACGCTTTGCGGGCTGTCCATAACGCCAGCGGAGACTTCCTCACCCCGATGTGCAGGCAGGCAGTGCATGAATAGCGCATCAGGTGCTGCGACTGCCATCATGTCTTCGTCAACTTGCCAGTCGGCAAAGTCTTTCATGCGCTCTTCATTTTCTGCCTCGAAACCCATGCTGGTCCAAACATCGGTGGTAACCAGATCGGCATCGCGTGCGGCTTCCATCGGATTGGTAAATTCCTCGTAGTGTTCGTGGCCGTATAGGCCAGCACGCTCAGGCTCGACTTCATAGCCGGGCGGTGTGGAAACATGGACGTTGAAATCCAGAATTTCAGCCGCTTGCAGCCAGGTGTTGCACATGTTGTTTGAATCGCCGATCCATGCCACGGTCTTGCCTTGTATGCTGCCGCGTTGCTCGATATAGGTGTAGATATCGGCAAGTATTTGGCAGGGGTGGTATTCGTTGGTCAGGCCATTGATGACAGGAACGCGTGAGTTGGCGGCAAAACGCTCGATGATGGATTGTTCGTAGGTACGGATCATCACGATGTCGCTCATGCGCGAGATGACCTGCCCTGCATCTTCTACCGGTTCGCCGCGTCCCAGTTGTGAGTCGCGGGTATTCAGGTAAATTGCAGATCCGCCCAGTTGGTGCATGCCAGCCTCAAAAGACAGGCGGGTACGGGTGCTGGCTTTCTCAAAAATCATGACCAGCGTACGATCTTCCAGCGGCCAGTATTTTTGATAGCCTTTATACATTTGCTTGATGATGCGGGTGCGTTCAAACAGGTATTCCAGCTCTTCGCGGTTTAAATCCTTGAATTGCAGAAAGTGTTTCGTTGTCACCTTTTGTGTTTCCGACATGGTAATTTCCAATCAGGATTGCAAAAAATCTTTGATAAGCGGGCAGAGGATGTCCAGTAACTGTTGTGCTTCATCTTGAGACATTACCAACGGAGGTAATAAGCGAACGACATTGTCAGCCGTTACATTGATCAGCAGGCCTTTTGCAAGAGCCATTTTAACCAATGCGCCACAAGGTTTATTTAACTCAATGCCGATCATCAATCCCTGACCGCGAATTTCGCAGAAACCGGCCGTGCCTTGCAGCGCGTTAGCGCAGCCCTGACGGATAAACTGACCGAGTTGTTCGGCGTGTACCAGCAATTGATCCTGTTCAACGATATTCAGTGTGGTAAGTCCTGCAACGCAGGCCAGCGGATTGCCGCCAAAGGTTGAGCCGTGATTACCCGGCTCAAAGGTGCCAAAAGCAGGCCCCGCTGCAATACAGGCTCCGATCGGTACACCTGATCCCAGCCCTTTGGCTAGTGTCATCACGTCTGGCAGAATTTCAGCATGCTGGTGGGCAAACCACTTGCCGGTGCGGCCTATACCGGTTTGCACCTCGTCGAACATCATCAGCCAGTTCTGTTGCGTACATATCTGGCGCAGTTGTTGTAGATAACTCGTATCGGCAGCGCGTATGCCACCTTCACCCTGTATGGGTTCAATCAATACGGCTACAACATTAGGATTGTGTTGCGCGACCTGACGGATTGCTTCGATATCGTTATAGGGGACGCGTACAAAGCCCTTAACCAGAGGCTCAAAGCCTGCCTGCACCTTGCGATTGCCAGTGGCGGAGAGTGTGGCAAGCGTTCGTCCGTGAAAGGATTTTTCCATCACGATGATGGCTGGTAATTCAATGCCACGCTTATGCCCATAGAGCCGTGCCAGTTTGATGGCGGCTTCATTCGCCTCACAGCCGGAATTGCTGAAGAATACTTCTTGCATGCCGGATAGCTTACATAGCTTGTCCGCAAGCATTTCCTGTTCATTGATTTGGTAAACGTTGGAGCAGTGGATTAGCTTGCCGATTTGTTCGCTGAGTGCGCCGGTAAAACGGGAGTGAGCGTGCCCCAGTGTGTTTACAGCAATGCCAGAGAGTCCGTCCAGATAGCGGTTACCCTCGTTATCCCACAGCCATACGCCTTCTCCGCGTACAAATGAGACCGGGAGGCGAGCATAAGTATTCATCACATGCGACATACGGTACCTTTGAAAATCATTGCCTGGCAAAATAAATGTCAGGAAAAAAATTGCCAGAAAAACATGCGCCTGAAAAAGAGCGCAAATATCCTGAGTTGGTAATTTCTACTTGTTAGAAGGCGTATATTGAGCCAAACAGGCCTATCTAGGCAAGAGAATTGCCTATAAAAAGCCGACTTCAAAGCAATCAAGCCGACATTTCTGTCGGCTTGATTGCTTGTCAGCCCGATCGCTTATTTGTCAGAGACAAATAAGCGCTTGCTTGTTTACGCGTTGCGATATATCAAAAAGATTATGCCATCGCCTTGATTGCGGCTGACAAGCGGCTCTTGTGACGAGCGGCTTTATTTTTGTGAATGATCTTTTTGTCCGCGATGCTATCTACAGTGCTGATTGAAGTTTGGTATACAGACTGGGCATTTGCCTTGTCACCCGCTTCAATTGCCTTGATTACTTTTTTAATCGCGGTGCGCAATTCAGAGCGCAAGCCGCTGTTATGTGCATTTTGTTTTACTGCCTGACGAGCACGCTTCCGAGCTTGTGCGCTATTTGCCATGAACTACTCCTTGAAAATTCTACTTACTGTAAAGCCAGGCATTTTAGTGTTGTGACGTAATTATTGCAAGCGCTTTACAGACTTTTGTTAGTGCAAAATAGTAATGTCCGCGCTTTACGGACTTTTAGCCTAGCTTCTTCTCGATAGCGTAGTGCATTAGTTCGGCGTTATTTCGCAGTTTCATTTTTTCAAGAATACGTGTTCGGTATGTGCTGACAGTTTTGCCACTTAAATTCAGTGTTTCGGCAATTTCAGTTACCGTTTTTGCCGTAGCAAGCAGGCTGAATATCTGGTATTCCCTGTTGGAAAGGTATTCGTGTGCAAGTTTTCCTTCCGGCATGCTGAGTTCGTTGGTAAGCATCTCGAGTACGTTCGGACTGAAATATTTTTTCCCCTTAGCTACATCGTGTATCGCTTCAATTATCACGGCAGATGCGCAGCCCTTGGTTAGGTAACCTGCGGCACCCGATTTGATAAGTCGTACGGCATATTGATCTTCTGCGTAATTACTGAGTATTAGTATCGGTAGTTTGGGCTTTTCTTCGTGTAATTGCTTTAATACTTCAATTCCGCTACGTCCAGGCATGGATATGTCGAGTAAGACTACATCACATTCGTTTTGTCCAAGCCAATGTAACGCATCTGTACCGTTTTCATGTTCGGCCACAATCTCCATGCCTATGGATTTCTCTATGATTCGTTTCAATCCCTGGCGAACCAGATCGTGATCATCAACAATCAGAATACGTATCATGAAGTTAGCCCTTTCTGTTTTTCTATTGCAATTGGCAATATGACTGTTACGCTGAAACCGCTATCCGGTATGCTGCAAAAATCAATGATGCCATTCATTTGTTCAACGCGCTCTCGCATGCCGAGTAATCCATAAGAGGTTGGGGAAATCGTGTGTCCGATTGGCAATCCACAACCATTATCGCTGACGACAAAAATAACCTCATCCGTCTTGCATTGCAATTCAACATCAACGCGGGATGCGCCGGAATGTCTCGAAATGTTGGTGAGAGATTCCTGAAAGATGCGGAATAGATTAATCATTTGCGTCTTGTCTAGTTCGCAGGGGCTGGTTTCTATACACATGACTCGGCATTGGATGTTAGTGCGCTTCTGAAATTGTCCGGCTTGCCATTCAATTGCAGCCTGAAGGCCGAGGTCGTCGAGTATGGTCGGACGCAGGTCGGTAATTACCCTTCTGGTGACTTCAACGGCATTGTCCAGTAGTAGTGACATGGACTGGATATGTTCACGAAGCGGCATGAATTCCTGGCTTGCCGGCAGCTCTTCAGCCAGCCAATAGGTATCCATTTTCAGAGCAGTCAGCGTTCCGCCTAGATTGTCGTGTATTTCGCGGGCAAAGCCGGCTTTTTCTTCTTCTCGCACAGTTTGAATATGTGCAGAAAGGTTGTGCAATTGACGTTCTGCATTCTTTCGTTCGGTAAGATCGTGAACGACCGCCATGAATACGGGCGTATCAGAATGCATGTACTGTAAGCGTACTTCTACCGGGTATATCGTGCCGTTTTTACGTAAATGGGTAGATTCGAAAAGTAGCGAGTGCTGTGCTCCTTCTCGCAAAGGATCGGACATCGATTTAAACCTTTCCATTGTAAAGGTCGGACTAATATCAGTGGGTGTCAATTGGCGCATTTCTTCGGATGTATAGCCTAGGTTTGCTCTGGCGCCTTCGCTAATCTGGAGGAAATGCAGTGATGCGGCATCAAAAAGATAAATTTCATCGAAGGCATTTTGTAACAGGTTTCCGAAGCGTTGAGCCTGAGCTTCAGAATATTTGCGTCGGCTTATGTCTTCAATGACCCCGATGGTAAATTTGGGGGTTCCATTGGTATCGCGCAATAGGGAAACGGTAAGGTTTGTCCAAACGATTTGGCGATCTTTTCTGATATAGCGTTTTTCCATCGCAAAAGTGGTTATCTCGCCTGACAGCATTCTGTTTATATTGCGAATATTTTCCTCCATATCCGCAGGATGGGAGATGTCGTGGAAGCGCATGTGGGATAATTCTTCGCGATCATAGCCGAGAATATCGCAAAACTTCTGGTTTACTCGTTGTAATTGTCCGTCTAGAGAGGCGTGAGCAATGCCGACGGCGGCTTGTTCCAGCGTGCCACGAAAACGTTCATCACTTTCTTTTTGCAAGCCGCGTATCTGGTCATTTTGTTTTTTTACATCTTCCAGCTCCTTTAAATAGCTGGTGCGATAGCGGTGCATGGCTTCAATAGAAGTGCACACAATCAAGCACCCTATTATAAAAATTATGTTGGACCAAAAACTTAAATTTATGGAGCCGATGGTAATGCTGAAGTAGGGTTCGGTAAAAAAGTAGGTGCTAAACAGTGCGCAAATAATGGCGGCAAATAGGCTGGGCCCGAAGCCGCCGATAACGGCTGCGAGTGCGACCGCCGGAAAGAAGGTGACGTACTGCAATCCTGCATCGGGAGGAGCCATTGTCAGGCGTACTATCAGTGCGATGGTGCTGAGAGCAAGCGCAATCAGGTAGGCGGCAACAATATTGCGTGACTGATGAAACTGGGTAATCCACTGTGTGGTGTTGCGTGCAAGATTATTCAGAAAATCAGTCATCGTCAAAATTGTCTGGTAAGGAAGGTGCGGATTTCGGGTGTGGATAATACCTTATGGAAATGCGGTGTTCAGATGTTTTGCATGAAATTTCTCTTTAACGCTATTGTAGTGGCCGAAATGTTGAGGAGGTTGGTGTGTATGAATATTGATGCGAGTTTGTGGGTTATTGCTTTCTGGTGCAGCGCTGTGGAGTTCACTTTCGGCTGTAATTTCGATTAAGATGCCACCATCGTTAAATAGGCGTTCGGATAAATATGAAACTGGCAATTGCACAAATGAACTGCGTATTGGGTGACTTGAAAGTCAATTCAGCTACTATTTTGCGCTATGCTGAGCAGGCTAGGCAGGCAGGCGCGAAATTGATGCTGACGCCCGAATTAAGCATATGTGGTTATCCGCCGGAAGATTTATTGTTGCGTAAGGGTTTTTTCAGGGCATGCAAAGCGGCACTTGACGATTTGGCGCGGCAGATTTCGGGGATTGCCGTGGTGGTCGGGCATCCTCATGAGCAGGATGGAAAGCGATATAACGCGGCTTCGCTATTGCGTGATGGCGAAGTGGTTTCAACCTATTTCAAGCGTTGCCTTCCCAATTATTCCGTTTTTGATGAAGAGCGATATTTTGATCGTGGTGATCAGCCTAGTGTGTTTGAAATGGATGGAATTCGTTTCGGGTTAAATATTTGTGCCGATATTTGGGAATCTGAGGCTGCCGCTATGGCGCGCGAGGCGGGGGCGCAATTATTGCTGGTATTGAATGCCTCTCCTTATGCGGTAAAGAAGCTGGCATCGCGTTATGGCGTTGTTCGGGAGCGGATTGCTGAAACGGGTATGTCAGTACTTTATGTCAATATGGTCGGAGGTCAGGATGAGTTGGTCTTTGATGGTGGCTCATTTGCGATGAATACTAAGGGGGATTTAACCGCGCAGAGTCATGTTTTTGAGGAATGCCTGTCTTTCGTGGAAATTGATGATGCGGGTCAGCTAGTCGGTGAAATCGCCCGGATGCCAGAGTTGGAGGCGGGTGTGTATCAGGCACTGTGCTTGGGATTGAAAGACTATATCGGGAAGAATCGCTTTCCTGGCGTGCTGTTGGGTTTGTCGGGTGGAATTGATTCGGCGTTGACGCTGGCCGTCGCGGTTGATGCGCTGGGTGCAGACAAGGTACATGCGGTAATGATGCCTTCTCCGTATACGGCTCAAATCAGTCTGGATGATTCGCGCGAAATGGTGGAAATACTAGGGGTTAAATACGATGAATTTTCTATAGAGCCGATTTTTCAGGATTATCTGTCGTTACTTCAGGATAGCTTTAATGGTTGCAAGGTTGATGCTACGGAAGAAAATTTACAGGCGCGCATACGCGGCAATTTATTGATGGCGCTGTCGAATAAGTTTGGTTCTCTGGTATTGACTACGGGTAATAAATCCGAGATGAGTGTTGGTTATGCGACTTTGTATGGTGATATGTCGGGTGGTTTTTCCGTATTGAAAGATGTCGGAAAAATGCTGGTATATCGTCTGGCACGCTATAGGAACATGCTGGGATATGTGATCCCGGAACGTATCATCACTCGTGCTCCCAGTGCTGAATTGCGGCCCGATCAAACCGATCAGGATAGTTTGCCGCCGTATGAGGTGTTGGACGAAATCATGGATTGCTACGTAGAAAATAATCTCTCTATTCCGGAGATTATTGCTAAAGGCTTTAACGAGGCGGATGTGCGTCAGGTGATACGTTTAATCAGGATCAGTGAATATAAACGTCGTCAGTCGGCTGTCGGGGTGCGAATTACCGAATGTGCTTACGGTAAGGATTGGCGCTATCCAATTACGGTACGTTATCAGGATGAGTATTGATTCTCTGATAGTGAAGTTGTTGCATGGTGAAGGGGCGGTCAGTAGGGTGGTGTGCAGAAAGAATTTATCTGTGTTTCGGAGTGTTGAACGGCAGAAATTTCAGGTGTGTAGCCTCGGTATGATAAATCTGTGGGAACCCGATTCCTTTTAACTATAAATTTTGCTATACTCGCCGCCGTTTACGGATGGGCTTAGCGCCCGTTTTTTATTTGTGGAACAGAATTATGGATGTAATTAAGCTGGTTGAGATGACTGTAAGCGGCTTGGGATATGAGTTGGTGGATCTGGAGCGTTCGGGTCGCGGCTTGTTGCGTGTCTTTATAGATAAGCCGGATGGAATTACCGTGGATGATTGCCAAGTGGTCAGCAATCAGTTGACGCGTTTGTTTCTGGTCGAGAATATTGATTATGACCGGCTTGAAGTTTCATCCCCCGGCCTGGATCGGCCATTAAAGAAAGAGTCCGATTTTGTCCGGTTTGCGGGTGAAAAGGCGCAGCTCAAATTACGTATGCCTATGGCGGGACGTAAAAACTTTATCGGCACCTTGGGTGCGGTAAATGATGGTGTGTTGCAGTTGAGTATGGATGATGTTCAGGTCGAAATAGAACTGGCCAATGTGGACAAGGCACGTTTGGTGCCAACTTTTTAGAATGGAATGTTCGTCGCTGACAAGCGAATAATTAGCCGGAGAATTGTATGAGTCGTGAAATTTTGTTGCTGGTGGATGCGTTGTCGCGTGAAAAGAACGTAGACAAGGAGGTCGTGTTTGGCGCGCTCGAATCCGCGTTGGCTTCCGCAACCAAAAAGCAATTTGAAGATGAAGCCGATGTGCGCGTTGCGATTAATCGCAATACGGGTGAGTTCGAATCGTTCCGTCGTTGGGAGGTAATGGATGACGAGACATTTGAAACGCCTGATCTGCATATCAAGTTGGAAGAAGCGCAGAAACGTGATGCTGATTTACAGATGGGTGACTATGTCGAGGAGCCATTAGAATCAATTGATTTTGGACGCATCGGTGCGCAGGCAGCCAAGCAGGTTATTTTTCAAAAAATTCGTGATGCCGAGCGTGAACAAATTCTGGCTGACTTCATGGGGCGTAAGGAACATCTGGTGTCCGGTACCGTCAAGCGTTTGGAACGCGGTAATGCGATAGTTGAATTTGGCAAGATTGAAGCATCGCTGCCTCGTGATCAAATGATCCCCAAGGAAAATATTCGCGTTGGGGATCGTGTCAGAGCGCATTTGCTGCGCGTGGATCGTACTGCGCGTGGTCCTCAGGTGATTCTGTCGCGTACGTCGAAGGATCTGCTGATCAAGCTGTTTGAGTTGGAAGTGCCGGAAATTGAAGAAAATCTCATGGAGATCAAGGCTGCCGCACGTGATCCCGGTTCGCGCGCCAAGATTGCCGTGCAAACGCATGATCAACGTATAGATCCGATTGGTACATGTGTCGGTATGCGTGGATCACGGGTGCAAAGTGTTACCAATGAACTGGCAGGGGAGCGTGTTGATATTATTTTGTGGTCTGATGAGCCTGCTACCTATGTGATTAATGCACTGGCACCGGCAGAAGTAAGCAGTATTGTGGTTGATGAAGATCGCCACAGTATGGATGTCGTGGTAGATGAGGAAAATCTGGCTCAGGCTATTGGACGCGGTGGACAAAATGTTCGGCTGGCAAGTGAGTTGACAGGCTGGGAGCTTAATATCATGACGGTTGAGCAGGCCAGAGAAAAACATGATCGTGAGTTCTTCAAAATACGCGAAGTATTCATGGATAAGTTGGATGTGGATGAAGAGGTCGCTGATATTCTGGTTCAGGAAGGTTTTTCCACTCTGGAAGAGGTGGCATATGTACCTGAAGAAGAGATGCTGGAGATTGAAACCTTTGATGAAGCAACCGTTACCGAGTTGCGCAGTCGTGCACGTAATGCCTTGTTGAATGCGGCATTAGTGAATGAAGAGCAGGTTGAGCATGCCAAGGATGATTTGCTCAAGCTGGATGGTATGAGTGATGAGTTGGTCAGGGTGTTATCTGGAAAAGGAGTGATTACGCAGGAACAATTGGCTGATCTGGATGTGGAAGAGTTGGTCGAATTGACCGGGTTGGATAATGAGCAGGCTAATGCCTTGATTATGGCAGCACGTGCACCTTGGTTTAAATAAGCGAAGGTTGAGCATGATACTTCAGTAGTAAGATGGGTATGCAGCAAATGGACTATTACGTAGTTTTAATATGCTGTTTGTAGGGCATGCAGTGGCTGAAGGCCAAAATGGCATTATGCTCCGTTAGGTTTGTTAGCGTGAAGCTCGTTAGATAAATCCATATTTTCCACGCCGCTGCAGGAGTAAAAGCTGTCGCTAACTTAATAGATCGATATAGGGTGGCTTGATTGGTGGATGTGGGTATGGGTAAAGTGAGTATGGCGGGTTTCAACATCGGGGGCGGCATCTTTGCCATGCCCGTTAGGGTTGTTTAAAGGATGGTAATGGGAAAATTAAACGTAACACAATTTGCGGCTGAACTGAATTTGCCAGTGGCTTTGTTACTGGAGCAGTTGCACGCTGCCGGAGGCACGCAAGCGAATGCATTGGATCCGGTTTCGGAAACAGACAAGGCAAAATTGCTTGAATATCTGCGCCATTCGCATGGTGCGGATAATGCTGCCAATAAGATTACGCTTACTCGCCGCGAAACATCCGAAATTCAAAGTTCGGATAGATCGGGTCGAGCTCGTACGATTCAGGTAGAAGTACGCAAACGACGTGTACTTGCACCTACACAACCGGAGCCTAAACAGGCCGCCCCCCAGGTTATTCTTTCTCGTGCAGAGCAGGTAAAGGTTCTGGGGAATGAAGAGTTGCTCGTGCGTGAAAGGGAAATGAAGTTGCAGTCTGAGCTGGCTGAGCGTCAGGCGGCTGAGTTGCTGGCCAAGCAGGAGCGCAATAGGCGCAGGGCTGAAAAGGTTCAGGTTGAGATGCAAGCATCTGCGCCAGCAGAAGAGCCGATTAAAGTCGAGGTTGTCGAAGAGGAAAACGCAATCAAGTTGGTTCCCGGACAGGCAGCACCGTTATCACCCCGTAAGATTGTATTAGCTTCTCCCCCGGAAGAAGTTGTTGAAGTTGCCTCCGTGCCCGCTCCTGTTCAAGATAAAGTCGTGGAGGAAAAGCCGGTTGTTCAGGATGGTGCGCAGGGTACTTTGCACAAGCCGGCAATGCGTCCGGGTGATAAGGTGGAGCGTCCAGTCAGAAAAGCAAAGACCGAGATTAAGGCTTCTCCGGTGATCGCGGAAGAAAAAGATAATAAGAAGCGCGTGTCCAAGGCTGGTGCCAATGGGGCAGCCAAGCCTTCGAACAAAAAAGCGGCTTGGTCCGCGCCAGTTCGGGCGCCCAAGCATGGCAAGGGCAAGCATGGTAAACATGTAGAGGAAGAGCAGGCACACGCATTTACCATGCCGACCGAGGCGGTGGTGCGTGAAATTTCTGTTCCTGAAACCATCATTGTGGCCGAGTTGGCACAGAAGATGTCTCTCAAGGCGGTTGAAGTTATCAAGGTGCTGATGAAGATGGGCATGATGGTGACCATTAATCAGGTTCTTGATCAGGAAACAGCGATGATTGTGGTGGAGGAATTAGGGCATGTTGCCAAAGCGGCAAAACTGGATGATCCAGATGCCTATTTGATGGATGATGAAGAACATCATGACGTAGCGCTGGAACCTCGTGCGCCGGTAGTGACCGTAATGGGTCATGTGGATCACGGTAAGACCTCCTTGCTTGACTATATACGTCGGACGCGTGTGGTTTCCGGCGAGGCGGGTGGCATCACGCAGCATATCGGTGCCTACCATGTTGAGACACCGCGCGGTATGGTTTCCTTTCTGGATACTCCCGGTCACGAGGCATTTACAGCGATGCGTGCGCGTGGTGCAAAGGCAACGGATATTGTGATTCTGGTGGTGGCGGCCGATGACGGTGTGATGCCTCAGACTAAGGAAGCGATTGCCCACGCAAGGGCTGGTAATGTGCCGATTGTGGTTGCCATTACTAAAGTGGATAAGCCGGACTCAAATATTGAACGTGTCAAGCAGGAGTTGGTCGCCGAAGGAGTGGTTCCCGAGGATTGGGGTGGAGATGCTATGTTTGTTGAAGTCTCTTCCAAGTCGGGGTTGGGTATTGATCAATTGCTTGAATCCATCCTGTTGCAGGCGGAACTGATGGAATTGAAAGCCCCGCGCGATTGCAATGCCAAAGGATTAGTCATCGAGGCGCGTCTGGACAAGGGTAAAGGGCCGGTTGCGACTGTGTTGATACAGTCAGGCACGATGAAGCGAGGCGATGCGGTACTGGTCGGTTCCGTATTCGGTCGTGTGCGTGCCATGCTGGATGAGAATGGCAAGAGTATTGCTGAAGCAGGGCCATCCATACCTGTTGAGATACAGGGTTTGTCTGAGGTGCCTGATGCGGGTGAATCGCTGATGGTGCTGTCGGATGAGAAGCGGGCGCGTGAAATTGCGCTGTTCCGTCAGGGTAAATACCGTGGAGCAAAACTTGCGCAGCAGCAGGCGGCCAAGCTTGAGAATATGTTCGATCAGATGGCTGAAGGTGAAGTGCGAACCCTGTCATTAATCGTAAAATCTGACGTACAGGGTTCTGCAGAAGCGATTTCACAGGCGCTGCAAAAGCTTTCTACACCAGAAGTAAAAGTCAATCTGATTCATAGCGGTGTTGGCTCGATTAACGAGTCCGATATTAATCTGGCTTTGGCATCCAAAGCTGTTTTGATAGGTTTCAATACGCGTACCGATGCGCCAGCACGTAAGCTTGCTGAATCAGCAGGCGTCGAGATTCGCAACTACAGCATTATTTATGCGATGGTTGATGATATCAAGACTGCACTATCGGGTATGTTGGCTCCAGAGAAGAAAGAAAGCGCACTTGGGGTGGTTGAAGTGCGTCAGGTATTCGTTGTGTCGCGTGTTGGAACGATTGCCGGTTGTTATGTGCTTGAAGGTGTAGTCAAGCGTGGTTGCAAGGTTCGTGTGATGCGCAATAATCAGTTGATACACGAGGGAGAGCTGGATTCGCTGAAGAGATTCAAGGACGATGCAAAAGAGGTTAAATCCAACTTTGAGTGTGGTTTGTCGGTAAAAGGTTTCAATGATCTTCAGGTTGGTGACAAGCTTGAAGCTTATGAGATCATCGAGGTTGCGCGTACTCTGTAATGGCTAATTTTGCGAGAACAGAGCGCGTAGGGCAGCAGATACAGCGCGAGATTGCCGAGTTGATACGGCTTGAGATTAACGACCCGCGTGTGCGTCTGGTCACCATTACCGGTGTCGAAGTGGCGGGTGATTATTCGCATGCGAAGGTATTTTTTACTCGCCTCGATGGCAAACATACCGAGGCTCAGGAGGGACTGGATCGTGCAGCCGGTTTTTTGCGTAAACAATTGGCTCGCAGCCTCAAGCTGCGCATCATGCCGCAATTGCATTTTGTCTTTGACTCATCGGTAGAGCGCGGTAGTCATTTATCGCAACTAATTGATCAGGCTATCGCCAGCGATTTTCATCTGGATGAAGATAAATAATTAGTACATGGCAAGAACTTATCGCTCGCTTGATGGTGTGTTGCTGTTTGATAAACCACTTGATTTAAGCTCAAATACGGCACTGCAAAAAGTTCGTCGTTTGTTTCAGGCTGAAAAAGCCGGGCATACCGGTACGCTTGATCCTCTGGCTTCGGGTTTGCTGCCGATTTGTTTTGGAGAGGCGACCAAGTACTCCAATGGTTTGCTTGATGCGGATAAGAGTTATACCGCGCGGATGCGTCTGGGGCAGACAACAACGACAGGTGATGCGGAAGGCGAGATAGTTTCCGAGCGTCCCATTGCTTTTTCCGAGTCGGATATTGTGCCGGTATTTGAACGGTTTCGCGGCGAAATCATGCAGCTTCCTCCTATGTATAGTGCATTAAAACACCAGGGGAAGCCACTTTATGACTATATACGTAATGGAATTACCATAGAGCGCGAGCATCGTCAGGTAGTCATACACGAATTGCATCTGAAGCGCTATGACGGTAATGAAATGGAAATTTCGGTGCGCTGCAGCAAGGGTACCTATGTACGAACTTTGGCTGAAGATATAGGCGAGGCGCTGGGTTGTGGTGCTCATCTAATTGGGTTGCGCCGTACCGCAATTGCACATTTTGATTTGAAGCATTCGTATGGGTTGCAGCAGCTAGCTGAAATGAATGATGAGCAGCGAGATGCCTGCCTTCTGCCTTTGGTGAGTTTGTTGCCCAAGCTGCCGGAATTGCTTCTGGATGCGACACAAATCAAGCGGTTGGCGCAGGGGCAGCGTTTGGGCTTGAATACGGGTTTGCCGGATGGCAAGTTGGCGCTATATGGCCCGAATGGCTTTGTTGGAGTGGGGGTGCAGCAAGGCCGTCGCATTGCCCCGGAGCGCCTGTTATCTGGCGTGGCCAGACAGGCAGCAGGACTGGATTTGACGTAAAATTTAATTGTTGAGCAGTAGTATTCAAGGTTACAATACAAAACTTTTTTTAGGAGAGCAAAACCAATGGCAATTACCGCCGCGCAGAAAGCGCAAATCGTTACAGACTTTCAACGTGCCAAAGATGACACGGGTTCACCGGAAGTGCAAGTGGCATTGATCACAGCACGAATTAACTATTTAACAGGTCATTTTAAGGATCACGCTAAGGATCACCATTCCCGTCGTGGTTTGTTGCGTCTGGTTAGCCGCCGTCGCAAGTTGCTCGACTATCTCAAGAGCCAGAATGAAGCAAGCTATCAGACGTTGATTCAACGTTTGTCTATTCGCAAGTAGTTTAAGGTCTAGCGGGTCGCAATTGCGACCCGCGTCATTTCCCCGTCTATATTTCGTGTGATGCGGTTGCGTATCACGCATGCCACAAAGAGGTTTATTTTGAGTTTATATAAAAAAACATTAGCGTTTGGTAAGCATCAGCTTACGCTGGAAACGGGTGAGATAGCCCGCCAGGCAAGTGGTGCGGTGCTGGTGAGCATGGATGATACTGTGGTATTGGTTACCGTTGTAGGTCGTAAGGATGCCAAGCCTGATCAGGACTTTTTTCCTCTGACCGTTGATTATCAGGAAAAGACCTATGCGGCAGGAAAGATTCCGGGCAGCTTCTTCAAGCGCGAAGGACGTCCCAGTGAAAAGGAAATCTTGACATCACGTTTGATAGATCGCCCGCTACGTCCATTATTCCCCGAGAGCTTCTACAACGAAGTGCAAATTGTTGCGACTGTTATGTCTTCGGATAGTGAAATCGATTCTGATATCCCTTCCATGATTGGCGCTTCCGCAGCACTGGCTATATCAGGCATTCCTTTTGATGGCCCTATTGGTGCAGCCCGCGTGGGTTATTTCGATGGACAATATCTGCTCAATCCGACAGCAGAAGAATTGAAAACATCACAAATGGATCTGGTTGTTGCCGGTACAGATCGTGCGGTATTGATGGTTGAATCCGAAGCACAGCAATTATCTGAAGAAGTGATGCTGGGCGCGGTGATGTTCGGCCACGAGCAAATGCAGGTTGTGATTCAGGCTATCAATGAGATGGTCGATGCAGTTGGCGCACCAGCATGGGATTGGGTTGCTCCAGCCAAGAATGAAGCATTGATTGCACAGATCGCCGAATTGGCCGAAGCTGACTTGCAACAGGCTTACGCGATTCGTTCCAAGCAGGAGCGTACCGAAGCGTTGTCGGCGATACATTCAAAAGTCATGGCAGCGGTATCAGCCGATTTTGAAAAAAATGTGGTCAATGAATATTTCAGCGCGCTCGAAGCCAAGATCGTACGTGGTCAGATTTTGAGCGGAGAGCCGCGCATCGATGGTCGCGATACACGCACAGTGCGTCAGATTACTATTCGTAATAGCGTCTTGCCGCGTACGCACGGTTCGGCATTGTTTACGCGAGGCGAAACACAGGCTATCGTTGTTGCAACTCTGGGCAGTATGCGTGATGCGCAGAAGGTTGATGCCTTGCAGGGTGAGTTCTCTGATCGCTTCATGTTGCATTACAACTTCCCTCCTTTCGCGACGGGTGAAACAGGTCGTGTAGGTACGCCCAAGCGTCGTGAAATCGGGCATGGTCGTTTGGCCAAACGCGCGCTGGTTGCAGTGCTGCCGGATGAAAATGATTTTGGTTATGCGATTCGTATTGTTTCCGAAATTACAGAGTCGAACGGCTCCAGTTCTATGGCTTCCGTTTGTGGCGGTTGTCTGTCCATGCTGGATGCGGGCGTGCCGTTGAAAGCACATGTCGCAGGTATTGCGATGGGCTTGATTAAGGAAGGCAATCGTTTTGCGGTACTGACCGATATTTTGGGTGACGAAGATCATCTGGGCGATATGGACTTCAAGGTGGCCGGTTCTGAAAATGGCATTACCGCATTGCAGATGGATATCAAGATCAATGGCATCACCCGCGACATCATGCAGGCGGCCTTGAGCCAAGCTCGTGAAGGTCGTATGCATATTCTTGGACTGATGAAGGAATCCATGTCGGGTGCACGTAGTGAGTTGTCCGAATTCGCACCGCGCATGATCAAGATGAAGATCAATCCTGAGAAAATTCGCGACGTAATCGGCAAGGGTGGCGCGGTGATTCGTGCACTGACCGAAGAAACTGGTACGACGATTGATATTGATGATGAAGGTAATATCACGATATCCAGTGTAAACGGTGAAGCTGGTGAGTTGGCTAAAAAGCGCATTGAAGACATTGCGATGGATGTCGAAGTTGGCAAGATTTACGAAGGCCCAGTAGTTAAGTTGCTTGACTTCGGTGCTTTGGTCAATATTCTGCCAGGCAAAGATGGTTTGCTGCATATCTCGCAGATTGCGCACGAACGTGTCAATAGCGTGAGTGATTACCTCAAGGAAGGTCAGATTGTACGAGTCAAGTTGCTTGAACTGGATGATCGTGGGCGTATGAAGTTAAGTATCAAGGCATTGTTGTCGGCACCTGAAACACCCGCCGCACACTAAGCTGGGTAGTCGTAAAATATAAAAATCCCCGTCTTATAGGCGGGGATTTTTTATTGTGATTGGTTTGATAGAGGTTTCGTATTTGTGGGTGGAATTGAGAAGTGGGTAAATGGATTACGCTTGATTAAATTACAATGAATAAAGTTCAGGAAGTGCCCTTGCATCGACTAGGAAACCCCGATAAGCTTCATGTGTATCAAAAAACCAAGAACGACACAAAGGGGAGTTGGATAATGGATAAGAAGATGGAAGCGTCGGAAGTTGAAATGGTTTCATGTGAAATTTGCCTCAAGGAAGTGCCGGTTTCTGAGGCTACAACTCCCGAGGCCATGGATTATGTGGCTCATTTCTGCGGGTTGGAATGCTACCAGCAGTGGCACAAGAAAGGTGAAATAGCTGCACAACAGGATGATGAAGCTAAATCATCATAAGTCCGATGGGGAAAGTAAGTGAACTTTCCCCTGTCTTCGTAATAGTGCTATTTCACTTTTTTTCTGGACGTTCAGGATCGAACGGCGGGGGAAAGTCGCATTGTTCATGTCGTTTTCCCTTAAATTGCTTGCGTTCTTCAGCGGTCATTTTATTGAAACGTTCGTGCATTTCGCTTCGCTGGGCTTTGCGTTCTTCCGGTGACATGCTATCCCAGTGTTCCTTCATCTTTTTGTGTATTTCTTCACGCTCTTGCGGTGACATATTTTTCCAGTGCTCCCGCATTTCGCGCCGTTTTTCTGCCTGCTGTTCAGGTGTCATGTTGTTCCAAGCTTTGCGCATTTCTTCATGATGCATTGCTCGTTCTTCGGGCGGTAGATTTTTTAAATACTCATGAATTTCCTTTTGCCTCTCGGCACGCTGTTGAGGGCTGAGAGATTGCATTTCTTTTTGCATGGCTTCGCGTTCTTTGTCGCGTTCTTCTGGGGTTAGTGTTTTCATCCTTTCCATATGGGTTTGTACAGGGGATTGCATAACATCTGCGGCCATGGCATTGAAACTAAAGGAAGCGATGATTCCGGCTGTTATCAGCGCTTTAACAAAGGTGTTCATGATCTATCTCCATGTGGTTGATTGAAGAAAGCCTCTCAAAATTCAAACTCCGTTAAGAAAAGGTGTTACTCAGAAACTTTATAGCTTACATGTCAAACATTTGCGGTACGCTAAAGTAATCTTTGCACTTTGTCTCGATTTGAATTGTGAATTATTGGAGGCACTCTTAAGCACCGTTAAGTGCGTGCAGGAATAATAGGCCTGAAATGTAAGCAAAGTGTTTATGATTCCCGTTTGTTTGTAACAATTTGTTTCAATATCCATTGCCCCTCACTCTTCTATAGGTATCATGAGACCATGAATAATCCACAACGTATACTTATTGTTGATGATGATGCCAGGCTGTGTGAATTACTGCTGCGTTATCTCGGCGAACAGGGCTTCACGGTCAAGGCGGTTGGTGACGGATTGGCGATGGATCGGGCGCTGCTGCTCAATCGCTATCATTTATTGATACTGGACTTGATGTTACCCGGCGAAGATGGCTTGGCAATATTGCGCCGACTGCGTGCGGCGGGTGAAAATGTACCGGTGATTCTTTTGACTGCCAAGGGCGATGAGGTTGATCGAATTGTCGGACTGGAAATGGGGGCCGATGATTATTTGCCCAAGCCGTTTAATCCTCGTGAACTGGTGGCTCGAATTAATGCGGTACTGCGGCGCAAGGGTGGGCAGCCGATAGGTGCGCCAGCAAACGAGGAGAAGAGTATCGTTTTCGGTGATTGTGAACTCAATCTCGCTACACGTGTACTGAGTAAGGCGGGTGTTGCCGCATCATTGACTACCGGTGAGTTTGCCTTACTCAATGTTCTGGTTACACATCCAAGACAGCCATTATCGCGCGACAAACTGATGGAGCTGGCGCGAGGTCGTGACCATGATCCATTTGATCGTGCCATTGATGTGCAAGTCTCGCGACTGCGTAAACTGATCGAACCTGAACCCGCCAAACCCCGATTTATACAGACGGTATGGGGGCATGGATATGTGTTCGTTCCTGACGGAGCTAAATCCTGAAATCATTTCTGAATAAATTGATTCCCCAAACATTACTGACTCGAGCCTTTTTGTTGATTCTGGTGATGATTGTGGTTTCGCTTGCAGCAACATTGGCCTTGTTTCAGCATGCCCAGCAGGAGCCGCGTACCCGGCAAATGGCACAATTGGTTGTATCAGTAGTAAATCTGACGCGCGCAGCGGTGCTGTCAGCGGCTCCCGAATGGCGTAGTGCGTTGCTCGCAGAATTGGCTGCTTCGGAAAGTATCAGGGTACAGCTTGCAGAAAGGGAGGATGTTATCAAGCCTTTGCCGGATCATCCTCCTGAATTGCGATTGATGATGGCAAGGGTACGCACTAATCTTGGCATCGATACGCGCTTTGCGGCTGAGGTTAACGGTGTTGATGCGTTGTGGGTCAGTTTTTTCATTGGTCGAGATGAATTTTGGATCGGCTTACCGAAGGAACGTATCGAACATCCCGTGTCACAGGTACTCCTGATGTGGGGAAGTATCGTGCTGCTACTGGCATTGTTGGGAAGCTACTTTATTGCTCGTCAGGTGGCGCGACCATTAATGCGGCTATCACAGGCCGCGCAGCAACTGGGGCAGGGTGTTACGCCGTTGCCGCTGACGGAGCAAGGAGCCAGGGAAGTGATGGCCGTTTCTGCGGCTTTCAATCAGATGTCTGCTGATCTGTTGGCTAATGAACGCGAACGTGCATTGGTGTTGGCAGGCATCTCACATGATTTGCGCACACCCCTTGCTCGAATTCGCATCGCTGCCGAATTGAGTGCGAACGAATCATTGCGCGAAGGACTGGTAGCTGATGTGGAACAGATGGATGCGGTAATTCAGCAATTTCTGGATTATGCACGTCTCGATGAACATGAAGTCGCCTCAGTCGTTGATTTGCAGGCATTGTTAACGGAGGTGACGGAACGTTTTTCGGGTGATATTCGGCTTGAGTTACAGCCTATGCCACCGATTAGGGTGCGCCCTTTGCTATTGAAGCGTGCGATAGCCAATTTGATTGATAATGCGATGAAATACGGCGGCGGACATATTACCGTGCAATTAACGAGCTTAGCCGATAAGGTTATTCTGGCGATTATGGATCGAGGTGTGGGCATACCTGAAAGTCAACGTTCAACTGTAAAACGTCCGTTCATTCGTCTTGAAACGGCCCGTAGCAATGTGACCGGGTCAGGGCTGGGATTGGCAATTGTCGAACGCGCTGCCCAGTTGCATGCAGGAGAATTCATTCTTGAAACGCGTGAAGGTGGCGGATTGGTCGCGAAGATAGTGCTGCCGAATATTTGAATGCTGAGATAGTTGAAATCTGCTATTCCGTGTTGTGCAAGGTATTGCAATTTAAGTCAGGATTCACCGTTTACTCCTGTTGAGTGTTCGTTCGGATGTCTGATTATTCCCGAAAAGTCAGCCCACAACGACAATAAATTTGTTAAAGTCCAAGACCTGCATTGAAAACCATAGGGTGTGTTGCTGATGTCTTTGAAAGAGTTGTTTCCATGGCTTGATTCGTTGGGTGGTTCCTGGGGGGTGAGTATTCAGGTATTTGTTATTGTTTTTTTGACTCTACTCATTGATTACATAGGTAAAAAAGTTGCTGATCATCTGCATGGCAAATTGCTGGATACAGTAAATCCTTGGGATGATTCTCTGATTGATGCAATGCGCAGTCCGGCATCGCTGTTGATATGGGTTGTCGGAATTTCGTTTGCGGCGGATATTCTTCAGCGTGATACACAAGTCGCCATTTTCGAGGCGATAAAACCCATACGGAATGTTGCTGTTATTTATTGCATAGCCTGGTTTTTGATTCGTTTTGTTAATCGCGCACAGGTAAATCTTCTTGGTCATAAAGATGCACCGGATAAGGCATCGATTGAAGCATTGTCTAAGTTGGTTCGTCTTTCCATTATTATTTCTGCTGTTTTGGTAGCTTTGGAAACGTTAGGATTCAGTATTTCCGGTGTGCTGGCATTTGGCGGGGTAGGCGGAATTGCTATTGGTTTTGCCGCAAAAGATATGTTGGCAAACTTTTTTGGCGGCTTGATGATTTATCTTGATCGCCCCTTTGTTGTAGGTGAATGGGTGCGCTCGCCAGATCGAGAGATTGAAGGGACGGTTGAAGAAATTGGTTGGCGGTTAACTCGAATCAGGACATTCGACAAGCGTCCGCTTTATTTGCCGAATTCGACATTTACCACGATTGCCGTTGAAAATCCGTCGCGCATGACGCATCGCCGCATTTATGAAACGATAGGTATCAGGTATGAGGATGCCGCAAAAATGCGCGATATTGTGTGCGATGTAAAGGCAATGTTGCTTGAACATGAAGAGATCGACCAAAACCAAACCATGATCATCAACTTCAATCGGTTTGCCCCCTCATCGCTGGATTTTTTCATTTATGTTTTTACCCGCACCACGGCGTGGGTACACTATCATGAGGTCAAGCAGGATGTGCTATTAAAGGTGTTGGATATTATTGCTCTTCATGGTGCCCAAGTCGCTTTTCCGACATCAACGCTGCATGTACCCGATGGAGTGCGTCTTGTTGGAGATGAACAAATTCTTCCGGTGGTGGGATAAATCCGGTTGTTCGAACAAAAATCGTGTGCTGATAAGTTCTTCATGAACGTTCAATTCGCGGCACTAGTGCTGATAATTCTTCCTGTATTCATTATGCAATTACCGGCTTGCGCAGTTATCATTCTCTTTTGCTCGTTATCAAGGCCAATCGATGTATTCATCTATAGAAAATTTTGTCGGCAATACGCCGTTGGTGCAACTCAAACGTATTCCGGGTAACACCAGCAATGTGTTACTTGCCAAACTGGAAGGTAATAATCCTGCCGGCTCGGTGAAGGACAGGCCCGCTTTGTCGATGATTATGCGTGCTGAACAGCGGGGCGAAATCAAGCCGGGAGATACGCTTATCGAAGCAACGAGTGGCAATACAGGTATCGCATTGGCAATGGCAGCAGCGATGCGTGGTTACCGGATGATATTGGTTATGCCAGAGAATCAGAGCGTGGAACGTCGTCAGACGATGCGTGCGTTCGGGGCGGAGCTGGTGTTGACTGCGAAAGAGGGCAGTATGGAGTTGGCCAGGGATACGGCTGAATCCTTACGTGCCGCAGGTCGGGGAACTGTTCTCGATCAGTTCGCCAATCCCGACAATCCGCTTGCGCACTATGAAGGTACGGCACCGGAAATTTGGCGCGGGACGGAAGGGCGGATTACGCATTTTGTCAGTAGCATGGGCACAACCGGGACTATTATGGGTTGTTCGCGCTTTTTTAAGGAGCAGAATCCGGCTGTTCAGGTTATTGGCGTTCAGCCGCAGGAAGGTGCGCAGATTCCCGGCATACGAAAATGGCCCAAAGCATATTTACCCAAGATATACAGCGATAGGAATGTAGACAGGGTTGAGCATGTGAGTCAGCTTGATGCCGAGGAAATGACTCGTAGAATGGCTAGCGAAGAAGGAATATTTTGCGGCATTTCATCCGGTGGCGCGTTAAGCGTTGCAATGCGTATTTCTCAGCAAGTAGAGAATGCGGTAATTGTATTTATTGTTTGTGACCGTGGTGATCGTTATTTGTCTACCGGGGTGTTTCCGGCCTGATTTGGACAGAATGATGTCTTGTCAAACTAGCTTAAAGCGAAACAGTAAAAAGAAGCGTGCCAAGGTAATGGTGCTTCTATGGTTAGCCTTTGCGTCACTTTTCTTTATGCCCGAGTTGTTCGCGCAGTCACCGGACGGGCAGGTTATTAAACCAGGCTTAAAGCTGGTAATGTCATTATCACTTTCCAGTTACGATCAATCAGCGCCTATAGGTGGAATGGAAAGTAGCGATTCTCTGCATGAAGAGTTGATCGTTAAGGAAAAAATGATTCAGGATAAGTATCTGCAGATAAAGGAAATGCAGGACGCGCTCAAGGCAATGCAAGCCAACAGCACTACTGTTGAAGCAGGTGGCAAGACAAGCGCTACGTTGCAAATGGAACTGTTTTGGAGATATGCAGGATGGTTAATAGCCCTGCTTTTATTGATACTGACAGGTTTGTATAGGTATCGAAAACGGACGTATGCATACCGACCTGAAACGGATAACAGCGTAAGCGGCTTGTTTTCTGAATTTCATGAAGTGGAATCAGCAGGCTCAACGGAAAGTGATATAAGAAATTCTGTGCCTATGCCCGGTAAAAGTTAAGTAGATATTTGATAGTTTTTTTGATGTGATGAGTGTAAGTGGGTTGACGGGTATAAAACTGCTTCGTCGTCAGTCGAGGTCTATTTTTTATTTCCTGGTTTGAAAATTCTTCGCATTATTTTATTAGGTTAATTTTTTCTGTAACTGCGGTCATTTGACGTGGTTAAGTTTTGCGTTGAAGAATGTGAGTACAATCCACTAAAGAAGGTTTAGAGAGAGTTTTATTTTGAGAAAATTTGCATTAGTGCGTGTTGTAGGGAATTTTATTGCGGGCGGGTTGCTTGTGATAACGGTTGGCCTGTTATCCAATGCCCAAGCAATAGTGTTGGGTGATATTCAGGTAAAAAGTCTGTTGGGGCAGCCGCTTAAGGCCACAATTTCAATTTCTGAACTGGATAATTTGGTTGTGAAGAATCTTGAGGTTGGCTTGGCGGGTGTCACAGACTATGAAAAGCTTGGATTGCAATATCCTCATGATATTAAGTTCGAGTTTCAATTGATTCAAGAGCAGGTTACCTCGGCATCCTATATCGTTATTCATTCAGCGCGTCCGGTAAATGATCCATTTGTAAATTTGCTGCTTAAGGTGACGTTACCCGATGGTAAGTTATTCAAAACCTATACCTTTTTGCTTGATCCTCCACCGGAATTATTGTCCGTTGGCTCATTGGTTGCTGAAGGGGCCCCTGAAATAAATCAATCATTATTATCGGGGGGTGGGGAAAAAATTGCTCAGCAAGATGTAGCGGTCAGGGAAAACGCTGGAACACCAATTGCCGCTGCCATTAGGTCTGGTGTGCATGATGAGGTGGCTTCCAAGCGGAAGTCAGTGAAGCGTAAAACTAAAAAATCCTTACGTAAGCACAGTGCCAAACCTGTGTTGAAGCAGGCACTGACTATTTCGAAAAATGATCCTTCTGTGTCAAGAGACTCATCGGAAGATATGACGGCATTGCATGAAGAATTGATTGCGAAAGAAAAAATCCTTGAAGAATTAAATGCACAAATTGTTGAAATGCAGGCGATGATCAAGGCATTGCGGGCCAATGAACAATCGACGGCACATTCATCTGTGTATGCTGCATCGGGCGTATTGGCGACGGGAGGGGTCGTTAATCAATCTATTGAATCGGGAGTGACGAGTATTCCTGTAACTGAAACGCCTGGGGATGACTCTTGGGTCATGAGTTGGTCAATACTTGCTTTACTCTTGTTTGCCATGAGTGGGGCAGCTTACTATTGGTACCAGAAAAACAGGCGGTTACATGGTGCATATCATGGATCGCACGATTTGTACCCTGAATTTTATTCTTCTGCAAACAAGCCTTCTCCGGTCGAGCACATTGATGATGCTGTTTTGATGACCTCGCCCATGGTCGAAAAAACGGAACTTTCATTCATCTCACCTGAAAGATCTGTGGAAATGGAGTTTCCTTCACTAATGGAATTTCATACTAAAGCACCGGAGTTGCAGGCAGCGACACAGACGGATGACGCAGTATTATCCGGCATTGCTTCAATGCGAGCTGAAGAAATCGATTTTCCTGTAGAACCATTGGAGGGTGATGTTTCGGTTAAGGTTGAAAATTCCGAGATGTTTAATGTTTCTGAAGAAAACGGCATCGTGCCAGAGGTGAAGGGGGGGCAAACTGATGAATCTGATTTGTCATTTATCCTGCCGTTCCTGAGCGAAGAGGCGGTGCCCGCATATGTGGTACAGGAAGCGGATAAGACTGATTTTCCGTCTAAAAAATCATCTATGGATATATTGGATTATGTTGATTCGGCAAGTGGTGCGTCTTCTTCCGATGACTATGCGCTTTTGTTCGACGAAAATACATTTCTTAAATCTGAGAATGAAAAAATGACAGAGCAAGAGTCGATAGAGGTAGGCAAGAGTGATTCTGAATATATTCATGAGTATCTCGCATTGTTGGCTATATATCTGGATCGCGGCGATGTTAAAGGTTTTGAAACGCTGGCGCGTCAGCTCAAGGATATTGGCGATGAAGATGCCTTTGGAGAAGCCGCTGTGATGGGGCGTGAACTTGATCCGGCTAATCCCTTATATCATTGAACCAATTGAAAGAGGAAAGTCAGCCTTAATTGTTTTGGGCAATGTTGTGTCTGGATAATGCGGGATTTTGTGCGAAATAGCGTTTGATGCCACTCAATACCGCATTGGCCATTTTCAATTGATAACTTTCGTCATTCAGGCGACGCTCTTCTCCGGGATTGCTGATAAAGGCTGTTTCGACCAGTATAGAAGGAATATCCGGTGATTTTAGTACCGCAAATCCGGCTTGTTCAATATGACCGCTATGTAAGTCATTGATGTCTCCCAGTTCCCCTAATACATGTCGGGCGAGTCGTATGCTGTCATTAATGGTGGCAGTTTGAGATAAATCCAGTAAGGTGCGCGCCAGATAGGGGTCTTTGACGGCAATATTTACGCCACCAATTAAATCGGCTTCATTTTCTTTCTTAGCCAGCCAACGTGCGGCCGTACTGGTTGCGCCATGCTCGGAAAGGGCAAAAACGGATGAGCCGCGTGCATCGGGCTTGATAAAGGCATCGGCATGGATGGAAACAAACAAGTCGGCGCGCGCCTTGCGCGCTTTGCTTACACGTACCCCTAGTGGAATAAAGTAGTCGCCATCGCGTATTAATACGGCGCGCATATTAGGCGTGTTATTCACTAGGCCATGAAGTTTGCGTGCGATAGCGAGGGTGACGGTTTTTTCATTTGAACCCTTTCTTCCGCGTGCGCCGGGATCCTCGCCGCCATGTCCTGCATCTATAGCGACAATCAGAGTGCGATTACGCAGTTCGGAAATTGTTTGGGGAAGGGGCAAGGGTTTGGAAGGCTCGATACTGGTTGCCGCAGCCGTTTCTTTCTGATGTGTTTCTTCGCTAAGTTGTTTGTTTGAGACAGGAGCGCCGGAATTCGCAGTTTCCTTTCCGCGCTCAAGCAGTGCCATTAGAGGGTCTGTCGTTTCGGCAGGATAGATGTCAAGAACCAGACGATGTCCGTATTCGCCGACTGGATTAAGATCAAATAGTTGGGGTTTAACCTGTCCCTTGAGATCGAAAACCAATCTGACTACGCCAGGCTTGAAGCGCCCTATACGCACACTTTTGATATATGGGTCGTCGTTGCCGACCTTATCGGAAAGTTGGTTTAACGTGTCGCTAGGTTCTACATCCTCCAGATCTATGACAAGACGGTCCGGGTTTTCCATTGAAAACATGTTGTGGCGTATGGCGTTTTTTGATTCCAGCGTCAGACGGGTGTAATCCTGTGCAGGCCAGAACCTTGTGGCAGTAATTTCTATGGCAGCATGAGACTCGTGTAGCCATAGACCTGACAGTATGATAATTGCAGCGATTTGGCACAGCAGGTTTGTATGCCGTGGTGGTAGAAGTTTTATAGCTGCTTTAAGCATGCTTGTCCTATTGGAGATTTTCCTTGAATGATTGCCTCGCGCCCTTGAGGTAAAATTTTCAAGTCGATTTGTATATCCGCTGCAGGTATGAACGATGATGCTTTTTCAGGCCATTCGATCAGAAAAATAGCTTGTCCGTTGAATTCATCACGGAATCCGGCGGTTTCCCATTCCTCTTCATCATGCAATCGATACAAGTCAAAGTGGCACAAATTTAGACCGGCTACATGGTAAGGCTCAAGCAGTGTATAGGTCGGACTTTTAACTCGCCCGTTATATCCCAATGCATTAAGTATTCCGCGTACCAGGCAGGTTTTCCCGGCGCCTAGATCACCGCGCAGATAAATAATCAGGCCGGGGCGAAGCAGGCTGGCTAAACTTCGTGCGAGTGCGATGGTATCATTTTCGTCAGGGAGTGTGAACGATAGTAGTGTCGGCATAATCTCGGCGGCATCTTTTGTCGTGGATATATTTGTCATCAGTGCGATATTTGTGTTCTATTCGGCTATCATCGGATTATGCAAAACAAGAATCCTAACCCAGCGTTCAAACAGTATGACAAGGTGACCCGCAATATACGCTTATGGGCACATGAACTGGGTTTTCATGCTGTAGGTATTACAGATACGGATCTGTCTAATGCTGAAAACGGTATGCTGGAATGGCTGGCACGCGGTTTCCACGGCGAGATGGATTATATGGCAAAACATGGTGTGAAGCGCAGTCGTCCCGCTGAGCTGGTTCCGGGTACTTTGCGTGTTATCAGTTTGTACATGAGTTATTTTCCCGCTAATTCGCGTGATAGTTGGCAGATATTGCAGCAAGGTGAGAAGGCGTTTATTTCACGTTATGCACTGGGGCGTGATTATCACAAGCTTTTGCGTAACCGCTTGGCAAAGTTGACCGAGAGGATACGTGACGAAGTTGCGGAATTTGAAGGTCGGGTGTTTACCGATAGTGCTCCGGTACTGGAAGTCGCGTTGGCGGATAAGGCAGGACTGGGATGGCGCGGCAAGCATACGCTGCTGCTGTCGCGCAAACATGGTTCCCGCTTCTTTCTCGGCGAGGTTTTCATTAACTTGCCGCTTCCAATTGATGCGCCGCAGACGGAACATTGTGGTCGATGTATTCGTTGTATAGAAATTTGCCCGACACAGGCCATCATTGCGCCTTACCAACTGGATGCACGCCGTTGTATTTCTTATCTGACTATTGAGCTGAAGGGTCGTATTCCGGTCGAGTTGCGTCCGCTGATTGGTAATCGTATTTATGGGTGCGATGATTGTCAGTTGGTTTGTCCATGGAATCGTTTCGCGCAAAACAGTATTGAACCGGATTTTGCCGTGCGGCATGGTCTGGATGATACGGCTCTGTTGGATTTGTTTTCCTGGAGTGAAGAGGATTTCAAATTGAAAATGGCGGGTAGTCCGATATATCGTATAGGTTATGAGCAATGGATGCGGAATATTGCCGTTGCAATGGGCAATGCACCTGGAAAAACGGCGATAGTTGCGGCTTTGCAAGCACATATGAACCATCCGTCGGAGGTGGTACGTGAACATGTTGCGTGGGCTCTTGCGCGTCAGAAGGCCTTGCTGCCTATCGTAACGTAATGGTCAATTGCAATAGTCAGGTAGGCCCATGGGTGTTGCCGTGCTTTTATTCTCTCAACGCACTTGCCCACGCTTCGCTGTCGTCTGCACTCCCGCATATGAAATCAACGCGGTTTCGTGTTTCAATCGTTCATCCTTAAAACTTCATTTAGTCCACGAAAGGCACGAAATTAAACAATTGGTTACGTCAAGTCACCGAAACACCCATTGGGTGAAATTGGAAACTTTTGCATGTTTTTGAATTTGTTCATGTTTTCTCGTAATTTTCGTGGACAATTGCTTTTTCTAGGTTCATCCATCGGCAGGCTCACTTGCCGCTTGATTTGCAGAGTCTCAACTACGATTCTACAAATAAAAAACCGCTTGAACGTAATGTTCAGGCGGTTGTTACTTTGGATGCCGACATTATGGTATTTCGTCAAGGTTCTGTAACTTTGCTTTGGAACCCTATCTGAATGTCATGAGAGACTGCACCATGGCAATCTCTGTTTGGGATGTCAGCTTGGATTATATTTTGAACTTATTTACCGTGTGGCGCATGGTGTCAGCTAGAGATGTCAGATTGTTGGCCGCATTGGCTGTTTGTTCTGTTGCTGCGTGGTTTTCTTCTGTCAGTTGCGCTACTTTTTCGATATTAACGGCGATGTCGTTGCTGGCCCGGCTTTGTTCCTCCAGCATCAGGGAAATATCGCTCACCGTCTGAATGACTTTATCGGATTCGCCGTTGATTTGATTGATTGCATCGCCAGCCTTCTGTGCCAGCGCAGCCCCATCGTTAACCTGTTTGACAGCATTTGTCATACTGGCAACGGCAGCTCCAGCAGTGTTTTGCATGGAATCTATCATTTCGGAAATCTCCTTTGTGGAAATTGCCGTGCGTTCAGCCAGTTTGCGTACTTCATCGGCAACCACGGCAAAGCCGCGCCCCTGTTCGCCCGCGCGGGCGGCTTCGATGGCGGCATTCAAGGCCAGAAGATTGGTTTGTTCGGCAATTTCCTTGATGACGTGGACAATAGAGGTGATCTTTCCAGACTGGTCTCCCAGTGTTTCAATTGAGTCGGAGGTGTCGCGTACGGTGGTGGCAATTTGCAGCATTTCTGTGGCAGCACGATGGATAATTTCGCTGCCTTGACTGGAAAGTTCGCCGGACACACGGGATATTCTTAATGCCTCCTGTGCATTTTCTGCGACTTGACCGATGCTGACCGTAATTTCTTCCACGGTTGCAGCTATAGCGGATGTGGCTTCGCTTTGATGAGCGGAACTGGATGCAACTTGGGTGGAGGAGGAAGAAAGTGCATTGGAAGCATCAAATATACTGTCTATGCTGTTATGAATCTGGGTAAATGTGGATTGAAGATTGCCCATCAGGTCATTGAATGCTTTGGTAGTTTCACCAACCTCATCGTGACTATCTATGTCGATACGGCGTGTAAAATTACCATTCTTGCCGATTTCAACAATTGCCGATTTCATTTTGCTCATGGGAGAAATGACTGAGCGGGTAATGTTGACTGAAAAGATGGCCGCAAGCAGAGTGGCTAGCACGCCGCCAATAATCATGAGACGCATGGTGGAAATGGCAGATTCAGCCGTAGTATCCACAATCCGGTTTGCTTCGGCAGTTTGTTGGTGGCGAAATTTGGTTAGAGCATCGGAAATGGTTTCACTTTCCTGATCAAAGCCAATGATATTTCCGGACCCTTTCATCAACAAATTTCCAGCTTCCAGCCCTTGATTGATATAGGCTTCAGCCATTTCCTTGCCCTTGGCATTGAAGGATTTGAAGTGTGTTTCAATTACTTCGATTTGTTTCAGTTTTTCGGTGTCCTTTTCACGCTGGTACATTTCCTTGAACTTGGCAGTACCTGCCATAAAACGTTGGGCGGCTTCGTCGGCCTCCTTATACCCGGCGCGGTCATGAGTCGCTGAAACGTCGGTCAGGAATTGCTGTACCTCGGAACGGGCAAGATCCATTTCGTCAACGACCAGAACGAAGGGTAGCGTTTCATCCTTGATCTGACTGGCATCTCTGGATAGCCCTGAGAGAGATAGGCCCACCTGTAACAGATTGGCCGCAAATAGGGCTACTACGAGGGAAAAACCAATGGCAAGTCGAACGCCGATATTTAAATTTTTCATTTTTTCAACCTAAATTTCACGAGTCAATGGGTGTAATTGCTTCGTATTTGAGTCGTTATTAAACGGGATTTGTTTGGCATCCTTTACTTGATTAAGGTATCAGGTGTAATGGATATTTTTGTACTTAATTTTGTATCCCTCATTGTTATTTTCGCTGATTACTTAATAAATAACACGCATTTATTGATTTTAGACGGAAGAAATTTTCAGTTTCAACCGTCTCTGAGCAAGTGAAAAATTTATTTAATGGCATTTTTTAGTTGCTCAAGAATGGCCGGATTTTCCAAGGTGGATACATCCTGAGTGATTTCTTCGCCGCGCGCTAATGCACGGAGCAAACGGCGCATGATTTTTCCAGAACGGGTTTTGGGAAGATTTTCGCCAAAGCGAATTTCGTCCGGTTTGGCAATCGGGCCGATTTCCTGCCCTACCCATTTACGTAAGTTTTCAGCCATTTCATGAGCGAGAGCCGGAGTACTCGGATGGCTACCTTTTAGTACGACGAAAGCCACTACCGCTTCGCCCTTGATTTCATGTGGCTTGCCGACCACGGCGGCTTCTGCAACCAGTGGATTCGCGACCAGTGCGGATTCGATTTCCATTGTACCCAGGCGGTGACCCGAGACGTTCAGCACATCGTCGATACGCCCCATGATCCAGAAATAGCCATCATCGTCGCGGTGTGCTGAATCCCCCGCGAGATAGGCGCCGTGCATTTCTTCCGGGAAGTAGGCTTTTTTGTATCGTTCAGGATCGCCCCAGATAGTGCGAATTTGGGAGGGGAAGGGGCGCTTGATGACCAGAAAGCCGCCATGTAGATCATGTACCTCATTGCCTGCTTCATCGAATATGGTGGCCATAATGCCTGGTAGCGGCAAGGTGCAGGTGCCAGGTTTGATCGGCATTGCGCCGGGTAGCGGAGCTATCATATGGCTGCCGGTTTCTGTTTGCCACCAGGTGTCGACTATCGGGCAACGCTCTTGGCCTACCATGTTGTAATACCACATCCAGGCTTCAGGATTGATCGGTTCGCCTACCGTACCCAGCAGGCGCAGGCTGCTAAGGTCATAGTTGTTCGGCAGGTCGCCGCCCAGTTTGATCAATGAACGAATGGCGGTTGGAGCAGTATAGAAAATGCTGACCTTGTGATCCTGTATCATTTTCCAGAAACGTCCTGCATCAGGGTAGGTTGGAACGCCTTCAAAGATAACTTGTGTCGCTCCCATCGCCAGAGGGCCATAGGCAACATAGCTATGGCCAGTGATCCAGCCAACGTCCGCGGTACACCAGAATATATCGTTTGGTTTAAAGTCGAATACCCATTTCATCGAGAGCATTGCGCCTAGAAGATAGCCGCCGGAGGAATGTTGTACACCTTTGGGTTTGCCAGTCGAGCCGGAGGTATAAAGAATGAATAAGGGATGTTCAGAGTCGACCCATTCAGGTTCGCATTCATTGCTTTGGTTGATGATCAGATCATGCCATTTGATGTCGAGGCTGTCATTCCAGGCTGTTTCGCATGCGGCGCGTTGATACACGATGACGCTGTGTACTGCTTCACAGCCGCCCAGACGTAGCGCTTCGTCTACTGCTGGTTTAAGCGGCATTACCCTTCCACCACGCATTTGCGCATCGGCGGTAATGACGGCGCAGGCTTTAGCGTCGGTGATGCGCTCATGCAGGCTTTTTGAAGAAAAACCGCCAAACACGACCGAGTGAATTGCGCCGATACGCGCGCAACCCTGCATGGCAATAACAGCCTCAATGCTCATCGGCATGTAGATGATGACGCGATCACCTTTGTTAATGCCGCGTGATTTTAGGCCGTTGGCAAACTGGCATACTTGGGAATGTAAATCGCGATAATTAATTCGCGTCACTTGCCCATCGTCCGCTTCAAAGATGATGGCGGTTTTTTCTGACAGGTTGGCTAGATGCGTATCCAGACAGTTGTACGAAACATTCAGTTCGCCATCCTCAAACCATTTGTAAAATGGCGCATGGCTTTCATTAAGAATTTGAGTGAAGGGTTTTTTCCATTGCAAAGTTTCTTTTGCCAGACGTCCCCAGAATCCGGTGTAATCCCTTGCGGCTTCATCGCAGAGCGCTTGATAGGCCGCCATGCCGGATACGTTGGCCTGGGAAATAAATTCCTCTGAAGGATTGAAAACACGGTTTTCATGCATTACAGACTGGATGTTGGACATGCGAACTCCTGAAGACGATTAAGTATGCAAATGACTAATTGCGCAAATTACGGTGAATGTAGTTTTGTTTTGCCGTAGCTGTCAATAATTTCCCGAAATTTCTGCTGGTTGAATTTTGAGTGCAAGGGGATTTGCGGTATTATCGCGCCCCATGACAAAGTACATATTTATTACTGGTGGCGTAGTCTCTTCTCTAGGGAAGGGTATTGCTGCCGCCTCTCTCGCGGCGATCCTTGAATCACGTGGCCTTAAGGTCACGATGCTTAAGCTCGATCCTTATATTAACGTTGATCCCGGTACCATGAGTCCGTTCCAGCACGGTGAGGTGTTCGTCACCGAAGACGGTGCGGAAACCGACCTGGATTTGGGGCATTACGAGCGATTTATATCCGCCCGTATGCGCAAGGCAAACAACTTTACCACCGGACAGATATATGAAAGCGTGATTCGCAAGGAGCGACGCGGTGAGTATCTGGGTAAAACGGTACAGGTGATTCCCCATATTACCAACGAGATCCAGACTTTTGTCGAACGTGGTGCAGCAGCCTATCACGGCGATAAGGCAGATGTGGCGATCGTTGAGATTGGCGGCACGGTCGGTGATATTGAATCATTGCCATTTCTGGAGGCAGCTCGCCAAATGGGCTTGAGGCTGGGGCGTTATGATGTTGCTTATGTGCATCTTACTCTGGTTCCATATATCGCCACAGCGGGTGAATTAAAGACCAAGCCCACACAGCACAGCGTACAAAAGTTGCGTGAAATTGGAATTTTCCCGACTGCCTTGCTGTGTCGTGCCGACAGGCCGATTCCGGATGATGAACGCGCCAAGATTTCGTTGTTTGCCAATGTGCGTGAAGATGCGGTTATCTCGATGTGGGATGCCGACAGCATTTACATGATTCCGCAGATGTTGAATAAGCAAGGGCTGGATCGCATCATCTGTGAGGAGTTGAGGCTGGAATTGCCTCCTGCCGATTTGTCAGTTTGGGCGAATCTGGTGCATGCGCAGAAAAATCCATTGCATGAAGTCACCATCGGCATGGTTGGTAAATATGTTGATTTGACTGAATCCTATAAGTCACTCATTGAGGCGTTGCGTCACGCCGGAATTCATACCGAGACGCGGGTAAAGATCGAGTACATCGATTCCGAAGCGCTTGAAACAGCGGGTACGCAGGGGCTGGAACACTTTGATGCCATACTTGTTCCAGGTGGCTTTGGTGCGCGCGGCACGGAAGGTAAAATTGCGGCGATTCGTTATGCGCGTGAAAACCGGGTGCCATATTTAGGAATATGCCTAGGTATGCAACTAGCCGTGATCGAATATGCACGTCATGTAGCAGGTATGGCGGATGCGAACAGTACCGAATTGAATCCTGAGACCGACCATCCGGTTGTGGCACTCATAACCGAATGGTCAGATCGTGACGGACGTGTGGAAACACGTAGCAATGATTCCGATCTGGGTGGGACGATGCGTTTGGGTTCGCAATGTTGTCCGATAGTTCCCGGTACTTTGGCGCAACGCATCTATGGTGATGAGGTGAATGAGCGTCACCGTCATCGTTATGAAGTGAACAATCATTATGTGCCAGAGCTGGAAAAAAACGGTTTGATTATTTCTGCACGTACCCCGACAGAAAATCTGCCTGAAATCATGGAATTGCCTGATTCCTTGCATCCGTGGTTTATTGCAGTTCAGTTTCATCCCGAATTTACTTCTACACCTCGTGCCGGACATCCCTTGTTCAAGTCGTTTGTAGAAGCGGCCTTGAAATATCAGTCTTCCTGTAAAGAACAGGCTTCCCGTAACGAGCACTCATCCAATAATAACGAGAAAACCGCATGAAATTATGCAACTTTGAAGCAGGCCTTGATCGTCCACTGTTTTTGATTGCAGGCCCCTGCGTGATCGAATCGCAGCAAATGGCGTTGGATACAGCAGGCTATTTGCAGGAAATTTGTCAGGAATTGAACCTTTCATTCATTTACAAGTCTTCTTACGATAAGGCCAATCGTAGTTCAGGGAAATCGTTTCGCGGTTTTGGTTTGGATCAGGGGTTGAAAATACTGAGTGAAGTAAAGGCGCAGCTTGGCGTACCGGTACTGACCGATGTGCATAGTATTGAAGAAATTGAACCGGTCGCATCGGTGGTGGATGTGTTGCAGACCCCGGCGTTCCTGTGTAGGCAAACGGATTTTATTCATGCCGTTGCTCGTTGCGGTAAGCCGGTGAATATCAAAAAGGGGCAGTTTTTGTCACCTTGGGATATGCAGAATGTGGTTGAAAAGGCACGCGATGCCAGTGGTCGGGATAACATCATGGTTTGTGAACGTGGTGCATCCTTCGGGTATAACAACCTCGTATCGGACATGCGTTCGTTGGCGGTGATGCGAAATACGGGTTGTCCGGTTGTGTATGATGCTACGCATTCTGTTCAGTTGCCGGGTGGACAGGGTTCAGTCAGTGGCGGGCAACGAGAGTTTGTACCCGTATTGGCACGTGCGGCGGTAGCCGCCGGGATTTCAGGCTTGTTTATGGAGACGCATCCGAATCCATCACAAGCGTTGTCAGATGGCCCGAATGCGTTTCCGCTAACGCACCTCAAGGCACTGTTGAAAACTCTGATTGTATTGGATCAGACGGTTAAACAGCAGGGTTTGATTGAAGAAGTGATCGATTTAAAGGCAGTATCGTTTTAGAAAAGTAATGCAGGCCGGAAAGGGTTCCGGGAAAAAACGCCATGCCGGTCATGGCGAATTTATTGTTAAATTTGATATGGAAGATTTGAGGAAAAGATGAGTGTAATTGTTGATGTGATCGCCCGTGAAATTTTGGATTCACGTGGAAACCCTACTGTAGAAGCCGATGTGTTGTTGGAATCCGGTGTAATGGGACGTGCAGCTGTGCCGTCCGGGGCATCCACGGGTGAGCGTGAAGCGATTGAATTACGTGATGGTGACAAGCAGCGTTATCTTGGCAAAGGCGTGTTGAAGGCTGTTGAGTATGTGAATACCGAAATCGCAGAAGCGATTATCGGGCTGGATGCCAGCGAGCAGGCGCTTATCGATCAAATCATGATTGAACTGGATGGTACCGAGAACAAGTCTCGTTTGGGTGCAAATGCTATATTGGCCGTGTCCATGGCGGTTGCTCGTGCCGCAGCAGAAGACAAGGGCTTGCCTTTGTATCGCTATTTGGGTGGCTCCGCAAAAATGCAATTGCCTGTGCCGATGATGAATATCATCAATGGCGGTGCGCACGCCAATAACAATATCGACATGCAGGAATTCATGATTATTCCGGTCGGCGCACCTACATTCCGTGAGGCATTGCGTTATGGCGCTGAAGTGTTTCACGCACTCAAGAAGCTGATTGATGCAAAAGGCATGCCTACAACAGTGGGTGATGAAGGTGGATTTGCGCCTAACCTGCCATCCAATGAGGCCGCGTTGCAATTAATCGTGGAAGGTATCGAGGCAGCGGGTTATGTTCCTGGTGCGGATGTGGCGATTGGTGTGGATTGCGCCAGTTCCGAGTTCTACAAGGATGGCTTGTACCATCTTGATTCCGAAGGTTTGAAGCTGACATCAGAGCAGTTTGTAGATTATCTGGCTAACTGGGTGGACAAGTATCCGTTGATCAGTATCGAAGACGGTATGAGTGAAAATGACTGGGAAGGCTGGAAATTATTGACTCATCGTCTCGGTGACGATGTTCAGATCGTGGGCGATGATGTATTTGTAACCAATACCAAAATTTTGCGTGAAGGCATACGCCAGGGTCTGGCTAATTCCATTCTGATCAAGGTTAATCAGATTGGTACTTTGACAGAGACATTCGAAGCTATCGAGATGGCCAAACGTGCTGGATATACAGCGGTTATTTCACATCGTTCCGGTGAAACCGAAGACAGCACCATTGCTGATATTGCGGTTGCCACCAATGCCTTGCAGATCAAAACGGGTTCTGCTTCGCGCTCGGATCGTATGGCGAAATATAATCAACTGTTGCGTATTGAGGAAAGCTTGGGTGATGTCGCATCATATGCCGGCCATGATGCATTTTATCAACTGAGTTAAGTCGCCTCGTAATATAGCGAAATACGCGCCCCTGGCTTAGGCTTGGGGCGTTTTTTTTACTAAATATATTGGATTTGACATTAAGCTTGTGCTGGAGAATGTCTTGTCATTATCATTGAGTTGCTTGTTCACATACTCACTTGGTTTTGGGTAAGGTTGGATCGCTGGGTATATATATGAGAATCATCACGCTAATACTGGCAGTAATGCTGTTGCTGTTACAGTACCCGCTCTGGCTGGGGAAGGGCGGCTGGTTGTCAGTGTGGAATATGCATCATCAAGTTGAAGTGCAGCAGCAGATTAATCAGAAGACGCGCACACGTAATGCCTTGCTGGATGCTGAGGTGCGGGATCTGAAACAAGGAACAGAAGCGGTAGAGGAGCGTGCGCGTAGCGAATTGGGAATGATTAAAGCCGATGAGGTTTTTTATCAGATCCTGGATGAGTCCTTTAATCCGTTGCCGGAGAGGAATAATTCCTTATCAACACTGCCGGCTGAATCCGGCTTGTCCAGATGAGTGGCGGGCGGTGCTTTTCAGTTGAGTTCGCTGAAATGCTATTCGTCTTCAATGGGTAACAGTATGTATGGATAGGCAAGTGTCTGTCGGTTTTGTTTAAGGTAGTTGAGAAACTGTGTTGCGGAGCATTCAAAATCCACATGGCTTTTGCTGTTGGGTAGAGAAAAAATCGAAATGTCATTTTCCATAATTTCAAGACCGCAATGAGATGCGGTTTCGGCGATGTATTTCACCTTGTCGAGGAGTTGCTCACTCGGCGGCGTATACGGCACTAATATCCAGAAGTCCGCACCATCGCGTGCCACCAGATCTGTTTTCCGAAAGGCGGAGCGTAAGGAATGAGAAATTTCGTCAAGTTTCAGTGATGCACTTTGGGCGCCGTAAGTATTGCCCATGACTCTGAGACTCTCAGAGCTTATATGAGCCAGTCCAAACCGCATGCGACCGGAGTAACGCTTGGTAATTTCCAGCAGCCACTCAAGTGTAAAGAGAAATTTGTCACGTGCGTCTATATCTTCAGGATGCATGGCAGCCCCTTAGTGTTAGTTAATTACAGTTAGCCGAGCACGAAATATCATCAGGAAGTCCGATTCCTGATGATGAGTCAGGAATCCTGAAATGCTTATATGAATTGCACTACTTGCCAAGTCCTGACAGTCGCTCTGCCGAACGTACCGTATTTGCGACCAGCATGGTAATGGTCATCGGCCCTACACCGCCCGGAACCGGGGTGATATACGACGCGACTTCTTTTACTTCATCAAAATTCACATCGCCTACCAATTTTCCTTCTGCATTGCGGTTAATGCCGACATCGATCACGACAGCACCGGGCTTGACCATCTCTGCCGTTATAAAGTTGGCTTTGCCAACTGCGGCCACCAGTATGTCAGCGTCGCGGGTGTGCTTTGCCAGATCCACTGTTCTGGAGGTGCAAATGGTTACGGTAGCATTCTTGTGCAATAGCAATAGCGCCATCGGCTTGCCGACGATATTGCTGCGCCCTACTACCACGGCGTGCTTGCCTTCGATGTCGATTCCGGTTTTTTCCAGCATCACCATCACGCCATAAGGCGTACAGGATGGAAAAGGCGTTTCACCCGTTACCAGTGCGCCGACATTTTTTTCGTGAAAGCCATCTACATCCTTGTCGGGATTGATCGCCTCAATGACCTTGTGGGCATCCAGATGCTTGGGTAACGGCAGTTGTACCAGTATGCCGTGTATCTTCGGATCGTTGTTTAACGCATTGATTTCAGAGAGCAAGGTTGCTTCATCGGTTTCGGCAGGCAACTCGACGTGAATCGAGTGCAAACCCAATTCCGCGCAGGCCCTCACCTTGTTGGCGACATACACCTTGGATGCAGGATCATTGCCAACGATAATGACGGCCAGCCCCGGTGTGATACCTTGCGCCTTCAGTACATCGGCGCGTTCCTTCCATTCGGCCCGCACCTGCTGGGCGATGGCTTTACCGTCAATGATTTGTGCCGTCATTATTTACCTGCGTTTTTGTAGGCTGCAATACCATTCTGGATTTCGGCATGGGCAGCTTCAACGCCTTGCCAGCCATTGATTTTGACCCACTTACCCGGTTCCAGCGCCTTGTACAGTTCAAAGAAGTGCTTGATCTGCTCCAGCGTGATTTTAGGCAGGTCTTCGTAAGTCTTGATTTCATGGTAGAGCGGAGTCAACTTGTCGGTTGGAACCGCAATGATTTTTGCATCGTCGCCACCTTCGTCGGACATCATCAACACACCGACCGGGCGGCAGGGAATAATTGCGCCATGTACGATAGGGAAGGGTGTAACCACCAGCACATCCACAGGATCACCATCATCTGCAATGGTTTCAGGAATAAAGCCATAGTTTGCCGGGTAGCGCATCAGAGAACCGATGAAACGATCAACGACCAGCACACCGGAAGTCTTGTCGACTTCATACTTGACCGGATCTGCATGTTTCGGGATTTCAATAATGACATTGCACTCGTGGGGTAGGTTGTCTCCGGGGCGGACGTTAAGCAAGCTCATGCGGTTTCCTTGAAAAAAGTTGTAAATTGATAACATGCCAATTATAAGCGATGCAGGGCGAAGTCGCCGAGTTGAATTTTTGTGGAATTTGCTTCCCGGAAAGCCCTCTGTTCTCGAATGTCGCAATAGGAATCAGCTTGCCCAATCCGCTTTTATCAATTGGCAAAGCATAATTGTCATGATCGTTGGGTTAGAATGTCACAAATTTACTCAAGGAGGTGATGTTATGGAACAAGGCAAACTTATCGGCAAGATGGTCATTGGTCAGTCGGGCGGTCCCACCGTAGTGATAAATCAATCTTTGGTAGGCGCTGTACTGGCAGCTCGTGGACATACGGAGATAACCGGGATTTTGGGTGCTCGTCATGGTATCGCCGGGATCATGAAGGAAGACTTTATCGATCTGACTACGCAAAGTGTAGAACAACTGGAACAGGTAGCCGCTACGCCTGCCGCCGCATTGGGTTCGGTGCGTCTCAAGCCGGGCAAGGCGGAATGCGAAAAGGTATTCGAGGTGTTCAAGAAAAATGACGTGCGTTATTTTTTCTATATCGGTGGCAATGATTCTGCTGAAACCGCGCATATCATCGCTGAAATGGCTAAGGAAGCCAATTACGATTTCTGTACCGTGCATATCCCCAAAACCATAGATAACGATCTGCGAGTAACGGATCACTGTCCGGGTTTCGCATCCGCCGCGCGATTTGTTGCGTTGGCATTCATGGGTGATGATCGTGACAACAATGCATTGCAGGGTATCAAGGTTAATGTCGTGATGGGGCGCAGTGCCGGATTTTTGACGGCAGCTTCAGCGCTGGCGCGTCAGGCGGAAGGCGATGGCCCGCACTTGATTTACCTGCCGGAACGTGTGTTTGATGTCGCCACATTCCAGCAGGATGTGCGGGATACGATGGCTAAATACGGTCGCTGCGTCATCGCCGTATCCGAGGGCATCACTGACAAGGACGGCAATCCGATTTCTACCAGCGGAGAGCGCGATTCGCATGGCAATATCCAGTTATCTGGCAGCGGTGCCTTGGGCGATACACTGGCGGCGCTGGTTAAAGAAGCCTTTCCGGGGCAAAAGGTACGTGTGCGTGCCGATACATTCGGCTATTTGCAGCGTTCCTTCCCTACCATTGTGTCTGAAGTGGATAGCCGGGAAGCACGCGATGTGGGCCAGTATGCCGTGAATCATGCAGTCAGCACCGGACAGCCGGGATCGGTCGCGATTCGCCGCCTCTCCAGCCAGCCTTATGCCAGCGAATGTTTCATTACGCCCTTATCTACCGTGGCAAAGGTCGCCACAGAGATGGGTGATGAATACATCAATGCGGCAGGTAACGATGTGACTCAAGCCTGGATAGATTATGTTGCGCCGTTGGTCGGTGATTTGCCGAAAATCGGTCGGCTTTAAAGCATAATTTTTACCCCGAAAACCGGCAGCGTATGCCGGTTTTTGATTTATAACTCTATTATTTGGAATTGAATAAGCCCAAATTTAGCCGTAGGGTGGATAAGCGCAGCGCATCCACCGATGTGCGTTGACAGTGGATGCGCTGTGCTTATTTAAACTAACCATGTACCGTGGAACAAGTGCAAGCTGGCTGATCAGAAGATGCCCCTGACGCGGAAGGAAACATGGGCGATACGCATTCCACTTCAGCTATAACATCAGGTACGAGAGCTTGCCTTATCAATCTGGACATTGACGGAAAACGGTAGCGGCTGAGAAGCTGGAAGCGATAGTGAGCCTCGACATGGCAAACTGCCGGATGAAAGAATGCTTCGACTTGCGCGTCTTGGTGTATGAAATTCCCGAATGATCGCTTTGTGTAGTCAAGGATGAACGGGTACTATGTGCCAATTGCGGGTGCTCGAGGTGTAGAATATCCTGCAAGAAAGCAGATGGTTGCGGCATGCAAAAAGCTGCCACGGCAGATACCCTCTTTAGCGCATCACTTAGATCCACTATCCCGTCAATTTATTTTACATCTTGTTGACATTTCCCATAATGGGAAATATTATGTGCTTCCACATACGGGAACGCCTCCCCCTCGATGCGAATATTAAGCTTACCTTTGCTCGAAAATTTCAAGCAGCGTCATGCAGACGTTCGGGGGCAGCTGGACGCTTGGCGCGATGATGTTGAGCGGGGAGCGTGGCAAACCTCTCAGGACATAAAGCTGCGTTATCCGTCAGCGGACTTCCTGGCCGATAATCGGGTTATTTTCAATATAAAAGGTAATTCGTACAGGTTGGTTGTTCAAGTTCGATATCGGGGCGGAATAGTTGTAATCGAATGGGTGGGAACTCATGCCGAGTACAGTAAGAAGAAATTTTAGGGCAACCCAGATACATTGCAGTGTTTTCGGGGAAAGAAAATGAATATAAAAGTTATTAAGTCCAGTGATGATTATTCACACGCAATTGCGCGACTTTCCGTGCTGATGACGCTTGATCCGGAAGCCGACTCAACTGAAGAGAACGAGCTGGAGCTTCTGGCGCTGGTAATCGAAGACTATGAACGGAAAATTGTGCCGGCCACGGTACCCGATCCGATAGAAGCGATTCTTTTCCGTATGGATCAAATGAATCTCGCTCGCAAGGATTTGCAACCCTATATGGGTTCCCTGTCCAAGGTTTCGGAAGTGTTATCGCGTAAGCGTCCTCTCTCGCTTTCCATGATTCGCCGCCTACATAGTGGACTGGGTATTCCGGCAGACGTGCTTATTAGCGGCACCGAAATTAGCCAGGCAATCGTTGGCGAAGAGCCTGAGATGGATTACACAAAATTTCCCCTCAAGGAGATGTTTGAGCGCGGATGTTTTGGTGACTTCAAAGGGAACACACAACGGCTTAAAGACTATGCCGAAGAGCTGCTTCTCAGTTTCATGCGTGGACTTTTACCAAAGCAGGCTGAGCCGGCATTTTTGCGCGCACCGTTACATCAGCGCGGCACCCGAGATGCGGACGGACATGCACTGCTTGCCTGGCGGTTGTGCGCAATCAAAAAAGCGCGCGCCAATCCGGCTCCTCGCGAGTATAACAAAGGCGTTATTACTGCAAAATGGCTGAAAGACCTTGCACGGCTTTCGGCATTCGAAGATGGTCCGCGTCTGGCCCGCGAGCAACTTGGCATGGCAGGAATTACCCTGGTCGTCGAACCGCACTTCAAGGGTACTTATCTTGATGGAGCGGCGATGCTCGATGAGGGGCGTCCAGTTGTCGCCATGACGCTGCGCTATGATCGCCTGGATAACTTCTGGTTTGTACTGATGCACGAACTGGCCCACGTCTCCCGCCACTTGGATGAAGCGCATCCACTATTCACCGATAACCTTGATAGCCCCGATGAACAAGATCGCATAGAACGAGAGGCTGATGAGATGGCGGGCGAGGCACTCATCCCACAAGTTGCTTGGGTAAAATCTGCCGCCCACACTAGTCATCTATCCGCCGATGTGGTTGCCCTTGCCGAAAAACTGGGTGTACATCCAGCTATCGTTGCGGGCCGCGTTCGGCATGAGACTAAAAATTACCACATTCTGGTTAAGTCTCTTGGTCACGGCCAAGCCAGCCGACACTTTGCATAGGGTTATAAAAATTTCATGATCACCAAACAGCAACTTGGCAATACCCTATGGGGCATGGCCGAAATCCTTTACGATAAAGTTGAGGACTACAAAACTTACATCCTCTCGTTGCTGTTCTTCAAGCGCCTGTCCGACAACTGGACATGGGAAATTGACAACAAGATACGCGAACATATTGCCACCTATGGCAAAGAGCCTAACGAAAAACAGCGTGCCGCAATTGCCGCCGAGGCGCATGATTTTGTGATCCCGGATGGATGCTTCTGGAGCGATGTGAAAAATGCATCCAGCAGCAAGAAGAATCAAAAGCTCGATGCCGCCGTCAAAGCTCTTGCCGAGGCCAACCCGCCGTTGAAGGGCATCATCAACGCCGTGCAATGGAACGCGCCTGCCCCGGATGGCTCCGGCGGCAAGCGCCTGCATCCCGAGGTGCTGACCAATCTGATTAATTATCTCGATGTGATGCCACTCGACAACGGCAACGCCAGCGTGGACATCTTGGGCGATGCCTACGAATACCTCATCAAGAAATTCGCCGACGAGAATCGGGGCGGAAAAGTCGCGGGTCAGTTTTACACCCCCGGCGAGGTGGTGGAGGTCATGGTTCGCACCATCAAGCCAAAGAAAGGCGAAGAAATCTACGACCCCACCTGTGGCTCAGGCGGGTTCCTGATACGCAGCGCCAAGTATGTAAAGCAAACCACGGGCGATGCCAAAAACATTCGCCTCTATGGGCAGGAATCCGTGTGGACGACTTGGGCGATTGCCAACATCAACATGATTTTCCATAGCCTGGATGCCAAGGTGGTGCAAGGCGATACCATGCGCACCCCCAAGTTCACCGTGGACGGCACACTTCAGACTTTCGACGTGGTGCTCGCCAATTTCCCGTTTTCAATGGAAAACTGGTGGGGCAACGGATCGCCCAAGAAGGATGCTAAGGGCAAAGCGGTCGTCAAGAAAGACGGCAGCCCGCAGATGGAATACCCGGGCAAGAGTACCTGCGTCGACCCGTATAACCGTTTCACCTACGGCATCCCGCCTTTTTCCAACGGCGATTTCGCTTTCGTCCAGCACATCGTCGCCTCGCTCAACGAGCAAGGCCGCGCCGGTATCGTCTGCCCGCAGGGCGTGCTGTTCCGCGGCCAACCGGAAAAGACCGAGGAAGAAGACGGACAGAAGCGCAAGGCCGACGACGAGTACTTGATACGCAAGGGACTGCTCGACGGCAGTTTTGTCGATGCAAACGGCAAGAAGCACAAACACCTCAACATCATCGAAGCCATCGTCGTGCTGCCTGCAAACGTGTTTTACGGCACCACTATTCCCGCCTCGATCATCTTCTTCAACAAGAACAAACCCAAGGCGCGCAAAGATAAAGTGCTGATGGTCTATGCCGCCCGCGAAGGCTGGTACAAGGAAACGCCCAACCTCAACGTGCTTCTGCCGCATGACGTGCTGCGCATTCTGGTGTAGCTGGAAGCTTGGGGTGATATCGAAGTGGCGAAAAAAGTGCTGCCCGGCCATATCGCCCGCCTCAAGGCCGATATCGACGATGCCCTATCCTACAAGCTGGAAGAAATTCGCGAGAACCACCTCGATACCGAACGCGCACTCGCAGAAGTAAAGGCACAACTCAAACAGGCCGATGACGGAGAGACTAAGCTCATCACTTCCCAGCGCGCCACGCTGGTAAAGCGGCGTGAAACCTTTGAGAAAGGTATCGCCAAGCGCGATGCCGAACTTGCCGCCGCCGAGGCTACGGCGGCGAAAGAACGCCAGTCTGTCGATGATGTGGCCGACGAACTACTTGCCATGTTTGTCGATCCCGAGCAGCGCAAGCGCTACTTCGCCATTGTCGAACGCGAGGAACTGGAAGAGAACGAGTTCAACCTGAACATCCCGCGCTATGTGGATACGTTTGAGCCGGAGGAAGAGATCGACCTGAAGGAGGCAATCGACGCTTTTTCTATGGCCACCCAATTCGAGGAGAAGCAGGATCAGGCACTTCTTGGTTTCATAGCAAGATTGAAAGGCGTTTTGTGAGTCGCTTTATTCCCCATGTACCTGCCGATTGGGAAGTTAAATCCGTTGCGGATGTTTATACCGTCAACGATGAAGTATTGGGCTCCAATACACCAGCTGACTTTTGTTTCAAATACCTTGAGCTTGAGCTGGTTGACACACAGAACATTGACTACGAGAAGGCGGTTGTCTACAAATTCTCAGAAGCGCCTGGCCGCGCAAGACGCCCTCTGAAAAAGGGCGATTACCTGTTCTGTACCGTGAGACCAAACCTTCTTGGCTTTGCCAAATTCAATCCGCCTGAAACTGACGATCTCTGGGTTGGATCAACTGGTTTGGCAGTTGCGCGCCCTAAAGCAGGCACAAGTGGCGATTTCTTTTTTTATCAACTCTTAAGCGAGATTGGTCGGCGACAGTTTCATGCTTTGGTAACCGGCTCAAATTATCCTGCTATCAATGAGTCGCAGCTCAAACGGCTTGGGTTGTTATCGCCACAATTGGAAGAACAAAAAAAATTTCCTCTGTCTTGACCTTGGTTGATGCCGCCATCGAAGCATCTCAATCTAGCATTGCCGCCGCACAGAATCTCAAGCGCGGCTTGATGCAAAACCTGCTGACCGGAAAGCTCAAGTCTGATGGCACATGGCGGCGTGATGATGAGTTCAATATTGATCCAAAGTTTGGGCGGGTGCCGAAGGGGTGGGCATATAAACGAATACGTGAAATCACAAATTCTTATGCTGGCGCAACGCCATCTCGTGCAGATGAAACCTACTTTCAAGGTGAGATACCGTGGGTGAAATCTTCAGAACTTAAGAATCGTTTTCTCGAAAATGCAGAAGAAAAGATTAGCGAGGCTGCATTTGCGTCAAGTAGCACTAAGTGGATTAACCCGTACACTGTCCTGTTTGCCATGTACGGTGCAACTGCTGGCGACGTGACTATCCTGAATATCAAGGCGTGCTCTAATCAAGCAGTCTTGGCTTTGCCTTCAAAAGATTCTGAGCAACTTGATCAAATGTTTCTTTACTACGCATTAAAGAGGGCAGTACCGAAGTTGATAGAGATCACTCAGGGTGGTGGTCAGCCAAACCTTAGCAAGGGGCTCATTGATAAGTCATATATCTGTGTTCCATGTGGCATAGATGAACAGCGTGATATTGCATCGTCGCTAGATGCAATAGACTGTCTTATCGAAAGGCGTATGGGCAGGCTTACTACTCTTGGGAATTTGAAAAAAGCACTGATGCAAAACCTGCTCACCGGCAAGGTGCGCATCCCGCCCGACCTCAAGATCGAATAAGAAAACTCGAAGAAAGAAATCGCCATGCCCAAGCTCTCCGAAGTTCGCGCTGTGGAAACACCGGTAACTGAATGGCTGGTTGTCATGGGCTGGACTTATCGCGACAACGAGGCGCTGAAAAGCCACAAGCGCCCCTTCGCCAATCCGGTGATCGAGGGCATCCTGGTTGAGCGCATTGCCCACATCAATGGCATTCCTGCGGCGCTGGCGCAGCAGGTGGCGGATACGCTGACTCAGCATCTCAATCACCCGGATTGCATGGAGGGCAACGAGAAGTTTCTCGAACTGCTACGCACGGGGGTGACCATGGCGGTGGGCGACGATGCAACGACTTACCGCGTGATCGATTTCGACGATCTCGCCAACAACGATTTCACCGTCACCCGCCAATACTGGGTGCAGGGCGTGGAGCTGATCAAACCGGACATCGTGCTGCTGGTGAACGGCATCCCGCTGGTGCCTATCGAGGCCAAGCAGCGTTCGCGCAAGAGCACCAATTATCAGGAAGGGGTGAAGCAGTTTTCGCTGTATGCCCCCAAAGCACCGCGACTGTGGGCGGCGACGTTGTTCGGCGTGGCTTGTAACGGGCGAGTAGCGAAGTACGGCGTGCCGGGACATTCCTCCGCCTATTTCGGCGAATGGAAAGATTTGTCGGTGGACACGAATTGGGACAATCCACTGATGAAGCCCAATGCGCTATGCGGTACCAAGTACAGCGGCGATAGCGCCGATGTGCTGGTGCTGGACATCGAAAAAATCGAGCGCATGAAACGCTCGCTTGTGGGCTTGCTGCAACCTTCGCGGGTGCTGGATATGCTCCAGCATTTTGTGGTGTTCGAGCGCACGCAGGAAGGCAAGATCAAGAAAGTGGCGCGTTACCAGCAATTGCGTGCGGCGAATCGCATCCAGAACCGGGTGGCGAACACCGACCTCAAGCAAGGCGTGATCTGGCATACGCAAGGTTCGGGCAAGAGCCTGACCATGCTGTACACCGCGTACAAGCTGCGCAGCAACCCCAAGCTGAATGATCCGACGGTATACATCGTGGTGGATCGCAAGGATTTGCGCGAACAACTGGGCGGCACCTTCGACGACTGTGAATTCCCCAATACCATCGTGCCGGTTTCCATTCCGCAATTGAAGGCGCTGATTGAGCAGCGGCCCGGTGCGGTGATTATCACCACGATTCAGAAATTCAACGAAGTGGCCGGGCACATCAAGAGTGATGACCGCGACACCACGGTGGTGCTGATCGACGAGGCGCACCGCAGCCAGTACGGTGATTACCAGATGGAACTGCAAGCGGTATTGCCCAATGCGCGGCGCTTCGCTTTCACCGGTACGCCGATACCCAAGACGCACCGGGAGTTCGGCGCAAAAAGTCCGGATGGCAAGCAGGAGCATTACCTCGACCGCTACAGCATCCAGGATGCCATCGAGGACGGTGCGACCAAGCCGATCCGCTACACCTTCGGCCCGCTTGACCAGCAACTCGACAAAGACAAGCTCAAGCAGGGCTGGAACGACATCACCGGGGAGTTGAACGAAGATCAGAAAGAGGCGGTGCAGCGCCGGGTAGGGCCGTGGCGTTCCTTCCTGAAAAATCCGGAGCGTATCGAAATACTCGCGGCAGATATCGCCAAGGACTACCGCGAAGTGGTGGAGCCGTTGGGACTCAAGGCACAAGTGGTGGCCTGCGACAAGGAAGCCTGCGTGCGTTACTACGATGCGCTGATGGCATTTTTTGACCCATCCGAGTTGTGCGTTGTGTTCTCCCAGAGCCATTACGATGAGGAAGAACGCTACAAACTCTACAGTCCCCACTACCTTGAGGATAGCGAGCGCAAGAAGGTCATCCAGAATTTCAAGAAGCGCCTGACGGATGAAGAGCGGGCGCGAGGTAATAACCTGAAAATCCTGATCGTCTGCAACATGCTGCTGACGGGATTCGATGCTCCCATCGAGCAGACCATGTATCTCGATTCTCCACTGCGCGACCACAATTTGCTGCAAGCCGTGGCTCGCACCAACCGTCCATACGATGACAAGATCACCAGAGTCGCCAAGGAGTTTGGCCGCATCGTGGATTACGTGGGCATCTTCCAGAATTACATGGCGGCGCTGGCCTATGACCCTGCGGACATCGGCGAATTCGAGGATGTGGCGAAACTGGTTGAGAGCTTCCCGGATGTGCTGGAAGAGGCGATGCTCCCGTTTGCAGGTATCAAGCTTGAAGATAGTTACGAATGCAGCATCGCCATTGTGCGCGTGCTTTCCACGCTGGATCAGGGCGTATTCGAGGGAAGCTTCCGTGATGTACTACAATTGTGGGAGGCCATTTCGCCGCATCCCGGCTTGCTGCCCTATCGCACGCGCTACCAGTGGCTGTGTGAGATTTATGAAATTTATCTGGAAGAATTCAAGCGCATCGATTTCGATGCGGAGATATACGCAGCTAAGACACGCAAGTTGATTCACGACTCCATCAAACTCATCAAATTTCGCGGACATCTGCCGGAGGTGTTGATTGATGCGCGCTATATCGAAAATCTTGAATCGTTCAAGCTGTCGCCAGACGATAAAGCAGAAAAAATTATCCGCGACATCGAGACGGTGATTCGCATTCATGAGGCCGAAAGCCCTGTGTATCATGAGTTTCAGGACAGGCTGGAATTGTTGATTAAAGAAAAGGCACAGCATGCGAAGTCTATTGAGAAAATTCTCGATGAACTGGCTGGGCTTTATCAGGAGCTGGATGAGGTCGCCAGCCTGCCGGAACGCATGGGTTTTGCCGAACGGTGCGAATTCGATGTGTATATGGAACTCAAGCGTACACTTGGCGAAAAATTTGACGAAGCTGTGTCCAGGGAATTTTCAGGAGCACTCGTTAAACTGGCCAAGCGTAGAGCGTATGCGGGCTGGCAGGATAATCCCCAAGAGCTTAAACGGCTACGGGCGGACATTAAGGTGCTTGCGCTGGATGATGCCTATGACAAAGCCGGAATTGCGGACAGTGAAGAATTGCTGGATGCATTGATCAAGCGATTGATTCAACACTACAGCTTGGACTAGGGGCCTGACATGTCTTTACCAGCATTCGTTAACGTCGAACACCGCAAAGTTAAGCATGCCCGGCTGCGTGTCTCAGAAAGCGGGCAGGTACGCCTTATTGTGCCACAGGGGTTATTGCAAAATCAGGTGGATGACATCTATGTCCGTAAGGCAAGTTGGGTTGAGGAACGGAGGGTTTATTTCTCTGAGCGTGCTCGCCGTTTGGTTAACCTTGCGCCCACGCCTCACTCGATATTATTGCATGGCGAGCCATATAGTTTTTTCCACAGAGATGGAGCAAAAACAAGCATAAATCACGTGTCAAAAGTGATCGAATCTGACGCGTTGCTTAATGATCCAGAAACGGCACTGAAATGGTATCGGCAATATGCCAAAAATGTACTGCCCGACCTTGTAGTACAGTTGGCACTTGGACATGGTCTTCCATTTAATGGCCGCGTGTATGTCCGTGACTCGATTACGAAATGGGGTAATTACTCAAGACAGGGAAATATTTCCTTGAATTGGCGCCTGGTATTGGTTCCGCCGCCCGCAGCCCATTATATTGCTCTACATGAACTACTTCATTCCCAGATACCCAACCATTCCAAATCCTTTTGGACGCGCATGAAAAGTCATATGCCGAATTACCGTCACGCGGCAAAAATGTTGGATAAGTATGCCCAGAAACAAAAGTTCGCCAATCCGCTAAATGCCTGCTCCGATGAAAACTGACTATCCGTTGTGTCTCGCAAGGGTGAGTTGGCCAATGACTGGTTCGGAACAGACCAATAATTGACTTGGAAAAAGTCACTAAGACTTACAGGCAATGTATTATTGAATCCGTCCTGCGGCTGTGTGCCAATACAGGAACTTGGTGAGTATTGGCTAGATACGTTCTCTGTAAATTTTTTATCATGTCTCAGTAATTTTTTGTGTGAATAGCAATTGCTGTAAATTCACTGCTGCTGACACAGGGCGGGAAAATTCCTTTATTCGTCAGGCTAGCAGAATGTATCTTTCTTCACTCAAAATTCTTGGAGCAATCGTTTCGCCGTTGAAATGGCTATATAACCTGTTTGGGGATCAAACAAAAGTCGAGGTAAATGTACCTTTTGCTGAAAATTTGGAGTGGAAATCTATACCAATTCAGGATCAGGGCTTGAACACTGGGTTGCTTATGTTCAGTATTACTACTTGCTCTAGACATCCCGTTGAAGTTACCCAAGTTGAAGTGCACTATCGAGCGCCATTTCAGTTGTTCGATCCAGGGAGTAGGGGTTTCTTCGTTGGTGCAGGCAATTTTGATACTAAGTTCCCGTTCTGTCTGCGCTGGCGTGGGAGCGTCGAAGTTCGACATAACCTGAGGCAGGCGTTTGCGGTTACAGCTCGTTTCCCTGCTCATGCTCCAGATCAAGCAATTCAAATCTTAATACATGCTCACTGTCTGCACTCATCCATTGGTGGATTCCATCATCAGGGCCGATCCCATATTAATAAATCGGACTGGACAGCTAGGTTGATATCTTGGCCCCCAAGAGGGCTTGTTATACCACCGAAATCAATTCTAACAACCCCGCAGCCATTTCTTATTGAAGGGCCAATGATGGGATCGACAGCGCCAGGGGAATCTGCGAATTTGTCTGTAAATACACTTAATGCCGATGGAACTGCCTCTTCAACTGAAATTCACTTGCGCTAGTTAGACAAGTGAAACTTGGGGCGGGGACAACCACCGATTTTTCTGTATCTTCTGATGTACCAGCCTTAATTTGACCTTTCGCTTCGAGAAGTAGCGAACATCCGAAACGTCTCGAATGCGTGAATTCAAAAAACTGAATACCGGACATTCCCGCAAACTGATCTGAGCCATTTTCATAAAACAGCCACAGTCCGCCAAGCCATCTGTCAATAGTGCAATTGCAACAGGCTTTTGACTGGTTGCTAACCCTCCTTCATGTCACGATGATTTGTGCGACTGCTTGCGGAGCAGGATGATAGTCTTGCGGTTCGTAGTGCTGACGAGTAACAAATGTCTATCGCCATATCCAACCATAAAGTCGATGTCGTGTTATGTTCTTTGTTTGATAGTTGCTTCGTCCATGGATACACTTGGGGTTGTAAGTCGAAGTATTTAAAAGTGTATAAAAGTTTTCTGTATTAAACCAATAGGATAGGAGTTTAAAGCGAGTGGTAAAAGTATTATTTGTTTGCATGGGCAATATTTGCCGTTCTCCGACGGCGGAAGCCGTGTTTCGTCATTTTGTGGAAAATGCCGGTTTGTCTGAAAAAATCCAGATTGATTCTGCCGGGACGCATGATTATCACATCGGCCATCCCCCGGATACACGTACTCAGCATGCGGCAAGTCAGCGTGGCTATGATATGAGCGATCTGCGCGGGCGGCAGGTGGAGCCGGAGGATTTTCTTCGGTTTGATTATGTACTCGCTATGGACTTTGCCAATATGGCTATCCTGCAACGCATAATGCCGCGGGACAGCAAAACGAAAGCCAAGCTGTTTCTAGAGTATGCGCGGCATCACAAGGAGCGTGAGGTGCCCGATCCCTATTATGGTGGTACGCAAGGTTTTGAACATGTGCTCGATATGGTGGAGGATGCGGCACAAGGTTTGTTGCAGCACATCAGAAGCACGCATGCTATATGACGTAAGAAACCGGCGGATTCACCACTGATCAAGCCCGATAATAAGTTTGGTTGGCGGTGAACCCGGGAAATCTAAGCGCGTTTTTCAAGTATAAAGGCGGCCAGTCGTTTGTCGGTGTTGAGTATGTGATTGATCAGCCAACTGTTGAGGAAGGTGAGTAAATCTTCGCGGGTAATCAGTTTTCCGGTTTTGAGTCCTTCTCGAACGGATACCACTGTCGATGAAAAATTTCGATGTTGTTGTAAATGGTTTTCCATATCTTCCTGACAGGTTTCGGTGTAATTGAATTCCTGCATCAGTTCTTCTTCGGTTTCAAAGTGATAGAGCGCATAACTCAACAAGTCTCGGGTAATTTGATCGAGAATTTCGGCACTGACATTTTCCGTCAGCCGGGTATTCGCTTCGTTTATGCTGTTAACCAGAATGCGGTGTTGCTCGTCAATTTCGTCAACACCCGTGACGAGACTGTCATTCCAGACTATGAGTTCATGGCCGATCATGGTTTTATTCCTTGGGTTAGGTTGAGCGTCAAGTAATTTTCCGCCAGTTTACTTCGCAGATTTTTCAGCATAAGGTCAAGTTCCCCTTGTTGTGCGGTGAGGCTGGCTTCGTCAATTTCAATGGCTACCTTGTTATTATTTCGCTTGTTCAGATAAAGGCGTGCGGCAGTTTCGTGTATGCGCCGGTGTAATGGATCAATGGAATGAAACCAGTCTTTCGAGCCGAATTTGCGCTGCCCTTCTGTATCATGCCATTGTCCAAAGCGGCATTGGCGATGGTCTAGCAGTAACTCGGCATTAACCTCTTCCGGTATGTTGCTCAGTTTTTCCAGTTGCTTTTGTATCCAGTGGCGATGGGTTGCTTCGGCTAATAATAATTCAAAATAATCCCGTGTAGGGTGTTGCGAGCCGCTGAGCTTCCACAAGGGATCGGGTTCAAATTTACTTACCCAGGAGGGTATCCGGTTCGCGGGCATGGGTCGTGCGAGGCAAAACCCTTGCATATGATCACATCCCAGTTCAAGTAACATCAGTACTTGCTCGATGGACTCGACTCCTTCTGCCACTACTTCACGCTTAAAGGCTGAGGCCAGACCGATAATGCTGCTGACAATGGCAAGGTCATCGGGATTATGCAGCATGCCAAAAATGAAATTCTGATCAATTTTCAGTATGTCGGCCGGGAGTTGCTTCAAATGTGTCAGCGAGGAATAGCCCGTTCCGAAATCGTCCAGTGCAACATGAATACCCAATTGACGGCATTGCTGCATAGCCTCGGCGACGGCGCTTACATTTTCGAGAGCGGTTGTCTCAAGAATTTCGATGGATAAACGGCTGACGATTTCCTTGGGATAGTCGCTGATTAAACTATTCAGGCGAGCAACAAAGTCACTTTGGTGTAAATGCCGGGCCGAGATGTTAACGCCAATTGTGAGATCAATTCCTGCGGCGCGCCATTCGGTTAATTGTTTGAGGGCTTCCTGTATTACCCATTCGCCCACGGAAATGATCAGGTTGTCCTGTTCCAGCAATGGAATAAATTCGGAAGGTGCCAATACGCCGAGTATCGGATGATGCCATCGTATCAGTGCTTCAACGCCGGTTACTTTACCCAGACGACAATCGACCTGTGGTTGGTAGTAAAGTACGATTTGTCCTGCTGACAGTGCTTTTTCGATTTTTCTAAGGGTAGTTTTGTTGGCTTGTTGCTGATTCTGATGGCTGGGGTTGAAGAGATGGTAACAGTTTTTTCCGGCTTGTTTGGCTTCATACATGGCTTGATCCGCATGGCGTAACAGCAGGTCGGCGGAACCGCCATCATTGGGAAATATCGTCACCCCTATACTGGCTGTGACGTGAGCCGGATCGCCATCGATGAAATAGGGGGCGGCGAGTGTGGTAATGATGCGCTTTAGTGATAGTTCGCACTCGCTGATTTTTTTGAATCCAGAGAGTATCAGGGAAAACTCGTCTCCTCCCAGACGGGAAACGGTATCCGATTGGCGTATGCAATCCTGAAGCCGTTTTGCCACTTCGATCAGTAACTGATCGCCTGCCTTGTGTCCCATCTGGTCATTAACCTGTTTAAAACCGTCCAGGTCTATCATGCAAATGCCAAGTAATTCTCCGGTTCGGCGCGCATGAGCCAAGGCGTGTTCCATCCGGTCGGTCATCAGGCGACGATTGGCCAGGCCGGTAAGCGGATCGTAAAAGGCTAGCTGTCGAATCTTTTCTTCTGCCTTTTTTCGATCAGTAATGTCCCGACACAATGCAAATAGATACCGCTTTCCGGCTAATTCAACACCTGAAATACTTAATTCGACATCTACCAGTGTTCCGTCCTTGCGTCGGTGTACGCTTTCGAACGTGGCGTGACTATTCAATAAATTATGGATGTTTTCTTTTAGTTCTTCTGCCGAAAACTTTGCTTCAAAGTCAAACAGGCTCAGTTGCAATACTTCTTCTTGCGTATAGTTTAGATGGCGGCAAAATGCATCGTTAGCCTCAATGATTCTGCCATGTTCGTCCAGAATATGAATGCCTTCGAATGCGTTGTTCATCAACGCCTGATTACGCTGCAGCAGGGCGGCCGACTGCATTTCTGCATTTTTTCGTTCGGTGATGTCGGTGAGCATGGCAACATAATTGCTGATGATGCCGTTCTCGCCCTTTACAGCCGAGATATTAAGGTACTCAGGGAAAATTTCGCCGTTCTTGCGTCGACTCCATAACTCGCCTTTCCATTCCCCGGTTTCCTTGATGGTTTCCCACATGTGCGAATAAAAGTTGGCATCCTGTTGGTTGGATTGAAGCAGGCGCGGATTATTGCCGACGACATCGTCCTGCGTGTAGCCGGTGATTCTGGTAAAGGCGTGGTTAACCCGCAGGATAGTGCCGTTTGCATCCGTGACCATCATGCCTTCCTGAGTCTCGAATGCCGTAGCGGCAATTTGAAGTTGTTCATTAACCCGGACAGTCCATCTACCCAGCAATGATTGAGCTATGGCTGCCAGGGTTACGGTTACGATTACCGTAATGGAATGTGACTTCCAGGGAGTTAACGTTTCCTCAAAAAGTAGCGCTTTCAGAAGTTCGTGGGCTGACATTAGTACTGCCACGCCCCAAAAGATGCCAAGTAATTGAAATTCTGAACGTATTTTGTGAAACGCTGTTTTCATGTAAGGGTGGCGAAGCCAGTAAATACAAATGCAGGTAACAGATCAAATTAAATTTGCAGCTTAGGGCGTTACTTATTGAGAGATCAGGTGTTTATGCTATCAGCAATTGCTTATGTAGGGCAATCAGTTCATCGTTTGCTGCTCATTGTTTTCGGGAAGATTGCAGGATTAAATCTAATTGCGAATACTCGTTTGATTAGTGATCGTTATGGATAAACAATTGGCGGTAAAATGCCTTCATGGATACGATGAGAAAAACTGTACGCCTTCCCAGTCTGGACGGCATCACACTTGAAATGATGGTTACGCAACTTGCCGAGCACATCGGGTGGGAGGAAATGGGGGAGGCCGTGCCGGTGCGCTGTTTTACTCATGATCCCAGTGTTAAATCCAGCCTGAAATTTTTGCGCAGAACACCTTGGGCGCGAGCTAAGGTTGAGCAGTTGTATTTGAAGCATGCACCGTTTTAGCAAAGAAACTCGAATATTGCGTCGCAAACTGCGATAATTGCCTATGAACGATACGATAAAAAACACCTCCACCTGCCCGACCGAGCCTGCCGGACGCTCCTTTGATGAACTTCCACTTTCGCCCGGTCTGAAAGAAACCTTGCAGCAATTGGGTTACCTTGAGATGACGCCGATACAGGCGGCCAGTCTGCCGCTCGCCTTTGAGGGCCATGATCTGATTGCACAGGCCAAGACCGGCAGCGGCAAGACAGCCGCATTTACGTTGCCATTGCTGATTAACCTGAATCCGCGCCGTTTTGCGGTTCAGGCGATGGTGCTGTGCCCAACGCGTGAACTAGCCGATCAGGTTGCCAGAGAAATTCGCCGTCTGGCACGTTCGGTGGATAACATCAAGATATTGACCCTGTGTGGCGGCACGACGATGCGACCGCAGATTGCCAGTCTGGAGCATGGTGCACACATTGTAGTCGGCACCCCGGGCCGGATCATGGATCACATGGAACGCGGTACGTTGAATCTGGAGGCGTTGAATACGCTGGTGCTGGACGAAGCAGACCGTATGCTGGACATGGGGTTTTATGACGACATCGCCTATGTGGCAAAGCGTTGCCCGCCGGATCGTCAGACCTTGCTGTTCTCGGCGACGTTTCCGGACGGCATCGAACAATTGGCGCGGCGCTTCATGCACAATCCGCAGCAGGTGAAGCTGACCGAGCAGCATGAAGAAAGCAAGATCAGGCAACGTTTCTATGAGGTCACTCAGGAGCAGCGTTTGCCGGCTGTAGGGATTCTGCTCAAGCATTACCGCCCGGTCAGTACGCTGGCATTTTGCAATACCAAGCAGCAATGCCGTTCATTGCTCGAAGTGTTGCATGGGCAGGGAATAAAGGCGCTGACGCTCAACGGCGATATGGAACAACGCGAACGCGATCAGGTGCTGATCCAGTTCGCCAATCGCAGTTGTTCGGTGTTGGTGGCAACCGATGTGGCGGCGCGTGGGCTGGACATTGACAAGCTGGAAATGGTTATTAATGTCGATGTCACTCCTGATCCCGAGGTGCATATTCATCGTATCGGACGTACCGGTCGTGCAGATGAAAACGGTTGGGCGCTGTCGCTTTGTGTGCCAGGTGACCGTCGGCGCATTACTGGTATCGCGCAGATGATGGGTGTTACACCTGAATGGCATGAGCTGGCTGAGTTACATGGAAAAGATGAAGCACCGTTGCTTCCACCGATGGTGACGCTACAGATACTTGGTGGTCGTAAGGAAAAAATCCGCGCGGGCGATGTGTTGGGTGCGCTTACCGGAGAGGCTGGATTTACCCGAGAGCAGATCGGCAAGATTACTGTGACCGAATTTTCCACCTATGCCGCCGTGGAACGCCGTATCGCCAGTGAGGCCGTGCGCAAGTTGTCTGCTGGCAAGGTCAAGGGCAAGATGGTCAAGGTAAGGGCGTTGTAAGCTTGCTGGAGAATGAAGTGCCTATTTTTTCTTTTTTGAATCTGACATGAACGATGTATGGGCGTAGAATGAAGCTGTGTTTCTGTATTGAGACTATTTTAATGAGGAGATCGTCATGACTACTGTTTCCAGTGCGACTTCAGCCGGTGTCTACAACTATGCCGCCCCCTCAAAAAGTGCGGAAACGCCCGCAACGGTCAAATCCGATGCAGTGCAAAAACAAGCTGTTCCTTCACCCGTTGCAAGCTCTCTGACTTCATCGTCAAATGCATCAACGTCAGCGTTGACCTATAACGCTGCCGGATTGATGAATGCGTTCCAGCAGGCAAGTGCTAATAAGCCATCAACCGGGGGCATCAGTCAACAAGCAGCAAAAGATGCCGTGATTGCGGCTCAGAATGCCATGAATAAGACGCTCGAATCCTTGATGTCCGGTTCATCAGGTGATACCTCGACGACGGATATTTTCGGCTTGAGCACAGATAACGCCGACTCCGATCCATTCGGTTCCTCAGCTACATCGAATCCTTCTTCAGGAAAATCCGTGAGTTCAACGGCATTGGCGGCGCAGAATGCCTATCTCGCGGCGCAAAATGCGGTAACCAGTTCGCTTGGTTCATTGGGAAGCAGCGGTAATAAATAATATAACTTTATAGCGTGTTTAGGCTCCCCGCGTACGAAACATACCCGCAGTAATGAATTCGGAGTAATCACTTCGATGTGTTGTTGGCTGGCCATAGGGGTTGTCCATCTGCATCAAGGTAGGTGAGGTAGGCTCTGAGGTCGAATTCGAGTTGGTGGTAATCCACTTCCATATGCTGACACAGTTGATAAAAGGCTCTGTTGTGTTGGCTTTCCTTCAAGTGCGCCAGTTCATGAACTACTATCATGTGCAGAAATTGGGGCGGCATGTCCCTGAATAGGGTGGCGATGCGGATTTCTCGGTGGGTCTTGAGCTTTGCGCCCTGCAAGCGTGAGACTCTGGCGTGTATGCCAAGTGCGTTGTTGATGATTTGTAACTTGCTGTCGTAAAAAACCTTGTTTGGTTGTGGCGTGTTGCGCAAATGCCGGTCTTTGGTTTGCTGCACATAGTCATAAAGCGCACGATCCGTGCGTATTTCATGGGCGGCAGGATATTTCTCCAGTAACAAACCGGCAAGTTGATCCTTCTCGATTAGCCGTTGAATCTGTCCCGTCAAGTTCGCCGGGTATCCGGCAAGGTAGTCGGGTTGGGGCTTTGGCTGCATAGAGCGATGTTATTGAGATTGCTTCTCAATTAATTTTTGTTGCTCTTCGGCTTGTTTCATTTGCATTGTCTCGACAGACTTTGCTTGATCCAGTGTATTTCTTGATTGCTCAAATAGTTTAGGTACCGGGGCTTTGGGTTCTTCCGGCGTGCAAGCGGTGAGTAGCAGGGTGCATAGTGCGATACGATAGATCATGTTGTACTCCTTAGAAAATCAATAAATGCCTAAGCCGGACAAGCCGGAACCCAAAATTCTTGTCACATTTTGACATCACTTAACTGGTAAGAGATTAATAAGCCAGGTTGCCAGTAGACTTCCATGTGAGGTAAACAGCTCCCGCTGCCAGTGGAAGGGTAAGCAGGGAAAGCATTAGACTGTGCATCAGAGCCGAATTTTTGGGCATAGGCAGCAACCATGCCGCGATTGGAATGCAGGCCAGCACCGGCAGGGTGTACCAGGGTAGCTGTGTGCTGAGTACGGCCAGACAGCCAGTGAGTCCGGTGATTATCGAGACGGTCAGCGTGAAGGTACGGCCGGTTGGAAGTGTTTGATTGCTGATAATTTGAACCAGCAGATGCGCGGCGGCGGCTGAGCCGATCGCCAAACCGAATTGTCCCAGCAGTCCCGATGCGCCAAGCAGTGCACTAACACCGGTGCTCAAGCCCAGAACGGTTGCCGCATGAGCGGCGCGTAGCGGTTCCTTTTCCAGTTTATCCATCCCCCAGACCAGTGTTGCGACATAGAACGCGCAGCCGCTTCCCCATAGTGCCATTAACTGGATATTTTGTTGCTGCAATATGTGTTGGGTGGTCCAGATGGCGGCTGTGCCGCCGAGTATAACCAGTAGCGGACTGATCCAGCGCCCTTTCAATAATCCTAGCGGCAGAGCAAACAAGGCTGCGCTCAGGCCTAGAACGACGATCTTGCGAGAGGCGGTAAGCGGCTCAATGGAAAAACTGCTGACTAAATAAACCGTTGCAGCAAACCCTGCGATGACGGCCAGGCCGCTCAGTTTGATGCGCTGAAGTAACTCTGCGCTGATCAAAGCGACCAGAAAAGGGGCAAGGCCGGCTTGTACGGCGGGATGATTGAGAAGTTGATGCAACTTAAGCTCCGTTGGTTAGTCATAACGCGCGGCAATTTTAACACTTTAGCGTAGCTTGAATCCTGTACTCGTTAAAAGGCAGGTCGCTATTGAAATTCGAAATAGTTGCCCCATATTGCAATGCAGATTTTTTGGTTATCAGCCCTTTGGAGAGTATCAATATTATGAAACGAATTTTCTTGTTTATCATGACCAATCTTGCGGTCGTTTTTGTCATCAATATCACTTTGCGACTATTGGGTGTGGATCGTGTGCTGGATCAAAGCGGTGCGATCAATTTCAATGCCTTATTGATTATGTCGCTGGTGATTGGTTTTTCCGGTTCGATTATCTCGCTGCTGATGTCCAAATGGTCGGCCAAACGGATGGTTAACGCGCATGTGATTGAGGCACCATCCGATCCGACCGAGCGCTGGCTGGTTGAAACGGTTCGCCGTCAGTCGAGTTCAGCCGGTATCGGCATGCCGGAAGTGGCAATTTATGATGCGCCGGATGTGAATGCGTTTGCTACCGGCTGGAACAAGAATAACGCGCTGGTGGCGGTCAGTACCGGTTTGCTGCACAGCATGAGTCGTGATGAGGCCGAAGCGGTATTGGCGCATGAAGTCAGCCATGTTGCCAATGGCGATATGGTGACGCTGGCGCTGATTCAGGGCGTGGTTAACACCTTCGTGGTATTTTTCTCCAAGCTGTTCGGAATTTTCGTCGATTCTTTCCTACGCAAGGATAACGAGGATAGCGGCCCCGGTATCGGTTCATTTATCGCTGAAATCGTGGCGCAACTGGTATTGGGCGTGTTGGCTAGCATTATTGTGATGTGGTTCTCGCGGCAACGCGAATTCCGCGCTGATGCCGGTGGCGCATCGTTGGCAGGCCGTCAGAAGATGATCGCGGCACTGGAGCGTTTAAAGGTTAATCATGAACAGGCTAGTCTGCCCACGGAAATGGCTGCATCCGGTATTTCTGGTGGCAGCGCGATGAGCCGTTTGTTTATGACCCATCCCCCGCTTGATGAGCGTATCGCTGCTTTGCGTGCCGGTCGTTAATCGAGTGCAATAATCAAGCTATGTAAAAGGGGCGATTTATGTGTCGCCCCTTTTTATATTGTCGACAGCCTCGTTATGTGTGATCCTATAAAAAGCAATTGTCCATGAAAAGCGCGAAGCGGGTTGGGCAGGTATTTTGCCTTTAGGCAAAAGCTCGCAAAAAACACGAACAAATTCAACAGCATGCCAAGGTTTTCAATTTTACCTAGTGGTTGTTCCGGCGACTTGATGTAACCCATTTCGTGCCTTTCGTGTTTTGCGAGTTGTGCTAAAAAAACAGCACATCCCTGCTAAAACTAATTCATGGACGGAATGAGTTTTTTAGGGTGATGCATGGCTGGGCAGGAAACCATCAATGATGGAAAAGCAGAAATGTGAGCTGTTGGGTGCCAGCGGAAAGCTGCTGGTCATCCTATGCCGCAAGCTGCCAGAACCTGTGACTCACCCTATACACAGAATTTTAAATCCACTGATTATGTAGCTCGCCTTGCCAAGCGGTGAGTAATCTTACCCAATATGGCAATGGCTCCCTCTATTTCTTCGCTCCAGAGATGTCCATAGTTCAGCCTCACATAATCCCTATAGCTTCGTTGCGCCGAAAATATCGGTCCCGGTGCTGTACTTATGCCGTTCTTCAGCGCTTCGCGATGCAGTTCCAGTGAGTTAACCCCGTCCGGCAGTTTCACCCATAAAAAATATCCACCGCCTGGGCTGGTGAGACGTGTGCCGGTTGGAAAGTGGCGCTCTATCGCTTCGATAAATTTGATTTGCTGTAGTAGTAAGATGTGGCGCAGGCCCCGCAGATGCTTGTCGTAGCCGCCTTTTTTTAGATAGCTGGCGAGCGTGATTTGTGCTGGAACCGAGGTCGCCAGCGTGGTCGTGAGTTTTAGTCGTTCGACGGATTTGGCGTAGTGCCCCGGTGCCGTCCAGCCGACGCGGTAGCCGGGAGCAAGGCATTTGGAAAATGAAGAACAGTGCATCACCAATCCTTCTGTATCGAAAGCCTTCGCAGGTTTGGGGCGTTCGTCGCTGAAATACAGTTCGCCGTAAACATCGTCCTCGATCAGCGGCACGTTGTGGCGTGCGAGCAAGGCGACCATGTCTTTTTTCTTGTCGTCGGGCATCAGGCTGCCGAGCGGGTTCTGAAAGTTGGTCATCAGCCAGCAGACGCTGGGCTTATGCTGTTTCAATGCACGTTCCATTGCGACCAGATCAATTCCTTCGCGCGGATGGCAGGGCAGCTCGACCGCCTTCAACCCGTTGCGCTCGATTGCCTGTAATGCTGCATAAAAGGTGGGCGAGCCGATCAGCACGGTATCGCCGGGTAGCGTCACCGCTTGCAGGCAGAGGTTCAATCCTTCCAGAGCGCCGTTGGTAATCACGATTTCGTCGGGGGAAACCTGTAAGCCGTCGATCATGTAGCGCAACGCAATTTGTTTGCGCAGATCGGCATCGCCGGGGCTGATGTCTTCCACGCTGCGCCACGGATCCATCGCCTGAACGCAAGTTGACATTGTCTTCGCCAGGCGCGCCATCGGAAACAGCAGCGGGCTGGGAAAGGCCGAACCCAGCGGCACGACTTTACGGTCGCGTGTCGACTCTAGCACCTCAAATACTAGTTCGCTGACATCCACCTGCGTCGCCTCGGAGTCGGTGTTGATGTCTGGCTCGGGGAGTGGAGGCAGATTCTGTGCACCGCCTGTGACGTAGTAGCCGGAACGTTCCCGCGCTGAAATCAGGCCACGCGCTTCCAGCAGATAGTAGGCTTGAAACACCGTGGAAGGGCTGATTTTGCGGGCAGCGCTGGCTTGTCGTACCGAAGGCAGCTTTTCGCCGCGCGCCAGCAAACCTTCCCTAATGGAACGCGCGATGTCGTCGGCCAGTTGTTCATATCGTTTCATATCCCTGTTTCGTCTGATCTATGAGGTTGTGATTATCAATCTGATACGGTATTTTTTCCAGATTCTGATTCTGTAATTGATATTGCCAACCCTCTAATATACGAAGCGTATTAATCGCAAGTACAAAATTAAGGGAGGCAGCATGCAGCAAGAAGTCGGGGCAGTCACAGAGTTGTACCAAGAGTTGGAATCATATCCGGTCAATATCGGGGAGGAAACTGTTCATGCCAAACGCATGCCTGGTTTTTATAGGTCGCTCAGAACCTTTACTCAGCTTGGCTTGTGGCTGCCGCTACTTTTGCTTCCCTACCTGCGTTGGAACGGCAAGCAAGCGATCATGATCGACATAGACCACAGTCAGTTGCACTTCTTCAACCTGACTATAAGGCCTGATGAAATATGGATATTGATGCTGCTTTGGCTAGGGGTATCAGTGCTAATGTTTCTGGTAACCAACATCGCTTCCCGCGTATGGTGTGGATACTTCTGCTTTCAGTCGACATGGGTAGACTTGTTCACTTGGATCGAGGCAAGGATCGAAGGCAAGCCGGTTGCGCGGCGCAAACTGGATGAAGCCCCGTGGAGTAACGAGAAGATTTTCAAAAAGGTTGTAAAGCATGGCATCTGGCTGAGTGTATCGCTGCTCACCGCTATCAGCTTTTCCATCTGGTTTGTCGATGCATTTGTATACTGGGATAAGCTGATTCATCTACGGTTGCCTAAAGCTGGCTGGGTAACGCTGGCACTGGTAATTACAGGAACCTATCTTTATGCGGGGCTGATGCGTGAACAGATGTGTCAATGGATGTGCCCCTATCCACGTTTTCAGTCGGTGATGGCTGATGGACAAACCATCCTGCCCTGCTACGACATCAATCGCGGCGAGCCGCGCGGCAAGTTGCACAAGGGAGATGAAGCGCGCAAGCAATCAGGCGACTGCATCGACTGTTACCAGTGCGTGCAAGTCTGTCCGACGGGAGTGGATATTCGTCAAGGCCATCAATTGGGCTGTATTACCTGTGGTTTGTGTATCGATGCATGTAATTCAGTGATGGACAAAATCGAAAAGCCACGCGGATTGATACGCTATGCCTCGCAGGATGAAATCGAGAGCAAGCCGGTGAGGAAGAGATACCGGAGCCCCTGGATTTGGGTCTTTTCATCTTTCTTATTCGCATCGTGTCTCGGTGTCTTGTACGGTCTGACTCATATGTCATCCGTGACACTCAGTGTCAGGCCGGAACGGCAGCCTTTGTTCGTGCGCATGAGTGGTGGATCTATTCAGAATCGTTATGAGTTTAAGTTGATGAACAAGACCGGCAAGGATATGCAGATCAGAGTGACGGCAGAAGGCGGCATAAAGAATCAACTCATCATCGGTTCGGAAAAACCGATATTCGTTCCACATGAGAGAGGTGCTTCTTTTACGGTGTTCGTAAAAGCGCCCAGCGAGAACATTGCTAAGGCTGTAACCCCGATTAGCTTCCATGTCGAGAGCTTGGATGATCCGGCTATCGCCGCAGATTACAACACGCTGTTCAACGGCCCGTCACAGTGAACGAAGAGGGTATATTACGGCTGACAAGGTGACCAAGAGCGCGCCTTGCCATTGGCATTTCAATGCGGATACCGCATGAAGCCGATTCCAATTATCGCAAGGATTTTTGTTCAAACATCCAGCTATGAATTGCACAAAGCGTTATTTCTTCTTGCTCACTGATTACAAAATCGCAGGCTCAGGACTTGTCGAAACGCCTATATTTGTTAATCCCATCAACTGCACTGCCTGTGCTTCACAGGCTTTGCGGATGTCGGGATTCAATGCATTCAGCCATGTGTCGGGAATGAATTCCCGTCCGTAGAGTGCGCCAGCCAGCATGCCGGCGATGGCGCCGGTAGTATCGGCATCGCCGCCCCGGTTCACCACGTCGATCAGGCAGTCGCGGAAATTGTCGGTATCGAAGAAACTTTGGAATACCGCTTGTATCGTGTCGGCGATATAGCCGCCGGGGTTTTGGGATTGCCGGACAGCGCGAAACCTGAATTCGGGATGCCGGATGGCGAGGGGATGTGCGTGTTGATGCAGCAACTGATTTTTGTCGGCACCGCGCAGTGCGTCATGCACCATTAGGATCAGGCATTCGCAGGCCGCATCGGATAAGTCACAGTGATGGGTAGTGTGAGCCTGGGCACGGCTGGCGGCGCGTATGTTTTCTTCGTCTTGT
>JBBRAJ010000020.1:0-71423 GCA_038206935.1 Burkholderiales bacterium
GGTTCAATTGGGCGGAACCGCAACCGGCGCAGAAACAACCGCGCTTCTGGCAGAAAATTCACGTATTGCCGGATTAACTACCGCCGCGACAGCAACAGCCGTTGACGGAAATGGCACACTGGTTACCGGTGTGAGTGCGAAACTGGCTGTACCCACGGGCGTTACGGTTGCAAATATTGACTCGGATATTGCCGCTGCCAATATTTCCCGCTCCAATTACGGCGCCGACATGGTCAGATTTTCTTCGGCCGTATCCAGTATGCAAACCGCGGCCGTTAACCTGTCAGCCGCATATAGCCGCGTGATGGATACTGACTATGCGGCTGAAACCGCCTCGATGACCCGCAATAACATTTTGCAGCAAGCAGGTACGGCCATACTGGCGCAAGCAAACCAGACCCCCAACTCGGTTATGAGTTTGCTACGCTAATAAGCTGAGGGCATAATCGACCATAATGACATATCCTGCAGGATGCTAATCAGGCAGGAATTTTCTAAAATACAAATAGCCTGAACTTTGCATAAAGTTTCACGCACTCTCCCGCATTAACCTGTAGTCGATTTTTTAAATTTCAGACCCCTCCCCACCCCATTAGCGGGGTGTAGCGTTAGTCAGTTATTCTGGAAGACGAGCAGCGCGTCTCGTGAGCCAAGCGTGCCCGATCATGGAGAAGCCAGCATGATCGACTTTCTTCATTCCATCTGATAAAGCGCCTGAGGACTTGGGTTGCGTAGCATAGTGACGACAAAACGTCCGTTATCCTTATCGAATAACCCGTTGTTTCTAGACAATACTTCAGCTTTTATAACCACGCGATGAGCTTGTGGCAAGGATTGGGCGGCATAGTCAAATTAACCAAACATCTGCAAGGCACCGACCACAGGCACCAGCCAATGCTCGGCGCAGCTCAAGTTGCCCGTCCGCGCGAATTCTTCATCAAAGGTTCCGCCATGCGTGACAGGACTGCATTGCCTGCGAGTTCAAAGACAAAATCAGCATTACCAACCTCTCGAATCAATTGCATTAATTTCGGGTTGGCGAAATGTCCATCGCCTCACAACAGAATCTGGGTATTCGGCACGCAGGATAAGGAGCCGTTTGGCCAAAGATCAAAACTGCATCCATGTTAGTATCAACTATAGTGGAATTCACAGCAATGCGCCCCCTATTCCCATAAAGGAGGAAACACGATGTCAACTGAAGAAAATAAAATTCTGGCTCGCCGCTTCCGAGAAACGATGGACAAGAGCAATGGGCCTGGAATGGAAGAGTTCGTTTCACCGCATGTAGCTATGCATTTTCCCGGGAGCCCACCACTCAATTTCGAGCAAGTACAAGGATTGGTTGGCGCATTTTATTCGGCTTTCCCTGATCTCTGCCAGACTTTTGAAGATCAGATTGCCGAGGGAAACAAGGTAGTATCCCGTGTCACCTTCCGGGGTACGCACAAAGGTGATTTTCTGGGCATTCCCGCAACGGGCAAGGAGGTAGTGTTTTCGGCTATTCTCATTGACCGCTTTGAGGAAGGAAAAATCGTCGAGCACTGGTCTAATTTGGATATGCTAGGAATGATGCAACAACTTGGTGCCATTCCCGGGCCGGGGCAAAGCGGAAATTAAGCATTCCTGACAGCGCAGCATCATGCCCCTGCCAGCTCCTTCTTGCGGGTGATCGCGTCGGCCAATACCGACTCCAGATGATCGAGATTCACATCCATCCATTGCAGCGGCAAATCCACGAAACGTGCGGCCGCTTCTGCGGCAGCGGTAAAATCGATTGAGCAGGGTGTGCGAATCGCAATGATGAATTTGTGACTGCTGTGAAAAATCTCACGCACCACCGCATTATTATTGCCGAAACATTCGGTAATCATCGGTTCCCAGGTGAGTGCCCAGTCTTCGAGCAGATAATAAGCGCCCTGCCCCAAGCCTTCCATGAATTTTTCATAGCCCAGCAACATGACAATACAGTTCTGCCCATGAGTGCGCAGGGTATGGTGTTGCTCAAGTATCCTGTCCATCAACGGATGACAGCTGCCGTAGAACACAATGGTCTCTCGTCCCTTGCTGTCATCGGTATCCAGCGCTGCGTTGAGTTCCGTTGACAGTTTATTCAGATAATTATGCAGCGATGAAGCAAGATACTGAGTCTCGACATTCCACCCGTTTTTTTTGATCAGGTAATCGACTTCCTTATGCAAGATACCGCAACCAACCATGACCGTCGGTTTGGTTAGCGCAACGATAGGCGGCATGGTGGTTTTCATGGATAGCTCCCATACTCGAAAGCCGCTTCCAGCATGGCCCTGATATTACCCTCGGGCACATCCATCGGCATCAAACCCGTACCGAACAGAAAATGTCCGCCCGGTTTACCAATCTCGCACATACGTTTAACTTCTGCCCTTGTCTGTTCCGATGTCCAGTGAATCAGCTTGATGTCGTCGATGACGCCGCAGGTCAGTCCTCTTGTTCCGATGATATTCTTGGCTTCAGACAGATCGGCCATCGGGCTGATGTAATGAATATTGATGTTCAATTCATCCATCACCAGAGCAATCACCTTATTGAACGGTGCCATACCGCAGTAATAAACGATACCGCCAACACCGCCCTGTTCCAGATCGCGCTTCATCCATGGCATCGAAAATTCCTGAAAGCGCTTCTTGCCGACCATGGATGTGGAACCCATCGGGGTGGAATAAATCAGCACATTGGCACCCGCCGCACGGTAGGCGGCAACTTCCTTGTGGAAAAAATCGGAACATTTGCGCAACAGTTCGTCGCGCAGGTCGAACGGCCCGGAAATCATCAGCTCCATCCATTTGTCCATTCCCATCAAGAGTGCCGGCATGGTGGTCGAGGCGGTCAGGTAGGCGCAGATCGGATGAGTAGCCCCCACCTCGCTCCTGAGAATATTCAGACATTTTGCGGTCTCAGCCCAAGCAGGATGAGCGGTAATGTCATCCGGGACTTCCAGTTTGGCAATATCGTCATAGCTCTTGATGACGAAATCTGCCACATTGGGCGAGCCTTCTTCGGCAAAGAGTATTTCCTGACAGCCGAATAACTCCGCCTCCTTGCCTACGTAAAACAGACTCCAGACATTGTCATATCCGTAGCGTTCGCGCATTTTTAATTGTCCGGCGGCGACGTTTTCGCCGTTGGAGTAATACTCCTGCTGATGCATGCCAAGTTCGCGTGCCCCCTGATCAAACAGGTTGCAAAATACCGGAATACGTGGGGCCGGGGTACCGTTAATCGCGGCGGCAAGAATTTCGAGCGGTGTCATGATGATTTTACCTCCTTGATCAGATCGACGATTACCTTGCCTGCACTGACACCATCCGCCGCCCAGGCATCCGCACCCACCGTCTTGTAGAGTTCGCTGTCGAAACGATAGGGTGCTCCGCCGACGACAATCTTGATGCGATCTTCGAGGCCGCGCTCACGCAACAGTTTTCGCACCCCGCGCGCGCCATGTTCGCCCGTCGCGGTATGTACCATCATCGCCGAGATGGCGATGACCTGAGCATCGTGCGCCACGGCCTCATCGACAAAACGATGCGCCGGGACATTCACACCGAGGTCTATGGTTTCGACCATCAGCGCCTTGAGACAACCCATCACAATGCGCTTACCCAATGTATGCAAATCGCCGCTGGCGGTACCGATCACGATACGCCCGATTAATTCAGGCGGATGCTGAAACTTCTCAAGCATTTTCTCGGTCACCACAGCTGCAATCTGCGCAGTCATGAAGTGCTGGGCGAGATTCGCATCCGGATCCTTGTTGATACCGGACATCAACTCCTCAACCGCCGGGATCACCACCTTGAATACGATGTCCTCAGCCGAAACGCCTTCAGCAAGCGCCGCATAAACTACCTCAAAGGCCGCCTCCTTATCGGTTTCATATACGGCCTCCTTGTACGCTTTGATGATGTCTTCAAGCATGATCCACTTCCCTCATTCAATTGGTGGTACGGGTCTTAATCGCAAGTGATCAATATAGATATCATCATACCCCTTTACCAATGACAAATTAATCGCCTGTACCTTGTCCGTCATCGCAGAAAACAACGCGTCCCCGCCGTCCGTAAGCAACGCACGTTCACAACCCGCCAGCGTCGCGTCAGCATAAAGTTCGATGAAATTCGGATCTATATCGGGTAACAGGCCAACCGCCTGCGCATGCGCGATATCCAAAGTATGACCAAAGGCACCGCAGACGCAGACTCGCCGCAAATCAGCCCATACCATACCCGCCCGCTTGAGCAAGACAGCCATCGCCGCCGACATGGCCGCCTTGGCACGCTGAAAGGCATCGACATCGCTACCGCCTATCGCACTACGCGGATTAGCCGCGTCCAGTCGATAACCTTCCTCGCCGGATGGAACAACGAAGCGTCCTGATGGCTTGATTATCCCCGCCACCAATAACACGCTAACGGCATCAACCAGACCCGATCCGCAAATACCGCGTGCCTCGCTCCCCCCTATCGTTTCGCACGCATAGCCACCCGCCACCGGACGAACACGACAGATGGCACCCGGATCAGCAGGCATGCCAAAACGGATGCCGCCGCCTTCGAAAGCCGGCCCGCCGGGCACAGAAGTAACATGCAATGTCCGCCCGTCCCACAACGCAATCTCGGTATTAGTGCCTACATCAAGCAGCAGCGAACCGGCCGGGCCGGATGTAAAATCGGTCGCAATTAGATCGGCAATCAAGTCGGAGCCGACAAAACCGGCAATCGTTGCCGGCATGCCGATCGTCGCATTGGGCATATACCACTGCGCCTGCCATGCCGCATGATCATGCGGCTGACAATCCACAGCCTGCTGCCAGTTTTCCGGAGCGATCAGCGCATCGCCGCCCTGCTCCGTCAGCAAGGCCAGCATCGCAGTATTTCCCACCACGATCACCTGACCGATTTCAGCCAGCATCGGCGTGACCTCGCCAACATCTCTATTCAGAATGTCGCGTACCGCCTGAATAATTGCCGTGCGCGCAAGTCTGGCGAGTTCTGCGGCACGTTCGGGATGAGTTTGAACGGCATTGAGCCGATTCAATACATCGACACCATATGAAACTTGCGGATTGGGGCCGCGCCGCGCCGCGATGCGCTTGCCGCGCTTACGATCCCAGAGCGCCACACGGATATGGGTCGTCCCCAAATCCACGGCCAAACCGTAAATATGCTGTTCCAAATTGGGAAGCTTGCCGGATGGTGCGACCAAATCCTCTGCCGGAATACTCTTCCACTGCGAAGGGGGTGCCGGATTGTTGAGCAATATTTCCGTATCGCCGCCCAGCCGCAACTGACAAGCCAGCCGTAGCCCCTGCGCACGTTCCTCAACATCCAGTTTCTGATATTCGGCGAGGGCGAGAGGGTTGACCTCGCCATGCAGCCAGCGCACCACACATGCACCGCAAGAACCGGTACCTCCACAAGCTGCGCGTACGCGCAACTCGGTCGTGTCCAACGCATCGCGCACCGAGGTGCCTGCCGGCACTCGCAGGTGAGAAGTCACACCCTCTGTTCGTACCGTAAGCGTTACCCGAATCGACGGATCAGCTCGTTCTGCGGTCATGTCGGTTTCTTGGGAAGGTTGCCCGCTTGCTGATTAATTCATATATCCCAGCAAGTCGGTTTGATGTCCGATAATTTTCCAGGCATCGTTCCTTTTGTGAAACACGGTGGAAGAGCGGATACGGACGGTTTCTGCCTTACCGTTAATTTCGTTGGTGCCACTTTCGACACAGGTAATCATCGCCATATCTGCGCCGACCACGGTATGAAGCTGCTCAGGGATAACGCGACCACCCAGTTTCATTGCGGCAACATCCTCCCACATCTTGCCGACCTTTTCCCAGCCGATCAGATAAAGCCCGTCCGGGCCCATGTAGCAGACATCGTCAGCATGAGACCACGCCTCCATCATCTGCTGCCCGTCTCCAGTGAACAATATATTGAGTGCGTCATAAAAATTGGCAGTTGCATCGGCTACGGCTTGTTCATTGGTCATTCTCACTTCCTCCTGAATTCACGCTGGGTTGAATTAATTCATATCATATGCAATTTTTCACAGAGAAAAACCGGCTGTCTTTACCAGCCCGACTTATGACTGGGAGATTCAATACTAACAGCTTTACGATGCAATCAATGCCGGCATCACGATGCCGCTGATTCATGGATACAGGCCGCGCCGCTAACCCTAGCTGCCAAGACGGAGTCACACGACCTATCCCCTCGATAAGCCAAGCAAAATAATTTATCCGCGAATTGGTTTTTCTGGCTTATCAAAACTCAACGCTTTCTAGCCAATAACTCTTCAAACTGATCTATTGGCATCGGCTTGCCAAACAAATAACCCTGATAGCGCAGGCATCCCTTTTTCAACAGAATCTTACGCTGCGCTTCCGTTTCAACACCTTCGGCAATAACGTCCATATCCAGGCTGTGTGCCATAGCGATAACCGTTTTTACGATTGCCCTGTCGCTGTTGTCGTTGACTATATCCCGCACAAATGACTGATCAATCTTGAGCTGGTCTATCGGCAGGCGCTTGAGATACTGCAATGAGGAATAGCCGGTGCCGAAGTCGTCCATCGAAAAACTGATTCCCCGCGCTTTCAGGGCCGTCATTTTTGCAATAATGTCATCCACATTAGTGAACAACATACCCTCGGTAATTTCCAGTTTGAGCTTCTCCGTATTCACCCCGTAATAATCGACCAACGAGAACACCTCTTCTACAAAGGTCGGCAGACTGAATTGACGGGCACTGATATTTACCGCCATCGTCAGATGAGATAAGTCGGGATTTTTTGACCATGCGAGCAGTTGTTGACATGCGGTAGTCAATATCCAATGACCCAGCGGCAGGATCAGCCCGCTTTCCTCTGCCAACGGAATAAATTCAGCAGGAGAAACCATGCCTCGCTCGGAATGATTCCAGCGTACCAGCACCTCTGCACCGATAGGCTGCGCAAACGAATCGACTTGTACCTGATAATAAAGCTGGAATTGTTCCAGCTCGGAAACCGCCCGTCGCAGGTCTGCCTCAAGAGCTACATGTGCGGTAACCAGCGACTGCATGACCGGATCGAAAAAGCGCAGAGTATTCCGCCCTGCTTTTTTGGCCTGATACATCGCAATATCAGCCTGTTTCAACAAGGATTCCACTTCCGATTGGTAACCATTGAACAGAGTGGTGCCGATACTGACACTGCACAAATGTTCATGGGCAGCTAATTGATAGGGTTTATCAAGAGTAGAGAGCAGCTTTTCGCAAATATCTTCGGTCTGGGCCGCCGCGTCGGCCTCATTCAGACTCAGATCTTCCAGAACCACCACAAACTCATCGCCACCCAATCGTGCCACGGTGTCGCCTTCACGGATGCATGACTTCAGGCGTGATGCCACACATTGCAGCAATTCGTCACCGATGTCATGACCGAGGGTGTCATTAAGCGACTTGAAGTTATCCAGATCGAGAAACAGCAATGCGCCGTAATGATGGCTGCGCGCACTGGAAGCCATGGCCTGTTGCAATCGATCCAGTAATAACCGACGGTTAGGCAGTTGAGTGAGTGGATCAAAGAATGCCAGACTCCTGATCTTCTCCTCATATTCCTTGCGCTGGCTAATATCAGTAAGCGAGGCTACGTAGTTGGTGATGACACCCAGCTCATTCTTGACCGCCGTAATCGCCAGATACTCGGGATAAATTTCCCCGCTCTTGCGCCGGTTCCATATCTCACCCGACCAGGAGCCGGTATTGTGCAAGCTGTCCCACAAGTTCGTGTAAAACTCATCCTTATGTATACCCGAACTCAGCATACGCGGATTCTTACCTATGACCTCATCAGAACGATAACCCGTGATCTCGGTAAACGAACTGTTAACCCGCAGAATATTGCTCTCGGCATCGGTAATCAGGATTCCTTCCTGCGATTCCAGTGCGGTAGCCGCAATACGCAGGTCCATCTCGACCCGCTTGCGTATGCTGATGTCGTGAATGATCGAAAACAATAGTTTGCGATTGTTTGAATTCATTGATGACGAATACACCTCAACAGGGCGTAAAGAACCATCCGCCAAACGATGTTCAAACACAAAATAATTTTTTCTTTCGTCGATTGCCTGTTTAATGGATTCGCCGATTTGCTCATCCGACAAGACATTAATGCGGTCAATATTCATGCCGCGAAAGGTCTCCAGGGGATAACCGTAAAACTTCGCGGCAGCAGGATTGGCATCAATAATCTCACCGCTATCAGGATCAATCAGCAACATGATCGCGGCGTGCTTCTCGAACATCTGACGAAAGCGAGATTCACTCTCGCTCAAGGCGCCGACCGAGCGGTTCAACGCGATATAAGGTAACAGGATGAGCAGGCTGGTCAGCAGAAACGTTACCCGCAGTTCCCATAAATTACTCGCGTGCGCAGACCAGCCTTTGCGTGGCACGGCGGCCAGCTGCCATGAACCGAAAGGTAATTCCAGCTCAGCGAGTACCGGATGTTCATCAAATACCCCAAGACGACCAAAGAAAACCTCCCCCTGGGAGCCCGAACCATCCTTGCCTCGGATGGCAATTTCCAGCATCGAATCATTGTCCAGCAAACCGCTGTTCTGATAAAGCTTGTCGGCATCAATGACCGCAGAGATCAAACCCCAGAAGCGCCGTTGACCAGAACTGTCTTCAGTAAATACCGGTATCCGTCCGATGATGCCTATCCCGCCCTGTTTCAATTTCAGCGGCCCGGCCAATATCATCTTTCCACTGACATATGCCTTTTCGGCCATATCGAATTGGTCAGGCATCTTGCGATAATCAAGTCCGATCGCTTTTTCGTTTCCGGCAACGGGATACATCATGCGTATCACCATGTCCGGTGCCGCACCGATGTTACGTAGATTAGTAGCGCCATCAAAAAGCGGTTTTGCGGCACGTGAAAAATGATCCTGTCCCAGTTCAGGGTGCGCCGCGATAACGCTGACCAAGCCTTTCACCAGTTGTATATCACCATACAGATTGCCTTCCAGACGGCTGCGCACCATCCCGAGCTGATCCTGCGCAGCAATACGGCTGGCTTTGGCATACTGTTCGTTATTAAAATTCTCGCCCAACCATGCCGCCAGCGCCAATCCTAAAACGAGCAGAGTTATGCTCAAATACTTCATTCCACCCTTTATTTTATTAAGCAAAAACATATCGATAACTATCCAGAATCAGGTGGTGTAATATCATTTCAAGCATGGACTTGCAAAACAACACGTACTAGCGGCCATTAATAACTCTCTCCAAGCCGCATTATCAACGAAAAACCGTAGGTATGTTTAACTGACGACTTAAACCACCTCAAACCTCCCAACTACATTCATCCTGGAAATGCATTTATCCGCACAAAACGTCTTGCTCCAAACACACAGCGCAACCGTCAGCGCCGACGCGATCATCTTGGCGCGAACCTGCTCATACAACAGTAACAAACCCCCGGCAAAGCCGGGGGGTTACCTCACTGAATTATGTCGAGCCGCTTAAACTGGCAGGTTAGTCATTTTGCTTTCACCGCCCGCGCCCGCAACTGCCCGCATGCCCCCTCGATCTCCTGTCCGGCTGAATCGCGTATCTTGGCGAGGATGCCATGTTGTTTCAGGGTTTGCACCATCGTTGCAATCCGTTCAGGAGACGGACGGCGATAGCTCAGTCCGTCCACTTCGTTAAACGGTATGAAATTCATCACCGCATACTTTCCTGAGAGCAGTTGCGCAATCCGCGCTACCTCGGCATCGCTGTCGTTTACACCCTCGATCAGCGTCCATTGATATTGCACCGGATAACCCGTGGCGCGGGCATAGATTTCTGCGCGCTCCACCAATTCCTCGACGGGTATCTGCGGCGCGCGCGGCAACAATTGAGCGCGCCGTGCCGCATCGGTGCTGTGCAAGGAAAGTGCCAGTGCAGGTTTCACTCTACCTGCGGAACTTGAATCCATTAGTGCGGAGCCTGTCGAAGCATGAGTAGAATCCAGACTGCCGTCAGCCTCAGCATTATTTGACAGCCCCTCCATCAACCGCTCAAACACCCGCAAATCGCCCACCGTAGACAACACCAGATTCTTGTGACCGATGCCGCCATAGGTGCCAAGCAACTCGATTGCTTCCAGCACATTGTCGAGGTTGTGCGCCGGTTCGCCCATACCCATGAACACCACCTTGCTCACCGCACGACGTTTACGTGCCAGCACCACCTGCGCAACGATCTCGGCGCTGCCAAGCTGACGAATCAAACCGGCGCGTCCACTCATGCAGAACACACACCCCACCGCGCATCCCACCTGCGTCGAAACACAAAGCCCGCCACGCGGCAGCAACACGCTTTCAATCATCTGCCCGTCATGTAGCGTCACCAACAGTCGCGCGACTTCGTTATGGGAAATTGCGCGTAGCGCGACGTTTGCCCCCTCTCCCGCATTGCGGGGGCGGATTGGTGAGGGTAAACGGTCATGGAAATCATGACCATCGGCAGGATATTCGCCATGCAAACGCGCCAGTCCGTCCAGCTCCGCTTCAATGGATGGCAACTCGCGGCGTAGCGCAAGCGGAAAGAAGTTATCCGCCGGACTGTTCTTTCGATCATAGGAACATACCTGACTCCAGCCGCGCAAAAATCGATCTTCATGGCAGGATTTAGCGCCGAGATCATGCAGACGCTGGCGTAAATGGGTAATGCGCATCGGGGAAGGTGGTGTCAATTTAGGTAGGACGAGTGAAATTAGCGTACAAAAAGAGAAAACTCAAAAATCATTAAACCCAAATTTCCCATTTGCACCGTCATTCCCGCGCAGGCGGGAATCCAGCATGATAATTACTCCGCGCAGCGGACAAAACCTCAATGTTGGCCCGTTATACGGGGGACTTTATAATTAACTGGATTCCCGCCTACGCGGGAATGACGAGCTCACGGTCAAAAAGAAATTTAAGGTTAAATATTCCCTAAAGAAGCGATAGCGTTGATTCCGCCTCAATACGGATGGAAATTATAGCGTAAACACCCGCCAAACTACCCCATTCGGGTTGGTTCTTCCAACAGCGATTTGGCGCTATCATCCGGCCCATTCAAATCAGGAGTACTGCTCATGTCTACGCGCAAGCCTATCAACATCCCGGTCGTTTCCGCCGATACACAGCAAAATGGCGCGAGCGGCAGCAATTGCGACGACAAAGAGATCGTCGCGCTGATGGTATTGGGTGACAGCATGGAGCCGGAATTCATCGAAGGTGAAATACTGGTCATCGAGATGGGCGCGCCCGCCGTGAACGGCTGCTATGTAATCGGCGAAGCCAACGAAGAATTTATCTTCCGCCAACTCAAGCGCGATGACGAAGGCGGCTGGATGCTGCATGCGCTCAACCCGGCTTACCCCGACATTGCCATCTCCGGTCTGGATAACATCAAGGGAGTCATCACCCACAAGAAAAAGCCGGGGTCGCGCAAGTCGGTTAAATATTATGGGGCGCAAGTGACGCACTGAGACAGCCTCGGATAAGTTTAATGTCGAACGTTTTTCCAGACTAATCAAGAATAGTTTCCATTAATTTCCTCATTGATTGTTGGGGCAATTGACAACACTTCAGTCTATTGTTATTGTCTCCAACATGAAAGCCCGCGAATTATTCAACCGCCGCGTGCCTGTTGCAGAGCAGGCATTTGCCGAGCTGGTGTTATGGGAAGTGCCCGAGCCACTTTCCGGTAGCAAACATTGTTACAAATACCGGCTGACCTTCGTAGTTGCGGGAGTTTGCGTGCTGCGTTACGACAATGAGGCGGGTAAGGGCGATCACCGGCATGTGCACGGAGGGGAAGTAAAATACCGTTTCGTCTCAGTCGATAGGCTGGTGGCGGATTTTTTTGAAGATGTGAAAAGGTGGCGAGATGAAAACAGTAACGCTTGATATTAGGCCTCTGGCCGACACACTGGGCGATTTTGCACAGACATGGAAGAGCGGAAAAATTTCCGCATCGCGCATCAGCTTTGAATCACCTGAATTATTATTCAAGGTATTGTCCGGCAAACGTTGGGAACTACTGAACAAGATGACGGGCGCAGGAGCCATGTCCATCCGCGAAGCAGCGCGGCGCGTGGAGCGTGATGTCAAAGCCGTGCATGGCGACGTGACCGCATTGCTTAACGCCGGGCTGTTGTCAAAAACAGACGATGGAATGATCGTCTTTCCTTACGATGCTATCCATGTGGATTTCATGCTCAAGGCAGCGTGAAGCTAGATGGAATGCGCTTTGGAAAGTACTGCGATGTTGAGCCCATTCGCTCTCCAAGAGCGCAACTTTCGACCTTAAAGAGCAGGCGCGCGTTCAACATTTTGCTGCGCGCCTGCTCGAAGGGATAGTCCACCGACACCGTGACTTGCGAGGTCAGCAACTCGACTTGTGAGCGGGTCGCGTTGACTATGGTATCCAGCTTCCAGTCCTTCACCTCCAGCACCACAATGCCTTGCTGCGGATGCAGCGTCACGAAATCAGAATGCCTGCCGAACGGCCCGACCGGGATGCCACACTCTGGCGTTGTCTTCGAGGCAATCTTTCAGGCGTTCGGCTAGGCGTAGTTCGCCGCGCGTGTCGAAGCGGGCGGAGCCGAAGGTGGGGATTAGGGTGGCCATGGGGTGGAGTTAACGTGATGGTGATTTACGAATAATGCGGCCCTGATTGTGCAATCTGCCGAAGTCTTTCAGCCAATATCTGAACACGTTCGGTATGCGATTCATCCGGGAAAATCATCCCATGGATGGCATCCATGAATTTTGATGTTGCCAGTAGTGCCTCGCACCTGTCCGCCAGATAGCGCTGCAAATCAGCCGGGCTGGCGGCGAGTTCCTCGACAATCTCCGGCCTGCCATCGAGCACATTCACAATATCTTCCAGATCGTGGCTACCCAGCCAATCGGCTTGCCCGCGATCCGCAAATGCCTCCAGTTTTGTCGCCACAAACACCGGGGCGGCGATCAGGCGTATTGTCGTTCCGCCCGGCAGCGTAACAAATTGCGCTGATTCCAGCGCCAACGGATACCAGCGATTGGCAAAACCCAGAATGCAGGTATCCGCAGGCATCAAATCCACTTCCAGATTGCCGAAGCGCCAGCGGCAGATCGGCGCATCTTTCGAAAGATCGCGCTTGAAACCCAGCATGGCAAACTCATCTTCCAGCTGATGATAGTCGGTCAGCGCGGTGACTCGCGCCACCAAGTCCACATCGTATGTCACCCGAGTAGGCGCGGCAGCCGCATCGGTCAGCAGCAAATCCACCGCACAGCCGCCCACAAACACCAGTTGCTCGCGCAACTCCCCGAGAGCCTGCGCGATCAACTCCACCTTGGGCAGATTCGGATAGCGCGGTTTCACTGGAAAAACTCATCCAGCAATTTTTGCGCGGCGTTGCGTTCGCGCGCCTGCCCGCTGCGTAGCGCATCGAACAGGGCCAGAAGGGCATACAGCTTTTCATCCTTGAGCGCCGCCGCCGGAACCGAAGGATATAAAGGCACCAGACTTACACCGCGCACCGCCCCCTTGGGATGCGGCCAGACCGGTGCCGGATCGGCAGAGGGCGCAATCAACGCATTCAAAGGTGCCGCCGCATACCCAGTCGGCACACCGCGCGCCAGCGAACCCCAGACCGGAGGAAAGGCATACTTCGCGCCATACAGCAGGAATTCCCGCAGTTGCGTCTTCAGCACCACCGGGCGGCGCTCCTGAAACATCGCCAACTGCGCCGCCGCCGCGCGTTTCAATGCGCCATGCACCGCCGACACCGCCAATCCCGTCTGCTCCGCCAACTCCGGATAACCGACACTCCCTCCGCCACGGCTCAACAAAGCCAGCAGGACATATAAATCCTGCGGCTTGAGTACAGTTTGCTTATTGCTTATTTTCATCGCATTCTTGATTCTTGAAATGAGAATAGATGGCTGGATGGTACTGGTGATATGACTATCAAGTCAATATTCTTATTTCAAGAATACGAAAAGGTGCGCTAGAAGAAAGGCCTGACCGGAATGTTGTGCCATACCCAGGCATTGTCTTCGAGGAAATCGTTTAACGTGAAACTCGCGTAGCGATTCGTTCGCCTCCTCGCCCGCTTGCGGGAGAGGATTGAGGGGAGGGAGAGCGTAGCGAGGGTTCCGAGGATGGCAAGTTTGCGAGTTATTATCCGCAGGATAATATCCCTGCTTACCCCGCTTCATTACTATGGTCGGAAAACTTGTCATGTCGTCAGGCGTTCGGCCAGACGCAGCTCACCGCGCGCATCGAAGCGGGCGGAGCCTAGAGTGGGGATTAGGGTGGCCATGGGATGGGGAGTTATTACGCAGATATTTTCATTAGCTCACTGACTCAGTCGGCATCGGATGGGGCATGTTTCTTGAGCTCGGCAAATTTAGCGGCCATTGTGGGGTTGCCTTTGGTCAGCTTCTTAACGGACAGGTCGTCGGCCTTGTTGTTGGCAAGACGGAGGTTGTTTTCTGAGCCGAGCAAAGCATCCCTGGTCTTCTGGAGATGTTCGATGGTCTTGTCTATCTCATCAATAGCCGTCTTAAACTTTTTGGATGCCAGTTCGTAGTTCCGGGCGAAGCCAGTCTTGAACTCATCAAGCTCGCTCTCGAAGTTCGTGATATCAATGTTCTGTTCTTTTACCAGCGCGAGCTCAGTTTTGTACTTCAGTGAATTCTGAGCGGCATTTCGCAGCAGCGTAATGATCGGGATGAAGAATTGTGGCCGGACGACATACATCTTCGGATAGCGGTGGGATACATCGACAATGCCGGAGTTGTATAACTCGCTGTCAGGCTCAATAAGTGACACAAGGATTGCGTACTCACAGTTCTTTTCTGTACGGTCTTTGTCGAGTTCCTTGAGAAAGTCTTCGTTCTTCTTCTTGGTGGCTGTTTCGTCACTCTCGTTCTTCATCTCGAACATGATCGAGACGATCTCGGTGCCAGCCTCATTCGATTCGCGAAAGATATAGTCGCCCTTGCTGCCACTTCGCGCGTCGTTGTCCTTCTCGAAATATGCTGCCGGGAACGCCATTGCCCGAATGCGATTGAACTCAGTCTCGCAGTGCTGTTCGAGGGTTTCGCCAACCATCTTGGTTGATAAGCGAGCTTTCATATCACGGAGGCGCTCGATTGCATCATCGCGATCCTTGATTTGCGTTTCGTACTTGTCCTTGAGCGCCTGCTCGGCAAGCTGCTTTTGAAGTTCTACTTGTTGTAGGCCGTTCTTCAGCACGTCGCGCTCCTTCTCAACTGCACTGACGGCCTGGGTGATTGCGAGCTTCTGTGCAATCTCAATGGAATCGAGAGTGGCTTTCAGGCCTTGAATCTCCGCATCCTTCGTTGCGGCAGCTATCTGTAGTTCACTCAAGAGCTTTGCCTCGGCTAGCTCGGAGGTAGTTCGCTTTTCATGCTTTGCTTTCTCAAGATCGTTCGCGAGTGCGTCACGTTCTTTTTCCACTGCTTTTAAGGCCTCGGACACGGCGAGTTTTTGCGCCACCTCACCAGCTTCGAGCTTGGCTTTCAGCCCCTGAATCTCAGCGTCCTTAGCTGCGGCAGCATTCTGCGATTCATTGGCGGCTTTGGTTTTAGCGAGCTCGACAGCACTCTGCTTCTCCTGCTCGGCTAACTCAAGCCGCTTGTGCAACTGCTTCTCAAAATCAGCGTCGCGAATCTGTTTCAGGATGTTCGCGTATCCAGCCTCGTCAATTTTGAATGCTTTCCCGCAGTGCGGGCATTTAATCTCGTTCATGTTTACTCTCCTACTGCCTTAGTCAAAATCTTCTTGAGCATCTCTGGAACAGTCCCTTTCGCCTCAAGCGTCGCTGCTCTGTACGCATACTGATTCTTTTTGAGTTGGATTCCAGCAGCGGCCTCAATCTCCGCACATGACGTCGTCCACTCGATCCACTCGGTCTCGAGATAACTCTCCAGGTGGTCGCTCAGGGTCGCCACATGCTCGCCGATTTGTTCAGGTGGAAAATCAATTTCGATTTCACCAAAATACTTTAAGAGTCGCCGGTTTTCTGTCAAATATTTATTCCGTTCTTTGTCGATATCGGACTTCTTTTTGCCTGCCAAATTCGCACGCGCCTCAAAACCGCTGTCACCGTCAAAGAGCGCGTAAGTCGGAATCCCGAGGCAGGTAAGGATGGCATCAGCTAGCGGGATACCACCCTTACCACCGGCCGGGACAATCGACAGACCCACCGACTCGAGCCGACCTATGGCATCACGATCACCGATTCCGTAGAACACGGCCGACTCCGTGTCGCCCTCTACTAGTAGAACCCTTGTTGCAAACAACGCGACCGAGAGGCGTTCCGTTACTAGACGATCAAGTTGTCGACCAACTTGGTCAGCATCAACCGTCCCATCGAGCTTCTTCTTTACGTCCTCGACCGTAGCGAGGTGGACAGTGACAACAGGTGTCTCGCCTAGTGACCTGGTCAGCCGTCTGACCTGCTCGAAATGTCGTGCCTCAAGGAAGTAGGGGCTATGAGTCGCATAGGTTATTTGGATTCGCTTACCGGTGTCTTCGGCGAGAAACCGGAGCACCTTCGCGAACGTCTGAGCCTGAATCGGGTGCTGATAGAGTTCCGGTTCCTCAATTGCTAGGCATATGACACCCTCTGCTGAAGCCGCCCCCGTTTCCGCCAAGAGTTGGAGCGCCGATATCAGAAGCGTGCGCTGAAAGCCATGTCCCTGCCGTTCTACATCAGTCTCGGTTGCGCCATCGAGCACTGACACATGAAAGGTTGTCCGAGGGGCCTTGAGTTCCACCTCCGCAGGTGAAACCGTGACAGCCCGACCTGGCGTGTAAGACGTGACGACAGCGTTGAGCTGTGTCGTCATGGCATCAAGCTGTGCCTTGAATTTCTCGTCGTAGACTTTCTGCTGCTTCGCGCGTGACTCTTCAACAATCTCAGCAATCGCCGCATCAGCAGCTGTACGATCAACCGAACGTTCAAGGATTCTGCCAATGATGCTCGACTTACCGTCCATTGACTCCTCGCTCGCCCGAAGGTCGGCGGTAACTAGGACGAAGTCGAAAAGGCCGCTCATCTTGCCGCTGCTGTTAAAGCCAAAGAAGTTGGTCTGTAGCGCCTCGGGGGCATCGACGAGTTGGTCGGTATGAGATGCCTCCCATGTAGTCATAGCCTGTTCCACGGCTGCGCCAGTGTTAGCTGCCGAGAGTTCCAGTTCTGGATGGTTAAGCCGAAGGGCGGCGTACAGCTCCTTCTTCGCGGTAGCAGTGTTTGCCTCCTTGATTGCATTGAAATCCGGAAAGCTCTTTGCATTGGCGGAAAGCACATCTGAGCCATCATGTTTTCGGCACCGCCATGCAGTGAACGTATCAACACCATCAGGCGCGTACTTGCCAAGTGCATCGCGATCCTTCTCAGAGAGATTATCGAATGTAACCCGAACTTCGATATCTTCGTCAGTCGCTCCGAAAGCACAGTCCTTCTCTGTAAGTGAGCAAGGCTTGCCGTTGAAATACCAATCGAGCGCACGTAGCACTGTTGACTTGCCAACGCCGTTCGGTCCGATGAAAGTCGTGATGGAATCAAATGGTATTGACACGTCTTTCAACGTGCGGAAGTTCTCGATGTGAACGGATTTAATCTTCATTTCAGGTTCCAGCTCCTTGTGTTTTACATCGAAGACAAAGTCTTAGCTTTTCCGCTGATCGCTGGCATATGCCTCGCTTCAATGAGGTCGAGAACGCCAACTAAAATAAAGACGAAAATGCAATCAGGTTGCGCTAATACATCCTATCGGACAGATAACTGCCCTTCTGTAGGAAGGGGATACATTAGCCCTTGGATGACCAGCCATTTTTTACGGTTGGATTCCGCATTATGTAGGAATTTAGTCCGTCACCTGAGACAGCAAGTGCTTTCATTGCGGCGATGTGTGCTGTCCCGATCTTAGAAGCTTGATATTCGTAAGTGTTACCACCTTTGAACTGAACCTTTATCCAGTCATCGCCGTAATCGTATGCGGCTATTCCAGAGTCTCCGTCTATATCTCTATATGTTTTCATGAAAACTTCCTTTCGTGGTTATAGAATTCTGCGAAATTAACGGGACAGCATCGGATTATTTCTCACTTCACCCCAGAGGTGATATGGGTCAGCATCATTACTTGCCCGCAACCAGCCAAAAGCTCTCGCGCAAATCGTTCATCCATGATGGCTCAATCAAGCCATCATGCTGGAGTCGTCCGACGACGATGCCGGGGTGTATGCCGATTGCATCTGCGAATTCACGCACGGCGGCCTTGCTGCGCAATCCGGGCAATTGCGATTGGTAGCGGGGAGGAATCAAGAAGTCTCCCGCCCAGTCATTGGCCTCGCGCTCTTGAATAGAATCAGCACCCGATTGGCTCGGGTCATCCAGATAGACCGATGCTTTCTCCTTGTTATGAAGCAAGACATGAGCCGCTTCATGAAACAGGGTGAACCAGAATTTGTCGTTGGTTTTGCCATACAGCGAGAGCTGGATGAGCGGGCGATGCGGGTTGAGCCAGCGCGCCACGCCGCTGACGTGCGCCTTGGGAATGGCCGCTACCAGCACAAAGGCCACGCCAGCGGAGCTGAAGGCGGCACGCAGCAGCGGTTCAAATTGTGCCGGCGGTAGCGTGGTGTAGGTGCGAATTTCATCTAATGCGGCAATAAACTTGCTGCGGTTGAATTTAACACCATCCTGCTTTTCGGCAACCTGTTCTCCCATGCGCAGCCAGGCCGAGATTGCACCGACATCACTTTGCTCTTCACGGCTGCGGCGAAAGTCGGCTTGCATTTGTCCATATCGCCCTTGCCACTCATCCGGTGATGCGATGCCAAAAAAACGCAGGCAAGCCTCTACCAAGGCAGGCTTGGACTTGGCATCTATCCGACGCTTTTCAATTGCTCCGGCAGCCATCATTTCTTTGATAGGCAAGGTGTCCAGCCAATTGATCCATCCGGCGAATTTTTCGGCTGCCGCAAGGCGGGCACAGCGTTCGCGATACTTCGCTTCGCGTGCCAGACAGAAGCCAACCGTGCTGCCAACCACACGCTCCAAACGAATAGCCGCATCTTCGGTCAGCGGTACTTTGCCTTTGATGAGTTGGTTTACATTTTTCGGGGTATAGCCCAGTCGTTGGGCTAACTCATCCCGAGGCCAATCACGCTCCTCCAGTATGTCGAGTAGCGTATCGCCCGGCGGGGAAACCCAGTCAGGCGTAAATGGGGCTGCTAAATCAGTCATGGTAGTCTTCATAAATCCAAATAATCCATTAAACCGTCATTGATGAAGCTACTAAACACTATTTAAGCGAGCAAAGCCTTGATACTGACCCGCTACGCTCGGAAAAGGCTTTCACGTCTCTCTTTCCGCATAGGTGTCCAACAACCCTGAGTCTGCCTGATATTTTCTGGTTTGTAACCTGGCTAGGTAGCCACTAGCGCAGATGTATGGAAGTGTGATAGGCAGCGGATAAAATTCTATCTGCCTGAATAGCGCCCGCGAAAAATAACTGAATGCCGACAGTAGTGCGCTCCTCCGGTCTGCACGCCTCCAGCAGCTATATCACTTCCCATTCACTGATGATTTGCTTGGCCTGATTGTAATCTTCATCTGCTACCATCACTCGCACGAATCCCATTGCCTATAGTTCGCAGACGGCTTCATATACGCTTTTAGTTTCACGCATATCAATGCTAATGAACGTTTATTAACAAACCCTGCATTAAATCCCTCTCAGAAAATATGGCCTCAGCGCCCTATCCCCTGCCATCGCCTCATGCAGTTGCCGCAGCAATTTCTCCCTGTCCCTAGGCAAATTTCCCGCCAGTGCCAGCGCATTGGAAGCATGGTTGGAACGAAAAATGACCGGCTGAGGCGGATTGAGGCCGCTGATCAGTCTTTCTTGTTCGTGCAATATCGCCAGGTCATCCGGCATCTCGAATGGCTCGGCGTATTTGCGATAAAACTCTTCCTTTATGCTGCCATCCAAAACCAGTTGCAACGTGGAAAGGTAGGTGACAGGGGCGCTGTTGAGCAGGGCGATGGTGCCGTCTATGTGCTCATCGCTGTGTGTGCTGCCGCCCAGCCCGAGGATGACGGTAGCGGACACTTTGATGCCGCACCCGTGCGCCTTGTGCAGCACTTCATTCATGCGCTTTTGCGTGGCACCCTTGGTAATCTTTTTCAGAATAAGGTCGGAGCCGGATTCGATACCGAAGTAGAACAGGTTTAGTTTGTGCTCTCGTAGCAGCGCCAGTTCTTCTGCGCTCTTGCGCGCGATGTTGCCGGGCGTGGCATAGCAGGAAACACGCGTCAGACACGGCAGCGAGGCCGCCAACTTTTTCAGAATGGCGAGCAGATGTTCCGTGGGCAGCGCCAGCGCGTCGCCATCAGCCAAAAACACGCGATGCGCATCCGCCCAGCCTATTGCAGCACTATCTATGTCGGAAAAAACCGCATCGAGCGAGCGCTCAACATAATGCTTGCTGCGATACATCGCGCAGAAACTGCACTGGTTAAAACTGCAACCCAGCGTAGCCTGGATGATCAGGTTGTCGCCCTCGGAGGGAGGGCGGAACAGTGGCATGTCGTAGCGTAGATTCATGCTGAATTGTAAGGTTTTCACTTCATCGCGTTGCGGCGGCTGGCCGCCCAGCCGATCAACGACAACAGCGCGAGTCCTGTGCCTATCAGCAGGATGCCCGTCAATTCGCCCTTGCTGAAATCTTCCCCCAGTGTCAGACGTGCGGAAACAATCGCCACCACCGGCGTACCGAGCACAGAAAGGCTGGCTTCCCATGCCGGAACGCGGTCGAGCAGGGTGAGCCACAACCACCAGCAAAACGCCGTGCTGACTATCGAGATGAAAGCCAGCATGCCGATGTAGTTCATGCTCCAGTCGGTGGGGCGCTCGGGGATGATGACCGCCAGCAGTATCAGCGGCACGGCACCAATCGCCATCTGCCAGGCGGTCAGCGCGAGCAGGTCAACCTGATGTCTGGCGCGCAGGCGTTTGACGAGGATGGTGCCGATGGCCCAGCACATGGCGGCCATGACGCCGAGAAATTTGCTGAACAAACTGGTGTGCATGTTCCACGGCTCGATGATCAGCAGCAAGCCGGCGAGAGTGCTGGCTGCGGCCATCCACTGCGCGCCCCGGATGCGCTCACCCAGAATCGGCCAGCCCAGCAACAGCGTCCAGATGGGCATGGTAAAAATCAGTATCGCCGTCTTGCCGGGACCGTCTTCTACCAGCGCCCAGGTTGAAAAAACCATAAAGCCGGTTATTTGTACCAGTCCGATGGCGATAGTTGATCTGGGCGCAACCAGCTTGAGCGGTCTGCCCAACAGCTTAAGCGCCAGAAACACCGCCAGCACACCGCCGACACAACGCTCCGCCGCGAAGGCGAAAGGCGGCGCATAGCTGAGTGCCTGTTTGGATACGACCCAGGTGTAGCCCCAGGTAACGGAGAGGATGAATAGTCCCAGCGGAAGCAGCCAGCGTTCACGGGTATGAGAAGATGACATCAAGGGTGACGTTGGGAGAAAAAACGGTTCATGGTGATTTTGCCCTGAGCTAATTGGATTACCACCCTGCGCTTAGACGAAGGGTGGCTTTGCTGCAAACATTATGGTTGTTTGGCTGTCAGTGCATTTCCCTGAAAGGCAATCCCATCCCAGCCGCTTTTGATGAAGTTGCGGATATTCTGGTGATCACTGCCTTGCGGATTTTTAAGCACATCGTCACGGTAATAGCTGCCGAAACAATGCAAAGTCTGCTGCGGAGTCAGTTTATGCAACTGCGCGAAGGAGAAAACCTTGCAGGAGCCGTTGTTCTGCCCGGCCTCATTCTGCAAGTCGCCGTTGCGAAATGCGGTAGGCGTAAAGTCGTAGTTAGCATCAATCACCGCAATGGTACCGTTGAAGGTGATGCTATCGGGGGCGGTTTCGAGGGTGTGTAAAAATTGTTGCATGCGAATAAACCCGTTATATATTGATGCGAAAATGATGCGATTTCAGGGCAACCCGACGGATTCCCCTGAATAAACAATTCGCTCTATACCCAATCCTTGGGCACTAAAAACCTGTCGTACAAATCCGCTTCCGGCGTGCCGGCTTCAGGATGCCAGTCATAGCGCCACTTCACCAGCGGCGGCATGGACAGCAGGATGGATTCGGTACGTCCGTTTGATTGCAAACCGAAGATAGTGCCGCGATCGATTACCAGGTTGAATTCCACGTAACGTCCGCGACGATAAAGCTGGAAGTCACGCTCGCGTTCGCCGTAAGGTGTATCCATGCGTTTTTCCAGTATCGGCACATAGGCAGACAGGAAGTGGTCGCCTACGCTTTGCTGAATCCCGAATGCGGTTTCAAAATCCGGCGCACTCAAGTCATCAAAGAAGATGCCACCTAAACCGCGTGGCTCATTGCGATGCTTGAGGAAGAAATAGTCATCACACCATTTCTTGTATTTGGGATGCAGATCATCGCCAAACGGTGCGAGTGAATTCTTGCAAACCTGATGAAAATGCACCGCATCTTCCTCGAAACCATAATAAGGCGTAAGGTCCATGCCGCCGCCAAACCAGAATACATCTTCACCATCCGGTTTGTGTGCCATAAACATGCGCACATTGGCATGGGTGGTCGGCGCATAGGGATTGCGCGGATGCATCACCAGCGACACGCCCATCGCCTCCCAGCTGCATCCGGCCAATTCAGGACGATGCGCGGTTGCAGATGCGGGCATCTTGTCGCCCTGCACATGCGAAAAAGCCACACCGCCACGCTCAAGCACATTGCCTTCTTCGATAATGCAGCTTATGCCCTCCCCCTTGCCTATGCTGGTCGTCAAACCATTCGCCGAGCCGCTGGTACCGGGTTCGCGTTGCCATTTATCACGGATGAATTTTTTGCCGTCCACCTGTTCCAGACGGGTAACGATCAGGTCTTGCAGTTCGAGCAGATATTCCTTCACGGCTGCACTGTTTACGTTTTTGCTCATACTTTCTCCTTTGGCGTACAACGACATATCGCTGCATCCCGGTTATAAATGCGCAGTAAAGACTATGCACTTAGATAAATAATGGCGTAGCCGAGGCTACGCACTCCAATTGATATGACGCAGTCGAGACTACGCACTCCAATCAATATTCAAACATCTCAACGCACAATTCTACCATCGGTCCAGTCAAGTATCCGCGAAGGTTGCTTACGTTTGCCAACCAGTCCGGGCAACACCCATACTCGATTGCCAAACAGACGGCGACATTCGGCATAGGTTTTTGCAGGACGCTGACCGCTACGATTGGCACTGGTGGAAACCAGCGCACTCTGCACGCCTTCGCAAAGCTGGCGGGCGTAACGATGAGCGGTAAAGCGTATCGCCAGTGTGTCATGCCCCCCGCGCAGCCAGCGCGGAGCGGATGATCGGGTCGGCATCAGATAGGTAATCGCCTGACTTCCGGCATCGCAAAGCTTCTGTTGCTCTGCCGGAGTCAAAGGCTGCAAATAACGCGCGACCTGCTGAAAGCGCGATGCAATCAGTATCAAGCCCTTGTGTTGCGGACGTTGTTTGAGCCTGAGTAATTTTTTAACGGCGGTACGGTTATCAGGATCGCAGCCCAGCCCGTAACAGGATTCAGTCGGATAGGCAATCAGCCCGCCCCCCCTGAGATAGGCTGCAATATGTCGATAGCATGGCGGGGCGCGATACATGCTTTTATCGACAGGAAATTAAAATCAACAGAGATAACCGCAATGTGGACACTCAATAAACAGCATGCTTATGATTAGCCATCGCACGGTAGCCAATGTCGCGACGCTTCTGGCTGCCTTCAAAATGAATCTCATCGAGCACCTGATAGGCACGGCGCTGCGCCATACGCACACTATCACCCAGCGCGGTCACGCAAAGCACACGTCCACCACTGGTTACCACCACGCCATGACGCAACGCGGTTCCTGCATGAAATACATGCGCATCTTCCGCTGCTTTTTCAGGCAGACCGTTGATGACATCGCCGGTGTAAGGCGTATCGGGATAATTAGCTGCCGCCATCACTACACCCAGTGCAGTACGCCTGTCCCATTCCGCCTCAACCTTGTCCAGCGTGCCATTCACCGCATGCTCCAGCAACATCAGCAGATCACTCTTCAAACGCATCATGATAGGCTGGGTTTCAGGGTCACCCATGCGGCAATTGAACTCCAGCACCTTGATGCCGCCTTGAGGGTCTATCATCAGCCCGGCATAAAGAAATCCGGTGTAAGTGTGTCCTTCCTGCTCCATACCCTGCACGGTCGGCATGATAACCTCGCGCAATGCACGCGCATAAACTTCCGGCGTGACGACCGGCGCGGGTGAATAAGCGCCCATCCCGCCGGTATTCGGCCCGAGATCGCCATCCAACAGGCGCTTATGATCCTGACTGCTTGCCAAAGGCAGAACATTTTTGCCGTCTACCATCACAATAAAGCTGGCTTCCTCGCCAGCCAGAAATTCCTCGATGACCACCCGCGCGCCCGCATCGCCCAGTTTGTTGCCGGACAGCATCATGTCGATGGCCTCGTGCGCTTCTTCCAGCGACATCGCCACCACCACGCCCTTACCCGCGGCCAGACCGTCCGCCTTGATCACGATAGGCGCACCATGCTTATTCACATAAGCATGTGCGGCCGCCACATCGCTGAATGTCTCGTAAAACGCGGTCGGGATATGGTGACGCACCATGAAAGCCTTGGCGAAATCCTTGGAGGATTCCAGTTGCGCCGCCGCACGGGTCGGGCCGAAAATTTTCTGCCCGGCCTTACGAAACGCATCCACCACACCACGCGCCAGCGGTGCTTCAGGACCCACCACGGTGAGTTGAATATTCTCGTTCTGCGCAAACTCCAGCAACTCTTCGATGCTGTGCAAAGCCACATTTTCCAGGCCTTTCTCCAGTGCCGTACCGGCATTACCGGGCGCGACATAGACCTTCTGCACTCTGGACGACTGCGCCAAACGCCATGCCAACGCATGCTCACGACCACCTGAACCGATAACTAATATTTTCATATATTCCCTTTAGCTTGTAGCGGGTAGCCACACTTTCCTTTTGGTTAGATACCAGACGCTCATGATAAAAATGCTACTTTACTACGACAGATGATGCCCATTGATACGCCAGATCGACTAATTGCCGCATCTCTTCAAGCGACATACTGATGTATGGTGTTTCTTCATAACGCAAAGTCACTGCAAACGGGTTGAGGCCACTGAAGCGGTCTACCTGAAAAGGCATTGCAACGCGATGATGCAACAACAGATCGACCAGTTCATCCACATCGTGGGTTCGCCGAAATACTATGCCGTGATACTCGCCACGGCCTTGAGACATTTCTCCACGGCCTGTTGGGCAAAAAATCCCGGTGCTGAAACATCCACCTCCGGGTGGGTAGCCAAAGCACGAAATGACGTGATGTCTCGTACGGCAAGTTTTAACAACCGTTGCGCAACATCAAAAGGCACTGTCATATAACACTTTACCTTCGCGCAATGCCCACTAAACCGCAGTTGAGCAAGAATCCTGCTGCAAATCGAGTTCCACCTGCGAGCAAACCAGTACATCCGCTGGCACATGAAGTGGGCGAAGTACTTGCCGCAAGCGCACCATCTCGTGAAATTTATCCTGCAAAGCTGGCTCAATCACCAAAAAATCCAGATCGGAATCTTCATTGGCATCACCGCGCGCATACGAGCCGAACAGTATCACTCTGGACGGCTTGGCAGCCTCACCCAACAAATGGGCGGCATGCTGTATGGTTTGCTCGGAAATCATATGAAAACCTTTTTCGTTACGCCTTGCTTAAAATTATTAGCGCATAAATGAACAGCACCACTCCTCAATTCTGCTCTTAGTGCCTGAAATGCCTAAAACCGGTATAAACCATTGCAATGCCATGTTCGTCAGCGGCGGCGATAACTTCTGCATCGCGCATCGAACCACCGGGTTGAATCACGGCTTTTGCACCGGCTTCGGCCAGCACATCCAGCCCGTCGCGGAACGGGAAGAACGCATCCGATGCAACCACGGAACCGACCAGACTCAAACCCGCATTCTGTGCCTTGATCGCGGCAATGCGTGTGCTATCGACACGGCTCATCTGTCCGGCTCCGACACCCAATGTCTGACCGTTCTTGCAGAACACGATGGCATTGGATTTAACGTATTTCGCAACACGCCAAGCGAACAACAGGTCATGCAACTGCGCGGAATCAGGCTGTACCTTGGTCACTACGCGTAACTGCGCAGCCTGTACATTGAGCACATCCGGTGTCTGCACCAGCAGGCCACCGCCTACGCGCTTGAAGTCATATTGGTTATGCGCATTCGACAGCGGCACGGTCAACACGCGTACATTCGGTTTGGCGGCAAAAACCTGCAAGGCGGCTTCGCTGTATTCCGGCGCGATGACCACTTCGACGAATTGTTTTGCAACGGCTTCGGCAGTCGCCGCATCCACGGTGCGATTGAAGGCGATAATGCCACCGAATGCAGAAGTCGGGTCGGTCGCAAAAGCCAATTTATAGGCGGATAACGCGGTATCGGCCACGGCTACGCCGCAAGGGTTGGCATGCTTGACGATTACACAGGCGCAATGATCGAAGGTCTTCACCAATTCCCAGGTCGCATCGGCATCATTGATATTATTGTAGGAAAGCTCCTTGCCCTGCACCTGCGTGTAATTGGCAATGCTGCCCTCAACCGTGGTCAATTCCCGGTAAAACGCCGCGTTCTGGTGCGGGTTCTCACCGTAGCGCATGTCCTGCACCTTGGCGAAATTGAAATTGATCTGTTCTGGAAATTCAGTTCTGCCGCCGTCACTATTGACGGTAGTCAGATAATTGCTAATCGCGGAATCATAGGCAGCGGTGTGTGAAAACGCCTTCTTCGCCAAATCGAAACGGGTTGCATCGGACACCGAACCACCACTGGTTTGCATCTCAGCCAGTACCGAACTGTAATCGGCAGGGTCGGTAACAATAGCGACATGACCGTGATTCTTGGCTGCCGCACGTACCATAGTCGGCCCGCCGATATCGATATTTTCAATCGCATCTTCCAGACTACAACCGGGCTTGGCGATGGTCGCCGCGAATGGATACAAGTTCACTACCACCAGATCAATGGTCGGAATGCCGTGCTGTTCCAATGTCGCAACATGCTCAGGCAAATCACGGCGAGCCAGAATACCGGCATGCACCTTGGGTTGCAGCGTCTTGACGCGACCGTCCAGCATTTCCGGAAAACCGGTGTAATCCGCCACTTCGGTTACCGGAATGCCGTTATCGGAAAACAACTTGGCGGTGCCGCCGGTGGAAAGAATTTTTACGCCGAGCTGATTTAATCCCTGCGCGAATTCGAGTACGCCGGACTTATCCGAAACGCTGATGAGAGCCTGTTTGATTGTTGCCATGATGTTCCCAGTTTAATTATAAATTTGTGTAGGTCAGACTTCAGTCCGACATCCTCAAGTCGGGATTTATCCCGACCTACGTGTTTATTCGATGTTGTGCTGCGACATTTTCTTGCGCAAGGTATTGCGATTGATACCCAACATGACCGAGGCACGCGACTGATTGCCGCCAACCTGCGCCAGAACCATCTCGATCAACGGCTTTTCGACACAATTGATTACCATATCGTACAGACCACAGCTTGGCTCCTCACCGTCGAGATCGTTAAAATACTCGCTGAGTGCCTGACGCACATGGCGCGCCATTTCGTTTTCATCCAAACCGTGTTCGCTCATGCTGCCATCCTTTCAAGATAGTGCAGCTGCAATCCACGCTGCGCCTGTTCTGCAAAAAACTCATCCACTGCGGCCAATTGTTCAGTAATGCTTTCCAGCCGGTTCATCTGATGGCGAAAATGGGCCGAACCGACCAAGCCCTTTGTATACCACGAGATATGCTTACGTGCTACACGCAAGCCGGTATATTCGCCATAAAATTCATACAATTCCTGCACATGCGCTTGCAACACGCTGTGAATTTCCGCCACCTCCGGTGAGGGTAGATGCTCACCCGTCTTCAAGAAATGCTCGATCTCACGAAATAACCAGGGACGCCCCTGTGCCGCACGACCGATCATTACTGCATCCGCACCGGAATAGCTCAACACATGGCGCGCTTTTTCGGGAGTCGTGATGTCGCCGTTGGCGATAATCGGAATCGAAACGCGGCTTTTTACCTCGGCTATCGTGTCGTATTCCGCATCGCCGGTATAGGCGCAGGCGCGAGTACGTCCATGTATCGCCAGCGCCTGTATACCTGCCGCCTCGGCTATTTTAGCAATACGCACCGCATTACGGTTACTCTTGTCCCAGCCGGTACGAATCTTTAGCGTGACTGGCGCATTAACCGCACCGACGACCGCCTCCAGCAATTTCCCTACCAGCGGTTCGTTCTGCAACAACGCAGAGCCGGCCATCACATTGCAGATTTTTTTTGCTGGACATCCCATGTTGATGTCTATGATTTGCGCACCGTGATCCACATTGTATTTGGCCGCCTCGGCCAGCATTTCCGGATCCGCGCCGACGATCTGTACCGAAATAGGATCGACCTCCCCCTCATGATTGGCGCGGCGCTTGGTCTTCTCGGAACCATATAGCAGAGAGTTGGATGCCACCATCTCGCTGACAGCCATACCCGCGCCCATACGCTTGCATAACATGCGGAAAGGCCTGTCGGTTACACCCGCCATGGGTGCGACGATAAGGTTGTTTTTTAATTCATAAGGGCCGATACGCATCAATCATTCTCCGGAGAAGGACGCGGATTATAAAGCATGCGGACAGACGTGGAAAATATCGCTATGATTCGCACCATGAAAACCTCGATTCAATACGATGTCGCGATTATCGGCGGCGGACTGGTCGGAGCCAGCTTGGCTGCCGCCCTTAGAAATAGCGGGCTGTCACTGGCACTGGTGGAAGCACAATTCACGCCGGCATTAACGGGACACGCCTCTCCTCGATCCTCTGGTGGAACAACTAGCCAATCGACCAAGTCCGCAAGCGGACAAGTCGCTGGTTATCCCGCAAGCGGGGAGAGCGAAGCGAGGGGGGCGAAACCAGGCGAACGTGAAACCCCTTTTTCAAACGACGACTGGGACAGCCGCATTTACGCGATCAGCCCCGGCAGTCGCCGTTATCTCGAACAATCGGGGGCGTGGGCCTTGCTGGATCAAAGCCGCGTAGAACCTGTGGAAATGATGCGTGTATTCGGCGACAGCGGTTCCGGGCAAGGGCAGAAGAATGCCGCAAAACTTGAATTTTCCGCCTATCAGATGGGTGTCCCCGAACTGGCTTGCATACTGGAAAATCGTGCGCTGCAGCAGGCACTCTGGCAGGTACTCAAGGATCAGGACAACCTCACGCTGCTCAATCCGGCACGTTGCGCTGCACTGTCATTCAACGATGATGCCGCGGAACTGACATTGACGGATGGCCGCCAACTCCGTGCCAATCTGATTGTTGGTGCCGACGGGCGCGATTCCTGGGTACGCAATCAGGCCGGCATCAGCGCTTCGCCATTGGATTACCGGCAGCATGGCGTTGTCGCCAATTTCACTTGCGAATTGCCACATCGCGGCATCGCTCACCAATGGTTTCAATCCGACGGCATCCTCGCGCTGCTCCCCCTGCCGGGCAATCGCGTATCCATGGTCTGGTCTGTCAGCCCTGAAAAATCTGCCGCACTGTTAGCTCTGTCTCATCAGGAATTAGGTGAACAGGTTTCAGCCGCCGCGCAACACACGCTAGGCACGTTGAATGTCATCACACCCGCCGCTGCCTTTCCGCTACGTCTGCTGACGCTCCCGCATATCAGCGCCAAGCGCGTGGCATTGATTGGCGATGCCGCACACAACATGCATCCGCTGGCCGGGCAAGGTGTAAATACCGGCTTCCGCGATGCGCGCCAGCTTTCCGAGATACTGATAGGACGCGGCGGTCACACCGATTGCGGTAATGCGCACCTGTTACGCCGCTATGACCGCAAGCGTCGCGAAGATATTTACACCATGCAAGCCACCACCTACGGCCTGAAAAATCTGTTCTGCAATGACGATCCGCTATTGCGCAATTTGCGCAATTTCGGTTTAAATATAACCAATCAAGCCACGCCGCTCAAAAAATTACTGATGCAACACGCACTCAACTAGGTTTCCATCAGTTAACCAATCAATCAACCACCAGAAGTCCACTAATCTAAAAGATAAATCATGAAGAAAATTCTAGCCCTGTTTCTATTACTCGCCTGCGCTACCTCCCAAGCCGGAGAAGCTGAAATCCGCAAATCCCTGCAAAGCAAATATCCCACGATAGGCGCACTTGAACATATCGCTAAAACACCCTATTCAGGACTCTATGAGATTATGGTAGACGACAGAATTCTTTACACCGATGAACTCGGACAGTATCTGATTATGGGCAACATCATCGATGTCAAGACACGTGCCGATTTAACCGAAAGACGCCAGCAAGAATTATTCGATTTCAACAAATTGCCACTGGAACTGGCTGTTAAAAGGGTAAAAGGCAATGGCAGCCGCAAGATGATGTATTTCACCGATCCGAATTGCGGCTATTGCAAGAAACTTGAGAAGGAGCTGGCTAATGTCAATAATGTCACACTGTACCTGTTCATGTATCCGATCTTTCAAGGTTCAGACGAAATCGTACGCAACATTCAATGCTCCAAAGACCCGATCAAGGCATGGGATAACCTAATGCTCAAAGGCATCGCTCCAGCCGAAGCCAAGTGCAAAACATCCGTGGACAAGGTCATGGACTTTGCTCACAAACGTCAAGTCAACGGCACACCTAATCTGATTTTTGCCAACGGCACACAGGTACCCGGCTATCTGCCGGCAGAAAAGCTGGAACAATTGCTGAATGAAAGCAATAAGAAGTAACGGGGATCACTATAAAATAAGCGACAAGCCGGTTAAATCCAGATTGCTTATTACCCCCCGGCTCGTCATTCCCGCGAAGGCGGGAATCCAGTTGATTAATGAATCCCCCGCATAGCGGGTCAATAACAAGGTTTTATCCGCTTTCGCGGCATGACGGTGCTATTGGATTATTCGGGTTAAATCGAAATACCTTCGCTTATGCCAGAGAAGGCATTTCAACATGACATATATTCAAACTTACGGAGGCGCACATGACTGACTTGCACGACATCTCTCGTGAACTGCTGGCAAAAGCCATAGATCAATCGCGTGACGGCGTTACGCTAGCCGATGCAAGTCAGGATCACTTGCCGCTAGTTTATGTCAATGCCGGTTTTGAACACATGACTGGCTATAGCGCCGCCGAATTACTGGGGCGCGATTGCAGCTTCCTTCAGGGCAACGACACCGATCAACCCGAAATTATTGAGCTTCGCGAAGCACTCGATCAGGGAAACAGTTGCCTGATCACATTCCGCAACTACCGCAAGGATGGCTCAATGTTCTGGAACCAGTTGAGCATCTCACCGGTACACAACGACGAAGGCAAACTCACCCACTTTATCGGCCTGCAGCAGGATGTCACCTCGCGCATTTTACTGGATCAACACCTGCGTCAATCCAATCTGGATTTGCATACACTCAACAAACAGCTTTATACGCTGGCCCATACTGACCCACTGGTCGGCATCAGCAATCGTCTCTACTTCGACAACCAACTGGAAAATGAACTGCAAACCGCCCAACGCACGCACAGCCCGCTTTCTGTAGTAATGATCGATCTGGATCAATTCAAGTTATTCAACGAACGATATGGACGCGCGGCGGGCGACACCTGCTTGCGCATGGTAGGCGAGCGCATCTCCAAATCCTATGCCCGCGCCTCGGACTGCGTCGCGCGTTTTGAAGGAAATAAGTTCACCGTTATTTCGATGGGAACCAGCATAGAAGACCTGCAACAGCATGCCAGCAAACTTTGCGACCAAATACGTGCATTGAACATTCCGCACAGCGGTTCCCCACTTGGCGTAGTTACCATCAGCGCAGGCTGTGTCACGCTGATTCCATTCCGCGACACTACCGCTCAGGCTCTGTTGAAACAGGCCGACACGGCACTCCGCAAGGCAAAAAAACGAGGCAATGACTGCGAATTTGTCAGTTAAACCCAATAGCGATCTGTTCGAGGAACCTTAATCCTGCGCCGCTCATAACGAGCCAATATCACCATCTGCACTGCAATTTTCAAGCTCGTCGACATGACTTTCCTGAAACACCCGTAACGCGGCATAGGCATCGTTGGCCGCATAAAGCAATTGCTTATCGGTCAATTGTTTCGCTGCCCAGTTAGATGTAGTCACTCGCTTGGATTTTTTGAAATTCTTGTTGAATACGATAGCAACAGCGGTTTTTACTCCTGTTGAAGCCGGGTAGCCCTGCTTGCGAAATACCGAACTCATGTCCAGCACGGCATTCAACTTCACGCCAAATTTGTTATATATCTGCGCATTATCGGACTGTAAGCCAAAGCCGACCTTGAGTATTTCTTCCGATTGAAATATTTCGATCAGGAAAGGGTGGCTCACTTCCCGATGCAGTTGAAACAGATAGACCTTGTCAGAAAGGGCGAACTGAACCACATGCGGGCCGGTACTCGTTTCACCCTTATTGAAGACCGGCTTGGCTTCGGTGTCAAAACCAACAACCCCGGCAACTCTGAGTTCTTCTATAGCCGCCGCAAATTGTTCCAATGTTTCCGGCACAAAAATACGCTCCAGAGGAATGCCGTCGAAGGGTTCAAGCAGCGCGATTTCATCTCTGGTCGGCGCGATTTTCTTCACCTGTTTCACTCCTCCAGCGCCATTTCCAGCTCCAGCCAGCCTTCTTCCAGTTCATCAACCTTAGCCTGCATAACCTCGCGTCGGCCGTTCAATTCCGTAATGAAGTCGCTGCTGCAATTGGAATAGGTAGCCGGATCGCCAAGCTGATTATTGATTCCGGCGAGTTCAACTTGCGCCTTGTTTAACTCGATTTCCAGCTTGTTACGTTTAGCTTGCAACGCCTTCTTGTTCGGTTTTTGTACCACGGGACGGGCCGGCTTTTCCGGTTTAGTCTGTACCGTCTCACGCGGACGACGCGCTTCGATCCAGACTTTGTAATCGTCCAGATCACCATCGAACAGGCTAGCATTGCCGTCTGCAACCAGCCACAATTCATCGGCCACGGCGCGTATCAGACTACGATCATGCGATACCAGCACCACCGCACCGGTGTACTCTTCCAGCGCCAGCGTCAACGCATCGCGCATGTCCAGATCAAGGTGATTAGTCGGCTCGTCCAGCAATAACAAATGCGGCTTCTGCCAGGCGAGCAACGCCAGTGCCAGCCGACTCTTTTCGCCCCCGGAAAAACTATCGACCGGACGATCTTCACTATTACCTCCCAGACCGAAGCGACCCAGAAAGGTACGCAGCGCTAACGTGGTTTCCTTGGGCGCGATTCGCTCCATGTGTTGCAGCGGGGTAGCGGCGCTATCGAGATTCTCCAGTTGATGCTGGGCAAAATAGCCGATGCGAATTTCAGGCGTAATCTCCAACCGTCCCGAAGTGGGCTTTAATTCGTCTACCAGCAGCTTGATCAGCGTGGATTTGCCGGCACCGTTAGGTCCCAGCAATGCAATACGCGCTCCGGCACGCAATACCATATTGATGTTCTGAAACAACTTCTTCTCGCCATAGGCAAAGCCCATATTCTCGGCGCGCATTAACAGATCCGGGCTGCGTTCGGGCGCTTCGATTTCCAGCTCAAAATGCCCGTCAGTAACATGGGCCGGGGCGATACGGGTCAGGCGTTCCAGTGCCTTGACCCGACTCTGAGCCTGCTTGGCCTTGGTAGCCTGAGCGCGGAAACGGCGCACGAAGTCTTCCAGATGTGCGATCTTGGCCTGCTGCGTCTGGAACGCCTGATTCTGCTGCGCGATTTTTTCGGCGCGTGCACGCTCGAAATCATCATAGTCACCGGCGTAGCTGTCGATCACGCAATCGTGTACATGAGCGATACGATTCACCGTGGCGTTGAGAAATTCACGATCATGCGACACCAGCAAGATACTGCCGGGATAACGCGCCAGATATTGCTCCAGCCAAAGTATGGCTTCCAGATCAAGGTGATTGGTGGGTTCGTCGAGCAACAGCAAATCGGCCCGATACATCAGTGCGCGCGCCAGATTCAGACGCATGCGCCAGCCGCCGGAAAAGCTGGTTACAGAACGGCTCAACGCATCGGTCGCAAAACCCAATCCATTGAGCAATTGCGCCGCACGGGCAGGCGCACCGTAACCGTCTATCGCCTCGAACTGCTGTTGAGCCTCGAACCACGCGGCATCATGCTGCTCCCGCGCCAGTATGGTTTCCAATTGGCGCAGGCGAACATCGCCATCGAGCACAAATTCCAACGCGGCTTGAGACGAATTGGCGATTTCCTGTTCGACATAGGCCAGCGTCTTGCCGCTTTGCAGCGAGACTTCACCGCCTTCAGCCTTGATTTCGCCACGGATTAAACGAAATAGCGTAGATTTGCCACAGCCATTTTTTCCGACCAGCCCGATACGCTGGTTAGCAAACGCCTGCAAATTAGCCTGTTGGAACAGCGGTACCCCGCCCTGTAGATAGGTCATGTTTTGAATATTTAGCATGGCGGTATGATAGCAGAGGCCGACTGAACTAAGACCTGAGGGTGTTGAAAATTCTAAATGTAACAATTAGCGAGAGAAGGGATAAGAGTAAAGGAAGAAGGGTAAAACCCTCATGCCCTATACCGGAGAGGCGGTTTTACCCTTCCTCCTTCCCCCTTCGCCCTTCTGACACTCGAATTGAACGATTACTTTGCTTGACTATTTTTATAAGCCATGAGAAGGTTAGCCATCATGGAAAAAGACGATAAAATTACCGGGTTGGTGCATGGCGTTGGCGGGCTGGTGACACTGCCGCATGTCTTTCTCCGCATCAATCAACTGGTTGAAAACCCCAGCAGCAGCATGTCCGACATTGCCAAGGCAGTAAGTCAGGATCCTTCGTTCACCATCCGCATGCTGCGTGTCGCCAACAGCCCCTTCTACGGCTTTTCTTCTACCATAGATACGGTCGATAAAGCCGTTTCAGTAATCGGCACCAGCCAGATACGCAATCTGGCACTCTCGATGTCCGTTGCCAGCACCTTTGATGGATTGCCCAACAGTCTGGTTTCGATGGATAACTTCTGGCATCACAGCCTTTATTGTGCGCTGGTAGCGCGCATCCTGGCTAAACAGGCCAAACGTTGCGACCCGGCCGCCGTCTTTACTGCCGCACTGTTGCACGACATTGGCGAATTGATCATTTTCAACCGCTTACCCGAACAAGCCAGAGATTCATTGCTATTGATCCAGAATCAGATCGACGACTTGCCGGTATATCAAGCCGAACGTCAGATTATCGGTTTCGATCACGCTCAGGTGGGTGGCGAATTGGCACGCGAATGGGGCTTGCCGCCATTACTGGAAGAATGCATCGCCTACCATCACAACATTGCCCGCGCCGAACACTATCCGCGTGAAGCTGCACTGGTACATCTTGCCAACATTCTCGCCCAGATGGCTGAAATAGACACACTGGATCAATCCGACGTTTCGCCGATTGATCCACTGGCCTGGGAACTCACCGGCCTGAACGAAGACATCATCGAAGCAACAATACGCGAAGCACAGGATGAAATTGTCGAGGCCGAAAAACTGTTTCTCGGTGATTGAACCGGAAGCAACAGCGAAATGTTAAAGACAGATATGAAATCATGGCTATAGCTCCCATTCCACGCCCCCCGCTGGTTTTACCCGGGTTCGAACATGTCAGAAGAACGTGGAACAATACCTATGAAGCCTATGCAGCGCGCATTCTTCCCGGCGAATATTACGTAACCAAGAGTGAAGAAGGGGTATATACCACGCTGGGTTCGTGCATCTCCGCCTGTATTCGCGACCGCGTTTCCGGTGTCGGCGGGATGAATCACTTTATGCTTCCTTCATCGGGAGATTCCGACGGCTGGAAATCAACCAGCCTAAGTGCGGCAACACGCTACGGCAATTACGCCATGGAACATCTGATCAACGATATTCTGAAAAACGGCGGGCAACGCCAGAATCTGGAAGTTAAACTCTTCGGTGGCGGTCGCATTTTGCAGAACATGACCGATGTCGGACTGCGCAACATCAACTTTGCGCGCGACTACATCAAGACCGAAGGTATCCGGGTCATAGCCGAGGATGTCGGCGATATTTACCCGCGTATGGTGGTGTATTTCCCGGCAACCGGAAAAGTCAAAGTAAAACGCTTGCGCTCGCTGCACAACAACACCATCGTGGAACAAGAAATTCGTTACATTCACACCGTCGAAAGCAAACCGGTGGGCGGAGACATCGAACTGTTCTGATACTGCGTTTGGGTGGAATTGTTATCTATTCCATAGAACCTTCCGGTGTATCGCCGGACTTTCCCTGCTTTTCAAAAAATGCAGCGATTTCTTCCCTGCGCTTCATGGCATCCTGATAACCGAGATTAATCAGCGCACGGCAAAAGTATTTTTCAAACAGTAGATAGCTCACCAGATTCGCCCCGCTATGACGCATCGCGCCAACCCAGTTCAATAAATAACGTATAGGCCAGGGCAAACTCGCCGAATACCGTTCTGCAATCTTTTCGATAGGCACACTGGGCGAAATCACCAACAGATCAACATGACGCAACGAAGTTCGCTGACGCATATCCTCCGGCATTCCACTGATCGTTTTGTTGATACGCTGCAAACGCTCCAGATCAACTTCCATACTATCCAGAAAAATGCTGTTCAGCGCATGACCCGCTATCTGCGCCAGCGAGGGATATTCATCGTCTCGGGTACGTTCAGGTGCTACATCCCCCCCCTGCCCTACGCCGATAACCAGAATTTTATGCGCCCCCAGATGCAGCGCAGGGCTGATAGGGGCAATCTGACGCATCGAGCCGTCACCGAAATACTCCCGATTGATACGTACCGCAGGAAAAATAAACGGAAGCGCTGCCGATGCCAGCAAATGCCGTATTTCAATTACAGTCGGGATACCCAGTCGGCGCGCCCGTTTCCATGACGGAATACCCTCCTTCCCCTGAAAAAAAGTGACCGACTGGCCTGAACCATAGCCGGAAGCGGTAACACTCAGCGCATGCAATACACCGGCATCGATGCTTTCCTGAATTTTTTCGCAGGGCAGGGTTTTTTCCAGAAAATTCACCAACGGGGAGTTATCCAGCAACGACACTTGAGTAAGCTTGGTAATACCAAAACCACTCAGCAGTATCCCGGATATCCAGCGCACACTATTGACGAACACACCGGCCGGGTCAGATCGATAAATATCATCAACCCGGGAATTTTTCCAGATTCGGAGCAGATGTTGCACCCCCTTGCGAAAATGAAGCGCATTCACCGCCAGCGTCACCGCATTCAACGCGCCGGCAGAGGTACCGCAGATGACGTAAAACGGATTATGTGCATGGCGCGGCAAAATATCGGATATCGCTTTCAACACCCCTACCTGATACGCAGCCCGGGCACCACCTCCGGTCAAAATCAAACCGATCTTTCGTTCCATATCAAATTTTGACTTTCAGTTTCCGGTTTGGCGGGGTTGTTATCCATGCTGATTCAGCATTTAATGCCGCAAATTATAACGTGACCTGAATCAGGCTTATACGATTTCCAACCGAATAACTTTCACGATTCACGCTAGCTCTCCATCCGCTGGTGACTTTCATCCATAAAGCTCCACGCGACGATGCGGCTCTTCTTCTGCCCCTGCGCCATCTCTATGGTTTTGCTGCTTACCGCCCCCGCCCTTTTCAGCGCCCGATACACAAAAGGCAAGGTTGCCGACTTCGATACCAGCGTGGTAAACCATAGGCAACGATCACGAAACAGCACACTTTCTTCCACCATCCGGCAGACAAAAGCCTGTTCGCCTCCTTCGCACCACAGTTCCGCCCCCTGCCCGCCAAAATTCAGCAACGGCCCTCTCGACTCATGCTTACCGAGATTCTTCCATTTGCGCTGCGTGCCGGCACTGGCTTCTGCCAATGATGCATGAAAGGGCGGGTTGCACATCGTCAGATCAAACACCTCATCCGGCGCAATAACCCCCTTAAAAATCGCCCGACGTGAACGCTGAAAACGCAATTCAATTGCCTCATTCATTCCCCTATTCGCATTCAGTATCGCTTGCACATTCGACAACGCATCCGGGTCTATATCGCTGGCAACAAACTGCCAACCGTACTCACGGTTACCGATCAACGGATAAATACCGTTCGCGCCAGTGCCAATATCGAGTACCCGCACCTTTTCACCACAAGGAATATCGCCTCCATTACTCTCCGCCAACAGGTCGGCCAGATAATGCAGATAATCCGCCCGTCCCGGAATCGGCGGGCAAAGGTACTGATCGGGAATATCCCAGCCATTTATGTCATACCCCTGTATCAGCAATGCGCGATTAAACACCCGGACCGCTGCCGGATTGGCAAAATCAACCGATTCGTCCCCATAGGAATTCAACGACACAAACGCTGCCAACTCCGGGCTGGCGGCAATCAGCGACTTGAAATCATAACGCTCCCGGAACCGGTTACGCGGATGCAAACCCTGCTTCTCGGCGGATTTGACAACTTTCTTCATCACCGGCTTCTTCACATCGACTCGCGACTTGGCTTTCATACGGCATTACCCCATCAGTTTTTTCGGCAACCGGTGCATTATCTCTCACAGGGATGAACATAGCGACATCGGGAAATAAATGCAGCATCGTGCCGCTGCACTCCAATCAAATTATTCCTCCCTGACCTTGAACCATGCCGCATACAGCGCGGGCAGGAATAAACAGGTGAGCAGGGTGCCGACAACCAGACCGCCCATGATGGTGACGGCCATCGGCCCCCAGAATACCTGACGAGTCAGCGGAATCATCGCCAGCATTGCGGCGGCGGCAGTCAGGGTGATCGGACGGAAACGGCGTACCGTGGAGCCGATCACGGCTTCCCAGCGGGACTTTCCATCCTCTTCATCCTGACGTATCTGATCGACCAGTATCACCGAATTGCGCATAATCATCCCGGCCAGCGCGATAAAGCCGAGGTTGGCGACGAAGCCGAACGGCACATTAAACAACAGCAGCGCAAAGGTCACACCTATCATGCCCAGTGGCGCGGTGAGCAATACGATGATGGTGCGGCTGATACTTTGCAACTGTATCATCAGCAGCGTAATCACCCCCATCAGCATCAGCGGCATCACCGCCTTGATTGCGGTTTCACCCTTGGCGGATTCCTCGACGCTGCCGCCCATGTCGATGTGATAGCCTGTCGGCAAGGTGGCGCGCAGCGCGTCAAATTCGGCATTCAACTGCGTAGAGACCGTGGCAGGCTGGGTCTTGTCTGCCATATCGGCCAATACGGTCATCGTCGGAATACGGTTACGCCGCCAGATGATCGCTTCTTCCAGCACCGGCACCAAGCGTGCGACCTGCGCCAGCGGCACATGTGCACCGTTAACCAGCGGAATATCCAGTTCGGCCAGTCTGTCCAGCGAACGGGCATCGCCATCTATACTGCCGCGCCAGACGATGTCGATCAACTGGTCGTCTTCGCGATACTGGGTCAATGCCACGCCGCTCAACCAGCCCTGCATCGCCTGCGAAATTTCACGACTGGACGTACCCAGTTTGCGCGCCTTGTCCTGATCGACGATGAGGCGCACGCTTTTGACTTTCTCGTTCCAGTCATAGCTGACATCCTGCAAATGATCGTTGGCGCGCATTTTCGCCGATACCTGGTCAGCAATCAGCCGTATCTGTTCGACGTCAGGCCCGCTGACACGGAACTGTACCGGATAACCGACTGGTGGCCCGTTTTCCAGACGCGATACATGGGGATGAATATGGGTAAATCCGCCCGTTGCGGAGGTGAATGTCTGTTCCAGACGATGTTTCAATTCCTCGCGTGCCTGAATATCCTTGCTCAGTATCACGCACTGGGCGAAGTTATCGCTGAACAGTTTTACATCCAAAGACAGGAAGAAACGCGGCGCGCTGTTGCCGACATAGCAGGTGTAATTGTTGACCGCCGGATCGTCCTTGAGCAATTGTTCAATGCGCACCAGTTCATGTTCGGTTGCCTTCAACGAGGCCCCCTGTGGCAGCCAGACATCCACCATCAACTCCAAGCGACTCGCGGATGGGAAAAACTGCTTCTGCACGCCCTTACCAAAGGCGACGATGGAGAGCACGAACAGCAACAACGTTCCGCCTATCACCTTCCAGCGATTGCGCAAACACCATTCCACAGTAGCGCGAAAACGACAGTAGAACGGCGTGTCGTAAATGTCTTCACCGTGACGTTGGGCTTTTTCGATCAGCTTGGCCGGATCAAGCAGTTTGTATCCGATATAAGGCGTAAACAACACCGCCACCAGCCACGATACCAACAGCGCAATCGTCACCACCGCAAAGATCGAAAAAGTATATTCGCTGGCTGCCGATTTGGAAAAACCCACCGGCGTAAATGCTGCGGCGGTAATCAAGGTACCGGTCAACATCGGAAATGCAGTCGAGGTATAGGCGAAGGTCGCCGCCTTGACGCGATCCCAACCCTGCTCCATTTTTACCACCATCATTTCCACGGCGATGATGGCATCGTCCACCAGCAAGCCCAGCGCTATCACCAGCGCTCCAAGCGAGATACGTTGCAGATCAATGCCGAAAATTTTCATCATGAAGAAGGTAATCGCCAGCACCAACGGAATGGACAAGGCGACCACCGTACCAGTGCGCCAGCCCAGACTCAGGAAGGAAACCGCCAGCACGATCAATATCGCCTCGCCCAGCGAATCCTGAAACAGTGAAATCGAGCCCTTGACCACATCGGGCTGATTGGCGATGACATGCACATCCACACCGGCAGGCAAGTCGTCAGAAATTTTCTTCATCGCGGCATCCAGATTCTTGCCCAACTGGATCACATTACCGCCCTTGTCCATGACGATGCCGAGACCGATCGCAGGCTGACCATTCACGCGCATGCGCGGACGAGGCGGATCGCTCAGGCCGCGCGACACCTTGACGATGTCGCCCAGCCGCAGGTGTTGACCATTCACCAGCAAGTCCGTGTTACGTATCTGCTCGACGCTGTCGAAACCGCCAGTCACCCGCATCCAGATACGATCCGTACTGGTATCGACAAAGCCGGATGCCATCAGCGCATTCTGCTGTTGCAAGGCGGCACCGATTTGCGCGGGGGTAATGCCGAAACTCGCCAGACGTGCAGGTGTCGCATCCAGATAGATTTTTTCATCCTGCACGCCGATCAGCTCGACACGTCTCACATCCGGCACGCGCTTCAACTCAAGCGCGATCCGGTCTGCATAACGATGCAACGCCGCCAGATCGAAACCATCGCCAGTCAATGCAAAGATGTTGATCTGTACATCGCCGAATTCATCATTGGGGAACGGCCCCTGTACTCCAGCGGGCAGAGTATGGTGCATATCATCCAGTTTCTTGCGCACCTGCCGCCAGGCTTCAGGCACTTCCGGCTTGGGCGTGTAATCCTTGAGCACCACGAACACCATCGACTCACCGGGCTTGGAGGCCGAACGCAACACATCCACCCACGGGGTTTCCTGCAACTTCTTCTCGATGCGCTCGGTCAGTTCAAGCTCCACTTCCTTAGCCGTCGCACCCGGCCAAAGCGTACGTACCGCCATCACCTTAAAAGTAAAGTCCGGGTCTTCCGCACGCCCGAGATTGAAATAGGAAATGGCGCCTGCCGCCATCAACACGATGATCAGATAAGCGACCATCTGCTGGTGTGCCAGCGCCCACGCCGATAGGTTAGTGCCCTTCATTGTGCGCTGCCTGCTTCGATAATCCGGATTTTTTCACCTGCTGAGAGACGATGCGCACCAGCGCTGACGATGCGTTCACCTGATTTCAGTCCCGCCGTAATCACCGCACCGCCATCGCGAAAAGCGGCAACCTCCACGGGTCGCAGACTGACGCTACTATCTCCTGCCACAACCCATACCGCCGTTTTCGCCCCCTGCTGATAGATAGCCGAAACCGGAATCAATAAATCCGATGGCGCTTGCTGACGATTTACAAAACGCACTCGTGCCGTCATGCCCAGCGCAACTTGTCCTTGCTGTTCAGTCGGCACGGTGAAAGAAACACGGGCGAAATAGGTGCGACTGACCGGATCGGCCACCGCCGACAACTCGCGCAGGTGTCCTATCATCGTTTTTCCACCATCGTTCAACAGCACAACCTCCGCTGCCTCACCGATCTTTCGTCCGGCAAGCTGCATTTCCGGTATCGCAATCGCCACCTCGCGCTGACCGTCTTCTGCCACACGCAATACAGGTTGGCCGACACTGACCACCTGCCCCGCTTCCGCCAGCGTCATTGCCACCACACCCTCATGTTCGGCACGCAAAATAGTGTAATCCGATTGATTGCGAGTCAACCCGGCCTGTGCCGATGCCGCCTTGAACCCCGCCTCCTTGGCATCCAGCGCAGACTGACTGACAAAACCCTTGCTGTGCAATTCGCGATAACGTTTGATCTCGGCCTCGGCCAGTTGATATTGCGCCAACGCCGATCCTGCCTGCAAGTTTGCATCCGCCGGATCCAGACGAGCCAGAATTTGCCCTGCCTTTACGCGATCACCGGTATCGACCCTGCGTTCAACCAGCTTGCCACCAATACGAAAACCTAACACCGTTTCATTACGCGCTCGTACCTCACCACTGTAATAGTCGTTACTCTGTCCGGCCTGAGCACCGACAATTTGCGTTAATGCAGGACGTTCCAATTTGACGGGGGGGGCAGATTCCTTGCTGCAAGCTAGGAGAGTGGAGGCAACTGCAACGAGCAACAGAGTAGATTTCATCGAATATCAGAGATTGCTTAACAGGAACTGCAATGTAAATTTCAAACAACTGTTTGTCAAATGGAAGTATCAAGAAATGACAAGTTTAAAGCCGTACAAAATGAAAAACCCGCCATAAGCGGGTTCTTCATTTAAATCGGCGTATTACATTCCACCGATAAGCGGCTTAGAACGAGTAGATCAAACCGGCATTGACTGTCGTCGCATTGCTGTTTTGTTTAACCAGTGTGGTTGGAATCGTTGCAGCAACAGCATAACGATCCACACCCAAACGGGCGGAAATAGCCGGTGTGAACTTGTAAGCGGCACCTACGCCATAGGTTGCGCCCAAACGATTGGTATTTTGTTCTGCTACCAGATTGTTTTCAGACGATGAATTCGCCACACCCAGCTTGCCATAAACAGAGAAATTTTCGGTTACAGGATATGAACCTACCGCCGCCAACGAAAACACCACTTGCTTGCTTAAATAACGCGCAGCGCCTACGGTCGTGTAGAAGTAGCTCGCGCCGGTATAGGCCAACTCAACCGCCAGATTTTTGTTGTAGTGATAACCACCCACTACACCGTAAACCGGCTTGCTCTTTGGATTCTCAATGACAGTTCCGGCAGGAGCCGAAAAATTGGCACTTCCAGTACCCAGAGTAACGCCTGCATAAAAACCCTCATCCGCAGCAAAGGCAGAAGCAGAGGCAGACAACAAAACAACAGCTACAATTTTTTTCATTTTAATTCCTGAAATTTACTTGATGAACCGGGAATCGCTAATCAATTCCCGGTTTACTACTACATACAGTTTAGAACTTGAATACTGCACCAACCGTCATTACGTCTGAATTACCCTTGCTCGTCACGCCGGCAGTCGTTGTTGCAACCGCATAACGATCCCAACCCATGCGCAGACCGACGTTAGGCGTTACGTTGTACTGTGCACCCAGACCGAAAGTCACACCGGTACGCGATGCGCCCAGATTGGTAGCCAAACCCGATGCAGTCGTCTTGGTGCTGGCCACACCCAGCTTGCCCAATAATGCAAAGCTGTCGCTCATCGGCAACATGCCTACGGCGGTCAGGCTCAGTGCATCGCCCTTGATGGTATTGCCAGCTACATCGGTCGCCTTGCCTACGCCGGTAAACTGTACTTCAGCAGCCAGATTCTTGTTGAACTGATATCCAGCCAGACCGCCATAGATAAAGTTGGAATTCTTGCTCAATGCCGCGCCTGTTACTGGCGATACGCCCGGCTTGCCACTACCCAACGTTACACCCGCATAAAAACCTTCGTCAGCAGCGAAAGCAGGAGCGGAAGCAACACCAGCCAATAAAATGACAGCAACAATTTTCTTCATGATAACTCCTCGGTAATAAATATTTCACAGGGTACTGCGGGCTGTTCAGAGAGGCACTTCCCAAATAAGTTCCGGAACGCAACGCGCATTCATGCCGTTACCCACATATAATTTATGGACATCGTCCAATGCAAAAATCCAATAAGTCCGCCCGATCAATGTATTGCGATATATATCGACTCAAGCCGCCACGTTCCTGTAGTTTGCAAAAATACACCCCATGCCCATTAAGGCCTGATTTACTCTATGATGCGGAGAATAATCAATCATCAAAGTTTTCATCTGCAATTGAACTATTTCACATATGCAAAGCCTGATGCCCGTCTTCGTAGAAGGCAAGCACAGTTACTGGCAGTCAAGGTAATGCTTAACCAAGCTCCCGCAACACAGGCTTAATCGCCCAACGCTGCCATAATTTAGCCATAGACGAGAACATAATTACCGAGCCTGCCAACATGAACAATCGCAGTTTTACCGTACATTTCTCCGATCCGGATTCTGAGGACCGGGCCGTAATCGAGCAATTTATCAGCAAGGCATTTCAACAATCTCACGGAGCAAAAATCACCCGCTTCATGCCGCATTTAATGAGCCTGCGCGATCTGGATGGCAAATTGATTGCGGCTTGTGGACTACGCAGCGCGGCAAAGGAAAAGTTGTTTCTGGAACATTATCTGGATCAACCCATAGAACAAGTGCTTTCCGAACGCACCGGCATAACCGTACCGCGCAACGACATAGTCGAAGTGGGCAATTTTTCAGTCGCCGAACTGGGTATGGCGCGGCAATTGATAACCGCCATCATTGACCAGTTGCATGCCACCTCCAAACACTGGGCGGTATTTACCGTGGTACAGGTTCTGCAAAATGCCTTGATCAAACTGAAGACCGACCCGCTGATACTGGGCAATGCCTACCAAGATGATCTGCCCGTCGAAATCCAATCCGACTGGGGTAGCTATTACCAGCAGAATCCACAGGTCATGGCAATAAAACGCAGCGAAAATACATCTATCATATAAAATCCCGATCAGAGTCACCCAACAGTTCAGGAGAGAAGCATGCAGGCCACGATTATTACCGCCATCAAGCAGCAATGCGAATTACAGCCTGACGCACCTGCGCTGGTCGGTGAACATCAATCGCTGAGTTACAAGGAACTGGGTCTGGCCATTGAACAGACCAGTTCATTGCTACTTACCCTAAATGCAAAAGCATTGGGGCTGGCACTCGACAATTCGCCGCTATGGGTATTACTCGATCTGGCAGGACTTGCCACTCACAAGGTAGTTATTCCCCTGCCTTTTTTCTTTTCGCCGGAACAGGTTGCACACAGTATCCGCGATGCGGGGATCGAATGCATCCTCACCGACCATCCCGATCAGTACCAGAAAATACTGGCCAGCGCCGGCATTGAAACAGAAACAATCAAGACGCATTACATCGACAGTCAAAAATTCAGCGAAATACGTCTAAGCAACATTCCTGCCAAAACATTGCCATTAGGTACGGTTAAAGTTACCTACACCTCGGGTACCACCGGACATCCCAAGGGGGTATGCCTGAGTGCTGCCACATTACATAACGTGGCAGATTCACTGCTGGCCGCGACGGAAGGGAAACCCTATGACCGTCATGTCAGCATACTGCCGTTGCCCACATTACTGGAAAATCTGGCGGGTGTTTATGTGCCGCTACTTGCCGGCGCTTGCTGTTATTTACTGCCGCTGGCCTCGGTGGGTCTGAGCGGTTCGAGCAAGCTGGACATTAAAAAAATGGTGGGGTCACTGATAAAGTGCAACGCCACCACCACGATACTGACGCCGCAATTACTGCATGCGCTGGTTGCCGCCGTGGAAGCCGGACACCCCAAACCCGAACAGCTACGCTTCGTGGCTATCGGCGGTGCGACCGTATCGTTGCGCTTGCTGGAACGCGCTCAGGCACTCGGTATTCCGGTGTATGAAGGCTACGGCCTGTCCGAATGCGCCTCTGTGGTATCGCTCAATACCGAGCAGGAACGCTGTATCGGCAGCGTCGGAAAACCCTTGCCGCACACCCGATTAAAATTCACCGAAGACGGCGAGATTCTAGTCTCAGGCACAACCATGCTAGGCTATATCGGCAGCGATCCGCTGCGCCATGGCGAATACTGGCCGACGGGCGACATCGGTTTTCTGGACAAGAACGGCTTTCTTCATTTGACCGGGCGCATGAAGAACATCTTCATAACCTCGTTTGGTCGCAATGTTTCGCCGGAATGGGTGGAGCGCGAACTGACGCTGCATCCGGCCATCGCTCAGGCGGCGGTATTCGGCGAAGCGCGTCCGTGGAATATGGCAATCATCGTCCCGTATGACAATTCACCGGAAACCATCACGGCGATACATCAGGCTATCCATGAAGCCAACGAAGTGCTGCCGGACTATGCGCGAATCCGGCATTGGATACCCGCACAAGCGCCTTTCCTGCCGCAAAACGGACAAATGACCGCCAACGGACGATTAAAGCACAAGGCTATTCAGGCGCATTACCAGAATGCGATTGAACAACTTTATCAAAGCAATTCAAAAGACGAGTAATACCGGGGAGAAACCAGATGAATTTCTACACACAACTGCTGGCAGCGACTGAGCCGGAACGCAACGAGATGCAAAGCCTGCCCATCATACGTGCCGCCGCCGGAGGGCAAGTCGGCCTTGATGCCTACATCGCCTTCCTGACTGAAGCCTATCATCACGTCAAGCACACCACGCCGTTGCTGATGTCATGCGGCGGACGCCTGCCGGGCAAACATGAATGGCTGAGAACCGCTGTCGCCGAATATATCGAGGAAGAAGTCGGTCATCAGGAATGGATATTGAACGACATCAAGGCCTGCGGCGGCGATGCGGAAGCGGTGCGCAACGGTACACCGCGTGCTGCGACCGAACTGATGGTAGCGTATGCCTATGACACCATCGCACGCATCAATCCGGTCGGGTTTTTCGGCATGGTACTGGTGCTGGAAGGAACCAGTGTCGCGCTGGCCACCCATGCCGGCCGTGCCTTGCAACAGAGTCTGGGGCTGGGCAGCGAGGCATTCTCCTACCTGACTTCGCATGGCTCGCTGGATCTGGAACATGTTGATTTCTACGAATCGCTGGTCAACCAAATTACCGACCCGGAAGATCAGGCCTGTTTGATACATGCGGCGAAAATGTTTTACAAGCTGTATGGCGACATTTTCCGCGACCTCGGCAACCGTTTTCTTCCAGGAGCGACATCATGAATCTTTCCGGTAAACGCATCATCCTGACCGGCGCCGGTGGCGGCATCGGTTATCGCATCGCCTTGCTGCTGGCCGCCAAGGGCGCACGACTGGCACTGGTAGATATCAACGCAACACGACTCGATGAAATCTGCGCCGAAATCAAACAACAAGGCGGAAACGCATCCGCCATCGCGCTGGATCTGACCGCCGAAGGCGCGGCCAGTCAGGTAGTCAATACCGCCTTGCAGACACTGGGCGGTCTGGATATCGTCATCAACAACGCCGGACTGCTGGACTTCACGCTGTATGAAAACCAGTCACCTGAGCGCATCGCCCAGGTTATCAATGTCAACGTGATCGCGCCTATGCTGCTGGTTCGCGCCGCGCTGCCGCATTTACTGGCACAAAACAGTGGTCGCATCGTCAACATCGGCTCGACCTTCGGCTCAATCGGCTTCGCGCATTTCGCTACCTATTGCACCAGCAAGTTTGCGATACGCGGTTTCTCGGAAGCGTTGGGACGCGAGTTGGTAGATAGCAAGGTGGGCGTAACCTATGTTTCGCCACGCGCCACCAAGACTCCGCTGAACGATGCCGCCACTACCCAGATGCATATCGAAACCAAGACCAATCTGGATGAACCGGACTATGTCGCCGAACAGATCGTGCTGGCTATTGAACGCGAAGCAATCGAACACTTTATCGGTCAGCCGGAATCGTTCTTTGCCCGGCTCAACGGCATGTTCCCGCGACTGGTCGATGGCGGCCTATTGAAAAATACCCGTATCGCCCGCAAGTACGCCCTAGCCTCTAAAAAGTAACCCTTAAACACGGAGTCATCAAATGAAAAAATACGCATACCTTTTCGCACTGGCATTCAGCCTGACCACTGCCGCTGTACAGGCTACCCCGTTGGAAGCCTCTATCACCCAGTTGCAACACGAATGGGCCAAGGCCAACTATCAACTGCCGAAAGATGACCGCGCTGACGCACTGGAAAAGCTGGTTGCCCAGGCACACCAGGTTTCTGCGGCCAACCCCGGTCGTGCCGAAGCTTTGATCTGGGAAGGCATCATCACCAGCACGCTGGCTAAATATCAGAGCATTTTCTCCGCCGGCGGCACCGCCAAATCAGCTCGCGACCTGTTGCTGGCCGCTGAAAAAATTGACCCGAATGCACTGGAAGGCTCCGCGCTGACTTCGTTGGGTAGCCTGTATTACAAGGTGCCGAGCTTCGGTTCATTCGGCGATGATGACAAGGCACGTCAATATCTGGAACGCGCACTGAAAGTTAATCCGAACGGCATAGACCAGAACTACTTCTATGCCGACTTCCTGCTCAAAAAGGGCGAAAATGCCAAAGCGCTTGAATACTTCAAGAAAGCGCAAAAAGCACCGGCACGCCCCGGACGCGAAGATGCCGACGCAGGTCGTCAGGCTGACATCCGTGAAGGCATAGCGAAGGCAGAGAAAAAGCTATAACCCTTGATGATGAATCAAACCATCCGTAGGATGTGATGAACCAACGAACCGCATCAATCACCATTGATGCGGTTCCATCCACATAGTTTGTTTCAGATTTTTCACGTATACGCTGGAATGCCTGCTTAACCCTTTTCGTGTTTTTCGTGTATTTCGTGGACAAAATGCGGGGTTAACGTTCAAATTCCGGGGGGGGCTTTCAGTCAACTGCCAACCGGTAACCGACACCGACTTCTGTCAGTAGAAAACGGGGCCGTGCCGGATCTTGCTCTAGTTTGTGGCGCAAGATACCCATATAGATGCGCAGGTAGTGGGCGCGCTCCACGTAGTTTGGCCCCCATACTTCATTGAGCAACAAACGATGCGTCAGCACCTTGCCGGCATGTTTTATCAAGACGGTCAACAGGCGGTATTCAATCGGGGTGAGATGTACTTCTGCGCCGCTGACCGTGATCTTGCGATGCACCATATCCACCTTCAACTCGTCCACCGAAAAAACACCTTCTTCCTGCCCGTTCGCATTAGATGTCACATGACGTAAGGCCACGCGTATCCGCGCCAACAATTCGCCCACGCCGAACGGCTTGACCAGATAATCATCCGCACCCGCATCCAGCGCGGAAATCTTGTCACTTTCCTGCGAGCGCGCAGACAGGATGACGATGGGAACGGAAGACCATGCACGCACCCCCTTGACCACCTCGACACCATCCATGTCAGGCAGGCCGAGATCGAGAATAATCAAATCCGGTTTGCGTGTTGCGGCTTCGGTCAGCCCCTGCTTGCCGGTTTCCGCTTCGATCACCTGATAGCCTTCCGAAACCAGCGTGGTGCGCAGGAAGCGGCGTATCTGCGCTTCGTCTTCGATAACGATTAAGGTGGCGGAGTTATTCATGATTTAATACTTTCTTCCTGCTCAATCAACGGCGGATCAGTCAATGGCAAGGCGAAGAAGAATGCCGCGCCGCCAGAGGGTAGATTATCCGCCCATATCCGCCCGCCATGTGCCTCTACGATGGAGCGACAGATAGCCAGCCCCAGCCCGGCCCCGCCCTGATTGCCCTCGCTGTCCACACGGTGGAATTTTTCAAAGATGCGCTGCTGTTCCTCAAATGGAATGCCAGCGCCTTTATCGGAAACGGTCACCACTAATTCATGCTCTCTGCTTGTGGCAGAAATTTCGATAGCGGTTCCGGGCGGCGTGTACTTCACCGCGTTTTCCAGCAGGTTGGCAAACACCCGCTCTATCAACATGCTGTCTATCTCAACCATGGGCAAATGGTGCGGCAACTTGACGCTAACCGGATAATTAAGCAGACGTGTGGTCAAACCGGCCAACGCGCTGCCAACCACCTCTTCCAGCGGTTGCCATTGCCGGTTCAGCACGACGGCACCCGCCTGAAGTCGTGCCATGTCCAGCAGATTGTTCGCCATTCCCGCCATGCGTATAGCCTCGTCATAAATAGTCAGGCTGAGTTCATGACGGTCATGACCATCAAGCCGGTCGTCATCGCGCACCAGACTGCTGGACGCGCCCACAATTGCCGCCAGCGGCGTGCGTAAATCATGTGAAATCGCCGACAGTAAAGAATTGCGCAACTGCTCCGTTTCCATTTTTATCTGGACGCTTTGCGCATCCGCTGCCAGCCTGACCCGCTCCAGCGCCAGCGCGATCTGACTGACGAACGTTTCCAGCAGACGCTGCTGTTCGGGCAGCGCAATGCGTGCCGGGTTAAGTGGCAACAAGGCCAACACGCCTATCATTCCTGAAGAGGCGCTCAAAGGCAGGTACACCATCTCGCCTCCCGGCAGTGTGTCCGTACCCTGTCCCGCCATCTGTCCATGATCAAACACCCATTGCGCCACACTCAGGTCGCTGCCATGACAGGATTGTGCGGCTCCCTCCTCCCGAGGATAAACAATGCGCCCGGATTCATCGGGCAACAACACCACCGCCTGAGCTTCAAACACCTCGGCTATATGCCTGACGGCAATACGCACGATATTTTCACAGCCGCGCGTTGCGGCCAGTTCGCGGCTCATGGCGTACAGCGAGGCGATACGCCGCTCACGGTGACCGGCGATTTTAACCTGATGGTGGATACTTGCCGTCATACTGCTGATTACCAACGCAACCAGCAGCATCACGGCAAAGGTGATCAAATACTGAGTATCCGAAACGGCGAAGCTGAGTCGTGGTGGAACGAAACACACATCGAACAATACCACGCTCAGAAACGAACTCAGCACAGAAGGACCGCGTCCGTAGCGCGTGGCGACCGCCACCACCCCCAACAGATAAACCATGATCAAGTTAGCCAGATCGAAATGACCAAACATAAACCAGGCTATAACGGTACAAATAGCCGTCGCTGCAACCGCCCACAAATAGCCTGCGCGCCATTTGAACTGCGAACCGGACTCCTCAGAGGCAAGCCCCAGATATAAACGGCTGCGGGAAAAATAGGGATTCTCTCGGGACAGCGACGTAAATTTTGATTCCCTGCCCATCACATGAATATCAATGTCGCTGGCCTGTCGAACGATGGTGTCAACCAATGAGCCGAACACCCAGCGCTTCCATCCAGACAAGCTCGGTTTACCCAACACGATACGGCTGGCATTGCGGGTTCGGGCATAGGCAATCACTTCATCGGCCAGCCTGTGTCCGCTCAGCGTTACGGTCTCCGCACCGAGTTCCTCCGCCAATTTAAGGGTACGCAACACCGTGTCGCGCTGCTCTTTGGAAAGCTGTTGCAGCTTCGCCGTCTCGACATACACCACAATCCACTCGGCCTTGAATAATTGAGCCAGCCTGCACGATGCCCGCACCAGATTTTCCGAGGAAAGACCAGGACCAATACAGACCAGCATCCGCTCCTTCACCTGCCATACGTTCTGAATCGCATGATCCTCGCGGTAGTCGCGCATCTGCGCATCGACCCGATCTGCCGTGCGCCGCAACGCCAGTTCACGCAACGCGATCAAATTGCCTTTGCGGAAAAAATTCTGCGCTGCGCGTTCCGCCTGCTGCGGCAGGTAAACCTTTCCTTCCTTCAGCCGCTGCAACAACTCGTCCGGGGGCAGGTCGATCAGCTCGATTTCATTCGCCTGCTCCAACACGGCATCAGGCACAGTCTCCCATACCGGAATGCTGGTAATTTGCGAGACCACATCGTTGAGACTTTCAATATGCTGAACGTTGACTGCGGTATAAACATCGATACCCGCCTCCAGCAGCTCCTCAATATCCTGCCAGCGCTTGGGGTGACGCGACCCCGGCGCATTGGTATGTGCCAGTTCATCTACCAGAATCAGCGCCGGATGGCGTTTGAGCGCAGCATCCAGATCGAACTCGCGCAAAGCGGTATCGCGGTATGGCACCAGTCGCGGCGGCAAAATTTCCAATCCCTCCAGCAACTGTTCGGTCTCAACGCGTTTGTGCGTTTCCACATAACCCGCCACCACATCCAAGCCTTCCGCACGCCGCTCGCGCGCCGCCAGCAACATGCCATAGGTTTTGCCGACACCGGCGCAGGCACCGAAGAAAATTTTCAGTTGTCCACGGCGACGGCGCGCTTCGGCGCGCTGCACTTTTTCCAGCAATGCGTCGGGATCGGGACGAATATCACTCATGTAAACCTCATAGTCATGGTAGGGTGGGCACGTTTGTTGTGCCAACGCGGTCATCGTCAATCATATCCTAGCTCCACACCATCCATCGCACCGCCCCAATCGCTCACATACACTCCATCCCGCACAAACCGGTGAAATGTAGAATAAGGCCAATCCTTCGCCTGTTGTACATGCCCGTGTTTGACCGGATTGAAATGAATGTAATCCACGTGACGGGCAAAATCATCGTCATCGCGAATCTGATGTTCCCAGAATCGCCGTTGCCAGATGGTTGATTCGCGATGTTTGAGTTTCGATGCGGATACCCAATCGGCTCGGCGATAATCTTCCCCACAAACTAAAGAAACCGCGCGCTTGATTTTCATCCAACGGGTGGAAAAATCGGCGTCACCGTCGGGCAATGTCCACATGCAATGCAAGTGGTCGGGCAACAACACCCATGCATCAATGACGAAAGGCCGAGCCTCACGCACCGTTTCGATTGCGGCGCGCAATGCGTTGCCGATCGCTTCGTCGCACAAAATCGGCTGCCGCCGATAAGCGACTACCGTAAAGAAATAACTTGAACCTGTAGCCGTGGTGCGGCGATAACGTGACATGATTGGTTACTCCAAAATGTGGAATCCGCGTGGGCACAAAAGCGTGCCCACCCTACACAGCTATTCATTATTTGGTTTAAAGTCTTTGGGTAATTGAAACCAAGAACCTCTCTTTTGCCTCACCATTCTCTTGATTGACACACTATCAGCCAAGTAGGGTGGGCACGTATTTGTACCCACGCGGTCAGCGTCCATCATATTCCAGCACGACATCCGCGTGGGCACAAATACGTGCCCACCCTACCGAATCAAATCAGTGCGCTGCATCCAGTGCCAGATTGAGTTCCAGCACATTCACTCTCGGCTCACCCAAGATGCCGAACTGGCGACCTTCGGTGTGTTCTGCCACCAGCTTATGCAACATATCCGCGTTGAGGTTGCGTACCCGTGCCACGCGGGCAAGCTGGTATTCCGCTGCCGCCGGGCTGATGTGCGGATCAAGCCCGCTAGCGGATGCTGTCACCAGATCAACCGGAACGGCTTGCTGATTGCCGGGATCGGCGTCGCGCAGGGCTTGCACTCTGGCTTTCACCGCATCCATCAACGCGGGGTTGGTTGGCCCCAGATTGGAACCGCTGGAAGCGGCAGCGTTATTTGCTACCGGACCGGTTGCGGAAGGACGGCCCCAGAAATACTTGGGATCGGAGAATGACTGGCCGATCAGGCTGGAGCCTGCGGTTTTGCCGTCCTTGACGATCAAACTGCCATTTGCCTTGTCGGCCATGGTTGCCTGAGAGATGCCGGTTACCAGCAAGGGGTAGGCGATACCGGTAAGCAAGGTCAGTAACAAAAAGCTGATGACAGCAGGGCGTAGTTCTTTAAACATGATGTTTCCTTTCTTAAACTAAATGCAGAGCGACAAGTATCAGGTCGATTATCTTGATGCCGATGAACGGGACAACAATGCCGCCCAGCCCATACACCAGCAAGTTGTTGCGTAGCAACACATTGGCTCCAATGGCGCGGTATTTCACACCTTTGAGCGCCAGCGGCACCAGTGCGATGATGACCAGCGCGTTGAAGATCACGGCGGACAGGATGGCGCTGGCCGGTGTCGCCAGTCCCATCACGTTGAGTCCGCCCAACGCCGGATAGGTGCTGGCAAACGCCGCCGGGATGATCGCGAAATACTTGGCGACATCGTTGGCGATACTGAAGGTAGTCAATGCGCCGCGCGTCATCAGCATCTGTTTGCCGGTCTCGACGATCTCGATCAGCTTGGTCGGATTAGAATCCATATCCACCATGTTGCCCGCCTCCTTGGCGGCCTGCGTACCGGTGTTCATCGCCACCGCCACATCGGCTTGCGCCAGCGCCGGTGCGTCGTTGGTGCCGTCGCCGGTCATCGCCACCAGCCGACCTTGCGCCTGATGTTCACGGATCAATTTCAGCTTATCTTCCGGCGTGGCTTCGGCGAGGAAGTCATCCACTCCGGCCTCGGCAGCTATCGCGGCTGCAGTGAGGCGGTTGTCGCCAGTGATCATTATGGTCTTGATGCCCATGCGGCGCAGTTCGGCGAAGCGCTCCTTGATGCCGCCCTTGACGATGTCTTTCAGCTCGATCACGCCCAGCACTTTTGCGCCGTCGGCCACCACCAGCGGTGTGCTGCCACGGCGGGCAACACTGTCCACGATGGCATCCACACCGGTCGGGAAGCTGCCGCCGAGACTGAGCACGTAATTTCGGATGGCATCGGTCGCACCCTTGCGGATCTGACGTTCTCCGATATTCACACCACTCATGCGAGTCTGCGCACTGAACGGCACAAAGGTCGCGCCCAGCTCATGGATGTTGCGTTCGCGCAGGCCGAATTTTTCCTTGGCCAATACAACAATGCTGCGGCCTTCCGGTGTTTCGTCGGCCAGCGAGGCGAGTTGCGCCGCATCGGCCAGCTCGGCCTCGGTCACGCCGGCAGCATGCAGGAAGTTGCTGGCCTGACGATTGCCCAGCGTGATGGTGCCGGTCTTGTCCAGCAGCAACACATCCACATCGCCCGCCGCTTCCACCGCGCGACCGCTGGTGGCGATCACGTTCTTTTGCAGCATGCGTCCCATGCCCGCCACGCCGATGGCGGACAGCAAACCGCCGATGGTGGTGGGAATCAAACACACCAGCAACGCCACCAACACGGTGATGCTGACCGGTTGCCCTGCTCCGGCGGTTTCGACGCTATAGATGGAGAACGGCAACAGCGTAACGGTCGCCAGCAAAAAGATCAGCGTCATCGCTACCAGCAAAATGGTGAGCGCAATTTCATTCGGTGTCTTCCGACGCTTGGCACCTTCCACCATCGCGATCATACGGTCGAGGAAAGTTTCGCCCGGATTAGCCGTGATGCGCACCACCAGCCAGTCGGACAGCACGCGCGTACCGCCTGTCACCGCATTAAAGTCGCCGCCGGATGCGCGTATCACCGGCGCGCTTTCGCCAGTGATGGCGCTTTCATCCACCGAGGCTACACCCTCGATCACCTCGCCGTCGCCGGGAATGAAGTCGCCGGCTTCCACCAGCACCACATTGTCCTTGCGCAGCCCGGAACTGGGTTCCATTTCGAACTTGCCGCCATAGTGCTGGGTAGCCTTGACCAGCTTCTTGGCCTGGATGTCGCGCTTGGCACTACGCATGGCATTGGCCTGGGCGCGGCTACGTCCTTCCGCCAGTGCTTCAGCGAAATTGGCGAACAACACCGTGAACCACAACCACAGTGTCACCGCCAGGATAAAGTCGGTCGGCGCTTCGCCTTGTCCGAACAAGGCCTGTAAGAACAGTGCCGTGGTCAGCACGCTGCCCACCCACACCACGAACATCACCGGGTTTTTCATTTGTTGGCGCGGACTCAGTTTCTTGAACGAGTCCACGATGGCCTGTTTGACGATGTCGCGTTCAAACAGGGAAAACGGAATTACTTTGGTAGTCATAAATTTCTCCTCGTATGGTGGGCACGTTTCTTGTGCCCGCAAGGGGTAGGCCGACGGGTTCCCAACGGCTGCGCCGTTACCCGTTCGCACTGCCCGCGCTGTAATGCATACACGTGGTAACCGCGTGGGCACACAAAACGTGCCCACCCTACATTATGGTTTGATCATATTCAGGTGTTCGATCACCGGCCCCAGCGCCAGCGCAGGCACAAAGGTCAGCGCACCCACCAGCAGCACGGTACCGATCAGCAGCCAAACGAACAGCGGGGTATGCGTCGCCATGCTGCCCACACTGGCGGGCATGCGTTTCTTGGCTGCCAGCGAACCGGCCAATGCCAGCACCGGAATCATCAGCCAGAAGCGTCCGAACCAGACGGCAAAGCCCAGCGCAGTGTTATAGAACGGTGTGTTCGCGCCGAATCCTGCAAAGGCGCTGCCGTTGTTGCCGACTGCGGAAGTGAAGGCATATAACACTTCGCTGAAGCCGTGCGCGCCGGGGTTGTAAATGCTGCTTCTGCCCACTTCGAGCATCACGGCCAGCGCCGTTCCACCAAGGATAATCAGCGGCGGAATCAGAATCACCAGCGATGCCATTTTGATGTCGAACGCCTCAATCTTCTTGCCCAGATAATCCGGGGTGCGACCTATCATCAACCCGGCGAGGAACACGGCAAGCACGGCATATACCAGCATGCCGTACAAGCCGGAGCCGACACCGCCGAACACCACTTCGCCCAACTGGATCTGCGCCAGTGGCACCAGTCCGCCCAGCGGCGTGTAGGAATCGTGCATGGAATTGACTGCACCGCAGGATGCCGCCGTGGTGATGGTGGCGAACAGCGCGGAGTTAACGATGCCGAAGCGCGTTTCCTTGCCTTCCATATTGCCGCCGGACTGGCTGGCGGAAGCCGTTTGATCCACACCCAATGAGGTAAAAGCGGGGTTGCCATTCAGCTCGGCGTATTCGGCCACGGCAAGAAAACCGACAAACAGGATCGTCATGGATGCGAGGATCGCCCAGCCTTGGCGCGTATCACCCACCATACTGCCGAAGGTGTAGCACAGACCGGCAGGGATGATGAAGATTGCCAGCATCGCCAGGAAATTGGCGAGCGGCGTGGGGTTTTCGAACGGATGCGCCGAGTTGGCGTTGAAGAAGCCGCCGCCGTTGGTGCCGAGTTGCTTGATCGCCTCTTGCGATGCGACCGGGCCTAGGGCGATGGACTGTTCATTCACCACTACTTTTTCCGTTACAACAATACCTGCTGCGTCTTTCAAAGGATTACCGGAATCGTCCAGTTTAGGCTGGTCGTAACTCAGGCTTTCCATCAGCGGTACGTTTTGGTACGCCGAGAAATTCTGCACTACCCCCTGACTGACCAGCACCAGCGCCAGCACAGTGGAAATGGGCAGCAGGATATACAGCACACTGCGCGTCATATCCACCCAGAAGTTGCCGATGGTCTCCGTCGTGTGGCGTGCGAAACCGCGTATCAGCGCGATAACCACCGCCGTGCCGGTGGCGGCGGAGAAGAAGTTCTGCACCGAGAGCCCCAGCATCTGCGTCAGGTAGCTCATCGTGGTTTCGCCCACGTAACCCTGCCAGTTGGTATTGGTGACAAAGCTCAACGCGGTATTGAACGACGAGTCGGGGGTGACGGCAGCGAAACCTTGCGGATTCAGCGGCAGCAAATCCTGCAAGCGCTGCAAGCCATACACAGCCAACACACCCAGCAGGCTAAACCACAGCATCGCCAGCGCATATTGCGTCCAGCGCATCTCCTGCTTGGCATTCACGCCGCACAGACGATAGAAAAAATTCTCGGCAGGTGCTAACCAGCGCACGAATACGGGCAGATTGCCCTCGTAAACGCGCGCCATGTAATAGCCCATGGGCTTGGCGAATGCCAGCAACACGCCCAGATACAGGGCGATTTGAAAGATTCCGTTCATCAGAATAACTCCGGTTTAAGTAACGCAACGACGAGATAAACCATCAAAAACAGTGCCGCGATGGCAGCGACGATGTAAAAGCTCATGATGACCTCCCCAATTTTTCGATAGCACGCACCAGCAGCACGGAAAGCCCGAAGAAGGCCAGAATTAACAACAAATATAACCAGTCCATTTCATTTACTCCTGTTGGAAAATACAGCTCACATAGTAAGAACTGGAGAATAAAAACGGTGTAAAGACGAATCCTGTGGGTATATAAATAGTGTAAAGATTGGCTAAGGCCGGCATCTTTACGATGTTAGAATTCACGCTGATGCTGAATAACGGCTCAAATTTCCTGGCTAACACCACAAGCGATTAGCAGTCGAGCAAAAATAACATGAACATTTTGTAGGTTGGGCTGAGCTTGCGAAGCCCAACAAATATCGGAAATGTTGGCTTCCTTCGTCAGCCAACCTACGGGTATTGTTTATTTGCACACGTTATTTTTGCTTGAGGCCTTGATTCTGATCACGGGCATTGCCGGGCAATACATAATTGCCAAATTGAAAGACCAAAGTTAAAACACCAAAGTTAAAACACCAAAGTTAAAACACCAAAATTGAAGCACAAGATGACCTATCAAACCGAACCCGAATACACCCATGGCACGCCCGTAAGAACCGGCATCTTGCTGGTTAATCTCGGCACACCGGATGCGCCTACTGCTCAGGCCGTGCGCCCTTACCTGAAACAATTTCTCGGCGATCCACGTGTGGTGGAAATTCCCCGACTGGTCTGGTGGCTGGTACTTAACGGCATCATCCTCAACGTCCGTCCCAAAAAATCCGCCGAAAAATATGCCAGTATCTGGCTGGATGAAGGCTCGCCGCTACGCGTTTACACCGAAAAGCAAGCCTATCGATTGGCTGAGATACTAAAGGAACGCAGCCCATCCCCGCTGATCGTCGATTACGCGATGAGTTACGGTAGTCCGTCCATCCCAAATGCATTGCAAAAACTGAAACAGCAAAACTGCCAGCGCATCCTGATTGTGCCGCTCTTCCCGCAATATGCGGCCAGTTCCACCGCGCCGGTATTCGATCAGGTATTTGGCGCAATGCTGCAAATGCGTAACCAGCCGGCAATACGCACCGTCAAACATTTCCACGACCATCCGGGATATATCAACGCTCTGGCTAACAACATCAATGAATACTGGGATCAGCATGGTCGTCCCGAAGTACTGGTAATGAGCTTCCACGGCGTTCCGCAATACACACTGGAAAAAGGCGATCCCTACCACTGCGAATGCCACAAGACTGGACGATTGCTGGCCGAAGCGCTGGGACTGAAACCCGAACAATACCGCATCAGCTTCCAGTCACGCTTCGGCAAGGCGGAATGGATCAAGCCCTACACCACCGCCACCCTCAAGGAGCTGGGCACACAGAAAACCCGGCGCGTAGACATGGTCTGCCCCGGCTTCGTCGCCGACTGCCTGGAAACACTGGAAGAAATCGCGATGGAAGGAAAGGAAGACTTTCAACACGCAGGCGGCAGCGAATACCACTACATCCCCTGCCTCAATGACCGCAACGACTGGATGGATGCACTGACTGATCTGGTAATGAACAACCTGCAAGGCTGGCTGACCGAACCGGATATGACTGAATTGGAAAAAAGCAGGCAACGGGCACTGGAAATGGGAGCGAAGTAGCCCCTCTCTCCCACAATAAACTGATTAATGATGTGCAATTTGACAAATAAATCGGTCTATATTTTCTCTTATCACATTTCGCGCACTACCAAGCATGGCACTTACTGTATTTATTAGTGCCATGTTTATACTTGCGACTGTACACGCCGCAATGCCTCCCCCCCACTTACAGCCATGCACACAGCCTAGGATTGCAGGTTATGCTCAATCCGCATATTGATCGTGCAGATGATCCTGAGCATTGGCTAAGATACGAAAACGATACTGCGGCAAACTGACCTATGCCGCACATCACTATGATGAAGCGTTTTCCATCAACTGGTGGGATGCGGTCGATGCAATCGGCATTGATGCCTATTACCCGTTTACGAACAACAAAATCTGTCGCTCACACAACTGAAGGCCGCATGGCGCCCAATCGTCGCGAAACTGGAAAAACTGTCACAAAAATGGGATCGCTCAATTATCCACGAAAAGTACGAGGCGGGTTTGGCAGGTATTTTGCCATTAGGCAAAAACTCGCAAAAAACACGAACAAATTCAACAGCATGCCTAGGTTTTCAATTTCACCTAGGGGGTATTCCGGTGACTTGACGTAACCCATTGTTTTATTTTGTGCCTTTTGTGTTTTTCGTGGACAGAATGAGTTTTTTAAGTTTAACGACAAGGTAGACAAGGTGTTATCACATAACATTGAACTACCCCACTCCCGCTACATGGAAGGCAACACATTTATGCAAAATCGCTGGCAAAAAGTCCGCATTCCTCTGACAGACATAGACGCATCAAACAAAATTATCACCCGGTTAATCATCAAAGACATTAGCGGAAAATGCCAACGCGAATTCCAGATTAGCCGAATCCGCCTTGTCGGCAATGTTTCTGACGTTAAAAAATAAATAGCGACAACCTCTCCCGATAAATGCGCACGAAAGCTTTTACTATAAGGGTTTCAGAAAGTTGCCAACCTCGAAAACACATATTATTTGATAACTGCAACAAAATTCTCAGAAATAACTTACCCGTTTCTCTTTGAAGTTTCTGTAACCGAACGAGATTTAATTGCCGGATTACGAATACATAGAACGTCAATGCTCTGTTTACTTGTAGCGCATTCCGGCAGATCGGCAGCTTGTGGATTCTTGCGTAGCACCTCAGCCGCGGCCTGAAACAGCGAGCGATGTGTCTGGGCTTTTTGCTCATATTCCGCCTTGTCCAATTGACCTGCCACTTCAATAGTGGAGGAATTATCCGCGTACACATTAGTGTGCAACGCACTGGTAGCGACTATCAACATACCGAATATTACCTTCCCCGATTTTGCCAGCAAGCCTTCGCTATACTTTATCAATAAGCTGTTAACAATCAATTCCGTGTAGTAACTCATGACATTCTCCTTACGCGCCAAGATTCAATTCGATATTTTGGGGGAGGCAGGGCAATAATCACCTTACAGTCCCGCTACCACGTATCCTTTAGCTCGATGACTTTACGTCCTTGCCTTTCGGCAAGTTTGCCAAGTGACTAAAGGATACTTTTCGATAAGAACTGATTCAACAATGACAGGTGTCAAGGGTTAGCTTGCAAGACAATCGGCCTTTCAACGCGATGAGTGGTTGATACTTTCTGATGAATGGTTGCCGGAAAACACATAAACCTGCTCGTCTGTCCGTTCGTGATAAGCCCTGCAGCTTGGCAGAAGAGAACCTTGTCACACTGAGCACTACCTCGTTGAGCCATTCGGACATGCTTTGTGCTAAATCAGACTTTACAACATGACACATCTCTCAGAGGTGCTCGCCCCAAAGTGCTGATCGAACGTTTTGACCGCAACTAGCTGCAAGGTGCGAAAGGTAATGCGATTCATGCGGTGTTGTGTGGTGCTGGCTACAATTTGCGCATAATTCTCAGAACCATCCGGCTTTTTTGTACGCTTATTTTGGCAATGCTGGTGGAGAATATTACCGTTACGAGGAAGGCTGGATTTGTAATTCTGCCTTCCAAATGCGGTTAAGCGAATTATTCAAGATCGACTAAGTACGAACCGCATTTGATGCTGAGATGACGAAGATCATTTAAATCGCAACCGATGCGACTCGTACCTCACCACAGCGGACAACACTGACTAAATCAATTGAAGGGCGATCAATATCTGGAAAATCTAGGATAGATTGAATTTGCTCTATGAACTATTGAATAAAAAATAATATATCCAATTGAATATTTATGATTTATCACACGTAACTATACGTATCTCTAATATCAAATTATCCAAAATTTTCCGCTCAAATTAGGCCTTTAGATATATATGCATTATCAACATAATGGACTATTGTATTGACTGCTAGTCGTAATAATTTTGATATTAATAAATCGATTAGACTGAATTTACCAGCCTGTTTTTTTATGCTTTTGACGTATACCCCAAGTTTTTGCTGCGATTAAATTGCAGCAAATTCTTTCACACCCCCACATTATTTGAATGAAAACATTACCAATGACAAGGGAAAGGAAGTAAATTGAAAAAATCTCTTTATGACATACTCCACGTTAGCCAATCGGCAGATCAAGATGTTATGGCCATTACATATCAATTCCTACTGAATAAACATCTATCCAACGAAAACGAAGATAGCAAAAATCAAATAAAGTTTATTCAACATGCTTACAAAGTTTTAAGCGATCCAAATCAAAGAAGAATGTACGATCAAAGATTAAAAGAAGCTGAGCAATCTAAACCGCAATATCAGGCTGAATATAAACGTGAGCCCGCTGATACTTCAAATTCATGGTGGAAAGGATCAAAGTCAATATTGATTGTCTTTACTTCACTTGTTCTCATAGGTTTTAGTGTATTTTCAAGTGGGAAAAATAAAGTTGAAATTGCCAAGCAGGCAGAACTAACAAAACAAGAATCAAATTTGCTAAATGCCACCAATGATTCCAAGCATCTAAATAATGAAGAAGTATTGGTTAAGGGGGTAATTCAAAATCAAAACATATCAATTAATGAAGTAGCTAAGGTAAACAATAGTGCACTGGATATAGCCAGACAAGCAGAAGACCACAAGCGAATGGAACTTGAAAATCGTGCAAATATTGCCGCTCAACGCATTGAACTCGAACGCCGCGCACAAGAAGCAAGAATAGCAGCACAAGAAGAGGTACTGCGACAACAGAAAACTGCTTATGAAAATGCAATGGCAGAACGTTCCAGACGCTATTATGCATGCTATAACAATGCCTTAGACAGAGGGTATGATAGAACTCAAGCTGAAAACATGTGTCATCGTTAACAACATATCGAACTCATAAAATAAAAATGTCGGAACGTGACAAACCCTCAAGTTAAGCAGAGTCGCGAATGCTCCACTAGGTTCTTATGAAACGAGTGGGCATTGATAAATTCACTTTTCTAAACAGAAAAACATTAGCCAGCCTCTTCCGTTCATTCGAAGGGGTTTTCCTGTATATAAAAGCAGCAAGTTTGTTACACTGCGGCTCATTAAAATTTCTGCGGATACTGCATAGTCATGAAAACGTTTCAACATTCATTTGTTCGCTCGCGCGGCTTTACCCTGATCGAAATTATGGTCGTGATCGTCATCATTGCGGTGCTCGCCGCGTTGATCGTGCCCAAGGTCATGAGTCGCCCGGATGAGGCGCGGATTACGGCGGCGCGGCAGGATATAGCGACGATTACTCAGGCGCTGAAACTTTACAAGCTGGACAACATGCGCTACCCGACTACCGAGCAGGGATTGCAGGCTCTGGTAAAAAAACCTGCCGTTGCGCCCATTCCCGAAAACTGGAAAGGTAACGGCTATCTGGAGAAACTGCCCAAAGACCCGTGGGGCGGGCCATATCTTTACCTGCAACCCGGTTTACATGGCGACATTGATGTAATGAGCTACGGCGCAGACCGGGAGGCGGGCGGCGAAGGAAACGATGCGGACATCGGTTCGTGGGATTTGTAATTCAACCATCCGCGGCGGAAAGTTTTTCATCTGCTTGTCGGGTTGAAACCCGACCTGCTTGTCGCGGCTTCACGCTGATTGAACTGATGGTAGTGTTGGTGGTGATCGGCATCGCGCTGGGCATGACCGTGTTGCAATTGATGCCGGATGATCGGGCCACGCTACGCCATGAAGCCGAACGATTAGCGCTATTGCTTGAAAATGCGGGTCTGGAAGCGCAATCCAGCGGGCGTTCGCTGGGTTGGTCGGGCGAACAGTCGCATTACCGCTTCTGGAATAAAAACGATTACAACGACTGGGTACGCATAGAGGAAGACAAGCAGTTTTATCCGCGCGAACTACCGGAAGGCCTACGCTTCACCCGGATCAGCGTAGAAGATGTCACGCTTAAACCCGGCGACCCGATTTCCTTCAGTTCCGGCGGTTTCGCCCGCCCTTTCCTGATCCAACTGGGCAATCAATACGGCAACGCGACCATCACCGGCAAGAGTACCGGCGAAGTACGGGCTGCGCTGGAAAATCCTTGAATGAATCAAACCATGCCCTCCCCTAAAACTCGTCAAAATGGCACCCGGCAAAAAGGCTTCACGTTACTGGAATCGCTGGTTGCGCTGGCGATACTGGCGATAGCGCTGGCGGCGGTGTTGCGGGCGACCAGTGCGGGTACCAGTCATGTCGATGCCTTGCGCATACGGCTGCTGGCGGACTGGGTTGCGCAGAACCGGCTGGCGCTACATGCAGGTCAGGGCGACTGGTTGCCGGTCGGGACGCAACAAGGCGAGGCGACGCAGGCCGGAATCAAGTTTTTATGGCGCGAACAAATCAGCAGTACACCCAATCCGGCTTTCCGCCGCATCGAAGTCAGCGTTTCGTCTGGCGATGAGCCGGAACATGCGTTACGCCGCCTGAACGGCTATCTGGTGGAGCACTCGCGCCGATGAACTCCATTCGCACCAGACAACACGGCTTCACCTTGATCGAACTATTGGTCGCAATGATCATTCTGGCCTTCATTACGGTGGCGGGTTACCGCAGTCTGGATTCGGTGTTGCAAACCCGCGAACGGGTCGCCGCCGAGACACAGAAATGGCAACATCTGTCTTTCTTTTTTGCTCGACTTGAGCAGGACATCGCACAGGCGGTACATCGCGGCGTACGCGATGCAGGCGGAATTCCGCAAGCCGAATGGATAGGTCACCCCGTCGTGGTCGGCGAAAATGATGCCGAACTGACCTTTACCCGTGCCGGAATCACCGATCAGGGCGCATCGCTGCTGGCACCGCAACGCATCGCCTATCGGCTGGAACAGGGCAGCGTGGTGTTGCTGCGCTGGCCGGCGCTGGATCAGGCTATGCAAGCAAAGCCGCTACGCTATCCGATTCTGGAAGGCGTGCGCGAATTTAGCTGGCGCTATCTGGACAGCAAAGGCAACTGGCTGACAGCATGGCCCGGGGTCGCCAGCCCCAATGCTCTTCCGCAAGCCGCCGAGGTAACGTTGACGATGATTAGCGGCGAAAAAATCAGCCGGATATTTGCATTGCAATGAAGCCAAACCAACTTACTCCCCGTCATTTCCGCGCAGACGGGAAAACAAGGCCAGAGGCCGAAGTTTCGAGGAACGGTCATCCAGCTAAACAAATGATCCGCGTAGCGGACAAAGCCTTAATATTGGCCAACCATGCGGAAAACTTTATAAATAGCTGGATTCCCGCCTGCGCGGGAATGACGAGTTCCGGTTCTGATGGACAATCCGAATTAATGTACCCAGCTTCCCGCCAACACAAAAAAAACAACATCATCCAAAGCCATTCCGGCAAGTTCCATCATCAACGCGGTGTCGCCATTATTCTGGTAATGCTGATCGTCGCGATGGCGACAGTGCTGGCGAGCTTTCTGGCGCAACAGCAACAGCTATGGCAGCGTCAGGTCGAGAGCCAGTTTGATCGTGCACAGGCGCGGCGAATAAGTATTGCAGGCATCGACTGGGCACGGGCGGTGCTGGCTGACGATGCGAGTGCGGGCAACACCGATCACGACGGCGAAATGTGGGCACTGCGTTTGCCCGCGATGCCGGTAGACAACGGCGAGGTCATCGGTGTAATCGAAGATCGGCAAGGTCGTTACAACCTGAATAATCTGGTGCGCGGCGGTGTTGCCAGCGCACCCGACATTGCCCAATTCCAGCGCCTGCTAAGTTTGCTCGGCCTGTCCGGCGAACTGGCTTCATCGCTAGCCGACTGGATAGACAATGACAACGAAACCCTCTCTCCGGGTGGTGCCGAAGACCAGTACTACCTATCGCTGCCTCAACCCTACCGTAGTGCCAATCGTCCTTTGGTGGAACTGGGTGAGCTATCGCTAGTGAAAGGCTACGATCTGCAAGCCATCGAACGTTTACGACCCTATGTCAGCGTGCAACCGCTGGCGTTACCGATCAATGTCAACTTTGCCACCGCCGAAGTGCTGAGCGCAACGGTGCCCGACCTGACTCTGGCGGATGCGCGCATGCTGGTGCAACAACGGCGCGGCAAACCGTACAAGGACATCAACGATTTCAAACAACGCCTGCCGCGCAAGGACATGCTGATTTCTCCTGCCGTTTTTTCAGTTAGCAGCACCTACTTTCTGGTAACCGGACGGGCCCATGTCGGCAATTCGCAAGTCACCACCCAGGCGTTATTGCAACGCACCGCTGGCTGGCCGTCGGTAGTATGGCAAAATGTGCAATGAGTAAAAATAAACGATCCAAACCTGCCGCTGCAAAAGCCACTGCTGTCAAATTGAAAGCCAGTCCGGCCGCACTTCCACGCTATGCCGCCATCGACGCATTCAGGGGGTTGGCGATAGTGCTGATGATCGCCTATCACTTCTGCTTCGATTTGAATTATCACGGTTGGATACATCAGGACTTCAATAATTCGACTTTCTGGCTAAGCGCACGCGCCTTTATCGTCAGCCTGTTTCTGCTGCTGGTCGGCATCAGTCTGGTACTTAATGCGCAACGCAGCGACAGCCATTCGTTCCATCGCCGGCAATTCAAACTGCTGGCTGCGGCACTAGCGGTTTCGGCGGGCAGCTATCTGATGTTTCCCGACAGTTATATCTTCTTCGGCATCCTGCATTTCATCCTGATCGCAAGCTGGATCGGGCGTTATCTGGTCGGTTTTCATCGGGCGAATTTGCTTGCGGGTCTAATCATAGTGCTGGCTGGCAGCCTGTATTCCAATGCCGTATTTGATGCAGCGCCGCTGCAATGGCTGGGCTTCATGACACACAAACCGATTACCGAAGACTATGTACCGCTCTTTCCGTGGCTGGGCGTAGTATTATTCGGCCTGTTTCTGGGCAGGCTGATCGTGAATAATCCCGGCTGGCTGAGCGGCTACCAGGGCAGTAATTTACTGACCAAGGCAGGCCGGCATAGTCTACTGATCTATTTATTGCATCAACCCGTTTTGCTGGGTGTCCTATCTTTGGTGGCTCTATTTTGAACATACTGCGCATCTATTTTTCATCTCACTGGCGTGACAGCGCCAGCCCCTGTCCGTGGGCCGTCTGCGATGAATCCGGCATCGTCCAGCAACAGGGAGAATCCACGCTGGCCGACATGCCAAAATCGCATGTATCTATCGCCATCATCGCCGCCGAACGGGTATTGATTTTTACCACCCAGCCGCCCGCCGGTAACAAACGCCTGTGGCAAACCGCGCTGCCCTTTATCGCCGAAGAACACGCACTTTCCGAACCCGACGATCTACACACCGTCCCTACACCCGCTGCAGAATCCGGATTGATCAGCGTATCGGTCATCAGCAAATCCTGGCTGAAACAGATCATCGCCGCCACAACCGCCGCGAATCTGCCACTACGCCGCATGGTAGCCGAGACGCTGTTGCCCGAACTCAAACCCGATACCTGGACACTGGTCTGGAATGGCAGCAATGGTTTTCTGCGCACCTCCACCACCACCGGACTGGCGCTCGACAACGGCGATCAACAAACGCCGCCGATGTCGCTGCTACTCAGCCTGCAAGCTGAAAAAAATCCGCCGCAAAGCATCACACTACGATTGACCGAACCCGCCACCGCATTGCCGGAATGGCATTTAGCGGTTGCACTCTCAGCGGGTGCAGCATGGAACTGGCGGAACGCGCCTATCAGCAATGACGTGCCCAATCTGTTATGGGGAAATTTCACACCGCCAATACGGCTGTTTGACAACCTGGCGAAACTGCGTCCTGCGCTGTATATCCTGCTTATTGCATTCCTCATCGAGGTAGCCGGAACGCATATCGAATGGCTGATGCTGGCGCATGAAAAAACCACATTGAAGCAACAGATGGAACAGACTTTCCGCAACACCTTCGGCGACGACAGCGCGTTAATCAACCCGCCGCTGCAAATGCAGCGCAACCTTGCCACCTTGCGTCATGGCACGGGCGTTGCCGACGATTCCGATTTTCTGGCACTGCTGGATACCACCGCACAGGGACTGGGTGGCGTGAATGAGCGTGCGATACGCGGTCTGAATTACGATAGCGGCAGACTTGAACTCGACCTCAAACTTCCTCGCGCTGAAGAATTCAAGGCTGTCGCACAGAAGCTGCAAAACAGCGGCCTGCGTGCCACGATTACCGAAGTGCATGATCTGGGCGACGGCACCCAGGCCAAACTGACACTGTCACAGGAGGCATTGCGATGAATATACAAGCAATCCGCAGCCAACATTGGGATGCGCGTCCCTTGCATGAGCGCAGGATCATCACCATAGTTACAGCCATCCTCACCCCGTTGCTGGCCTATTTCCTGTTATGGCAACCTGCGCATCAAGCCGTCGCCAAGTTACACGAAACACTGCCGCAACTGCGCATACAGACCGAACAAATGCATCAGGCGGCAATTAAAGTGGAAGAACTGCGCCACCGTCCGCAACTGGCGGTGCTGGATGCGCTGGCCGTCAAGGCCACAATCGAAGAATCTGCGACACGTCATCAACTGACACTCACCACCGCAGAGCCGCAACAACCCAACGGCGTGCGCATCACACTTAGCACCGTTTCGTTCGAGAAGTGGCTAATCTGGCTGCGCGAATTACAACAATCGCAACACATCCGTGCCGAATCCGTCGCCATCACCCCGCTATCCGAACCCGGCATGGTCGCCATCCGCGCCACGCTTACCAATGGACAGACGCAGTGATTTTCGAGGATTGGAGCAGCCGGAATATTTGGAGAATGCCGTCATTCCCGCGCAGGCGGGAATGACGGAAGTATTGAAACTTTCTTGACATGCCAAATCCGCCACCCTTTTAACTTTATGCCCGTTAAACCACGCCACCTCGTCCTATTCGCCCTAAGCTACTACCTCGGTCTGCTGCTAATCACCGCACCCGCTTCATTACTAGGCAACGTACTCCAGCACATCAGCGATAATCGTTTAACGTTAGCCAATAGTCAGGGCACCCTCTGGAACGGCAGCGCCGCGCCCCTGCTGCTCAATGGCAAAAATCCCGCCATCGCATTGCAAACGTTCTACTGGAAACTCAAACCCGAGGCATTACTGCAAGGCCAGATCAGGATCGACATACGCCATGACAGCGCCGCCACGGCTATGGAACTCACTCTGGATCGCCGTTCAGTCACACTGACTAACATCCAGCTCCCCCTGCCCGCCAGCATCATCAGCGAACTTTCCCCCTTCCTGAAACCCGTCGGCTTCAGCGGCAACCTGATGCTATCCAGCCCGCAACTGACTTACGCCGACAACCAGCTACAAGGCCAGGCCACCGCGCGCTGGAATCAGGCCGGATCGGCACTGGCACCGATCCATCCGCTAGGCGACTACCAACTCAACCTGACCACCGACAACCACAGCCTGCAAGCCACGCTGAACACGTTGAGTGGCGCATTAATACTCGACGGACAAGGCAATTGGTCAGCCGCCCAAGGCTTCCACTTCAACGGCACCGCCCGCGCCGCCGAAGAGGCACAACCCATGTTGTCAGAATTGCTGCACTACCTAGGGCCGGAGGTTACACCGGGTGTGAACGGGATTTCGCTGTAAAAGATTCATGTTGGGCATCGCTACGCTCACCCCAACCTACCAGTGTTGATATCCAGCCCGTAGGTTGGGGTGAGCTTGCGAACCCCAACATTCAAACGTTCCCCCATAAAAACCGACATCCTCAATCCGCCGTTTTCACCTTGCCGGTTTCGATAGTCGAATTCAGCGAATACCAGTCCATGCGGCGTGTCAGCAACATAACGGCTGTCAGGGCGGCGAACAGGAGTAATGAGCCCATCAGTAGTGCATTGTCTTCCGATTGCAATACGCCATATAACACGACATACAGCAACGAGATGCCGCCGGAGAAAGCTACAGCCGATGATTTATTGCGGAGTATTCCGACCAGATATACACCTATCAGTGCGACGCAGGCACCTCCTGAGACCATGTACGAATTCAGGAATGGCATGTGTTCAGACAGGCTGATAAGTAGCAGGAAGAACATCGCCATCGCCAGACCGACCAACAGATATTGCATGGGGTGGATACGCAATCCGAGCAGCACTTCAAACAGAAAAAAGGCGGTAAAGACCAGTACCACAAACATTACACCGTATTTAACGGCACGCTCGGATAAGGAATAAACATTGACCGGCTCAATGAAGTCCACGGTAAATCCGTTAGACTGGGTCAATTGCCCCCTGTTTCCATTGGATGCGGTATTACGTGCCAGATTGGTTACCTGCCAATGCGCAGAAAATCCATTTCCATCTACATTGCGAGTGCGTGGCAAAAAGCTGCCACCGAAGGACGGATGCGGCCATGAGGATTTCAGCATCATATCGGTGCTATCGCCGGATGGCGTGACCGCCAGTGTTGTCATACCTTGCAATTCCAAAGGGAATTCGAAATGTAATTGGTGTGATTCCGAGGCGCTCAACGCTGGTAGCGGTACATGCATGCCGTTACCCGAAACTGGCGTTACGCTCCCCGGCTGAAAATCAAACTTTGCGCCATTGAGCGTGAGAACCGGGATATTGCGTATGCCCCGTGCATCACTGACATTCATCACAAAATAGGCAGACTCGGGAATGATGTTCCGGTTATTGATCCCATAGCCTTGCGGCACAACAAAGTCACCCGAAATTTTACTGTGCAAATTGTATAAACGAGCCTGATAGATGCCCCGACTGCGTATCTCAACATCGGCATTCCCATCAATTTTGAGGCTGTGTGGTTCGACAATTTTTTCGTAATGAGCCGTGTCGGTAACAACTTTCTCTTCGCCATCCTTGTCCTTGATCCTAAATCCGGCAGTTACCCCGCCCCCAAACTTAATACACGCGCATAAATCGGTGGCGGACGACAGGTTATTTTGGCAACGATGTGCTTTAGCAAGACGTGCCAGCGATCTACTTTGGGTAACTGCTCCGCAACCGCTT
>JBBRAJ010000021.1:0-53403 GCA_038206935.1 Burkholderiales bacterium
GGCATCGAGCCGTCCGCATGGCTGAAAGATACGCTGGAAAAACTTCCCGTCTGGACCATGCGGCGTATCGACGAGCTTCTGCCCATCAAACCTGCTGCATAAACTGCTTCATTTGAACAGGTGGGATGGTAGGACGGATACGTAAATTAAGTACATTTGAAGAAAATAGTAGGCTGACGAAAGGGTGTGCTAGCGGTTATACTCCAACCTCTAGTGAATAGCGGTTGTCTTCAGTAAATATCAGGATAAATCAGGGATGGCAGATCGGGAAGTTGATCAGCAGTTAGTAGAGCGCGTGCAACGCGGGGATAAATACGCCTTTGATTTACTGGTTTCGAAATATCAGCGCAAACTGGGTCGGTTAATTTCCCGTTTTGTCCGAGATCCGGCCGAGGCTGAAGACGTGACTCAAGAGGCCTTTATTAAGGCCTATCGTGCGTTACCGGGTTTTCGGGGTGAAAGTGCATTTTATACATGGCTTTATCGTATCGGTATTAATACAGCCAAGAATTATCTACTGGCTAACAAGCGGCGTGCGCCGACGAGTACCCCGTTTGATGCGGAAGAGTCAGAGTCATTTGAGGATGCTGGACTTCTTCATGAAGTTAGTACGCCTGAAAATGAACTCATGAGCAAACAAGTTGTCCATGTCGTGCAAACAACGTTACAGCAGTTACCGGAAGATTTGCGTAGTGCGCTAACGTTGCGTGAAATAGAGGGTTTAAGTTACGAAGAGATCGCCAGTGTAATGAATTGTCCTGTGGGAACGGTTCGTTCGAGAATATTCAGGGCACGTGAAGCGGTAGCAGAGAAACTTCGTCCGTTGTTGGAAACCAGTAAAGGTAATAGGTGGTAAGTATGAAGCATGAAATTTCGGCCTTGATGGACGGTGAATTATTTGAAGATGAAGTGGAAATTCTGTTTGATCAACTAAAACATGATCCCGATGCGCATAAGGATTGGGCGGTTTATAATCTGATCGGTGATGTATTGCGACAACCTGAATACATTAATCGTGACATCAGTGCCAGAGTTAGTGAAAGTTTGCGTAGAGAGCCGACTATACTCGCCCCACGTGCACGTGCCTTGAAGCAAAAAGCACGTGTTTTTGCATTGTCGGCCGCTGCTTCACTGATGGCCGTTGGAGTAGTTTCGTGGATGTCGTTACAGATCAGTCCTGAGCAGCCTCCGCAAATGGCTATGCAGCAAACAAATATCCGCCCTGTTAATTCACAAATTCAATCTAAGTCGAACGACTACCTGATGGCTCATCAGGAATTTTCCCCAAGTAATGACATGAATGGCGGTGCTTCGTACATTCGAACAGTGACTTATACCCCAGAGGTAAATTCGCAATGAGGGTTTTGGCTGGCTTCTGTTGTTTGTTTTTAGCTTCGAATATTTATGCTGTCGACGGATTATCTCGGCTTGATTGGCTTAAAACGGTTGCTTTTGCCGGGCATCAGACCGATTACAGTGGTGTATTCGTTTATCAGTACGGTAATCATGTAGAAACATCCCTGATTACGCATGTGTCAGAGACCGATGGTGAGTATGAAAGGCTGGAAAGTCTGGATGGTCCCAAGCGTGAAATCATTCGCCATCATGGTCAGGTATGGTGTTACAGCAACCATAAAATGATACAAGTGGATAGTCATCAAGGTCAGGTTAGATTTCCACTTTTGCTGTCGGATCAATTGTCGGCATTGAGCGAGAATTATCAGGTTAATGAAGCTGGCTTGGAGCGTGTAGCAGGTTACAACGCACAGGTTATCCAATTTCAGCCTAGAGACAGCTTGCGATATATCCATAAAATATGGGTTCATACCGATTCGGGACTTTTGCTAAAGTCCGTTGTTTTAAATGAAAAAAATCAGGTTGTTGAACAGTATACCTTTACCCAATTGAAAATCGGCAGCGGGGTAGATCATACTTGGATATCTTCCAGTTTGGCGGCTCACGGTAAAGGCGAGACGCGCTCCATTAGTGAGCCAGCCAAGACCTTCAATAGCGGTTGGGTAGTTGATTCATTACCACCTGGCTTCAAAAAAACGTTGGAAGTGTTGCGTCCTATGCGTGGAAAACATGCTCCTGTAACGCAACTGGTTTTTTCGGACGGTTTAAGTGCTATTTCTGTTTTTATTGAGCCGGCTGATGACGATGAGGATGATAACGAGGGGATAACTAACCGGGGAGCCGTAAATCTTTATCACAAAGTTGTTGATAAGCATTTATTCAATGTGGTTGGTGAGGTTCCTCCGCGGGCAATAATGCAAGTTATCGATTCTATTCGGTATAACGGTAAGTAATGATGCTGGAAACACGCGCTGTTGTAATAGGGGTAGACAAACAGATTGCCCTTGTTATTGCCAGTCAGGGCAATGGCTGTGGCGAATGTAATGGTAAGGGATGTGGTTCCGGTAAGTTGTCTCAATTATTTTGTAGTAAGCCCCGACAATTTAAAGTAGAAAATCGTATTAATGCGACTGTGGGTGATGAAGTGATCGTGACCGTTGTTGATGGTGCAGTCATGCGGGGAATTGGGCTGGTTTATATATTGCCGCTTATTTTATTGCTGCTTGGTGCAATTTTGTTTGGCAATTTAGCTGAGCAGAGTGTGCAGCGCGACGCTTATTCTGCAGCAGGTGCGTTGTTGGGATTGGTGGTTGGGTTTGTATTAGCCAGATGGAATTCTGTGCGTCAGCAGGGGCGTCGCAATAATCCGTATATAGCCAGACTATGGTCGGAGTAGCAAGGTTTTCTTTAGTTTGTTGAATTTTTTTACTATGAGGATAAACATGATAAAAAAGTTTATTAATCCATTTGTAACTTTTTTCGGACTCCTGCTCAGTTTTACGGTAAATGCTATCGTTCTGCCAGACTTTACCGAACTTGTTGAAAAACAGGGAGCGGCAGTCGTCAATATCAGTACGACACAAATCATACGCAGCACTCAAGGTATGCCGAATTTTCGCGAAGGTGATCCGTTTTTCGAGTTTTTTCGCCGTTTTGCGCCACAAATTCCCCGTGAGCAGGAGTCTCAATCGTTAGGCTCAGGATTTATTATCAGTGCCGATGGTTATATTATGACCAATGCGCATGTGGTTGATCATGCAGATAAAATTACCGTACGTCTGACGGATAAACGCGAATTTTCTGCACGGGTAGTTGGTGCAGATAAGCGTACCGATGTTGCCTTGCTGAAGATTGATGCCGATAATTTACCCAAGGTACTGGTCGGTGACCCTGAAAAACTCAAGGTGGGCGAATGGGTCGTGGCAATCGGTTCTCCATTCGGATTTGACAGTAGCGTGACTGCCGGGATTGTCAGCGCTAAAGGTCGTTCATTGCCGCAGGATAATTTTGTGCCGTTTATTCAGACCGATGTGTCCATCAATCCTGGTAATTCTGGTGGCCCACTGTTTAATATGAATGGTGAGGTTGTTGGCATCAATTCTCAAATTTATACCCGTTCTGGTGGATTCATGGGATTGTCTTTTGCGATTCCTATTGATGTGGCGACGCAAGTGGTGGATCAGTTACGTACCAGCGGATCGGTGACACGTGGGCGTATCGGGGTGACGATACAGGAATTGACGCGAGAATTGGCTGAGTCGTTTGGTTTAAGCAAGCCTAATGGTGCGTTGATCAGTTATGTGGAGAAGGGCGGGCCAGCCGAAAAAGCGGGTATTGAAGTTAGTGATGTGATACTCAAATTCAATGGGAAGATGGTTGTCAATTCCAGCGATTTGCCACGTATTGTTGCTTCAACCAAGCCTGGCAGTAAGGTGATAATTGATTTGTGGCGTAAAGGTGCGTCCAGACAGGTGACGATAGAAGTTGCTAAAATGCAGGAAGATAGTGAGTTTGCGCAATCCACCAAGGAAATGGTAGATGAGGCTGGCAAGCTGATTGCCCGTTTGGGTATCGTTGTAAGTGAATTAACACGTGAGCAATTGGCAGAGCTGCAAAGTAGTAGCGGTTTGCGTGTTGAGGATGTCAAGGGTTCGGCTGCCTTGGCGGCCGGATTGCAGCGCGGCGATATCTTGCTGTCTATCGGAAGCATACCGTTGCGTTCCATTGCCCAACTTAATGAAGTTCTCAAGCAAGTACCCAAGGGACGTAACGTTGCTTTACTGGTGCGTCGCGACAATGTGGCTTCTTATGTTGCTATTCGACTTGATCAGAAGCAATAGTGATTTAGTAATCAGCATTGGCAATAGCCAATTCATTAAATTCGGTCGTATAGCGGCGTGACATGTTTTCGCGCCGCATAGACCAATTCTTTTTTATTCCTTCGCCCAGTAGGTGTACTGTTCCGCTACCCATGCGGTGGTTGATTTGATCCAGTGTCCTCATCAGTGCACTGGATTTTTGTTGTGTTTCAATATCGTCAAACAGAGAGCGAGGGCGATCTGGCGTGGTGATAATTCCAGACAGCATTACGCCAGTTTTTTGGTAGGCATAACCGCTACTGTAGATTTGATGCAGTCCATTCAGTGCGGTGCGGCACAATAAACGAGTATCGTCGGTCGGGGCTATCAGCGGAATAGTCAGAGATGGCGAATATTGCGGTTCCCTGCTCTTGTGCGGGTTGGTGCGCAAATATATTTGTATGCAGGTAGTTTGCGAGTTTTGTCGTCGCAGCTTTTCGGCAGCGCGGCTGGTGTAACTGATAAGTGCCTGTTCCAGCTCTGGTAGTAGGGTGACGGCGGTTCCGAACGAACGTGAACAGATAATTTGTTGGCGAGGTGGTGTTACTTCTTCTAATTTCAAGCAGGACGTACCGTTAAGTTCGGCCAGTGTACGGGCCATTACAACACCAAATTCGGCACGAATACGTTCAGCGGGCGTGCGCTTTAAGGACAGAACCGAATTTATACCCATCTCCTGCAAGCGCGCGGCAGTTCGTCTGCCTACTCCCCAAATTTCACTTACTTCAATTTTGCTTAGCAATATATCCAGTTCGTGTTCTGGAAACTCGTTGAAATTACATACGCTATTAAAGTGCGGCTGCTTTTTTGCAACATGGTTGGCTAGTTTGGCGAGTGTTTTGCTGGATGCAATACCTACGCACACCGGAATGCCTATGTGTTGTTTAAGCATAAAGCGCATCTGTTGAGCGTAATAAGTGTGTTCTGTCATGCCGGTCAGATCAAGGAAACATTCGTCTATGGAATAAATTTCCTGCGTAGAAGAGAAATGCGACAGTAGACGCATCGCTCTGTTAGAGATGTCTGCATAAAGCGTGTAATTGGAGGATAGGGCGACAATGCTATGTTGTTTTGCAATATCTTTTAGTTGGAACCATGGCGCCGCCATCTTGATTCCGAGTGCCTTAACTTCCTGTGAGCGCGACACAATGCAGCCATCGTTGTTGCTCAACACAACAACGGGGCGTCCTTCGAGTGAGGGTTGGAACAGGCGCTCACAGGAAACATAGAAGTTATTGCAGTCCACTAGGGCGATAGCGTGTTTCATTTCTTAATGGTATTTATGGATGCAACTCATACCTTGTGGATGTTCCAGCTTACTACGCCCCAGATGGTAAAGTCCTGTTCGGGCTTGATGTGCATATCGGCATAGTCGGGATGGGCCGAGCGTAACACATGACCTTGCGGAGTATAGAGCAGGTGTTTGACGGTGAATTCGCCATCTACAACCGCGATTACTACGCAACCATGCGTGGCCGGAACGGCGCGATCAACTACCAGCAAGTCGCCATCGAATATGCCTGAATCGCGCATTGAATTGCCCGATACGCGCATGAAAAAAGTGGATTCGCGATGTTGGATCAGATGACTGTCTAGGCTGATACGTTGTTCTACATAGTCATCGGCAGGAGAAGGGAAGCCGGCGGATACGGCGCTACGTAGCAATGCGTGCTGACGATGGAAAAATTCCTTGTTTGGATGTGTCATGGACAGTAGCACTGAGCTTGTGTTTCGTCGTGATTGATGCAGGGGAAATTGCATGGTGATTATCTCCGGTATTTTCGTATCAGGCCGGTGAGTACACCGAATATTTCCAGTTTTCCGTGCGGACGGATGACTGGGAAGGCTGGATTTTCGGGTCGAAGAATGAATTCGCCGTTTTCCCTGTCCAGCGTTTTGAGCGTAAATTCGTCATCGACAATTGCGACGACGATTTCGCCAATATTGGCGGTGTGGCGTTTTTCCACAACGGCAACATCACCATCATATATGCCTGCATCCATCATCGAATCGCCCTTAACGGTAATTAGCGTGGTTCGCGATGGTTTTTCGATTAGCATCTCGTCGATAACAAAATATTCGCCCTGAGTTGCTGTTACTGAAATGGGCATGCCAGCCTGAACGGATGATTCTGCCAGTGGGCGGGCAAAGAACAGTCTGGTGGGAATCCATGCGCCATCCGGTGTGCGCTCAATGAAGCCCGCCTCATCAAGACGGGTTAGGATGGCCTTAACCCATGACTTGGATGCGATACCGAATACTTCGCAAAGCTTGGCGTAGGATGGGATGCTTTTCCAGTCGACATAATAATCCTGGAGTTTGTTGAGATACTCGGCATCTTTGGGATTTTGGCCGGGTTGGTTGTGATTGGTCTGGTTGTAATCAGGGGAGTCGTAGTCAGTCATGGCAATTCCTTACAGAACGAATGTGCTGTGCAATATAAAGAACGTTCGTTCTGTTGTCAATGTGTCAAGGGGACGTTTTTTTGAATCACGCTGATTTTCTTCTTTTGCCTGTTTTCTTAAGGAACACGAAAAATGTAAAGATGGATTTTTTGAAAAAAACAGTTTTGAATTAAAATATTCGTCTGCTATCAGTTAGAATATTGCATGAACGAAAAAATTGTTTTTGTCAGAACAAATAGCGGCGAAGATGAGGCGCGCAGCAAGACTGCCCATCTGTCCAAGGATATTAAACGCGCCTTGTTGATGGTGGATGGAACTTCTACTGTTGCAGAAATTATCAAGCGTGCATCTCCCAGTTTGCGCGAAGTGCTAGGTGGGATGTTTGTCGAATTGGTCAAAGGCGGTTTTATACGGGACAAATCCAATGCGGTCAGTGAAATCAAAATGGCCGTACCACATATTGCAACGCCATCCTCAAAAAATAAAATTGAAGATTCTGAAGAGCTTGATTTTACATCGGTTTTTCATGTTGCTACGCCTGCTATAATGGCGCAGGAAGCCGCCAAGGTCGCGGCTCGCGCAAAGGAAGAGGTTGAGCTGGCTCGTGTGAAGGCAGAAAAAGTTCAGGTAGAGGCAAATGTACGTGCGGTTGCAGAGGAGAAAGCACGATTAGAGGCTGAGGTTGCTAAATTGAAAGCGCAGGCTGAAACTGCAGCGCAAGCTCGTGCGGTTGAGGAGCAAGCTAGATTAGAAGTAGCTAAACGAGAACAAGCTAAACAGGAAGAAGCCAGACTCAAGGCGCTGGAAGAGGCGCAGGTGCGAGAGCAGGCAGAACGTCGTGCTCGTGAAGAAGCTGAAGTGGCGCGTATCAGGGCTGCGCAGGTCAAGGCGGAAGCTGAAGCGCGGGAGCGTGCGTTGGCAGAACGCCGTGCTCGTGAAGAAGCAGACGCGGTGCGCATCCAGATGGAAATGGTGAAAGCCGAGGCGGAAGCGCGAGCAAGAGCCGTGGCAGAAGAGAAAGCACGATTGGAAGCCGAGGTCGCCAAATTGAAAGCGCAAGCTGAAGCGCGTGCACGTGCGGCTGAAGAGCAAGCCAGACTTGAAGCTGTTCAACGAGAAGAAGCCAGACTCAAGGCGCTTGATGAAGCCCGGGAACGTGAACAGCGTCGCGTTCGTGAAGAAGTCGAGGCGGCGCGCCTTAAAGCTGAGCAGGTCAAGGCAGAAGCTGAAGCGCGTGAGCGTGCGCAGGTGGAGCGTCGAGCACGTGAGCAGGCCGAAGCTGTGCGTATCAAGGCAGAGCAGGCTAAAGAGGAAGCGGAAGCGCGAGCAAGAGCGATGGCAGAAGAAAAGGACAGATTGGAAGCTGAAGTCACCAGATTGAAGGTGCAGGCAGAGGAAGAGGCGCGTGCGGCAGCAGAAGTGCTGGCGAAAAAGGAAATTGAGGTTGCTAAAGTCAGGGCGGATCAAGAGGCAGCGGAACGCCGTGCTCATGAGGAAGTCGAGGCGCAGCGCACCAAGGTTGAAAAAGCTAAAGCTGAGGCTCATGCGCGGGCAGAAGAACAGCATCGACGGAATGTAATACAGCTTGCAGAGCAGGAAGTGAAAGTCAAGACGGAGCGAGAGCACATAGATCGATTAAAGATCGAAGAAGTCGAAGTGCAAACGAACGAGGAAATGTTGGCTTCAGTTGTCAAGCTTAATGCCAAGCATGCGGCAGTTGAGACAAACGTATTTATTGCTCTGGATGAACAGGTGAAGCAGCAGGAAGCGCTCAATGCATCCATTCCGCCTATGGAAGACAGACGAAAAATACCTTCTGTGGTGGCGGGTTACGGTAGTCGGAGAGAAAGCGACAAAGTTCCTGTGGTAGAGCGAAGAACCACGACAGCAGCAGTGGTGTTTTTCGATATCGTCGGTTATACCAAGCAATCTGATACCAGACAGATTGAATTGAAACAGCAATTTAACAGTTTGGTAACAAATAGTATTGGTTTGCTTGATGCTACCGAGCACATCATTCTTGATACTGGCGATGGTGCTGCAATCGGTTTCATGCAGCATCCTACCGATGCGCTGGAAATGGCAATGCATTTTCGTACCAGCATAATGGCGCATAAGCATGCTGACTTTCCTGAAATGAAGGTGCGTATCGGGATTAATCTGGGGCCTGTCAGTCTGGTTAAGGATATGAATGGGCAGACCAATATGCTGGGGGATGGCATCAACAGCGCGCAGCGAGTGATGGGTTTTGCCGGTGATGATCAGATTTATGTGTCTCGTACGTATTTTGATTTTGTATCAAGCCTTAGCGATGAATACGAGGGTTTGTTCCGTTATCATGGTTCAAAACTTGATAAGCATGGGCGTGAGCATCAGGTTTATGAGTTGCTGGATATGGATGTGGCGACGGATGAACCTGAGCAAGGTGGATTGACGGAGCTGCAGGAAAATCTGCCAGAATTTAATTTCGAGGCATTCGATTCGCAATTGGCGCAGTCTGTTGAGCAGATATCACAGAAAAATCAGTTAGAAGCGTCTGTAGAAATTCAGTTAAGCGAACCCTCTATCGCTGAAGCAATCAATGTTGAAAAGTCCAAGCCTGCCAAGGTAAGTGGGATCAGGTTCGATGAGATTAAGCTGGATAAGTTGGAAACCGTAAATCCAGATGTAATTAAGCTTGATCGTCTGGAGCCAGTCAAGGCCGAGGTAAGCATCGCCCAAAAGGTTGAAGTAGGCAGCAAGGCTGAGACATCCCTGCTGGTACTTCAATTGTCTGGTACTGAAGAAGAAGCGAAACAACTGGCTGATGAACAGGCAAGAAAGTGGGCTGAAGCAGAGCAACGGGCAGCCGAGCAGGTTAGAAAAAATGCCGATTTGGCCGCTCATAAGGCGGCTCAGCCGAGTGTGGTGGCAGATAAATCGCCGGAGAAAATACAGGGGAAAACGCCTGATAAAATATCCGGGATCCATGTTCGTCGTAAGCCGGTTCCATGGGGGAAAATAAGCGTTGGAGTGATATTGATATTGATTGCGGCCTTGTTCGCATCACCCTATCTGCTGCTTACGCAAGCGACCCGTACTCGTATCGAGCAGCAACTGGGCACGAAACTTCAACAACCGGTGCATATTGCAGGTCTATCAGGACGCATTTTGCCACGGCCTAGTCTGGTGTTGAGTGAGGTGTCTGTCGGTGAAAGCAAGCAAATTCAGTTAAGAGAAGTTCGGGTGAATTTCGCCTTGCCTGCGCTGCTTGGTTCGTCACGCGCCATTAGTCGTCTTGAGCTTGACGGGATGCAGATCAACGGCGCTGTCGTGACGCAAATGCCAGGATGGCTGCAACAACTTGCGGCAGATACTCAGTATCCGATTGCCCATGTCGGTTTGACTCAAGCCACACTTGAAGCGGACGGGATTAAATTTTCGGATGTGACGGGTGAGCTGGATTTTGATGCGGCCGGAAGTTTTGTTTCGGCTAAATTAGAGGCTGCTGATAATAAACTGGCAGTAGACATTCATGCGACACCGGGGCAAAAAACGCAGTTGTCTATTTCGTTGCGTAATAGTGCGTTGCCGCTTTTTCCCAACTGGCAGTTTGACGATATGACAGCATCGGGAGAATTGACGGCTGACGAATTGCATATTGCCAATCTGGATGGCCGGATTATGGGGGGAATATTAACCGGTGAGGCTCGCTTGAACTGGAGTTCCGGTTGGAAGGCGCAGGGAACATTGGTGAGCAAGGTTGTTCCGTCGCAAAATTTAAACAAGTTTATAGATGGCGATATGGATGGCTCGGCAAACTTTAGAATGCACGCATCAAGTTTAGGTAAGTTAGCTGATGCAGCCGTGTTTAACGGTGTTTTCACTATCGGGAAGGGCACGATCAGCGGTGTGGATATTGTCGAATCTGCACGTTTGGGAAGTCGGGCTAATGCGCAAGGTGGTAGAACGCATTTTGAGAAGTTAAGCGGCGAGTTCGCTTATTCGAATGGTAGTTATCAGTTTAAACAGTTGAGAATGAGTGATAGCGTAGTGAATGCCTACGGTTGGTTGAACATTGACAAACAGAAATTATCTGGCAGCCTCTCGGCTAGCCTGGCGATACTTGGCGGTGGCGGATCAACAGCGCTGCAAATTGGAGGGACAACCGAGGCTCCTTCCTTTAGGGCGCGTTAAAAAGGTATTTATTTTAGAAAAGGTTTTCGCTTTTCTAGAGGGGAAATTTAAAGCCACCGCAAATTGACGGTGGCTTTGTTTTGGATTGCGGCTATATCAATCAGCTCAGTGCACGCGTGATACGCTGCATGGCATTGACCAGATTATCCATCGAAGTGGCAAATGACAGGCGAATGTAACCTTCGCTGCCAAAGGCAGAGCCAGGGACGACGGCGACTCCGGCTTCTATCAGCAGGTATTCGGATAGAGCGATATCGGTCTTCTCTTTGATGATGCCTTTTTGATGCAAGGTGGCGATGGCAGCGCGGGCATCAGGGAATGCATAAAATGCACCACCCGCCATCAGGCAACTTATTCCGGGAATCTTATTCAATTCGTTTACTACGTATATGTGACGCTCGCGGAAGGCTTTAATCATCGGCGTAATGCATTCCTGATCGCCGTTGAGAGCGGCTTCTGCGGCTACCTGTGAGATCGAAGTTGGATTGGATGTGCTTTGAGATTGCACATTTTCCATCGCGGTAATGATGTGTTCGGGGCCGGCTGCATAGCCGATGCGCCAACCGGTCATCGCATAGGCCTTGGACACGCCGTTTAGCACCATGGTGCGTGGATACAGATCCGGGCAGGCATCCAGAATATTGACAAACTTCGTATCGGTCAGCGCGATATGTTCGTACATATCGTCGGTAGCGATCAGAATGTCGGGGTGGTGGCGCAACACTTCGCCCAGTGCCTTGAGGTCTTCCAGCGTATAAACTGCGCCGGATGGATTGCTCGGGCTGTTGATGACCAGCATTTTTGTTCGAGGGGTAATCGCGGCTTCCAGTTGTTCGGGAGTTAGTTTGAATCCCTGTTTGATGTCCGCCTGAACGATAACCGGTTTTCCTTCGGCAATGATGACAATGTCAGGATACGAAACCCAGTAGGGTGCCGGAATGATGACTTCATCGCCGGGATTAATTGTGGATAGCACTAGATTAAAAAAGCTTTGCTTGCCGCCGCAGGAAACTAGAATCTGTTTTGCGGTGTAATCAAGGCCATTGTCGCGCTTCAGTTTGGCGATGATTGCCGCTTTTAGCGAGGGCGTGCCGCCCACAGCGGTGTACTTGGTGAATCCCTTGTTGATCGCGGAGATGGCCGCATCCTTGATATGTTGCGGTGTATCGAAATCCGGCTCACCTGTACCCAAACCGATGATGTCCTTACCTTCTGCCTTGAGCTTTGCAGCACGAGCGGTAACGGCGAGAGTGGGGGAAGGTTTGATGGCGAGTACGCGAGTTGAAAGTGACACGATTTTTCCTTGAAATTGAACACTGTTGCGAATTATACACGCACCCAAAAAGAATTTATTGGCTTAAGGGAAGCTTACTGTGTTTTGTAGTCGCCTATCATTGCCGGTTGGTACTTAAAATTCCAGCCTGAAAAAGTCAAGTTATTGCATTGACCGCTCGTCCTTTGAGTCTCTGCGTTTGTCAGGTTTTCCGAACCGCAGAATGCTGTATTTGGAAATCGATATGCGGGCTTGGGATGGTAGGGTGGGTTTGATAATCTACTACGGCAATCTGCATAAATGGGAGAGGAAAATGAAATACCATAAAGTACAGTTAAGTGATGATAGGGACGCGACTCTCTACTTGAGGCCGGATACCCAAAAACAAAATGTGGTCTGGGAAGAATACCTCCCGCTGGCGATTTTATGCATCTTGTTGGCGGGGCTGCTTCTACATGGTTTATTTGGATAATGGGGTGTTGCGAGAAAGTATTATGCCTGATCCTCTTTTTTTGCTGCGAGTATTTGGCATAGATGCTCAGAATTCGTATTTAAGGTGCAGTAGGCTACTGCATTAAATAACCCCTGTATTTCTTCCAGACTGAAATTTGCTATCAGGCGGTTAGCCATTTCCGGTTGCAAGGGTAATAAACGTGACTGTCCGTCAGGTAGATTGAAACGAAATCCGGCGAGGCGATTTAATTCGCCTGCTTCCTCGCTGAGTTCGGCTTGTCTTTGCTGCAATTCGTCGTGGTAATCTTCTATCTCGTCAGCAATTTCATCTGGTATATCTTCGGAAATGGCGACTATCAGTCCCATATTGTCTTCACTGGTAATGCAGTCGACATCCCGTTGTTTTGCATAAGCTACGAATTTGTCACGTAATGCGGCATCGAAAAAAATATACTCGAACATGGTATTGGATAGCAGAGATTGAAGAAGCCATATCCTGCCTTGTTATAGGGCGCAAATCAATTACCCGAACGGGGCAGCATGGATTTAGAAATTTTTCGGCTTGGTTTGAGTGGAGCAGAATGTTACTGTTCCTTGTGTGCAAGATATTTTGAGGTGACTTGATGCCAATCAAACAAACGCTGGCAAGCCGGAATGTGCCGGTCAAAGTTTGGGCGGACGATCTGGACGAAGGTTCCAGTTTGCAATTATTGAATATTGCTTCGTTGCCCTTCATTCATCATCATGTTGCTGCGATGCCGGATGTGCATCTGGGTATCGGAGCAACGATAGGTTCGGTGATCGCTACAAGCAAGGCCATTATCCCTGCGGCTGTTGGAGTGGATATTGGTTGCGGCATGTTGGCCTGCCAACTCTCGCTTTCCGGCAACGAGTTGGACGAAAGGTTGTTGAAAAAGGTGTTTGAACAGATTAGCCGTGATGTGCCGGTCGGGCGGGCACAGCATCAGGGTGATCGTGCATTGGCAGGCGTTGCGCAACCGTTTGAAGCACGTTTGACCAAGATGATGCATAAACACCCTGATTTGCTGAAATCGTTAGGCAAGAATTCCAACTGGGTTTATCAGATGGGTACGTTGGGAGGGGGCAATCATTTTATCGAAGTATCTCTGGATGAAAACAACCGTGTCTGGGTGATGCTACACTCGGGCAGTCGTGGCATAGGGAATAGCATTGCTGATTACTTTATCAGACTTGCTCGACAGGATATGGAAAAGCTGATGATCAACCTGCCGGATCGTGACTTGGCGTATTTTCCCGAAGGTACGACGCATTTTGATGATTATGTGGAAGGCGTGCACTGGGCGCAGGAATATGCGTTTCAAAATCGCCAGAGTATGTTGGAGCTGATACTGGCCGGATTGCGTCGCCATTTACCTCCGTTTGCTGTAGTTGATCAGGTGGTTAATTGTCATCACAATTATGTTGCCATCGAGCATCACTATGGAGAAGACGTATTTGTCACGCGTAAGGGAGCGATACGGGCGAGAATCGGCGATCTGGGTATTATTCCGGGCAGTATGGGCGCTAGAAGTTTTATCGTGAGAGGCAAGGGGGAGCCGGAAAGTTTTACGTCATGTTCGCATGGTGCCGGACGATGCATGAGTCGTACTGCGGCGAAAAACAGGTTTACTGAAATAGACATGAGAAACCAAACCAAGGGTGTGATTTGCCGCAAGGATAAAGGTGTGATAGACGAGATTCCGGGTGCCTACAAGGATATAGACACTGTAATGGCGAATCAGGCAGATCTGGTTGATGTGTTGCATACCTTGAAGCAGGTGGTATGTGTGAAGGGGTAATTAAAGCTTAAGGAGGCGTGATAATGTTCATGCTGATGGCTCTTACGACAGCCTGATTTCGTGTTGAAGCGCTAAACTTGCGGCGTATATTGGCAAAATGGTGATTTACCGCGGACTCGGTGCAGAGCATTAACTTTGCAATAGCCCATGTACTTTTACCTGCGGCATACCACTTTATGCATTCCAACTCTTTGGAGGTTAGCAGGATAACTTGCTCGCACGGGTCGGGCGGATTGATGAATCTAAGCGATGAATCAATTATGAAATCCCGCAGGCAGGTAAGTTTCGGGACGCTGCGGGCCATATCACGCAAAACCTTGGTTTCCGGCTTGATGTCGGCGGCAAAGCAAAGTAAACCGAATTCCCCGTTAAGACCGTTGATCGGCAAGGTTACGCCAGCCTGTAGCCCATGTTCACAGGCCGCTTCATAGAGTTTCTTTTGTTCGTTAGAGGAAAATGTGTCGGGTGACCAGATTAACGGGGCTTTTTTGGTTCGGCAATGTGATACGAGTGGATCGATTTTCCCCAGTTTTTCTTCGTCGTATTTATTGATCCACTGGAGGGAAATATTATGTTGCAGAAAAGCGAGTTGGAATTCGATGGGTGTATTGTGATCCGGGAAGATGGCCAGTATGCTGAGTTCATATCCCAATTCACAGGCAAATTTAACAATACGGGAGCGCCACTCCTCTATCGTTAAACAGCAGTTGAGTGACTCATATTTTTCGAGAGGATTCATCCGTGTGCTTATAACGTCGGTTGATTGCGTAAAATCGAATTTATGTGCTTATTTTGCCTGCCAACACCTTTTTATGATTAGCTGGCCTCCTGCAATACTTTGGTCAGCGTGTTTGTACCGAATGATAATATAAATATGAGAGTTTTTTTGATGAATATGGGATTAATCTTTTAAAGATTCAGTGAATTGAGCGTTTTATCAAGTATGTTTTACTTTTTCACACGGTCAGTTTGGGTAATGGTTATTTCGTGCACTTTGATGGTGCATTTTGTTGCTCGAATAGAATAAATAATGAAATATATAACTTGACTAATATCATAGGTCAATATTTAATGATATCCTTATATTGACTATATTTGAAAGGTTGAATCATGGAAATCCCGAATCGCGATGGTGATGGTTATTTGATTGATATGAATGGCTGGACGTTGGAGCTGGGCCATTTAATGGCGGCGGCCGATGGCTATGAAATGAATGATACTAAGTGGGCGCAGATCATGAAAGCGCGCGAATATTACGAACAGTATGGTTCTGTTCCGCCGATTCGCAAATTTGCCAAATATATCGGCGAAGACCAGAAGGATGTTTTTGAATTGTGGATGACCGGCCCGATGAAACCGATTACCAAGTATGGTGGAATGCCGAAACCAACCGGTTGTGTTTAAGGCAGTGTGGTGTTGTGACCGGTATTCTTCCCGAATATCCGGTCATGGTTGATTCGACGGACAGAGCAACGTTGAGCGTTCTGCTGTAGAGGGATGGCTAGTCAAATAGTCCATGATTTTGTTATTTTCTTCCGTTGTCATCGTACGATGTGATGCTTCCAGTTTTTTAAGCAGGCTGGCTAGCAGACAAGGGGAAAGCGCATTGATTTTAAGTGTGCGTTCGGCATATCCATCGGCTTCGCTTTCCATATCCCGCGAATATTGGGCTTGCATCAGGATAGCAGGGGCACTCGCCAGTATCGTACTGATGTCGCCCATATACCAGGTGAGTACCAACCCGACTGCCGAGTTTTGCAGCAGCATGCGCAGCGCATGGCGGCGCTCAACATGGCCGCGCTCGTGCGCAAGTACGGCCAGTATTTCATTGTCGTCTGTGGTTAAGGAAACCAGCTCATCAAGCATGACAAGGGTGCCATCCGGCAATGCAAACGCGTTTGCACCCATATCGGGCGAGCTGCGAAATACGATGTGGTAGTTTGCACGGTTACCCGGAGGTGATTTGAGCTTGGCAAATTTGGTGGTTAATTGTTGCTGGCGTGTGGCATCCAACCTACTTGGTTGCAGCATGAAATGATCCATCGTATCCAGTGTCGAGACACTTATCTGTTGCAGAATATCCTCCGGGAGTTGCATAGCAATAACTTCTGATCCCCATGGCAGTAGATAGCGATAGGCGGCAACAAAGGTGAGTACGATCAGCACAGCGGTCAGTAGAGCCCAGTACAAACTGTGATGCATCTTGTCCAACATTTTGTCGTGCTCACCCTGTCGGGCAAGGACAGGGTGCAATAGTGATGCGCCTGCCAGCATTTCATCCAGCGCATCATGGTCGGTAACCTCACAATGCCCATCGTTGCTATAGCTCAGAAGACGCGGTGTTTTGCCCAGTCGTTCCGAGATATCTACCTTATCAAGCGGCCAGTCCAGGGTGAAGTCCGTCCCCGTTAAGCGCAGGGTTAGTCCTGTAATTGACAAGCAAACGGGGCGGGACGTGGCAGTCTTGCCATCAAAATAGGCCGCTGTCAGCCTTTGCCCGGCAGTCGTGTCAGAGGGAAATGTCGACATCGAACATCTCTGCTGTTTCTTCGCCGGTGGCGCTGATAAATTGTTGCTGATCGGCTACAAACTCTGCCCAATCGCCATGAGTCGTCATGCTCATGTGTTCCAGTTTATAGCGCATCATGCGTATCGTGGCAAAGGGAATGAACAGCCCCAGCGTCAGGCCTATGCCCAGTAGATTGCTGAAGCTGATCCACAGGTAGGGCAGCACTTCCAGCCGGCTATGGAACCGGTGATTACCTAGACAGGTCGAGTTCCAGATCAGATTGGGCAGGGCAACGGCCAGATAGGAAGTGGCGACCAGAAAGGCGGCAAGAAAGGCAAAAGGCAGCAAAGCCATCATCCAGGAAAGTTCGTTCTTGAACATGATGGCAGTAAGAATGCTCAGCGCAACCACGATCCCCAGTATCTGAAAATAGATGGCATAAAAGCTTTTTACGGTCGCATCAAAATTGAAACTGGTGTTTCCGAAACGACTGTTTTGATGTTGAAATTGCTTGATGCGCTGATGGGTAAAGGGAGCGAGCATAAATAGCGTGAGTCCGGTGAGGAGAGGATATAGTAGAAATACCCTGTAAGCCTGTCTGTCGCTTCCGGCAAAACCGAACCGCAAGCCGCGATAGCTGCTGTTATACAGCTTGAATCGTAATGAACGCACAATCAGCCACGGCATTATGGTCGCGATCAACAGGCCGAGCGCAGCACCCAGAATCGGATTCAGTTCGCCTGCTGCGGAATAGATCGCCAGCAACGAGAAGGCAATGACTCGCCCCTTCAGTATTGCTTTTGGGGTGCCGTGATAATCGAAACTGGAACCTGCAAGCCGCGTGTTGCGGTAGAAATACTGCATGCGGCGAACCTTGGCCCAAGCACTATAAATACCCAGCGTTACGATGCTTAGCAGCAGATTGACGATCCAGATTTTAAAGTACTCGCTGCCTGTCCCGGTAAATTCAAAGCCAAATTTCTGTTGTTCAACCTGCATATTGTCATCTTCAGATACTTGCATGTCGCCTCCTGAGTAAATGGACTGCTCGGGTTAAATAATTGACTGTGCATTCTAACAGCAGCCTGATGCGTTGATGTATATTCAGAGAAGATAGCTTTTGATGAATAATGTAGGTCGGGATTTATCCCGACTTGGAATGATGAAAGATATAGGCATTGAGATAAAATTCGGGTAATCGAAACATGCAACGGTGCGTCACAGAATAAATAGATCAACATGAATACATTCAGTTCTAATAAATTTCCAGTGTTAATTCGAAAACTTAAAAGTTTTGCACGCCGTTCGTGGTTTGAAAAAGTCTGGCTTATTCCTGTCTGGATTATGCTGGGCATCAGTCGTTTTCTGATTTTGACCATTCATTTCCGGCGCATGGCGCCATTGCTGGGAAAACAGGCAGGTATTGCTCCCTGGATTCCACTTATTGACCCCGCTTGTGAAGCAAGGGGGCGCTCTATTGCACGAGTAATATCATTGGCATCGCGTTATACACCTTGGGTATCAAACTGCTTTCCTCAGGCCGTGACTGCCAGATTGATGTTGGGACTATATGGTGTGCCATATGGACTGTATTTCGGTGTGGAGCGTGATTCCGGAAAAATGAAGGCGCATGCATGGGTTGCTGCGGGGCGCGTGCGCGTAACGGGTGGGAACAGTTTTGGCAAGTTTGCGGTTGTTGGTTGTTTTGTTTCAGCAGGTTGTTAACATTTAATTGCTGGTTTGTTGTCCGTATAAATCGTTTCTGAAATATTGCGGTCAGTTGCAACGTTCAATTCATCATTTGTACTGTAACTGCAAAGATGAATTGAAAGTCATACCCTTGTATGAAATATTCCCCTTCTGACTAATGATAATTGTTCTGACTAATGATAATTGATTGAATATGAATGCTGATAAAAAGAGAGATGTAAGCGCTGCCGAAGCCGCGACTTTATCTCAAGCGATTTGCAGAATGTGCGGCTTATGCTGTGACGGCACTTTATTCAGTTTTGCAAGGCTCAGGCCGGAAGAGGATATCGTTCAATTGAAAAAAGTTGGAATCACCACGATTTGTGATGATGGGAAGACTTTTACATTGCCTTGCGCTTCATTTGACCAAATATGTACCATCTACGACGCGTGCAGAGCTAAGGTATGTGGTGGGTTTATATGTCAGTTGCTCAAAAACTACAGTAAGTCCAGAATTTCTTATGAAGATGCGGCAGATATTATTCGACAAGCCCATGCTCTGAAGGACAAGGCTCATGCCTCTTTACTGGCTGCAGGCGGAAATAATATCGGCGGACTTAGGGAGCAATACTTGAATTTATCGGGGGCTAAGACAGAAGTAAAATCAAGGGAGCATGTCATTGCCGAGTTTAATTACTCCGTATTACAGCTTCAACTCAATCGCCATTTTCGGATTAAAAAGAAGCAAGTCACGAGTCAAAAGTAAATATGAGTCAGAGTTGAAACGAGTCGGAATTTCAATTCCCGTTGAGTTATGACCAGCACATTTCAATATTGGCGCCATCATGGCTGATAATCTGAAATCCGCTATCGAGATACAGATGTTTAGCGCGCTTATTCAGCGGGTCAACCGTCAAAGCCAATGATTTGTTTGATTCTGCCGCCTCAGTTTGCAAACCATGAATCAGACTTCTACCGTAGCCCCTGTTGCGTTCGCCGGGTAATAAAGCGATATAAACAAGCCTGATTATTTCAGTGCCATAATGAATCACAAGATAACCTATGGGCTTACCTTCCTTTTCAATAATCGAATACTCTGCATCGGGAAATTGGCTACGGTAGCCCGATTGTTGTGCGTTGAATTGCATCTGTATCAGACCGCTCATCATTGCTTCCGGTAAGCCTAGTTGCAATAAATCGTCGCGAGTCGAACGATAAAGTGCTTCGAGAAAGGATTTGTCATTGGAATTTTCTTGACGCAGAGTTATGTATTCAAGATTTAAATTCATGTTTTTGACCTGTGTTTTCGTCGCAAAAGAGTAACCCCGTTTAAATTTTCAATCGAAGCCAAGATCAGGTCTTGACTGATGAATTACGGCGTGGTGTTTCTTTAGGTAGGCCGTAAGCAGGGGTCTTGAACGTCATCGTATTCTATCTTACGCATTGAAAACCATTTCGATATATGTGATATTGCCCGCTTAAATTTTCATTGAGTGATTGTTAATGTCGGACAGGAATTTATTGAAGCCTCCTTTTAGATTAACAAAGTTTTTGTACCGGCGCTGGCCACTTATGGCCCGGTTTTATTCTTTGAGCAAATTCGGCTTCCCATTCATGCTTCCGAGCTTAAATCCCAGCCCCATGAGGCAATTGCGCGCTCATGCACGCCGGACTTGCCATGCAAATCAACCGTTGGTTAAACGTTGGAGCGTACGTGTCGTGATGACGCTTAGCTGGCCGTCAGGTGCCTTGGTCGATACAATTTACAATCTGAGAATAATGCAAGGTTTAGACCGTCCTCAAGGGGTGGCAAGAATGCTGCTCAGGGGCGCGCATATGTTTGCCCTGGCCTTATCCGAAAATGTGCCGCCATTCGAATACGTTGCCTATCGTTTGCATGACCGGGCTCGGCGCGACCGCATCAGCGAGTATTTTTACTGGAATGAAAGCTATATTTTTAATTATCTCAATGACCGCAATGGAGCAGACAATGCGGATGTGCAGGATAAAGGACGCTTTGCCGAAATCTGTCAAAAATTTGATTTGCCGTGCATAACTACGCTGGCTATCTATCAGGGAGGAAGACAAGTTGCACCAGAACAAGAATTTTTGCCTGATCAGCCCTGCCTTTGGGTGAAAGATTTGGCTGGCAGTCAGGGACGCGGGGCTGGGCAATGGTGGCTGAAAGACGGCAGTTATCGTGATGCCGATGGAAATATTCGAACCCCTTCAGAGTTGGTGGCTTCCTGGCGCTCACGTAACTGTCTGGTACAGCCCTGTTTATTCAATCATCCCGATCTGGAATGTCTGTCGGATGGAACGCTGGCAGATATTCGCATAATCACCGGGATCGCTCCTGACGGTGCAGTGCAGATCATTTCGCATCAGATTACCCTGCCCTGGGGCGGGTTTGCAAGCCGCCCCTACTCCGTGTTAGGGATTCTAGATGGCAATGGCTGGATTGCGCACACTTACACCTACAGTGGTGAATTGATTGATCGACATTCCGGAACGGATGTTTTAATGGCGAATGTCGTCGTTCCGTTCTGGCGCGAAGCGCAGGAGCTAGTGATGTGCGCTCACCGGCAGGCTTTTTCCCGTTTTGTTTTTCTGGGTTGGGATGTGGCAATCACCGCAGATGGGCCGGTATTGATTGAAACCAACTCAGGCCCCGGTGTTTACCATCATCAACTCGTCGATGATGTTCCGTTCGGACATACTGCATTTGCGGCGATTGCGGCTCAGTATTTCAATCAATAATCACGGAGTAGCGATGCGCTTGATTTGCGGTTTTTATCATAAGGATGGCAGGTCGGCTGAAGCCGATCGACTCGACTCAATGATTGGGTCGATGATAGAGCCGGGACTCAAACCGCAGGTGGCCAGACTGATTGAAGGATCGCTGGCGCTTGCCGTACTGGATTTTTCACGAAAAACACCATTTGAAATTGCCAGAGGAACAGATGGCCTTGTTCTGGCCGCCGATTGCCGCCTGGATGAACCCGAGGCTTTATCTGCCGAGCTAGGCATCAAGGGTAGCGACGAGGATTTGCTGCTGGCCGCTCTGCAACGCTGGGGGGCGAAAGGGGTGGTCAAACTGCTTGGCGATTTCGTCTTCGTCGCATGGAACCCTCAAACCAGTTCTCTGCTTTGTGCTCGCGACAGCATGGGCATTCGTCCCTTTTTCATGACGAAGGTATCGAGCAGGGAGTTCGCCTTTGCTTCATTGCCGCGCGCCTTGCATGCGGGTGGTTTTGCGACACGCAAGCTGGATCGGCGTTATCTGGCCAACGATTTGCTTAATCAGTACACGTCATCGCAGAGCGCACTTTTTTCCGATGTTTCAAGGCTTACCCCCGCGCATCTGCTTCATGTGTCCGCTAGGGAGAATCGCGCCGAGTGTTACTGGAAGCTGGACCTTGCTCAGGCCCGGGAACGGCAATGTTCACCCGAAGAGGCGGCGAGCGAACTGTCAGCTATTTTTATTGAAGCAGTGCGCTGCCGTTTGTCCAAAACCGGTCCGGTAGCGGCGCATCTTAGCGGAGGGCTTGATTCTTCCGCTATATCTGTATTAGCTGCCCGCATGTTGCGTAAACAGCAGCGTACGCTGTTCGCCTATTCATTTCTGCCGAGAGTTCTGGGTGAGGAAGACGAACGCCCCTTCGTCGAGGCGGTGTTAAAGCAGGAAACAGATATTTGCTGGAAGCCGGTGATGGTCGATAATCCGGATGTCTTGTTCAGGCCGGAGATGGATTGCGATCAATTGTTTGCCAGCGATTTAAGCTACCCGGATATTCAGGTCTGTGTTGATGCAAAAATGCAGGGGGCGGAAATGTTGTTGTCAGGTTGGGGCGGCGATGAAGGGGCGACCTTCAATGGTCGCGGTGCACTTGCCGAAGCCTTTCAAAGCGGACGATGGCGCTATCTGCTTCGGGAAATTATTGCATTGAAACGCACCCGAAAAATGAGCGTCATGCGGGTCGTGAATGGTGAATTGTTAAGCTATCTTTTTCCGAATGTGCTCAATTGGCTAAGAAGCAGGCTGGGTAGAGGGTATGCAAATATTCCAGATGGCGTGTTGCGTGTGTTACGGCCCGGATTTGCCTCATGCGCGGAAGGAGAGGGGATAAAAATCGGATCAAATGCGCTGCATAATCGTTATGCATTGTTGAGCAGTTACCACATCGCCAGAAGAACGGAGCATTGGGCGTTGATGAGTGCCAGACAGGGTATTGCGGTAAGTTTTCCTATGCTCGACAGGCGGCTGGTCGAATTCGTCACGTCTTTGCCCAGCTCATTATTCCTGCGCAATGGCTGGAAACGTCGCGTTTTTCGCGATGCGATGGTCGATGTGCTGCCCGACGAAATCCGCTGGCGTCACGGCAAGCTTACCCCGATTCCGGAAGTTGCCGAATTGCTTGAAACTCAACGTGAGTCGCTACTGCTTTATTTGACTCAACTGCGAACACATAAATTTGTAGGCGACCTTTTCGATCTGGACGAGGTTGAAAGAATAATGCGTTCGGAATGGGATGGAGCTGATATTCCTACATTGATGCGTTTTTTAAATATGGCCGCCTATTTAAAGCAGCATCACTGAGTTGAGAAATATGATGAATGATAGTACGAATCTGAAAAGTGAATCGGCGATGGAGCTCTGCCGATCATGCGGTCTTTGTTGCGATGGCACGTTGTTCTCCGGTGCACCCTTAGAATTCATCGACAATTTAGCTAAATTGGAAGCTGCATCAATTCAGATTTTGATGCAGGACGAACAGCATTACTTCAAACAGCCTTGCCCTGCTCACTGCGATAAGGGCTGCGGGATATATGATGATCGTCCGAAAATATGTCAACAGTTTTACTGCAAGTTATTGATTGACGAAGCAGCTCGAGATATTTCAGCATGGGACGCGCATGCATTGATAAATCAGGCTCAGGCTCTAAAAAAGACTGTGCAGGAATCTTTGCGCTGCACCGATGCGAGCATGACGGAGATTTCTCTGGCCCAATTATGGAAACAGTGGAATAACTCAACCAGCGCAGAGCAAGGACAGATTTACCGTCGGCAGCATGGGGTTGTGTTCATGCAAATGGCCGCATTGAGGCGTTTTCTGGACAAGCACTTTGTATTGGATAACTGGTGTGAGATGAAAGGGCTTGAATGATCATGAATCAGCGCTGTCGGGTTTTTCATCACCAGTCGGTTCGGTGATCGGGCCAGTCGGTTCAGTGATAGGGTAAGTTACCGTGGGTCTGTGCAGCGGCTTTCCGCCGGTGAATTTCAGATAGCTGTCGTCCTTGATGTTGTAGGCCGTTTGCAGCCAGATCGGCATGGATGCCATCCGGCGCTGACGATAATCTGACAAGGGGAGCGGTAAACTTTGGCATTGCGCTTTCAGTGATTCCTCGATTTTGCACATTCCGTCCCTGAATGTCCAGCGATCAGATGGGCCGCAGACGGCCTCGAAGTGCGTACAGCCGCGTTTGATGGACAACTCGGTGTTGCCAACCATATCAGCATGGGCATTAATACGGTTTTGCATGTCACGACAGGCATCTCGTGCCGCTTCCAGTCCGTTCAGATAAAGATGCCCGGAATAGACATCGCGGGAATACATACCTGGCGGATTAACGCCACACTTGGAGATGTACGAACTTTTTTCCAGTATGTCGCGCAAGGCGATCAGGCCTGAAAAATCTGCCGGTACCACTTTGACCTTGTAACAGTTGCGGCAGCTATAGGGAACCGCCGTTTCGTCATAGGCAATCTGGAAAAATAACCGGGTATAAATCTGGCAAGTCTGATCCGGTGCATTCCTGACTTGCAGTTGATTGCATCCGCCACCTTGCCGGGGTAAGGCGTAGCGGCCATCGGCCAGCATGGTCAGCCTTTTTTCGGCAACCGCGCGCTCCAGATTCTGCTGTACGGTGCCCTTGCCGAAATACATTTGTGCCAGATTTTCGTCCATCTCACCCCTTGCTTTATGCCTGTTGCTCGGCACGTGCAATGCTATCGCGCATGCCAGCTCATGCGTGGACGAGCATACCGCGCTCATCAAGTGCGGCCAGGAATCGGGCTATTTCCTGTTCGCAAGTCTGTGCTGGAACATCGTATTCCATCGTCAGACTTGATGTCAGTTGAGCCAAGGTAACAGGCGTTTCCAGTAGTTCCCAGATACGTGCTCCAACCGAGTTCAGGCTGAAATAACAGCCCTTTTCGATGCTCATCATTAATAGTTCGTCATCGACGGCGGCTCCGAGCAGATCCTCCGAACGTTGATATGTTTCTGTCGCAATTCTGCTCGTCATGAATACTCCTTCAGTTAAAGATAATTGAAACGGGTCATCACCCGGTGGTGTGCCTCGGTTATTCTCTGTTGCTGAGCGATGCTGAGTTCCTCGCGCCAACTTCCTGTACGACCGGAGCGAAAGAAGGGGGCTGTTGATACTTTTATGCGTTCACGAAAGCCGCTATCTTGCTCCTTGCGCTGCAAAGATGAAAATTGAGTGCAGCGTACCGCGTGCGCGACTCGCTCTTGCGGAATAGTCAGGCCAAGGAAGTTTGCCGCTTCCTGCAAAGTATCTATGGGGCTAGCATGCAAATCCTCGTAGCGAATGACGTGAACCGGAACATCGCGCTGATCAATCCAGCCCTCAACATGGCGGCTCCAGTCATGCATCAGTTGAGGGACTTGAGGTGTGCATCGTTTGGAATTTCTGCTTATCGTACCATTCGAGTCATTCATTAACGTTATCGCCCTGTCGATTGAGGTTCCGTTATGAAAGGCGAATGAAATGACGACATCTCGCGGATCTCTTACTACATACAATGCTGCACGTGCATGTCCCATGCCTAGCAGCGGTTTGCCGTCTGGCAGCATGCGATAGGCATCATGCAGCTTGACGTATATGTCACCATCGGTCTCGGCGCTGATCGCGTTCACGATTGCAGGTCGCATCACATCCACCTCTTCTTGTCGCAGCAGGCTGGAATCAATCAGGGTAATCTCCTCGAAGGCATACCGGCCGATCACACAACGCTGGGGCAGATCAATCTGGTTGATGTCAGTCGCATCCAGACTGTCCGAGAGAAGATTGGCAAGCAGCAGGCGCAGCCAGGTGTTGCCGGACTTGGGATAGGAGGCGAGCCAGATCAGCGAACCGGTCATGCCAATTTCTCGAATATGTGCTCTTTCACCCGATTGACAGTGTCTTCGAGTCTGTCAATTCCCTCGGGGCGAGTCAGGCGATGCACTTTTACATGGGGGAGTAGCCTTGCGATCTGGCCGAATAAGGCTTTGTCGAGTCCCATGTGGCTAGCCAGTGTCGAGCGAAATACATCGGAGCGCAGATAGGCTGCCGCATCGCTAAGTGCCAGAGGCTCGATTACGGGTGGTTGATCGTGAATATCCGCCTGACGCAGCACCAGTATCATCCCCAGCGGAATTGCGCTGATGCTGATGGTCGGTTCGACATGGTATTTTTGTATCGTCTCGCGCACGGCATCACCGCGGCGATCAGACAGCGCAAGCGGCTCGATGACATCTGCCCAGAGACGATGTGATCGGCTGTCGGGCAAGACTTCAGGTTTGCCATCAGTCCTGAAACGAATAGTGGACACATCGTCGCTGATGAAGCTGCAGCCGGTCTGGCACAGCGCGGCGGACATCGTCGACTTCCCCATGCCGGACGGCCCGCAAATGGCGATGGCCTTGCCGTTATAACTCACGGCTGAGGCATGCAGGATCAATTCACCGCGCTGGTGTAGCAATACACCGAAGCAGGTACCCAGCAAAAATGGTGAAACGTCGGCTTCAGCGCCTTCGATCTCGACCTCGATCTCGCGGCCACAACGAACCCGCATGCGAGCCACGCCGGGCACACGCAGCAGGAAATCGTCCTTCGCGATCATCCAGTTTGGACCGCGGGCGATAACCTGATCGAGTGATTCGGGAAGGGAAACCTTTTTTATGTGGACATCGGGTTGAACCGAGGTGTTGGTTGGTTCTGCCACCCCTGAAAGTGCAATTTCAGAGGCGACAATCAGGCCGGAAATCTGATAGGTAAGCAAACTTAAATTCGCCCTATAAAATCAGGATGGAGCACCAGAAGTCTTCCCCTCCGCTGTAGATCCGAATTTTGTCTTGAGCGTAACATCCTTGATGATCTGATCGTTGATCTCGGGGGTGGTCCAGACTTTTTTGGTGCAGACGGGAGTTTCGTTGGTTTCGGTCATGATTTTTTCCTAAAAAGTTAAACGGTTGTTAATAATACAATAAAAGCGGACATTAAAATGGTTAATTAAAATATCCGCTTTCCGGGGATTTAATTCCGCATCGGAAACTCTCCGTTGTTGCAGATGCAATATATTAGCGTCGTATAGGGTTGCCGGTTTTCATGTGGTGCAGGTACAGCGCTTCCGGCCGCCCCCAGTGTGTTGGGATGCAATGTCCCATCGGGTGTGGCAGGTGCCGGGGTCAGGCTGGGAATGATGTTGCTGGCATTTGGCCCTGTTACCTGCGCAGGACGAGACAGCCAGGAACTGTTTGCCACCGGTGTCGCCAAAGAATTGGCCTGTGAACCAACTGGGCCTGCCAGTCTTTCAACTACCATGGTGTGACTATGCGCCGGAAGCTGATTGACTGATGTCAATGCCACGCTCTCTTTGCCTTTTGTATTGCCTATGCTCCAGGCGGTATTGCCACCGGGGGCGATGCCTACTCCGACGGCAGTGCGTCCGCGCAAGTCGGGAAGATTGAAATAGGTCTTGCCATCGCCGCCGTAAGTTGACCCGATAACCGCATACAGGACATTGTATTGCTGTATGTTCAGGCTTGAGCCATCGCATGCTAGCCAGTCGAGCGGCACATAATTATAAGGAAAGAGCCGAATTTCACCGAAAAAAGCATCCATTTGATTCTCCTTTGAATTAGGCTTGAGGAAATAAGCCATTTAGAGCGATGATGTAATTCACCGCTAGCCCGGGCATGATATTGTCGTGTTGTTGTCCACTGCCTGACTGCGTAATGGTTCCCGCAGCAGGGTTTTCTTTGATCGCGGTGGCGGCAGGCAAGCCATCCTTGATGTACATGGTGTTTTGGCCGGTGGCGTTGGCGAAGGTGACCGTTTCCCCTAGTGTCGGGCTCGCAGCATCCGATCCCGCTGTGTTGAGCGTGTGGCTATGTGCGGGCATGTTGCTGGTGACGAGTGCCACCGTTTCGCTGCCACCAGATTGTCCGAGCTTTCTTTGTGTCAGGGCTGCGCCGTTTCCGGCACCGATGTTGACGCGTCCGCGCAGATTCGGAAGTCCGAAGGTGTTAACTCCGTCTCCGCCATAAGTTGTGCCGAGCAAGGCGAAAAGTGCTTGGTATAGCGAAACTTGAAGCAATGAACCATCGCAAAAATGCCAGTCCGGTTGAGGTGCATATGTGCCTGCAAATATACGGATTTCTCCGAGATATGGAGTCATTATATTTCCTTTGGTATTGGGTTGGGTCAGTTGCGGGTAGGGAATAATCCGGTAACTGCAATACAGACATTGGTCACAAGAAAGGGCTGCATGTTCGGATGTCCGGTTGTGTCTCCGCTGGGTAATACGCAACCCGAATTAAGCGGGATCATGGCAGTTCCCGGTGCCGCAAAAACATTTTGCGGAGTAGTAATGGTAGCGTTCGTTCCAGTTGTAGATAAGTAATTGCCTGGTATCGCCTTGCTCGTGGCGGGAGCCACTTTGCCCGTCACATTATGGTTATGTGCCGGTATTTGGGTTACAGTGAGAGAAACCGTTTCCGCCCCGCCTTTTGATCCCAATGGGTATGCGCTTGTCGGAGGGTTTGCGTTCGGGGGATTGACGTTGCCCGGACTTTTGCCCACAGCGAGTCTCCCCTGAAGATCGGGAAGCATAAAGGTTGTTTTTCCGTCTCCTCCATACGTGATTCCGAGCAGTGCATACAATGCCTGATTTGACTGTATTTGCATTGTTCGACCGTCGCAAGGCAGCCAGCCCCTTGGCACTATGCCGAACGCAAAACTTCGAATTTCCCCAATGAAAAAATCGCTCATCCTTGCCCCCACTTTCAATTAATGTAAATGATAAGGTAAACAAAAAGTCCCTTGATAACCGGGATTTTTGCTGTTTTCTCCCGCCGACGTGATTGAAATGAACCTTGTGGTTAAGAGGTTTAAATACTACAGCCATTTCAAAGTTTATTGCTGACAAAGGCTGACATTCCAAAATTGCTGACAAAAGAGCATCTTTAATTAAATAGAAATCGCTCAGTTCATTCGTTATCATGGTAAATGGGAATGATAATTCTGATGCATGGGTTGAATACATCATGGTCATAGCCTTAACGATTAATTGGATTATGAATACTGCAATATTTTTTCTCTCAACTGGTCGTTGCGGTACGCAATGGATTGCCGCTAATCTGTTGGCTGTTTGTAAAGAGTCGGCTGTGGTCGAGCATGAGCCACTTCATGACCGGTATTACCCGAGATTGATGCGGAAGGGTTTAGAACAGACCGGCAATGCGACCGAAATCATTGCGCATTGCGACAGAATAGAGGAGGTTCTCAAGCACCAATCCTATATTGAATGCGGTTGGCCTGTCTGGGGTGCGATACCTTATCTATTACAACGTTTCGAAGGGCGGATCAGGATTGTGCATCTGGTGCGCCATCCGATCCCGGTGGCCTGTTCCTGGGTTTCGCACCGGGCTTTTTGTCCTCCGCTTATTCCGGGTTTCCCTGGCTTCAGGGAGAAAGTTTTAGCTTCCCCATTCGACGAGGCAACGGCTTTTCGGATATTTTGCGATAGATGGGAAGGCATGAATCCTTTTGAAAAATCGATGTTTTTCTGGTTGGAAGTCAATGCACTTGGTTTGAAGCTTGAACAAACATGTACCGCACCGTGGTTGCGGGTTCGGTTTGAAGATTTGTTTAATGGCAATGTCTTGCAGGATTTAGCCGGTTTCCTCAAGCTTCCATCGCCAGTGAGTTTTACTCAGGAGCGGGAAAATTCTCGGGATGCTTATCACTATGTTTGTGACAATTGGTGGAATCCGCAGGATATTCAAAAATATCCGGAATTCATTGAGCTTGCTTTAAGGCTGGGATACGATCCACTGGATTTTGATGAGGCAAAGTTGCGCAGGCGTTACTTGCCATTTTAATTTCGGATAGATTATTGGATTATTGTTGTAGGCCGCATTTTACGCACCATGATGTATGAGAACCCTCCTGAAACTTGACCCGCAAGGAAACAATCGGGTCCCATGAATTAATTACTACTAAAACTATTTATGATCCGAATTAATAGTAGCTGTTGCTGTGTGGTTTGGTTAAATTGAATTCGCTCGTTCAACATAACTCTTGGAATATGACGGGTTATCTGCGCACCTTCCTGCGCTTTGATCCTGTTGCTATCCGGCGCGCGGTATTGTTGAACTTTGCATCGGCGCTGACCGAAGGGGCGAGTCTGTTGATGTTGCTGCCATTGTTGTCATTGGCAGGGGTGCTAGGGAAAGATGGAGGGCAGAGGAGTTGGTTGCCTTGGTTGGATCCACTTTTTTCTTTGCTTGGCATAGTCTGGAATCTCGAAATTGCGCTGTTGCTGTTTGTATTGCTGATTTTTATTCAGTCGCAATTGATGTTGCATCGGGATCGCGGTTCTAATTCCTTGCAACTGCGTTTTGGTGATCATCTGCGAAAAACCCTATATGCGGCGATAGCCCGTTCAAAATGGAGTTTCCTTACGGGTAATCACAGTGCGGAGTTGTTGAATGCCCTCATTACCGAGGTGCAGCGCATTACATTTGGAACATTTTTTCTGCTTCGTTTTTTTTCCATTACAGTGTTGTCGTTGGCTTATTTGTCTGTGGCGTTATGGCTTTCGACTTGGTTGACGCTGTTGGTGCTTTCGACAGGATTGGTTTTGTGGTTGTTGCTGCGCAGTACGGATAGTGTCGCGAAGCAAAGCGGCATGATGTTGAGCCAGTCGAATCGCAAGATGTTTGCTCAGATGCAGGAATTTTTGTCTTCGATGAAATTGGTCAAGATACACGGCGAAGAGGCGGGAAATCTTTACCATTTCAGTCACGAAGTCGATCAAGTCAGTGAGCGTTTGATTGAGTTTCAGTTTGTTAGAACTCGTGTGCAGGCGGTATATCGGGTAGGTGGGGCTATCGCTCTGGCTCTGGTTAGTTATACAGCGCTGGTCTGGTTTCAGTTACCCGCAGCGCATCTGCTGGTGATGGTAGCGATATTTGCGCGTATGTTGCCTCAGATTGCAGAATTTCAAAGTGGCATACAGCAAATACTGCATATGCTTCCGGCTTTTGCATCCTGGCGTAGATTGTTGGATGCGTGTGAATCGCATCCTGATCCGGTGTTACCTTCAACGGGAAGCGTGGCGATAAAACATGGGATTGCATTTGAGTCCGTTCTTTATAGCCACCCGAATTCTCACCATAAACTTTCAGTCGAACAGTTCATGATACCCGCCAGAAAAACCACGGCGATTGTCGGCGTATCCGGTTCCGGCAAGACAACCTTGCTTGATTTGTTGTGCGGATTATTGACCCCCGATGCGGGTGTTGTGCTGGTCGATGGTGTTCCCTTGCAACAGGTGGGCGGCTGGCGCAAGAGCATTGCTTATATTCCGCAAGAAACCCTGATACAAAATGGCACTCTCCGCGATAACCTGATGTGGGGCAATACGGCGCTTACTGAATCCGGAATTGAGGCGGCACTGTCGCAGGCGGCCTTGACTGAATTTGTTAAACGCTTGCCCAAGGGATTGGAAACAGAAGTGGGTGAGCGGGGTGTTAAGCTCTCGGGTGGCGAGAAGCAGCGTTTGGCATTGGCGCGTGCCTTGTTGAGACACCCGCAATTATTGATACTGGACGAGGCGACCAGTGCACTTGACCCGGATAATCACCGGCTGGTACTCGATTCTATTCGTGCACTGCATGGCAGCATGACGGTGTTGCTGGTGACACATCGAACTGATGAACTTGCCGGGCTTATTGATGGCATGGTGCAGGTGAATCAGGGAATGGTGGGGAATTGGCGGGCAGTGGTGTAATTTGCATGGGGATTGCGGGCAGGGTGCCCGCGTTCCAATAGTCGTGGCTGGTCTGTTCCATTTACTCCAGCAAATGCTTTACATGATCACGCTCTTCGACCAATTCACGATAGCTTTCTTCCATGTGTTTACGGCCTAGTTCGCTGATGGGCAGGTTTTGCACGATAGCGAAATGCCCATTGCGGCAGGTAACCGGGAAGCCGTAGATCACGCCTTCGGGAATGCCGTAGCTGCCGTCCGAAGGGACGCTCATGGTTACCCAGTCGTTGTGGTGTGAGCTTAGCATCCAGTCGTGTATATGGGATACGGCGGCATTGGCGGCGCTGGCGGCACTCGACAGGCCGCGTGCTTCGATGACGGCGGCACCGCGTTTTTGTACGGTGGGGATGAATTCATTTTCTACCCAGTCCTGATCCGGCAAGAGTTCGCGCACCATGCGGCCACGTATCTCGGCGTGGTCGAGATCGGGATATTGGGTGCCCGAGTGGTTGCCCCAGATAATCATTTTCTTGATGTCGCGGATGGGTTGGAACAGCTTTTGGGCGACCTGGGCAATGGCGCGATTGTGATCGAGTCGCATCATTGCACTGAAATTGCGCGGGTCGAGGTCGGGGGCGTTTTTCATCGCGATCAGCGCATTGGTATTGGCTGGGTTGCCTACCACCAGTACCTTGACATGGCGCGCGGCATATTGATTAAGCAGCTTGCCTTGAACCGAAAAAATCGCGCCGTTGGCTTCGATCAGGTCTTTGCGCTCCATGCCCTTGCTGCGTGGACGAGCACCGATCAGTAGCGCGATTTCGGTGTCCCTGAAGGCGATCTTCGGATCGTCGGTGATTATCACTTGTTGCAGTAGCGGAAAAGCGCAATCTTCCAGTTCCATCATCACGCCGTGCAACATGGTTTGTGCCTGTGGCAAGTCCAACAGCTGCAAGATGATCGGTTGCTCACGTCCCAGCATGTCGCCGTTGGCGATGCGGAACAGGGCTGCGTAACCGATTTGTCCGGCTGCGCCGGTGACAGTGACACGTATGGGGGCTTTCATGTGCGGCTCCTTTTTGGAAAGATGGTGGACATCATAATTCTTTTGGTTTTCTCGTGCCATGCAAAAGGTGTAACATGGCGCAGAATTTCCCTGTCATGGTATTTAAGGCTGGTAATGATAAATAAACGTCCGAAACACCTTGCGTTGCATCGTATAAGTTTGCCACTTCCCGGCTTTGTTTCCATATTACATCGCATCAGCGGCCTGGCCTTGTTTCTGGCCTTGCCGCTGTTGCTGTGGATGCTGCAATACAGCCTGCGCTCGATTGAAACCTATTCCTATTTGATGGAGGCGCTGACTCACCCGCTTGCACGCTTGATTTTGCTGGGATTGATCTGGGCATTTCTACATCATTTCTTTGCCGGGCTGCGGTATCTGCTGATTGATCTTCATCTTGCAAGCAGTCTCAGGCTGGCACGCGATAGCAGCAAGGCAGTGATGCTGGTGAGTCTGGTACTGACGGCTTGGATAGGAGTGCAATTATGGTAAATCGTGTTGTTGTCGGTGCGCATTATGGTCTGCGCGACTGGTTGATACAGCGGATTACGGCTGTGGTGATGGCGCTAGGTACGCTGGCGTTGGTCGGCTATCTGATATTGCATCCCTATCCCGGTTACAACGGGTGGACAGGTCTGTTTGCCAGTCTGCCGGTACGGTCATTTGCGTTGCTGTTTTTGCTCAGTTTGTTCTATCACGCCTGGATAGGGGTGCGCGACATCGTGATGGATTATGTCAAGCCGGCCGGCGTGAGGTTGGTCATACATACGCTGGTCGTGCTGACCTTGTTGATGTACACGATCTGGTCGGTACAGATTCTGTGGGGATTGTAAATTATTCGCTGCACGGTACATTTGAACTGCTGGGTTCCGGCCCGTGCCGGAATGAAGTTATCGAGGAAAATTAATGGCAATTGCTAAACGAACATTTGATGTAGTGGTGGTGGGTGCTGGCGGTTCGGGAATGCGTGCTGCATTGCAGTTGGCGGAAGCCGGACTGAAGGTGGCGGTGTTGTCCAAGGTATTTCCTACTCGTTCGCATACGGTTGCGGCACAGGGTGGAATCGCCGCAAGTCTGGGTAATCTCAATGAGGATAACTGGCACTGGCATATGTATGACACGGTGAAGGGTTCGGATTATCTCGGCGATCAGGATGCGATTGAATTCATGTGTCGTGCGGCACCCGAAGTGGTCTATGAGCTGGAACATTACGGTATGCCGTTTGATCGTCTGGAAAGCGGCAAGATTTATCAGCGCCCGTTCGGCGGTCACATGCAGGGCTATGGCAAGACACCGGTGCAACGTGCCTGTGCTGCTGCCGACCGCACCGGACATGCCTTGTTGCATACCCTCTATCAGCAGAATGTCAAAGCCAATACGCATTTTTTCGTCGAGTGGATGGCGCTGGATTTGATGCGTGATGAAGAGGGCGATGTGCTGGGTGTGACAGCGATGGAAATCGAAACCGGTGAGGTGATGATGTTTCAGGCGCGGGCTACCTTGTTCGCCACCGGTGGCGCGGGACGTATCTTTCAATCCAGTACCAATGCCTTTATCAATACCGGAGATGGTCTGGGAATGGCGGCTCGCGCCGGAATTCCGCTCGAAGATATGGAGTTTTTCCAGTTTCATCCGACCGGGGTGTATGGCGCGGGTGTGCTGATTACCGAAGGGGTGCGTGGCGAGGGGGGCTTTTTGGTGAATAAGGATGGCGAACGGTTCATGCCCAAATATGCACCCAATGCCAAGGATTTGGCCAGTCGCGATGTGGTGTCGCGGGCGATGACCATCGAGATTAACGAAGGGCGCGGCTGTGGCCCGCATGGCGATCATGTCATGCTCAAGCTGGACCATCTGGGTGATGATGTGATCCGTTCTCGCCTGCCGGGCATACGCGAAATCGCGCTGAAATTTGCTCATGTCAATCCGGCCCAAAGTCCAATCCCAGTCGTGCCGACAGCGCATTACATGATGGGCGGAATACCGACAAATTATCACGGGCAGGTTGTCGCCCCTTACAAGACCGGCCCGGACGAGATCGTGCATGGCTTGTATGCGGTGGGCGAATGTGCCTGTGTGTCGGTGCATGGCGCAAATCGTCTGGGTTGTAATTCGTTGCTGGATTTGCTGGTGTTCGGGCGTGAGGCAGGCCGTCAGATCATTGAGGATTTGCAAAGTCATCCTCATCCCAAGCCCTTGCCAGCCGATGCCGCCGAACGACCATTGGCACGACTGTCGCGATTGGAAAATCAGAAGAATGGTGAACGTGTCTCGGAAGTGGGCGATGCGATGCGTAAAACCATGCAGAAACATTGTGGCGTATTTCGTTTTCCCGAGTTGCTGACTGAAGGGGTGGAGCAAATCAAGGCTATCGCCGAACGGGTAGCGAATACCGAAATTCAGGATAAGAGCCGTGTATTTAATACCGCACGCATCGAAGCGTTGGAACTGGATAATTTGATCGAAGTGGCCCAAGCCACGATGATTTCCGCCGAAGCCAGAAAGGAAAGTCGCGGAGCCCATGCGCGTGACGACTATACCGAGCGAGATGATGTTAACTGGTTGAAACACAGTTTGTATTTTAGTGAAGGCAATAGACTGGATTACAAACCGGTGCGCCTGAAACCACTGACCGTGGACTCGTTCCCGTTAAAGGCAAGAGTTTATTAAGATGAGGGAGTTGGGCTGGAGTGCGGGCATCCTGCCCGCAAATGGGTTACCAGTAAATGCAACTAGCGGGCAAGATTTCCGCGCTCCAGGAATGTGAGATCATGAAATTTAAAATTTATCGCTACAACCCGGATACCGATACCGCACCGCGTATGCAAAGCTATGATCTGGACATTGAACCGGGTAATAAGATGCTGCTGGATGCGTTGTTGTTGTTAAAGGAGCAGGATGATAGCCTGTCGTTGCGTAAGTCCTGTCGGGAGGGTGTTTGCGGCTCGGATGCGATGAATATCAATGGCCGCAATGGTTTGGCCTGCATTACGCCGCTGTCTTCGTTGAAAGAACCGGTTGAGTTGCGTCCGCTGCCGGGATTGCCGGTGATACGCGATTTGATTGTGGATATGACCCAGTTTTTCAAACAGTATCATTCGATTAAACCATATTTGATCAATAACGATCCGCCACCCGAGACCGAGCGGCTGCAGTCCCCCGCTCAGCGTGAGCACCTGAACGGATTATACGAATGCATATTGTGCGGCTGCTGCACGACATCCTGCCCGTCGTTCTGGTGGAATCCCGACAAGTTTGTCGGCCCGGCTGGATTGTTGCAGGCCTATCGTTTTATTGCCGATACGCGCGATCAGGCGACTGCCGAGCGCTTGGATGATCTGGAAGATCCGTATCGTTTGTTTCGCTGCCATACCATCATGAATTGCGTGGATGTCTGCCCGAAGGAGTTGAACCCGACCGAGGCGATAGGCCATATCAAGGATTTGATGATAAAGCGTATGGTATGACGCAAACGGGAGACATTAAACCGGAGGCCGTGTTGCAGCGAGTGCGTTGGCGGTGCAGGCGCGGGTTGTTGGAACTGGATATCTTGTTGGGACGTTTTGTCGAGGCACGTTATCTGCAGCTGAACGAATCCGAGAAGTTGATATTCGAGGAATTTCTGGATATGCCTGACAATCCGCTCTGGGATATGGTATCAGGCAGGAAAGAGGCTATTTCAGTTGAGCAAGCCGTTTTGCTGGAAAAAATAAGATCGGTATAGGCGGTAGTAAATAAGGGTGGAATTTGTCTGGTTAATGTGGCCTGTAGCTGAGCAAATCAGCCCAAGGGTTTACCCTAAGCCGCCGACTTTGAGATATTATTTCAGAAAGGCAGGACGCATTTGAGGTTGAACGGGTCGCGTTGGTTAATAAAATAAAACGGTATAACTAAGAGATTGGAAGTCTGATGGAAAAGAAAATTGAACCGAAAAATCGTGTTGCGACACTCACGCTTGATGATGGTCGCAGTATTGAATTGCCATTGATTTCCGGTACGCTAGGCCCGGATGTCATTGATATTCATGAACTCGGTAAATTGGGTTTATTTACTTTTGATCCGGCTTTTTTCTCTACGGCGAGTTGCACGTCCGAAATTACTTATATTGATGGCGATCTTGGCTTGTTATATCACCGTGGCTATCCGATTGAGCAATTGGCAGCGAAATCGGATTATCTGGAAGTTTGTTATTTGTTACTGGAAGGACGCTTGCCCGACGCAGAACAAAAACTGGCTTTCGAAAAACAGATCAAGTCACATACCATGGTGCATGATCAGTTGGCGCGTTTCCTGAACGGATTCCGTCGTGATGCGCATCCGATGGCGGTGATGGTCGGCGTGGTGGGTGCCTTATCGGCGTTTTATCATGATTCGCTGGATATCAATAAGTCTGAGCATCGAAATCTGGCGGCGTTGCGTTTATTGGGTAAGGTGCCGACCATCGCGGCGATGGCCTATAAATACCATAACGGCTATCCGTTTATGTATCCGAAAAATTGTTTCAGCTATGTTGAAAACTTCATGTACATGATGTTTGCCACGCCCTCCGAGGAATATGTGCCTAATCCGGTGTTGGTAAAGGCGCTGGAGCGGATTTTCATTCTGCATGCCGACCATGAGCAAAATGCGTCGACCTCGACGGTGCGCCTAGCCGGTTCCAGTGGCGCTAATCCCTTTGCCTGTATTTCTTCGGGCATTGCTGCTCTGTGGGGGCCTGCTCACGGTGGAGCCAACGAGGCCGCGTTGAATATGCTGGAGGAAATCGGCGATGTGTCCCGTGTGGCCGAGTATGTGCAGGGCGTGAAGGACAAGAAATACCGTTTAATGGGTTTCGGACACCGGGTTTATAAAAACATGGATCCGCGTGCCTCAGTGATGCGTGAGACATGTCATGAGGTGTTGAAAGAGCAGGGGCTGGAAAATGATCGCTTGTTTAAACTGGCAATAGCGCTGGAGCAAATTGCATTGAGCGATCCGTATTTTATCGAACGTAAGCTTTATCCGAATGTGGATTTCTATTCAGGTATCGTGCTGCGTGCGATAGGTATCCCGCCAAATATGTTTACGGTTATCTTCGCGTTAGCACGTACCATAGGCTGGGTTTCCCAATGGAAGGAAATGATGGCGCCAGCCGATCGTAAGATAGCTCGCCCACGTCAACTTTATACCGGCGCGATCAGGCGCGATTACGTACCAGTGGATGAGCGGTGAGCGAAAATTTTCTTGAATTGATGCAGGGCAGCTCTTCGCTGTTCGGTACTAATGCGCCTTTTATCGAAGGGCTTTACGAACAGTATTTGCTTGATCCTGTCAGTGTGGCTCCCGAATGGCGTAGCTATTTCGATGCGCTTCCGGCGTTGGCTGGTGATGTCAAGGAGCAGGCGCATCGTCCGATTCAGCGTGCTTTTGAAGCTATACCCCGTGCAACTTCCGGTGCACCGGCTCCGGATTCCGATCAGGAACGCAATCAGGTCAAGGTGCTGCAACTGATCAATGCGCATCGCTTTTTGGGGGTGCGCGTCGCTAATCTCGATCCCTTGAGTCGTCATGCCAAACCGGTGGTGCCTGAGCTTGATCCAGCCTATTACGGGTTGAGTGAATCCGATATGGATACTACTTTCGAGACTGGCTCGCTGGTCTCCGCTGCACGTATGACGCTGCGCGAGATCATGAAGCTGTTGCGTCAAACTTATTGCGGCAGTATCGGTGCCGAATACATGTATATCAGCAATGTTCCTCAGAAACGCTGGATACAGAACCGGTTGGAGGGTGTGCGCGGTGTGGCGGGTTTCAATGCGGAACAGCGCCGCCGTATTCTCGGGCGGTTGACGGCGGCAGAGACGCTGGAGCGTTACCTGCATACCAAATATGTCGGTCAGAAGCGTTTCTCGCTGGAAGGTGGCGAGACGTTGATTCCGTTGCTCGATCATTTGTTGCAGCGCAGTGGCGTGCAGGGCGTGAAAGAGGCCGTAATCGGCATGGCGCATCGTGGGCGCTTGAATGTGTTGGTCAATATTCTGGGCAAGCAACCGCGTATGTTATTCGCCGAATTTGAAGGCGTACATGCGGAACATCTGACATCCGGCGATGTTAAATATCATCAGGGCTTCTCTGCCGATATTGAGACGGAAGGCGGCCCTTTGCACGTAGTGCTGGCTTTTAATCCCTCGCATCTGGAGATTGTCGATCCGGTGGTCGAAGGTTCAGTCAGGGCGCGACAGCATCGGTTGAAGGATTTTGATGGCAATCAGGTCATGCCTATTCTGCTGCATGGCGATGCGTCGTTTGCCGGTCAGGGCGTGGTGATGGAAACGCTGAATATGTCGCAACTGCGCGGCTATTGTACCGGCGGTACGGTGCATATCATCGTCAATAACCAGATTGGTTTTACCACATCGGACATGCGCGATGCGCGCTCCAGTCAGTATTGCAGCGATGTCGCCAAGATGATTGATGCGCCGATTTTCCATGTTAATGCGGATGATCCTGATGCGGTGATGTTGATTACGGAAATTGCGTTGGACTACCGTATGCAGTTTCACCGCGATGTCGTCATCGTACTGGTGTGTTTCCGCAAGTTGGGGCATAACGAACAGGATGAGCCTCTGGTCACACAGCCCTTCATGTATCGCTATATTCGTAAGCATCCCGGTTCGCGTGCAGTCTATGCGCAACGTTTGCTGGATGAGGGTGTGATCAAGGCAGGTGAAGCGGAGGAATTGATCGCCGCATATCGCCAGTCCATGGATGAAGGGCGTAACGCGATCAATCCTGCGTTACAGAATGTTGAAAAGCCTGTTTCGAACTGGGCCGCATTAAAACACAATTTGCCGTGGCATACCCCGGTGAATACCGCCGTGCCGCTGGAGCGTTTGCAGCAATTGTCCAAGGTATTGACAACCGTGCCGGATAACTTTGAGTTGCATTCGCGCGTGCAGAAGATCGTTGAAGATCGTATCAGCATGGCGAACGGTGAATTGCCGCTGGATTGGGGAATGGCGGAAAATCTGGCTTATGCGACCCTGCTCACCGAGGGTTACCCGGTAAGATTAAGTGGTCAGGATGCGGGGCGCGGTACTTTTTTTCATCGTCACGCGATGTGGCATGATCAGAATCGGGTGGAGTGGTTTGAAGGGGTTTACATGCCGTTGCAGCATCTGGCATCAGATCAATCCGATTTTGTCGTGATCAATTCGTTTCTGTCTGAAGAGGCCGTGTTGGGTTTTGAATATGGTTATGCGACCGCCGAGCCGAATTCGCTGGTGTTGTGGGAGGCGCAATTCGGTGACTTCGCCAATGGCGCACAGGTGGTGATAGATCAGTTCATTGCATCGGGCGAGGTGAAGTGGGGCAGGTTGTGCGGTCTGGTGATGTTGTTGCCACATGGCTATGAAGGGCAGGGGGCGGAACACTCTTCGGGACGCATCGAGCGCTATCTTCAGTTATGTGCTGACTACAACATTCAGGTGTGTATTCCCTCCAGTCCGGCACAAATGTTTCATTTGTTGCGCCGTCAGATGTTGCGACCATTGCGACATCCGTTGATCGTGTTTACCCCCAAGAGCATGTTACGCAGCAAGGACGCTGCATCTCCCTTGAGTGACTTTACGGAAGGCCACTTTCAGACGGTAATCGCTGAGGTGGATGTCATGGTGGTCGCGAAAGTGCGCCGTATCATCGCATGCAGCGGCAAGATCTATTACGAGTTACTCAATGCGCGCCGCAGCAAGGGCATTGAAGATATGGTCGTGATTCGAATTGAACAGCTTTATCCGTTCCCGCATCAGGATTTTGCAGCGCAGATAGCCGCCTATCCGAATGCAAATGAACTACTCTGGTGTCAGGAAGAGCCGGGGAATCAGGGCGCATGGCATCGTATCCAACATTATCTGGTACGCCATATGCGAGAGGGAATGCAGCTTGGCTATGCCTTGCGACCATCCTCAGCCGCCCCCGCCGCCGGTTATCTTGCGGTACATAACGAACAGCAGAAAGCGGTGGTTGAAGCCGCTTTCCGCCCTAATCTCGCTGTAAAGAATAATCCAGGAGCACACCGTCATGAGCATTATTGAAGTCAAAGTTCCGCAACTTTCCGAATCGGTTTCTGAAGCTACACTACTTGCCTGGCATAAGCAGGTTGGCGATAGGGTGACCGAGGGCGAAAATCTGATTGATGTCGAAACCGACAAGGTGGTGCTGGAGTTGCCCGCCTCGCGTAGCGGTGTTCTGTCAAAGATTATTCGTGGTGCAGGTGAGAAGGTGTCCAGTGAAGAATTGATTGCGTTGATTGATACCGATGCGGTAGTAAGTGTTCTCGGACAGGATGAACAGGCTGATCAAACAGTTCAGGGCGCGGATACGTTACCAGCCTTGACACCTTCGGTGCGTAAGTTGGCCCATGAGCACGATATTGATACGTCCGGCTTGCAAGGCAGCGGACGCAGTGGGCGCATTACGCGGGATGATGTTCTCAGCGCGATGCAAAGACTGACGGACGCGCAGTTGTCAGAGAAGGTTGTGCACGAAGCGGTACCTGCCATCGCGCCAGCCGGTAATCGTCCCGAACAGCGCGTACCGATGACGCGTATCCGTCAGCGTATCGCCGAGCGTTTGCTGCAATCTCAACAGCACGCTGCGATATTGACTACATTCAACGAAGTGAATATGCAGCCGGTGATCGATCTGCGCAACAAATACAAGGATTCGTTCGAGAAGAAACATGGCATCAAGCTGGGATTTTCATGCTTCTTCGTCAAGGCGGCGGTACAGGCCTTGCAACGTTTTCCCATCGTCAATGCTTCGGTAGATGGGACAGACATTATTTATCACGGCTTTTTTGATATCGGCGTGGCGATCGGCAGTGAGCGCGGTCTGGTCGTTCCCATTATTCGTGATGCCGATAAACTCTCGTTTGCCGATATTGAAAAACAGATCGCCGATTTCGGTGCGCGCGCCAAAGTTGGAAAACTGACCATGGAAGAACTGTCCGGCGGTACCTTTTCGATTTCCAACGGCGGTGTATTCGGTTCCATGCTCTCCACCCCCATCATCAATCCACCGCAAAGCGCGATTTTAGGTATACACGCCACCAAGGACAGGGCCGTAGTCGAAAACGGCCAGATCGTGATTCGTCCGATCAACTATCTGGCCGTTTCCTACGACCACCGCATCATCGACGGTCGTGAAGCCGTGCAGTTTCTGGGTGCAATCAAGGAGGCACTGGAATTTCCGGGTAGGGTGTTGCTGGACTTGTAGATTCGCAAATGAACTTTCGTGCATACCGCATTTTCGAAGGAAGCGGCTCAGTGGCCGGAAAATATTTGACCGGAAAATTTGTCGAATTGTCTTTGCGCGATCTTGATCCGGGAGACGTGATCATAAAATCATATTATTCCGGTATAAATTACAAAGATGTGCTGGCAGCGACCGGAGCGGGGAAGGTGATACGGCGTTTTCCCTGCATAGGCGGTGTGGATGTGGCTGGAATCGTTGAGAGTTCTTCCGATATGCGTTTTAAATCGGGTGATGAGGTGATCGTTACCGGTTATGGCATGGGCGTGGATCACGATGGCGGGTTTTCAGAATATGTGCGTGTTCCAGCGGATTGGATAGTGCCGTTACCGTCGGGCTTGACGCTATTCGAGTCTATGGCATTGGGTACGGCGGGTTTTACGGCGGCGCTTTCCATACACCGGTTGGAACAAAATGAGTTAAAGCCTGCAAAAGGGAGCGTTATTGTGACGGGCGCTACCGGTGGAGTGGCGGGGCTGGCGATTCAGATGCTGGCTCAACGTGGATATCGAGTAGTCGCGCTTACCGGTACAGACGGAGCAGATGGCTATCTGCAATCGCTCGGTGCGAGTGAAGTATTGACGAGTAAGAGCTTGACGATGGGCATGCGCCCCTTGGAGAGGGCGCAGTGGGCCGGGGCGCTGGATGCGGTGGGCGGTGACACGCTGGCATGGTTGACGCGAACCATGCAGCAGAACGGGGTGATTGCGAGTTTTGGTAATGCGGGCGGAGTTGAATTGCATACTACGGTAATGCCTTTCATTTTGCGCGGCATACGTTTGATCGGGATTGATTCGGCAGCCACGGATATGACGTTGCGGCATGAAATATGGAGTCGATTGGCTGCGGATTTGTATCCGGAGCAATTAACGAAAGTGGCGCATGAGGTGATGTTTGATCGGTTGCCGGAAGTATTTTTACCGCAATTGCAGGGTAATTCCCGTGGGCGAACAGTTATTCGGTTTGCAGAATAATCTTGATTTGTGCGCCAAGTTATTATTTTTGTAACAAATTTCAGACAAAAGTAAGTAATAAATTGATTTGTATTTAATCAAACGACGACAATTTTACGAATTCGGTAAGAGTAATGCTATAATTTATCACCTAAGCTGGAAGCATACAGCGCGAAAGTGGCGGAATTGGTAGACGCACTGGATTTAGGTTCCAGCGCCGCAAGGCGTGAGAGTTCGAGTCTCTCCTTTCGCACCAGCATCTCATTCAAATTCAAATTCAAGGAAATACAGTATGTCCAGCGTAGAAACTGTGAGCGCGTTAGAACGTCGTCTGAACGCATCTATCCCCCAGCAAGATATTCGTGGTCGGGTTGCTGCTCGCTTGAAACAGCTCGGCCGCACTGCAAAAATTGCAGGTTTCCGTCCTGGAAAAATTCCAGCCAGAGTGCTCGATCAGTATTATGGTGCACAAGCACGCCAGGAGGCTGTGGGTGAGGCATTGCAACGCGCGTTTATTGAAGCTATTAAAGCTAATGAGTTGAAAGTGGCAGGCGATCCCGAGTTTGAGGTAAAGACCAATAATCTGGATGCCGACGAGATTGAATACAGTGCGACTTTTGAGGTTTATCCTGAAGTGGTGCTCGGTGATATTGGTGGTGAGTCGATTGAACGTTCGGTTTATGAATTGAGTCAGGCAGATATCGATAACACTATTGCTACCTTGCGTAAGCAGCGTGCTACCTATGCGGCAGTGGAGCGCGCAGCTCAAAACGAAGATAAGGTGTTGATTGACTTTGTTGGTAAATTGGATGGAGTGGTATTTCAGGGTGGGGAAGCCAAGGCCTATCCGGTGACATTGGGTTCGGGACGTATGTTGCCTGAATTTGAAGGCGCGATTGCCGGCATGAAGGTTGGTGAAGTCAAGTCGTTTGATATGACTTTCCCTGAGAATTATCACGGTAAGGATGTAGCAGGTAAACAGGTTACGTTTACCATTACCTTGAACAGCATTGAAGCGCCAGTTTTGCCGGAAGTTGATTCCGATTTCGTTAAGTCGGTTGGTATCGAAGATGGTGATGTGTCTAGGTTGGAAGAGGAAATTCGCAGTAATTTGATGCGTGAAGTAATGCGTCGCCTGAAGTCGCGCAACAAGGAGGCAGCGATGGGTGCGTTGCTGAAAGTGGCTAATTTTGATTTGCCCAAGGCGTTGGTGCAATGGGAAATGCAGAATCTGATGCAGCAGACCGTTCAGGATATGGAAAAACGCGGTATGAAGATGAATGGGCAGCAGTTGCCGCCAGAGTTGTTCCGTGAACGAGCTGAAAAACGCGTCAAGCTGGGCCTGGTTTTGTCTGATCTGATGGAGAAGTTCAGTCTGACAGCTGATCCTGAGCGTGTACGTGCGCTGGTAGAAGATTATGCACAGAGTTTTGAACATCCTGAAGATGTAGTGCGTTGGTATTATGCCGATCCTGAGCGCTTGCAGGAAATCGAAAATCTGGTGTTGGAAGATAATGTGGTTGATTGGGTGTTGTCTCGTGTACAGGTCGCTGAAAAGGCGATTCAATTTTCCGACTTGATGGGAGAGTAACCATGCACTACCAGGAGCCGCAAAATATAGGCATGATTCCGATGGTTGTGGAAACCAGCGGTCGCGGTGAAAGAGCGTACGATATTTATTCGCGTCTGCTCAAGGAGCGAGTTGTGTTTCTGGTGGGTGAAGTGAATGACCATAGTGCAAATTTGATCGTAGCGCAGATGTTGTTTCTGGAATCAGAGAATCCAGACAAGGACATTCATTTCTACATCAATTCTCCGGGTGGTTCGGTAACTGCGGGTATGGCAATTTACGACACAATGCAATTCATCAAGCCGAATGTCAGTACCTTGTGTATTGGTCAAGCCGCTAGTATGGGTGCTTTTTTACTGACGGCCGGCGAAAAGGGTAAGCGTTTTTGCCTGCCTAATTCGCGTGTGATGATACATCAGCCATTGGGTGGCTTCCGCGGGCAGGCTTCCGATATTGAAATTCATGCCCGTGAAATACTCTATTTGAAGCAAAAATTGAATCAGATGCTGGCTGACCATACCGGCCAAACGATTGAGACGATTGAGCGCGATACGGATCGTGACAACTTCTTGAGTGCGGCGGCTGCAGTTGAGTATGGTCTGGTTGATCAAGTGCTGGATAAGCGTATTTAAAGATAACTGGATGGAAGGTTGCTGGTAATGGCTAACGATAAAAACTCGGGTGATAAGTTACTTTACTGTTCTTTCTGCGGGAAGAGTCAGCATGAAGTGCGTAAGCTTATTGCAGGACCATCGGTGTTTGTCTGTGATGAGTGTATTACCCTGTGTAATGACATTATGCGTGAAGAGACGCTGGGTGAGATCGGCGTTAAGGGTGAAAAGAGTGATCTGCCGGTACCTAAGGAGATTTATGCTACGCTGGGCGAGTATGTAATAGGGCAGGATAGAGCAAAGCGTATCTTGTCTGTGGCTGTTTACAATCACTACAAACGTTTGAAGTGCAATGTTGACGATGGAGTCGAACTTTCCAAGAGTAATATTTTGCTGGTCGGACCGACAGGTTCGGGCAAAACATTACTGGCACAGACGCTTGCGAGGATGCTGGATGTACCTTTTGTAATGGCGGATGCGACGACATTGACCGAAGCGGGATATGTGGGTGAGGATGTAGAGAATATTATTCAGAAGTTGTTGCAGGCTTGTGAATACAACGTCGAAAAGGCGCAACGCGGAATTATTTATGTAGATGAAATCGACAAGATTTCGCGTAAATCGGACAATCCTTCCATAACCCGCGACGTTTCCGGTGAGGGGGTGCAGCAGGCTTTGCTTAAGTTGATAGAGGGAACGACGGCATCCATTCCTCCTCAAGGCGGACGCAAGCATCCTAATACTGACTTTTTGCATGTTGACACCACTAATATCCTGTTTATCTGCGGCGGGGCATTTGACGGACTTGAGAAGGTAATACGTAATCGTTCTTCAAAAACCGGGATTGGATTTGGGGCTAGTGTTAACTCCAAGGATGAACGCAAGACAGGTGAAACATTGCGTGATGTCGAACCTGAAGATCTGGTCAAGTTTGGTCTTATCCCCGAGTTTGTGGGTCGTTTACCGGTCGTGGCGACATTGGAAGAGTTGGATCAGGATGCGATGATACAAATTCTGACCGAGCCAAAAAATGCATTGACTAAGCAGTATCAGAAACTGTTTAACATGGAAGGTGTTGAACTGGAGTTTCGTGAAGGTGTTTTGTCAGCAATTGCTCAAAAGGCCTTGGCACGTAAAACCGGGGCGCGCGGCTTGCGCTCGATTCTTGAACAGGCCTTGCTCGATGTGATGTTTGATTTGCCTTCGATGGATAATGTCAGTAAAGTTGTTCTTGACGAGGCGGGTGCTACGGGTGAAATCAAGCCGCTTATCGTTTATGCAGATAAGCCTATAGCGGCCTGATTCACACGTTGAATGTAGCTGTAAGTCAAAAGGATATCCCGGGAATGCGTCCATACATGATGTTTTTCGGGATTTTCGATTATCTTGTCTCATTAGGGATTGAATTTTTTCAGGCTATCCCCATTTAGCAATCCTGACTACGAAAAGGTAATTGCCATGTCCAAACAATCCCTCCCTAGCTCTACCGAACTGTACCCCCTGTTGCCCCTGCGTGATGTAGTGGTGTTTCCTCATATGGTCATCCCCTTGTTTGTCGGTCGCGCCAAGTCCATCAAGGCGCTTGAGTTTGCGATGGAAGAAGGCAAGTCCATCGTTTTGGTTGCTCAGAAATCGGCTTCAAAAGACGATCCCGGTACGGACGATTTATTTACCATCGGCAGCATGGCGAATGTGTTGCAAATGTTGAAGCTGCCTGATGGCACAGTGAAAGTGCTGGTTGAAGGCACGCATCGCGTTAAAGTGTTTAATGTGGTTGATGTAGACAGCCACTTTGTTGCTTCGGTGGAAGTGGTTCCGGTTGAACTCGTTAGTGATAGCGAGAGCGAGGCAATGAGGCGCGCCCTGATTGCGCAGTTTGAACAATATGTCAAACTGAACAAAAAAATTCCACCAGAAATATTGTCTTCATTGACAGGTATTGATGATGCTGGTCGTCTGGCTGACATTGTTGCGGCGCATCTTCCGCTTAAATTGGAGCAAAAGCAGGAAGTATTGGAGATTCCCACGGTGCAAAAGCGCTTGGAGCATTTGCTCGGTTTGCTGGAAGGCGAAATCGACATTCTTCAGGTTGAAAAGCGTATACGTGGACGCGTTAAGCGTCAGATGGAAAAGAGTCAGCGTGAGTATTATCTGAATGAACAGGTTAAGGCAATTCAAAAGGAATTGGGTGAGGGCGAGGATGGTACGGATTTCGATGATCTGGATAAAAAGATCAAGGAAGCCCATATGCCTAAGGAAGCCAAGGCTAAAGCCGAAGCTGAATTGAAGAAGTTGCGTTTGATGTCGCCCATGTCTGCCGAGGCAACAGTGGTGCGTAACTATATTGATGTGTTGATTGGTTTGCCATGGCGGAAAAAAACCAAGATCAGTGCTGATCTCAAGCAGGCGGAGCATGTGCTGGAAGAGGATCACTATGGTTTGGATAAGGTCAAGGAGCGCATTCTTGAGTATCTGGCCGTACAACAACGCGTAGATAAATTGAAAGCGCCGATTTTGTGCTTGGTTGGGCCTCCGGGTGTGGGTAAGACCTCGCTTGGGCAATCCATAGCGCGTGCAACTAATCGTAAATTTGTACGTATGTCGCTGGGGGGTGTACGCGATGAGTCTGAAATACGCGGTCACCGTCGTACATATATTGGTTCTATGCCGGGTAAGATATTGCAAAATATGAGCAAAGTCGCGGTAAAGAACCCATTATTCCTGCTGGATGAAGTAGATAAGATGGGGCAGGATATGCGCGGCGATCCTTCGTCTGCCTTGTTGGAAGTTCTTGATCCTGAACAGAATTCTACATTTGTGGATCATTATGTCGAAGTTGAATATGATCTGTCCGATGTGATGTTTGTTGCGACGGCTAATACTTTGAATATTCCTGAGCCATTGATGGACAGAATGGAAATTATTCATGTTTCCAGTTACATGGAAGATGAAAAAATCAATATTGCTACGCGTTATCTGGTGCCTAAGGCGATCAAGAATAATGGCTTAAAACCTGAGGAAATAAATATTACCGAGAGTGCATTGCGCGATATTGTGCGTTATTACGTACGTGAAGCAGGTGTGCGCGGGTTGGAAAGGGAAATATCCAAAATTTGCCGTAAGGTTGTGAAATCACTGTTGTTGAAAACGCGTGATACCAAGGTTGTTATCAATGCGCGCAATTTGAATAAATATCTGGGCGTGCGTCGTTACTCCTACGGTGTTGCTGAAAAGAACAATCAGGTTGGTCAGGTGACAGGTCTTGCCTGGACAGAGGTGGGTGGCGAGTTACTAACTATCGAAACTGTGGTGTTGCCAGGCAAAGGTAAAACAACTACAACCGGTAAGTTGGGTGAAGTCATGCAGGAATCCATACAGGCCGCGCTAAGTGTGGTGCGTAGCCGTACCAAGCGTCTGGGTATAGATGACGATTTTTATCAGAAAACCGATTTGCATATACATTTGCCTGAGGGCGCTATTCCCAAGGATGGGCCGAGTGCCGGTGTGGGAATGTGTACGGCTATTGTGTCAGCTTTGACGGGAATTCCAGTACGCGCCGATGTGGCAATGACAGGTGAAATTACCTTGCGTGGTGAAGTGTTACCTATTGGTGGTTTGAAAGAGAAACTGATTGCGGCACAGCGCGGTGGAATAAAGAAGGTGTTGATCCCGCAGGAGAACGTCAAGGATTTGGCTGAAATTTCGGATAATGTCAAAAATAAATTAGACATTCATCCGGTGCAATGGATAGAGCAAGTTTTGGAAATGGCGCTAGAGAGGAATCCTGAACCGCGAGAGGTTGCTGAGGAAGTGTCTACCGTTACCGAGATAGCGGTTGATGTTCAACTGGCTGAGCCGCCTGTTGCAACCAAGCATTAATTATTATTTCAGTGCATCGATTAATGCATATTAGCTTGACCAAAGCTCTTTAGCCTTGATATAAAGCGTGCTGTTGTGATAATTCAATTTAAATTATAAAGGGGGGTGTTCGTGAACAAGTCTGATCTGGTAGATGCAATTGCAAAATCCGCTGAAATTTCCAAAGTTTCTGCTGCACGTGCTTTAGATGGTGCAATAGAGGCGATTAAGGATTCTTTAAAAAATGGTGAAGAAGTGAATCTGGTTGGATTTGGTTCATTTGGAGTTGATGAACGTGCGAGTCGTACAGGTCGTAATCCTCGTACTGGTGAAGCAATCGAGATCAGGGCAGCAAAAGTTCCTAAATTTCGTGCTGGCAAAGGTTTGAAAGATGCTGTAAACTAATCGTCTTTGTCGGGTGCTTAGCTCAGCTGGTAGAGCGTCGCCCTTACAAGGCGAATGTCGGCGGTTCGAGCCCGTCAGCACCCACCATTAAATTGTATGTTTGTGGCTTGTAATAAAATCTGGAGCGGTAGTTCAGTTGGTTAGAATACCGGCCTGTCACGCCGGGGGTCGCGGGTTCGAGTCCCGTCCGCTCCGCCAAATTTAGGCGAACGAAAGTTCGCCTTTTTTCATATCTGCAATAAAAAATCACGTTTAGGTGCTATCGCTATGTTTGATTTTGTTCGTGAAAAAAGAAGAGTGGTTCAAGTAGTCTTGCTGCTGATTATTTTGCCTTTCGCATTCTTTGGTGTGGATACCTATCGGCAATCGGGCGATGGCAATGCGCCAGCAACTGTGAATGGCTCGAAAATTACTCAACAGGAGTTTCAAACTGCCTTGCGTCAGCAGCAGGATCGAATGCGTCAGATGCTGGGAGAGAATTTTGATCCGGCTATGTTTGATACAGTCGAAATGCGAAATGCGGTTCTGAATAACCTTGTGTCTCAACGCTTGCTAATTGAACAGGCAAAGTCTGCGGGTCTGGCCGTGACAGATGAGCAGGTTGCTCAGGTTATAGCGGGTATTGATGCCTTTAAAGAAAATGGCAGTTTTAATCAGGCGCGCTATGTTAGCGCGTTGTCGCAACAGAATATGTCTCCGTTGATGTTTGAAGCTAAGGTAAGGGATGAACTGGTCGGACAGCAAATGCGTTCAGCTTATGCGGAAAATGGCTATTCCTCTGATGTGGTTACCGATAACATTATTTCAATCAACGAGCAGCGTCGTCGTGTAAGTATTGCACATGTTTCGCCGCAATCTTTTATGGCACAAGCCAAGGTGGATGACGCTGAAATCAAGGCTTATTACGATCAGAATCAAAAGGAATTTCAACTGCCGGAGCAGGTTAAGGTTGAATACGTGACCTTATCTATTGATGATTTAATGAGCAAGGCGGATGTTAGTAGCGAAGAGGTACGTAAACTTTATGAAGAGCGGAAGTCGGAATTTGCTTCTGCTGAGCAACGGCATGCCGCGCATATTCTGATAACTGTAGAGGCATCAGCGCCACAGGCTGTGCAGGATGCAGCTAAAGCCAAGGCGGAGACTTTGTTAAAGCAGGTCAGGGAAAATCCCTCTAAATTTGCCGAGTTGGCAAAAAATAATTCTGAGGATCCCGGTTCTGCTCAGAATGGCGGCGATTTGGGACTTTTTTCTCGTGGAATGATGGTTAAGCCATTTGATGATGTTGTTTTTTCACTTAAGCCGGGAGAAATAAGCAATGTAGTCAAAACTGATTATGGTTATCACATTATTAAATTGATCGACGTTAAGTCTTCCAATCCGAAGTCATTTGAAGAGGTTAGCGGCGAGATTATGGCGCGGTTGCGTCAGCAAAAAGCAAGTGATGCCTTTGCCGAGTTGGCTGAGAAATTCAATAATGCAGTGTATGAGCAGAGTGACACACTAAAGGCTGCAGCCGATCTGATTGGCGTTGAGGTTGTTCAAGGAGGTTGGATAACTAAAGGTGATGCACCGAGTGGCATATGGACTCCCAAGCTGCTGCAGGCTGTATTTGGCGATGATGCAGTTAAAAATAAACGGAATACGGCAGCTACTGAAGTTGCACCCAATAAATTGGTGTCGGCTCGTGTAATCGAGTATAAGCCGGCGGCTGCAAAATTACTGGCGGATGTTCGTGATTCGATCAAGCAAAGCATAATTTATAAAAAATCGCTGGACATGGCAGTAAAACAAGGTACAATGCTGCTCGGTCAAATGCAGCAGGGCGGAAACGCTGTAGTTGATTGGAAGGTCGCTCAGGAAATTACCCATGCACAGCATGGCGCGCTGGATGCGGAAATAGTGCGTCAGGTCTTTCAAGCAGACAAAAACAAACTACCTCAGTACGTCGGAGCGGAAGCCCAACATGATGGGTTTGTTATTGTTCGCGTTGAAGCTGTAATGGATGGTGAAAAACCTGATGAAGTAAAGCGATCTCGCTATGCGAAACAATTGCGTCAGATGATGGGCGAAGAAGTATTTCAAGCTTATTTGAAAGATGCTAAGCAGCAAGCGAAGATCAAGCTGAATCTACCTGAAAAGTCTACAGAAAAGCCATAATGGTTTGAATTGTGGTAAGAATTCAGGGTGCTTAGCTCAGTTGGTAGAGCGTCGCCCTTACAAGGCGAATGTCGGCGGTTCGAACCCGTCAGCACCCACCAGATTTTGTAGTTTTAGTAGTTTTGGAGTGGTAGTTCAGTTGGTTAGAATACCGGCCTGTCACGCCGGGGGTCGCGGGTTCGAGTCCCGTCCACTCCGCCAATATAAGAAAGCCGTTGAGAAATCAACGGCTTTTTTGTTGAGTCCAGCATGGAGGTGCAAGTCCTCTTTGGCTCAAGGAGATTGCCAATGAATGTGTTCTCGGTACGACACAAATTTGCCCGTCGCAACACTTGCCGGCATTATCCTTCTCTTAGCGCGGTGACATTGCTGTAGCACTACCTCAGCGTGATGAAATTGCCACACTTGGACTGCGGCCTATCGTGGTGGTCGAATGTAGCGTCTAAGCCTTACCCATGTAGCACCCGCTGGCGAACTATGAACAACTCCTTGAACATGGATATCAGTGAGGCTTCCATTCCACCGAATTTGCTGCGCCGTTTGTAAAATGTAGTGGAGCTGATACTGTACTTCTGACAGAGTTCGGGCACGGAGTTGCCGCTCTAGGCATGCTTGAGCACCGCAATAATCTGACTGTCTGAAAAGCGTGACATCTTAATGTACAACTTCCTCCATTTCAAAGTAAGAAAATTCTACTTCTAACTGCAACTAATTTCAGGGCGGATTGCATACAATAAGTTTAGTAAAGCATGAATTTCTTCATGTTTAGCGTTGGCACTGTTTTTGCGGAGTGAAAGAAACAACAATATGGGGATTTAGAGCAACTTTCTTGGCACAATTCTGGCACAGTGCCAGCAAGAAAGTTCTCTTATTTGAAGTTGCGCTTGATGGTTAAATCAAGCGCAACTCCTTGATCTGGCGGAGAAGGGGGGACACTCTGCAAAATGATCCTAACCAGTTAATAGCATTGATTATATTGAATTATTTGTCATGAGTGTGTGGGTGAAACGTGTGGGTGAGGCGTGATATAATGGCCTCCTTTCCACCCCATAGAGCGCCCAACATGGCACACATAGAACGCCGCCGTCAGCTTTGGTATGCAGTCCTAGAAGTCCCAACGGGAGTTCGAAGCCTCTTTGATGGTAAGCGTAGAATGGTCAAATCCCTTGGTACTCCAGACAAGCGGGAGGCCGAGATATTGGCAGCGCCTTTAGTGGCAAGCTGGAAGGCTCAATTCAGGCAAGCAATGGGGATAACCAACCCCGTACACCTTGAGGCGCTACTATGGAAACGTGAGTTGGAATCCAAGGCACATGACCGCAAACAGCTACAGATTGCCGAGGAATTCCTAACTGACAAAGCGCGGGAGATAGCGGAAACCAAGGGGGCAGAGGCTGCGGAGGAGTTCCACGGTATCGCTACAGGTACGCGCACCCAGAGTAACGCCTACTATGAGGCATGGAAGGCGCAGCTAGACCACCTCAAGCCCAAGACCATTGACCAGATGGTAAAGGATGTCTCGATGATGCTGGCTAGATTCCCCTCCCTTGAGGCGATCAACAAGCAAGCCGTTAAGGGGTGGCTGGAGGAACTGGAGAAGGAAGGCAAGAAGGCCGCCTCACTGGAGCGCATAGTCAGCTTTTGCCGCAACTACTGGAAGTACCTGCAATCTCAGGACTTGGTAGCGCTGGATATTGACCCCTTCTTTGGTGTACTCAAACTGACCAAGAACAAGAAGGCATTAACCTAAATCCGGCAGTTACCCCGCCCCCAAACTTAATACACGCGCATAAATCGGTGGCGGACGACAGGTTATTTTGGCAACGATGTGCTTTAGCAAGACGTGCCAGCGATCTACTTTGGGTAACTGCTCCGCAACCGCTT
>JBBRAJ010000022.1:0-48086 GCA_038206935.1 Burkholderiales bacterium
ACTTTCGCGGCAGGCGGTACGCGTCACAAACTGTCTATGATTGCCACGGTCACCAATCAAGGGAAAACGCGCTGGATGATTATTGACGAAGCATTCAATACGGACAGATTTATCGAGTTTCTGGAAGCTTTGATCAAAGACGCAGGCCGCAAGGTATTCCTGATTCTGGATAATTTGCGGGTACATCACAGCAAGGTAGTCAAAGCCTGGGTGGAAGACCGGAAAGACAAGATCGAACTATTTTACTTGCCCAGTTACAGCCCGGAATTGAACCCGGAAGAGCGCCTCAATGCCGACCTGAAGTATGCCATCGGTTCAAAAGTGCCGGTGCGCACCAAGGCGAAACTGAAAGCGGCAGCAACCGATCACATGCAAAAATTGGAGCGATCACCTGAACGGGTCAAAAAATACTTTCAGGATATTCACGTAAAATATGCCGCATGAAAACTTCAAACTTCATCTGGCCGGATCAATAGTGACAGATTCATTCTCATGGGACTGGCCCTGGATACAGGTGCTAGTTAGCCAGTCCGGCACCTAGCCGAAAACCTGGCTGAAATACCTTGACGGCAAACCTGTCGCCTTGAGCAAACTTGTCGGCCCAAGCACGCGGGATGCCGAGGTTGAGCTTATCTTCTGCGATCACGCTCCATAATTGCGCCGCCACCATGCGCTCAATAATGCAAAGGCAAACCGACTCGTATTCCGAGCTGAGCTGTTGGGTGCATGCGCGTCGTAAATTCTTTGACCTGCAGGTCAGCGGGTCGCTTGCGACGACTGTATCAACGATGTGCTGCCCACCATATTTCGAATCATCCAACGTCCGTTGTTCATTAGCAAGCGGTCGTTCATTTTCAATAATTTATCTGCCGCTTGTGGCACATACCGGATCACACAATCGCATTATTGCACAGCACAAAGCAGTCGTTGATACTTTTCCAATGATGAGGTCGCACCCGCATCTTCCCTGACACAACAGGCCGAAAAAGCTGGCGTAACCAAACCATAGCCGCCTAGATCAAGACAGCAAATCCCAATATCACCACCATAGCCCCAGCTAAACACTCCAGAACGCCATAGAATCGATCCGACACTCATTTGCCACACTGACACCTCAACCAGTCAGTACCAGCGCAAATTTGGAGCATTCTATAAATTTGCAAATTAATCAATTAAAACAATTAACTAGCTTTAATTTACAAAAAGAGAAGGGGAAACGACCGCGCAGTGACCGTCTCTCCCTCTCCCACACTCAATCAATCCACTCTCGGCCTCCCCGCCCGAGACTCCCTGACCGGAATAACCCCGCGAATCACCATTTTGGACTTGCTACCGACCCTTTTCACCCGGATAAATTGCTCCGCCTTGACTAAATACCCAATCAATCGATTCAAATTACGTCGCTTCAGCACGTCCTTGCGACCAATTTTGCCAGTTCCTATCTTGTCCTCAAGTATATCTTTACGAGCGTTACTGTTGAAAAAGATACCTCTACCCTGTGTAATCGTAGTTTCCCAGTATCGACCTAGCTCCATCCCCCAGTACACTCCATTTTGCCGATTCGTACCATCAAAAAAGATTAGAGCATGAAAGTGATAGCCCTTACTGACACCATATTCAGTTTTGATGATGTACCCTAGCCAATCACCGAAGAGCCTCGGATTGGAACGTCGATTCCGTAACAGGTGAGCGAGATCAGCTCTGGCTTCTTCAAGGGTCAAAGTAGCAGCAACGTCTTGCCGATAACTGAAATCCACCCGCAGCACCAACAACACGGATCGGTATTCAAACAAACCGTCAACGTAGGCCACCATACGCTGATAATTCGAATATGAATCGTTATTCCGTCGCCATACACGAGCTTTAAACTCACTGGATACCACCAGCGCTTTGATACGCGATACTAAATCAGTAAATGTGGCTCTGAGTTTATCCACAGGCACTAACTCGGGCACTGGGTATTCGTTCAGTGAGGCAAAGTGGTCGTGTCCTACCTCGCTATAGGCTTGCATAAATACCATAGCGTATTCGCTGTACTCCAGCATATCGGGAAATTCAAGTCGGTTGCGTAATAGACGATAGACCTCTAGCAACGGTAACTTTGTCAGTAACCGTGCTAGCGAGTAACCAGTTAACCCAGCAATTTCTTTTACGAACTCTTCGATGGTGATAAGGGCCTTAAGCAGCAACGAACTGGCTGTGTCAGGCTGTACCTTCTGTACCGGGTAATCAGCCATCATGCTGGGTTGAAAGAACTCCTGCCTTAACCAGTGCAACTCTTGAGGCGACAAGTCACCTTTTACAAATTCAGTCATACCAACCTCCAATTGTTTATTTACCGATCTGTGGAAAGATCGAAGTGTCTGTGTGTGTGGATGCAGAACTTTGCTTTGTAGAGTTTCAAGTCATTGAACTCAAGGTATGTACTGGAAAGATTGACAATATTTCAATCTGAGTCATTCGCAGATCAGAGATAGGAGAATACTAGCTTAGATTATTGATATAACTATGAGAGATATAAACTATTAATTAATATAATAATTAGATATATAAATATAATTAAAAACCAATATTATTTCAATCAATATTGATTAGTTATTTTTAATCAATACTTTATATATAGAAAATTCAAAAATATACTTGATAAAACATATGCAAAGTTATCCACATAATATGAAGGGATAAAATGCAAATAATTATTCAGCAGCGAGTTCAAGGTAGGGAGACGGTTGGTGGTTGAGGGGAAGTCATCGCCCAGCAAATCCTCCACATTGAATATTCCATTTATCATCAACAGGAGAAGTCATGAGCATTATTCACAAGCTAGTAGGCAAACTAAATTGGTCAGAGCGTTTGGCCAAATATCAGCATGACCAGTTCGACAGCAAAATCAGGAAACTCGAAAAAGGCGATAAGGCTGCCATCAGCAGCAGGGCTTGAGAATGGGGTTCGCATCACTGCTGTCCCAGATAAATTCCCCATTCAAAAAAGCCTCCCCTGAGGTGCGGCAATTGGCACATCTTCAGGTGGTTTAAACAGTTCCGTGATTGACCGTCTAATGAATGCATTCACCCGAATCAAGCGAATCATTTGCTGCAATGACTGCGTGAAATGCGATGAGAATTTCAAGTACGCCAACAGTAAATACGTACACATTGCCACCATGATTTGCGTCATCACCGCATTGTCTGATACACCCACGAAACTTTTCAGCTTAAGGTTCTGTTTAATCCATTTGAAGAACAATTCTACTTGCCAGCGTTGCTTGTATATTTGCGCGACTAACGCGGCGGGCCAGTCAAAACGATTGGTCGTAAATACAAAATCCTTGTTTAGCGTCTCGTCACGAAACACAATGCGACGCACGGACAGCAAGTTCTTTTTTGAAGCGCGTGCAGACGTGTAGGTGATCGTTTCATCGCTTAACACGCTGCTGCCAGCCTCTACTTTATGTGATTCGATGACCTCAAATTTGGCATTATCGCGCATACGTGTCACATAGCTCACGCCTTGCTGTGCAAGGCGGGCGTGCCACTCGTAGCAGGCATATCCCTTGTCAAATACCACCACGCTGCCGCGCGGAAAGGTAAATGAACGTGCTTGCGTTTGGTCACTCACCTTACCTGCTGTCACAGCAATGAAGGCGGGTATCAGACCGTCGTGATCCAGACCAATATGTAATTTGAAAGCCGCTTTCATACGATTGTAGTTAGCGCTTGGAAACAACTTCATTGAAACATCAATCAGGGAGGCATCGAGCGAAAATAACTTCTCTTTTAATTCAAATCCGGGCGCAAAACCCTGTTTGGGTGATTGATTGGCACAGCGCTGATATAGCCGTCCAAACAATGAAACAAAGAACTGATAATCCAACAATTCATTGGCTCGCCCCAGTGCTGAACGACTAACAGATTGGGTGGACAGATGATAGTGATGCTGACGTTGTGAATGCAATGCGCTTTCAATATCGCGCAGACTGGATAAGCCCGATAACTGACACGTAGACATCGCCACAAACTGAGACCATCGCGACAACGACCCTGCACGACGTTTGCTATCGTGCTGTTTACTCAAGCTCGGAAATTCATGTCTAGGGACAAGTTTAAGAATTTGAGAAAGTATCGTATTGTGATGCGCCATGTGTTATTAACCCTTTTATTTCAATCTGTTATCGAGGTTAATATTTTAACATTCATGGGGTTAAGCGGGTATTATTCATTCTGCTATCTGGGACAGCAGTGGGTTCGCATAATCAATTTAAAGAAGGGCAACAATCAACGCAAAAAAAATAATCCTCGGAAAATCACTGTTTTCTGGGGGGGGGGGCTAAATTTGATGATTTTTCACTGCGTGAGTTGGTTGAAAATTTGACTTTATCTTGCTGAAATTTATGGAGTTTTTTGATTTATCAATTGTTATATCGTATTAAAGTGTGCTTACCTTGTTCTGTGGGGCTTGAAAAAGTTGTTTTGTAAGCATTAGGCGCAAAAAAAAGGCAGGCCTATCAGCGATTGCGGCATTAATAGTTAAGAAGTTGATGTGTGTGAATATCGGAATAGAACAATTGAACATTGAGGGAATATTATTTTATAGTAGGTGGCGTCCAGCATTTTCTGCCTATAACGTGTTTGTAGATATATGTGGCAGATGGAGTTTTGCCATTTTTTTCGTTAATCTTATTCTCTCTGCACCATTCGGCTAACAGTACTGACAGTTTGCTTAAGACTTGTTTTCCTCCATGGGCTGTAAGTTCTAAATATAAAATCCCAGCCTGTTTTTGTATTTGTGCTTTCCAATCGAGTTTGGTGGGTACTACTTCAGCGGCTTGCTTCCTGCTGGTCAAAACTGATTTAAATCGTTCTATTTCACTTTCAGAAATAAATAGGTTTTGTATGGTCGTTCTTTCAGAGGTGGCAGTTGATGGATTGGTTGCATGCCAAGGTGTATGAAATGAACTTTCTCTGAAATCTCTTATCGCATCATTCGAAAATACGCTGGGCTGGTTGGGCAGTTGCCTTTCTAAAGATTCAAGAGCTCGTTTGGCTGCCATTCGATAAGTTACAGATTCAGTCTCCTCTTTGTCTTCAGTAAAACGTGTAAAAGTATGTGTTACCAAATCCGGACTGAATGAAATATTAAATGCGCGGCGATTGTAGGATATCTTTCGCTTCATCTCAGGCTTGCAGGTGTCGAAGGAGATGATTTTAGAAGAAGGGCACACCATTTCCGATTCCCGCTTTTGGGCGAGGTACGAGGAGAGGTAGGCACGTATGCCATGTTGCATAATTACAGGCGGCACATGTAACATAGCAGCTAGAATGGCTCTTTGATAGTTTAATAATTTATTTATATTGGTACTGTCCATACTGGGTTGAAGCAATATGCAATCTTTCCATGGTGGATTGGGCATAAAGCATTCAAGCCTTTCAATCTCCTTTTGTGCTCTTATAGCATCAATAAACTCATCTGGGATAGTCCAACCACGGCCCTCAATTTGCAGGAGGGCTCTAGGTAACAAAATCACCCGATGGGACGAATCATAATTACATTTGATTGGCTCATCAATTTCTGGGAAATATATGACCTCGTCTAATTTTGGCCATTCAAATAATCCATCCGAAATTACTGGTGCGATAATCTGCAGCTCCCCTTTAGTTCCAAAGTTTAGTAGATCTTCGGCTGTCATTCCAGGGGATATTTCTGAAAGAATTTCAGCAGCTTTGTTGATGCGAATGTTTTCCATATGCGTTAATATAAATCCGTTGACCAATTGTATTAAATGGCAGCAGTATGTATCGCCTAACCAACATTGCCACAATGATACTTGGCATTTTAAATCAAATGCACATGAGCTTTTCAAGGGGCGTTACTGAACTATATTGAGTTGCGTTTATTTGATTCGACCTGTCAGTATATATTTTGTCGTCATTTCTCAAGATGGCTTTGCCGGAAATATGCTCGCTGTATAGAGTCGCTGAAAAAAGGTCTCTCGCTCTGTTAGTATGTGGACGTATAGGAAGTTATTTACTTAAAAAATTAACCGATTTATTTTCTGTTAGTGATTTTGTCTTCGGGACACTGGCGGGACACTAGCTATTAAAAAACTAGCGTAAGCCAGAATAAATGGGAATAGGGATATTTCTGTTATATTCTGATTCTATTGTTCTTATTTGTTTTGATGTGTTGTGGATTGCGCACTTGTTGCGACTCATAATCCTTTGGTCCACGGTTCAAGTCCGTGACGACCCACCAAATAAACAAGGGCTTACAGAAATGTAAGCCCTTTGTTTTTTGATCCAGCAGGCTTGGTCTGAGAAATATAGATAATGCTTGAAATTATTTTGTATGAATATCGACCTTTTTTCGTTGTCAGTGTGCGACGTAATTGCCGTTTTCAGGTTAAAAATTGAATATCAAACTGTCCACAAATGCCCAGCGCCGCAAGGCGCGTCTTGATACTCTGACTGCTATTGAGTTTCCCGCTGATTTGCCCGTTGTGGCGAGGCGTGAGAGTCTGGTGCAGGCGATTTCGTCGCATCAGGTGGTAATTGTTTGCGGCGAGACTGGCTCGGGCAAGACTACACAATTGCCGAAAATATGTTTAACGTTAGGGCGTGGTGTGTTGGGCTGTATTGGGCATACTCAGCCCAGACGGGTGGCGGCGCGTTCGGTGGCGACACGTATAGCGGCAGAACTGAAAACCGAACTGGGTGGCGTGGTCGGTTACAAGGTACGTTTTCATGACAAGGTATCCGCCGATACCAGCATCAAGCTAATGACAGATGGCATACTGCTGGCGGAAATACACAGCGATCCGCTGCTGAAAAAATATGACACGCTAATTATCGATGAGGCGCATGAACGCAGTCTGAATATCGATTTTCTACTGGGTTTTCTCAAGAAATTATTGCCGCGTCGCCCTGATCTCAAGTTGATTATTACCTCGGCAACGCTGGATGCGGATCGTTTCGCACGACATTTTGGAGCTGCTGTTCTGGAAGTGTCAGGGCGTAGTTATCCAGTGGAGACACGCTATCGTCCTTTGCAAGTCAGTGAAGAAGGCGAAACGCAGGATGTGCCGCAGGCGGTCAGCGTTGCGCTGGATGAGCTGGCGGCAGGAGGTTTGCGTGGAGATGTACTGGTTTTTCTGCCGGGTGAGCGTGAAATACGTGAAACTGCTGAAACGCTACGCAAGCATCATCCCAAGGGTATCGAAATATTGCCGCTTTTTTCACGTCTTTCTGTTGCTGAGCAGGACAGGGTATTTAAGGTCGGGAATCAGCGGCGCGTGATATTGGCGACTAATGTCGCTGAAACGTCATTAACTGTTCCTAACATCGGTTATGTGATCGACTGCGGGCTGGCGAGGGTGAATCGTTACAGCATACGTCAAAAGGTTGAGCAACTGCATGTTGAGAAGATTTCGCGGGCAGCGGCGAATCAGCGGGCAGGGAGATGCGGTCGGGTGATGAGCGGCGTTTGTATTCGTTTGTATGAAGAAGCCGACTTTTTGCAGCGAGATGAGTTTTCTGATCCGGAAATATTTCGTGTTTCGTTGGCTACCGTGATTTTGCGCATGAGTGCGCTGGAATTGGGAGATATTGCCGAATTCCCGTTCATTGAGCCACCAACGCCACGCATGATCGCGGACGGTTATCAGTTGCTCTCTGAATTGAATGCGATAGATGAACAGCGCAAGCTCACGCCGTTAGGGCACGAACTGGCGAAATTGCCGCTTGATCCGAAAATCGCCCGTCTTTTATTGGCGGGACGACAGTATCAATGCCTGACCGAAATTCTGATTATTGCCAGTGCGTTATCTACGCAGGACCCGCGTGAGAGGCCGTTGGATAAACAAGAGGCGGCCGATACAGCGCATAAGCGATTTGCAGACGAACGTTCTGATTTTCTGGCATATATCAAGATATGGGCCTGGTTCGAGCAGGCCGTAGCGCATAAAAAGTCTAATCGTCTGCTTGCTGAAGACTGCCGTAAAAACTTTCTGTCTCCATTACGGCTGCGCGAATGGCGCGAGTTGCATCAACAGTTGCATGCGCAAGTGGCTGAAATGGGGATGCGAGGTAACGAGTTGCCTGCAAGCTATGAGCAGATACACAAGGCCTTGTTATGCGGGCTGTTGGGTAACATCGGCATGAAGAGTGTCGAGGGCAACGAATACATGGGTGCTCGTGGCATCAAGTATTTTATTGCGCCCAATTCGGTGCTGGCGAAAAAAGGTAGTAAGTGGGTGATGGCAGGCGAACTGGTCGAGACGCATCGTTTGTATGCGCGCACTGTGGCGCGTATTGAGCCGGAGTGGCTGGAAGAAACCGGCGATCATCTGATCAAGCGGCATTATTACGATCCGCATTGGGAGAAGAAGCCTGCGCAGGTGGTGGCCTTCGAGCGTAGTACGCTGCACGGACTGCTGCTTAATGCAAAAAAACGTGTGCACTACGGACCGATGAATGTGCCGGAATCGCGCGCGGTATTCATTCGGCAGGCGTTGGTCGAGGGGGAATTCGATACTCGTGCGCCGTTTTTTGCACATAACCTGCGACTGATCGCCGAGATCGAGGCGCTGGAACACAAAGCGCGCCGTCCTGATGTGTTGGTGGATGATGAATTGATCTTTGCTTTTTACGATAGCCGTATTCCGGCGCATATTCATAACGGTGCGACTTTCGAGGCTTGGTGCAAGGAAGCAGAACGTACCGATGCGAAGCGTCTGTATCTGAAAAAGGATGACTTGATGCGCCATGAGGCGGCGGGTATCACCACCGATCAATTCCCTCCGCAACTGAAAATCGACAATGTCAGTTTCGCGCTCAGCTACCATTTCTCGCCGGGAAAAAATGATGATGGCATCACGATGTCGGTGCCTTTGGCATTGATTAATCAGGTTGATGCCATTCGTTGCGAATGGCTGATTCCGGGCTTGCTGGTGGAGAAGGTCGCGCAGTTGATCAAGACTTTGCCGCAAAAATTGCGTCGTCATCTGGTGCCGGTGCCGGAGTTTTCATCGCAATTTTGCCGGGATGTAGCCGCCGCCAATGCGCCTTTGTTGCCTGCTTTGGCGCGCTATATACGTGAACATAAGCAGATCAATGTGCCATTGGATGCTTTCCGTCTGGAGCAATTGCCTAACCATCTGCTGATGAATTTTCGCGTGATTGATGAACATGGTCGCCAATTGGGCATGTCGCGCAATTTTTCGCAACTTCATGCTGAATTGGCACCGCATGCCGCACCAGTAATTGCCGCCGTGACCGAGGATAAGCAAGAGTCACTAGCGGAGCAGCGTTGTACCTGCTGGAGTTTCGGTACCTTTGTTGAAACGCGCGAGGTCAAGCGAGCCGGACAGCTTGTTACTCTGTATAACGCACTGGTGGATGATACGGATGCGGTGGTATTGCGTGCATTTGACACACGCGAAGCCGCTCAGACCGCGCATCGCGGTGGTTTGCGTCGCTTGTTCATGTTGTTGCTCAAGGAGCAGGTGAAGTATCTGGAAAAAAACCTGCCCGACGCACAGCGTCTGGGGATGTTGTATATGCCGTTCGGCACACAGCAGGAGTTGCAGCAGCAGATTCTGATGATGGCCTTTGATCGTTGTTGCCTGAATGATCCCTTGCCTACAACCGAGGATGAATTCTTGAAGCGGGGCAAGGAGGGCAAGAGTCGTTTGCTGTTGATCGCGCAGGAGCTGGCAAGGCTGGTATTTGCCGTGCTGAACGAGCATTTGTCCGTGCAAAAAAGCTTGCCGCAATTGAAGGCATTCAATCAGGTTAATCTGGATGTGCGTGCGCAACTTGAATGGCTGCTGCATAAGCGTTTTATTGCCGATACGCCCTATGAACGTTTGCAGCATGTGCCGCGTTATCTGAAGGCCATCAATTTGCGTATTGAAAAAATGCGCAGCAATCCGGCGCGTGACGCGCAATGTATGACGCAGTTGCAGCCGTTGTTGCAAGCCTCGCAGAAGCTGCGTCAGTCGACAGATCCCCGTGTGCAGGAATTCGGTTGGATGTTGCAGGAATTGCGTGTATCCCTGTTTGCACAAGAATTGAAAACGCCAGTGATTGTGTCAGTAAAACGCATGGAAAAGATGCTGGCTGCATTGAAGTACTAGTTAGGGCCAAGACATCGCATGGTTTGATCAGCATAGGAAAGCTGTTTTACCGGTATGGGTGCGTGGCGCTACGCTATAATCCCCCCGGAATTTGAAATTACGAGGAAATCATGGATCAGTCATTGCGCGAAGCCGCGCTGCAATATCACCGTCACTCACCCGCAGGAAAAATAGCTGTTAATGCCACCAAGCCTATGATTACCCAGCACGACTTGTCGCTGGCGTATTCGCCCGGCGTGGCGGCAGCTTGCGAGTTGATCGTAGAAAATCCGGCAGAAGTACGCAATATGACTGCACGGGGTAATCTGGTTGCGGTTATCAGCAACGGCACGGCGGTATTAGGTCTCGGTAATATAGGGCCGCTCGCATCTAAGCCGGTGATGGAAGGTAAGGGTGTATTGTTCAAGAAATTTGCCGGAATTGATGTGTTTGATCTGGAAATTAACGAGCTTGACCCGGATAAACTGGTGGACATCATTGCCGCGTTAGAGCCGACATTTGGCGGCATTAATCTTGAAGACATCAAGGCACCGGAGTGCTTCTATATCGAGCGTAAATTGCGCGAGCGGATGAAAATCCCGGTCTTCCATGACGATCAGCATGGCACTTCTATTATCGTCGGCGCGGCCTTGCTTAATGGATTGAAAGTAGTTAACAAGGATATTGCTTCGATCAAACTGGTGGTATCCGGTGCAGGAGCGGCGGCCTTGGCCTGTCTGGATATGCTAGTCGGACTGGGCATCAGGATGGAAAACATCATCGTCACCGACATTAAGGGCGTGGTCTATAAGGGGCGTATCGAGGAGATGGATGATAACAAGGCACGCTATGCGGTGGAAACCGATGCGCGCACCTTGGGTGAGGTTATCGCTGGTGCAGATGTGTTTCTGGGGCTGTCGGCGGGGGGCGTATTGAAACTGGATATGGTGGTGCAAATGGCGGACAGGCCGCTGATTTTTGCATTGGCTAATCCTAATCCGGAGATTTTGCCGGCGCTTGCCAAGGCGGTGCGACCTGACGCGATTATGGCGACCGGACGTTCCGATTATCCGAATCAGGTGAATAACGCGCTGTGTTTCCCGTATATTTTCCGTGGTGCGCTGGATGTGGGGGCGACCACCATCAACGAGGAAATGAAACGGGCGGCGGTTTATGCGATTGCTGAGCTAGCCGGAGCCGAGCAATCGGAAGCGGTGGCGGCGGCCTATGGTGATGAGAGCCTGACCTTTGGTGCCGAGTTTCTGATTCCCAAGCCTTTCGATCCGCGTCTGATTACGCGTATTGCTCCCGCTGTGGCTCAGGCTGCGATGGATAGTGGCGTGGCGGAACGTCCGATTGAGAATATGGCCGCTTACCGCGAGCAACTGGAAGTCTTCCTGTATCACTCCAATATGTTGATGAAGCCGGTGTTCGAGGCGGCTAAGTCTGCGCCGAAACGTCTGGTATATGCAGAGGGTGAAGATATCCGCGTATTGCATGCAGTACAGACAGTGGTAGACGAAGGTTTGGCCTTGCCGATACTGGTAGGTCGGCCATCGGTAATCGAGCAGCGTATTGCCAAGTTGAATTTACGCATCAGGCCGGGAGTGGACTTTGAGCTGGTTAACCCCGAAGATGACCGGCGTTTCCGCGAGTATTACACCGAATACCATAGATTGATGCAACGTAAAGGCGTTACGGTAGAGGCGGCCAAACGTGAAATGCGTCGCCGTACCAGCCTGATTGCGGCAATGCTGGTGCATATGAACTCAGCGGATGCGATGTTGTGCGGTACGGTATCCCAGCCGTTGCATCATTTGCCGTTCATAGATCAAGCCATAGGTCATGCGCCGGGTGTGAATATTTACGCCACGATGAACATATTGATGCTGCCGCATCACACGCTGTTTATGTGTGATACCTATGTCAATCTAGATCCGAATGCTGAGCAAATCGCTGAAATGACCTTGTTGGCCGCTGAAGAGGTGCGTCGCTTCGGTTTGGTACCTAAGGTTGCGTTGTTGTCGCACTCCAATTTTGGCAGTCACGATAATGATTCGGCGCGTAAAATGAGTCGAGCGCGTGAATTGCTGGAGAAAATGGCGCCGGAACTGGAAGTCGAAGGTGAAATTCATGGCGATGCGGCACTGTCTGAAAGTTTGCGTTCCACGATATTTCCTAATTCGCGGCTGAAGGGTGAGGCGAATCTGCTTATCATGCCGAATCTGGATGCGGCCAATATTGCCTATAATTTGCTCAAGTTGACTGGAGGCGATGGAGATAGTATCGGTTCGATTCTATTGGGCGTGAATAAGTCGGCGCATATACTGACCCCATCGGCAACGGTGCGCCGTATTGTAAATATGAGTGCACTGGCGGTAGCCGCCGTCAAGGCACATTGAGGAGAGCTGAAATGAACAACGAAGAAGAAGAATTGTTAGGTGAAGAAGTCGAAATGTTGATGCAGGAGCGTACGATGCTGCTGAAGGTGGCGGGAGCAGCGGCGAAGTTGATTGCCCATGCCGATGCGCACGATTTGCCTGAAGAACTGGTCAATGCGGCAGATGAATTATCGATGGCGATCAATGCATTGCGCGAAGATACATTGCAGGATGCGCTGGATGTAGCACAGGGTGACGTAAAGAGTTGAGGGCGAATGGGGCGTATGGACATACGCCCCGGATGCGGCTAACTTTGTAGCAAATCTCCCTTGGATCGGCCATATACATCTTCATAGCGGACTATGTCGTCCTCTCCCAGATATTCGCCGCTTTGCACTTCGATCATAACCAGATTGAGCATGCCGGGATTTTCCAGACGATGTTTTTGGCCGGCTCGAATGTAGGCAGACTCGTTGGTGTTTACGAATTGATCCTTGTCATCAATGGTTACTTTTGCCATGCCGTTTACTACGATCCAGTGTTCGCTGCGATGGTGGTGCATTTGCAGGCTTAAACTGGCGCCCGGTTTAACCTCGATACGCTTGATCTTGAAGCGTGGGCCTTCTTCCAGCACGGTGTAAGCCCCCCACGGGCGATGCACGGTGCGATGAAAACGGTGAGCATCGTGCCCCTCAGACTTCAGGCGTGCGTAAATATGTTTTACATCCTGTGCGTGGTTGCGATCTGTAACCAGTACCGCATCGGGGGTGTCGATGATAATCAGATCCTTGACACCGACAGCGGCGATCAGGTGTTGATTGCCCTGAATATAACAATTATTAACATCGTGGAGTATGACTTCCCCCTGTAGCCGGTTTCCTTGCGCGTCAGCCGGAGTGAGGTCACCCAGTGCGCTCCATGAGCCTATGTCGCTCCAACCGATATTGCACGGTACGACAGCGACATTCCGGGATTTTTCCATGACGGCATAGTCGATGGAATCGTCGGGTACCAGTTTGAAAGTCAGGTCGTCGAGTTCCAGTTGACTGAAATTCTTGTCTTTTGCAGTACGTGATTGCGCAAGGCAGATGCGGCTGTCATTCAGAATGGCTGGGCAGTGCAACTGCATTTCGCGCAAAATAGCGCCCGCCTGGAAGCAGAACATGCCCGAATTCCACAGGAAGCGCCCGGAATCAAGGTAGGCTTGTGCATCCTGCAAATTGGGTTTTTCAACAAAGCGTACAACCCTGTTGCCATCGGATTCGATGTAGCCGTAACCGGTTTCAGGCCTGTCAGGCTGAATTCCAAAGGTAACGAGCTTGCCTTCGGCCGCCAGTTCCATAGCGGTGGCGACCGCCTGCTTGAAGGCATCATGGTCGGTAATAAGTTGGTCGGCCGGCAAAATCAGCAAGCAGGCATCCTCTCCATGGGCGGCGGCGACTTCCAGCGCGGCGATTGCAACGGCGGGTGCGGTGTTGCGACCAAACGGTTCGAGGATAAAACTGTTGAATAAGCCCTTTTGACAGGGAAGCCCCGCTACTTCACGATATTTTTCCTTGGTCTTGAAGTACAGCTCGCGATTGCTTACGGTAAGAATTTCAGTCACATCCGGCAATTCAGCGCCGCGTAGCCAAGCTTTTTGCAGCAGGCTTTGTCCATCAGACAGGGTGATAAATGGCTTGGGATTGAGTTCGCGAGAAACGGGCCACAGGCGAGAGCCGGCTCCGCCGCAGAGTATGGTTGGTACAAGTTTCATGCAGAATCTCCACTTGGAATTGTAAGTCGCACAGAATAGGGGGAAGTGACTCTCGTCAGGACAGGCACGGTTGCAATTATACCGTTAGATGATGTGTGTAAAAAATGGCAATTTACTATTTGAATGGGCGAAATGACTATGCTTCGCGATGGAATCAGTCTTTCTCCAGCCAATGTTGCAGGAATTCCCATTGTTCGAGTTCGCGTTGGGCCTGATGACGGGGCAGGTCAAACAGGGATTTCCCTTCAAAAGCCGCATTCACATAGAGCTGAGTCTCACGCAAATAGGCCAGTATGGGCAATTTAAGGTTGGTCAGAAAACTTTCCAGTGTCAGCGCCGCACGGGTGCGGGCATTCATGCGCATGCCGACGACACCAATCTGGCATTTTCCCTGACGTACTTCCTTTTCTTCAGCCAGTAATTTAAGGAAATCATGGCTGGCGTTCAGGTCGAACAACGATGGCGAAATTGGTACGATGATCTTGTGTGCAAGCGATAGCGCGTGGGTCAATTTATGTCCATGCAGCCCGGCTGGAGAGTCAATGACCAGCCAATCGTTGAGCATGTCTTCGCCATCAATCGCATCCAGTGTCACTATGTCGGGCAAGTCAACAGGGCGGGTGGCGACCCAGAGCGTGGCGGATTGTTGTCTGTCCAGATCCAGCATCGCGACGCGATGCCCCTGATTGGCTAAAAATCCGGCGATGTTTACGGACAGTGTCGTCTTGCCGCTCCCGCCTTTCGGATTTGCAATCAGTATGGTTTTCATTTTGCTTAGTCCTTCCATGATCGTTTCAGCAGGCAAATAAATAGCAGTGTGTACAATTAAGCAATTTATTCCTAACTCAATAAGCTCCCAATTTTATCCGGTACATGTTTCAGTAAAATGTTGAAACGGGCTCTGTCGGATTGATTATCTGCGTCCTCCCAGTAGCGATCCTAAAACCCCGCGTATGATTTCACGCCCAACTGCTGAGCCAATGGAGCGTACGGCACTTTTCACCAGCGTTTCGCCTACGCTTTGACGGCTGGCGGCGCGGCTTCTGGGCTGTGCGTTGTCGAAGATTCCGCCCAGCATATCGCCCAAGCCATTTTTGGAAGATACACTTTCTGCGGGCTGCTGGACAGTGGCCTGTTTTTCGCTGGTACGGCCCTTGAGTATTTCATAGGCCGATTCGCGGTCTATGGCTTTTTCGTAATGTCCGGCAAGCAGCGATTCCTGCATGACGGCAAGGCGTTCGGCTTCTGAGATTGGGCCGATTTGTCCCCGAGGCGGTACGATCCAGGCGCGCTCGACGATGCCGGGTGTGCCTTTTTCGTCCAGGCAGGAAATCAGTGCTTCGCCGACCCCCAGTTCAGTGATGGCGGCCGCCTCATCCAATTCGGGATTGTCGCGCATGGTTTCGGCTGCGGCCTTGACAGCTTTCTGGTCGCGCGGACTGAATGCGCGCAGGGCATGTTGCACCCGGTTGCCGAGTTGTCCCAGTACCTTGTCCGGTACATCGCTGGGGTTTTGCGTGACGAAATATACACCTACACCTTTGGAGCGTATCAGTCTCACTACCTGTTCGATCTTGTCGAGCAATGCGGCAGGCGCATCGTTGAACAGCAAATGAGCTTCGTCGAAGAAAAAGACCAGTCGCGGTTTTTCCAGATCGCCCGCTTCGGGGAGATTCTCGAATAGCTCGGCCAGTAACCATAACAACATGGTCGAATAAACCTTGGGAGAACTCATCAATTGGTCGGCTGCCAGAATGTTGATCATGCCGTAACCATTGGCATCGGTTTGCATCAGGTCGTCAATGTTAAGCATCGGCTCACCAAACAGGCTGTCGCCACCCTGCATTTCGATCTGTAGCAACCCGCGCTGGATAGCGCCTATGCTGGCGGTGGAGATGTTGCCGTATTCGGTTGTGTATTCACGAACATTGTCCCCCACACTTTGTATCATCGCGCGCAGGTCTTTCAGGTCGAGCAACAGCAGGCCTGAATCGTCGGCAATCTTGAATATCAGCGCGAGTACGCCCTGCTGCACTTCGTTCAGATTCAGCATGCGCCCTATCATCAGCGGCCCCATGTCGGAGATGGTGGCGCGCAAGGGGTGGCCCATCTTGCCGAATACGTCCCAAAACGTGACCGGATAGGCACGATGCGTGAAGTCCTCCAGTTCGAGTTGTTCGACGCGGGCGGTCACCTTTTTGTTTCCGCCGCCGATTTTGCTTACGCCGGACAGGTCGCCTTTGATGTCGGACATGAACACGGGAACGCCGATACGGCTGAACGATTCGGCCAGTGTTTGCAGTGTGACGGTTTTGCCGGTTCCTGTCGCGCCGGTAATCAAACCGTGGCGATTCGCCATTTGTGGCAATAGGTGTAACTCATGCTCGGCATTTTTTGCGATAAGTATTGGCGCACTCATGATATTTGCGAAAGCTCGTATTGGGTAAAGGAGAGGGAAATGATAACATCCCCCGATAATTTTTTTGGAGAACAGCATGGCCGGTCACAGTAAATGGGCAAATATCCAACACCGCAAGGGTAAGCAGGATGCCAAACGCGGTAAAATCTTTACTCGATTAATCAAGGAAATCACTGTTGCAGCCCGTATGGGAGGCGGCGATCCGAGCGGTAATCCGCGTCTGAGATTGGCGATGGACAAGGCCTACGCGAACAACATGCCCAAGGATAATGTCGAGCGCGCAATCAAGCGCGGCAGCGGAGAACTGGAAGGCGTCGAGTATCTGGAATTGCGTTACGAGGGTTATGGCATCAACGGTGCGGCGGTGATGGTCGATTGTATGACCGATAACAAAACCCGCACAGTAGCCGATGTGCGCCACGCATTTACCAAATATGGCGGCAATTTGGGTACTGACGGTTCGGTCGCTTTTATGTTTACCCATTGCGGGCAGATGATTTTTGCGCCCGGTACCGATGAAAATGGCTTGATGGAAGTTGCGCTGGATGCGGGGGCTGAAGATATTGCGACCAATGATGACGGTAGTATCGAGGTCATTACAGCGCCGAATGATTTTATCGGCGTAAAACAGGCGTTGGAAGCCTCAGGCTACAAGCCGGAATTCGCAGAAGTCATCATGAAGCCGGCGAATGAAGTTATTTTTACCGGTGATGATGCGGTAAAAATGCAGAAGTTGCTTGATGCATTGGAAGACCTGGATGATGTGCAGGAAGTGTATACCACGGCAGTGATCGAGGAATGAGATGCGTAAAGGGTGACGCGAGAACGGGGAAGGTTAAAACCTGCGTACGATGATGAGCAACCCTTCTCTCTCCTCCCTTAATCCTTCCCCAATAAGAATCCTGGGTATCGACCCTGGACTGCGGGTAACGGGGTTTGGGGTGTTGGACAAGGACGGGCAGCAGTTGCATTACGTTGCCAGCGGTTGTATCAAGACACCGGCCGGAGAGTTGCCGGAGCGATTGAAGGTCATTCTGAACTCACTGGGCGAGGTGATTGCGGAACATCGTCCCGATCAGGTAGCCGTGGAAAAAGTATTCGTAAACGTCAATCCTCAATCTACCTTATTGCTCGGTCAAGCGCGCGGCGCGGCGATATGTGCAGCGGTACTGGCGAATTTGCCGGTAGGGGAATATACCGCGTTGCAGGTCAAACAGGCCGTCGTGGGTAACGGTCATGCCGATAAGGAGCAGGTGCAGCTAATGGTGCAGCGCTTATTGAAATTGTCCGGCACGCCCAGTCCCGATGCGGCGGATGCGCTGGCTTGCGCGATTTGTCATGCGCATGGTGGTCTGGGGTTGGGCGCATTGGCGACCCGAGGTTTTCGGGTCAAGGGCGGAAGATTAATCGGATGATGGCGGTGAGTGTTGATAAAGGTGGATTGAAATGATAGGTCGTTTAACCGGCATATTGCTGGAAAAGAATCCCCCGCAGATTTTGCTGGATGTGCAGGGCGTAGCTTATGAACTGGATGTGCCGATGAGTACGTTCTATAACCTGCCTGCGTTGCAGGAGAAGGTCACGCTGCATACGCAGATGATCGTGCGCGAAGATGCGCATTTGTTGTATGGTTTTCATAGTCATGAAGAACGCATCGCTTTTCGTCAATTGCTTAAAATTACCGGTGTCGGTGCCAAGATGGCCTTGTCTGTCTTGTCAGGGCTGAGTCTGAGTGATCTGGCCAGTGCCGTGGCAAACAAGGACGCGGGCAGGTTGACCAAAATTCCGGGGGTGGGTAAGAAAACCGCCGAGCGGTTGTTATTGGAGTTGCAGGGCAAGTTTACGGTAACGGGTATGGCGGCGGTACAGGGTGTGGCTAGTGCTACGGCCAGTAGCGATATAGTCAATGCCTTGCAGGCTCTGGGCTACAATGAAAAGGAAGCCGATTGGGCTGCGAAGCAATTGTCCGCCGAACTGGGGGTTTCCGATGGCATCCGGCAGGCATTGAAGTTGTTGTCTAGAAGTTGATTAACAGCCAGTTGGATGTTTACCTGTTTATTTTCCTGTATGTTGATGAGGGGCATTAAGGCTGACTCATGACAAACCGTCTGAGAGTGCTGACACGAACTGATTTGAAAGGAGCGCGCAATGAATCCGATACAAGCATTAAGCGATGATGAAATTGATGAGTTGGATGAATATCTGGTGTCCGACGATGTGCCGGAAAACTGCATGGATATTTCCACGCTGGATGGATTTTTTGCCGCGCTGGTGGTTAATCCCGAGTTTGTGTTGCCGAGTGAATATTTGCCTTGGATATGGGATATGGAAGAGGGTGAGGATACGCCGGCCTTTGCGTCCGTGGAGCAGGCCAATCACATCATGCAATTGCTGATGCGTTATTACAACAGCGTACTGACTTCGATAGAAAGTGATACCTTCTCACCGTTGTTTTTTAATATGCAGCAGGAGGATGGCAGTGAATTTTTCGATGCCGAAGGCTGGTGTGAAGGATTCATGCATGGTGTGTTTCTGTATGGCGAACCATGGAAAGAAATATTTGAAGAGCATCCCGAGTTTCTGGCGCCCATGGTGTTATTGGGCACGGAGCAGGGGTGGGAATTGTTGGAGAAAAGTCCGGATATGCGACAAACGACAATAGATGCCTACGAGTCTATCGCTGATGCAGTGGCATTGTTATACGACCATTTCAGTGTGCAGCGTCAGGTTGAAAAAAGGCAGGGCACTGGACAGTCGGGCGAGTATTCCTTCGTAATGGAAGTCAATAGGACAGAAATGTCGATGAGTGTTATTGACGCGAATGGCGATGATCCCTGTCCATGTGGTTCAGGGGAGAAATTCAGTATGTGTTGCGGTGTGCCGCCGACGATACATTGATGCGTTCAGGCTTTAATATGAGTGAAGTAAGCGTTATGGCGACAGAGGATACAAATATGATAGCCAGTCGTAATTCGATGTCTGGAAAATGTATAAACAAATTGAACGAGCCTCATGATTCATAGCGACAACCTCACCGCCGAACCGCGTCTGACCACCCCTGTTGTTGTCTCTCGTCAGGAAGAAGCCTTGGAGCGCGCACTGCGTCCCAAGCAACTCGACGAATATATCGGTCAGGAAAAGATCCGTGATCAACTCGAAATCTTTATCGAAGCGGCCAAGCGACGTCGCGAACCGCTCGATCATGTTTTGTTATTCGGCCCACCGGGGCTGGGCAAGACCACGCTGGCACAGATCATCGCCCGTGAGATGGGCGTGAATATACGTCATACCTCAGGCCCGGTGCTGGAACGTGCCGGTGATCTGGCGGCCTTGTTGACCAATCTTGAACCGAACGATGTGCTGTTCATCGACGAGATACATCGCCTTTCTCCTGTAGTGGAAGAAATTCTTTATCCCGCACTGGAAGATTATCAAATTGACATCATGATCGGTGAAGGCCCGGCGGCACGTTCGGTCAAGCTGGATCTGCCACCATTTACGCTGGTCGGAGCAACTACCCGCGCCGGGATGTTGACCAACCCCTTGCGTGACCGATTCGGCATCGTGTCCCGTCTGGAATTTTATACGCCCGAAGAATTGCAGCGCATCGTGATTCGTTCGGCGGGCCTGCTGGAAATGACCCTGTCGCACGATGGCGCGCTGGAAATCGCCAAACGTTCGCGCGGCACACCGCGCATAGCCAATCGTCTGCTGCGCCGGGTGCGCGATTACGCTGATGTGAAGGCCGGAGGTGATGCGACGCGTACGGTGGCCGATGCCGCACTCACGATGCTGGATGTAGACTCGCAAGGCCTGGATTTGATGGACAGAAAGCTGCTGCAAACCATCATCGAAAAATTCATGGGCGGGCCGGTCGGCGTCGACAATCTCGCCGCCGCCATCGGCGAAGAACGCGATACTATCGAAGATGTACTCGAACCCTATCTGATTCAGCAAGGCTATCTGCAACGCACCCCGCGCGGACGCATGGCAACCGCCATCGCTTACCGCCATTTCGGTTTGAAAGTGGCGAGTCATCTGGCGAATGGGGATTTGCTTGATGAAATTATTTAAGTCGCGGCTAGTCTCTTGCAAAGGAAGTTGGACATGAGTGAACACAAAATTTTTTCATTTCCGGTGCGGGTGTATTTTCAGGATACCGATGCGGGTGGTCTGGTTTATCACGCCAGTTATGTGAACTTTATGGAGCGCGCACGGACTGAGTGGCTGCGTTCGCACGGATACAGCAATGCGGGTCTGATGAAGGAATTCGGTGTGGTTTTTGTTGTGCGTTCGATGAAGCTGGATTATCTTAAACCCGCGCTGCTGGATGATATGTTGGAGATTACTGCACAGCCGCGAGACTTCGGGCGCAGTCGGATAACGTTGTTACAAACGGTGCGGCGCGGTGATGAGCTGCTTACAGAAGGGGAGGTGCATTTGGTGTGCGTTTCCAGGGAGAGTTTCAAACCTGTCAGTGTGCCGGAGGTGTTGCGTGCACAATGGATAAATAAGGAAGGTCAGTAATGGAAGTAACTCAGGATTTGTCGTTTATACATCTCATTAGTAATGCCAGCATTCTGGTGCAATTGGTAATGGGGTTATTACTATTAGTGTCGTTGATGTCCTGGTGGCATATCTTTCTCAAGTTATTCGCGATACGACGCGAAACACGGCTTACCGCGGAGTTTGAAGAAGCATTCTGGCGGAATTCCAATTTGAATGAAGTTTATCGCGAGGCCAAAGGCGGTTTTCAGGAGAATCAGGGGGCGCTGGAGCGGATTTTTGTTGCGGGCCTGGAAGAGTTCATGAAACTGAAAAAACAACAAGGCGCGGATACCAGTGCGGTGATGGATGGCGTTCGGCGTGCGATGCGTGCTACCTATCAGCGCGAAATGGATAGGTTGGAGTCGCATCTGGCGTTTCTCGCCTCGGTTGGTTCGGTCAGCCCCTATGTGGGTTTGTTCGGTACGGTATGGGGAATCATGAATGCGTTTCGCGGTCTGGCGAATGTGGGGCAGGCCACGTTGGCACATGTGGCTCCGGGTATAGCCGAAGCCTTGGTGGCAACGGCGATGGGTTTGTTTGCAGCCATTCCAGCCGTTGTTGCTTACAATCGTTATGCCTATGACATAGACCGTTTGTCTTCGCGCTTCGAGAGTTTTTCCGAAGAGTTTTCCAACGTGTTACAGCGTCAGTTATGAGATCAGCTCGTCGCGCAAGAAATCGGCTGATGAACGAAATTAATGTCGTTCCCTACATCGATGTGATGCTGGTATTGCTGGTGATTTTTATGGTGACTGCGCCGATGATGAATCCCGGTCAGGTTGACTTGCCGCAGGTAAGCAAGTCCTCCACACCGTCACCTGCACCGATGGAAGTGATTATCAATAAGGACAGCACGCTGGCATTGCGTGACCATGCCAAAGGCAATGAAGAAATTCAGGTGTCACGCGACGAGTTGATTTCCATACTCAAATCCAGACAGGCTTTGCAAACCGATCAGGCAGTGGTGATTTCTGCTGACAAAAATGTGCGCTATGAAGAAGTGATTAATGTGATGGATGTACTGCAACAGCAGCAAATCAAAAAAGTTGGTCTGTTGACTCAAGCAAGGAAATAATGAGCACAGCGGTTTATCAGGAGACTTATTCGTTACCGGCAGGTGTTTTGGCGCTGCTGGTGCATGGCGTATTTTTTGCGTTATTGTATTTTGGATTTTCCTGGCAGGTGGAAATGCCTGCGACCATGAGTGTCGAGTTGTGGCAAAGCCTACCCGAATCATCTGATGCACAGCCTGTTGCTGTTCCAGAGACCGCATTGGCGGCTCCCGTACAACCGGAAGCACCTGTGGAGGAAATCAAGCCTGACATAGTAATCCCCGATAAAAAAATCCAGAAATCACCACCTCAGAAAATAGAGAGTCGCCCTGTCGTCGAAAAACAGAAAGCCACTGGGGTAACACGGAGTGATGCCAAGGTGGCGGGAGCGGAGAAGCAAGCCGGTACGGCGGTGAATGGCAAGCCTACTGCTGCCGAATTGCAGGCGGCGCGGGAGCAGTTGGCTATGCAGGAACGTGAAATGGGACGTTTGCTAGCAGCGAAAGAGTTGTCGGACAAGGAGGCGGCCTTGGGGCGAGTAGTGGATGAGTATTTGGGCAAGATTGCCAGCAGGATACGTCGTAATACGGTGATGCCACCCGATGTGGCAAATGATGCGCGAGCTGAATTTTTGGTGACCTTGTTACCGGGCGGGGCCGTATTGAATGTCAGATTGGTTAAGTCCAGTGGCAATGAGGCTTATGACAGCGCGGTAGAGCGTGCCATTTTGAAATCTCAGCCATTGCCTTTGCCATCCGATACAGGTATGTTTAATCGTTTTCGTGAATTGAAGCTGAGTTTCAAGCCGGTTGAATAAGAGGAGCATTGAATGTTAAGAATGTTGCAAGGCGTGTTGGGATTGTTGATGCTGGTTTACGCAACTTTTTCCAGTGCAGCATTAGATATTGAAATTATCGGTGCGGGTGAAAATCAAATACCCGTGTCTGTAGTGCCTTTTGGTGGCGATGCAGAGTTGGGTGTGGCCATCAACGAGGTAGTCAGTGGCGATTTGCGACGTAGCGGTTTGTTCCGGCTGATTGATCCAACCGGAAAATCACCTCATGAACCTTCCGAAGTGGAATATTCCAATTGGCAGGTTCGCGGCACTGAAGCCTTAGTGATCGGTACGGTTAAAACTCTTCCCAATGGACGAATTGAAGTGCACTTCCGCCTGCTTGATGTTATCAAACAGGTTGAGCTAATGGGGCAGGCGGTAACGTCAGGCGAAGGGCAGATACGGGCGTTGGGGCATCATATTTCCGATCTGATTTATGAAAAACTTACCGGAAATAAGGGGGTATTCAGTACGCGAATTGCTTATGTGAATCGTCAGGGCAGAAGCTACAGTCTGATTGTCGCGGATAGCGATGGGTATAACGAAAAAATCGTGCTGGCACAAAATGCGCCTATCATGTCCCCATCCTGGTCCCCTGACGGAAGTCATCTCGCCTACGTGAGTTTTGAAACCGGACATGCAACGGTTTATGTGCAGTCCCTGTATACCAACCAGCGCAAGATACTGGCTAATTTTAGCGGCAGTAACAGTGCGCCGGCCTGGTCGCCGGATGGAAAGCAACTTGCCGTTGTGTTGACCAAAGATGGCAGTTCGCAAATTTACCTGATACGTCCTGATGGTAGTGAAATTCGTCGTCTCAGCTTTAGCGGTGCAATTGATACAGAGCCCGATTTTTCGCCTGATGGGTTAAGCTTGTTGTTTACATCAGATCGGGGGGGGAGCGCGCAGGTTTATCGTATGCCGGTTGAAGGCGGAGAGGCCCAGCGTTTAACCTTTGCGGCGGGCAGCAGTTACTCGCCCCGTCATCGTCCCGATGGTAAATCCTATGTGTTTACACACTTTTCCGGGGGGCAGTTCTTTATATCTACACAAGACTTTCTGACAGGGCAGGTAGAGACGCTTACTGATGGTGGATGGGAGAAAAAACCCAGCTTTGCGCCGAATGGAAAATTGATTCTGTTTGCCAGTGAGGCGCGTGGTCGTGGTATATTAGCCACTGTGTCCAGTGATGGCCGTGTCAGGCAGCATATGTTTACGCAAAGCGGCGACGCTCGCGAGCCTGTGTGGGGACCGTACCTAAACTAATATTTAATTCGATGAAGGAAAATAGCCATGAATAAACTCATTATCAGTATTGTGTTGTTGAATCTGCTTGCAGCATGTGCCTCGGATCCAAAAAAGGATAGTGCTGCCAATAATCAAACTCAAACCCAAACTCAGGCGCGTACCATGCCTTCAGGAAATGATGGGCAAGGCAAGGGCGCAGCAGCTCAGAAAGCAGTTGATCCGTTAAATGATCCAAGCAATATTCTGTCCAAGCGCAGCACTTATTATCCGTTCGATGTGTCCGCCGTGCAGGACGAAGACAAGCCACTGGTGCAGGCCCATGCTAAGTATTTGAGTGAAAATGCGGATCGCCGTGTACGTCTCGAAGGTAATTGTGATGAGCGCGGCAGTACCGAGTATAACCTTGCCTTGGGGCAGCGCCGTGCGGATGGCGTTCAGCGCATGCTGGAACTGGGTGGCGCGAAGCCAGGTCAGTTGATCGCGATCAGCCTGGGCGAAGAGTTTCCGGTAGCGCCAGGGCATGACGAAGCATCATGGAAACAGAATCGCCGTACGGACATGACCTATACCAAGTAATACGATGTTGAAGCTACGTACCTCGATATTGTTATGCTTGTGTTTTGCGGTCCCTGCTCATGCGGGATTGTTTGACGATGATGCCCTGAAGAAAGCGCAGCAAGTCGAGGTGCGGGTTCTGAATTTGGAAAAAAATAATCAACAACAGACGCAATCAATAATCGACCTGCAAGGTCAGATTGATGTGTTGAAAAGTGAAATCCGAAAACTGCGCGGAGAAAATGAAGAATTGGCGCATGGATTGCAGGATGCAGAGAAACGTGAAAAAGATTTTTATGTTGATCTGGACACCCGCTTACGCCACCTTGAATCAATTGCAGCAGATGCATTGGCTGCTCCCAAGCCTGTTGATGCCACTGTAGTTGGTGCTGTGGCTGGGGATGCCGCCGCCGTTGTTGATCCTGATGATCCTTCTGCCGCGAATCGTGCAATCGAAGCGTCTTACGGTTTGTATAAGGCCGGAAAGAATGCCGATGCGGTTAAGTCCTTTTATAAATTCCTGAATGCGTTTCCTGATTCAGTACATGTGCCCAATGCCAGATATTGGTTGGGAAATGCACAGTTTGCGCTTAAGGATTATAAAAGTGCGCTGAAGACTTTCCAGGGGTTGTTAACGACAGAGCCTGATTCGCTCAGAGCGCCAGATGTAATGTTCAATATTGCTGGATGTCAGCAGGAATTGAAGGCTGTCAAAACAGCAAAAATTACTCTTACTAAACTTATAGATAAATATCCAGATAGTGCCGCCGCCGCCAAGGCAAAAAAGCTGCTCGTCAATATCAAATAATCCCCCATGTCGCAACCTGCATTGGATGCGCAGTTACGCATCAGTGAAATATTCTTCTCTCTTCAAGGTGAAACGAGCCGTATCGGTTTGCCGACGGTGTTCATTCGTTTAACGGGATGTCCGTTGCGTTGCACCTACTGTGATACGAGCTATGCGTTTAGTGGTGGAAGCAACTACACTCTTTCTGAAATATTAGCTCAAGTCGCGCAACATACTCCTCGTTACATAACGGTTACCGGAGGAGAGCCGCTGGCGCAGAAAAATTGCCTGACTTTGCTAGCAGCCCTGTGTGATGCGGGTTATCTGGTATCGCTTGAAACAAGCGGTGCGCTGGATATTAGTGGGGTGGATAGGCGTGTAATGCGTGTGGTGGATATTAAAACTCCCACTTCGGGTGAGCTGCAACGAAATCGTTGGGAAAATCTTGAATTATTGACTCGGCAGGACGAAATTAAGTTTGTGCTTTGCAATGCTGATGATTATGAATGGAGTAAGCAAATGCTCATTCAGTATAGGCTGGCAGAAAAATGTGAAGTGTTATTTTCACCTGCCCATGGAACACTTAACCCTTCCGAGCTGGCTGAGTGGATATTGCGTGATCATCTTCCGGTACGCTTTCAATTGCAGTTGCATAAATTACTCTGGGACAACGCGGCGGGGCACTGATGGAACATGGTATGTTGGTGAAAAATGCAGTAGTGCTGTTATCAGGCGGGCTGGATTCGGCGACCGTGCTGGCGATAGCGCGTAAACAGGGATATGCCTGCTATGCCTTAAGTGTGGATTATGGTCAGCGTCATCATTCTGAATTGGCGGCGGCGCAGCGGGTTGCGCAGTCGCTGGGCGCAGCAGAGCACAGGGTAGTCAATATTGATCTCACCGGATTTGGTGGTTCAGCTTTGACTGACAATCGCATCGCTGTACCGCAGCAGGCGTCTGAGGGCATACCACTGACCTATGTACCTGCACGCAATACCATCATGCTGTCGCTGGCCTTGGCGTGGGCCGAGGTACTTCATGCTCAGGATATATTTATCGGCGTAAATGCCGTGGATTATTCCGGCTATCCAGATTGTCGCCCTGCTTATATTGAAGCATTCGAGCGTATGGCCAATCTGGCAACTCAGGCTGCCGTAGAAGGGCATCCACTAACCTTGCATGCCCCGTTGTTACATATGTCCAAGGCGGAAATCATTCGTCAGGGTAGTGTGCTCGGCGTGGACTACGAAGCAACGGTCTCATGTTATCAGGCGGATGATCAGGGGCGAGCTTGTGGAGTATGTGATTCATGTCGTTTGCGTCGTGCGGGTTTCGAAGCTGCTGGCGTGAAGGATGCAACGCGTTATAGTTTGACGCCAAGATGATGCATGGTCAGGATTGGGTTCGGGAGTCTGTTTAAGACTATTTGATAGAAGTAGTTGTCATGTAGTAATTTTTCGATAAATTTGCTTTTTTCAGTAATTTTGAGTGGTTTTGATAGCGCCCGCTTAAACAAATAGGCATTTGTAACTTAAAACTTGCCTTTTTTAATTGACAGAAACTCTTTAGCGCGTATAATTCGCGCTCCTTAAGTGCTTGGGGTCGGTAGCTCAGCCGGTAGAGCAGCGGACTTTTAATCCGTTGGTCGCGAGTTCGAATCTCGCCCGACCCACCATTGCTTATTGAATTCAAAATCGCCGCTTTAGCTCAGTTGGTAGAGCAACCGCCTTGTAAGCGGTAGGTCGTCAGTTCGAATCCGACAAGCGGCACCAATCAAGACTTGCGAATTAGCAGGTCTTTTTTATTGTCTGCGCATTGCATAGTGTTTGTGAAATATCCAACATTGATTTTTCTAGTGGGCTAATTTAGTTATAGCGCCTGTCTCAATTTACTTCCGTCATCAATTCGCTCAGAAACTGCTCAAAAAGTACGCCAATCTGATCCAGTACGTCGATCAGGCGGTGGCCGCTGTTAAATACATGTAGTGTGGCGTTGTGAGCTTGAGCGAAGCGGATGCCGTGTTCAACCGGAATGATTTCGTCATGCCAGCCGAATACCACGCAAACCTTGTCTGCTACTGGAATCGGATTTTGTTCGCTACAGCCGGGCATGTAAAACGCGGGTGCCATCAGAAAAAGCCCCGCTGGTTTTAGTGCCTGTGATGCAACGGTAGAAACATAGCCACCCAGACTGGAACCGACTAAAACCAATTGATCGTGGGGCGGCAACGACAGGGTTTGTAAACGCACCACGCGGGTTTCGGGATCGGGCAGGTCGCTGTAATCCAGGCTCAGAACCTCTGCCCCCATTTCTTTGGCAATGGCTGCGAGATGGTTGATCTTGGTGCCCCACGGGCCGGAATCCTTGCCGTGAGCGAAGAGTATCAGTGTTTTCATGGCGAGGGACTTTAACAGAAAAGTCTCGTAAGTTGCATGGATAGGGAGCTGCATATTCAAAAGGAATCATCTAATCAAGATTCGCGATAGGCACTTGCTCTGTTAGAATGCCGCCGCTGTCGTATTGGCTTGCAATTGGCACACCGTAACGCCGACTTCGCTACCTTGGGGTGAGTTGAATCGGGTCAGACGGTCAGAGTGTGGCTGGTTGGGGGTATGAATATGATGGAATGTACCGTTCCGGGCGCTGCCATTGTGCAGGTCAGCAGACTTTAGAGGTACGAATTGCTATCGAACAGAGATCATCTGCCGCGTTGCGACGGATTGTTTATGTGCGAGCTAGTCTGTTTGCCTGTCATCGTTTAGCGCCCTAATATTTGAAAAAGGGCTGCCATGACTTATCTGCAAAAACTCAATGAAATTATCAATAATACTATTGCACCCGCAGCGGTAGTGATCGACCGTGATGGCGTATTTCCGTGTGCCGCGATGGATGCGCTGGGCGCAGCGGGGCTGCTGGGTTTGATCAGCGCACAGGAGGTTGGCGGAATGGGGTTGGGTCTGACCGAGGCCGCAGACGTAGCCGAGCGCATCGCCAAAGTCTGCCCGTCCACCGCGATGGTGGTGACCATGCATTTTTGCGGTACGACCGTGCTGGAAAAATTCGGAAGTGAAGCTATCCGGCAGTCGATTGCAGGTGGTCATCATTTGACGACGCTGGCCTGGTCGGATAGTGGATCGCGTAGTCATTTCTGGGCGCCTGTCAGCACTGCACGCCGCAATGGGGATGCATATCTACTCGATGGTAACAAGAGCATGGTGACTTCTGCTGGCGAGGCAGATTCCTATGTCTGGTCTACTCGTCCGGTAGAGGCATCCGGTGCCAGTACCCTATGGTTGGTAGACAGCAAGTCTTCCGGTTTAAGCCAGCCGATATATTTTGACGGGCTGGGTCTGCGCGGCAATTGTTCATCGCCTGTCACAGCTACTGCTTTGTCATTGCCCGCTTCAGCAATGCTCGGTGCGGATGGCGGCGGCTTCGACATCATGATCGGCACCGTATTGCCGGTATTTGCGACACTGATCGCTTCCTGTTCCGTCGGCATCATGGAGGCGGCGATTGCATCGTCCTGTGCGCATGTTAGCGGTAATAAGCTGGAGCATCTGGGCAGTACGCTGGCAGACCTTCCCACGATACGTGCTTATATCGCCCGTGCCCGCATTCGTGCGGATATGGCGCGCACCTTGCGTGACGACACCTTGAGCGCACTGGCTAACGGACGCGAAGATGCGATGTTGCGAGTGATGCAGGTCAAGGCGGCGGCGGCTGAAGCGGCGCTGGAAGTTACCGATACGGCGATGCGCGTATGTGGCGGCGCGGCGTTCCGCAAGGATGTCGGTGTGGAGCGCAACTTCCGTGATGCGCGTGCTGCCTCGGTGATGGCGCCGACTTCGGATGTGCTGTACGACTTCATCGGCAAGGCTGTTTGCGGCATGCCGGTTTTCGGTTAAGGATGAGTATCATGACAAAGCCATTGATGATGGGAGCGGTCGCGTATGCGCCCAAGGTAGTGACGATTTGGGAAGGGTTCAAGGAATACTTCCGGCGCCATGATTTTGAGTTTGACTATATTCTCTATTCGAATTACGAACGGCAGGTTGAAGCTCAATTTGACGGCAGTATCGCGATTGCTTGGAACTCACCGTTGGCATGGGTACGGGCGGATCGTCTGGCCCGTGCACGGGGTAAACAGGCCGCAGTGGTAGCAATGCGCGATACAGATCGTGACCTGACATCGGTACTGGTGGTGCGTAACGATTTCGCCGTTAGTGAAAACGGTGACTTGTCCGCGCTGAAGGGTAGAGCCATCGGCTTTGGTGCGATTGATTCACCGCAGGCTAACCTGATTCCACTCGATCATTTGCGTCAGCAGGGTATGGTTGCCGGACGTGAATACATGGCGCGTCGCTTCGATGTACTGGGCGGAAAACATGGCGATCATATCGGCGGCGAGCGCGATGCGGCATTGGCATTGATGAAGGGTGAGATTGATGCGGCCTGGATGATAGATGGCAATCACATGGCATTTTCGCGCGAAGGAATTTTACCCGCCGGTGCAACGCGTATCGTGGCACGTACCGGCAACTATGATCATTGCAACTTTACTGTGAGTCCCGGTGCGGATGATGCGCAGATTGCACGATTTACGGAACTGTTGCTGGCGATGAGTTGGGATGATGAAGAGGTCAGACCGTTGCTGGAACTGGAAGGACTGAAACAATGGTTGCCCGGACGTACCAGTGGTTACGACTTGCTAATACGCGCGGTAGACGATGAGCAGTTTTATGACGCAGAAGGAAATATTTTTGTCGCCGACTATAGATATTAAATCGCTGGGCTTGGATGCGGGGGCGCACCTGTTAATCAAGCAGGGTTTGATGGATGTGCCGCCCGGCGGCGAGTTGTGTGTAACTGGAACGGGCACTGGTTGGGAGGCGCAATTGTCCGCCTGGTGTCGTAATCAGGGGCATCAATTTGCCTTAGTCGAGCAGGATGGTGTTCGTGTCGCGCGCCTGACCAAGGGCAATGCCGCACGCTGGCGGGGTGCGATGCAGACCGGGCATGCTGATCCGAAATTGGCAGGTGCCGTTGCCGAGCAGGCTCAGGCTTTCTGGGGATTGTCGGCAAGGGGGGCAACGGTGGAAGCGGGTTCGCCTGCGATGCATTTCAGGTTGGCGTTGAAGAATGAGGTGTGGGCGGACAGCGCCGCTGATCTTTATGCGCAGGCGGTAGCGGCGCAGTGGAATCCCGATGAGGCGATAGACTGGAGCGCGCCATTCGAGTTGCCGAAAATCGTTGAAGATGCTGTCGTGCAGGTGATGACCTACATGATCGAGAATGAAGAAGCCGCGTTGATGGTGCCGGCGCGTTTTCTCGGGCAGTTACATCCGCATTTCCGTGAGGTGCAGGCCTTGCTGGCGATACAGGTCGCCGATGAAGCCAGACATATCGAAGTCTTTACACGGCGTGTGCGCATGAAAGGGCACGAACCCGCGCTTTCGACCGCAGGCGGCCAAGCGTCATTGAAAACCCTGTTGGATGAAACCGATTTCTCGGTCGCGCAATTTCTGCTGGCGGTGTTGGGAGAAGGCACGTTTGTCAGTCTGCTCAATTTTCTGCATGCCCATGCACCCGATCCGGTAACGCGCCAGATCGCTCGTCTGGCAGCACGCGATGAAGCGCGTCATGTCGCGTTCGGTATGGCGCATCTGATGCAACGGCTGGAGCAGGAGCCACAACTGCGTAGCCGCCTAGCCAATGCCGTGCAGCAACGCAATGATGCGCTGTCCGCTACCGCAGGTCTGAACGAAGAGGTGTTTGATGCGCTGATTTTATTGGCGGCGGGAGAATTTACGCCGGAAGCAATTGCTACCGGCTATCTGCGGGTGCAACAACTGATGCGGGATATGGCAGATGGAAGACAGGCCAGACTGGAAAAGCTCGGTTTCGGCAAAGCCTCCGCCCAACAACTGTCGTCCCTGCATACGCGGAATTTTATGTAGCATAACTTAATTTGGTCGATATGGATTTTTTGAGATTAATGCATATTTTTTAAAATCTTCACGAAAATATGCAGATTGACTACGTTAGCCTTTATTGTTTTCAAAGCGGCTTCATGGTCGAAGCGGAAAGTCGCCCATAAACTTGAGAACCCAACCATTTGGCAACGAGCTCTTGCAACTCAGGCTTGCCCATGTAATCAGTGAACAACTCTTCATTCAGTTCCATGCGTTCAATAAACAAGGATTCCAAAACTTGCCGGAACACCAGTTGAAATTTATCTAAAGAATTAACCTCAGCCGCCTTCTGCAAAACTTCATTTTGACTTGCCGCTTCTGCAAGCTGATCGAAGAAAAGTTGATCCGCCTCATTCAACTCGCCACCGAAACGCTGATTGATAAAGTCAATTAAACGTGAAAGCGAGACATGCTCGTCACGAACCAAACCCGAGCCCACCTCGCGAGGGCCATCCAGCGGCTTGGCATAACCCTTTTCCAGACTGATGGAACCTTCGCTAATTTTTTGCAGCCGATAATAATCAAGCTCTACTTCTTCATCGAATTGATAACCTGGCCCGGTTTTGCGCTTGGGAAGCTTTAGCGCCAGATGGCGCAGGTAGGTAAAAAGTTTTTCAAGATCACTGTCCTGATAAGGGATAACCTGACTCAAGAAACTATACAGATTACGGAAAGCCTGTACCTTCCCGCGCCATAATTCCGCCTCTTCTTCTTCGCTGTTCTGCAATTGCTCAAATCTTGCTACCGCCTGATCGAGAATAGCATTCATGGATTTGTGATCGGCGGGGCTTTGACGGCGCTTGGGCGCGAAAAAAATCGCCGTAAACTCAGCAACCTCGGCTTGCTGATAAATAGCAGAGGCATCGAGTTCTGCCTTGATTTCATAGAGTTTGTCTGGATCGACGCTCTCGCCCATCACCGACCCATCGTAGTATTGACGGAATGCCTCCTGAATTTCGGCTGGGTCATTGACGAAGTCCAACACGAAGGTGTCATCCTTTAGCGGATGGGTTCGGTTCAGTCGTGATAGTGTTTGTACGGCCTGAATGCCCGCAAGGCGTTTATCTACATACATGGTATGCAATAAGGGTTGGTCAAATCCGGTCTGGTATTTTTCGGCCACCAGCAACACACGATAATCCGGTTTGCAGAACGTATCGGGCAGCTCTTTTTCTTTCACTCCGTCATTCATGCCGACTTCGGTATAGGTCTTCTCAGGTAATTTGTCGTCTTCTACTGTGCCGGAAAAAGCCACCAGACTCTTGATCGGGTAGCCCTTCTCGCCGATATAGCGATCAAACTCCTGCTTATAGCGCACCGCCTCCAGTCGTGAACCTGTTACCACCATGCCCTTGGCATGACCGCCGATTTTATGACGCGTGTGCTGATAAAAATGCTCTACCATCACTTCGGTTTTCTGACCGATGTTATGCGGGTGCAAACGCATAAAGCGGGCAAGCGCACGGGCTGCCTTTTTGCGCTCGACGTTGGGATCATCCTCGCTGGCCTTGATAAGCTTGAAATAAGTCTTATAGGTAATATAGTTCGCCAGCACGTCCTTGATAAAACCTTCTTCTATGGCTTGGCGCATGGTGTAACGATGAAAGGGCTCGCCATTTCTGCCAAAGATTGCCAGCGTCTTATGTTTGGGCGTAGCGGTAAAGGCAAAGAAGCTCATGTTAGGCTGATGACCACGTTTAGCCATAGAGCGAAACAGCCTTTCCAACTCCACTTCACCTTCTTCCTGAGCCATCTCCAGTGCTTTTTTGTGTAACTGAGCACCACCTAGCACTCCTTTTAATTCGGTAGCCGTCTCACCCGATTGTGAGCTATGTGCCTCGTCAATAATTACCGCGTATTTACGCGTGGGTAAATGGCTGCTGCCTGTTCCACGCTCTTCGGCTATCTTCATCAAATGCTTGGAAATAAAAGGAAATTTCTGCAAGGTGGTAATAATGATCGGCACACCCGATTCCAGCGCTTCGGCTAACTGACGCGAATCCTCGTCTATCTTCTGCACTACCCCTTGCCGATGATCGAACTGATAAATGGTGTTTTGCAATTGCCTATCCAGTACCACTCGGTCGGTAATAACGACCACACTGTCAAATATCCGCTCGTCTTGCGCATTGTGCAAAGATGAAAGCCTGTGCGCCAGCCAGGCGATGGTATTGCTCTTGCCACTCCCTGCCGAATGTTCAACCAGATAATTGTGCCCAGCCGCTTCATTGGCGGCAGCCTCCACCATCTGCCGAACGGCTTGTAACTGGTGGTAGCGTGGAAAAATCATGCTTTCCTTGCGCACCTTCTTGCCGTTTTCCGATAATTTCTCCTGCACGTCCAGATGCAGAAAACGCGCCAATAGATCGAGCAGGCTATCGCGCTGCAAGACCTCTTCCCACAGGTACGCGGTCTTGTAGTTGCGCCCCTTCTTGTCCGCTTCGTTTCCGGCACCGCCCTGATTGCCACGGTTGAAGGGTAAAAAGTGCGTATTCTTACCCGCCAGACGCGTCGTCATGTGCGCCTGCTCCGTGTCTACCGCGAAATGCACCAATGTTCGCTTGGTGAATTGGAATATCAGCTCGCGTGGATCGCGGTCATTTCGATACTGATGAATCGCGTTGGACGTTGTCTGGCTTGAAAGCGGATTCTTTAATTCCAGCGTCACTATCGGCACGCCGTTTACCGACAACACCACATCCAATGATTTCTCGTTCTGCGGGCTGAAATGCAATTGCCGGGTCAGCCCCAGCAGATTGGCCTGATAGTGCGCCTCCAGCTCCGGGTTGAGCCCATGTGCCGGACGAAAGAAGGCAATGCGTAGCGTTTTGCCAAAACACTTGAAGCCGTGACGCAGTGTTGCCAGCACACCATGGGTATCCAGCCATTTGCACAGTGATTCCAGCACCCGCTCACTCGTTTTAGCGCCGTGCAATGCGTGCAATTTATCCCAGGTTTTAGCCTGAGTGCTACGAATAAAATCCAGCGCCACCTCGGGGAAAACCGCCCGCACGCGGTCGAATTCCTTGGAAGTGTGATTAACATAACCGTCTGCCAGTAATACGGCCTCGATGGCGGTTTCAAAAGCAGCTTCGCTAGTGAATTTCATCAGGCCGCCTTTTTTAGTTTTTTAAGAAGGTAATACGCGACAACTTGTGCAAACGGCTCTAAATCGCCTTCTTGAGACCCATCCCATTTTGGCAACTCTTTTGCGTAATCAAGCTTGACCCCTTTTTCAAGACTCTGCAGAAATCCGGTCAAGCGAGAAATTCGATTGTTGACTAAATTTTGGATGTTTAGATTTAGTATCTTATTGATTGCTTGATTTATATCAGGGTCGTCTGAAGTTATTAGGCCACTGCCTGGAAATTTAACTTGCCTCTCAATCGGATGAGCAGTATCCGTTAAGCAAAAGCAAAGGTCAGAATCCTTTTTTAAAGTGTCACAATGATGCGTCTCTTTTGGGCTTTTTTCGCCGTACTTTTGGCCGCCCAAGCAGGCACCAAGCATGTTCATGTAGTCAAGCTGACGCTCGGGGTATTTATTAGGGCTCTGGCTTTGCCAGTGCTCAACTTTCATTCCATCCCACGTTGCATGTATGCGAGACTGACAGTAACAACACAGACCACGCTGCTCCTGCACTAGCTGTTCTTGAATTTGTTCTTTTATATCACTAGGTAAATTATCGAACGTGGCACCATCTCTTTGGCGGTAAGTTTCCAGTAACCGAGGCTCTCTTTTCTTCCTGATCGACCGCATTTACTCAGCCCCTTCCAGAAACCGGATCAAGGTACTTGCGCGGGTCAACTCCGGCTCATTTACACCCAAAGGTTCTTCCAGTTCCTTTATTTTGGAGCGGGCTTCGTCAAATTTTTCTTCATCAATCAATTCAAACAGCACCTTCAGCTTGGTGTCGATCTGTTTATTGCGAACCGGAGCGCCCATGAATTCTTGGAGAATGCGATTCGCATCCATACCATAGGCTTCAGTTGGAACAGTGACGATAATCTTGTCATCCTGATACTCCAGAAAACGCACACAACGCGCCTCAACTTCGCCGAGCACCAGCGGGGAATGGGTGGTAACAATGAACTGGCAATTCTTGAATACTGACAAGAGATGTCTGATTACTTGACGTTGCCATTTTGGATGTAAATGGAGTTCGATTTCATCAATCAAAACGATTGCAGATCCTTCGGCAATTGGGTCGCTGCTCTCGGGGTTCGCGATAGTAAGCCGCCTAGTTAGATCGAAAACTATTGCGAGCAAACCTCGTTCACCATCAGATAGTTGTTCGAGAATGAAACGTGATCCATACTTATTGAGGCTAAAACGAGGAGGTGACTGGGTATCTAGAGTAAGCCCACCTAAACCGGGAAGAAAAGTAGCTAAAGCGGTTTCGAGTTGCTGAAGGAAAGTGATCGCTAAAGCAGGTTGTTGAATCCCATCCTCAGTCAACGCTCGATACCAATTGGCGAAATCGTTGAGTGAGACTTCCACTTGACTTAGGCTGCCCACATAGGCTGTTGCTATCTCAATTCCCTTGGTCTTCGGAAGAATCGGTGGCAATTTGCTGAAAAAACGTTTGGTGGAATAAAAAACTGCAACAGGTTGTGATTCGTATTGTTTTGCTTTCGTCAAATAATCTTCTTGATTGTTATCTGCATTCGAAAATAAAAATCGAACAGTTGGAACCTCACTTACGGTTCCAAGAAGTTCATCTATGCTGTGAATTTCATCTTCAATCTTTGCCTCATCCTTTGAGCCTTTAATTTTATCTCTAATCGAAAATCGCAATTCATTACGACGTGCCTCTAGTTCTTTGGCTTTGGTTGGCTCTGCGAGCTTAGTGCGATTAATATCAACATAAACGTTGGCCTCAACAGTATCCAATGCTAAAGACAGTGACAAACCCCTCTTCCCATACTGAATATCACTATCAGTTAGTGCGCGTGGTGCTTCCAGTGATGGAGTGAATTTTGGTAATGCCTGAGTCATTGCCGTAGCAATTGCATTCAATAAACCCGATTTCCCCGAACCGTTTTCCCCGGCTATCACGGTAACATCCGATGCGAAGTCGATATCAATCTGCTCGAAGCCACGATAATTCGCAAGACTAAGGCGCTTTAGTTTCATGCATCCATCTCCTCAAGTGTGAGTTGTCCAGTAACAGCGGCGGTTATTAGCGCAGTACGGCGCTCCTGAAGAAGTCTAACAGAGCTTTTAAGTTCGTTTTGTATACTCGCCATGATACGTTCGCTTTCTTGTATTTGACGAACAATATGAAATTGCTCTTCTTCTGGCGGCAGCGGGATACGAAAACTTGCAAGTTGTTCGCATGTGATAGCTCCTTTCGTACTTCCTGACCCTTCACTATCGCTACGAAGATATGAGTAAGCGCGCAACAAGACATAACGTAAATATTCTGCTGATATTCTTGTGTTTCTTGGCTTTATGAACGCAAGATGTTGATTGATTGTAGCCTCAATCATTAAAACTGAAGCCATCCCACGAGTTTTGCCCTGGCCTGTAATTCCAATCAAAACGGCGGGGGGGCTCACTATCGGTAGATGGCAATCTTTAAGCGCCTTGGCTGTAACTCGCCTTGATGGTTCCCGAACGTAATCAGCATTGACAACTGAACTATTCAGCCAGGGAAAACCTGTGTTATCCCAAAAGTCCACATTATCAACCGCTGGTGTTGATCCGTTGCCAACAAATGCAACGTATTTGATTGGCATCACATCCCAGTGCGCCGGGGTGCTCCCCAGCCAGTCGATACCTGATGGTTTTAGTGAAACATTGGGGGCTAGGCCTCGGGTGATGGCTTGACTGATGAGGGCGGCGCGCTTTTCTTCCATCAACGCCAACATTTGTTCCTTTTCAGATACTAACGAATCAATGCGCGCTGTTTCACGGTCGAGGTAGCTGGAAATACGGCGCTGAATAGATAAATCAGGCTTTAGAAGCCTGAGATTTTGTAGAAAGTCACTGTCTACGTGCGGAATACCCATTCCATTGGTGAACATCCTTAAAACAGGCTCAACAGCCTTGCTAATCCAAAACAAATAATCTCGATCAATTGCTTTAGCCTGAACGAGTACAGCTGTTGAAGAAACTACGCCATATTTTGCTCGTAAAAATTCACCTGCATTGGAGCCGTCCCAAAGCAGGAGAACATCCTTATCTTTTGCAACAACCAAGCCATTAATATCAACAAAGGTTGTAGCTTCAGCGTCACTACGGAGATACTCCATAGAAAGATATGGCGCACTTGATTCGGAATCAATGCACTCTTGATCGCTAACGGGAGGTAAACGCCCCTTTGATGTAGACGCAAGATACTTGTAGCGAACAGATTTCCACATTTCAGGGTTTGCAAGTACATTGAAAACGGGGATCACTTCGTTACCTCACGCAACAATCCCATGATGCGTTGTTCGACTGCTTCCAGTTCTTTGTCGATCTCGTGTAATGGGCGGGGTGGTTGGTATTGGAAGAATACGCGATTGAAGTTGATCTCGTAGCCTACCTTGCCGATACCGTTATCCTGTTCGTCCAGCGTTTCGCGGTCTATCCACGCATCGGCGACATATGGTCTCACTTCGCGCAGAAAGTAACTGACGATGTCTTCCTTGAGCGGGATATTTTCGGTGTCCTTGAGTGTGGGATCGGCTTCGTATTCTAGATAAACTCGATCTCCATTTTTTTCGCGCGCAGAATGCAGGCCAAGCACGGCGTAAAAATCCTTAGTCAACTGTTTGGGTAGGTTCGGATTCGGAAACAGGGTTGAGCTTATCGTGTTGTCGCCTGGAATATTTCGCTTGGCAATTACCGCTTCGGCTTCAGGATCGACAACAGTGAACACAGCACGAAACAACTTTCTCTGTGCCGTGCCTTTAGCACCACTCTTCCAGCCACTTTCCTTCTCAGGCAACGCCTTGATTATGCGCTGCACTTCATCCCAGGCTAGATTCCAGTCCAGATGGGGTTCTGAACCGAACGCGTCTTCGACTGCCAGCACCGCATCGAGTAGTTCAGGGCAGGTGTCGAGAAAACGTTCCTTGTTCTGTTGCGTAACCTCAAAGCGCAAGCGCAACGGACGATTAACCGTGATGCGTCGATAACCAAAATCCTGATTATCAAAAATTCGGCTGGTTGTGGATTCGTTCATAGCGCCGTGCTCGCGAGTCAGCGTGTCGATGGCGGCTTGATCCAGATAGCGGCGCTTGTTTCCCAGACTGCGCTTCATTGCGGTATAGCGTTCGCGCGCGTCGATCAACTGAATTTTTCCTTGACGGTGTGCGGCCTTGCGGTTGCTTAGCACCCAGATGAACGTACCTATACCAGTGTTGTAAAACATCTGTTCAGGCAAGGCGATGATCGCTTCCAGATAGTCTTGTTCGATTATCCAGCGGCGGATTTCGCTCTCACCGCTGCCCGCACCACCGGTAAACAATGGCGAACCATTGAACACGATAGCCACACGCGAGCCGGGTTGATCGCGATTACCTGCCTCAAACGGAGCGAACTTATCGATCATGTGGATCAAAAACAGCAGCGCACCATCGTTTACACGCGGCAGCTTTCCCTTATAGCCGCGAAAGTCAGGCCAACGCTCGATGACCTTCTGTTCGGCTTTCCAATCCACACCGAAGGGTGGGTTGGCTAGCAGGTAGTCGAAACACATGTCCGGGAACTTGTCGTCAGTCAGTGTATTGCCGCATTCAACACGGCTATCCTTGTGCCCTTTGATGAGCAGATCCGATGCGGCCACGGCATAGGAGCGAGGGTTGTAATCCTGTCCGTAAACCTTAACGGTCGCGTGTTCGTTGTGGGCGCGTATCCAGTTCTGCGCCTCGGCCAGCATGCCGCCCGTGCCGCAGGCAGGATCGCAGATGGTGACGATGATGCCTTGTTGTGTGAGCACCTTGGTGTCGGGTTCCAGTAGTAGATTAACCATTAGCTGGATGACTTCGCGCGGGGTAAAGTGATCCCCTGCCGTCTCGTTGGCGGCTTCGTTGAAACGTCGGATCAAGTCCTCGAATACCAGCCCCATGGTGATATTGTCTACCTGCCCAGGGTGTAAATCCATTTCGGCAAACACCGATACCACCTGATAGAGGCGGTTTGATTCTTCGAGTTTTTCAATCTCCTTTTCGAACTCGAAGTAATCGAAGATCGTGCGGATGTTCTCTGAAAAGCCATGTATGTAATCCAGTAGATGGCGTCCGATATTGTCTGGGTCACCCTTGAGCTTACGAAAATCGAGTTGGCTATGGTTATGAAAGCCCAGAGGCTTGCCGTCCTCATCCTTCGCCAGATTGTTAAGGATGGCATCAAGATTCGGTTGCCCCTTTGCGAAGAGTTCAGCGTGCATTTTAAGAACGGCTTCCTTGGTTGGTTCCAGCACCGAATCAAAGCGACGCAACACCGTAAGCGGCAGCATCACGCGTTCATACTGAGGTGGGCGATAAGGGCCGCGTAGCAAGTCTGCGATAGACCAAATGAAATTGGCAAGTTGCTGAAAATTAATTGGGGTCATGCGTTAAAAATTCCTTGATGCTTTTATTTTTAGGTTATTAGGTTAAAGGGTGATGAAAGTCGTATGGAAATTTTAAGGGAAAAGACATTAATTGTTTGACCTGTCCGAGTTTCGTTTAGCGTTCCAGCATCGCCCTGACCACCGTGTTGAACGGGCCTATCCATTCCGGTGAAAACTGCTTGTCGCAGGCATTGATCTCGGCGATGGCGCGCAGTATGCAACTGGTGCGGCTGCGTGTATTGAGTTTGAGCATCACGGATTCAAACGCGTCGAGGATGGATAAGAGCTGCGCTCCCTGACATATTTCATCCTTTTTGAGCTTGCTGGGATAACCTTTCCCATCCCAGGTTTCGTGGTGTTGACGCACCATTTGTGCGGCCTCCCCCCAACCTTCCATGCGTTCTAGAAACCCGGCAGCAAATTCGGGGTGTTCGTGCAGCATCATGCGGTCATGCGGGGTCATATTCCCCAGTTTGAGCCACGCGGATTCCGGTATGAACATCATGCCCATATCGTGAAGATAGAGCGCGGCTTCCAGTTGGCTTGCATCCACAGGCGAACCAGCCAGCAGGTTGGTATCCATGGCGAGTTGATGCAGTCGGTCAGTTCGTCCGGCAAAAAGCGGCGAATGGGTTTCGAATTGCAATGCAATGGAACGGAAAAAATGCAAATCCTTTGTCGCTTTGTCGCCGGTTTCATCGGGAAGGGCATGGCTTTGGGCCAAATCATGCAAAGCGGACTGAGGTTGAAATCCGGTTACAGTTTTGATCAGCTCCGTTGCGACATGTTTGATGTCCTCTTGAGTCGCCATGCTGATTTGCTTTAAACCCTCCACCAGCTCCACCAGCTTGAGATTTTCCAGCGACCTGCCCGCCATCAGCGCCTTGATGGCAAGTTCGAGGCGATCTACGCCGAGCAAAATTACTTCGCCGATTAATTGGTTGTACGGTATTTTTCCTGTGCGTATACGGGTGAGCAGAGATTCGATCGGATGGGCGATGATGGCTGCCGTCGGTACACGACAGAGCGCCGCATCGCCCTTGATGTTATGCAGAGAGCGGAAAATATCGGCAATCAACAAACGATTTTTCGGGTCTTTGCCTAATTTGGACATGTCGCGTTCGATGTCCAGTACGCGATCTGCTAAAGCATCGGCAAACTCCTGCAATGCTTCAGCATCTATGATTTTAGGATGGGTCAGTTCAAGGTTGTCGTTCATGATAGTTCGCTCCTGCTTACAAACTGAATATTAAAATTATGCCTTGCATTCGGGTAACGTGGAACGAACATTATCACCTCCAGTGCCAAACGGGTTAATCAAATGATTGACGCGAATTGGCAAATGTCCAGTTAATCGTGATGCTTAGTATGTCGGTGTCTTTTTTGATGTCGTCAGATAGCGGGGAAAAAGGGGCGGACATCCTGACTATCCTTTCAGCGCCTTCATTTAACGAAGCATGATTGGAAGGACGCGAAATGTAGAAATCCTCCAGGCTGCCATCGGCACGTATGGATATGCGCGCACTGAGTGTTCCGCTCAGGTTATTGCGGGCGGCCTCCGCCGGATAGTTGAAATAGCCGACGCGTTCCAGTTTCAGCCGCACCCCCTCTATATACATGGCGTAACGAATCTCACGTTCCTTGATGTCGACGATTTTTCTGCGTTCGCCGAATTGAATTTTCTTATCCTTTTCACCTGAAAATTTTCTGTCTGAAACGATACCGAAATTCAGCCCGCCGGGTCGTTCAATGCCAGGCCAATCCTTGCGGAAAATATCTGATTTAACGCCGCTAGAAGCCGGGGCTGGCGTATTCGCCATGGCCTTGCCATTTGAAGGCTTTTCAGCCTCGGGCTGCACAGGTTTATCGGTATTCGCTTGCGGAGTGATTTTGTGCAACACCGGGGCTTCAGTTTTTATCGGCGTGATATTTCTGGCTAATGCGGGTTCGGCTATTGTGATTTTGGGAACCTCAATTTTCGGCGGCATGATCTCGGGTTGTTTGATTTCTGGCGGCTTGATTTCCGGTGGCTTGATTTCGGGAACTTCCAGTTTAACCGGCTCAGCAGCTTGAATTTTAACGAGTTTGGGTTCTTCAACCTTGGTATGAGCAGGCTGTTCAGGTGGTGCTATGGGTTTGACAGGCTCGGGGATAGGGAGTGGTTCAGGTTTCGCGACCTTAACGGGTTCTGGCTTGATCGGATCGGGAATTACGACATCATTTCCTGACGTTTCAATCGCGGACTTCTTTGCGAAAGATTCCGCAATGATGATTTTCTCCTGCTTCTTGCCGGGAGTGGATTCGGCGCTGACCAGTTTTTCGATGACAGGAAGGGTTTTAGCTACGGAATTTTCGATGCTGGGTGCAGGAGGTGGCGGGGCTTCTTCTTTGTCTAACTTAGAGGGTGGCGCTTCTGCGACCAGTATGACAGTTTCACGTTTGGGTACGGTTATTTCTGACGGCTTGTCTATGGTTAGAATTTTCTTGTCTATGAGTATCTTACTACTTGATATTTCCGGCATCTCAACCGGTTTCGCATTGATTACGCTAAGTTTTTTCGGTGTAAATGCATTTTTTTCCTGAACGCCGACCCTTGCTTTGCCCGTACTCTCTACCGCCGCTTCTGCCACACCCGCGTTATCAGATGTTTCATGAGTAAGATTGTTGAGCACCACACTCAACGGCGTAGTCGGGTAAAACGGTTTTTCCCAAGACGGCTGGGCGAATTTGAAAATAAAAAGAAAAAATGCGTGCAGTACAAACGAAAACAGCAGGGCAATGGATAGCCGGTCAGATTCTGAATGCTTGAAATTAAGATTTAAACGCACAGGCATTAACGCAAGAAGTTGAATGATGTAACCGCCAGCCGATCAGTTTGCCTGATCCCATTGCGTACCTCATGTCGTGAAAAAAGGCGGCGGTTCAGGTGCAGATAGGCTCAATTATTAAGTACATGCGGGAAGGAATAAAGCTTATTTTATATTGAAATCGTTAAAGTCGTTTACGCCTAGATACTAATTTTTCTCTAATTATATGTAATGAGGAGATTTCAATATCAGTAATATTAGGCAAAGCTGATCTTAATACAAAATGATCCATTTCACGAATATTGCTATTGAACTCTTCATTAGATTGAAAGAGGTTTAGGTATTTAGAAAATTCCTCTTTAGAAAATTCAACGTATGGAAATGGAAGATTTTTAAATTCATTTGGAGTTAACTCTAAAACTCCCCCACCATAAAAGCGACCATACAACTCGGAGAATATTAGAGTCAAAGAATTGTAGAAAGACAAAACTAAGCTATTAATATCGACATTTTCTTTGGGATTCACAATATAAGCGCTGTCAGTTGCTAATACTTTAGCTTCGTTAACAATAAATTTTGGAGCTTCATGGCACCGCTTGAAAAACAAAGCTTGTCCTGCGCAATTGATGTTGGGGATTTCATACCAATTTTTCCGCAATCCGGTTTTATAACGCTTATGGATTTTTTCTCCCTCTCCTTGCTTCAAGTAAGCATTTATTTTCGAATTCTTACGCAATTTAACGCCATTTAAATTTATCAGATGACAGGGGAAATCGTTTTCAACTAGATGCACGAAATTATTTTTATTAAATATTATGTTTGTAGTTACAAAAGCCCCTTTTTTGATAATTGGTTTTGTGTGTTGGTGTAAACCATATTTTTCAATATCTTGTTGGTTTAGTATGAAGTACTCATTTGCCCCTGTTACTATCCCAGCCCTAGACTTACAAAATTCGTTTGTCGTTTTTAGTTCAGACTTAAGTCTTTCTAATAATGAAATCTCAATTTGAGTAAGGCAGTGAGTTGTCCATTTAGATGTTTCTGAACTATCCTTAGTAATAAACCCGAATTCTTGGCATTCCAATTCATTTAGTGACATAACATTGTGAAAAAACAATCCTGGTACATTTGAATTTTTTTCTGCGATAAGAATCAGCGTGTCTTGACCTTTACATTCCTTAAAGAGCAACTCATTAAATGTAAAAATTTCGACACGTTGGAATTCATTTGTAAGGAGTTTGCGAAGCTCTTCAGTAAAGTTAACTTGAAGTAGCTCAGCGGGCAGCACAAACGCGAGAATTCCATTTTCTCTGAGCAAGCTAATTGAGCGAACCAAGAAGGCACTCCATATATTTTTAATGGCACTTTTGGACAGCTCTGGAAAGCTTGCATGAATCTTTTGGCAGGCAACAATTTGATCTGCCGACATAAGATTCTTTTTAATGTAAGGAGGGTTGCCAAAGACAATATCAAATTTGTGGGCAGCTAATTGAGATTGATACTTAAGGAAGTCCGTACACTTCACAGTAAACACATCAGGATTATTTAGTGCTCTAAGCTTATCGCACTCGGACGAATTCAGCTCAACAGCAATAGTATGAGAAACTCTCTTTCGAATCGAGTTCGATTTATATAACGAACGAATGAAAACGCCATCACCAGCACTCGGTTCAAGAATTTTAAGCTTTTCTCCTTGATGCTTTTCAAAAATCCGCTCAACTATAAACTCCGAGATTAGAGATGGGGTGTAATAAGACCCTGTGGCTCGCTTAGTTGTCATTCCTATGACTTCGATAAATAATCAAAATATTTTTCAAACTCCCCAGACAATTGATAATGGAGATTTTTTGCCTCATGTTCTGCCGCACTCCCATTGGGCAGGCTATCTGCTAATTTTCGTAAGTCTTTCAAGCAGTAATATAAATTATCAAGCAACCAAATTATTTGATAACGTGCCAGCCCGAGCTTTAGTTTACGATGCATGTATATAGCGTTTGGGCTACTAGGCTCAGGGTAAATCACACCTAGTGCATCCCGATAAAAATGCAGGTTGTAATCCACATTACAAGGATCGAGATAATTATTCGGATCATCATCCGACTTTAGTATGTTTACATAAGAACATGAGTAAACTAAGTTGCTGTATGTTGTTTTTAGAGCAGAATTGACCTTTAACGGAACGAAGTGATCAATATGAAAGGTGGTAATACCACCAAACCATTTATCATGGCAGTCTGTATATCCGCACCTTGAATTAAAGTCCGTCCTTAAATGCGGCTTAAAAGATTGATACCTTGTGAAATTGAGCTTGCAATCTCTCTGTGGCCATATTTTTCTAAATGCGATCTTAGCCATGATAGCCCTTGCTGAGTAATTCTTGGGCCAAAGACAGCAATTTGTCCAACCGATGAACGTTGGATGGCTCTTTTAATGTTTCCGGAATACGGGACTTCCCATCTATTAGTTTTTCAAGAATCCCATCAAGCTCCAATAGCCGCTCTTCTTCCTTAGCAGTGAAGCCGGCTTCGTTTGAGTTTCGTTTTGCAAGCAAATCATCAAATTCCTTGGAAGCCTCTTCCAGAAAATTCTTATAGGATCTAATTTCATGATGAAGTCTGTCAGCGAATGTTAGATGCTGGTCACCAGAAGAATTATTTTTACTTTCCGTATCTTTAAAACTTCCATATTTCTCAAAAATTATTTTGACATCCGCACCGTCTTTCGCAGCATCATCACCGAGAGAGGTTGTAATAAATACAGGAAAGCTTTGGCGCCTTGTATGAATCTCAGAGGCCAAGTCGCCGCCATTGTATTGAACCTCATGCGTAATATCGGTCTTATATTCATTAAGCGAATAATCCGTAAGTACAGCATCAGGATTTATCTTAACTATCTCCTCTAGCATCTCGTCGAGAGTGGCCTTAGGGAAAATAGATGAACCTATAAATTTCTCCTTATGGTTATCTAGAAAATTATTCTTGAATGATCGGTGAGCCTCTTTCTGCTCATCGATAAAGAGAATTCGATATGTCATATTTAGCTCTTGGATTTATACTTAATCGGGAACGAGAATTTAATACAAAAACCAGTTTTTATTGGATCAACGGATAATGTAGCGCTCGCTTGATACTCATCCGAAATTGTTTTAACGATCCACATACCCAGCCCCGTTCCAATCTCCTCTCCATCCGCATTACGTCGTGTTGTATACATGGGCTGAAAAATAATCTCAGGACTTGGCAAATGACTAGGCAAGCCAGGGCCTGTATCTTTGTACTCAATGTTTATGTGAGTATCGCTAGTGGAACAGCTTATTGTTATCTCTCTTTGTGCTTGGGTTCTTGGTCTAGAAGATTTAAATGCGTCAATCGAATTGACCAGTAGATTTAGAAAAATACTATCAAAGTCGATTTCGAAGACTCGCATTTTTAAATCTTCCGGACAATCAATTGTTAAATTGATACCTCTATCACTCAAGGTTTCATTCCAGCTTGATCTTATCCCTTTGAAAAACTGATCTATATGACATAATTTCCGCTTCCTTTTATCTTTCTTTGTAAAGCCTAAAGAAAAACCAAGCCACATGGCAATATTTCGGTCATCTTTTCGCATTTCCTTGATGAACTCGTAAGGATTGTCAAACTCATCAACACCTACAAAGTCGGAGGGCGTTACTTTGGGGGAGAATAGTTTTGTAAGTTCATCGAACCGTGCCCCTAAATTATCTTTTGTCTTGCTTAGATCATGCCCAAATGAGGCAGCAACTATGCCACTACTGGCCATGCCGCGAAGCAGCTTTTGTTCTTCTAAAAGCTTTTCATATTCTTCTGCTTTTCCTTCTGCGTATTCGGCCAATATTGATAGCTCATTTCGAGGTATCTGCAATGCGGCCAGCTTCTGACTCCCTCTTTTTTTCTTTTCTCGTTCAATAATTTCGATTGCTGCCCTGATTGTGTCCTCATCAACGCTATCTCCAGTCTGAGCTTTATCTTTTCCATATAACGACAACTCCTTCGCAACAAATGCACGGTCTCGTTCAAACTTGTCGATAATGGCGATAATTAGGTTCTTAAATACTCTGAATGCTTTTGTTTCCTGCAGACCTTCACGACTTGATTTATCAGCAAACTCAATATTGGTTAATCGTGAGATATGAATAGCCCCAGCGATATTTTCAGGGCGGACTTTGTATCCATTTGTGTCCTTTGCCACCCCCGCTGGGCTGGATGATTGTCTTGGCCCTAATCCAAGCCAATCAAAAGCTGCCTCTCGGATCTCCCCATATGGGCGAACCCTGAAGTTATCCCTATAAATCTTGATGCCTGCAAATTGATTCAGCCATGCCTTGCGTTTTGAGTCCGAGAATGGCCTATAAAAAAACCGCTGGGAATCTTTTGACGTCGTAGATCGCTTTAATACATAAAACGTAAAATCGAACGGACCAATTGAATCTAGAGTCCTATCAGTATCAACATATCCTTCTAGCAATTCCGAAAAGTGATATGTCATAGTCCATTTTTTGTCCGGAAATTTGAACTTGTTATTTTTAATACTCTCGCGGTCAAAAAAATCTACTGGGATTTTTTCCACTTCAAATTCTTCACGATAAATAGTTATTTCAACAATCTTATTGTCGGTAGCTTTAGCTACAACTTTATAATCAAAGTCTTCACAATCCGGCCCCAATATCTCGCCATATTCGTTTTCCTGTAGTGAAGACAGCAAAAATATACGAAAATCTTCAATATCCGTCGGGGGAATTAATATTTCCAAATCTTCATAAAGTTGTTTTACGTGTGTAGGGCTCCATTCGTCATTGGGTTGGGAAATCTTTAATACAGTTCCATGAGTGAAATCACCAAATTGCTTATTTTCAGGAAGCTTACCTCTTAGGCCATATTCAATGCTTCCTAATTTCTCCCATAGATGACTATTGATCCGGCCAGATGAAGTTTGAAGTTTTCATGCGGCATATTTTACGTGAATATCCTGAAAGTATTTTTTGACCCGTTCAGGTGACCGCTCCAATTTTTGCATATGATCGGTTGCTGCCGCTTTCAGTTTTGC
>JBBRAJ010000023.1:0-46502 GCA_038206935.1 Burkholderiales bacterium
AAGCGGTTGCGGAGCAGTTACCCAAAGTAGATCGCTGGCACGTCTTGCTAAAGCACATCGTTGCCAAAATAACCTGTCGTCCGCCACCGATTTATGCGCGTGTATTAAGTTTGGGGGCGGGGTAACTGCCGGATTTAGGATAACCGTTAAGGAAGATGTGGGAAGGGGAAGGGTAGAACTGTCTCTCCGAACAAGAGATGCGAGGGTTTACCCTTCTCTCTTTCCCCTTCACAACAAAAGGTAGTTTATTTAGCAATCTTCTACCAAAAACCCTAAATCCGCCGCCAGGTCGTGCCCTGTGCGCTGTCTTCCAGCACGATGCCGGCAGCCAGTAATTCCTTGCGGATACGGTCGGCTTCAGCATAGTTTTTGGCTTTCTTGGCTTCGTTGCGGGCGATAATTTGCGCGGCAATCATCGCGTCATCTTCTTGCGCACCGCCTTGCAGGAATGTCACCGGATCATTTTGCAACAGGCCGAGTACGCCGCCCAGCGCCTTGAGTTGTGTGGCGAGTTGCGATGAATTGGTCTTGTTTACTTCATTGGCAAGGTCAAACAAGACTGCCATCGCTTCGGGTGTATTGAAGTCATCGTCCATGGCAACCTTGAAGCGGCAGGCGTGAGATTCGTTCCAGTCAACAGAACCCTCACCCCCAGCCCCTCTGATGGAACCACTAGCCATCTGACTAGGTTGCCCAACGACACCAACCAAGTCATTGGTTATCCCGCCTACGGGCGAGGGGAGATACTTCAGCGCGGTATACAAACGGGTCAGCGCTACCTTGGCGTCATCCAGATGTGCATCGGAATAATTCAACGGGCTGCGGTAATGGGCGCGCAGGATGAAGAAGCGCACGACTTCGGGGTCGTATTGCTTTAACACTTCACGGATCGTGAAGAAGTTACCCAGACTCTTGGACATCTTCTCGTTATCGACACGCACGAAGCCATTGTGCATCCAGTAGTTCACGTACTGGCCCTGACTTACGCTCTCACACATCTGTGCGCCTTCGCTTTGGGCGATTTCATTTTCGTGGTGCGGGAACTGTAAATCCGCTCCGCCGCCGTGTATGTCGAACTGATTGCCCAGCAATTTGGAACCCATCGCCGAACATTCGATATGCCAGCCGGGGCGGCCTTTACCCCACTTGGAATCCCATTTCACCTCGTCGGCTTCGGTTTCTTTCGCACTCTTCCACAATACAAAATCGAGCGGGTCGAGCTTATCATTCACGACGTCTACACGCTCACCGGCGCGCAGGTCTTCCAGCGATTTACCGGACAATTTTCCGTAGCCGTCGAACTTGCGTACCGCATAGTTCACATCGCCATCTGCCGCCTGATAGGCCAGACCGTTTTGTTCAAGACGGGCAATCATCTCCAACATTTCCGGCACAAATTGCGTCGCGCGCGGCTCATGGTCGGGGCGCTGTACACCCAGCGCATCGGCATCTTCGTGCATCGCGTCAATGAAGCGTTGTGTCAGTTGATGGATGGATTCCTTGTTTTCCGCCGCACGCTTGATGATCTTGTCGTCGATGTCGGTGATGTTGCGCACATAGGTAATGTCGTAACCGGAGGCCTTGAACCAACGATAGACCATGTCGAACACCACCATCACGCGGGCGTGGCCCAAGTGGCAATAATCATAAACCGTCATGCCGCACACATACATGCGCACCTTGTTGGCTTCGATGGGGGTGAATTCCTGCTTGTCGCGGGCGAGGGTGTTATATATTTTCAGCATATTAAAAAATCATGGGTTTGTTGTCGTTCAGGTTGAGCCAACCCTTGACGACGCGATAGATGAGCCAGCAGAAATTGGCGAACAATATCGCCATGCCGATCACAAAAACGAAAGTTAAAATTCCGATGACTGCCCAAAGCAGTCCGAACCAGAAGGTGCGCATCTGCCAGCGAAAATGACTCTCCAGCCAGGTTCCTGCTACATCCTCTTTTTTAACGTTATTGATGACGATGCCGACGATCGCGGAAATGCCAGCGAAGTATGACAACGCATACAGGGCATAGACCAGTTGCGTCAGTTTCTTCAGCGACTCTTCCTTTTCCGTCAACATTACATCGTTCATCATTTACTCCAGGAGTCTTTCAGCGTCACAGTGCGGTTAAAAACCAGCCTGCCGCCGGGTTGATGGTCGCGACGGTCAGTCACGAAATAGCCCAGACGTTCAAACTGATAACGTGTCTCGGGTTCGGCATCCTTGACGCTGCTCTCCACCCAGCCCTGCACTACAGTCAACGACGCCGGATTCAGGTAAGTGCAGAAATCCACTTCCCGGTCGGCATCCGGCTCGGACACGGTGAACAGACGATCATAGAGACGTATCTCGGCAGGCAAGGCATGTGCGCAGGACAGATAGTGAATCACGCCCTTGACCTTGCGCCCTTCGGGATTTTTTCCCAGTGTGTTGTGGTCGATGCTGCAACGCAGTTCCGTCACCTTGCCGCTTTCGTCCTTGATGACCTCATCGCAGCGCATCACATAGCTGTGACGCAAACGCACTTCCCCGCCCGACGTCAGGCGCTTCCAACCGGGAGGAGGAACTTCGGCGAAGTCATCGGCCTCGATAAACAGTTCCGGGCCGATAGGCACGACGCGTTTGCCGAATTCGGGATGATTGGGGTGAAAATCGGCTTCGCGCGGCAATGCACCTTCAAAGTTGGTAATCGTCACCTTGAGCGGATTGATAACTGCCAATACGCGCGGTGAACGGGATTCCAGGTCTTCGCGGATCGCACCTTCCATGACATCCAACTCAACGTTATTCTCGCCCTTCGATACACCGATACGTTTGGCAAATTCGCGTATGCCTTCCGGCGTGTAGCCACGGCGACGCATGCCGCTGATCGTCGGCATGCGCGGATCATCCCAGCCTGACACATGTTTCTCGTTCACCAGTTGCAACAACTTGCGCTTGCTGGTGATGGTGTAATGCAGTTCCAGGCGGGAAAACTCATATTGGCGCGGATGGCAGGGAATCGTGATGTTATCCAGCACCCAGTCGTACAGCGGGCGATGATCCTCGAATTCCAAGGTGCAGATGGAATGGGTAATGCCTTCCAGCGCGTCGGAAATGCAATGCGTGTAGTCATACATCGGATAGATGCACCACTTGTCGCCGGTGCGAATGTGATGCGCGCGACGGATGCGATAAATCACCGGATCGCGCATATTCATATTCGGCGAACTCATGTCGATCTTGGCACGCAGCACCATCGCACCATCGGCAAATTCACCGTTTCGCATACGCGTAAATAAATCCAGATTCTCGGCGACAGAACGGTCGCGATTGGGACTGTTTTTGCCCGGCTGAGTCAAGGTGCCACGGTATTCACGCATCTGCTCGGGCGTCAGGTCATCCACATACGCCAGCCCCTTGTTGATCAGCTCAACGGCAAAACCATACAACGCCTCGAAATAATCCGATGCCCAGCGCACCTCACCATCCCACTGAAAGCCCAGCCAGCGCACGTCATCCTGTATGGATTCGGCATATTCGTTACTTTCCTTTTCCGGATTGGTATCGTCAAAGCGTAAATTGCACTTACCCTGATAATCCTCTGCCAGTCCGAAATTCAAACAAATGGATTTGGCGTGACCGACATGCAGATAGCCATTAGGCTCCGGCGGAAAACGCGTAACGATAGATTGATGCTTGCCTGCGGCCAGGTCGGCATCAATAATGCTGCGTATAAAATTGGAAACGGGTGCTGCAAGCGGTGATTGCGTACTGCTCATCTGGACTCTCTAGTATCGTGTTTGAATTCTCTTGAAGTCGCCGATTTTACCCGAAAATAGACGCGCATTTATTGCCCATCTGCCCATATATTCATTAACATTGTGAAAACACATTACATATTTGATAGAATCCGCCGTGCGAAACACTAGCGCGATTCCGACGCGCTCTACAGGATACTTTTTTTTCGATGAATATATTTGAACGAGCCACACATCAGGTCACGCTTATTTTTGGCGCTTTATTGTTATGTTCCAGCCTGACCGCGTACGCCAACGATTTGCAGGACGCCACATCACTATTCAAAAAAGGTCAACAGGATCAGGCTTTAAGCAAGGTAAACAACTACCTGTCCGGCAATCCCAAGGATGCACAGGGGCGCTTTCTCAAGGGACTGATTTACACCCAGCAAGGTAAGACCAACGATGCCATCCAGATTTTCACTTCACTGACTCAGGACTATCCGGAACTACCCGAGCCATATAACAACCTAGCCGTACTGTATGCCAGCCTCAGCCAGTATGACAAGGCTAAATCCGCGCTTGAGAAGGCGATACAAACTCATCCGAGCTATGCCACCGCACACGAAAATCTCGGTGACATCTACGCCAAGCTGGCCAGTCAAGCCTATGACCGAGCCTTGCAATTGGATAGCAGCAACTCCGCAACACAGACCAAATTGGCCTTGATCCAGGATTTGTTTACCGAAGATGGCAAATCAAACCATGCCAAAAATACGAGGCAGGCTGCGGCTGTTCAAAAGCCGGTTGCCGCTCCTGTAATCAACACCCCGCCACAGATAGTGGCTCAACCCGCAGCCCAACCAGTGGCGAAACCTGTCGTCAGCCCGCCAGCCAAAGTTGTGGAGCCAAACAAACCGGTAGCAAAAGCTGAAACACCGGTCAAGAATGCCCCCCCTTCTGACAAGGCAATCAGGGATACCATCAACGCATGGACTTCCGCATGGGAAAGCCAGAACGTTAAAAAATATCTCTCGTTTTATGCAAGCAACTTCCGCCCGCCTAATGGTGAAAGCCGCTCAGCTTGGGCAAAATCTCGCAAAGAACGCATCAGCAAACCCAAGAGTATTGAAATCACGCTAAGCAATATGAATGTCGATTTCACAGACAATAACCATGCCACCGTGAAATTTCGCCAGCTTTACCGTGCCAACCAATTCAAGGTAACGGGAAATAAAACCATGGTAATGGTAAAAACCGGCGACAACTGGTTGATTCAGGAAGAAAATGCAAAATAGTATGTGCCTGTTTTCACTGAGCTTTGTATTATGCGGCCTGATAACCGGGACTGTGCAAGCCACACCCAGCTCAAGTACGCCTGAAGTTAAAATGGCAAAGAGTCTGATGGCGATCAGTGAAAACCGTCTTGACCTCGCCATGAACGAAGTGGACGGATTATTGCGCGCCAATCCCAATTACAAGCTGGCACAACTGGTCAAGGGCGATCTGCTGATGGCCAAGGCTGGCGCCATTAGTCACTTCGGCAATGCACCCAATGCCCCCGGCGAACAAATTCAGGACCTGCGCGATGAAGCGAGAGTAAGACTGCAACGCACGCAAAAAGACTCACAGTCTAAAGCGGCTCCCCACTTTTTATGGCAACTAAACGAGCAGCAGAAATACGCGCTGGTCGTGGATACCAGCCGTTCTACCTTGTACGTGTACGAAAACGTCAATGGCAAGCCTCGCTACGTGACAGACTTTTATGCCACGATAGGCAAGCTCGGCACTGAAAAATTATTGCGCGGCGATAAGCGCACCCCCATCGGCGTGTATTTTATTCAGTCTTATTTACCAAAGAAGCAGTTGGCTGACCTCTATGGCGATGGAGCCTTCCCGCTCAATTATCCAAACGAGTGGGATCGCAGAAACGGGCGCACCGGCAGCGGAATCTGGCTGCATGGCACACCCAGCGATACCTATAGCCGTCCGCCTCGCTCCAGCAATGGTTGCGTCGTGCTGACTAATGAAGACCTGAATAAAGTCGCCCCCTACCTGCAAGTCGGTATCACCCCCGTCATCATTACTAACCAGATAGACTGGGACAATTCAGTCGATCAGGCCGACCGCGAAGCGTTGCTGGCAGAAATGGAACAATGGCGTAGCGACTGGGCATCACTGAATACCAATGCTTATCTGAAACATTACGCACCTAACTTCAGTAGTGAAAAGACGGATTACGCCACATGGGTAAAACAGAAACAGAGCGTCAACGCCGGGAAGACTTGGGTAAAAATCAGCATCTCCAATGTCAGCATATTTACTTACCCCGAACAACCCGGCATGACCGTGGTAGATTTCGAGCAGGACTACAGCAGCAATACATTATCCAACCGCATGAAAAAACGCCAGTACTGGATCAAGAAAGACAATCGCTGGCAGATAATTTACGAAGGAGCCGCATGAACATCAAATCTATTTTCACCGCATTTCTTGCCTTGTTTTTATTCGGCATGATGCAATCCAGCTATTCTTTAACCAACCACCCCCATCAAGGCAAAAAAACCATGGTCAAACTGCACACCAATCACGGCACGATTACATTACAACTGGATGCTGAAAAAGCACCCAATACAGTCAAGAACTTCCTCGACTACGTTAACGCCGGCTTTTACGAAAACACCATTTTCCATCGTGTCATCGATGGATTCATGATTCAGGGCGGTGGTTTCGAACCCGGTCTGAAACAGAAATCGGTTAATGCTCCAATCAAGAACGAAGCAGACAACGGCTTAAGCAACGAAAAATATACGATCGCTATGGCACGTACCAACGATCCGCATTCTGCTACCGCACAGTTCTTCATCAACGTTAAGGACAACAGCTTCCTGAATCATTCCGCACCCAATGCCCAAGGCTGGGGATATTGCGTATTCGGCAAGGTAGTCGAAGGAATGGAAGTCGTCGATGAAATTCGCAAAGTCAAAACCGGCAATCAATCCGGCTATTCGGATGTGCCGAAAGAGGATGTCATCATCACCAAAGCGGAAGTAATCGAATAATCTGAAAAACGGCGCGTCTAGCGCCGTTTTTACCTATGCAACACTCCCTCTTCATTTCCGATCTGCACCTGAGCGCAGACCATCCCGACAGCATGGCAGCGTTCAGCCGTTTTATCGCCTCGCTTGCACCCGATACGGAGGCTCTGTACATACTGGGAGATTTGTTCGAATATTGGGCTGGAGACGATGATCTGCATGATCCGTTTCACCTTCAAGTCATCAGCGAGTTACATCATTTATCGACACATGGCACCCGGGTTTTCCTGATGCACGGCAACCGTGACCTGCTGATGGGAAACATTCTGGCCAACGCCTGTGGCGCTATCCTGCTTGCCGACCCCACGCTGATTGATCTTTACGGTACGCCTACCTTACTCAGTCATGGTGATGCACTGTGCACCGACGACCTGGAATATCAGCACTATCGTTCACAGGTAAGAAGCCCTGATTTTCAACAACAGTTTCTGACCAAACCACTGGCTGAGCGCAAGATATATATTGAAAACCTGCGCAACAAAAGCAAGGTGGAAAAGCAGGAAAAAGACAGCGCCATCATGGATGTGAGCGATGTGGCCGTCACCGACTTACTGCGACGATATCACTATCCCCGCCTGATTCACGGCCACACGCATAGACCTGCACTGCATCAACATCAAATAGACGGACATCAATGCGAACGCTGGGTATTGGGCGACTGGGATTGCCAAGCCGATGCGCTGTATGCCGATACGAATGGCATTAAACGCCTGATAATCTGAAACAAATCAGATACTGCATCCCGAGAATCGCCTCAATCTTTACCGGTTTCACGCATCAGGAATTTAACCACCTCATCCGCCGGAACAGGTCGACTGAACAAGTAACCCTGATATTCCTCGCATTGCAATTGCCGCAGGAATTCCAGTTGCTCTTCCGTTTCCACCCCTTCGGCGATTACCTTCATATCCATCGCATGAGCTAAAACAACGGTGGCATTAACGATGCTTTCATCATTAGGATCGGTGGCGATGTCACGAACAAAGGATTGATCAATTTTCAACGCTTTCATCGGTAACAGTTTCAAACGGCTGAGCGAGGAATATCCAGTGCCGAAGTCGTCCAAAGCCAGATTAAACCCTGCGTTGTTCAGTTGACTCATCACTTCCAGACTATTTACCCCCATATCCATCAGCAGACTTTCGGTCAGTTCCAGTTCGATATAGTGCGCAGGAATATCGACATCCCGAACGATAGACCGGATTTTTTCCACCAGATTCTTTTGCCCGAACTGTCGCGCCGACAAATTAACGGCAACCGGTACGATGCAATAACCCAGCGAGTGCCAGAGGCGCTGTTGCAACGCCGCCTGTCGCAACACCCAATCGCCGATTTCATTGATCAGACCGCTTTCCTCGGCCACCGGAATAAACTGTGCTGGCGATACGAACCCCTGACTCGGATGATTCCAGCGCAGCAACGCTTCCATACCCACGACTACGCCCGTGCTCACACTCACCTTGGGCTGGTAATACAACATCATTTGCTTATGAACGATCGCAACACGCAGGTCATTTTCCAGTTGCAAACGCTGCATGGCCTTGAAGTTCATTTCAGGTTCATAATATTCAAAGCGGTTACGCCCCGAATCCTTGGCGCGATACATCGCCAGATCGGCATTACGCAATAACTGCATCGCCGTGTCCCCGTCATCGGGATAAACGCTCAATCCTATGCTGGGTGTAACCGACAATTGGTAATCACCCACTGAAAATTCACGACACATGGCTTCGATCATTTTCTCGGCCACATAGGCCGCCTCCTCGACCGAATTCAAATCCCCGAGCAATGCCACGAACTCATCGCCACCTTGCCGTGCGAGGGTATCGGAACGACGCAAGCAGGAACTCAGCCGCCGTGCCACTTCTTTTAGCAGCGCATCTCCCACATCATGCCCCAGCGAATCATTGATATTCTTGAAATGATCCAGATCTATGAACATCACCGCCAGCTTGGTGAGATGACGCTGAGCTAGACTGATACTCTGCTCCAGACGATCCGCCAGCAAATAGCGATTAGGCAATGCGGTTAACACATCATAATTGGCAAGAAACTGGATGCGTTCTTCTTCCTTCTTGCGCTCGGTTAAATCCAGATAAATCGCAATAGAGTGCGTGATTCTGCTCTGCTCATCACGCAACACACTCACCGTCACCCACTCAGGAAAAATCTCACCGTTCTTGCGCTTGTTCCATATCTCGCCGCGCCATAAATCATTTGTATTTAAAGAGTTGAAGAAACCCTGGAAAAATTCATGAGAGTGACGCCCGGAAGACATAAAACGCGGATTCCTGCCTAACACCTCTTCTTCGTGATAGCCGGTAATTTCGATAAATGCCGGATTAACCATCACGATATTATTCATCGCATCCGTCACCATGATCGCCTCGGTATTGTTCTCGAACACCTTGGCCGACAGGCGCAATCCCTCTTCCGCCTTTCTGCGCTGTGAAATCTCACGTGTTAATTTTTCGACCATATCGTGAATCGCAGTAGAAAGATGTGCGACCTCGCCCTCGCCAGTTTGAGATGGGAATTCATAAACCAGATCACCGGCCGCAATCCGGTCAGCCACTTCACTGATACGTTTGATCGGACGAGCAATTCGCCCCGCCATCAACCACCCCAGCCAACCAAACAATAAACCCAATGCGATTCCCATCATCAGGATACGTTGCTGCAACTGACGTGCCGGCTCAAAGGCTTGAGTCACATCCTCCCGGATCAGCGACACCCAACCCAGACCCGAATAATCCCGATAACCTGATGATTTGGCATAGCCAACCAGATAGGTTTTGCCATTAGTCCATTTTTCCAGCAAATAGCCGCTAGCCCGCTCTGATTGCCTGATTACCTGCATGGTTTTCGGGGCCAATGCCGACAAATCACTGCGCGGCGCTTCCGGGCCGGATAATACCAATCCGGTCTGGCTCAGCAGAAAAATATCCTTGTCCGATACCTTTTTGCTGTCAATCACTTCCTCCGCCCATTTCCAAAAGATATGCCCGCAAAGTACACCTTGAAGCACCCCTTTTTTATCGACTACCGGAGCCGCCACATCCACCAGATAAAAGGGCTCTCCACTGGGGTTCGGCAATAATTTGGCAAGTAGCAAGGCATCATGCATGTCGCCTATGTAATCGCCTTTACGTCCTTCGGCACACCAGGGGCGCTTGGAAAGGTCCTTGCCTTCCAGATAGGTGCCGCTGCCTACTAAACCCTTGCCCTGTGCATCGCACATGCCGATCCATGCATAGGCATTAAAACTGCTTTGCAAACGTTCGAGAATTTCGCGCTTACGCGCAATCGGCACATCTGGCTCACGTATATCGTCAAGTATGGCGGCATTGCGTATCTCGCGACTGCGCTCAAACATGCCGCGATCCAGAACATCAAGTATGCTTCTGGCGTTACGTGCAAAAGACTCACCTTCATTTTGTTCAATGTGCTGCCGGCTATTTTCCGCCGCATAAAAGCTGAGTGCCAAGGACAGAAACAGGCTGATTGCACCACTGGCAAGACTGATTTGCAAACGCAGACTATTTCCGGGATGAAGCTTGTTTAATGCAGAAATTCCCATGACTAATACCAATAGTTCAAATTACTATCGTCATCTTCTCACTTTCATTATGAGCTGGGAAGTACAAGTTCCAGTCAGCCGTCACTTTCCTTCGAGCCGCCAAGAATTAACCGCTATACAATGTGATTGCCAACCTTATCAATGAATGTCATGATTAAACCGTCCGAGTAAAAATATTATTTATATATCCTTACATAGCCTACTCAACATGAATAACGAAGCCGACCTGAACCGCATCAATAAACGCGTATCCTCACTGGCGGCTGGCAGTAGTGTTTCTGTGGGGCTGGATGGTTTTCTAGAACAGTTATTTGCCATCCTCAGCAAGGCGGAAGAATTATTTCTGGCACCGCGCCTCAAGCTGGCGCTCACCAACCCCCGAGGTCATTACTATCAGGTTTCCCAATACGGTATGGAACCGGCTTGGAAAACCTATTCACGCTGGCACCTTCCCGCTCTCGAACGCGCTACCACAACACCCGACGGCCTGATCATATCCGGCAAATCGACCGACCCGACAGCCGATGAAACAAATTGGCGATTAATGTTATTGCCAATGAACATGGAGGGGCAACATCATGGCTATCTGGTTCTGTTTGCCGACGTTACGTTCCAACCCAGCGAAACACAGCTTGAATTTCTGACCGGCATATCGTATGCCATTTCCAGCTTTGTGCAACGCACGCTGACCCAGGAAATTCTGAGCATTCGCGAATATGAAATCAAGCAAGCCCATGCAGATGCGATTCAAAGTCTGGGACTGGCATCCGAGTACCGCGATAACGAGACCGGCTTCCACATCATGCGCATGACCAACCTCGCGCTGGCTATTGCCAAGGCTTATGGCCTGCCCGAAGATCAGAAGGAATTACTGTATGTCGCCGCGCCCATGCATGATGTCGGCAAGATAGGCATCGCAGACAATATCCTGCACAAGCCCGGTCGTTTAACGCCGGAAGAATTCGCCATCATGCAGACGCACACCAATATCGGCAGCTCGATACTGGCCGGCAAAGACCCGATGATGAAAGCGGCGCGTGAAATCGCAAATTCCCACCATGAAAGATGGGATGGCAGCGGTTATCCCGATGGTTTGGCGGGCGAACAAATTCCTCTGCTGGCACGCATATGTTCGATTGCCGATGTATTCGACGCACTGACCTCCAATCGTCCTTATAAAAATGCCTGGTCGGTCGAAGAAGCTACCGATCTGATTCTGTCCGAATCCGGCAAACACTTCGATCCTGCCGTGGTAGCCGCATTTCAGGCCGCCATACCGGAAATTCTGCGTGTACGTGAACTCTATCGCGATGACATCATCGATCCCAACCAGAGCATCACGCTGCCGCCTTTACCACCCCGTGAGCATTCCTGGGTAGAGTGGGATGACAGCCTCAGTGTCGGAATCGGCACGATAGACGAACACCATCGCTATCTGTTTGACCTTATCAACGACCTGTTCGAGGTCATCAGTGCCAAACGTAGCGCCCATGAAATCGCACGACTCGTCAAGGCCACCAAAATCTATGCCAAGGTGCATTTCCGCACCGAAGAACTGATGATGCGGCATTACGGCTATACGGGCATAGCCGAACAGGAGCATCAACATCATGCTTTTGAATCCAAGATTCTTCAGTTCTATCAGGATATGCACGTTAATCCGTTGGTTGCGCAGTTCAACGTCCTTACCTATTTGCGGGATTGGCTGATACACCATATTCGCGTCGAAGATGCCAAATTGAGAACGCTGGTTACAGCCTGACCTCACTCATGATTCAAGGATGTCATCAACAAAATTTGAATTAACATTCCGTCTCAGTCCTGTTATTTTCAACCATGAAAATAACAACATGTGCACATCACTTTTCGCCGCTCTCGCACTCTGCACCGCATCATTTGCCGCTCAGGCCGCTGAAGCTACACATAACTCACACATCCGCATTCAGTCTCAGCCATCTCGACTTTTCAACCCTACACCGAAGCCTATAAAAACTGACTACTCGTAAATCAAAAGCGAAATAGTCCCGGAAACAGGATTATTTCGCCTTTTCTGAATCTGACGCTGAATTGCTGAATTAACTTTTGGGATTCAGCAATTTCAACAAGTCCTCTGTCTTTTGCACTTCGGCTTTCGGTGTTTCAGTCTTCTTACCAAACAAGTCCACCACTTCGCCCGCCCCCCATGAAACCACCGATGCCAGCGTAAACACCAGTATGCCACGCGTCATCCCCTTGGGAATACCCTGTTCATCCAGATAACGGTGAAAATACCAAGCGGCAATAAAAAACACGAGCGTGGAAATAACCAGATTCCACATGGATGGCATAGCAAACATATTTTCAATTTCTCCGTCTTATTGAGCGACTCGGGTACACACTTCAGGCTTTTAGGCGCGTCATAATAACCGATGCGCCGACCGTACTATCCGTATTATTTTTTCATAATCCACTCATGATTTTTTCTGGCATGCCGATATGGAACCTATCAGACGCGGGAGGTTGATATCATGAAAATCGAAAGCTCAAACATAGGCATGGCAAGCCAGCACTTCAGTTTCAAGCAGGTAACAACTGAAGAATCGTTTCGCGTCTGGGTTGGGAATCGACGCCCGAACTCCGATGGCATGAATGGCGGTACTTTCTCTCTTCCCCCACTTAACAACAGTGTAAGTATCTCCGATGCAGGCAGGCAAGCGGCCTCACGCGCCGACGATGCAGAATGCTGCAAGAAAGCAGAGGACGATGCGGATGCCATCACCGACCCAAAGCTCAAGGCATTGATTAATCTGATTGAGTCCCTGACGGGCCATAAAATACGCACATTCAGACCGGAAGACTTAAAAGGTGATAAGCATGGGCATGCTCCCTCTATCAGCGGCCCGCCACCACAGCAACAGGGATGGGGAATGGAATATGACAAGCACACCAGAACACAAGAGACCGAACAAACCACCTTCGCCTCACAGGGAGTGGTTAAAACATCGGACGGAAAGGAAATCAACTTTAATCTAAGCTTATCCATGAGCCGCGAATTTACTCAGGAAAGCAATGTATCGATACGTATGGGCGAAGCGGCTGCCAAGAAAGACCCGTTAGTCATCAATTTCAACGGTACCGCCGCCCAACTGACCGATACCAAATTCAGTTTCGACCTCGATAGCGACGGCAAGAACGACAACATTTCCTTCGTCGGCAGCGGCAGCGGCTTTCTGGCACTGGACAAGAACAACAACGGCAGCATTGACAACGGCTCGGAACTATTCGGCACCGCCAGCGGCAACGGCTTTGCCGATCTGGCCGCCTATGACAGCGATGGCAATCAGTGGATAGACGAGAACGATGCCATCTATTCGCAGCTCAAGGTATGGAGCAAGGACGCCTCCGGCAAGGACACCATCAGCACACTGGCTGAGCGCGATGTCGGCGCACTATTTCTGGGCAATGTATCCACCCTGTTCGACATCAAGAACAGCGCCAACGACATGCAAGGCCAGGTACGCAGCACCGGTATCTACTTGCAGGAAAACGGCAATGCCGGAACGTTGCAGCAGGTTGATCTGGTGGTTTAAGCCAACCATAACGCAACGAACCGTCGGGATGAATCCCGACCTGTGTCAATTCTTTTTCAGCAACGCCTGCAAGTCGGCAAAGGGATTATGGGTCGCCACTGTCTGCGCGCCCGCCACCCTTCGCCGCTCCGCTTCCTCCAGTTCGCGCGAATGCTCGTTATCGTGACAGTACAGACATAGCAACTCCCAGTTGCTGCCATCCGGAGGATTGTTGTCATGATTGTGATCCTTGTGATGCACCGTCAATTCCCGCAAGCGCACCCCTGAAAACTCGCGCCCGCATCGTCCGCATATCCACGGATACAACTTCAACGCACGCTCACGGTAACCCGCCTCGCGTAATTCACGCTGCTTACGTGCTTCGGCAACAACGCGGTCTAGCCGCGCATGATCGGGAGTAGTCGATTTGGACATAATAGTTTCCTGTTTCAGAATTTCATATAAAGATAAACAACAGCAACCGAACCTGAAACACTAAACAGGAAACTCTTAATAAGGCCTGCGCCCCACCCAGTTTCCCGCCGGTTGATATTGGCACGCCCATACCTGTTCCAGCGTATTTTCACACACGGCTACCGCACATCCGACCTTGGTCGTGGTACGCCATACCATCTGCGTATAGTGCCCGCACATCTTGCCCGGCTTGCAGCGATTGGTCTGGTAGTCGTAATCCACCTGCTCACTTCCCCAGCTATCCACCACCTTCTCAGCCGAGACGTTCTGCAACTCAAGCCGCCCATTAGACCAGCGCACCGGACTGGCCCAGTACAAATTTTCGCCATACAAGCCATTCGGTTTGCTATGTTGCATCTGACAATGATTACTCCATTTCAGATTATCCGCCCAGACTTGAGCCGACAGGGCCAGCTCAGGAGAATAGCTCAGCGTCTGAGTAACCCCCGCCAGCGTGCGCCACTTATTATGCGCGGCGACGATGGCATCTGCATCGACTTCGATAGCTTGGGCATTACTTAACGTGATGGAAAGGAAAATGGCAAAAAGGACTGCTTTCATGTTTTACACCTCGAACAACAATCAATATCGAACTGAACCATATCATCAAAATTCATATCCCGACAGAACCACACTCACAACCATGCCGCACCGCGCACGCCACTGGAATCGCCATACCTGTGCTTAACCAGACGCGTATCCACCCGATCAGAAAATACCCATTGCCCCCATAGCTCCGGGACTCGACTATACAACCTTTCGACATTGGACATCCCACCGCCCAGCACGATGACATCGGGATCGAGGATGTTGATGACATACGCCAGCGAACGCGCCAGTCGATGCTCGTAATTTTGCAGGCTACGCTCACAGGCGCTATCGCCCAGCGCTGCCGCCTTCACAATTTCCTCAGGACTCAACAACACCCCGCTGTCCTGATAATGTAACTTTGCCATGCCCGGCCCGGATAAAAAGGTCTCGATACAGCCGCATTTACCGCAATAACATTCCGCCCCCGGCAATTCATCCGGCTGCGGCCAGGGCAAGGGATTATGCCCCCATTCCCCGGCTATCCCGTTCGGGCCGCTTAACACATGACCGTTCACCACGATGCCCGCTCCGGTTCCGGTGCCTATGATTACGCCGAACACCACCTCCGCCCCCGCACCTGCGCCATCCTTTGCCTCGGAAAGCGCGAAACAGTTCGCATCGTTGCTAATCGCAACCGGCCTTTGCAGCAGTTCCTGCAAATCCTGAAGTATCGCCTGCCCGTTAAGTTGCAGCGAGTTGGAATTCTTGAGCCGCCCGGTTGCCCGCGAAAGCGTACCGGGGGTACCGATTCCGACCAACCCCTGCCGCCCCAATTCGGCTTCTGCCGACCACACCAGAGCCGCAATCGCCTGTAATGTCGCCGGATAATCCCCGTGCGGCGTAGCAACGCGCCGCCGCAACAACTCCGCACCGCTATCAGCCAGCGCGATAATTTCTATCTTGGTCCCGCCCAGATCAATTCCCAGCCTCATTTTTCCTCCTGTAAAACCTGGCATGCAATCGGTGACCAGCTTAATAATACGCGTATCAAGCTCGTTAGCTCCATAATCACGGCACCACCCACTCAACAAATTGATTAATAATAACAAATAAGCCACACCACACCATCCCCTCGCCCACTTGTGTGATAACCAGCGACTTAGCTGCGGTATTTGGCAGCTTAGGGGTCGAGCAAAAAAACATGAACATTTCGTAGGTTGGGCTGAGCTTGCGAAGCCCAACAAATTTCAGAAATGTTGGGCTTCCTTCGTCAGCCCAAACTACGAGTATTGTTTATTTGCACAAGTTATTTTTGCTTGATGCCTTAGTCGAATGGCTAATTGTTTTCCAGAGGGTTAGGAGGAGGGAAAACCCTTGAATGAGTAGCCCGCATGAAACGCTGTGAAATCCGTGAATACAGTGCTCCGCATTTCTACCCCCACGGATTAACGACTTCCAACCCCGGATAGTCAAAGTCCTTTTGGTTGCGCGTGACCAATCGTAATTCATGATGCAGGGCGGTAGCGGCCAGCAGACTATTTATACTGGGAACGGGCCGCCCCGCTTGCGCAACTAATCTGCCCCAGCGATCCACCACCGCCGTATCCACGTTCAGGATTCTGGCACCGAACCAGTCAGTCAATTCATATTCGAGCCATAACCGGAGTTTTTCGCGACGCGCGCCGTCTGGCATGTTTTCAATACCCTTACTAATTTCACCCAAGGTCAGCACGCTGATGTGCAGGGCTTCGGAAGGGATATTTTCAAACCACGCCAGCACTGCCTCGGCTGGCTTGGGTCGCACCAGTTCCGAAATGACATTAGTGTCGAGCAGGTAACTCATAGATTGATGTCGCGTGTGGGAGTTTGCTCGCGTGAAATTTCAAGCTCGTTGCCCATGAGCGGCGATGCCCGCAGCAATTCGACCAGACTGGGTTTGGGGTGAGTAAGTTTCTGGTAATCGCGCTGGGAGATCAACACGGCAACCTGCTCGCCATGCACAGTAATATTTTGCGGGCCTTGGCTTTGCGCGCGTTTAACCACCTCGCTGAACTTGCCCTTTGCTTCCTGTAATTGCCATGTTCGCATGATGCGCCCCTTAATCCGGTCAGTCTGACTAGATTTTATCATGTTCAATGGAGGCGAGGCGCGTATCACTCGGTTAAGCCGCCCGCCGCATATACCCCTCCCTTTCAAGGATGACCGGCATGGAAATGGATTTTGCATGCCATGTTGCAAACCACATGCGCTGAAATATCGGGATGAGTAGTCTGGATGAAACGCAGTGAAATCCGAAAATGCAGCGCTCCGCCCGCCCCTGATTACGTTGCACTGCATCCGGGCTTCGGAAATTACTCTTTGTAGGGGCAGTTTCAGCCGCGATAAATCTTGGAAACAACTGCGATCCGTGCGGCTTTTTCACAGCCAGTGCGATCTCTCCAGAGGGCGAAGGATCAGAGCGCAGAAGACAGAGTGACACAGGTCAGAGCTATTTAACAGGGGCAGAACGCAACACCACACGGAAACCGATGTAATTGAGTTTATTACCGGAATAGTACCAGTTGCGAAAAGCGCAACGCGAGAAGTTACGACGAAAGAGCCACGAACCGCCGCGTGCGCCCCTACCAACAAGCTCTCCCGAATCCGGCACTGGATTAGCCGCCGCTGCGTCAATCTCCCCAGGTTTCAATCCAGCCAGATCATTAACCAGTGCATTGAGATAATGCGCGATAACCGACTGTACCTCTTCAGCGTCTTCGCCTGCATGGGTGATGTTCGTTATGTACTGAATAGAGTCCCGCCCGATAAAGTCACCGCCTCGGATTTCGACCAAGCCCTGAACCACGGCACCACCTTCAGTTGCGATAGTCTGAGTGCCAGTGTTGATATTTCCTTGATTTTTATCGCCAACATTAACACCGCCCGCGCCAACTGCAACAGCGCCCTTTCATTGCGCAATCGCACCACTGCCATTCAGGCTGGCATGATATATGACACAACCTGAAACCTCTGTCCTATCTTCCTTGAATTCGATGAATCCGTTTGTGGCGAGTTTGTCGAGTTGTCCGTTGAAATGGAGTTTCAACGCATCGATATTCTGGTAGCTGGTGTAGAAATGCCCCAGTTCACGAAGCTTATTCTTGAAGGCCAGCAGGCTCATCAAGTCATCTTCGTTGGCGCTGCTGATCTGCGCATCTTTAAAGTAAGTGTAGATGAAAGGTTTGTTGGTGGATTTGAACTGACCGAATGCGGTATCGAATTCTTCCTCGGTGTATACGCCCACCTTGGTGCAGAACAACATCACGAAGATGTCGCAGCCGCGTATGGCCTTGTTGTATTCGTCCTGTAAGCGTGTCTGCGATACGGTATCGAGAAAGAAGCTTTTTTTGTCCAGCCCTTGTTCTTGTTATTAATGAATAACGCGAACTCTTTGCGGTCTTCCAGCAGTTCGCAAGAGGAGGTAAGGAATATTTTTGTAGGTTGCATTGTTAAGACCCCCGATTAGCTGGATGGTTTGCATGTGTAATCGCTTACATTCTGCCATCCTTTGCTGGGTTATGTCACAATAGCGGTTATTAATGCCTACACACCGTTTTTCGCTTTGAATCCTATTGCCGACACCATGCTTGTACTGGAAATTTTCAATTTATCCCGTCGTGTGACTACGACCAGATTAGTTGGTGCTTGCGTCTATTTCCCATCAAATGGGTTAAACCGGAGCATTTGATTTGGCAATAGTAAGCAATCTTTCTGATAAGTGGGTTCTGATTATTGATGATATGGCGTCGATGCGTAATAACCTGCGCATGTCATTGTCGAGTTCGGGATTTGCTAGGTTGCATGCCAGCACCAACATCCGGGAAGCCCTCGAACGCATGAAAAACATCAATTACGATGTGATTCTTTGTGATTACTCGTTGGGGGAAAGTACCGATGGGCAACAATTTCTCGAATATCTGCGCACCCATGATTTAATCGCCCGCAATACCGTTTTCATCATGATTACCGCCGAGCAGTCTTATGCCAAGGTTGTCGCCGCATCGGAATGTGCGCCGGATGATTATCTGCTTAAACCCTTTACCGCCGCACAATTCAATGCACGACTGGAACGTTTGATCGAACGGCAGGCGTATCTGAGTTCGATAGACAAGGCCGCCGACAGGAAAGATTGGGCGGGGATGATTGCCGAGTGCGACAAGTTATTGCCGGACAAAAACAAGTTTTATTTCGACCTGTGCAAGATCAAGGGAGTTGCGCTAGTGCGTGACCAGCGTTACGCCGAAGCGGAAGCCCTGTATCGCGAGATCATCGGCATACGTCCGCTGGGCTGGGCATTGCTGGGATTGGCGCGCACCCTGGCCGCCGTGGATCGCATTGATGAGGCACTGGAACTGTCGCACGAAATCGTCGGCGAAATGCCCAATTTTATGGCGGCATATGATTTCCTCGGCAAGTTAATGCACGAATCCGGCGATAAGCATAAAGCACTGGATGTATTGCTCAAGGCTCGCGAAGTCGCACCCGGTACGATGAGTCGCTTGCGCGAGGTCAGTTCAATCGCGATGGCGGTTGGAAAAGCAGATATTGCAGAACAGGTGATGAAGGAAATGATCGCGAAGCACAAGCATTCGCCGGTGAAGCACCCGAACGACTATGCCATCCTGTCAAAGGCATTGGCGAAGCAGAACAAGACAGAAGAAGCCTTCGCTGCATTAAATGAAGGCAAGAAAATTTACGGTGACATGAATGACAATACCCTGTTCACATTGACCGAAAGTATGATCCACTTTGCGGCACGGGATAATCAGGCGGCACAGGCGGCACTGGACAGGGTATTAAAAAGTGATTCACTCGCCAACCTTTCGCCCGACATGCTGGTTTTTGCGGCCGAAAATAGTTTTGCACTGGGTCATGAGTTTGAAGCAACGCAATTGCTGCGTCAGGTTGTGCAAAACCATACCGGCGATAACACCGCCAGAAGCAAGGTACACGATGCGTATATGTCATTCGGCAAGACTGATGACGAAGCGACGGAATTGATTGAGTCCAGCTCCAAGGAAATGATCAGTTTGAATAACGAAGGGGTACGTAAGGCACAGGCAGGACAATTGTCTGAAGCCATCGCTCTATTGAGTGAGGCGGCTGAAAGGCTACCGAACAATTTGCAGGTGGTCGGCAATGCGGCTCTGATTATTGCGCTGGATCTGACCCGTAACGGCAAGGATGCTAGCAAATTAAGGCAATGTCTGAATTACCGAAACGCGCTATACAAAAAATCTCCCAAAAACCCGAAGATCGAACAGATAGACAATCTGCTGAATCAACTCAAGTCAACCTGAAAATCCCTCAACTCATTTCAAAGTCAATGCGGTCGACTCAGATCACACACGAGTCCGGCTTCTGCCAATATCGTTATCATCACCTGATCCGCCGGAATATTCAGCAAGTCGCCGATCCCTGCATAGTCATCCGGCAAGGCGGCATCATCCCAGCCATTGGCAGAATGGTGCGCCAGATTGACTGCCAAAGAGACATTGCGTACCCGCTCTCGAGTAGCACACTTATCGTCCATCAGGTTGAGCAACAATTCCGGTAGCGACCACTGTATAGCCAATTCCTTTTGAAGTTCGCCCAGATTAAAACCCAACACCTGCTCCTGAACGGCATAACTGCGTAATGTCCTGTCATGTATTTGAAGATCACGAATTTTCAACATCGATTCCGGTGCGAAACACCACATCAGAATTTCGGCAATGTCATGCAACAATGCCGCAACACGAACTTCCTCAAAATGCAGATCATGCAACTGCACTGCCCAGTTGTACGCATACTCGGAAGCAAGGTGTGAACGATGTATCACGCGTAACACGGGAGCAAGCGCGACCACATGCGACTTTAGTTGATCTTCAATCAGCGGTTGAGGTACTACATTGTTGAAAAATGGTTCAATACCGAGCATCAGCAAAGCCTGCTCCACCTCGATAACCTCGGTCGTTTGTGCCCTGCGTTTGAAACGTTGCAGATGCCGCAACAATTTAACTGTCATGATAGGGTCATACTTGATGACATTCGCAATAGATTGAGCAGAAACATTGTCATCATTGGCACGCAAGGCCGCCAAATCACGCGCGGTATGCTTCAGTACGGGCAATTCGCTCTGGCTGAGCTTTTCTACCCATTCATTCAATGCATTATTTTCCTGCATATCCGCCCCCAAAGTTCACGACTTATTATATAGACTAGTTACGCGATTTCGTTACAACGATACTGTATAAATCTGGCTATGCAACACTTGAAACGAGAAGCCGGCTATCAACTAGGCAATCTGTACTGCCAACTTGCCGATACGTCCGTCAATCTCGCGCATTTCAATTTCATGGCGCGGCAAGGCGACGGCTGCCTGCCCTTGCAAATACTGCAATAAAGACACTAGTTCATATCCCTGTTCCTGCCAACCTTGCAAAAGCTGCTCAAAAACCGGCATCCACTTGCCGCCCTCCAATTCGGCATGTAACGTGTAAACATGTCCCGTCGCCGGAGCCTCTGCGGTGAGTTTCAAAACATATTCCGCAATATTTTCCAGCGTAATGCCGTCACGGTTAATTAATTCATCCAACGTCGGCAGGGTCGTGGGCAACTGTGGGCAGGCGACAATCTCAGCCTGCCAGGTGGGTATAAAGGGATGAGTACCGCGCGTATCCGAACTGTATTCCAACCCCATGCGTTGCATCAGTCTCAACGCATGGCGGTTCATCTGCCAACCCGCCGCCGCATGGGCGTGAGGGGCTACACCGAATATTTCCGTATAGCGATCCACGGCGCGTTGCAATTCTCGCTCAGTCCATGCCGCATCCTTGTCCGCTACATGATCCTGCCAGCGAATATGATCGAAACAATGAATACCAACTTCAAATCCCGCATCGCGTACCCCGCGCATAATGTCAGCGCATTTTTTGCCTATGTCAGGTGCAGGAAGCAGCGTACCGTATAGCAAGGTCTTGATGCCATAGTGCTCCACCACCGACATGCGCGACACTTTCTTCATATAGCCCTTACGGAACACCCGCTTGATCGCACGTCCCATATGATCCGGCCCCAGTGTGAAGAAAAAAGTGGCCTGCGCATTGTAACGTTGCAACACATCCACCAGACGCGGGACACCCTCAACGGTGCCGCGATAGGTGTCTACATCAATCTTGAGAGCTAATTGTTTCATCGTGAATGTGGATTCCGAATTGCGGAAGGGTGATTAAAAATCAATTCCACAATCATCATTCCAATTAATCCATCAACTTGCGCGCCTCACCGACCTGACCGCGATAAGCATCGAAGATGTTGCGCAATGTGTCAGCCATATTGATGGTTGGTTCCCAACCCAATTCTTCGCAGGTATTGGTAATTTTCGGCACACGGTTTTGCACGTCCTGATAACCCTTACCGTAGTAAGCCGCGGAGGTGGTTTCGACGATTTTGACCTTTTGCGCCGATTCACGGTATTCGGGATATTCGTTTGCCAGTTTAAGCATCATGTCTGCAAGATCACGAATCGCAAAATTATTCACCGGATTACCGATGTTATAAATCTTGCCGGTTGCAATGCCATCCTTGTTCTCGATAATCTTCATCAGCGCACCGATGCCGTCATCGATGTAGGTAAATGCGCGCTTCTGATGCCCGCCATCCACCAGACTGATATTCTCGCCGCGCACGATATGGCCGAGGAACTGAGTCACCACACGTGAACTACCTTCCTTTGGCGTATGAATTGAATCCAGTCCCGCACCAATCCAGTTGAACGGACGAAACAGCGTGAAGTTCAAGCCTTCCATGCCGTAACCCCAAATCACGCGATCCATCAACTGTTTGGAACAGGAATAAATCCAGCGCGGTTTGTTGATCGGGCCGCAAATCAGTTCGGAATTTTCAGGATCGAATTCCTCGTCATGGCACATACCATACACTTCGGAAGTAGATGGAAATACCAGATGCTTGCCATATTTCACCGCCGCACGCACGATAGGCATATTGGCCTCGAAGTCCAGTTCGAACACGCGCAAAGGTTGCTTAACATAGGTCGAAGGTGTCGCAATTGCCACCAGCGGCAGGATCACATCGCACTTCTTGACGTGATACTCGACCCACTCCTTATTGATGGTGATGTCGCCCTCGAAAAAGTGGAAACGCGGCTGACCGATTAAATCACTGATGCGGTCGGTGCTCATGTCCATACCGTATACTTCCCAATCGGTGGTAGCCAGAATACGATTGGACAAATGATGACCGATAAAACCGTTCACGCCGAGTATCAATACTTTTTTCATTCCATTTCCTTAACAATTAAATTCAAATTTTTGTGTGCCGTAACGCCCGGCAAATTCGTCCGCAGCCATTTCCTGCCCGTCCAATTCAAAACGCACAATGCGCAGCACACCCTGTCCGCAAATTGCATAGGCTTTACCTTCCTTCACATGAAAGGCAGGCTTTTCACCGAAAATCGTAGCGTGCGTCATCAGTGTCTGCAAAATACGCATCGGCTTACCCATTAAACGGGTAGTCGCACCTGGATAAGGCGGCGCAACGGCGCGTACCAGATTGTGTATTTCCTGTGCGCTGAGTTGCCAGTTAATAATGCCATCTTCGGGCTTACGTCCACCGAAGTATCCACCCAAACTCAAATCCTGCCTAACCGCCTGTGCATTACCTGCCAACAGCGCAGGCAAGACTGCGTTCAACGCTATCTCCGCTGCAACGGTCACTTTTTGAAATACCTGCAAAGCCGTATCGTCAGGCAGAATCGGCACAGCCTGTTGCGCAACTATATCGCCATTGTCCGGTTTCACGGTCATGTAATGCAGCGTTGAGCCAGTTTCAGTCTCGCCGCGGATTATCGCCCAATTCACCGGTACACGGCCCCGATATTTCGGCAGCAGCGATCCATGCATGTTCAGCGCACCTTGAGCGGGAATAGCCAGCAAAGGTGCTTTCAGCATTTCACGGTAATAAAAGGAAAAAAAGAAATCCGGCTGCAAGGCACGAATTTGCTCCACCACTTCATCCTCATTCGGGTTAACAGGAGTAATCACCGGAATGCCATGCAATGCCGCCAATTCGGCCACGCTATCAAACCAGATATTTTCATTCGGATTGTCGCGATGCGTGACTACCAGACGAACATCCATGCCATGCGCCAACAATACAGACAAACAACGGACTCCGACATTATGATAGGCGAAGACTACGGCACTACTCATGAACGCTCCACCGATTTTTCCTGCGATTCAAGCACTGCCTCAACCAGATATCGCGGACGATGGCGTACCTGCTGATAGATGCGTCCGACATACTCGCCTAACAGGCCGATACCGAAAAGTGTGATGCCAATCATGAAAAATACCAGTGCGAACAGGGTAAACAGCCCTTCCGCTTCCGGGCCGATAATCAAACGACGAATTACAAGAAGCACGAAGAACAACGCCGACGCGACTGATGTCATCATGCCGACCATCGAAAACATCTGCAAAGGTACCAGTGAAAATCCGGTCATCAAATCAAAATTGAGGCGTATCAGACTATATAGCGAATATTTCGATTCACCAGCCAGACGTTCATCATGCCCCACGACCACTTCGGCAGGATTACGAGCAAAGCTGTAAGCCAGCGCAGGAATAAAGGTATTTACCTCGCGACAGCTATTGATCGCATCGACAATAACACGGTCATAAGCACGAAACATGCATCCTTGATCAGTCATCTTGATACGGGTAATACGTTCACGCAAGTTATTCATCGCGCGCGATGCCACATGACGCCACCAACTATCCTTACGCTGGCGACGTATTGAACCGACGTAATCATGCCCCTCATCCATCTTGCTCAATAACAGACCAATATCCTCCGGTGGATTCTGCAAATCCGCATCCAGCGTCACTATCCGCTGCCCGCGTGACTGCTCAAAGCCCGCCATGATTGCCATATGCTGACCGAAATTGCCATTAAACAGGATCACGCGCGTTACGTCAGGACGATGCTGAAATTGCTCGCGCAAAATGGCGGCAGAGCGATCACGACTGCCATCGTTCACAAAAACGATTTCATAAACGAAGTTTAATTTATCAAGTGCCGGATATAGTCGATCAAACAAGGCTTGCAAGCCTTCTTCTTCGTTATAAACCGGAATGACGACAGAGAGTTGTATGATATTCATAGGGCGGCATTCTACCGCACGCGGAGTAGTTTGCGGAATCGGGATTGTTACACTTATGGCAATCAGATAGCACCAAATAAAAAACGGGCCGCAAGCAGCCCGTTTCCTAAAAATCTATCTGTAAATCAATTTACAACACGCACTCTTGTTTCTTCCTTGATTACCGAACGAATTTCAACGCGACGATTCATCTCACGTCCTTCCTGAGTATTGTTATCAGCAACCGGTTTGGTTTCGCCATAACCTTCCGTAACGATACGATCGGCCGCAACACCTTTTTTCACCAGATACGCTTTTACGGATGCAGCGCGACGCTCTGACAATTTCTGATTATATTTTTCGCTACCCAGACTGCAAGTATGACCTGAAACATCCAGCTTGGCATCCTTGTAAACATTGGCGAATTCAACTACCTCACCCAGCAAGGCATCTGCAGTTGGGCGCAGCTTCGCTGAATTAATATTGAAGTTGGTACCTTTAAGTGCAACGGGTTTCTCTTCGAGCAATGTCTTCCATGATTCTGGAGCCGGCTTAGCTGGTGCCGCCTCGACTGGCACTGGCTTCGCTGGAGCCGCTTGAACAACAGGCATTTCCCTTTTCACAACGGGTGGCGCGACAGGAACAACCGGCGCAACATAAGGCTCGTTGAAATAGTAATTCAAGCCGATGGTAAAGTTGTCATTATTCAGTTTCGCCGTACCACCCTTGCCGCTATGCGCCGAATACTCGCCCGCCACACTCCACTGAGGCGCGAACTTGTATTCAATACCCAGACCGTAATGCACACCATTCCCCGATCCAGTCACAGCCCCTTTAGCGCTTGCATGCGCATAACCCAACTTGGCATAGGGCAGCCAGTTTCCGGCTGGCAAACCCAGCTTCAAATCCAGACCATATACATCACTGCCATAATTGGTAACTGTATGAGTCGCCTTCTGGTTAAAGTCGGCAAAACCGTCTACACCCAGCAGGAAATTGCTAATGTCCCAGTTATAACCACCTTCGAGACCCAATGTAGTTGAATTTTTAGCACCAACAGCCGGAACACCTGTTACATCCGAACGATTGGTACCGATCTTGCCACCCACCCAGCCACCAGAAAACTCACCCGCTTGAGCTAAAGAAATGCTCAACAATGCTGCTGTCAAACTCAATGCCATCGTAGTATTTTTCATTATTTATTCCTTTCAATATCAATAAATAAACTTCACCTTACAACCGTTTACACCCCAAATCTCAATCGGAGAGAATCGGGAAACAATTCAGCACTATCGTATAAGTTCTCTCTACCGATATAGCCGAATAAATTAGACGGTCATTCTATATCAATAAAAACGACAAATTTGCCCAGTCGCAAAAAAACAACAATTCATTATTTACTTGCCAAATAAGACATAACATGTGCGGTTAAACTACCGCCGCGCGCTGTCGCCTCGCTTCAAACAAACAAATACCTGCACTTACTGAAACGTTAAGACTTTCCACACTGCCCAGCATCGGTATCCGCACCAGTTCATCGCAGGTTTCTCGCGTCAAACGGCGCAAACCCTCGCCTTCCGCCCCCAATACCCAGGCCAGACCACCGGTATGCTTGAATCCATGCAAATCCTGAGTCGCCTCGCCTGCTGTGCCGACCACCCAAATATCGTTCTCCTGCAATTCCCGCAAAGTACGCGCCAGATTAGTGACGGTAATATAAGGCACCGTTTCAGCCGCACCGCACGCCACTTTTTCTACCGTAGCGGTAATACCCACAGCACGGTCTTTGGGTGCGATCACCGCATGTACGCCAAAGGCATCGGCGCTACGTAAACAGGCACCCAGATTATGCGGATCCTGCACACCGTCGAGCACCAGCAACAACGGCGGTTCGGTAAGTGTCTCCAGCACATCAGACAAATGTTGCACGCGCCGCGCCGCATCAACTCGCGCCGCCACCCCCTGATGCCGAACACCCCCTGCCATACCATCCAGGCGCGCACCATCCACAGGAATAATACGCACTCCGCTACTCTCGGCCAGTTTAATCAAGTCACGCATACGCGGATCCTGCCGCTGCGATTGCAGATAGATCTCCATCACGCCATCCGGATTCTGGCGTATGCGTGAGGTCACGGCATGAAAACCGTATATAAGCCTTAAATCAGCCATGATTCTTCTTTTCCTTTGTCGTTGTTTTTTTGGCTACCGACTTCTTCTTGCTTTTTGTGGATACTGGTTCTACATCGAGAACGTTAGGCTCTGAATGAAGCACGAAATCTATCTTGGTGCTTTCCATATCCACCTTGACCACGCGCACCTCGACGCGATCCCCTATTCGATAACTCTGTCCGGTACGCTCACCAAGCAGCCTGTGCTTGGTGGCATCAAAATGGAAGTAATCCTTACCCAGTTCCGATATATGCACCAATCCTTCGACATACAAATCATCCAGCGAAACAAACATACCGAACCCGGTAACTGACGAAACTGTACCCTTGAATACACTGCCCAGATGATCGCGCATGTAGTAACACTTCAACCACGCCTCGACATCACGGGTAGCGTCATCGGCACGTCGTTCTGTCATCGAACAATGCGTGCCCAGATCAGTCCATTTCTGTGCCGGCTTGTAATGTTTTCCCTGCAACACAGCCTTGATGGCACGATGCACCAGCAGATCAGGATAGCGACGTATCGGCGACGTAAAATGCGTATACGCTTCATAGCCCAAGCCAAAGTGGCCGATGTTCTCAGGCTCGTATTTAGCCTGACGCAATGAACGCAACATCACAGTTTGCAGCAGGCCCGCATCTGGACGCCCTTTAATGCTCTTGAGCAACTTGGAATAATCAGCCGCTTGCGGCTCATCTTCACCGCCCAGTCCCAGCCCGAATTCCTTCATGAATTCGCGCAAAGCCTCCAGTTTCTCGGGTGTCGGCCCCTGATGTATACGGTACAGCACCGGATGATGATGCTCCTTAAGAAAGCCCGCCGCACAGACATTCGCCGCCAGCATGCATTCCTCAATCACTTTATGCGCGTCATTGCGCACCACAGGAATAATACGATCAATTTTGCCCTGTTCGGTAAAGATCATCTGTGTCTCTACCGTCTCAAAATCGATTGCGCCGCGCTTCTCACGCGCCTTCAACAATTTTTTGTATAACTCATGCAAGTGTTGCAGATGCGGCAAAATAGCCGCATTGGCGATCGCCAATTCACCATCCGGTTGCGTCAGCATTTCGGCGACTTGATTGTAGGTCAGGCGCGCATGGGAATACATAACCGAGGGATAAAAACGATACTTGCCTATTTCACCCTTGTTGCTGACATGCATATCGCACACCATGCACAAACGGTCTACCTGCGGATTCAGCGAACACAAGCCATTAGACAATTCCTCCGGCAGCATCGGGATTACGCGACGCGGGAAATACACGGAGTTTCCACGGTTTATGGCTTCGCGATCCAGCGCATCATGGGTCTGAACATAATGGCTGACATCCGCTATCGCCACGACCAGACGATAGCCGCCCTTCTCCGGCGCACAATATACCGCATCGTCAAAATCGCGCGCCGTCTCACCATCTATCGTGACCAATGGCAGGTGACGTATATCTTCGCGACCATCCCAATCCTGTTGCGATACCGTCGGTAAAAATTCCTTGGCTTGCTTTTCAGCATCCTTGGGGAATTCATATGGCAAATCATGCTTACGTAGCGCAATCTCGATTTCCATGCCCGGATCCGCATAATTTCCCAACACCTGCGTGATCCGGCCGATAGGCTGAGCGTGCTTGCTGGGCTGTTGCATAATTTCGAGCACCACCACCTGCCCTGCCTTAGCACCACCCGATTCACCGGCTGCAACCAGAATATCCTGCGTGATGCGGCGGTTTTCAGCTACCACAAACTGGATACCATGCTCTTCATACAATCGGCCCACGACACGGCTGTTCGCACGCACCAACACCTCGACGATCTTGCCTTCGGGTCGACCTCGCCTGTCCACACCCGATTGGCGTACCAGCACCACATCGCCATTGAGCACCTGATGCATGTCCTTTTCACTGATGAACATGTCGGCACTGCCATCTTCCGGTATCAAGAAACCAAAGCCATCTGGATGCCCCTGTATCTTGCCCTTGACCAGATCAAGCTTATCCATCACGCAAATATCACGCTTGCGGTTGCGCATGATCTGAGCATCTCGCTCCATCGCACGTAAACGACGTGAAAACAAATCCTCTTCCTCATGCTTGATCAACAGCATTTGCACAAGTTCATCCTCAGGCATGGGTGCGCCATGTTCAGTCAATATCTGCAAAATAAATTCGCGACTGGGTAAAGGATGTGTGTACTGCTCGCGTTCGCGCTCCAGAAAGGGATCCTGCAAACGTAAATTATTTTTCTTTTTCATTGACAAGTTGTCCTATAACGATTAAATTGCGCGCCTTCAAAGCAGCATTGCCCAGATGGCGGAATTGGTAGACGCGCACGGTTCAGGTCCGTGTGCCGTAAGGTGTGGAGGTTCGAGTCCTCTTCTGGGCACCAAATAAGTGAAAAATAACTCGCGTAAGCGAGTTTTTTTTCGACCATTGCGCCCAGAAGCGAAGCACCTGCGTGCTTCGCGACAGGACTCGAAAAGCATCCGATGCAACGGATGCCTGGGTCGCGCTGGTGTGACCGAGTCCTGCACTGAACATCCAATAAGCAGAAAACACTCGCGAAAACGAACATTCTCCTGCCAAAAGCGATACATGCCTAGCCTGCTCACTCCAAGCTGACATAAACAAGCTTCTACTCAAACGGGTGCCGCAACACGATGGTTTCATCACGATCCGGGCCGGTAGATACCATATCCACCGGCACACCGCAGACTTCGGCTATTCTTTCCAGATAGTTACGCGCCGCTTGAGGCAAGTCTTCATAATTCTGTACGCCAACCGTACTCTCGCTCCAACCCGGCATCTCCTCGTACACAGCCTGGCAATCCACTAACGAATCCGCTCCGACGGGTAGAATATCGCTATCCACGCCATTGATGCGATAAGCCACGCCTAAACGTACGCTCTCCATTCCGTCCATAACATCCAGCTTAGTAATGCACAGGCCGGAAACTCCATTGATCTGAATGGAACGCTTCAGTGCTGCGGCGTCAAACCATCCGCAACGACGGGCACGACCCGTGGTAGAACCAAACTCGTGACCACGACGAGCCAAACCTTCACCGACTGGGTCACATTTATCGACCGCGTCATACAGTTCGGTTGGAAAAGGCCCGGAACCGACACGCGTCGTATAGGCCTTGGTAATGCCCAATACGTAATCGAGCATCTGCGGGCCAACCCCGGCACCGGCACAAGCCGCACCGGCAATGCAATTGCTCGATGTTACAAATGGATAGGTACCATGATCGATATCCAGTAACGCACCTTGCGCACCCTCGAATAGCAAGCTGGAGCCAGCTTGATTAGCCTCGTACAGCGCACGCGGCACATCCATCACCAGCGGCTTGATACGCTCAGCCAACAACAGTGTCTCATCCAGTGTTTTCTGGAAGTCTACCGTCGCCGCATTGAAATAATTTTTCAGGATGAAATTGTGATAATCAAGCACTTCGCCCAGTTTGGCTGCGAAACGTTCGCGGTAGAAAATATCCTGCAAGCGTATCGCACGACGTGCGACCTTGTCTTCATAGGCCGGACCTATGCCACGCCCGGTTGTACCTATCTTGGCATCGCCCTTGGCCAATTCACGCGCTTTATCGATAGCCTCGTGATACGGCAAAATCAACGGGCACGCTTCAGAAACCTTAAGGCGGCCATAAACATCAATTCCGGCAGCCTGCAATTCATCCATTTCCTTCAGCAAAGCCTGCGGTGACAATACGACACCGTTGCCGATGTAGCACATCACATGATCACGCAAAATGCCCGATGGAATCAGATGCAATACGGTCTTTTTACCGTTGATTACCAGCGTATGACCCGCGTTATGACCGCCCTGAAAACGCACAACACCCTGCGCATGATCCGTCAACCAGTCAACGATCTTACCCTTACCCTCATCACCCCACTGGGTGCCGATTACCACGACATTCTTAGCCATTATAATTCCTGATTTTCAATTGATACTCTAGTAGTGGATCGCTGCCATGCCTGTTAAAGCAGGGCAAGCTGCCATTTACCTTCACGCAAAACCAATTCGCGGTCACACTGTAATTCATCGCGATGCGGCTCACTGCCCGGCAGAAGCACAACCACCACTTCACCCTGATTACGCAATTCAATAATTTGGGCGGACAGGTCTGCATCATCGCTATAAGGCGCACGTATACCAAGGCGTACCGGCTGCTTGAGAAGCAGACGATACAATTGACGCAAATCCAGACTGAAACCCGTTGCCGCGCGCGCACGACCAAAGCTCTTACCCAAATCATCGTAACGACCGCCCAATGCAATCGCGTCATGACTACCTGCATGGTAAGCTGCAAAGACAATGCCACTGTGATAATGATAACCGCGCAGATCCGCCAGATCGATACCGACACTCAAAGCCAGTGGCTGCAAAGAACTCACAATGCCGGCCAGATCATCCAGTGCGGAATGAATTTCGGGATAATCAGGAAGAATACGGCGGGCACGCGCCAATACCTCGTCACAGTCGCCATAAAGTGTAGGCAGTATCATCAATGCGTTACGCAACGATTCATCTATCGACGCAACCAGACCTTGCAAGGTCGTACAGTCCTTATTCTGTAGTGCAGCAAAAAGAGCGCCCTCCAGTTCATTACTCAGCCCCGCATATTTCACCAACGCGCGAAATACGCCGACATGACCCAAATCCAGATGGACATTCTGTACACCCAGCAAATCCAACGATTGCAACATCAGGCGCTGAATTTCAAGATCGCTTTCCAAGCCACTGTGCCCGTAAAGCTCAGCACCCATTTGCAATAATTCGCGAGTGCGCGTCAATCCCACAGGCTGCGTATGCAAAACGCTACCCGCATAACACAGACGAGTTACCCCTTGACGATTAAGCAGATGTGCATCGATACGCGCTACCTGCGGAGTTATATCAGCGCGGAGAGCCAAGGTGCGCCCACTGAGTTGATCAACCAGTTTGAAACTGCGCAAATCCATATCGGCACTACCATCCAGCAGCAATGATTCGGCATATTCTAGCAAGGGTGGAGCAACCAGTTGATATCCAGATTTTCGCAACAAATCAAGCATCTTTGCGCGCATCTGTTCAACGCGCCATGCCTCATCAGGAAGCATGTCTTGGATATATTCAGGGAGTAACCAATTAGGCATTACGAAATCTCAATCTATTATTTTGCAGAATCAGCTCAAAACTTAACTGTCCACATTCCCGAAACCTTGTTCGGCAGGAGTGATAATTCAAAACAGAAAATCAACACTATCATTAATTTATCAAATACAAAACCAGCAAGCCGAAAAGCATCGAAGCGAAACCGACAAACCGTAATTGCCCATCGGTAAACTCTAGCAGGCGCTGAAAGGTTTGCCGCCACAAATCCGGAAACAGAAACGGCATCATCCCTTCAATCACCAACATCATTGCAAAACCCAACAGCCAGTATTCAAACACTATTTACCCGACCGTGCCGGACTCTTCAGGTACTTGAAAAAAGCTGAACTCGGATCTACCACCATCACATCGCTCTTGTCCTTAAAGGTCTGTTTGTAGGCCTCAAGACTACGATAAAAGGAATAGAACTCGGCATTGCGTCCAAATGCGGCAGCGTACAATGCCGAAGCCTTGGCATCGCCCTCACCCTTGGTTTTTTGCGCATCACGATAAGCCTCGGCCAATATCACTTCGCGCTGCTTATCCGCATCCGCCTTGATCTTTTCGCCTTCTGCTGCACCGGAAGCGCGTAACTCATTGGCGACACGCTTACGTTCCGCATCCATACGACGATAAACCGAATCGCTAATCTCCATTGGAAAATCAACACGTTTCAATCGCACATCAAGCACCTGCACACCAATCTTGCGCGCATCCGCATCCGTCTTCTCGCGCAACACCGTCATAATCTGCTCACGTTCACCCGATACCACTTCATGGATGGTCCGTTTGCCAAACTCTTCACGCATGCTAGAGTTTACGGTCTGCATCAAACGATTCTTTGCGCGCTCCTCATCACCTCCGACGCTGACGTAATACTGTTTCACATCAACAATACGCCACTTGACGAAAGAGTCCACCATCACGTTTTTCTTTTCTGCCGTGATAAAACGCTCAGGCTCGCCGGTATCGAGAGTAAGAATACGTGAATCAAAAAAGCGCACATTCTGCATTAATGGCACCTTCCATTTCAAACCGGGCGTTGTTTCAACTCGAACCACCTCACCCAACTGGAATACGATTGCATTTTCACGCTGATCAACAACAAACAAACTCAAACTGGATACGATCAGCAACACCACTACGCCGACCAACATATTTGCAGCACTAGTTTTCATCGGGCCTCCCGATCACGACTTAATAAAGAATCCCGCGCACGTTGCGCTGCCGTATTGTCCCCACTCTGCGTCGAGGGCGATACAGAACTCAGCGCGGCCACACCACCATCCTCACCCTTAGGCCCACGACCCACTTCCATCAGCTTGTCCAGCGGCAAATACAATAAATTATTGCCATTCTTCTGATCAACCATCACCTTGCTTACATTACTCATGACCTGAGACATCATATCCAGATACATGCGCTCACGCGTTACTGCAGGAGCTTTCTCATACTCAACCAGTATCTGCTTGAAGCGACTCACATCACCTTCAGCATTAGCTATAACGCTTTGTTTGTAACCTTCGGATTCCTGAATCAAACGAGCCGCTGTACCACTGGCACGTGGTATTACATCGTTCGCATAGGATTGACCTTCGTTTTTCTGACGTTCGCGATCCTGACCGGCCTTGACCGCATCATCGAAAGCCGCCTGCACCTGCTCCGGCGGTTGCGCGTTCTGCATCGTCAACTTGCTGATCAAAATGCCTGACTTGTAACGATCCAGAATGTCCTGAATCAGCTTGGTTGCAGATGCAGCAACCTGCTCACGCCCTTCGTAAAGCACAAAGTCCATTTTGTTCTTACCAACCACCTCACGTATCGCTGTTTCGGCGGCCTGACGGACATTTTCATCCGGGTTGCGGTTATTAAAAAGATAGTCGCCCGGTTCGTTCAAGAAATATTGAACTGCAAATTGAATGTCGATGATATTTTCATCGTCTGTCAGCATCAATGACTCTTTAAGCATCTTGTTTTTGACGTTCTCGCGATAGCCAACTTCAATAGTACGAACCTGGCTGAGATTAACAATCTCAACCGCTTCAATTGGAAATGGCAGATGCCAACGCGGACCAGGCATAGATACATCAGACTGCTTACCGAAACGCAGCACCACACCCCGCTGACTAGCGTCAACGATATAGAAGCCACTCGCTAACCAGACTAATACTGCGATTACAGCCAACAAACCGATACTGCCATTGAATTTAGGCATTTGTACGCCACCGCCAGAATCATTACCACCTGATTTGCCGAAGCGTTTATCGCCCAACATCGCGGCGACTTTCGCGTTTAGTTTACGTAACAACTCTTCCAAATCGGGAGGTCCACCATTGTTGTTTTTATTACCCCACTGCGGGTCATTCATTCCCATGGTTCATTTCTCGCTTGTTTAATTTTGTTTTCAAATTCTTCCGAAGCCTGCTGCGCCAGCCGCGCTTCGATCAAGGCCGCCTTCAAATCATCCAGGCCTGCACCACTGACAGCGCTCAGAAAAACGCGGGTGATTCTACCATAGTCATCGCGTTGCACAGCCGCGGGAATGTCGGTCAGGTCGATTTTATTAAACACCAACAGTTGCGGAATATCTCCTGCATTAATCTCTGTCAGCACTTTATTAACCTCACGGATCTGATCATCGCGATTCGGATTGCTAGCATCGACCACATGCAACAACAAATCCGCGTGTATCGTTTCTTCCAGCGTACTGCGGAACGCGGCCACCAGTCCGTGCGGAAGATGACGTATAAAACCCACCGTATCAGATATCACGATGCCATCTGCGCCCTCGGCTGACATCTTCCTTGAGGTGGTATCTAGCGTGGCGAATAATTGATCAGCCACATAGGTGTTAGCCTTGGTGAGCCGATTGAACAGCGTGGACTTACCGGCATTGGTATAACCCACTATGGAAATCGACAACACGGAAGTGCGATTACGGGAACGACGCTGTACCTCGCGTTGATTCTTGAGCTTCTCCAGCCTGTCCTTCAGCAGATGCACACGCTTATCCAACTTGCGCCGATCCAACTCAAGTTGCGTTTCGCCAGGCCCGCGTGCGCCAACGGCGAACTTTTGCTGCCCCATGTCGGTATTCATACCCACCAAACGCGAGGAAAGGTATTTAAGCTGCGCCAGCTCGACCTGCACCTGCCCTTCATGACTCTTAGCGCGTTGCGCGAAGATGTCTAAAATTAGCATGGTGCGATCAATGACACGGGTATTCAGCTTGGCCGTCAGATTGCGCATTTGCGCCGGAGAAAGGTCGTGATTAAATACGACCAACGGCACTTCATGCTGCTCAACCAACGCTGCAATTTCAATAATTTTCCCGCTGCCGGCAAACAATGCCGCATCGGGACGTTGACGACGAGTTTCGACGGTTTCCAGCGTACGTATGCCCGCCGTTTCCGCAAGTAGACGCAATTCAGCCAGACTCTCGCGATAATCTGCATCGCCAAAATCCACACTGACTAGAATCGCCGAATTTGAAGCCTGATTTTTTTGCAGCATCAATCGGCTACAACGTCATCATAAGAAATATTGATTGCGCGCGCGGGCACAATAGTCGAAATAGCATGCTTGTAGACCATCTGTATGACATTGTTGTTTTTCAACAAAACCACATATTGATCGAAAGATTCCACCTGACCTTGCAATTTAATGCCATTGACCAGATAGATGGCGACTTGAATATGCTCCTTACGCAGGGTATTCAGAAAGGGATCTTGTAGTTGCTGTCCTTTAGCACTCATTTTTAGTCTTCTTAATTTACAAAACGCTTACTTTACACTAAATATAGATATTTTATCCAAATACAAATTGATCAGGCGCACTTATGAAAAAAAGCAATAAAAAAGGGGACCGCAGTCCCCCATTTTAGTATTGCCTAATTGTATTAAGCACAACTAACAAAACATTGCGGAACCGTTACAGCTGTATTGGTAGCACTTACCCGATTAACAGTCATCTGAGTACCAGAACTCGCGCCAATAGAAATTAATGCACTGGAACCAGCAGTAGATAGTGCATTATTTATTGTTGCAACTTGATCTGATGAGTACTTGGCAGCTCCCGTACCTGTGCCACAATTAGGGGAACAGGCAGTGGCAGAAGATTTTGCCATGTTATTTTGAATTGCAGCAGAAACTGCTGTTGCAGAAATACCTCTAGCAGTAATTGCGGCAATTGCCACAGCAGGTGCAATATTTGCATTAGCTGCCAAATCAATAGCTGCGTCAATTTGTGATTGGGTTGAATTAGCATTCAACGCAGCAACCGCAGCATTATAGGCATCTATATCAGCTTGCGTTCCAATTGCGAAGGTCAATTGAGACATGCATAACAAAATTACGGCTGCAAACAGTTTTATAACTTTCATGACAACTCCTTTTAAATGAAATTTAAGTGCTGAAATAGTACAACATAAAAAAACAAGCTCCAAGCTATTTTTTACATATCGACTTAAAAAAATATCGACTTTAAAAATTAAAGTTTGAAATTTATTTTTTTGGCACGCGTTGATGCAGCTTCAACGATTTTCCGATCATCAGATGATAATAAGCTACCTCTGAACAAACCAACAACCAAAATAGATCGTAGTACATCAGGATCCCACGGTGCCAATAAATTAGCACGTCGCAAGGCTATTGCCAAGGCAGACATTTCGCGATCAATATACTCAGGATTTATCCGCGAACGGTAATAGGCAGCGATCAAGACATTTTCGACATTCAATTTATTCGACCAAAGCCGACCATAGTTAGGCCTCAAAGCGAGCGCCTCATCATAGTATCCAACTGCTTGACGTAAAAACGATATCTGACTTGATAAATCCTGCTTCTCCTGCGACCCGCAAAGAAATGCAACAATGCCCAAATACTCTGGTGTCTTAGGATTCCATGGATCCCAAGATTTGGAAAGCAATAATTGATCATTTAATTTTCCAAGTTGATCAAAATCTTCTTTTGATACAGGAATCTTTGCAGACACAAGGTAGGCCTCAGGAGCCAACCGTAAAAAATCGCCTATAAAAACCCTAAGCAAAAAAAACATTCCTAAGAGTAAAACTACACTAAGCAAAAATTTTTTTAGCATAAAACCATCGTGTTAATTACTTACACCCTGAAGCCGCACAAAATAATATTCGACTACGATCCTGCATCCAACCCAAGTATGCGAGAGGGCAAAATATTGGTATAGTTTTCAGCCAGCAATTCCCCACCACGCGCAACTAACCATTCGTAGGCTTCCGTCAATCTCGAATTGCGATGCTCCATATTATGCGCATCGGACGCAACCAGAGAAATCCAGCCGCGATCAAGCATTAATTCCGCACACTCCTGAACAGCAGGTCCAAATCCTCCCACTAATGAAGCCGCAGTAACTTGCATCATGCATCCCATGCTTACGTAAGGCGCAATACGTTCAACATTCTGCATCACTGCCTTATTGCGCTCTGGATGTGCTATCAACGGACGCACCTGATTAGCCAATAACCATCGAACCAACTTTTCCGTACCCAGCGGTATCTGAGCATAGGGAAATTCAAGCAAGACAACTCGAAAGCCGTCGTAGGTTCCAAGAAATGGCATTTCATCCTGATCAAGCAGGTCGATGATATCCGCAGACAAGCGAACTTCACCAGCGGGAAATATTTGAAGAGGAATATTCGCCTCTTTTAATGCCTTTCTGAATTGAACAGTAACCGCCTCAACGGAAGTCCGTGTGTTGTCGTATCGTCCCGAATGTATATGCGGAGTCATCGCAGCATGAGTAATACCATCTGCAACAGCAGCTCGGGCAAGCTCTAATGAATCCGCCATTGAAGGCGAGCCGTCATCAATGGCAGGCAGATAATGACAGTGCAAATCAATCATAAAAACTACTATGTAGCTTTTCCAGCAGCTTTATCTGCCTTTTCAGCATCTTCACCATAATAGGCATGGTAATTGTATCTGCCATATCCACCATAACCGCCGTAATACTCTTCATTCTTGAAGTTGGCTTGATTCAATACCACACCGAATATATTTGCTCCTCCGCGCTGCAAAGTATAAATAGCCCTGCGCGCCAACTGGAATGGTGTCGCGTCGGCCTTAAGCACGAACACCAAGCCAGTCGCCATGTTCGCTAGCACAACAGCATCACTAACCAACTGCACAGGCGGCGAATCGATGATGATGGTGTCATAAACCTCGCCCAATTTGGCAATCAATTCATGGAACTTATCTGACAACAACAATTCCAGCGGATTAGGAGGAATGCTGCCTGCAGTCAATACATCTAAAGTTGAACCTTCAATCTTATAAACGCATTCTTCCAGCTTAACCATACCCAGAACCAGCATTGACAAACCAGGGTGAGTATTATCAAGCCCCAACACCTTGGCAACTGATGGTCTACGCATATCCGCATCAATCAGCAGGACCTTTTTTGTCTGTGCATGAGCCAATGCTAGATTAATCGCAATAGTCGATTTACCCTCACCCGGTACCGAAGACGTAACCACCAACGTTTTCTTCACATGATCAATCCCAGATAAAAGAATCCCAGTACGAACTGTCTTGATTGACTCGGAAAACAAGGACTTGGGTGCATCTCGATAATGAAGTCCAGCACTTTGCCCAGCCGCAAGTTCGATCATCGGAGCCGCAGCCAGTAACGGCAACCCCAACTTTCGCTCTGCATCTTCCGCAGATCGAACGCTATTATCAAGATGCTCAATCAGAAACGCCACCACAATGCCCAACATCAAGCTCAATACAAAAGCTAGCGTTACAATCATACGTTTCTTGGGCTTGACTGGTACATCACTGACAATAGCAGGATCAACCACACGCGCTACAACACTCTGTAAATCGCTTGCGGTACTGGTTTCCTTAAGTCGCCCCATAAACATATCGTACAAATCGCGATTACTCTTAACCTCACGCTCTAGCGTAGTCAATTCAAATTCTTTGCGGTTAGTTCCCTGAATACCCTGCTTCGCCTCTGCCACAGCACCCGCCAGAGCGCTCTCATTGGCGCGTGCCACTTCATATTCCTGATTCAAACCATTTACAACGTCATGAACCTGATTATTCAAATTTCTCTTAGCCTGATTTAACTCCGCATTCGCTTGAATCAGCTTAGGATGTTGGGCACCATATCGATTCGACAATTCCGATACCTTTCGCTCCTGCTCAGAAACCGTTTGCATCAAATTTGCAACTAAAGGATTCCTCTGAACTATTGGCATGGACAATTCATTGCCTTTTGCTCTTGACACTTGATCGAGGTTATTTTTAGCTTGAGCTCTAAGCGAGCGTGCCTCAACTAATCGTGTCATCATTGTTTCCAACTGGCTGGCAGCTCCGCTTAACGCAAGATCCTTAGTATCAATCAGATTATGCTGCTCACGATAAGTCTGTAATGCACGCTCGGACTCTTCAAGCTTTGCCTTCAGTGTAGACAGATGGCTATTCATCCAGTCAGTTGCCTTCTGAGTGCGCTTATATCGCGCGTCCAGATCAATTTCAATATAAACATCGGCAATAGTATTTGCTATAAGCGCAGCCAACTCACGATCAGAAGAAGATACTGTAACTTTAACCAGCTGGCTTTTTTTGGTACCTTCCACCTGTACACTAGCAGCCAATGCAGCAACAACACCTTTGCGTAACTCTGCTTCGGAATACACCTTAGTGCCAGAACCAAAACTTGCCAACAAATCTTTTATAAAGGAATGTCGCTGACTTGGATCAAACAAAGGATGCTTGGTTAGCTTCAGTCGATCAACTACAGCCTCCATTAACGAGTTAGATTCTAACAACTCGACCTGAGTCTGATAGTGCTGCTGTCCAGAACTGACACCACTATAAACTTCATCTATGGATAAAATCTTGGCTTTTTCCTGCTCAATCAACAGAGTAACCGTAGAACTATAAATAGGGGTCATCATAAAGACAACCACGCCCACCAATAGCGTTAAAAATACAGCCAATCCCAAAATACCCCATTTGCGTCTTTGTATTAAACGCCAGTAAGCAACCAGATCAAGCGATTCCTCTTCATCAGCGCCCGTAAAAGTTGACTGAGTTAATATAGAAGACTGGGATGAGGACTTGGAAATTTGGGATTGACTATTATTCATATTTTGCATCAAAAGAAACTCTCTTCAACTGTAACCGTATCACCGGGGTAGACCAGACCATCCATATTAATTTCCTCCTTGGTATGCATCAAATCCTTTTCGCGTTGCACGAAAATACTTCTCTCTGATGCCCTTTCCTTCAACCCCCCTGCAATAGAAACAGCCATTCGCACCGTAAGTCCAGCTTGATATGGATATGCGCCGGGTTTGGCAACTTGCCCATTAATAAAGAATGGGCGATATTCGTCCATACTCACCGAAACACGAGGATTTAACAAATAGTTACCACGCAGCCCATTCTCAATGGCACTCTCAAGTTCAGCAATCGTCATATCCAGAGCGCGAACTTCACCAAATGGAAACATAATCAAGCCGGAATCTGGCAGACGGTACTTTACCCTGGATAAATCCTCTTCGCCGTAGACTGTAATATTAATTACATCCCCGGCACCAAGACGATAGAACGTTGCAGATGCTTGCCCACCGATGAGGGCTGTCGAATTACTTAATGAACGCTCACCAAGCAATGAATTTTCAACAGCGAAAGCCTGAAAGGGGAGAATGCCAACAAACATGAAAAAAATTAACAAAGGCAATGAAGTTATAAAAAAACAACCACCGCGCATCCTCATTACCAAATTAAAGAACTTCACAAGTATCAACGCCCAATCCCCTATAAAAGAACTTCTTAAGCAAACAACATTGCAACCAATATCCTCATAGAGAACCATTGAGCGTAAACATAGTCACGGATTGGTTGTAACTCCAAATCGCCGGATTGATACCACCAGTTGAATTGCGTTTTGTATGATTATATTCAACCGCAGCACTCAACCAAGGACGGAAACCATAAATTGCCTTTAAGCCATAGGACTGTCGCTTATCATTTCTTGTTGAAGCCTGATAAGCATCAGAACCATCCCCAAATGATAGTGCTGATGTAACATGATCAGTCCAATCATGCGTCCAAACCAAATTGGCATCCCGAGCTACAATTGCATTCCCAGCACCGCCACTTTCATTTACACTTTGTTGCATTGAAACATCTAGTTTTGAATAGACTTTAGGAGACCAGCGCACAACCGCATCCCAAACCGTTGACTTACCCGCTACACGAGCCGGCGATGAAAAAGTTTTCTTCAACGAACCGATTTTCACCCGCCCCTCAGTCTTGGCCGTTGCCTGCCATGTAACACCCAACATATATTTAGCTTCTTTACTATCAAGATTCAATGGAGAAGGCTGATAGGTTAACTTCCCGCTACCTACTTCTACAAACATTTTTGTAGCAGGGGCAACTCTATAAAAGAAAGTTCCCTTCAAATCAGATCTATCCATATTGAAGCCCGCGGTTGATGTACCAGGCGTAAATACTGATGTGTTATTTGAATCATAGCGCTTCGACAATTTACCAGCTTCCAACTCAAACTGTCCTTGTGCGCTCTCAGCACCGTAATGACCCATCACCTTCAATCCCGTCGTATGCCAAAACTCCTGACTTTGGAATTGCAAGGAATTTCGCCCATCATGGCCCTTGTTATAGTCAATATTTACGAGCGTTTTAAAACGATCAGAGAAAGTATTATCAGCCTCTAATCCCAAAGCATGATCATTATAATTATCTTTCGAGCTTGAAGAGAAACGACCATAATTTCCAGAGTAATTTACAGAATACATCTGCCCATGCGACGGCAAACCAATAGAAATATTTGGATTTATCTGCGTAAAACTCGATGATGTCTTAGCTGCTCCTGCATTCAAGCCTACATTACTATTATTACCAACCGACAAACCTATCCATGGCATTACTTCAAGACCACCTACTTTAACCGCCCTTGGATTGAAACCTACCGAATTTGCAGACCCCATATCTGCCGCAACTGACGTTCCAGCAAACAATACCCCTACGATTGCAAGCGTGACTCCTGAATGCTTATGTGACATGATTTCTCCTTAGTGATATATATAATATTAACAATGCTCGATTTTACATGAATCCATCAATGTTTCAACCTTCTCTGCAAATATGGAAGGCTCAATGCAATTAGGAATAGCATTGCGTTTGCAGGGTTCTGAAAATTAAAATCAACTGACCCATGAATTAGCAACGACAAGACCCCCATCAAACTGGCAAAAGCCATCCCTCGCGCCATCTGATTCTGATCAGATATTAATAATTTGGTAGACCTCCACATGCTGTGCAAAACTATCAAAGCTAACACCAGCAAGCCAAATATACCTGTCTCACCGGCTATTTCCACATAATCATTGTGAACATGATCATAAAGTCCAACCACATTCGCAGGCTGGTATTTAGGAAAGATAATATAAAATACCCCACCGCCCATCCCTAACCAAGGAAAATCCCAAATAACATTAACTGCGGCTCTCGCCACAGCACTTCTTTGCTCAACCGACTCCTCCTGCCGCTGTTCCGATAGGACAGCCCCTCCCAGCTGTGCAACCTTTGACTGGGTTTCGAAATTGGTATTTTCAATACGCTGCACGACTTTTTCAATGCCGACCACGCCGCCTATGATTACCACATCCAACACTATCAGACTCAAAATAAAAAACATCATCGAGCGTAATGTGTTCGCCGTACGCCTACTACGATTATTGCGTATGGCAAAATACGTTAATGCAACAGAAAGCAACCCCACAATCAGCAAACTGGCAAAAAATGCCGCATTACCCATGCGAGAACGACTCGCAACCAAACCTATCACCATAATTATCAAAGACAAGCGCAACAGGGCTTTCTCGCTAACGAGCAACACCATCCATCCATGCAGACGCTGCCGCCAACCTGAAACCGAACCACTTTCAAGTTTGGAAATCATCAATCCGATTCCCATCGCCAAGGTTAATTCCATATATCCCGCAAAATGGTTATGGTAAACAAAGGTTCCATGCGCGCGCGGGTCAACCATTGCTACAAAAAACAATTGCGGTATCGCGCCAGTGGCCATTACCAACACACCAATAAGTGCTTGCAAGAGCCCTGAAAATACAATCACCTTAGCCAGACCATCCATACGCCGATTCGAATTAATCAGCGAAATTACTAGCCAGAAGACAGCTGTCAAGATACAAGCTTTTGCCAAATACATGACAGTAGAATGTTGATCAATGGAAATAGTTCCACTTTCCAAGTGCTGCACCCCCAAGCCCAACCCTTGCCGCTGATCCAGCAAACCCAGCCATGAACCGGGCAACGGAATGAGTTGAAACGCAATCAATACAGTCCACAACATAAACAATATCATGGGGATACGTGCTATATGCCAAGCCGATACAGCCGAACGACCACCCGGACGCCAGAGATTCCAAAGCAACAAACTACCCGTTAGCAATCCCAGCAATGCTAACGCCCAAGTACGATTACTAGCCAAAGGCAAAGGTGTATAAACAATCAATGCAAACAATGCAAACAATTGAGCACGACTCCTCCCCGCCCCCTCCTGCTTTAGACGCAATGATTTCATCCTTAATTATCCCTAGACTGTAATCCCACCATTCCCGCAAAGGCGAGAATCCAGTTTATTGAGAAAAGTTTCACACAGATGTGATGCCTTATTCCCAACTCGCAAAAGTCACCACGTATTGGGCAAACATCAAGGCTTTGTCCACTACGCAGCTTGATTATCTCGCCAGATGGCCGCTCCTCGAAACTTCGACCTCCAGCCCGCCCCCCTCTTCGCAAGAATGACGGCATCCTTAGATTAGCTGGGTTCATTTCAATATGCTCAAAAAATTAGATCATTTAAAGTCACACTCGCCGGATCGCCAAAATCCGTCAAATCGCTTTGCAACAACTTACACGCACTTGCAAAACCATACATATATGCAGAGCAACCTACATCAATCTTACAAAGGGTCACATCATTAATAGGCATTTTTACCCAAAAACCCAACTACAATGGTTTTTACAATTATTTTAATATCCAGCCATAAAGACCAATTCTGAATATATTCCAAATCATACTCAACACGTTTTTGCATTTTATGCAGGGTATCTGTTTCTCCACGCCACCCATTGACCTGTGCTAATCCAGTAATACCCGGCTTAACTTTATGTCGTAACATATAGCCGCGAATCAATTTACGGTACTGCTCATTATGTGCTACAGCGTGTGGCCTTGGCCCAACGATAGACATCCTGCCTTGCAATACATTAATAAATTGCGGTAATTCATCCAAAGAAGTACGGCGTAAAAATGCACCAAGCGGGGTTACTCGCTTATCACCCTTCTTGGCTTGAACTACATTCTCTCCGTTGTCACACACCGTCATACTACGAAACTTCCATACCTCAACAACCTCACCTTTTAAACCATAACGGCGTTGTTTAAATATAACCGGCCCAGCCGATGTCAATTTCACGCCCAACGCGATGATTATTAACAGTGGCGCTATCATCGATAGTATCAAACCGCCAAGCACGATATCTTCAGCTCGTTTAAGCCAGGATTCGGTACCATAAAATGGACTTTCGAAGGTGCTGATCACCGGCATCCCGCCCACCGTCGCCCACCGTGCTTTATATAACGAGAATATGAAAAGATCAGGAACAATATAGACGGAAGCCGTTGAATCAGCCAACTGCTCAATCAGTTTAATAATGCTACGCTCTGCTTGCATGGGCAAGGTTATGTACACAATATCAATCTGACCCGCACAAGCCATATCAACCAAATTATGCAAATCACCGGCAAGCGATAATTCTCCATGAGCATGAGCATGGCGATCCGACTTTCGATCATCGAATACACCAACCACATTCAATCCTAACCAAGGCATCTCTCCAATATGCGCAATCATTTTATCCGACGCACTGCCAGCACCCGCAAAAGCAACCGTGCGGCTATTCCTTCCTCTTGCTCTTGCATACCGCAACACCTTGCGCAGCATCAATCGCAGCAAACACATCATCACGGGGGTCAATAAAATCCAGACAGTCAGCACCACGCGTGAAAAACTCGCCGATGACTTGGACACAAAACCCAATGCCAGCAATAAAATAACTACGACGAACCAAACTGTTGCGACATGACCAAATTCTGAGTATATGCTCTCTATACGTCGCGATTGGTAAAGCCCGCGTACTTCAGCCACGAATAAAAATGCTAAAACGGCAAGTGCAACCAATAACTCATGCCTCTCAAGCGGCGCAACATCATACAACCATACGGCCAGATACAAACCGCATACTATTATCAGCACATCTAACGAACGCATCAACAAAGACAAGCTCGAGCTATGTTGCTTAATAAATCCTGAAGATGAACCTAGAATCACTACAACCCCCAAGGCAATAACGACAAATAAACCCGATTAATCCATCAAACCCAGAACTAGTCATTCCCGCGCAGGCGGAAATCCAATTAATTGTAAAATCCCCGCGCAACGGCTCAGAACCAAGGTTTTATCAGCTTCGCGGGATGTTCTTATTTCTGGATACCAGCCTGCGCGAAATAAACAAAATATTGGCGAGCTTATTTTGCTCACTTAGATAGTGTTTAATAGTTTCATCAATGACGGTGCTAATGGATTAACAGGGATAAATTGAACCTACTCAAGGACAGCAATAAAATCATTGTACCCAGATACATTGCCCCCCCACACTTACAAATTACATTTCATTTTGGCCGTATATCAACCAACTTCCCTGATCGCTATGAATTACCACCCTCTTTAAATTTAACATAAGCTGCGGCTATACCCTTCCGCAGAGACGTTAGAGCACGCCAGCCAAGATAGTCCAGACGACTAACATCCATCACCTTGCGCATCGTCCCGTCCGGCTTGGACGTATCTTGTACAAATGCTCCCTTATACCCCACTACCTCAGCAACGATCTCAGCCAGCTCTCGAATGGTTAAATCCACACCCGAACCAACATTAATTAACGG
>JBBRAJ010000024.1:0-45374 GCA_038206935.1 Burkholderiales bacterium
CGGCTTATGGGGCAGCCTCGCCTTCAACGTAAGCCTCAGATGATGTTTTTGTTCATCAGCTCGCAAGTTTGCTCCGGGCTTCCTTCAGACAAAACCTCACGATTTCGCCCTTGCCTTTCGCTAGTGGTTAACATCTAATACAACCCTTTAGGGGGCTGATTCGATGGCATTCTTCCCACAGAGGACTTTCACCTCATTAGTTCACGCCCATGCTGGGCGTACCCCGGCGGTGCAGGGGACGCTGCGCGATAAAGCCGCGCCGCGCCCCTGACCTTGAACGTTGAGGCTGTAGAAAAACTTAAATTCAGAATTACTGGATCATGACGAACAAAAATCGACCTCTCAAAACGCGCTATATTCGACAATCATCACGTTGGGAGGGGTTTAGTGACCCCCGAAAAATTATTTTCTCACCCCCTCGTGGGGTTTTTCTACAGCCTCGTTAGAACACACAAACATGAAAACGATTCTATTTTTTGTTACCACATTATTTTCAAGTCACGCACTTGCCATAGACGCCGCAGGCGATGTCACGGATGCACAGGTTGCTTTCTACCAACTGGGTATTGAAACAGGCTGTAAAGATACAGGACGCAGCAAAGGAGACCCAACAGAGAAAGTCGATGCTTTTTGCAGTTGTGTGATGAGGGTGCTCAAGGATGATGTCACCTTTGCAGAGTGGCAACAGGCATATTTTTATTCTATAAAACGACAAGGCCGTGAGGAAATGCGGGTCATGGGGCCTCACATGAGTAAAACCCAGACGTGCCGATCAAATGCGTTCTAGCCTTTCGGTCAAGTTCGCCCTTCGGGCTGGGACTGCGCTAAAGCGCAGCCCCTTACCTTCGCGTTATGCGTTTTAGCAGAAGGCTCACATGAAGCTCCCCATCGTTTGTGCCCAGTGTATGCAAGATGATCTACCCAATGCTGCACGCCCTGCTGGTATTGAATTCCGAGACGACGGGCTTTATGAGATAACGTGCCCCAAAGGCCACAAGGCAATCACACTCTTGCAACAACAAAAGTTTGAAATTCTTTTTGACATTGGTGCCTACGCAATAACTGATGGCTACTACCGTGAAGCTGTTTCTTCGTTCACCTCCAGTATTGAACGCTTCTACGAATTTTTCATCAAGGCTACTCTCTACAACAAGAAGCATACCGCTGACGCGGTAAGCCAAGCGTGGAAGCATGTATCGAATCAATCCGAACGACAACTTGGCGCATTCATTTTTCTCTATTTGTCAGAGTTTGGGCATTCTCCGAAGTTACTGAGCAATTCCAATACACAACTCCGAAATGAAGTGATACACAAAGGAAAGATACCTTCTCAGGCTGAAGCAATGGCGTATGGTCAAGCGGTTCTAGACGTTGTTCGCCCGATACTTGTCGAAACCAAAAAGGCACTTTCCGAGGGAGTGCAACAAACTATCCTCCAACATTTAATGTCCGCCAGAAGTAAAGCGGAAGAAGATTTGGCTGTTGCCACCATGGTCATTCCAACCATACTGAGCTTGAGTGTATCTGAGAAAGGATATGGAGAGCGTACTTTAGAGAAAGCAATCACGGAGTTGAGGCGGTGGTAACGACACATAACCTTACGTTCGAGCGGAGCCACAAAAGCGTGGCCCGCTCAACTTCACGTTGGGCGTCAAAAAACCAAGCATTGCCAAAACTGTTATGATTCGCGCATGTCTCCAACCGTATTTCATCAAGGTGCATTTCGCTTTTTCTTCTTTTCACGCGAAGAAATGCGGGTTCACGTTCATGTCGCTCATGCCGATGGTGAGGCCAAGTTCTGGCTGTAGCCAAAAATTGAATTAGCCTTGAACCAGGGGCTGTCTCAAAAGCAAATCAATGAGGTGCAAACCTTGGTTCATGCCCACCACGAGGAGATTATCCATGCCTGGCGTATCCACTTTGGAGATTGAAGTTTCTTTGGTATCAAACAAGGGCTTCTGGCTGCTCTTGGACAATGAAGAACTTTTTGTTGCATTTGCAGAGTTCCCTTGGTTCAAGCGGTCCACGATTGATCAAATTACTACGATCGAACGACCATCCCCTAATCACCTTTATTGGCCTATGCTTGACGTTGACCTTGCGGTTGAGTCTATCCGCAATCCAGCTTTATTTCCGTTGATTGCAAAGCCGAACCCATCATTGCAGCGTACGCGCTAAAGCCTGCCGCTGAATTTTACGTTGAACCAAACCGCTAACGCAGTGACTGTAACGCACAGTCGCCGCGCTTTTATTGTGCATCGATTGTATTTGATGTCGTCGAGGTGAACCCTTGTCATTGGGGAATTCTCCCTTCTTTCAAGGAGAATGATCATGTCACCCTTACGTCAGAATAAATGGGACTAAGCTCTAATCTTTGCTATCGCACCTGTCTCGCCATCGTTGCTTCTATCTGCTCTTTGTATCATTCTCCAGATAGCGCCGGTTTATCTGGAGAAGCTACCAAAATTAAAGAAAATCAGCGAAACAGCCTGCCGAACAAGCTCCCTATCCATCGCAGCGGTGCAAAAATAAAAGAGGATTTATCTGTAGACGATGAGGGCTTATCCCATGCAGTTGGTGTGGCGGGTTGCACCGGCGTTACCGGCTTCTTCTGGCTGGGTGGAGTTTCTTCTCCTTTAGTGACATTAACGCCTGATTGTTTGGTCACATGTGCCTCGGGCAATTGCACAACCTGCATGCCGAGTTCATTGGCTAACTCGGACAAATCAGCCGCACGCGTGGAATCTATACACAGTTCATGCCATTCACGATCTTCTATCGGATCAAATGTATGTTCGGCAAACCCGAAGTCGGGCAATAATTTTTCAGCGATATTGACCAGTCTGACCAGCGGATTGGATAACGACACTTCGCCGATATTACGCTCATGATGCAGTTCTACCACTTCGATGATTTCCACAGGCAGATGCCAGTGGCGTACCAGTTGCGCCCCGATATAACCATGGGTCATACCGAACAATTCCATCTCCAGTTCTGCGATAGGGACTCTAGGTTGCAAACGAACCTGACGATGCAGTTCGTCACTCGCCTCGGGATCAATGTGGTGCAAAGCCATCAGGCCGATGTCGTGCAGCAAGCCGGCCAGGAAAATCTGATTATCATCGGGGCGTATCCGTCTTGGCATCGCCTGCGCAACGGTATTCATCACGATAGCCACGGTCATGCTGTGCGTCCACAAATCATGCGGATCGAAATTTTTTCCGGCCGGCTGATTAAGCATCTTGGACATGGTGGCAATACCGATAGCAACCGACTTCAGCCGTTGCATGCCCAGCAGCATCGCAGCATCCTGAATGCCATTTATCTTCCGGCTTACGCCCAGCGCAGACGAATTCGCCAGCCCAACCAATCGGGCAAATATCTGCGGGTCCTGCTCAACCAGCCTGAGCATCTGTGCTTCACCCTCATCCGTATCCAGCGACAGGGCCAGCAACCTCATCGCAATGTCAGGCATGGCAGGAAGCGATTCCAGATTATCCAGAGCGAGCTTAAGCTTGCTACCGATTATTTCATTAACCATAATTTTATTCGACCCACCCTGACCTATTGTTTTGTGCTGGCTGTTTTATCTGAGACGATAAACCAGAAGGGACATCATTTACCGCACAAATACCGCGTTATCCCAACATACCGGCAAGTGTAAACATAAACAACAAAATCATCCAGAGTACCGTTGAACGGCCGATCAACCTGATCGCACATTGCAATGCCTGCGCATGGGGTTTTTCATTTATGCCCAGTTCGGGCCGGTACTGTAAACCATCGGCATACTGAACAGGCATACCCAAACGAATTCCCGCTGCCCCCGCCGCACTGGCCAATAGGATTCCCGTTTCTTTATCAGGCCATATTATCGATTGAGAACGCCAGCAATAGACCGTATCCTCAAAATTTCCCGAAATAGCAAATGTAGCTGCGGTTAACCTGACCGGCACCCATTCCAACAGATAAAGCATCTTGCGGGCAAAACCGTCAAACGTTTCGCCCGTCAATTCAGCAGTTTCAACCGGGATTTCCCAACTCGCATACATGATCTGCCCGAGTCGGTAGAATAACGCCCCCACGGCCCCACCCAACCCAATTAAACCGAATAACATAAACCAGAAAATCACTGCAAACAAATGACGAAGCGAGGCAATCACGACCACCTCAATAGCAATGCGCGCTATTTCTTCTGCACTCAACTGCCGGGATGGAATATTCCGCCATCTAAACAGTAACTCTCTGGCCTCCTCCAACCTGCCGCCCAGCAAGGCTATGCGTATTTTGGCGAAATAATGGCTGTAGCGACCGAAATCGAGACATAAGTACAACACCAACACATTAAACGCCATGGACAATAGCGGATGTATATCGTGCAGCAATAAGTAAACGATTGCTGTGACCACCAGTATCGGCAATACCGCCAGCAACCATGCAATTTTGCCGTGATCATATTCACCCGTATTGAAGTGATGCCGGAAAAATCCGGCATAGTTGGAATGCCATGCGTGCAGGGATTGGCGCGATGAAAGCGGCTGGAGTTGTTCCAGTAACAATGCGGCAATCAGTGAAAACAGATTCATGAAATCAACATAGTCATCGGTAATTAACAGGGGGCAAAGCGTAGCATATTAAATGACATATGTCCTTCAACCGAAGTAGGTAATAGCCAGCGATGCCGACATCAATAAATATGACCTGATTACAGTACCTGCTTCAATTCGGCTATGACATTTTCCGCTTTGCTAATGCCGCGTGTTGCCCATAGTATATTTAACTGATATTGTACTTTTTGCCTGTCTCGACTATTTCAGACGACCATTATTCATACGGAGACGTAATGAAACATCTCATCATCCTCGCCCTCACCCTGTGCAGCCTTTTATGCATGGCACCTGCAAACGCCGTGCAACGCAACTTGGTTGCCAAACAAATACAAGAACAAAAACGGGTTGCACTGGTTATCGGCAATGCAAACTATCAGGGTGCACCTGCATTGCGCAATCCCGTCAATGACGCCCGCGCCATCTCTCAGACTCTAACAGAACTGGGGTTTCAGGTCGTAGAAGTAACCGACGCAAGTCAAAGGGAAATCAATCTTGCCATCACCGCGTTCGGACGAAAACTTGACGGGGATACAATCGCCTTGTTTTTCTATGCGGGGCACGGACTACAAGTAAAAGGCAGGAACTACATCATTCCAGTAGATGCGCGTATCGACAGCGAACCCTCAGTGTCCTCTGAGGGGGTAAGCGTAGACACCATACTGGAGCAGCTTAACGTCAGCCCGATCAGCATCGTCATACTGGATGCCTGTCGCAACAACCCTTACGAACGCAGCTTCCGCAAGATCGGTGGCGGACTCGCACAGATGGATGCCCCAAAGGGCAGCTTTATTGCCTACGCCACAGCACCCGGAAAAACTGCCGCCGATGGTGACGGCAAGAACGGCCTGTTCACGCAGGAATTGCTCAAGCAAATCCAGATTCCCGGCCTATCGCTTGAATCAGTATTCAAACGGGTGCGCGCCAATGTAGCCAAACGAAGCGGCGATACACAAATGCCATGGGACAGCTCATCCATGACCGGAGATTTCTACTTCATCCCCGGCAATGGCACTACTACGGTGGTGACATCAAAAACTCATGAGCAAATTGAAGACGAATACTGGGAGAAAATTAAGGACAGTAACGACCCGGCCAATTTCGAACGGTATCGCAGGGCCTATCCAGAAGGTCGTTATCTGAGCATTGCCAATCTCAAATTGGCCCAACTCAAGAAACAGACATCCCATCTACCGCAACCCGTTAAAACCGGCAATATGCAATCCGGCTCTAATACCAGCGTCATTCAATCCATAGTCGTTTCAGGTCAGGTTACTTCGGCGGCAGCAGCCATGCCTCTTGCTGTTGGGGGCGTGGTAAGCGGCACGATCATTTCCGGTCAGACCGGAAATACATCGGTACAAGCCGCCCCGCTGCCGATAGGCGTACCGCTGGAAATTACCGATGAAGTATTAACGATTACTCCGGTTGATAATTCCCCCAAACCAGTACAGACAAAGCCATGAGACCGTCCCTGCTATTTCTGGTCTTCTCGCTGCTGGTGTTTGCTCCTGTTCCCAGTCTGGCAGGCAGTCAGTCCGGCGGCGAGGTTTACTTTCCCGTCGAACAGATCATCAAATTTTCCAAGCAGGTAGAAAAGAAACTGGCCGAAAAAGGGGCAAGAGTAGCGCTGGTTGCACGTGTCGGCAGACCCGCATCGGAAATGCCAGAAGGTATGCATTTCACCCATGTATCCTTTGCTGTTTATTCTGAAATCACTACCGCCGATGGCAGAAAGCTACCCGGCTATGCCATCTACAACGAATATCAAAGCAACGAAAAACCGGACAGCAGCTCGCTGGTACAGGACTTCCCGGTGGACTTCTTTGCCGGTGTCACCTCACTCGAAGCCGGTGTCGTAATCCCGTCAGCCGAATTGCAAAAACGACTGCTGGAAACCATCGCATCGCCAAGCTACCGTGAATTGCACGATCCACATTATTCGGCCATTGCCAATCCATACACTCTGGGACGTCAGAACTGCACCGAACATACACTGGATGTCATCAATGCGGCTATCTATCAAACCAATGACATCCGTAAAATAAAGGCCGTTGAAAAAGCCTATTTTGTCGCGCAAAAGGTCAATGTCAGCGCGATCAAGCTGATACTGGGCGCACTGTTTTCAGCCGAGATCACCTTGTCTGACCATCCAGGAGCCGCCGTCACCGCCACCTTCGAGACTATCGCGGCTTATCTGCAAAAATATGACGAGGGGTCAGAGGTGATTTTCATCAAGGCAGAAGAACCTACACCGTGAAGCACGACTTTAATATCGAAAGGAATAATCATGAAATCACACCTTGGTGCAATATTCATCATGACTATCTGGCTGTCTTTTCCGGCACTCGTCCTAGCCGCTGAGCCAGAAAAAAAGGAAACAGGAGGAATTCTGCAATGGAGTTCGCGGGTAAGTGCCAGCCTTTCAAATTCAATTGCCGCGTCGGGGCAGGTTGTTTCGGCCATCTCCTCGATTCCATTTGCGATTGGAGGATTAGTCAGCGGCACGGCAGGAAGCATCTCCGAACAGGCATCCCGCAATTCTGCACAGGTGAATAGCGCCCCCATTGGCACCCCGCTTGAAATTACCGATGAAAGCCTGACCATCATGCCACCGAATGAAGCGCTCAAACAGCCTGCCCCGTCAAACTAGCGCTTCAGTCGCCTTAATCAAGGATATAACCATGTCGCCAATTTTCAGATACATCCTGCTTTTTTCCCTGCTTGCACTCACTCCTGCCGCTCAAGCTGGCAGCAGCCAGGCCAGCACAGAAACCCACTTCTCTCCAGAGCAAATCATCAAGTTCGCCAAACAGGTCGAAAAAACACTGGCAGCGAAAGGTGCGCATGTCGCGATACTGGCTCGCATGGGTCGCCCCGCTTCCGAACTTCCCGACGGCATGCATTTCACCCATGTCGCCTTCGCGGTGTACTCAAGAATTACCACTACCGATGGTCGCAACATACCGGGCTACGCAATATACAACCTGTACCAGCAAAACGAACATCCCGATATTAGCGATCTGATCCAGGATTTTCCGGTGGATTTCTTTTCGGGCGTAGCGGTATTGGAAGCTGGCATCATCATCCCGACACCCGAATTGCAAAAAAGCCTGCTGGGTGTAATCAACTCGACTACATACAGCGAGTTGCATGATCCACACTATTCACTGATTGCCAATCCCTACACACTAGGCCGTCAGAACTGCACTGAACATGTTCTGGATGTAATTAATGCGGCGCTCTACCAAACCAGCGATATCAACACCATCAAGGCAAATGAGAAACGTTTTTTCGAAGCTCAGCCAGTCAATGTCAGCCCGCTAAAACTCGCGCTTGGCTCCATGTTCAGTGCTGAAGTGTATACCTCTGACCATAGCGGCAAACCGGTCACCGCCACCTTTGAAACCATCGGAAAGTATTTGCAAAAATACGATGCAGGATCGGAAGTCATAATCGTCACACCCGAGCAACCCTGACACCAATTCATGCCAAAAAAACCGCCTGGAAGGGCGGTTTTTCGTAGGAAAATCGATAAAGCCGATTTATTTGTCCAGCCTTGCTGCAATCTCGATTTCGGCAGCGGCCCAATGTTCGGTAGTGCACCCGCGAAAACCGGAACGTTCTGCAATAAAGTAGGCAGCGGTTTCAACCATACGGTAGCGCTCTTCAGGTGTAGGCTTGGCAGCCTGTTCTGCAACAGGCTTTACCGATGCAGATTTTTTTACGGCAGGCTTACTGACAGATGTTATTTTGGCAGGTGTTTTTTTAGCGGGTACTTTTCTGGCGGGCGCTTCGGTTTCCATGGTAGGGAAAGGCCAGACAGAGGGTAGCGCGGTTTTTTTAGCTGTTGAAACCTTGGTGGCCACTGCTTTAGCCGTTTTACTGCCAGTCACTGCCGCTACCTTTTTTACCGCTGTTTTTTTCTTTTCCTCTACCATGATATGCCCCCAGAATGACTACATTAGCGAAAAACCCTTATAGTTCATCATGATATTTCCACCAGTCAGCGCAGTCAACAAAATATCTGCAATTACAATCATTTAAATCAGACCGAACAACTGCGCTTCAATAATTACTCTGAAAAAAGTTGGGTTGATCGCTGCAAATCTCAATCTGTGATGTGTACATCAAAAGTTAAAATGGCGTGCGTGGGCACAACCGCGCTAATGAAATTATGAAGGTGCGGTGAAAGCGGCATCATGCCGCCGCACTCCAAAAGTTTCGGTAGGTTGGGGTGAGCGCAGCGATGCCCAACAGTTGGAATTGTCGAACTACCATGCTTCTGCAACCCATTAACAGAGTAACTACTGACGCTGACGCAAGGCAACACGCTTCAGATACGCCTCGCGTGCAATTTGCACATCTTCCAGAAAATAAGGCAGTTCATTCAGCAGCATGGCTTGCGGGCCGTCAACCAGGGCATGAGGAGGAGCAGGATGAAAATCCACCAATACCATATTGGCTCCCGCTACGATACCTTGCGCCGTAACATGCATCATATCCATGATCCCGTCCGGCGACCCGGCACGCGTACCGACCGAATGCGATGGATCAATACATACCGGCATACGAGTCAATCGTTTTACAACCGGCACATGCGAAAAATCGACAAAGTTACGGTGCGGGTCGCCCATATTGGTCTTCATGCCACGCAGACAGAACACCACCTTGCGATTGCCTTCGGAAGCCAGATATTCCGCCGCATTAAGCGATTCATCCAGCGTAATGCCGAAACCGCGCTTGAGCAGCACCGGCATTTCGGTCTGACGACCAACTATTTTCAACAATTCAAAATTCTGGGTATTGCGCGTACCGATTTGCAGCATCACGCCAGTCGGATCACCGGTCTGATGCAACGCCTCCCTGATCTCATCGAGATGCGATTCGTGGGTAATTTCCATCGCCATCACCTTGATGCCGTACTTGCCCGCCAACTCGAAGACGTAAGGCAGACAACTCTTGCCGTGTCCCTGAAACGCATAGGGGCTGGTACGCGGCTTGTATGCGCCCATACGAGTACAGACCTGGCCGTTATCGCGCAAGGCACGCAGCATGATTTCGACATGCTCACGATTGTCCACGGCGCACAGGCCGGCAAACACATTCAAGGTATCCTGACCGAAACGCACGCCGTTGTATTCAAAATGAGTCGCACGCTGATCGTCCTTGTGACGCCCGAGTATGCGGTACTCTTCGGATACACGCACCACCCGCTCGACACCGGGCAGGCTTTGCATCTCGGAAAGATCCAGCAGCTTGGTATTGCCGATCAGATAAATTTCAGTCAGATTTTGTTCGCTACCCTGCTCGACATGCACACGTGTCTGTATTCCCGGCAACGCCGTCAGATGCGCCAGCAACTGGTGATATTCCGTAGTCTGCTCGTCTATATTGCTACCCAGAATCAAAATCATGACTATTCCTTTTTAACCATTAACCCAAACGATGCAGAACTCCCGGCAATTGCATCACATCACGTATCTTCACATCCACAAAGGGTGTATTGCGGCTTCCACCATTTACCCAGACAGTACGCATGCCCAGTTGCTTGGCCATACGCAAATTATCCAGACTGTCCTCCACCATCACACACTGCGCGGCCCTGACACGATGCCGCTGCAACACGTGGCGAAATCCGAAACTATCCGGCTTGGGACGATACTGGATATGCTCCACCGCCACCAGATCATCAAACTGATCCTCAATTCGCATCAGTTTCAGCACAGCCTGCGCATAATGTTGCGGTGCATTGGAAAAAATAATCTTTTTACCCGGCAGGGATTTAAGCACATGTCGCAAACGCGGTTCGCGCAATACCATACTCTCCAATTCCGGAAACTGGTGGGTATGCCACAGAAAATGATCGGGATCCGTGCCATGATGGCGCATCAAACCACTCAACGTTGCGCCATAGCGATGCCAATAGTGCTGGCGCAAATCATTGGCAGCAGCCTCATCCAACTGCAAATATTCCTGCAAATAAGCCGTCATGCTGCGGTTGATATGCGGGAATATATGCGGACTCGCGTTATGCAACGTATTGTCGAGATCGAATATCCAGAAAGGGGCTGACACTATTTGCTTTTAATCAGCGTTCCTACACCTTCATCGGTCAGAATTTCCAGCAACAACGCATGCTGTACCCGACCGTCGATGATATGCACCGAACGCACGCCGCTGCGAGCCGCATCCAGCGCGGAACCGATTTTCGGCAACATGCCGCCGGACAAGGTGCCATCAGCAACCAGCGCATCGATCTGTGCCGGTGTCAGTCCAGTCAACAAATTGCCGTCTTTATCCAACACACCCGGCGTATTGGTGAGTAACACCAGCTTCTCAGCATTCAACACTTCGGCCAGCTTGCCGGAAACCACATCCGCGTTGATATTCAGCGTCTCGCCATCCGGCCCCACGCCTATCGGTGCGATCACCGGAATAAAGTCACCGGAGTCGAGGAAGGAAATAATGGATGGATCAATTTTACTGATTTCGCCAACCAGACCAATGTCCAGCATCTTGCCGGGTTCAGTATTGCTTTCAAGCGATAGTTTTTTAGCGCGAATAAACGAACCATCCTGCCCTGTCAGCCCGACCGCCTTGCCGCCGTGGCGATTAATCAGGTTGACAATATCCTTGTTGACCTTGCCCAGCACCATTTCGACCACATCCATGGTTTCTTCATCCGTGACACGCATGCCCTGAATAAACTCGCCCTGCTTGCCGACACGCTTGAGCAACTCATTGATTTGCGGCCCGCCGCCATGAACCACCACGGGATTCATACCGACCAGTTTCAGCAGCACCACATCGCGCGCGAAGCTTTCCTGCAATGACGGGTCGGTCATCGCATTACCGCCGTACTTGATAACGATAGTCTTATCGAAAAAGCGCTGAATATAAGGCAAAGCCTCGGACAGCACGTGAGCCTTAAGTTCGGCGGATGCGGCAGTAAGCGTCATGATTATTCCTTAAAAAAATTTGTGCGGATTTTACACCAGAAGAAAATGCGGCGTGACCTGAATAACAGAGCTATCTGCTCAGAAAACAGAACTAATGAGCCGTCTCTTCCGCGATCTTCTCGTTAATGAATCGCTGCTTGTTCATGCCGATAATAGCGATAAGGCCGCCTGAATAGATGAAGGTAGACAGCATAATCACCCCCACCACCACCGCCTTGAACATCTCCAGATGCTCAAATGTGGTCGGTATCATCGTCAGCATGACGATAGACAAGCCGCCCTTGATCCCGGCGAAGGTCAACACCCCCCACCAGCGCATACTGACATTGGCCATCTTGTCGGTCATATTGGTAATCCACGCGAATAGTCCCATCATCACTGCACGTATAACAGTCGTACCGAGGAACATGGCCAGAATTTCAAACTTGTATTTCCACAGCAAGGACAGGTCTATCATCTCCGCCATCGCCACAAACAAAATAGTATTGGCGACCAGCGCCAGCAACTGTACATCTTCCTTGGTACGCAGATGACGCTCGCGCTCCTCGATGGTGGCCTCAATGCGGCGCAACATGTTCTTGATCGCACCCGACGAACTCTCCCTGTTGCCGACCTCCAATTGCAATGCAGCCTCGTCACGCCCGATCTGTTGATTATCCTTGTCTATCGCCTGTGTCATCACATGGTGCACGGTAATAGTCGCGAAGATACAGGACAAAATGCCGGACAAATGCATATGCGAATGCGCGCCGAACAGATTTAGCAGCATATAAAAATGCTCCGACAACTCGAAGGCACCGTAACCGGTCATGATCAACACCATCATCTCTGCAATGCGATTTTCCGTGGTCTTCATTACCGCCAGACCGGCAAAACCCACAACCACGCCCACTGCCAACGAACCAAAAATTACCGCACTGCTGATTTCAAGCACATAGGAAACGGTAATCTCGCCACCGCCCAACGCAAACAGTCCAACGAATACGAACACGATCAACGCGGTCGCATCGTTGAACAGGCTCTCGCCTTCAGCCAGCACTTTCAGCTTATGCGGCAATTCGAAGCGTGAAAATACGCTAACCACCGAAACCGGATCAGTCGCCAGCACCATCGCAAACAACACAATCACCGCCGCGAAGGAAAGGGAGTAATCCGCGAACAGCCAGTTTGAAATCAGCAGCGCCATTCCCACCGACAACACCACCGCGACCACAGACAGATACAACAGACTCAAGCCATGCTCCTTGAGATCGGCAAGTTTTATTTCCAGCGAATCGGAAATCAGCAGTACCGGCAACAGAAAAATGACCAGCGCCGCAAAATGTTCGGCGTCACCGGTCAACACCGGTGCCTGCTGAAATCCGTAATGCGCAACAAACGACAGCGCGATCAAGCCTAACGGTGACGGAACACTGAATTTATCCTCCAACTGTAGCGCCAGATACAGAATGCAAACTATCATTAATAGCGTTACGATCATTTTTATTCCTATGCAAATTGGTTAGCTGGCTACTTGATCGAAAACTTACTTTCCGATAAACCACCCACATAAATATTCCTGAATCGCTAGAGACTACGCAGATTCAGCGCATTTTTCAAACCTTCTTGCTGATTTTTCATCCGGTCAGAAATAAAAACAGGCCAAAGCCACCTACCCTTTATTGACCTGAAATCCCGGTTGCATATAGCCTTTTGCGCCGAGCACACTCGGTACGGTGGAGGCATTACCGTCGCGAACCGCGTAGTAATGAGGCGACATGACCTCCACGCCAGCGGCATCAAATTTCTCCAAAATATTCTGGTGCAGGTCTGAATAAATAACCGCCATCATTTCGGGTTCCTTGGTATAAGCATTAATCTCATAGCTGACATACCAGTCATCTAACGAGGTTTGCAGCACAAACGGCGCAGGATGATTCAACAACTTGTCGGTTGCAATTGCCGCTTCGATCAACAAAGACTGCACCTGCCGCCAGGGAACGTCATAACCGATAGTCACCGAGGTGTGCAGAATCACACCCTCACCTTCATCGGCTGAGGTGCTGTAATTGATAATCTGCGCGCCCATCACCAGCGAATTGGGAACCGTCACGACCACATGCTTGATCGTCATGATGCGGGTCACCAAAAGTGTTTTTTCGACTACATCACCTACCGTATCGCCGACCTTGATCCGGTCATTCAAACGGAACGCGCGGGTGTAGGTCAAAATTATGCCCGCTACGATATTTGAAATAGCCGATGACGACGCGAATGAAATGATCGCACCCAACACCAGACCGACTCCCTGAAAGGCTTCCGAACTCGAACCGGGAATATAGGGATAGGCGCTGATCAGTGCGGTCACAATGACCAAAAAGCGCACAATCTGATAAGTAGGCTGTGCCCAGTCCTCATAAAACCAGTCGAACTTCAGTTCACCATGTTCGATCAGGTTGAACACATAGGAAATCAGCTTCAGCACATAAAACGCGATAATCCCGATCACGAAGATGTAGAACATATTCGGGATGTAATTGATGACCGTGTGAAAGATCGTGCTAAACGGCGTAATCAGGTAATCGAATATCTTCAAGCCCAGCTTGCGTGTCTCTGGGAAGAAACTAAGTATCAGCGGCAGGAAGAAATACCAGCACAACAATATCACCAGCAAACGTATCAGTTTCAGTACAACCATTAACGTCTGCTCTATCCGGCTAGCCGGAAGCACCTCTATACCCTTGATATGGAAGCCACCATGCCAATGACCGCGCATATGCACAACCTGGCCTTTCATCCAGATAAACGCACGATTATTCCAATGCAACGCCTGCCACAATCCGATAATTGAAATCAACGTCAGTGCCGCACCCAGGCCGTATGTTTCCCAGAGATGCCGCGTCCGGTATGCCTCTACCGCCGTACGCACGCTGTTCAAGACATTCTGCGCCAGTTCGATTACCGTCCTGCCCGCAACGGCGGCATCCTGCTCGGTGATAACCAGCAACACAAACTCATCATTACCGATACCCAGACCTTCCGGCTCGGTTATCAACTTGAGTTTGGCCGTATCCGCCTTGCCGTCTGCAAAATTCTGAATATTTTTCTGAATGATTCCGGCACGATTTTCAGGAGTGAGCGATGCGATCGGACTGGTAGATACCGCAACTATTTCGCTGTCACCCAACTTTACCGGAAACACGGCAGACGGCTCTGTTACGAGCGGCATCAACTTGACCGGATCAACTTCCTGTACCGCAGAATGAGCCGCTCCATGTTTAGAGGCTGCCAGCACTATTCCGCTGAAAAACATACCCGACAACAAACACAAAATCAGTGCCATTCGCTTCATGGTGATTCTTTCTCAATTTGCAATGACAACGACGGCAAATCGGATAGTTCAACTGTCGTCGAACCAATTTGCACCTGCCCCTTGGTGGCCTCAATATCATTCAGGATATGGGTAAACAGCTTATCTTTGGTACTCCTGCGCATCCGGTAATCCACCACATATCGCAAGGTAAATTCAATATAGTTGGAATCAAAACTCATGGTCACAAAAGGATCGAGCCGCGCATCCTCAACCCGATAATGACGTACAAACTCTTGCCAAGCTAGTTTGGATGCATCATTAATATCCGACAATGAACTCTGCGCCGCCTCTTCAATAATCCGGCGCGCCAGACGGTGATCCGAAACCGTCCGCACCGGAATGACGATTTCGTCCCACAGGAACGGAAAGTCGGAGGTGTAATTAATGATATTTTCCTTGAACACCAGACTGTTCGATAACCGAACCAGACGACCGTTATATAAATCCGCCTTGACCCACCCACCGCATTCCATCACCGTGGTGGTCAACAAACCGATGTCGATCACATCCCCCATAATGCCGCCCATCTGTATCCGCTCGCCTGGTTTGTACAGACCCCAGAACGACACCGCCAGCCAGCCAATCAGGCTTTGTATCACCTCGCGCAACGCAAAACCAATACCGACACTGAGCGCGCCTATAATGACCGTCAAATTAGCCATCTGCTCGCTAAAAATAACCAACACCACCGCCAGCATCAACAAGCTACCCGTCATGCTGATCGCCTTGCGCATCTTGTAGCGCAAATCCTTATCCTCAATCTTCCTCGACGCGGCCGTCTGGGTAAAACGTACCACCAGATAAATCAGCGTTGCAGCAATAAATGCTTCCAACCCTTTGAAAAAAAGCGGATGAGAAAAAATACTATTCAGAGTAACGTTCATGATTACGATCACCAGCAGAACTTTAACCGGATTATTCCATATCGTGCCCGAAAATACCGGAACTAAAGCAAACCAAATTTCTTGGCTTTGCTTATCCCCGATAACCTATTCTTGGCTGGGCGTGATCTTATGTACGATGTGAGTCCTGTGTTTCTACAGAATGTAAGTCAATGAGGGAATGCGTAGAATCGTTCCAAACCAGCAGCGTCATGCCGCTACATTCCCTTTATTGCCGACATTGTTCGCAAGTAATTCCAAACTGAATTAGTCATCCTCCTGCAACATTCACCACGCAAAATATCAACAACACTATTCATCCCGCATCAACCAAGTAACCCGTCATACCCGTGAAAGCGGATATCCAGTGGTGCGCAAGGCGCGCCGAGCTTTATTTCTGCTGAAATTCAGATTCAGTCCGAAATGACGACGGTGATATGGTTTGGGTGCCGAATCAATAACGTCCTACCGAAACACAATTTACAAAAGATAATCACGCGATAAATCTAACTGCGTCTGTTACTATTCAAATTGTGGCAGTCTGTCAATTTGACCATTCATTAATGGTTTAACAGGCCGATATGCTAATTGAACCTGAGAGCAAATCCGCTTTCCTTGATCAAACTGATATAGCAAGGGTCTGTCTACCATGTTCCCAAACCGGAATTACGATTATGACAATGTAAACGTATGAATCTTGATCCCCACACATTGCTGTTTTCCCTGATCCTGACCGACTTCCTGATGGTGTTGTGTCTGCTGTTTGCCGTTTACGGGCGGATAGGGGGCAATAAACGGGATGGCATGGGATTGTGGGCAATCGGGGTCTTTCTTGAAATGATGGTGTGGGTTATGGCTGAATCGCGCTGGATTATTCCCAATACGCCCGGAATAATTTTTGCGCTAGGTCTCAAGGCCGCTTCCAATGCGATGATACTGGCAGCCATTTATGAATTTCAGCAACGTCGTGCACCGCGCTGGATGTTTATTGCCCCGGTGTTGATCGCATGCGCCATCGCGGTTCTTACTCTGAATGATTTGCGGATGCGCTACTTCTGGAGCAGTCTGATATTTATTCCCCAAATTCTGCTTATAGCTCATGCCCTGTTATCTGATCAGACTACACGCGAAGGAAAAGCCTGGAAATTAATGCTGACGGGTATCGTGATGATGGTTCTGGTATTGACATTACGGGCGGGCGCCGCACTCCTCAGTCACGGTGAATTGGCCCAGCCCGACAATAATCTGCCACTGAACCCCGCCCAACTCATTGCGTTCATAGCCGTCATGATGACGTCTTTACTGGGGACTATCGGCTTCATATTGCTGGTCAAGGAACGAACAGACAGGGAGATCATGCATCTCGCCATGACCGACAGTCTCACCCGCATTCCCAACCGGCATGCCTTGATTGAACGCGCTGAACAGGCGTTGATGCGACGCAGTGGCGCACCACTGGCCTTTATGATGATTGATGTCGATCACTTCAAGCTTATCAACGATAAGTACGGGCATCCGGCAGGAGACGAGGTATTACGTAGCGTTGCCGCGCTGCTGGCGGAACGGCTGCGTAAACAGGATATGCTTGGTCGTTACGGTGGCGAGGAATTTTGCGTCATCGCACCCGATACCGAATTGACCGGCGCTTTGACACTGGCGGAAGCATTACGCGAAACGATAAGTGCGGCCTCCTTTGTTACCGAAACCGGGACGCTTTCCGTTTCCATCAGCATCGGTATTTCACTGTGTCCTGCCAATGCCAAGCGTGAACTGAAAGACATGCTGGCCGAAGCCGATGCCGCGCTCTATTCTGCCAAGCGCTCTGGCCGGAACCGGGTTGTATCCCATGATGTTCATTCCCTACCCACCAGCTTTCCTGAAAATACTGTTCCGGCATAGCGCGATAAAACTCCCGCATTAACCACCCAAACACAAAGACGTTATGACTTCCCGCGACATCCTTGAAAACCTGCAACCTCGCCCGGTATGGGCACATTTTTCCACGCTTTGCGAAATACCGCGTGCTTCGCTGCAAGAGGCCGCCTTGCGCGACCATCTGATTGCATGGGCGGAAACTCGCGGAGTGAGTGCCATGGTTGATCCGGTCGGCAATCTTGTTTTACGTAAACCGGCGAGTCCGGGTCATGAATCCAGCCCCGGCGTGATACTGCAAGCGCATCTGGATATGGTGTGCCAGTCCAACACCGGTACAGTGCATGATTTCGAGCGCGATCCTATCCGTGTCGAGATACGCGATGGCTGGGTCGTAGCTCCCGACACCACGCTGGGCGCGGACAACGGTATCGGCGTTGCGCTCGCTTTGGCTGCGCTGGAAGAACCGGATTTGATTCATCCACCACTGGAAGTGCTGCTGACCATTAACGAAGAATCCGGCATGGATGGCGCGCGTGAATTGGTGCCGAACACCTTGCAAGGCAAGACGCTGATCAATCTCGACACCGAAGAATGGGGGCACTTTTATCTGGGCTGCGCAGGCGGAATGGATGTGGAAATACGCCACGCCGTCAGTCAGGAAAACCTGTTATCGGACTATACGCTGCTACGCTTCGACATCGCCGGTCTGCGCGGCGGACACTCCGGCATCGACATTCATCAGGGACGCGGCAATGCGATCAAGCTGCTGTCAGAAGCGTTGCGCGATTTATCGGCCCACACCGACGTGCGCCTGATCGAAATGAAAGGCGGTACCGCGCGCAATGCGATTCCACGCGAAGCCTACGCGCTCTGCGCTCTGCCAGCCGAGATGGCGGCAAATATCGACGAGTGGGTGCAACATCGTCATCAGTCATGGCAACAACGCTTTGCCGACGCAGATGCTGGCGTATCGTTCACCTGCAAACACTATGACATAGCGCCGGATTTTGCCATCAGCAACGACGAGCGCGACCGCCTGCTCGCCTTCCTCGACATCGCCGTAAATGGCGTCACACAACTCAGCGACGATTTCCCCGGCGTAACCGACACCTCCTCCAATCTCGGCGTAGTCGCTCTTGAGCAAAACGCATTCAAGGCCACCTTCAAGGTGCGCTCATTATTCGATGCACGCACCAATGCACTGGCCGACAAACTGGTCGCGCAGGCTTCCTGCTATGGCTTGCAGGCATGGAAAGACGGCGGCTATCCGGGCTGGGCACCGAATCCTGCGTCACCGTTGCTCGATCTGTGCCAGCAGGTGTACACCCGTGAATTCGGCAAACCCGCCGGATTGCAGGTCATCCACGCCGGACTGGAATGCGGCCTGCTCGCCGCCAGCCATCCGCATCTGGACATGATCTCCTTCGGCCCCGACATACGCGGCGCACACGCCCCCGGTGAAAAAGTAGAAATTGCATCTGTGGCGCATTGCTGGACATTGCTCAAGGCCGTGTTGCAACGTTTGGCACATGAAGATTTAGGGAAACACTAAAAAATCAACCGTTCACCCTGAGCTTGTCGAAGGGTTCAGTAACACATGAATTGTTTTTATTTAATCCATTCATGGTTCGACAAGCTCACCACGAACGGAATATCTCAGCATTTTTTTGCTTCAGCCAAATAAAATGAGGCCCGACAAGATGCCGGGTCTCGTTTTATTCGGATGCAAATTACCGCTTACAACTGCTGACCATGTTCCCGCGTGGCATGGAATTGCACCTTGGGCCAGCGTTCCTGCGCCAAACGCAGGTTCACGCCGGAATCGGCCAGATAGGCATAATTGCCGTCCACATCCTTGGCTAATCGCCCTTGATTCGCTTTGACGAACTCATTCAGATGCGCCTTATCGGCACAGGTTATCCAACGTGCGGTCTGAATTCCGGCACGTTCAAATACCGCATCCACCCCGTATTCAGCTTTCAGGCGATGTTCGACCACTTCAAATTGCAACTGACCGACCGCGCCGATCAGCGGGGTGTTATCCACCAGCGGCATGAACACCTGCACGGCACCTTCTTCACCGAGTTGGCGCAGGCCTTTTTCCAGTTGCTTGGCCTTCATCGGGTCGCGCAGACGTGCGCGGCTGAACAACTCAGGCGCAAAGTATGGAATACCCTTGAAGGTCAACGCCTCGCCTTCGGTCAATACATCGCCGATCTGTAACTGACCGTGGTTGTGTACACCAATAATGTCTCCGGCATAGGCCTCGTCCATACGCGAACGCTCATTCGCCATGAAGGTCACCGCATTGGCCAGCTTCATATCCTTGCCGGTACGTCGGTGCTTGACCTTCATACCCGAACTGTAACGACCGGAACACACACGCATAAATGCGATGCGATCACGATGATTCGGATCCATGTTGGCCTGTATCTTGAACACGAAACCGGTAAAAGCCGGCTCGTTGGGGCTCACCATGCGAACATTAGTTTCGCGCGGCAATGGTGGCGGTGCCCAATCCACCAGCGCACGCAACACCTCACGCACGCCGAAATTATTGACACCCGAACCGAAGAACACAGGTGTCTGCTCACCCCTGAGAAACTTATTAAGCTCAAACGATGCACCCGCACCCATAATCAACTCGGTTTCTTCGCGCATGGTCTGCATTTCGCTCGGGCAATGTTTGGCGAGCTGGTTGATCTGTACACCTTTCAGCGTTTCGACTTCCTGACCCGACTTCGCTTCGCCCGGCAGGAAGCGCAATACCTCGTCATTCAACAGGTGATACACCCCCTGAAAACGCTTGCCCATGCCGATAGGCCAAGTCACCGGCGCGCAACTGATCTTCAACACCGATTCGATTTCGTCCAGCACTTCCAGCGGCTCGCGCACTTCACGATCCAGCTTGTTGATGAAGGTAATAATCGGCGTGTTACGCAAACGGCAGACTTCCAGCAGCTTGATGGTCTGTTCTTCCACACCCTTGGCCGCATCCACCACCATCACCGCCGCATCCACAGCGGTCAGCACCCGATAGGTATCCTCGGAGAAATCCTGGTGACCCGGCGTATCCAGCAGATTGATCACGCAATCATCATAGGTAAACTGCATCACCGAACTGGCAACGGAAATGCCGCGCTGCTTCTCGATGTCCAGCCAGTCGGAAGTAGCATGCTTACCACTCTTACGCGCCTTCACCGTTCCCGCCATCTGGATCGCACCACCGAACAGCAACAGCTTTTCAGTCAGCGTGGTTTTACCCGCGTCCGGGTGCGAAATAATCGCAAAGGTACGGCGACGCTTTACTTCACTGACAATATTCTCCGGCCCCGTTACTTCGGCAGTCGCTATTACGTCAGAAGTTTCTTCCGTTGATTCATTCATTATGTACACCACAAAACAAAAAGGCTCGCCGGTTAAGCAAGCCTGAAATAGATTCGGCAGACATCGCAAACAACTACACAGCTATCTCACGAAGTCAGCGCTTTTTGGCAAGGCGCGCATTCTACTATTTTCACAAGCACTGTGTAAATTTACGAAAAGATTAATTCGACCTGGTTGACTATGTAGCGTTTTCAAATTGATAGAAATGTTTGGAGGGAAAGGAAATGAATTGCGATATTGGAACAGTGGTTTTTCTTCTATAAATCAATAGGGTTATTGCAATTCAATTTTGGCTTTACCTTACTCGCGTAAGGAAATATTGATTATTTTTGAGAAGTTAATTTTGGGCGTTTACGCTTTGGCTATCATATTTTTACGGCTTGCACAACTGGCTACCTAGCCAGGTTACAAGAGAGGGAAGTTAAGGCAGACTGAAAGAGGTATTAATAATTCAGGGAGTAAGAACCATTTTGATACCGCGATTGGACCTCAGATTAAACAAGCGCATAAATATCGCGTCAACCTAATTGAAATATTACTGATTTACGGAAGGAGCTTGCTATGAATCGTGAAATTACCGTACTACTCAAACATCCTGACGCGGTTGAGGAAACACCGACAAAGAAATTTTGGAAAGTAGTAAACGAGGTGGTCAGATCACCCCTCTTTGTATTTATTTTTGGCGCAAGTATTATGCCTATTATTAACTATATAAGCACGCCTGCCAGTGAAATTGAGGCTATTAAAGTAAGAGAAGAGGCGCGCACTGATGCCGCGCTAATCGCGCCATTTCTTGCGAATCTCAACATAAATGAACCAGGAAAATTCCAAGCGTCACAAGCCGCTCTGCGAGAGTTAGAGCGTTTATCCAAAACATCCGAAAATGGAAATAAAAGTCCAATGTTTGCTGCGGTCAACAAGGCTGTTGAAGCAGTCTCAAAAGGGATATGGCCAGCTCCCCCAAAGACCAATCTAACGGTGGCTGTAGTTCAGCAAATAGACAATCTCGCCGCCCAACCAGATGCGCTACCGAAAAGCACAGTTACTTCATACAGTCTTTTGCAGAGTGCGTCTGTAGTCTATATTCAAGTGAACAAGGATAGTCCTGCGCAACAGGAAACCGCTCAGAAGGTATTGAAAACTCTTCAAGCAAACTCCGTACTCGCACCCGGCATCGAGAAGCTGGCCAGGAATACTATGCCAAAAAATACTCAGATACGTTATTTCAACGATACTGATCGAGCTAAGGCTGATGACTTGGCTGCTATTGTTAGCCAAGAAACAAATCTCAAAGTTTATGTTGTGAAGCCCAATATCAAGGCCAAGGAAGGAGTTTTAGAAATCTGGCTGGGGAAAGATTGAAAGATACGCATAATCTGACATTATGATTATTTATAACTGCTTAGCCGAAATGAATACATGCTCTATAAGCACCAACTATAGCTTGTACTTTGTTGTAAATGCTTTTTAACTCGCGCCCATATCAAATGACTATCCTGCAAGAGATTCAAAAATGGTCTGTGAGTTTGCCCGCATGGCAACAAGACGCAATCGTGCGTTTGTTTAACAAAGGCAAGCTTGATGTTGCTGACTTCGATGATCTGTATGCGCTTTTGAAATCGGCACATGCTATCAGCGACCCCAAGGGGCGAGTCGCTGCAAAACTCGCCGCAGGCCAGATCACCGCACCACAAGTTGCAAATTCTGTCGTCAGGCTTGCTGCAATTAAAAATTTGCGTCATGTCAATGCCTTGGCTGAGAAGCAGACTTTAGCTTTTCAGACGGATGGCTTAACGGTCATTTATGGCAACAATGGATCTGGAAAATCTGGTTACACTCGCGCTTTAAAGCGCGCTTGCCGAGCGCGAGACCAGAGTGAAAGCATACTTCCGAACGCCAAACTTGCGCCGCAACCAGCCAGCAAACCCGAAGCGGAATTCGATTTGCTTATCGACGGACAGCCCACTCAAACCAAGTGGATCGATGGCACACCCGCGCTTGATGCCTTATCCAGCATCGCCATTTTTGATTCGCGTTGTGCCAGAGCCTATCTCGACGACGAGGGCGATTTTGCGTATGTGCCTTATGGGCTGGATATTTTGGAGGAGCTTGCCAAAGCTTGCGCCAAGCTAAAAGCCATGCTGGATGAGGAAGGTCGGAAGAATGCTGTAAACAGCACTATCTATACGCACTTGGCTAACTCATCGACTGCCGTGGGTAAACTCATCACTTCATTGTCTGGCAAGACTAAGCCCGCCGATGTCGAAGCTTTGGCAACATTATCAAACGAGGAAGAAACCAAACGCTTAGAAATTCAAGCCAGCCTCAAAGAAGGTAACCCCAAGGATAGAGCGCAGCAGTTGACGCTACTATCTGGTCGCGTCGCTAATCTGGCTAATCGCTGCACGGAGAAGCTCGCCATCGTCAATGCGGCAGAGGTCGCCGTACTTCATGGTTTGATTGATGCATCGAAAAATGCACGGGCAGCGGCTGATATAGCAGCCAACCAGTTCAAGCAAACACCGGGGCAACTTCCCGGAACGGGCGGGGCTGCATGGCAGGAGCTTTTCGAGGCAGCAAGAAAGTTTGCGGCTGAGTCTCACGTCGGTGAAGAGTTTCCGCATCTGAAAGCCGAGTCGCAATGCCCACTCTGCCAACAACCACTTGGCGAGGCCGCAGAGCGGCTGGTGGCGTTTGATGCTTTGATTCAGCAAGAGGCGGAAAAACTGGCCAGAGACAAAAAGGCAGAAGCGGTAGAGAAATTCAATGCCATTGTGAAGACCGATCTTTCGATCAGCATGGAGCCCGAGCTGCGCACTGAAATTGCGGCTGCCGATGAAGCGCTTGCCAAAGCCTGCGATGAATTCCAAGCCGGGCTCACGTCAAGGCAAAACACCATCAAAAAAGCCAGCGGTGATGGGGCTTGGGATTTGGTTGGCGATGAGCCAGATAATCCTGCTTCTAAACTTTCCGCACTGGCAACCCAGTTTTCTGAGAGCGCGGCCACGCTTCTTCAAGCTGCTGATGAGAATGCGCGAATCGCGTTGGAAAAAAAGTTTAAAGAACTCAATGACCGCTTCGCCTTGTCTCAGGCAAAAGCGGCTGTGCTCGATGCCATCGCAAAACTTACCTATGCGGCAAAGCTTAAAAGCTGTGAGGCTGATGTAAAAACAAACGCTATCACGATGAAATCCAACGAGCTGAATGAGCAAGTCGTTTCAAAGAATCTTGCAGATGAACTGAATGCAGAATTCAAGCTGCTCGGTGTTGATGAGCTGCACGTTGACATCAGCGCCAAGGTCGTAAAAGGCAAGGCAAACCACAAGCTCATCATAAAATTACCCGGAGCAAAATTACCCAAAGATATTCTCAGCGAAGGCGAACAAAGAGCGATTGCGCTTGCATCGTTCTTCGCCGAGGTTAACGTTGGCAGCGGGTTGGGCGGTATAGTCTTTGATGATCCTGTCTCTTCTTTAGATCATCAACGCCGCGCCAATGTCGTTCAGCGTTTGGTTCAAGAAGCATCCAAGCGGCAAGTGATCGTTTTCACCCATGACTTGTATTTTATGTGTTTGATAGAAAAGCTGGCTGCACAAGCCCAGACACCATGCATCATGTCGAGTCTGCGTCGGACTGCGGAAGGATTCGGGGTCGCCGTTGATGGCATACCGTTCGATGGCTCACCAGTAAAAGCCAGAGTAGGTGTTCTTCGCACAATGCAAGTGGAATGCCTAGCAATGCATAAAGCTGGCAATACGGACGAAGCCTCCGAAAAGGTTCGACACTGCTACGGCTTGCTGCGAATGGCGTGGGAGCGGGCAGTTGAAGAGCTTTTACTCAACGGTGTGATATGGCGTTTTGATACTGGTGTTTCGACGCAAGCGTTAAGGGAAGTGGCGGTCGAAGACTCTGATTACCACACGATATATGCCGCAATGTCGAAATCTTCCTCGTATGCCGCACACGATGGCGCCGCGATAGCACAGGTTGCGACGCCCCATCCGGCTGAGCTTGGAGAGGATATTGATAAGCTCGATGTCTGGAGGAAAGCGACCGAAGATCGTAAAAAAGAATTGAGGGCAAATCGCCCGAAATAATTTGATTTTTCATAGCAATATACGCGAGAGACATCCGAATGCAGCAAGCGTAGGCAGGGCAAGGTTCATATGCTTTGACCACTAGCCATTCGACTAAGCTGTCAAAAAGCGACCGCAGGTCTCTGGTTATGCCCACGTCGCGAACATGATTGGAGCAAAGGTAGGCAGATAATACCTGCCCACCCTACGAAACCAGAATCAACAAGTTGTTCGATACCACGCCGAGTTACAGGAGGAAACATGTGCAACATCAAACTGTTTGAGTCGAAGCAGATACGTTCCATCTGGGATGACCAATCCCAGCGCTGGCTCTTTGCCGTCGTGGACGTTGTTGCGGCTTTATCGGAAAGCCAGAACCCTCAGGTTTATTGGCGGGTGCTAAAGAAGCGACTCCTTTCGGAGGGAAATGAAACCGTTACAAATTGTAACGCTTTGAAATTGACTGCGCCTGATGGCAAGAAGCGGCTAACCGATGTGGCGAATACGGAACAATTGCTCCGCCTCATCCAGTCTATCCCCTCCCCCAAAGCCGAACCCTTCAAACGCTGGTTAGCCAAGGTGGGCTACGAGCGGCTGGAGGAAATCGAGAACCCAGAACTGGCCGCAGCGAGAATGCGCGAGCTGTATAAGGCCAAGGGTTACAGCGACGAATGGATAGAGAAGCGTGTGCGCGGCATCGCCATTCGCGATGAGTTGACCAACGAATGGAAAAAGCGCGGCGTGAAAGAGCAATGCGAATTTGCCATTCTCTCCGCCGAAATCAGCCGCGCCACATTCGGCATGACCCAACCGAGTACAAGGAATTCAAAAGCCTCGACAAACCTGCGGACAACTTGCGCGACCACATGAATGATCTGGAGTTGATTTTCACCATGCTGGGCGAAGCCTCTACCACCGAAATTGCGCGCAATAAAGACGCGCAAGGCTATGTCAAGAATCGCACTGCCGCCGTAGAAGGTGGATCGGTAGCAGGGCGCGCGCGGCGTGATCTGGAGAAGAAATCCGGCAAGCGCATTGCGAGCAAGGAAAACTACAAGCAGCTACCCGAGGCAGTAGCGCGCAAGAAAGTGACGAAAGAAAATTGAAGTTTTAAACCCAGACAATCCATTAGCACCGACATTGATGAGTTCTGTGCCTAATGGATTATTCGGGTTAAAGATAAACAACCCGGATTACAACTCCCCAACCACCTGTTCAAAATCCGCCAGCGGCAAGGGGCGAGAGAACAAATAGCCTTGGAAGCCGCGACAGCCCTTATCTTTCAGCCTGTCGAACTGTTCCTGCGTTTCCACTCCTTCGGCGATAATCTCCAGATTCAGTCCCTGCGCCAGCAAGATGATCGTGCTGACGATATTTTCGTTTTCCATACTACCTATCATCTCGCGCACAAACGATTGATCTATCTTCAACTCATCGACAGGCAAGCGCTGCAAATAGGACAGTGAGGAATAGCCGGTTCCGAAGTCATCCATGGAAAGACCGATGCCCAACGCTTTCAAGGCCTTCATCTTGGAAATGGCATCCTTGACATCGTCCAGCACCACGCTTTCGGTCAATTCGAGTTTCAGCATGGCCGGGTTGATGCCCGATTCCTGCACGGCAGACGCAACTCGGTTGACATAATCGCTTTGCCTGAATTGTTTTGCACTGACATTGACGGATAATTTGAGTGTACCGAATTGCTCGGACTGTTCCCATGCTTTCAACTGTAAACACGCCACCCTCAGCGACCATAACCCGATCCGCACGATATAGCCGGTTTCCTCCGCCAGCGGAATAAACTCGGCAGGGGACACCAAGCCGCGTTCGGGATGATGCCAGCGCAGCAGTGCTTCCACACCGATAGCTTGTTTCTGCTCATTTACCTGCAACTGGTAATACAGTTGCAATTGATTCTTATCCAGACTCTGTTGCAGCATTGCGTCCAGTTCGGATCGTTCTTCGATAATGCTCTGCATCGCCGGATCGAAAAAACGCAGCGTGTTACGACCTGCCGCCTTGGACTGATACATCGCGACATCGGCTCTTTTCAGTATGTCTTCAACGGAGTCGTCCTGACGTTGAAACAGGGTAATACCGATGCTGGAAGTGCAGCGATAATCTATCGTGCTGACGCCGTGATGCGTGTTAACCGTGAGCCGGTACAACTCCCCCAGACTGGCCAGCAATTTGTCCGCAAACGTCTTGGCCTGAGAAATGGCATTGACCTCGCTGCTATCCAGATCATCCAGCATCACCACAAATTCATCACCCCCCAAACGGGCAACGGTATCCTTCTCCCGGACACCGGTTCGCAGGCGCTGCGCCACGTCAATCAGCAACTTATCGCCCAGCTCATGCCCCCGCGTATCATTAAGCGTCTTGAAATTATCGAGATCAAGAAACATCAATGCGCCATAGCGACGATTGCGTATGCTGGAAGCCAGAGCCAGTTTGATCCGGTCCAGCAACAAACGACGATTAGGCAGCCCCGTCAACGGATCATAAAAAGCCAGATTATGGATTTTCTCTTCGGCTTGCTTATGCTGGGTAATGTCCGAGAAAGCGCCGACATAATTGGTCAATTTCCCGGCCTCATTGCGTACCGTACTGATCGTCATCCAGCAGGGATAGATTTCACCGTTCTTGCGCTGATCCCAAACTTCACCCTGCCAGTAATTATTGCGCGTAAGACTGTCCCACAACCCGGCATAAAATTTCCCTCCCTGCTTGCCAGATTTGAGTATCCGCGGATTTTTCCCGATTACCTCCTCCGGCTGATACCCGGTGATGCGCGCAAAAGCCTGATTAACCCGCAAAATATTATTATCTGCATCGGTCACCATCATCCCTTCCTGCGATTCAAACACCGTTGCTGCAATCCGCAAAAAGTCATGGCTTTCCTGCAACAATCGATGTTGCTCGTACAGTCGCAGGAACACCTGTACCTTGGCCTTGAGTATATGATCTTCAATCGGCTTGGACAGATAATCGGTCGCTCCGGCGACATAGCCACGTACCTTGTCGACAACTTCCTTGTAAGCCGCCGTCAGGAAAATCACCGGCGTATCGACGGTTCTGGGATCGGCACGCAATTGCTCACATACTTCAAAACCATCCATTTCGGGCATCTGCACATCCAGCAGGATCAATGCATATTCTTCTTCAAGACACATACTTAACGCATCAAAACCGTTTCCCGCCTCATGCAATTCTGCACCACTCCCTTTTAATACGGTGCGTAATGCCAGACGGTTGTTCGGATTATCATCAACCAGCAGTATCTTGGCCTTGTTCGTCATAATTTCTCGTGTACTGAAAGTAGCAGGCTGATGATTTCATCCGTGCTGGCAACATAATCGACTCTCACCCGCTGAATCACTGCGGCGGGCATAGTACTGAATTCACTTTCCTGCGGGTCTTGCACGATACTCAAACCACCCAACTTCTTGGCGCACGCCATCCCTTCCGCCCCATCAGAATTAGCTCCGCTCAACACGACGGCAATCAAATCGTGCTCATAAATTTCTGCCGCACTCTCAAGAAATACATCTATGCTCGGGCGCACCGATTTGACGGGTGCATCCACCGAGAGTGCAAAACCGGGCGCCGATTCAGGATGCCGCTCAACCAGCAAATGATAGTCGGGCGGTGCAATATAAATATGACAAGGCCGCACAGATTCCTTATCCATCACCAGCGTAACCGGTAATTTGGTGATGCGGCTCAACATCACGTCCAGATTGGTTTCCATGCCACCAGGTAAATGCGTCACGACCACAACCGCCAGCGGGTAATCTTCCGGCAAGGCCTGTAATATCCGCATCAACAAGGGGAGTCCGCCCGCTGAATATCCAATAGCCAGCATCCTATACACGCGACCTCCTTGCTATCACCTTGCGATATAACAGCAGATCATCGTCCAACTCTTCAAGCTCGGGATGTTTTTCGTGTAAATCAAATATCTTCTCGGCACGCCCCAGCAATAAATAACCGCCCCGTTCCAGACTGCGTGACAGCAAATTCAACACCCGCGACTGCAGGTGTTCGTCGAAATAAATCAGCACATTGCGGCAAACTACAAATTGCATTTCCTTGAAAACGTCATCCACTACCAGATTGTGCTGAATAAACTCGATGGACTGTTTCAATTCTGGACGAATCGCCACCTCATCGCCGCATTCCTCAAAATAACTGTCAAAATCACCTGCCCCACCCGAATCAATATAGCTTTCTCGCCATTCCGGCATACGCCGGTTTGACCAGCGACCATTGCGCGCCTCGCGCAGAAATTCAGGATTGATATCGGAGGTAAAGATACGTGTCTTCTTCGATAAACCGGCTTCATGCAGCAGAATCGCCAGCGTATAGGTTTCCTCGCCGCGACCACAGCCTACCTGCCAGATATTGATCCAGGGAAAACTATCGAGCAACGGCAATATCCGCTTGCGCACCCCTGCCCACACCTGCGCATCACGGAAAAATTCCGAAGTGGGTACCGAAATATTATTGATAACGGTCTGTGCAACCGTCTCGTCATACAGCATCGCCGAAAGCAATTCGGAAAGATGTCTGACTTCAAAGAAACGCGTTAATTCACGCAACCGTCGCTTCAACGAAGCACGCGCATAACCGGTGAAATCGTAACCGTAACGCTGTTTGAGCGCATTGAGCAACAAGTCAACCTCGACATCCTCAATGTTATGATTTTTCCACTTCACCAATGCCATGACATTAAATCCGTTTCAGCAATTCCTGAAGCTTGTCCATATCAACAGGCTTAGCCAGATACGCATTTGCGCCCGCCTGTAGGCACAGTTCATCATCACCTCGCATGGCTTTGGCGGTTATCGCCACGATAGGCAAGTCGCTATAACCCAATGCGCGTATCTGACGTATCAATGCATAACCATCCATCTCAGGCATCATGATGTCGGTCAACACCGCATCAAACCGTTCCGCATTCAGCCTCTCCAATGCTCTGGGACTGTCCGCTGCCACCGCAATCTCATAGCCCTTGGCACGCAATGCTTTGGTAAGCGCAAACAGATTGCGGGCATCATCATCCACCAGCAACAGTTTCTTCCCGGATGGCATTCCATTTATCGCAACGGCAAGCTTGCTGGAATGGCTGTCCATATTCGCCGCCAGCAACACCTCCTCCCGCAGACGGTCATTCAATGCGCCCTTCTTAACAATGCTCTCGGCGATTTGCTTCAATTCAAATATCTCCTCCTCACTCAGTTCGCCGGAGGAATACACCACCACAGGAGGAGGATTCAATAAATGTTTCGCCTTCTTCAGCCATTCAAAACCACTCATGTCCGGCAGGGACAGGTCAAGAATGACCGTATCGAAACGCTGTGACTTAAGCTGCTGCAAGGCATTGCTGCCTGTATTGGCGGAGACAATATCGAAAGCATCATGCTTGAACAGGGTGTGTATCGCCTCAATATCCACCCGACTGCTATCGACCAGCAAGATGCGTTTACGCAGTTCGCCCTTCTCGTTCATCACCTTGATCGCACCGGCAATTGCGTCTCGGGTAACCGGCTTTTTAAGGAATCCCAACGCACCCAGCACCTTGGCTTCGCCGCTATCTGCCGCGCCAGACATGATATAGACCGGAATTTGATCGGTAGCCTTGTCCGCTTTCAAACAACGCAATAACTCGATGCCATTCATATGCGGCAAACCGATATCCAGCAAAATCCCACTCGGGACTTTATTGGCGATTTCCGCCATGGCCTGCTCGGCAGATTCGACACATACCGCCGTGTACCCCAACCCTTTGATCATCCTGCCGATGATGGACAGCAAACGGGTATCGTCTTCAACCACCAGAATGGTGCCGTTCGATACCTCCTGCTTGACAGGCATGGGCACAGCTTGTGGCTGATGCGGAGCGGCTGAGGGATCGTTTAAAAGCAGATTAGGCAATCTAACGGTAAAGTGGCTGCCCTTACCTGGCTGGCTTTCAACTCCAATCTCGCCACCGAGCATACCAATCAAATGGCGACTGATCGCCAACCCCAGACCGGAGCCGCCGTATTTGCGACTGGTAGATCCGTCCACCTGATGAAACGCGCCGAAGATATGCTCAAGCTTATCGGCGTTTATTCCTATGCCACTGTCGATCACCTCGAATTGCAAGGCATTGCCGTGTCTGCCAACCAATACCCGAACCCCGCCGTTATCGGTAAACTTGATCGCATTGGAAAGCAGGTTAGTCAGTACCTGCGTGAGGCGCTGCCGGTCGGTATGGATTACCTCAGGCAAGGCCGAATCTACCCGAATCTCAAATCCGATATTCTTCTTTTCGGCCTGTGGCGAAAAAATACGACGCAGATAAACCAGCAGATCATCCAGCTTAAACGGCTCAGTCAACAACTCCAGTTTGCCCGCCTCAATCTTGGAAAGATCGAGTATATCGTTGATCAACGTCAATAACTGCGTACCACTTTCGCCGATTACCAAAGCAGATTCAACCTGTTCGTCAGTCAGATTTTTTTCCTCATTTTCTGCAAGACTCTTGGACAGAATCAACACGCTATTTAGCGGAGTACGCAACTCATGCGACATATTCGCCAGAAACTCTGACTTGTACTGATTGGCTTTTTCCAAGGCCTCTGCCTTGCTTCGGGCCTCCGCCAGCACCTCTTCAAGTTGGGCACTTTGCGATTCCAGCATCTGATTCTTGTGTTTCATCTCTTCCTGCTGGGCACGCAATTCTTCCTGATTCGCCTTGAGTTCCTCGTTTTGCGCCTTCATTTCTTCTGATTGACTGCGCATTTCCTCGGCCATGGCGCGCATTTCCTCATTGCTTTTTAGCAACTCTTCCCGCTGCCTCTTCAACTCGTCAGACTGCTTGCGTGTTTCATCCAGTAATGAGAGATTATGTTCGGCAGACTGCAGATTCGCCAGATGCAAACCCAGCGCCGCACAGGCCACCTTCAGAAATTCATGATGTAACGGCTCAAGCGGCTTGGATGCAGCCAATTCAAGGATGGCCAGCACTTCATCCTTATGTGAAATAGGGAAAAGCAGCAATTCATGCGGTGGAAATTCTGCCAGTCCGGTGCTGATTATCGACAGCCCGGATGGAACCGGAGATAACACCATCGCCTGATTATCACGGGCACATTGCCCGAGCATTCCATCTTCATAGCCGAAAACATCCGCCATCTGGCTACGTCGCGCCATACCATGTGCGCCTACACGCTTATAGGCTCCATTCTCAAGCAGATAGATCGCACCGACCGGTATCTTCAGTTTGTCGCAAAGACCATGCAGCACGCTATCAGCGGCTTTTTCTATGCGGCTCTCGATTGAAACAGCCGATGTCAACGAGGTCACATTCTCGCTTATCCAATGATCGTGCTCCACCTGCCGGTTCATATCACGGAAAGCCTCGGCGGCCTTTGCCATCTCGCCGATTTCATCATTACGATCCAGATGGGGTACCTCGACCGATTCGCCAGTGGCAAGACGGGCAAGCGCGTCACGAATTCCAAATAACGGTCGCGTAATACTGCGCGCGCCCCAAATACCGGCAGCCAAGGCAAACAACACCAGCGCCACCCCTGTTAGCATCAAGTTGTCGCGTAACGCATAAAAGTCTGCATACACTTCCGCCTTATCTATCTTCGCAATCACGCCCCACTGTACTTTTTCACCTAACGCGGCCGCGTCGCGAAACGGTTGCAACGACTTAAAAGCGACAAAAACATCAATGCCACGATAATCCGGGTATTGCTCCAAGCCAGATTCGCCACTCAAAACTCTGGAAACGGCTTTCGCCTTGATCTGGGTAGATAATTTCGCCCCCTCCTGCCTGAATCGCGAATCGGTCAGCATCAATCCCTCTTTGCCAACCACAAAGGTTTCACCGGATTCGCCCATCCCGGTTTTATCCTTCATCAACTCATTTATCTGCTGTATCGGCAACTGGATCGCCACCACGCCCAGAAAAACCTGCTTTTCATGGTCAAATACCGGCATTGCAATAAAAGCCGCCGGATGATTATCAGACGGTGCGTAAAGACTGAAATCGACAAAGCTCATTACCCCCGGCACAGCATCATGCAACAAGGGCGTGACAGCACGCGCCAAACCGCTTTCTTTCCAGGGGCCGTTAATCAGATTGGTTCCAAAATCACTCTCACGGGCAATGCTAAATACCACATTACCCCGGGGATCAATCAGAAACATGTCGTACCAGTCATACATAGCATGACGGCGGAAGAAATAGGGATTAGCCACTGCAAGTACCTTGCCGTAATCCGTACCGGATAAGGCGCCCGGCACCAGATTTTCATGATCACCTTTCAGCGCCAAAAAGTTTTGCTGAACCAGCGACTGCGCATTCTTACCCAGCTTGGCATAAGCGGCGGTTAAATCGGTCAGGAAATGCATGGTGGATGGCGATTCGGCCAGAATATGCATTTCACGGTGTGTGTTCTCCAACTGCTGAACCACCGCGCTATGCCTTGCTTCAAGTACCGCAGAAAGTTTCTCGGTCGCACTTTTCACCAGTGCATCACGAGTCAGATAGGTTGAAACCATCAGTGAGACGATCATGGCAACCAACGCCATGGAAATCGTCAGCAACAACAACCGCGATTGAATCTTCATTTTATTCCCCCCTAGTACGGCAGGTTTGCTCAACCGTAACGCTTTTTTTCGCATCATACCATCAGCTAACTGAAATATAACTGTACGCCGGAAAACGACAATATCCGTTTCAAATAGCACGCTTCAAATAAACCTGCCATCAAGCAGGATTTACTAAAAAATGAAGAGGTAGGCACTGACTCATTTAGGCTGTTACCAGTTAAATGACATCAATGCGTGATAAGGATTTGAGCTACAAAAAATATGTAGGTCGTGTTCGACCCAACCTACATATCCTCTATTTGATTATGGATCGTCTTGATTGGATAAGATTAGTGCCGGGGACAAAAAGTCCACCTTAATTACACCCCGGGAATACCGATAGGCCCTGGCATATCGGGAATGCCACAACCCGACATAATACAAAGAATGAAAAAGAGTAAAATCCCGAGCACAGTTTTTGTTGTTTTGGACATGAACGTTCTCCTGTTTATAGTTTAGCGGATCAATTCAAAATTTCTCGTCGGCAAATTCACCCGTCCTGAAGTGCCATAAATACTGATAAGCAAACGGCCTGCTACAACCATACCAGATTTAAAGCCCGATCCAAACTGAATTAATCAGGATAATTCAGTGCAGACTAACATGCATACATATGGAGATTAAGGCAGCCTGTGTACAATCACATACGAAGCACGTTATTAACCAATCAAAGGATGGGTAATAAAATGGGAAATGCCACCTCTTCAAATTCAGCGCGTTCCGACGGGAAGTTTTCATTACGCCCTACAGCAGATCTCTCTGCAATTTATCTGAGCTACGCATTGCCAACTGGTGGAGGTACACAGATTTTACCCGAGCGAGTGATTGATGCCGCCACATCGCATGGGGTCACCGTTGAGCTTGATGTGGAAGCCATAACCAAAACACTGCTCGAAGGCGGCACCAATGTTCGGGTAGGCTACGGGCGCTCCCCCGTGCATGGAGTCGATGGACGACTGGAGATTCTGGTCGACAACATGAAAAAACGCAGCCCGCATCTGGATGAACAAGGATTGACCGACTTTCGGGATTTGGGCGAAATCGTAACGGTCAAAGCCGGTGATGTACTCATGCGAATCGTTGACCCAACGCCAGGAGAAACAGGCCTTACCGTTACCGGGAAGGAAATTCCCACCAAGCCAGGCAAAAAAGTTCCATTTCCGCCCGGACTTGAGGGAGTAATGATAGACCCCAAAGACCCACATCGACTCATCGCCGCGATTTCCGGCTGCCCCATCGTAACAAAAAACGGCGTATCCGTTGAAGCCGTATATCGCGTGGAAAACGTGGATCTGCACACCGGGAATATCAGCTACGACGGCGGGGTAATAGTGTCGGGCGACGTTCACTCTGGCATGACGATAAAAGCTACGGGGGACATTCTTATCGAAGGAACGATGGAGGATGCCTTATTGGAAGCGGGAGGGGATGTAACGGTAAAGTGTGGAATTATAGGTAGCGGTGAGGACTACAACGCAACAGACAAGAAAATACACGCCGCTATTAACTGCGGCGGTTCATGCACAGTTAAGTTTGCGCAGAACGCCCATATTATGGCGGGAAATGGCATCTTCGTTCAGGAAGCCGCCATACAGTGCGAGCTTGCCGCCGCCCACCAGATCATCGTAGGAAATAAAGGCAGCAATAAGGGAGAACTCATAGGCGGGGTGGCTCGTGCGACGATGCTGGTTATGGCACACAATTTTGGCTCCGACGATCACCCGAAAACAGTCGTAATAGTCGGAAACAACAAAGACCTCAATGAGCGCCTACGGGAATGCGACAAGAAGCGCATGACCGCCAATGGCCGGTTTGCGGACGTGCTGCTGTTTTTAAGTTCGGGTAAAAAAAATCCGGGGAAAGTAAGTGCTGAAGAAATGGCCGCGGCCGAAACGGCAAGAGTTACCCTCTACGCCGAAATCGCAGAATACACAGCCGAATCCTTGCAGATCAAAAAGGAAATCGAACTCGCCAAGGAAGCTCAGGTCGTTGCGACGAAGAGAATATTCTCAGGGGTCGAAATACACATCAACCAGAAACTTTTCGAGGCCAAAAAAGACCGTGAAGGAGGAATATTCAAGATCGGCGAGATGGGCGAACTTGTATTCAGCTAAACCGGAATCAAAGAGATGACTCTATGTCACGTTTGGACATCACTAAACTGGCAAGTGACAAAATTTACCCGTGCGCTGCTTCCATACCTGCGTTTGTAATTTATTCAGTGCATCACTAATGCGATTGTGCTCGTCGGCAAGCAAGTTAACCCCGAATCCATTAGACCCAGAACTCCTCATTCCTGCGCGGAAATGACGGTGCTAATGGATTAGCCGGGTTAACCTTTCCCCCTAACTAATTCAGCCGGACAGAATCAATTTCTAGCGGATGCAATACGATCTCAATTTCATCAAGCACAAATAACGGATTCACCGACTACCAGAACAAACGAACCTGCCATTGAATTCGTTCCACATCCCGACAATCTGCTTTGCCTGAACCGACAGGGTAATCTGTATCTGAACTAATGGAGCGAAGTAAATGGAAAAACAACCAACACGTAAATATAGGCAATAAATTCATCAACCACAGCGCGTACTCCTCCACTAAATTTCCACCAGTATTGGGGATCATAATCCCGACTCGCGATAGCAATGATTCCTACTCGCGCACTATCTCCAAATGCTTGCTGAAAAAGAATCTGCGACCGCTTCGCGTGCGCGCCTTCAGTTAAAAGATTTATTTCAGTCACATGTGATGATTGTTGGGACAAGAAATCTTTTAATGCTAAAGCAGAAGCGTATGTACGATCTTTACGTACGACAGATGATGGAACAGCCTCTACCAAGGACTTGTTCATGCCCATTTTAACCAAGGTAGCCGCGCCAAGATCAGCAAAAGTCTTGTAGTCAGAAAGGTGCCCCCCTACATCAAGCGTCCCTCCAGTAACATACACTTTGCGATAGTGATTTCGCTTAAATTCGACCATTGCCTCCTGCAACACATAGTCTGGAACCCATCCTTCGACCACAAGCACATCAGAAGAAACTGGGTTTGTGACTGCTAGGAAAGAGTGAACCTTCGAACCTAACACCACTAACAAGATCACTCCAACAAATGCGAACAAAAATAGACCGCGCCATGTTGGGATCAGGCACTCCCGACGATGTAACAACCCCAAAAATAGCGTGTACTTTTTCATCAGTTTTAGTCTTCAAATTGGAAAATGTAAAAGATCATCTACAATGACAGAAAACAAAAAGGGCTGCATTTCTGCAACCCTTTGTTTTATTTGGTGGCCCGGGGCGGAATCGAACCACCGACACAAGGATTTTCAATCCTCTGCTCTACCGACTGAGCTACCAGGCCATTTCTACGGAACAGCGGAGATTCAAAACAACATCTCCGGCACCGAGAGCGGCGCATTATACCGATATTCTCGAAAACAGCAATTCAAAACCGGGAAAATTTTCGAATCAGGTGAATAAAGATGGTAATAACGAAGGCATTCTTCACTATTTTTATTTTATTGCTACGTAGCGTACGGCGAATAAGCAGAGAATTGTCTGACTGTAGCCTGACCTACGCAAATCTGCGCCTACACGAGGTTTCATCAGGAATAGAATTAATCGCTATTTGCATTCTCTGTGATTACAACACCAGAAACAACAAACCCCGCTTAAGCGGGGTTTGTCTGGCTACAGAAAAGCGATGATTACATCATGCCGTCCATACCACCCATACCACCCATACCGCCGCCCATGCCACCTGCTGGCTTGTCTTCAGGCAGTTCTGCAACCATACAAGCAGTTGTCAGCATCAGACCCGCGATAGACGCAGCATTTTGCAATGCGGTGCGCGTTACCTTGGTTGGGTCTACCACACCCATTTCGAGCATGTCGCCGTATTCGCTAGTTGCAGCGTTGTAACCGTAGCTGCCGGAACCTTCCAGCACCTTGTTCACCACAACTGAAGGCTCGTCGCCTGCATTTTGCACGATAGCGCGCAGAGGAGCTTCCATAGCACGCAATACGATAGTGATACCGGCATCCTGATCATGGTTGTCGCCCTTCAGGTTGGAAACCGCAGCCTTGGCACGCAACAATGCTACGCCGCCGCCAGGTACGATGCCTTCTTCTACAGCGGCACGCGTGGCATGCAATGCATCTTCAACGCGCGCTTTTTTCTCTTTCATTTCAACTTCAGTTGCTGCACCGACCTTGATAACGGCTACGCCGCCAGCCAGTTTGGCTTTACGTTCTTGCAGTTTTTCCTTGTCGTAGTCGCTGGTAGACTCTTCAGCTTGCTTGTTGATCTGAGCGATACGACCCTTGATCGCATCTTCCTTACCAATACCATCGATAATGATGGTGTTGTCCTTGCCCACTTCGATGCGCTTGGCTTGACCCAGATCTTCCAGCGTGGCTTTTTCCAGAGTCAGACCCACTTCTTCAGCGATCACGGTACCGCCGGTCAGAATCGCGATGTCTTCCAGCATCGCCTTGCGACGGTCGCCGAAACCAGGTGCCTTAACGGCAACCGTTTTCAGGATGCCACGAATGTTGTTTACCACCAGTGTGGCCAATGCTTCGCCGTCTACATCTTCAGCGATGATCAGCAATGGGCGACTGGTCTTGGCGATTTGCTCCAGTACGGGCAGCAGGTCACGAATGTTGGAGATTTTCTTGTCATGCAACAGGATGAAGGGGTTTTCCATCGCTGCGATTTGACGATCCTGATTGTTGATGAAGTAAGGTGACAGGTAGCCACGATCAAACTGCATACCTTCAACAACATCCAACTCGTCTTCCAGACCGGAACCGTCTTCAATGGTGATAACGCCTTCTTTGCCTACCTTGTCCATCGCTTCAGCGATCTTGTCGCCAACGGCGCTGTCGGAATTGGCAGAAATAGAACCAACCTGAGCGATTTCCTTGCTGGTGGTGCATGGCTTGGAAATTTTCTTCAATTCTGCAACGGCTTCGATAACAGCCTTGTCGATGCCGCGCTTCAGATCCATTGGATTCATGCCTGCTGCAACGAACTTCATGCCTTCCATAACGATGGACTGCGCCAATACAGTTGCAGTTGTTGTACCGTCACCGGCCACGTCAGATGTCTTGGAAGCCACTTCCTTAACCATTTGCGCGCCCATGTTTTCGAACTTGTCTTTCAGTTCAATTTCCTTGGCGACCGATACACCGTCCTTGGTGATGGTTGGTGAACCGTATGAACGATCCAGAACCACGTTACGACCCTTAGGGCCCAGTGTAACCTTAACTGCGTCGGCCAGAATGTTCACGCCGATAACCATCTTGTTGCGTGCGGCGTCGTGGAATTTTACGTCTTTAGCTGCCATGTTTTTGATCTCCTGATTTTGTTTTTGCCGCCCTTCCGGTCACTCCGGAATACGGCCATGAAATTTCACTGGGAATGTCGAATTAAGCTTCTACTACGCCGATGATGTCATCTTCGCGCATCGTCATGTATTCCTGACCATCCATTTTGAAAGTCTGACCAGCGTATTTACCGAACATAACGCGATCGCCTACTTTGACGCTCATCGGACGAACATTGCCATCTTCACCGACTTTACCGTTACCTACGGCGATGATTTCGCCTTGATCCGGCTTTTCAGTAGCGGCATCGGGAATCACGATACCGGAAGCAGTCTTGCGCTCTTCTTCCATGCGCTTGACGATAACGCGGTCGCTCAAAGGACGAATTTTCATTGTTGTATCTCCTGAATCAAAGGGTTGAATTTAAATTAATAGCGGCGTCAGTCGCAGCAGCTTGCCGCGAACTCCCGCCTGCGAGTGACGTTAATGGGGATAGCCACCCCTGATTTCAAGGGTGGCAGTGAAATTTATTTTTTTGGCGGCAAGGCAACCTTGTTGTCTTTGCTGAACTGATAGTCTTTAAAGATATGCTCGGCTGACAGAACCTGATAAATTCCGTCCTCATTTCGATGCGTGGTGTCCTTGAGACGATAGGTGTAATGGCCACAAGTCCACAGATCATAATTGCGCATATGGGTACACAGACAAGTCTTGTCCGGCACGGAAAACTTCTTCGCGTCAGGATTGGCCTCAACTACACGATTGTAGGCATCAATATAGCCACAACGACCATTACCATCGAGTACATAACCATACGCCTCACAGTTAGGGCGAATGCCGGATCCAATCGCCGGACTCCCCTTGATCATGCGCATCGGGTAGCCGGTAGGTGAAATCATGTTGACTTCGATGTCGTCTTCGCTGGCCTTGAAATACTCCTGCTGCACCTTGGCCGGAATACCGCATTCCTGTGCCACAGTGAAACGCGTCGCCACCTGCACTGCAGCCGAACCCGTTTCCAGATAACTGGTCGCATCGCTGCCTGTGAAAATGCCACCTGCCGGGATGACGGGGATATCCAGATGTTCCTGCTTCAGGAAGGCAATGACCTCGGCAACGATAACGCGTAGATCGTACTTTGCCCAGTCCAAACCAAAGCCCAGATGACCACCCGCCAACGGGCCTTCGACCACGATGTAATCAGGCAAACGATCCGTCTTGATATTCTTGCGCAGGAACAATTGCAACGCACGAACCGAGGAAACGATAATGCCCAGCTTCGCTTCACGGAAACGCGGATGTTCCTGCATCATCGCAAACGATCCCAGATGCAGGCCTGCCGCCAGCGTGATGCCGTCGATCCCCTCGTCCAGGGCGGCCAGCATACGCGTGCGCAACGTCTCACGCGGCGCATTCATAGTGAGCTTTTCCATGCAATTAACGAAGATCATGCCATCGCCACTCTTGGCTTCCATGGTGCGGCGCACATGCAATCGAGTTGCCTCGGCAACCTGCTCCAAGTCAAATTGCACGATGGATTTATCTGCCTTCATGATATTGAGCTTGTATTGCTTTTGCTTGTCACTGACAAACTTGGTCTTATAGCGACGATCGGTGACCGTCGGTAACATCGCATCGGAAATATGTCCGATTCCGCCCAGCCGCGCCGCTTCCAGTGCCAACTCGGCAGTGGAAATATCCACCCCCATCCCGCCTATTACAATCGGCACCAATTCGCTTTTACCCAAGCGCAAGCGAAAATCATCAACACATTTCATTACTGCCATCCCCCGACTGTCGCCCCTTAAAAAATCATAGGCGTTATTTAAGATTTTGAAAAAACTGAAAGATGCGAAGAATGCCACAGATACAGAAATACTGAAAGTAAAGCCCACACAGACACTTGTAATTCCACTGCATACTCTACGCAAAATTCGTTATGATTCGCCGATGCAAAACACTACTCAACGCAACGTCGATCTGATTGATCGCTCACTTTCCGCCGTCTGGCATCCCTGCTCACAGATGAAGCACTATGAAACCTTTCCGTTAGTGCCGATTGCACGCGGCCAGGGAACATGGCTTTACGACTTCGACGGCAACCGCTATCTGGACACGGTCAGCTCATGGTGGGTAAACCTGTTCGGTCATGCCAATCCGCGCATCAACGCCGCGTTACGCGATCAATTGGAAAAGCTGGAGCATGTGATGCTGGCCGGTTTTACCCACGAACCTGTAGTCAAACTTTCCGAACGACTGCGCGAACTGGCTCCCGCTGGACTGGGGCATTGTTTCTACGGTTCGGATGGCGCATCGGCGACCGAAATCGCACTCAAAATGAGCGCACATTACTGGCAGAACTCAGGGCTAGCTGGCAAGACGCAATTCATCAGCCTGCAAAACAGCTACCACGGTGAGACGCTGGGCGCGCTCTCGGTGACCGATGTCGCGCTGTTTCGCAATGCCTATGGCCCGCTGATACGGCAACAGGCTACCGTCATCAGCCCGGACTGGCGCAATGCGGAAGCCGGCGAAACGGCCGAAGCGTTTGCATTGCGTTGCGCAGAGTCACTCGAAGTTCACTTGCAACAGCATCACGCGCAACTCGCCGCCTTCATCATCGAACCGCTAGTACAGGGCGCGGCGGGTATGGCGATGTACCACCCGATTTATCTACAACGCGCGCGCGAACTTTGCGACCGCTACAACATACATCTGATTGCCGACGAAATAGCGGTCGGCATGGGCAGGACGGGGACGTTGTTTGCTTGTGAGCAGGGCGACATTTCACCTGACTTTTTATTGCTATCCAAAGGCATCACGGGCGGCTATCTGCCTCTGTCTATTGTGATGACTCATGACGACATCTATCAGGCCTTTTATGACGACAAGACGGCGCGTGGTTTTTTGCATTCGCATTCCTACACCGGCAATCCGCTGGCTTGCCGCGCCGCACTGGCGACATTGGATATTTTCAAACAAGATGATGTACTGACTAACAATCGCCATAAGGCGGCGTTTGTGAACCGCGTCGCTGCACCGTTGCGCCAACATCCGAAAGTAAAAAACTGGCGCAACACCGGCATGATCTGGGCGTTTGAAGTCGACACACCACACAGTGATTTCACACAACGCTGCTTCGCGCTGGCGCTAAAACAAGAGCTGCTGTTGCGACCTATGGGAAAAACCCTCTACTTCATGCCCCCCTACGTCATCAGCGAAGAAGAAATTCGCTTGCTGCTTACCCGCACACTGGAAATTGTGGAGCAACTAACATGAAATACCTTCTCCTCTTATTGACACTCGCCTTCGCCCCATCTACCTTCGCAACAAAATTACCTGCCGAAGTCAGACTATCACTGCAACAATCCGGAATTTCTCTCGACGGCGTTGCCATCGAAGTACGCGAAGTAGGCGCTAGAAAACCGCTTATCGAACTGAACACCGACATACCGATGAACCCCGCCTCGACCATGAAGCTACTCACCACCTATATCGGTCTCGACCTGCTCGGCCCGGCTTATACCTGGAAGACTGAAGCGTGGCTGGATGGCGAATTGAAGAATGGCGTATTGAATGGCAATCTGGTACTCAAGGGATACGGCGACCCGAAATTTACCGTCGACCAATTTTGGTTATGGCTGACCGAATTACGCGCACGCGGGCTACGTGAGATACGCGGCGACCTAGTGCTAGATCGCAGCTACTTCGCCATCCCTCCTTTCGATTCCGGCGCATTCGACAACGACCCGGTGCGCGCCTACAACGTCGGCCCGGATGCGTTGCTACTAAACTTCAACACCCTGCACCTGCGTTATATGCCGGAAGGCAACACCATCAGACTCGCCAGCGAACCACCACTGGATGGCATACAACTGGAAAACCAACTGACGCCGCAAACTCCCGGCAGTTGCGACGGCTGGGACGACACCATCAATGTCCAGCCGAACGGTGACAGCATCCTCTTTCAGGGCGGCTATCCCGGCACATGCGGCGAGCGCGACCACAACCTCAGCGTGATGCCACACACCCGCTACCTCGAAGCAATTTTCCGTTCGCTATGGAAAGAACTGGGCGGCACACTGCAAGGCAAACAGCGCGAAGGCAAGGCCAGTGAAACTGCCCTGCTATTTTCCACCCACCACTCCGAACCATTGGGCAACCTCATTCGCGACATCAACAAATTCAGCAACAACGTCATGGCCAGACAACTATTCCTGACGCTGGGCGCAACCGACCAGGCCAGCCTGGAACGCAGCACCCAAGCCGTTAGCGACTGGCTAAAATCCCAACAACTCGACTTTCCCGAACTGATACTGGAAAACGGCGCAGGCCTGTCCCGCACCGAACGCATCAGCGCCGCCCACCTAGCCCAACTACTACAACACGCCGCCACCCACCCACTAAGCGCCGAACTACAATCCTCACTCCCTATACTCGGCGTGGACGGCTCAGTTAAAAAACGCCTAACCCAAAGCCCCGCCACCAACCACGCCCACCTCAAAACCGGCACCCTAAACGGCGTAAAAACCCTCGCCGGATTCGTTCGTTCAAAAAGTGGCAAGGAATGGGTAATCGTGTTTTTCATTAACCATCCGAATGCCAGAAATGGGCGGGTTGCGCAGGATGCGATGGTGGAATGGATACAAGGAAGGTGATGGGATTATCAGCAAGGTAGGTTGTGGGTGAGCGCAGCGATGCCCAACATTTCGCGAAATTTTAAATATTCACACCAACGTCAACGTCAACACCGCCGGGGGTTGCCCGGCAGCAAGTTACTTTCTTTTGCTTCGCCAAAAGAAAGTAACCAAAGAAAAGGCGACCCCGGTTTCCCGCCCCCTTCGGGGGTTCCCTCGCTCAAAACAAGGAGTGCGAAGCACGACTATGTTTTTAGGCGAAGACCCTTGCGGTTTTGCGTTGCTCGACTGGTCAGGCGGCTGCGGAACTCGCGCTCCGCGCTCAAACATAACCAGCGACTTGGCTGGCGTCGTTTGCCAGCTTAGTCGATGGCTAGTTGTTTCATCAGTCCTCGCCGACTACCCCTGACCAGCCTGCGCTACTCGGCGGTGCACAGGGGAGATTGACTCACAATTACTAACAAATTTCTGAAAACTTAACTGCAAGTAACTTAACGTCAGGAAGCCTAATCGAATTTAAGGCTTTATGAATTATCACGGTACTGTCAATTAATATTTCAATGCACAAAACAATTTCCTGAATACAAAAATCCAGCTTGAATGGAGAAAAAAATTGAATCTCACGTTCGGCGTTACCTCTATCAGAGGTAATATGCCTTAAAACTAAAGATCGCTGATTATTATGGGAATCAGAACAAAGGAAGTTATATATTGAACGATATTCTTTAACCTGACCTGATTTGGAAAATTTATCGAAAATTGAAAGCGCTTTGTAACCTTGCTCTTCGAGCTCTTTCAACCGAACTTGATATTCCAATAAAGTATCATCAAATTTTGGTGACTCAGCCATACCATTAAGATAAGGATTATCACCTTTCTTTGCCTCATCAAATACTTTAATCCACTGTTTCAGATAAGCTGCATCCATGTAATATCCATATGTACGCTCTACTTCTAGATTCCGAATATCCACGGAAGCCTCAAGCATAGAACGTAATAATACTGAAACACCAACAGATGACTCTCCATCTAGAAGAACTTGAATTGAGTGTGATAATTCAAGAATAGAGCCATACAAAATAACAAGATTAACATGCCATTTGTGAGAACCGTCATACCGCAAATCACTAGCCAAGTCGATGCAAACTGCCGTGGAATGGCGCAAAAAATCGTAGAGCACCTTCGCATCATTTGAACTTACAGCCTCTCCCAACATGGAATACCTCTTATTAATAGCTTCACCATAATTGATTTATGTAATTCGTATTTGCTAACAATGCACTTCTCAAATTCAAAGCAACAAATGACTCAAGAGAAGTCAGCTTATAAACAATTCACTTTGCCCCCTCCTCCCCTGTGCGCCGCCGAGTAGCGGAGGCTGGTCAGGGGATTTCGGCGAGGACTGTTTGAGCGCGGAGCGCGAGTTCCGCAGCCGCCTGACCAGTCGAGCAACGCAGGGAACCCCCGAAGGGGGCGGGAAACCGGGGTCGCCTTTTCTTCTAGCCGTTCCGCAAAGGTGTGTGATTTAGTTAATGGTAGCGTATAATCCCCTGTAGTGTAAAGCAATAGGAGATTATCATTTCCGGCATAAATTCTTCCGCAGCAAGTT
>JBBRAJ010000025.1:0-44572 GCA_038206935.1 Burkholderiales bacterium
AGCAGCAGAGATAGCGTCATTGGCAACGCGAATTGCCATGTTGGTGCCGCGAATCTGGCTGTCAAAGCCGGTAGCGATACCCAAGCCTGTTGCGTCGTCCTTGGAGCTGTTGATGCGAAGGCCGGAGGATAAGCGTGCCTGAGCAGTTTGCAGCGCATTGGCAGACTTGTTAAGTGCCGATCCTGCAAATAGGGCGGCGACGTTGGTGTTGATGACTTGTGCCATTTTAGTTCTCCTTTAATAATGAATTTATGCTTTGTCAAGCTATAACTTCATGTTTTTGTAACCAAATACTTTAGTGTTAGTTTATTTATCGTCACAAATAAAATAACCTTTAGCGATTTATCGTGGTATTTCAAACTATTATTGATACATCCTCAAATTACGGTGACTCGTCAATTATTTACACCAACAGAATCTGTCGTTGGTGCAAAAATGGGGATATAGGGTATTGTAAAAAAATCCCCGCGCGATTTAGTAGCGTGGGGATTTTTATTGATAAAAGTCAGCCACAATAAATTGGTTAATAATCACGTGGATTGACCAGAAGTATTATTAACGTAGCAGACTCATTACTGAGTTAGGAGTCTGGTTCGCTTGTGCAAGTACGGCTGTACCAGCTTGTTGCAAAATGTTGTTACGTGTCATTGAGGCAGTTTCAGCCGCATAGTCGGTATCCATCACGCGGCTGTAAGCAGCAGATAAATTAACCGAAGCTGTTTGCATACTGGATACGGCAGAAGAGAATCTGACCATATCGGCACCATAATTGGCACGAGAACCGTTCACTGCGGTAATGTCTGCGTCAATAGCGGAAACCGTAGTTCCAGTAGGAGCGGTTATTTTGGCGCTAACACCCGTGACCAGTGTACCGTTACCATCCACGGCGGTGGCGGTTGCTGCGGTAGTCAAGCCGGCAATACGTGAGTTTTCTGCAACGAGTGCAGTTGTTTCAGCACCTGTTGCGGTTCCGCCCAACTGAACGGCAATTTCGCGCATCCGTTGCAGATTTTCAAGCACCTGTGCTCCATAGCCGTCATTGGTTTGAGCGGCTGAGATAGCATCATTGGCAACGCGAATTGCCATGTTGGTGCCACGAATTTGGCTGTCAAAGCCGGTTGCTATACCCAAGCCTGTTGCATCGTCTTTGGAACTGTTGATGCGTAAACCGGATGATAGCCGTGCTTGTGCCGTTTGCAGCGCATTAGCAGATTTGTTCAGTGCTGAACCTGCAAATAGGGCTGCGACATTGGTATTGATTACCTGTGCCATTTTAGCTCTCCTTTATTGATAAGAAATTTCTTTTGGCTTAATTGCCGTTTACTTTGGTTTGCCCAAACTGCAGGCTAATTAAACCGCCGTTAGTCTTCTTATCGGTGGTGATTTGGAAAACTTTAGTGGAAAACTTCATTTAATTTAGTGGTTTGAATGTTTTAAAAGGCTAAATTCATTAAAGTTTGCTTTAAAACATATGGTTGCATAGAATGCTTGATAAATGACTTGAGATTCATTTCGGACTTTAAAGTATTTTGGCAAATGCACAGCATTTAATTACCCCAAAGGGATAAATTGGTTATGGTTGAATCGTTGCCCCAATTTGATGAGCTGGTTTCATTATTCAAGCAGGCGATTGTTTGTCATCATGCTGGAGAGTTGCAGGAAGCTGAGCGTTATTATCTGGCTGTATTGCAGTTGGAGCCCAATCATGCCCATGTTAATTTCAACATGGGGAGGTTGAAATTACAGATGAAGCAAGCTGCAGCCAGCCTTCCCTATTTTTCTGCGGCTCTGGAGCAGGATCCTGCCAGCGGTAAATTCTGGCTGGGTTATATTGATGCACTATTTCAGAGTGGGCAGTGTGAGGAGGCTGTTAATCTGTTAGCGCTGGCAAAGCAGCAGGGTTTGCAAGGAGAGCAGGTTGATGCGTTGGAAGCGCGTATACACGGTGCTGCATCTGAGCAAAGTCGGTTAATTTCTGAGGTATGGCAGAGCGAGCCCTTACCAATTCAGAGCGCGGATCATACAGTTGGATGTATCGATTCATCTCAAAAGAAAGAATCCGCCCGACATCTGGGGCAAGTGCCGAGTCATCAGGATATTGACAATTTGCTCGGCTTATTCGGAAGCGGTCGTTATAAGGAGGCTGTTGAGATTGCACGAGCAATGACGGTGCTTTTCCCGGCGCATGAATTTGGTTGGAAGGCATTAGGCGCGATTTTCAAACAAATGGGCCAAGTGGCGGATGCACTGGAACCCATGCAAAAGGCGGTAGAACTCTCGCCGGGAGATGTTGAGGCGCATTACAACCTGGGAGTTGCATGTCAAGAGTTGGGGCGGAGGAATGAAGCTGAAGCTTGTTATCGTGAAGCATTGACGTTCAATCCGGATTATTTGGATGCGCAGGTAAATCTTGCTGTGATCCTGATTGAGTCGGGACGTTTAGTTGAGGCAAAGCGTCACTGCCAGAATGCACTGCGGATTAATCCGGATAGCCTATCCGCGCTTATGATTATGGGTAATATTCAGAAAAGACTGGGAAATTTTTATGTTGCGGAAGCCAGTTACCAACGAATATTGCAAATTAACCCTGATTTGATTGAGGCGCACTTTAATTTGAGTAGCCTGTTTTTGGATATGGGGAGGCTGGATGAAGCTGAGGCTAGTTATTTACATGTATTGAGAGTTAGTCCGGACTACGCGGATACTCAATGTAATCTGATTCATGTTATCGAAAGTGTAAAGCGGGACAGGGGAGCATTGACGAGTCTGTTTGCGCAGGGAAAATACTTTGACGCTGAAGTATACGCCCGCAAAATGATAGAGCAATTTCCCTATCACGGGTTCGGCTGGAAGGTGTTGGGTGCGTTGCTGGGACGAGGCATGATAACTAACGAAGCGTTGGAAATCATGCAAAAAGCAGTGGTACTCTCACCTGACGATATTGATGTACATTTAAATCTTGGGGTCGGCTATCAGAAGTTGGAACGTTTGGATGAAGCCGAAGGCTGCTTTAGGCAGGCGTTACAACTCAACCCGGAATATGCGGCGGGTCATAACAGCTTAGGCACTCTTCTTCAGGAGTCGGGCCGTCTGGAAGAGGCAGAAGGCAGTGTTCGACGTGCAATTCAGATTAAGCCGGATTATGTTGACGCACATTACAATCTGGGTGTTCTTCTTGAGCGCATGAACCGATTAAAAGAGGCCGAGATTGTTTATCGGCGAGTTCTGCAACTCGACCCCAATTATGCTGCGGCATATTGCAATTTGGGTACCGTGTTGCATGATCTCGGACGGCTGGATGCGGCATCCGACAGCTTTAGAAGATCATTGCAACTCAAGCCGGATTGTGTGGTGTCTCATAGTAATCTGCTATTCACACTGGATCTTATGCCGGATAAGGATGCCGTTTTTTTGAGTGCAGAGCGTCATCGTTGGGGGGAGTTGCATGCAGCTCACTTACATCAGCATATTGAACATCTGAATGTTCCTGATGCCGGGCGGCGCTTGAGGATTGGCTATGTTTCTGCGGATTTCAGAATGCATTCGGCGGCCTATTCCTTCGGAGCGATGCTGGTTAACTTTGATCGTGACCAGTTTGATGTAATCGCTTACTCGAATTCCAATAAAGAAGATCAGATGACCCGGCTCTTCCGGCAAAATGTCACGGAATGGAGAAATATACGTAGTCTGTCTGATGATGTTGTCGCGGACCGAATTCGGCAAGATCAGATTGATATTTTGGTTGATTTATCCGGTCATACGGTAGGTAATCGTTTGCTGGTGTTTGCCCGAAAACCTGCGCCTATTCAGATTAGCGCATGGGGCTATGCAGCGGGTACCGGGATGAGCGCCATGGATGTGTTTTTTACTGACCCGGTTATGGTGCCCCCTGACGAAAAGTCACTCTATGCCGAGCAAGTCAGATACCTGCCTATTGCGATTGGATCATTTATGCTAGGTAACAATTGTCCACCTGTTAATACTTTGCCCGCATTATCGTCAAAAATTATTACCTTCGGCTCGTTTAACCGGCTGGTCAAGAATTCCGATGAGACCTACAAGGCATGGGCGGAAATCCTGCATGGCTGTGCGGGTAGTCGCATGATTATTAAAACGCCGTCACTGGATGATGCCGATATGAGGGGAAAAGTGATGGGTTATTTTGCACGGGCAGGTATTGAGTCGGAACGCATTATCTTGCAGGGAGCGACATCGCGTGATGAGCATCTGGCTACCTATAATCAGGTTGATATGGCACTGGACCCGTTCCCTCATGGCGGTGGTATGACGGCTCTGGAAGGATTGGTGATGGGCGTACCGATGGTGACATTACGCTGGCCAACCTTGCAGGGGAGGATTTCGGCATCGATTTTGACGACACTGGGTTTGACTGACTGGATCGCGGAATCGTCGTCGCAGTATGTTGAGCTTGCCATCCAAAAGGCGAGTGATTTGCATGCCTTGTCGGTGTTGCGTCAGCAATTGCGAGGCATATTCACATCATCTATACTCGGAAACGAAGTCGCTTATGTAAGAACGGTAGAGCGGGAATATCGGCAACTCTGGAAGGGGTGGTGTGCTTCGTACGATGCTCATGATGAGTAGCTATTCCGGGATTAATTTGTATTATCGATTAATCACCTATTTTTTATGAATAAATGCCAAATCGATATGGCTGGAGGATGAGAATTTGGATTCGAAAAACTTTCCTGATGTAACCTCTCAGCCGACTCATTCCGCTCAAAATTACAATCATAGTGTCCCTTCCATTCAGGAAATTAACGCACTGCAAGCGTCGCTAAATAGCGGTCAGATTGCAGATGTCATCACGCTTGCAGAATCAATGACGCAGAAATTTCCGCATTATGGTTTTGGCTGGAAAGCGTTGGGTGTGGTATTCCAGCGTGTGGGCATGAATAATGAAGCGTTACCTTTTATGCAAAAGGCGGTAATGTTGGCACCAGACGATGTGGAAGCGCATTCCAACCTAGGGGTGATTCATCAGGTGTTGGGACGATTGCAAGAGGCGGAGGCAAGTTATCGTCAGGCAATTCAGGTCAGGCCGGATTATGTAGTAGCACATGGCAATTTGGGAATACTACTTGAAGATAGCGGGCGGCTTAATGAAGCTTGTTTCAGTTATCAGAATGTGCTGCAGATCATGCCGGATGCAGTTGATGCACATTGTAATTTGGGCAATGTATTGAAGAAATTGGGGCGGTTTGACGAGGCAGTAGCCAGCTTCAGGCTGGCATTGCAAATTAGCCCGGATTTGGCTGAATTACATTTCAATCTGGCTAATACCCTAATTAAATTGGGAAAAGACTCTGAAGCGGAAATCAGTTATCGGAATGCCATAAGAATCAAGCCGGATTATGCGGCGGCTTATTACAACCTGGGTTGCCATTTGATGAAGTCATCGCCTTGGCTGCTGGAGGCCGAAGCCTGTTTTCGAAGTGCCCTGCGATTTAAACCGAACTATGTTGAAGCATACAGTAATTTGGCTGCCCTGCTTCAAGGTCTCGGGCGTATGGATGAGGGCATAGCTTGTTGTCAGCATGTTGTGAATATTGAACCTCATTCAGCCGATGCGCATAATAATCTGGGTAATGCACTGCGTGATTCGGGCAGGATTGATGAAGCAAAAGTGAGCTATCGTCGGGCATTGGAGCTTGATCCTGCCCATGCTGAAGCGCATAGCAATTTGATTTTTGCACTGGATTTGGCTGCTAATGTCAGTATTCATGAAATGCAGCAGGAGCGTAGGGCATGGGGAGAAAGCCATGCTGTACATCTGTTGCAAGATATTCCATATGCCAATATTCTTGATCCGGAACGACGGTTGCGCATCGGTTATCTAGCCACCGACTTTAGAACAAATTCAGCCCCGACCTCTTTTGCGGCGATGCTGTTTGAATATGATCGCAGCCGGTTTGATGTAATTGCTTACTCCAATGAAACTAAAACCACGGCGTTGACGGATCGCATTAAGCAGAGCGTTACCGCATGGCGAAATATATTTGAAATGTCTGATGATGAGGCCGCCGATCTGATAAGAAAGGATGGGATTGATATTCTGGTTGATCTTGCCGGGCATTCCGGAAGAAATCGTCTGACAGTTTTTGCCAGAAAGCCAGCCCCGATTCAGATTACGGCTTGGGCCTATTCAACGGGTACGGGAATGAAGGCCATGGATGTGCTGTTTTCTGATCCGATACTTATCCCGCCGGAAGAGAAGCACCTGTATGCAGAGCGGATTGTTTACCTGCCCATTTTCTTTTCCTATTACTCATGTCAGACGCCCCCGGATGTTGAGGTGTTGCCCGCCTTGTCGAGCAAGGTTATTACGTTCGGTACGTTCTCCAGGATGGAAAAAGTTTCTCTACAAACCTATCAAACCTGGGCGCAGGTCTTACTGTCCGTGCCGGGTAGCCGGATGTTGATCAAGAATGCAGAGATGGATCACGAAGAGGCAAGAGAACGGGTGTCTGCTCATTTTGTACGTGCCGGAGTTGCAAGGGAGCGTCTCATTTTGCAGGGGAGAACTAGATGGGAGGAGCATTTGGCTGCATTTAATCAGGTCGATATCGCGCTAGACACCTTCCCACAGGGGGGCGGTGTAACCACGCTGGAAGGGATATTGATGGGTGTCCCTTTGATTACATTGCGTTGGCCTACTTTTGCAGGAAGAACCGGGGCATCTATCTTGACGACATTGGGCCTCGAAGACTGGATTGCACAAACACAGCATGAGTATGTCGCCATAGCCAAGCAAAAGGCGCAGGATATTGAAGCATTGTCTGAGCTTCGTCAGCAGTTGCGAAGTCAATTAAAGTCGTCTATGGTTGGTAATACTCAAGCCTATGCCGGAGTCGTGGAGCAGGAGTACCGGAAGCTCTGGCAGGAATGGTGTGATAGTCATTCATCCAATATCTCTTCAAGGACGCTTTCTTCTAATGCCTATTGACGTCTCAACCTCTCAGGATTTACTGGAAAAAGAACTGCAATTGGCCATTTCCCGCCATCAGGCGGGAGAATTTCAGGAAGCCGGGCAACACTATCTGGCTGTGTTGCAGGCAGATCCCCATCATGGTGATGCGAATTACAACATGGGGATAATGGCTATGCAGATGAAGCAGCCGGCAGCCAGTCTTCCCTATTTTGCAGCGGCGCTGGATGTTGATCCTTCATGTGGACAATACTGGCTCAGTTACATTGAAGCCTTGTTTCAGTCTGGTCAGATGGACGATGCCAGACAGCTGCTTATTCTGGCGCGTAATCAGGGTTTGCAGGGGGCAGAGGTGGATGCCTTGACGGCAAAGCTGGAAGCCGGAGTTGAAAATGTGGATTCAATGGATAGCGCACCGCCAGCCGTGCAGAAAAGAACACATAAGGGTAAAACGCCGGGTAACCGGGAGATCAATGCTTTAATGACTCTTTTTTCTGCCGGACGTTTAAAAGAAGCAGAAAAACAGGCTCGATTGATGACGGTTCACTATCCGACCTATGGTTTGGGATGGAAGTTGTTGGGAGCTTCGATTGAGAATAGCGTGCAGGCGTTAGCGCCCATGCAAAAAGCGGCGGCACTATTGCCAAACGATTTCGAGGTTCATTACAACCTGAGTTTGATACTCTATGAACTGGGGCGACTGGATGAGGCGTGTACCAGCTATCGAAGAGTGATACAGGTCAACCCGGCTTATGCTCCGGCATATAACAATCTGGGTGTTACCCTTCAGGAAATGGGCAAATTCGATGAGGCGGAAACTAGCTTCCGGCAGGCAATAGAAGTTGATCCCAACTATACCAATGCGCTGCATAATCTCGGCCTTGTGTTGCAGGTGCTGAATCGCTTGGCAGAGGCGGAAGAGATACATCGCAGGACATTGCAGTTAGACCCTGAGCATGCGGCGGCGCACTGTAATCTCGGTATTGTGTTGCTTAATGCAGGTAACAATGACGCGGCGGCGAAGAGTTTCAGACGTGCATTGCAGATAAAACCGAATTTTCTCGTGGCTCATAATAATCTTATCTTCTGTCTGGATATGGCGGATAACACGAGTTTGGCCGAACTTCAGCATGAACGTGATAAATGGGCTGAAGCTCATGCCACGCCATTATGGCAGGAGACAACTCATGCCAATAACTGCGATCCGAATCGACGGTTGCGCATCGGCTATATTTCTGCCGACCTCAGGGAACATTCTGCGGCCAAAGTTTTTGGGGGTGTGTTGACTCAATATGATCGGTCACAGTTTGATGTGATCGCCTACTCCAATTTTAATGGTAAGGATGACCGATATACCGAACTGTTCAAGAACAATGTGACCGTATGGCGAAGTATTGTTGCGGTGCCGGACGAATCGGTGGTGCAAATGATTCGGGACGACAACATTGATATATTGGTCGATTTGTCCGGACATACGGCGGGAAATCGCTTGCTGGTTTTTGCGCGCAAACCCGCACCGATACAGATAACGGCACTGGGTTATGCTGCGGGTACCGGCATGCGTGCCATGGATGTATTTCTAACGGATGCGGTTATGGTTCCCCCACAGGAACAGCATTATTACCGGGAAAAGGTGAAATATTTGCCCTGTGCGTTGAGCCTGTTTTCCATGGATCCATTCCCTCCGCTCAATGCGCTGCCCGCCTTGACTGCGCCGACAATTACCTTCGGCACCTTCAATCGTTTGGCGAAGTCATCAGAGGAAACGTACCGAACATGGGCCAGGATATTGCAGGCTATTCCTGAGAGTCGGCTGTTATTGAAGACGAAAGAATTAAATGATGATGCAACGCGCTCTTTGGTTCTTGAGAAGTTTACACGCGCTGGCATTGCCCCTGAACGCATCATCATGCAAGGCGGCACGACATGGTATGAGCATATGCAAGCCTACCATCAGATCGATATAGCACTCGACCCTTTTCCTCATGGCGGCGGTGTAACGGCACTGGAAGGATTGATGATGGGGGTACCCTTGATTACACACCGCTTCCCGAGCCTGACAGGCAGGGTGTCGGCATCGGTCATGACGACGCTAGGCATGACTGACTGGATCGCTGAAACTAAGGAGCAGTATGTTGAAATTGCCATTCAGAAAACGCGCGACCTGCAATCGCTGGCGGCTCTTCGTCAGCAACTTCGAGACCGTTTAAATTCGTCAGTAATGGGCAATCAAACGCTTTTCGTACGGGCTGTGGAGCAGCAATACCGGACGTTGTGGCAGGAGTGGTGTTTGTCTGATTGCTCTCAGGATTAGCCATGCGTATCGGCATCGACTTCGATAATACGCTAGCCAATTACGATAGCGTTTTCACTCGCCTGGCACAGGAGTGGGGGCTGATTGCGCCGGATGCGCTGGAATCCAAACAAGTGATCCGGCAGCTCGCGAGGCAGCGGGATGAATTGCTTTGGCAGCGTATGCAAGGCGTAGTCTATGGGCAACGCATGCAGGAAGCCGAAGCATTTGCTGGCGTGGATTCATTCCTGCGTCGTTGCGCGACTTCCGGGATGCAGGTATTCATCGTCAGTCACAAGACCCAATTCGGTCATTTTGACCAGACGCATACCGATCTACGCGAGGCGGCTCGTTTATGGATGCGTAATCAGGGATTTTTTGATGCTGCGAAATATGCGATTCCCGAACCGAATCTGTTTTTTGAATCGACTCAGGCGGAAAAGGTCTTGCGTATCGCAAGGCTGCAATGTGATGTATTCATCGATGATTTGCCGGAGCTATTTGAACATCCCGCTTTTCCGGAAGTTACCCGGAAAATTCTTTTTTCGGACGGAGCACAGCCTGCTCAAAATGTTCAAATGACCTGTGCAGGATGGTCTGAAATCGAGGCATTCATTTTTGGAAACTGACTTCCTGCAAATTGCCGAAACGCTTACAAGCCAATCGGTTGATCAATTGATTCTGTGCAAGAGTGGCAGAAACAGCCGGGTATATCAGGTGATCTGTGGCAATACGGCTTATGCGCTGAAGAGTTATCCCTCAAGTGCTGGCGATCTGCGTGACCGATTCGGCACCGAAGTCAAGGCGCTCAAGTATTATCAAGCCAACAATAATCCGTACACGCCGCGACTGCTGGCCGTCGATGAAGGCAGAAATATTGCGCTGCTGGAATGGCTGGAGGGAGCTCCTGTTATTGCGCCGACGATAGGCGATATGGATCAGGCTGTCGATTTTATTGCGCGCACCCATGCGGCAGTGCATAACGGTGGTGAGGCTTTTGCTCTGGCAGCGGAACCCTGTTTGTCCGGGGCTGATTTGTATCAGCATATTGTGCAGCGACTGCAAAAACTTATCGTCTTGCCGGACTTGAAGGATTACCTTGAACGTGAGCTTGTCCCTCTTCTGGAGCAATCACGGATGTATGCCGAAAGTACGTCTTTTAATATCCCGGTTCCCCGTCATAAACAAACGTTGATTCCCGCAGATTTTGGATTTCATAACGCGATGAAGACAGCAGACGGGCGTGTTCGATTTATCGATTTTGAATATTTCGGATGGGATGACCCGGTGCGTCTGGCCGCTGATTTTCTGCTTCATCCGGGGACGGCGCTTGATGAAATCAATTTTAATCAATTTTTCAGCGGGATGGCTTTAACCTTCGGAACGGATAAGGATTTTGAAAATCGACTGCTGCACTTGTTGCCTTTATACGGCATCCGTTGGGCGTTGATTTTGTTGAATGAATTTATTCCTGAACGTTGGCAGGCGCGTATTTTCGCCGGGGAAATGGCATCATGGCAGGAGATAAAAGCGCAACAGATTAAAAAATCCCGGATTGCTGCCGATAAGGTAACAGTCCATTTAAAGAACTAATGACTCGGGAAATGTATGCCTCTAGATGAGCGTGGGATTTATTTAAGAAAGCTGGTCGTTCGCGGCCTGGCGGGAGGCGGGCGAGGTCATCTGGGCCCCGCGATGTCGCTGATCGAAATGTTGCGGGTGCTTTATGACGATGTGCTGCGTTTTGATGCGCAAAATCCCGGCTGGAAGAATCGTGATCGATGCATCCTGAGTAAGGGACACGGTTGTCTTGGACTCTACGCAGTGCTTGCCGATAAAGGCTATTTTCCGCTGGATACACTGGATACCTTCTGCAAACGCGACTCCATTTTGGGTGGACACCCTGAAGCTGGCAAGATTCCCGGTGTGGAAGCGTCCACAGGGTCACTCGGGCATGGCATGGCGATTGGTATCGGTATGGCGCTGGCCGCCAGAATCGAGAAGCGCGACAGCCGTGTGTTTGTTATCGTCGGTGATGGCGAAATTAATGAAGGTTCGGTTTGGGAAGCTGCATTGAGCGCCGGCAAGCATGGTCTGGACAATTACACCGTTTTGATTGATTACAACAAGATACAGGCCAGTGGCCCCACGCGTGAAATACAGGATCTGGAGCCGTTAGCCGACAAATGGCGCAGCTTCGGCTTTGCTGTTGCCGAGGTGAATGGACATGATGCGGCGGCTTTGCGTGGCGTTTTGACTTCCTTGCCGCTGGAGGCAGGCAAACCCAATGTTGTGATTTGTCACACCGTCAAAGGTAAGGGGATAGCGTTTGCCGAGAATAATCCCGACTGGCATCACAAGGCCAAAATTGGTGAAAAGGAAGTAGCGGCTATGTTGTCTGCACTGGAAAATTATCATGCGTAAAGTTTGTCTTGAAATGGTACACAGCATGGCCAGACGCGATGACCGTGTGGTGTTTATCGGTTCCGATCTGGGTGCGGGCGTAATGGATGAGATGAAGAAGGAGATTCCAGAGCGCTTCTTCATGGAAGGTATTTATGAGGCCAACGTCATCGGCATGGCTGCCGGGATGGCGATGGACGGCTTCATTCCCTATGTCAATACTATCGCCACGTTTTTAACGCGGCGTGCCTTTGAGCAAGTCGCGCTTGATCTATGTTTGCATCACTTGCCTGTGCGTTTGATCGGTAATGGTGGTGGAGTGGTTTATGCCCCGCTGGGCCCGACACATCTGGCAGTGGACGATTTTGCGCTGATGCGGGTATTGCCCAATATGACGGTGATGGCGGTTAGTGATGCGGATGAAATGCGTCGCTTGATGGAAGCGTCGCTGGATTGGCCGGATCCGATTTATATACGGCTGGCTAAAGGCGGTGACAAGGTCATCAGTCGCGAAGAGCATGGCTTTAGCATCGGTCGCGCGATCGTATTGCGTCAAGCGCTAGCGGCGAATTCGCTATTGTTCGTAACTACCGGCGTGATGACTACTCAGGCTCTAGAGGCGGCTCAAACGCTGGCGGCTCAGGGCATAGACAGCACAGTGCTGCATTTTCATACGGTTAAGCCGCTGGATGTGGAAGCATTGACCCGGCACGCGAAAAACGCCTGTGCCATCGTCAGCATCGAGGAACACTCACTGGTAGGCGGTTTTGGCTCGGCTATCGTCGAGGCACTGGCCGATAATATGTTGGCGTTTCCTCCTGTTAAGCGTCTGGGGTTGTCAGATGCGTTTTCCAAACATTACGGCAATCAGAATGACCTGCTCGAAGTCAATGGACTGATGCCGGAGCAGATTGCCGATACCGCCGCACGTTTTCTGAACGATATTTTGGGGGCGAAAGAATAATGAGCCAGCTTTACAGCAACCTCAAGTTTTTGCGATATGCCGATCATCTGGACGCATTGCGCGAGCAGCGTGTGGTTGCGCCGGTGCATATCCGTATCAAGCCGATCAATCACTGTAATCATGATTGCTGGTATTGCGCATACCGCGTCAGTAATTTGCATCTGGGTGAGGATATCGATTACAAGGATGTGATTCCCAAAGAAAAGATGTTTGAAATTGTCGAGGATGTAATCGCGATGGGGGTCAAGGCCGTGACGTTTTCCGGTGGCGGTGAACCGCTGCTGTATAAACCCTTGCCGGAAGTAGTTGAGCGCTTGGCGCGTGGCGGTGTGAAGGTCGCAACGTTGACCAATGGTGCCAATTTGAAGGGGCGCATGGCTGATGCGTTTGCCGAATATGGCACTTGGGTGCGGGTATCGACTGATGCCTGGGATGATGCCAGCTTTGCCAAGTCGCGCGGCATCAAGGAGGGCGAGTTTACACAGTTGCTGAAAAACCTGAGCAATTTCGCGGCGCGTGGTTCGAAATGTGTACTCGGGGTGAGTTACATCGTCGACGAGACCAACTTTACTCATCTGTATGATGCCTGCGTGATGCTGAAAAATGCCGGAGTTAATCATGTCAAGTTTTCCGGTGTGGTAGTGAGTAACTCAGGCGCCGAGAATAATGCCTATCACGCCCGTATACGGGATGTTGTGACCGAACAGATTGAGCGTGCACGCGGTTTGGCCGATGATAAATTTGCAGTGATCAATCACTATCACGATCTAGATGACAGATTCCAGAAGAATTATACGACGTGTCCGTATTTGATGTTCCTGACCGTGATCGGTGCGGATTGCAAGGTATATACCTGTCAGGATAAGGCGTTTACCGTGTCAGGTACGCTGGGTTCGATTGTTGATCGGCGCTTCCGTGACTTCTGGTTTTCAGGAGAAAACCGTCGACGCTTGTTTGAGCTTGATCCTTCAAAAGAATGTACCCATCACTGTGTTTCACACGGCAAAAACATGGCGATCATGGATTTGTTGTCTATCGACCCGGATCATGGCCATTTTGTGTAATTAATATCGGGGTGTAATTGATAATGGGACAACTGCTTAATATTGTTACGCCTCTGCATCAGATGACCCGCCGTGACTATCTGGCGCGCATGACTGATGACAAGGTGGCCTGCATGATTGTCGCCAAACAGTATGAACAAGACTACTGGGATGGAGACAGGCGCTATGGTTATGGCGGCTATCGCTACATGCCGGGACGCTGGAAGCCCGTCGCCGCGGCCCTGATTGAAAAATATAATCTGGGCCCCGGTTCGCGGGTGCTGGATGTGGGGTGCGGCAAGGGATTCCTGTTGCAGGAGATGTTGCTGTTGCAACCTGAGCTGCAAATACGCGGCTTTGATATTTCCAAGCATGGTCTGGCTTGCGCGAGTGAGGAGGTCAGGCCTCAGTTGTTTTTGCATGATGCGAAACACCCTTATCCCTTTGCCGATAAGGAATTTGATCTGGTGATCTCATTAGGCACGCTGCACAATCTGCGATTGTTCGACCTTAACGCGGCACTTACCGAAATCGAACGCGTCGGTAAAAATGCCTATGTGATGGTCGAGAGCTATCGTAATGAACAGGAAATGTTCAATCTGGAATGCTGGGCATTGACCGCCGAGTCCTTGTTCGACACCGAGGAATGGGTTTGGCTGTACCAGCAATTCGGTTACAGCGGTGATTATGAGTTTATTTACTTCGAGTAATCGAAGTGCAGGGACGGTTAACTGTGCCGTAATTTTGTCGGATCTTTCGACCTGTAGAGTGAACTGGGCTTGTGATAAAAAATCCTGAAAAAATAGTGCTGCTTGGTCATTCCGGCTTTATCGGCTCACATCTGGAAAACCAGCTTTCCAGATCGACCAATGGTCAAGTCATAGGCCGTTCGTTGCCGGACATGGATTTGACTGATAGTGAGCAGGCTGATCGCCTGATTCCGTATCTTGAGCCGGATGGCACCCTGATACTGGCCGCAGCGGTAAAAAGGCAGTTCGGCGATACGCTGGACGCATTTCGTCAGAACATGGCTATCGTCGAAAATATTTGTCGACTGCTCGAAATCTACCCGGTCAAGCGGGTTATCTATATGAGTTCTTCAGCGGTATATGGAGAAGAGACTGAAAATCTGGACATCAGCGAACACACGCCGGTCAACCCGACTTCCTACTACGGAATCAATAAATACACCTCGGAACGGTTGCTGAAAAAAACCTGTGGGGATAGAACTAAACTGATTTGTCTACGCCCCCCGTTGATTTATGGGCCGAATGATCCTGCGCGTACCTATGGCCCTGCCGGTTTTGTTGCCGCAGCAATCGAAAATCAGCCAATTACTCTTTGGGGTGATGGAACTGAGTTGCGGGAGTTCATTTATATCGATGATCTGTGTCGTTTGATCGAATGGTTGCTTGGCAGCGAGTTTAACGGTGAGCTCAATGTCGTCAGCGGCACGGCGTATTGCTTTGCCGATATTGTCACGATACTTGAGGAAAAAATACCCGGACTCAACGTTACTAGCCGGGCTAGAAGTAAGCAAAAGGCCAATAATGCCTTTGATGCGCGCAAGATTAGATCACTCTTACCTGCTGATTTCAGCTTCACTACCCTGCAACAGGGTTTGACACATATTGTTGATCAACACCTTGAATAATTATGCCTATAACCAATCTTAAAAATCTGGAACGCGCGGGTGAGCTGATTGCCGACTTCGGACTTCAACCCGTTTCAAACCGGTTTTTGGCTATCGACAGCGATGAGAAGGTTCCCCAATACCCATTGCAATTACGTGTTGACCTAGATACCGGCCTGATTCATCAGGGAAAGCCTTTTCCCGTAGACGAGTTGAAGCCGCATTATGACTGGCTGACCTGTTATGAACCCGAGGATCATCTGGATGAGTTGGTTGAGAAATTAACCCGGTTGCCGGGGGTGACAAAATCTTCACTGTTTGGTGCCTACAGTTTCAAGGATGATACGACTCTCGCCAGATTGGCACGTTTAGGCTATACCAACATTTGGTGTATTGATCCTGTGCAGGATCTGGGCGTGTTGGATGCCTGTGCCAATGTCGAAACCTATCAGGCGGCGTTTACATTGGATAAAGCCACTGCAATACGTCAGCGCAGAGGTGCGGCTGATGTATTGATCGTCCGGCATGTTATCGAACATGCTTATGACTTACCCGCCTTTATTGAGGCGATCAAATGTATGTTGAGTCCCGGTGGATATATCGTGTGGGAAGCGCCCGATTGTGAGCAGGCATTAGACGCGGGTGATTGCACTACGATTTGGGAAGAACACATCTTTTATTTTACCCGCTTTACTTTCAAACAGTTATTGTTGAAGGCCGGGTTCACCATAGACTATTTTGATTCGGTTAGCTATCCGTTGGGAGATTCACTGATTGCCATTGTCAGGGAAGCATCAACTCGGATAAATGCAGATGGCACCAAACAAGAGCTTGCACTTGAACTTGCCCGAACGCAGCGTTTTACCCGGATTATGGAACAACGCCGGATCGGTGTGCGTGACAAGCTACTTGCCTTGCGGGATAAGTATGGGCCGATTGCCATTTTTGGAGCGGGTCATTTGTCGGTAACTTTTCTGTCCCTGATGGGCGTTGTCGATCTGATTAGTCTTGTTGTGGACGATAATCCGAACAAGAGCGGATTAAAAATGCCGGTAGGTGAGTTGAAGATTGTGGGGGCAGATAGCCTTTATTCGAGTGATGTTGCTGTGTGTTTATTAGGATTTAATCCTCAAATACATGCGAAAGTGATCGCGAAGCATACGAAATTTATTGAGCGGGGAGGTGTTTTTGCTTCGATATTCCCGGATGGCGAACTGTATCTGGAGTCGGTATCGTGATAAAAGTCTATAGGGAAAGCGCTGAAGTTCTTTATCCAGAAGAAGACATTGTTTTCGTTAGTCAATCCGATCTGGATGAGTTAAAAAAGTTTGCGCAGCTTAATTCTCGTCAGCGCGTGCGTCTCTGTGCTCATCGCAACCCCGGTGATGCCATGCACGAAATGTTTATTGTTCATATGCGAGATTGTTATGTTCGCCCGCACAAACATATTGGACGATCTGAATCCATGTCGATACTGGAGGGCGAGGTGGATGTGGTGTTGTTTCATGAGGACGGAGCTATTCGTCAGGTTATACCGATGGGGGCTCAGGGTACGGGTAAGGTTTTTTATCAGCGATTGTCTGATCCGATCTATCACACCCTGATAATTCGTAGTGAGTTTCTGGTCTTCCACGAGAGCACCGAGGGGCCGTTTCAGCGTGAAAACACCGTATTTCCGGTCTGGGCACCCGTAGAGCAGGGTGCGGGCTCCGGGGAATTTATCAAACATATTGAATTGTTAATTAATGAGAAAGGACGCTGTATATGAGTCAGCAGGCTATAAGACACGATAAGCACTGTCGTATATGCGGTAGCGAGAAAGTTGAGACTGTTTTCAAGCTTACTGATACGCCGCTTGGAGATGAATTTGTGCGGATCGAAAACATTACTCAGCCGGTGTACCCACTTGAATTGGCCATGTGCCTCGACTGTGGTTATGTGTATTTGCCTTACATCGTCAATCATGAAGCCAGCTATGTGGATTATGTGTATGTAAGCGGTATAACGGTCGGATTACGTAGTCATTACGATGAGTATGCGCAGGAAATTGTTGCCAATTTCGGGTTGCAACCGGATTCGCTGATTGTTGACCTGGGTAGTAATGATGGTTCCATGCTGGCTTCTTTCAAGCGCTCAGGGATGAAGGTGTTGGGCGTAGAACCCGCTACCAATATTGCTTTGCAGGCGAATCAGTCAGGATTGCCAACGATTAACGATTTTTTTACCGATAAGGTTGCATCGCAGATATTGGATGAATACGGCAAGGCACGAGTAGTCACGGCTAATTATATGTATGCGAATATCGATGATGTGCTTAGTTTTACCCGCTCGGTTGCCAGATTGCTGACGGATGATGGTTTGTTCGTTATCGAGACGGGTTATCACCCCGAGCAAATGAAGATCAGAATGTTTGATTACATTTATCACGAACATTTCTCCTATTTTACGGTGGATGTGCTCGATAAGCTCTTTTCTGCCTGCGGGCTTAAGCTTGTTGATGTGAAAAAGACCAAACCTAAAGGTGGCTCCATCCGCGTCGTCGCTCAATTGAAGGAGGGCAGTCGCCCTGTTAATGATCGTGTCCGTCAATTGATCGAGGAGGAGCGTATTAGCGGGATGCGAGACCCTGAAACGTATCGTAAATTTGCCAATGAGATTACGGATTCCAAAAATCAACTACGCGACTTACTGGATAAACTGAAGGCAGAGGGTAAAAAAATAGTTGGCTTCGGTGCTTCTCATAGCACAACCACCCTGATTTATCATTTCGGACTGGCGCCTTATCTGGATTATCTAGTTGATGATAACGTGCTCAAGCACGGTACGTTTTCTCCGGGCTATCATCTACCGGTTTATTCAGCCGAAAAGCTGAATGTAGCGCTGCCTGATTATGTGTTGATTCTGGGTTGGCAGCATCAGAATAGCATCATGGGAAAACACACTTTGATAAACGGGGCGAAATGGATAGTACCGTTGCCCGATTTGAAGATTATTTAATTACAGGGTTGAATGAGTGGCTGAGCACATCATTATTGTAGGCGCCAGTTCTCCATTGGCGGAAGCGGCAATTCATGCCTTTCTCGCACGGGGTGACCGGGTTAGTCTGATAAATCGTCAAGGCAATACCGGATCTGTTAACTCTGCTATTGAATCAACATGGTATTCATGTGATTTGAATCAATACGATACGATTCCGGCTTTGTTTGGCGAGATAGTCCAGAACAGCGGGCCGGTTTCGCGGATGTGTTTTTTTCAGCGTTATCGTGATGGAGCGGATAACCCTTGGGATGGCGAATATGCGGTCAGTCTGCGCGCAACCAGTCAATTTATCGAACAGTTCAAGGCTCAGCCGCTAGTAGATCAGGATCGTTCGGTCGTGATTATCAGTTCCCCTGCGGATAGCGGCGTGGTGATGGAGCAATCCGCGTCTTATCACGCCGTCAAGGCCGGGTTGTCGCAGATGGTTAGATATTATGCGGTAGCCTTGGGTGAGGCGGGTATTCGAGTGAACGGGGTAAAACCGGCGATTGTGTTAAAGCCGCGTGCTCAGGATTTTTATGACCAGAATCCCGATCTGGTTACACTGTTTAATCGTGTCACGCCGTTGGGCAGGATGGGGCGACCTGCGGACATTGCCAATGCGGTGATGTTTCTTAGTTCCGAACTGTCTTCTTATATTACCGGGCAAATCCTCAGTGTCGATGGCGGCATCTCGCTGCATGAATCAGCTTCGTTGGCGCGGCTGGCATCCAGTGTTTTCAATCAGGATTTGGAAGACCCGCGCTGGAAGTCAAACAGCCTTTCACCGAAAGAGTGACTACTGGATCATGAACAGGAATGAATATGCAAAAGACGCATCTTGAGTACTATAACCAGCACGGAATTTCGCCGGTGCATTATGTGGTCGGCAATGTTCAGGAGCATTTCGAGCGGCGCGCGTCGCTGTATCGTAGCTTAGCCTTGCCGCCACTGGCATTTCGCGGTGCGCGCGTGCTGGAAGTGGCGGTTGGCTCCGGTCAGAACAGTCTGTATGTTGCCTCGCTGATGCCCGAATCGCTTACTCTAGTCGAGCCGAACCCAACCGGAATAAGCGAGATACGTGAGCTTTATGCTCAAACTGCCGTGCCGCATGTGTCGCCAATCTTGATCGAGACTACGCTTCAGGATTATTCCCCTGACGAGAAGTTTGATATTGTGTTGTGTGAAAATTGGCTGGGCAAGGTTCCCCATGAACGTGCCCTGATGCGCAAATTGGCCGGATTGCTGTCTGAGCGGGGCATGATGGTGGTCACTACGCTGACACCGACCGGATTTTTGCCGAACCTGATACGCCGAGCGCTTTCGGTCAAATTCAGTGATCCAAGGCTGCCTTTTGAAATACGCACCGGGCAATTGGTACAGATGTTTGCACCACACCTTGCTCATATGAGTGCGATGACGCGATCAGCCACCGACTGGGTGCACGACAACATGATCAATCCGGCTTATTACGATATATGTCTGACGATCCCTGATGTCTTGCATAACCTGGATGGTCTGGTCAGCGCCGTCGGTACGAATCCATCATTTTCTACAGACTGGCGCTGGTTCAAGGCTTTATATGGCGAGGCGCGTGAATTTAATCTGCATATGATCCGCGAGTATGAGGCATCACTGCATAACTTCTTTGATTATCAACTGGAATTTCCCCAATCGGATGTTCAGTTAAACCGACAGATCGAACAATTATGTCTTGAATTTCTTGAGGCTGTGCGTAGCTATGAAATTTCGGTATTAGCAAGTCAGGATTCAACTGAATGTTTGGCAAAATTAACGAATATTCTCGATGAAATTCTTATTCAGATTCGTGATTTCCCGGATCAGTTACGGCTGGGACTGGAAGCCGGTTTGCAGTTGTTATTAGCAGAGCACGATGGCTGCAATAAAGTGGCCGTGGATAGTCCATTCAGCAGATTGTTTGGACGCGAAACTGTATACCTGTCGTTAATTGCCGATGGCGTCATTTGAATAAATATTATACGGATTAGTCATGATGGTCAGTTGTAAAAACCAAGGGGGAATGTCTCCAGTGCCAGTCAATATTGCGCATACATGTACGCCATTATTTAACGGCGGTTTAGCTTAATTACTTATACAGCCAGAGAACATGAAAACGGTATATTTTGCTGATTTGACGCATACCGCACAGGGCACACATGCCAAATGTATGCCGTTGGGTGCGGCACTGGTTGCGTCATACATTAAGTCAGAATTCAGTGATAACTTCGATGTCAGCTTATTCAAGTTTCCCAGTGAACTGGAAACAGCCGTTCTGGCTCAATGCCCGGACATTTTGTGCCTGTCAAATTACGCATGGAATATGCGATTGACGGTTGCTTTTGCTCGACTGGTCAAGAAATTGAATCCTCAATTGATTGTTATTTTTGGCGGGCCGAATTTCCCGCTGAAAGAGGATGAGCGACTGGATTTTTTGCGCGAAAATGATTGCATCGATTTCTATATTTTTGGCGAAGGCGAAACGGCACTTGCCAATTTGTTTCGGGAAATAATCAATCATGAGTTTGATGTGGCTGCAATCAAGGCTGCAAGCGCGCCAATGATTAATTGCTCCTATTTGTCAAACGGCTGTGTCGTTTCAGGCGAGTGGACAAGAACAACCGAGCTGGATCAGTTTCCGTGCCCTTATACCGACGGGATGATGGACAAGTATTTTGATCTGCCACTGATTCCGCTCTATGAAACGACTCGTGGGTGCCCATTTTCATGTACTTTCTGCACGGATGGCATCAGTGAAAAGTCCAAAATTCATAGAAAATCGCATCAGAACATCGAGAACTCCATACGTTATATTGCCGAACACGCCAAACATAGTGATACCTTGATACTGGCGGATTTGAATTTCGGTATGTACAACGAAGACATACAGACCGCTGAGATTATCGCGAGGCAAAAACAGACCACAGGTTTTCCGTTGAGTGTGGGGACGGCACTGGGCAAGAGTCGGCCTGAGAATATCATGCAGGCGGTCCAGATTCTGGATGGCAGTTTGCATATCGGTTTGAGTTTGCAGTCAACTGATACCGAGGTATTGAAAAATATTAAACGAAAAAATGTTCCGACACCCAAGCTGATCGCTGCCGCAGAAGAGCTCGGTTTGCGTGCTTCGGTCGATTTCACCGAGGTAATTCTGGCGCTGCCGGGCGATTCATTGGAAAAACACTATCAATCGCTGAGGGAGGGAGTTGAACTGGGCATGACCAATATCAGAATGTATCAGTTGATGATGCTGACCGGTTCGACCATGAATAGTCTAGCCAGTCGCCAGATATATGATATGCAAACGCGCTGGCGGGTGATGCCCAATTGTGCAGGCGTTTACCGTTTCTTTGATACAGAACTCAGGGTGGCTGAAATCGAAGAAATTGTTGTGGCTAACAATACTTTGAGTTTTGAGGATTATGTCGAATGCCGGGTAATGGATTTCGTTGTCGAACTCTTTGTTAATAACGATTGGTACGTTGAACTATTTGAACTAATACGTTTTTATGGTTTTGAGATTTTTGATTTTCTGGTATTCATCAAGGCAAACAGAAGCGGATTCCCCGAAAGGATGGCGGCGATCTTCGATAGTTTTGTGGCCGATACCTGTAAGGATCTCTTTATGCAGAAGCAGGATATTGAGGCCTATATTCTGGGTGAGGGCGTGCTGGAGAAGCATGTCAGCGGTGAACTGGGTAATAATGAAATACTGGATCATAAGGCATTGTGTTATTTGAACTTCAAGGAAACAAGCCGATTTATCTTTGAAATGTCCAGATTGTTTTTGTCATCGAAAATTATTCTGGATGATGTTCTTATTCGCTACCTGACTGATCTTGAGAGATTTATTTTATGCAGGAAAGAAGGTGTTATAAAGTCGGAGCAGGCTGTGACGGCGCAATTCGATTTTGATTTCAAGTCGATACGTCAGGGGGATTTTCGGTCTGATCCGCATGATTTTGTAATGGGGAAATATGAGTTCAGATTCTTTCATGATGAAAAACAATCTTCGACTATCAGGAAAGCCGCCAATCTATATGGAACAACCGTGTCAGGTTTGGGGCGTCTCATCCAAAACAATAAAATGAACAGAATGTTTAGACAGTTTGAGCGTTGCGGATGAATATCAGCTCTTGTTTTTTACAGAAATTTGCCGATAACGTCATTACTATTGGACGCCGGAAGGAAGGAATCTCGTGATATTGCCCAAGCTTCAATTGCCCGATACGCTGAATTATGTTGGTGTATTTCTTACGCTGGAATGCAATCTGAGTTGTAGTTATTGCATTAATGATCCGCAGCAGACCGGGCAGCGCGAAATACTGTTTCCGATTGTGGCGAAAAAATTGCGCAATTGCCTGACGCCGGAACAGTGGGCCGAGGGTTTAAACCGGATTCCTTTCAGGGAAGATTTGCCGATTACCTTGCAAGGTGGTGAACCTATGCTCTACTGGAAGAGCAAGGGGCTGGGGATGATACTTTCCCAGACGCAGCACTATTACGATCTGCTTACCAACTTTGCTTTGAAACCAGAAGTATTCGCCGCCAATCTGAACGGGCAGCATAAAAAATTGCAGCGTAATGCCCCTTATCCTTCGATACGCGTTAGTTATCACGCTGAGGAGATGAATCGCGCATGGCATGAAGATGGTTTTGCCGAATTGGTTAATCGTTGTGAGGCATTAGCTAAACTGGGTTTTCAGGTTTCGGCCATTAAGGCTGAGAGTGATGTCGGGATTTACATGGTCGCTCATCCACAAAACAGCGTAACACCTGAAATGGAGTCTACCTATGCCGGGCGCGTACCCTTTGAATCCAAGGAGTTCCTGGGGGTGCATGATGGGAAGCTTCATGGTCATTACCTCTATCCTTTTTCCACCGACCTGATTTCAAATGGGATTCACCCTGTGACCTTGAGTTGTGAGTGCAGAACGACGGAGCTATTGCTTGATCCATTGGGCTTTGTCTGGGGCTGTCACTATTTCCTGTATCAGAGCTGGGTTACTGGCGGGCCGGTTAAGGAGTTCGCAGCTTTGGAGGAGAAGGGTTATCGCTATGCTGAATTTGGTGCGGAAATTTTCTCAAATCAGCGTCTGGTCCCGATCGGACATATTCTGGATCCTGATTTCACAATGTCAGACTTGGAGGTATATAGACGTTGCCATCATTATGGTCGCTGTATCGGTTGTGATACCAAGGTCAAAAATAATCGTTTTCAGAGCTATTACGATCAGGGCATTGCCCATACTTCGGTCAAGATACGCAATATAAACATGCCCCAATCTCTTCATGAAAAAATCGATAATCTGGAGCAGGTAAGGCAATTTTTTTCTCCTAAAGCTGGTTGATACTATGCACAATAACCATACTTCTTCGGATGACAATCGTAAGCGCGTTCTGATAATAAAACCCGGGTACAGCGAAACGCTTGATCCTGATGAAAGTGGCATAGTCAGTCTCGGTGACATATTGCGCACGACCGTGATTCTGCATCTGTTCCCTCCCGATGAATATCATGTTACCTGGCTGGTGGATGCCAAGGCGGTATCGCTACTCAAAGGGAATACGCATATCCATCGCTTGTTGATAATCAATCCCTTTACCCCGCATCTGCTGCTGTCTGAATGGTTTGATATTGTCGTCAATTTTGAAAAGGAGCCGGGAATTTGTGCAGTTTCCGATCGCATTCCGGCATGGCGGCGTTATGGTTTCAGGTTGAATCCGCAAACCCATTCTGCTGAGGCTTATGATCATTCGGACGAGGCATTGAGTTTTACTGTTGATTCGATTGCCAAGCGTAAAAAGGCCAAATCATGGTCTCATATTCTTTATGAAATGTTGGGGCATCAATACGAGGGGCAGCCCTATCTGTTAGGGTATCGTCCGAAAATGGAAATTTGCCATGACGTTGGCTTGAATCATCTGATAGGTAAGAAATTTCCGCTTAAACGCTGGCCGGAAGCGCAGTGGAATCGACTGCACGAGCAGCTATCGCCACAATATTCGGTTTGCTGGCAGCAAGGCAGTAACGATATTGAAGATTATATTGAGTGGATTGCCAGTTGCCGTGTGCTTGTCACCAATGACTCACTGGGGTTGCATATAGCTCTTGCGCTGGGTAAGCCGGTGGTCGCCCTGTTTGGCCCCACGATATCTACTGAGGTTTGGGGGGAGCGTCTGATTAAGGTAGGCCCCGCGCTCGATTGGGATTGCATACCCTGTATGGAAAATACCTGCAGGATGGGCGATCCCTGTATTGAACATATTTCGGTTGAGCGGGTAGTGGAAGCAATTGAAAAGTCATTGAATGAAGTTGATGATCGCTAGCTTCCGAATGAATTTTCTTTATGTATTTACGTCATCGTCACCGTTTGCGTAAAAATAATATTTTGATTACTCCCACAATATCCCTGCCGGATAGTTGTGACACTCTTAGGATGATTTATGTCTGACCGATATGCGATTGATAGCCACAAACTTATCTATCACCCTCAACGGGTTGCCCGTTTCCTGGATGCAAAGGATGACTGGGAGCAGATGAAAAAGATATATCCGCTATATGTGGAAATATCGCCGGTAGGTGCTTGCAATCATCGTTGTACCTTTTGTGCTGTAGATTACATCGGCTATAAGCCGACTCGATTGTCGTTGTCTGCTATGGAGCGCGCCTTGAGCGAGATGGGGAAGCAGGGCGTGAAGAGCGTGATGTTTGCCGGCGAAGGTGAACCCATGCTGCACAAGGAGATTGATCGCATGGTGATGGCAGCGCATGCCGCAGGCATTGATACGGCCATGACTACCAACGCCTCAATTCTTTCCGATGCATTTGTCGAAAATGCCTTGCCATTGATGTCATGGATCAAGGCCTCGTTCAATGCGGGTACGGCAGCCAGTTATGCGCGCATTCATGGTACACAGGAGCGCGATTTTGATCGGGTTATCGCCAATTTGAAACGCATGGTAGAGGCGCGTAAGCAAGGCGGGTTTTCCTGCGTGCTGGGTGCACAGATCGTGTTACTGCCGGAGAATGCGGCTGAAGTGGAGACGCTTGCCCGTATTTGTCGCGATGAAATCGGACTGGATTATTTGGTCGTCAAGCCCTATTCGCAGCACAATTTCAGCGTAACCCATCTGTATGAAGGTGTGAATTATCAGAACTATACCGGGCTTAGAGCACAGTTGGAAACGCTGAATACGGATCGTTTCAGCGTGGTGTATCGCGAAAACACCATGAAGAAACACGATCAGAGTGATGCCCATCGTTATCAACGTTGTCATGCGACTCCCGCTTTTTGGGCTTACATCATGTCTACCGGTGCGGTGTATGGTTGCAGTGCCTACCTGCTGGATTCGCGTTTTGACTATGGCAATATTAACGAAACGTCTTTCCGTGACATATGGGAGGGAGCCGCCCGTCAGGAAAATTTCCGCTATATACGAGAAGAGCTGGATATTAATGAATGCCGTCTCAACTGCCGTATGGACGAAGTTAACCGCTATCTCGATAAGCTGGTTAAACAGGATGTACAGCATATTAATTTTATCTAGGCTCATTCATGTTAACTCAAGATACGCTGGAAGCCGAGCTTAAGCAGGCAATCGAACATCATCAGGCAGGGCGGTTTGAGGATGCAGAAACGCATTATCGTGTTGTTTTGCAGGTAGATCCGAATCACCCGGTTGCCAACCATAATCTGGGGGCATTGATGGTGCGGATGAAGCAGGCCGAGGCGGCGTTATCCTATTTTCTGGCTGCATTGGATGCAGATCCGGCTTCCGGGCAATACTGGACTAGTTATATCGATGCACTGTATCAGGCCGGGCAGATCGAGGAGGCAAGGCAAATACTCGAGATGGCGCAACAGCAGGGTTTGCAGGGGCCCGAGGTTGATGCTTTGGTAGAAACCGTTATGCAACATGCTGCTGATCCGAGTGGGCGTCCCGGTAATCGGGAGATTGATGCATTGGTGGCTTTATTTGGTCAGGGGCGCTTATCTGAGGCGGCAAGTCTGGCTAAACAGATGACGGTGCGTTACCCGCAACATGAGTTTGGCTGGAAGGCATTGGGTGCGGTCTATAAACAAATGGGACGAACAGAGGATGCGCTTGTTCCCATGCAGAAGGCTGCCGCCTTGTCGCCGGGTGATGTCGAGGCGCATTACAATCTGGGGGTTACGCTACAGGAATTGGCGCGGTTGGAAGAAGCTGAAACCTGTTATCGGCATGCATTGCAGATTAACCCCGGTTATGCAGATGCCCATGCCAATCTGGGCGTCATCTTGCAAGCGCTGGGTCGTCTTGACGAGGCAGAAGCCAGTTGTCGTCGAGCAATGGAAGTCAAACCAAATTATGTGCCGGTACTTGGCAATCTGGCTAATATTCTGAAGGAATTGGGGCGGCTGGAAGAGGCTGAGGATTGTTGTCGGCAGGTGCTGCAATTAACCCCGGATTCTGCCGAAGCATACTTTAATCTCGGTAATGTCCTGCGGTCACAGGGGCGGCTCGAAGATGCGGAAATTTGTTTTAGACAGTCCTTGGAGAAAATGCCTGGTAATGTGGCGGTTCATTTTAATTTGGGAAATGTACTTAAGGATATGGGGAGGCTGGTTGATGCCGAAGCATGCTACCGACGAGTATTGGATATTGATCCGAATGTGGCGCAGGTGCATTACAACCTGGGAAATATATTGCTCGATTTGCGACGTCTGGATGAGGCGGAAGCCAGTTACCGTCGAGCGATACAACTCAAATACGATTATTCTGAAGCGCATTACAATCTGGGTAATGTTCTTCGCGATGTCGGGCGTTTGTCGGATGCCGAGTATAGTTATCGTCAAGCCATAGCTTTTAAATCAGATTATGCCGAGGCGTACAGTAATCTTGGTGTGGTACTTCAACAGATGGGGCGGTTGGAAGAGGCCGAAGCAAGTTGCCGTAAGGCGATTGAAATTATTCCTGATTATGTGGCCGGGCTTAGCAATCTGGGAGTAATGCTGCAAAAGTGCGGAAGGCCCGAAGAGGCGGTCACTTATTTTCAAAAAGCATTGTCGATAAGCCCTGATTACACTGAAGCCCATAAAAATCTTGGAGTTGTCTCCTTTGAATTAAATCGGCTGGATGAGGCAGGCAATAGTTTTAAGCGAGCTATGCAGCTTGATGTTGATAACGCTGTTATTCATAGTAATCTGATTTTTACTCGTGACCTTATGGATGATGTCGATGCCGTTGAGCTAAGTGCGGAGCGTCGTCGATGGAACGAGCGACACGCTGTTCATTTGCATCAACACAGGGGACATGACAATGTGCCCGATCCTAATAGGAAATTGCGGGTTGCCTATGTTTCTGCGGATTTCAGAATGCATTCGGCTGCCTATGCTTTTGGCGCAATGTTGGTGGATTTTGATCGTGAACAGTTTGAGGTATTTGCCTATTCAAACTCAAGAATTGAGGATTCGTTAACGGCTGTTTTTCGGCAGAATGTAACTCATTGGAAAAATGTTGTCGATATATCGGATGATGCGCTGAGTAATCTGATCCGTGATGATCAGATTGATATTCTGGTTGACTTGTCAGCGCATTCGGCGGGCAACCGTTTGTTGGCATTCGCCAGAAAACCAGCCCCTATTCAGATTACGGCATGGGGGTATGGTGCGGGAACCGGTATGACCGCCATGGATGTATTTTTTACCGATGCGATCTTTGTGCCGCCGGAGGAAAAATCCTTGTATGCGGAACAGGTTAGATATTTGCCATGTGCGATAGGCGCTTATTTCAATATTGTATGTCCTGAAGTGAATGCCTTGCCCGCGTTGTCCGCCGGGAAAATTACTTTCGGTTCGTTTAATCGTTTAGTCAAGATGAATAAGGCCGTTTATGCGGCATGGGCGCAAATTTTACATGCCATTCCTGATAGCAGAATGATTATCAAGACACCGGCACTGGATGATGCCGCAATGAGAGAGAAGGTAATGGCTTACTTTACTCAAGATGGCATTGCTGCCGAGCGTATTGTTTTGCTGGGAAAGACTTCGAGGGAAGAGCATCTGGCTGCGTATAACCAGATAGACATGGTATTGGATCCGTTTCCTCATGGCGGGGGGGTGTCTGCATTGGAAGGGCTGATGATGGGGGTGCCAGCAATAACCCTGCTTTGGCCAACGTTGCCAGGACGAGTTTCTGCTTCATTCCTGACATTGATGGGATTGACTGACTGGATTGCCAAAACTAAACAGCAGTATGTCGAGCTGGCAATTCAGAAGGCGAGTGATCTGCAATCACTTTCGGAACTTCGTCAGCAATTGCGAGGTATTTACACCACATCGGTTATTGGTGATCAAGCTGCCTATGTGAAAATTGTTGAGCGGGAATATAGGCAGCTTTGGCAGGAATGGTGTGAGACCGGGGATGCGAGAAACTCCAGTTAGCGCAGAATAATTATTCGGCGATAACTACACGATTTTTACCCGTTCGTTTTGCATGGTACATAGCCCTGTCTGCCCGACCGATCACTTCATCCTGCGGTTCATTTGTTCCGCGCAAGGCTACGCCGGCACTGAAGGTAACCAGTACGCGATCATTTTCATGCAGGAAAAACTGTTTGGTAAGTTCGCGTTGCAGGCGCTCTATGGTGTGTGCGGCTTCTTCCAGGCTGACATCGGGCAGCAGGATGACAAATTCTTCGCCGCCGTAACGGGCGACGGTATCGCCTGGGCGAAGTGCTTCGGTAATGACGTGAGTTAAATGAATCAATGCCTGATCGCCGACATGATGCCCCATGGTGTCGTTCATGCGCTTGAAATTGTCTATGTCCAGCAGAGATACACAAAGCGAAGAAAGGTTGCGATCAGCCAGTTTCGCATCGCGTTCAAAGGCGGCATCCAGACCGCGCCGATTCAAGGCGCCGGTTAATTGATCCTGATGAACCAGTTCACTGACCTCTGCCAATTCTTTTTGCAGCATTGAAATTCTTGCTTCAGCCTCTTCCACCTGCTTGCGGGAATTGACCAGTTCTTCATGGGAGCGCAAGGTACTTGCCTGTATTACGCGCGTGTCCTGCATGATGTCTTCCAGTAAATGCCCCAGTTCATTGAGGTTGTTCGAACTGGCTATCTTCTGGCTATACCCTTCGATTTTGTCATGGTAGTCACCTGTACTTATGGTAATTGTGCCCAGACGGTCGATGAAGGTAGACATCAATGTTTTGAGAGTTGTCTTGGCATCGGTAAGACTTTTATTGAGTAGCCCCTGTTTGATGATGGCATCTCTCAAGCTACGTTCGGCATCGGCAATAACGCGTGTATCAACCGGGTTGGTAATGATCTCTTGCAGGGTAGTAATTTGACCATGTAACCAGTCTTCATTTTCTACCATTTCACCGACATTCTCGACTAGCAGGCGCAGAAGTCGTATCAAACCCTCTTGTATTTTGACCTTGTCTCCGCCGCGCAATTCGACATTGAGCCAATATTGACGTAATTGTTTTTTCAGCGATGAGATGTCGTCAACTGTCTTGATGGCGCGCACTTGATCAATAAGCTTGCGCACATCTTCGGCCAGTTCAGGTTGGCCACTGATGGTACTTTCCAGCGTTAGCGTCAGCAATTCGGAGAGCTTGCCCAGCATCACGGTGGTATTGTCATCTGTCATGGCGCTAAGGGAGGGAGCGGGTTCCTGAATAGAGGACGGTGTCGTATTCATCACAACTTGAGTGGTTGTCACTGGAGTAGTTGTAACTTGGGGGGGCGTGGCAGGATTGGGCACGACGCTATCGGTAATGGCAGCTTCGTTATCAATCAGATTTTCCGTTGTTACAGGCGATTCAGACCATGAGCGGATCAAGTTACTGAGTTTCTCGAACGATGCATCTGGATTGCTGGCAAAACGGGTTAATACGGTTTCCAGGCCTTCCTTTTTGCGGGAGACGGTGACTCCTTTGTGTGGAATATCCAGTTGGCGTAGCAAGTCACGGATCAGAACGGGCCATGATTGGGGTGCCGCATTGTCGGAATCGGGCTTGGGTAATACTTTCTCGATTTCCTTGTAGCATTTATCCCATTTCTCTTCGTTAATCAGCCTTTTTAAAGCAATGCCAGATGCGGCAGATCTGTCTGTACGCATCAATTGATCAGCCAAATCACGCAATATTTTTTCTGCTCCCTTGTTTTCCTGAGTTGGAATGCCACTGATTTCGGAATAAATTTTTGTATAGTTATCGGGAGAGGGGGGTAGTCTGCGTTGTGCCAGCGTTTTCAAGGTTTCACGAGCAAGTTCGGAAGGATTCAATTTATTCATGGCTCAGTCTGAAGTGAGTTGAGATGCAATGTTCGTTTTTCGGCATGACAGAATATACAAAATTCTGAAAGCAGTGTCTCTATGAGTTATTGATGTTTAACGCTGCTATCTTATCACTATAGGGTGGCTTATATTGTTAAATGAAGCTGACGGGAAGTGAAGTCGCGTTGATTAAATTGATGTTTGGTAGTGATTTAAATAAAGCGTGAATGATGCAATGGCTTTTTGATATGATTCACCTCGTCGGTAAGCTTACTCATAATTATATGGCGACATTGCGTTAAAGCGCGGACGGCATTCTGTTGTATACCCTCATAGGTTAATCGGATTGGCAGAATTGCTTATGATTGTGTTGATGTAATGAAGTCTCCGGTTCTTTTTTCGATCAACGGCGCTGTAGTTGAGGGTCGCGTAAATTTTCTGAAAATTCAATGTCTACACTCATTAGTTTTCCCTTGCATATCTATTTATTCGCCCTTGTTCTAGGGCTGATGCTACTTACGTTTGTTGTTTTTTATTTATTCCCGTCGCGTGATGTGTCGCGTCAGTTGGATAGAGTCAACAAGTATCTGCGAGCTTTAAATGGCAAGCCGGATGATGGTATTGATCAGATATTTAAAAATAGTGGTGTGCTGGAGCACCTGTGGAGTGAATACGCTGACACCTTGCACAGGCAATTTGATCAATCTAAACCCGAGTTGAAACGATTTAGATCCACTGTTCCGGCGGGTGTGATTTTCAGACCGGATATATTAATCGACATTCCTTTGCGTGCTGATTTTTTCAAGCATTTGCCCGGTTTGTTTACCGGTGTCGGAATTATAGGTACGTTCTACGGTTTGTTGATCGGTTTGCAGTCCTTTGTAATTTCCGAAAATCCAGTCATCGTTCGCAATAGTCTCAATCACTTGCTGCATGGAGTTTCCGAGGCATTTCTTGTTTCGGCTATCGCGATTACTTTAGCGATGTGCGTGACATTCATCGAAAAAATGATAGTGACCGGTCTGAATGCGAAGGCGGAAACGCTGGTGCAATTGCTGGACGGACTGTTTGAGAGTGGTGCCGGAGAAGAATATCTGGCCAGGTTGGTTAAATCATCCGAGGATTCCACTGCGCAAATGGCAGCGTTGTTGCAGGGTGAATTCAAGCCGATGCTGGCGAACTTTTTTGAACAGCAAATTGTTGCAGGCAAGGCAGGCTCGGCGGCTCTAGGTGATCGTATTGTTGAAGGTATTGGTCAAAGCCTGAAAGGGCCGCTGATGGATATTGCCCATTCCTTGCAAAATGTACGCAACGATCAGAATGAAGCGGCACATGCAATGCTGGTTAAGGTGCTGGAAAATTTCAGTGTGCAGATGAGGGATATGTTTGCAGGTCAGGTTACGGGCATTAATACTTTGCAGCAGCAAACCATAGAGGCGCTGCAGGTTGCTGTGGGTACGGTGGATCGCATTGCGACGGACGCAGGTGAGGCGGGGCGGCGCAGTACTGAGGCTATATCCGAGCAGCTTGCGGAATCGCTGGCGGCCTCCGATGCACGGCAACGCATCATGAATGACAAATTGGGCGAATTTATCGAGCAAGTGCGTATTGCCTCGGTGCAATCGCAAGGTCAGTCACAAGAGAAGTTGCAGGCTGTGCTGGGTGAACTATCCGAACGCATGGCTGAAGTGATAGGAGGCTTGAATACTCAGGTACGTTCCGCCGCAGATGCCAGTCTGAAATATCAGGGAGAGATGGCGGCCCAGAGCCAGAGTGTTGTGGAGCAGATGGGCGGGCATGTCGGTTCGATTGTGGAAGGTGTCAATAGGGCCGTGGCTGAGATGAAGTCAGCGGTAATGGCGATGCGAAACACCACGAGTGAATCCATGACGCGATTTAATTCAGGTGCGGATGTGCTACATCTGGCCGCCAAAGATTTTGCGCGGGCAGGGCAAGGAGTCTCGTATACGCTGGATAAATCTGTTGTGGTAACCGGACAGCTTACACAGGCGGCCAATGCTATTGCCAACGCATCAGGTGTACTTGAGGAGATGCTTGGGGATTACAAAACGGCACGAAATTCGATGGCTGAAATGATGGGGGCGTTGCAAGCGCTAGTTGAACAGGCGCATCGCGAAGCATCCATGTCTGATGAGGTCATACTCAGGATAGAAGCCGCGACAGACAAACTGGTCGCAGCGCAAAAAGAAGTAGACGGATATTTGGCGGGCATATCCGACGTTCTGGGTGAGGCGCACGAATCATTTAGTGCGGGGATGAGCCAAACGGTAGGCGAGGCAAATCGTGAATTTCATCTGGCATTGTCTGATTCGGTCACGTTATTGCGCGAGGGCATTCAGGAGTTGGAAACCACTCTTAATGCAGCAAATCATCATGTTTAGGTGATGCCGACATGATGGGGAAATTTCTGGCCTATGGTGGTCGCCGCAAGGATGAAGGTGAGAAGCCTTTCTGGATTTCGTTTGCCGACTTGATGACGGCGTTGATGGTGATGTTTTTGCTGGTCATGAGTGTGGCGTTGCTGGCTGTGACCAGTAATGTTACGGAAGGTGACAGAAACAAGGCCCGGCGTGAGCAGGAAATTGATCAGGTGTTGGCCAAAATCGCCGAGGCGACCAAGCAGTATCCGGGTATTTCCATCGACAAGGATCGTAGTGTGATTGATTTTGGTGATCGCGCTCGTTTCGAGTCCGGGAGTTCGCAATTGTCGGTTGAGCAGGCAGAATATTTGAGTAAATTTGTCTCTGAAATTTTGCTGGTCGCACAGCAGGAATTGGGTGGTCGGTGGATCAAACGTATTGTGGCAGAAGGTTTTGCCGATCAGCGAGGCGATTATCTGTTGAATCTCAACCTGAGTTTGCAACGCAGCCAGCGTGTGTTGTGTGTGCTGCTGGCACCGACGGCAACACAAACCCATACGCTGACCGCGAAGGAGCGGGAGCAGGTGCGCGACCTGTTTCTGGTCGGCGGTTATTCATTCAACTCAGCTAAAAAATCACTGGAGGAGAGTCGCCGTATTGAATTGCGGCTGGAGTTTTATGGACTGGATGAACTTCATCCTGCATTAAACGAAATTCCGCGCGGTAATTTTGGCAGTTGCCGGATTTAATTTAATGAATGCACTGGAGCGTTTGAAGAATAAGTTACACAACGTCAACCGGATGGCTGTTTCCAGAATGCAGCCTAGCGATACGTTGCCGTTGCGAGATGAGCAGGCAGAGCTTGAAAAATGGATTAATGGTGATGTCCAGCGGGAGTTGATGACTCGCGATGCGGTGGAAAATGCGATTGAAAGTTTTCGGCAGAGTAAACGCCTGGAGAATGTGTCGCAGATACGGATGATTTGCTACGGGTGCGCAAAGAATTTTGAAGGTCGTGCATTAGTCGAAAATGTCGAACTTTTCGAGAAGTTGCTTGCCGGCGTGGAAGCCCATCAAGTGCATAGCGTAACTTTCCGCAAGTTTTATCGAGGTTTGCTGATCAGTTATTTTGCCTATGATCCGGACGATGCAAGTTCGACCGGGCGTCGTGGCTGGATGCAACTGAGAACTTTCCTGAAAAATCATCTAGGCACACTCCCGCTCGGTGGTTATGTGCCGGTATGGCATACCACATTGCTTCAGCACGCCAATCTGCTGGGTGAGAATCCTTGCCAGCCATATGAAGGATTGGTGCTGGCAGGTGATTGGTCGGTATTCGGCGATATTCGTGAGCGTCTTGAGATTGGCGCTGACTCATGGTTGGTGCGGCAAATGGTGTTAAGTCCGATAATGGCGGCCTCACGTCTGGATGATGCGGCTTTTAAGGAGTGTTTACACACCATTTTACATTTATTGAATGAATATTCACTTTACGCGTTTGCCGGCCTGAAGATTCTACTGGATCGTTATGCCCTATGCCTTGTTTGCTCGCCGGATGAAACCCTCAAAAATTTTGCGATTGAATATTGGGGTAATCCCTGGTTGCCCGCCGATGCGCATCAATGGTTATGTAGCGCATCGGCCAGAAAAATGGTGGCTCATTGGCATATGCGTTACTTGCTGGATGAATTCTTTTCGGTATTGTCCGGTGATGGAAGAATATATCCACGGCGTTGGGAGTTTTGGGATGTTTACAGTGCCGATATGACGGGTTTGTATTTTGCATTGGGGAAGGAGGTCTTTGTCTCCGGGAGTGTGGCATTAGCCAATTTTCGCCGAAATGCTAAAGGGTTGATAGTCGGACTCGCAGAAGAAAATGTGCACGCCTGTGTCATGCAATTTAAACATAGCCATGTGATTGAATTTAATCGAACCAACAGTTCAGCCTGTTTTTATGATACTCGGAAGGGTATTCCATCATTTTATTTAAGTAGAGGGTGGGTGGAAATGGGTGTCATTGATGAGGCGGAGCTGAACAGTGGTAATCGTGCAGCGAATGTGCCGATGCAGTTGCGGCATCAGGATGCAGAGGAAATGACATGGGAGGGGATTTTCGCGGAAGAGTTGGGCGTGACAGAAAATGCGATTATTGCATTTTGTCAAAAATACCAGTGTCTGTATGAAGATAGGCGTAGTCAGAATAAAGGTCGATGGATACGACCTTTAAAGCCATATCAATATGGCCCCGAAGTTTGGTCGGTGCTTTATGGTTGGGGATTTGAGGGAGATGAGAGTAGTTACTTTTTCATGGCGGGTGATTGGTTCGCAGAACATGATTAAGTGAGGTTTGCAAGAAGTGTCATGGCTGTTTTGATTCATTAATATTGTTTCGCGCCGCTTATTTCTTGCCGTAAACCGAGGGACTGTGGGACAATTCGCGGCTATTTTTCATGCTCTGGAAGTGTGGATTCGTCACAAATTATCGTTTAATGGAAGAAAAACATGCCAATTATTACTTTGCCGGATGGTTCGCAGCGCAGCTTTGAGCAGCCTGTTACGGTTGCCGATGTTGCACTCAGTATTGGTGCCGGGCTGGCACGTGCAACACTTGCGGGCAAGGTTGATGGGAAAGTGGTGGACGCCTCTTATCTGATTGCTCAGGATGCCGCGCTGGCAATTATCACGGGTAAGGATACCGAAGGCGTAGAGATAATTCGTCACTCTACCGCACATTTGCTGGCACATGCGGTCAAGGAATTATTCCCGGATGCGCAGGTAACGATAGGACCGGTGATTGAGAACGGTTTCTTTTATGATTTCTCCTATCATCGTCCGTTTACGCCCGATGATCTGCAAGCTATCGAAAAACGCATGGCAGAGCTTGTTAAGCGGGATATGTCCGTAGAGCGTCGTGTTTTGCCGCGCGATGAGGCGATTGCCTATTTCAAGAGCATTAACGAGCAGTACAAGGCTGAAATCATCGAATCTATTCCGGCAGATCAGGATGTGTCGTTGTATACCGAAGGTGATTTTACTGATTTATGTCGTGGTCCGCATGTGCCTTCTACAGGCAAGCTCAAGGTATTTAAGTTGATGAAGTTGGCCGGTGCATATTGGCGCGGCGACTCAAAGAATGAAATGTTGCAGCGTATCTATGGTACGGCCTGGGCAAAAAAAGAAGAGTTGGATGCTTATTTGCATCGTCTTGAAGAGGCTGAAAAGCGCGATCATCGTAAATTGGCGAAACAACTGGATTTGTTTCATATGCAGGATTCAATGCCCGGTATGGTGTTCTGGCACCCGAAGGGCTGGACGTTGTGGCAGGAAGTCGAGCAATACATGCGCCGCAAATTCATTGAGCATGATTATCAGGAAGTGCGTACGCCGACCATCATGGATAAGGTGCTTTGGGAAAAGTCAGGGCATTGGGAAAACTATAAAGAGCATATGTTTACTACCTCGTCGGAAAATCGCGAATATGCGGTAAAGCCGATGAATTGCCCCGGTCATGTGCATATTTTCAATCACGGTTTGCATAGTTACCGCGATTTGCCGTTGCGTCTGGCTGAGTTCGGCTCCTGTCATCGCAATGAATCTTCGGGTTCGCTGCATGGCTTGATGAGGGTGCGTGGTTTTACTCAGGACGATGCGCATATTTTTTGTACTGAGGAGCAAGTGCAGTCCGAGGTGTCGCGCTTTATCGTGATGTTGAATCAGATTTATAACGATTTTGGCTTCAATGAGGTGATCGTTAAGCTGTCTACGCGCCCGGATAAGCGTGTTGGCACCGATGAGACCTGGGATAAGGCAGAAGCGGGACTGGCGGCGGCGTTGCGGCAAAACGGGCTGGAGTATGAAATTCAACCGGGTGAAGGCGCATTTTATGGCCCCAAGGTCGAGTTTACGTTGAAGGATAGTCTGGATCGCTTGTGGCAATGTGGCACGATACAACTGGACTTTAATCTGCCTACGCGTTTGGGTGCGGAATTTGTCGATGAAGATAATGCCCGCAAGCCGCCAGTCATGTTGCATCGCGCTATATTGGGTTCTATGGAGCGATTCATCGGCATTTTGATTGAACATCATGCGGGTGCATTCCCATTATGGCTGTCGCCGGTACAGGCAGTATTGATAAATATTTCGCAGGCACAGGCTGAATATGCGACTGAAATCGGTCAGTTATTGCGTGATGCGGGCCTGCGTGTGCAATTGGATTTGCGCAATGAGAAGATTACCTATAAAATCCGCGAACATAGCTTGCAGAGATTGCCTTATCAGCTAATTGTCGGTGATAAGGAAGTGGCTGGAAGATTGATAGCCGTGCGTACCCGTAGTGGTGAAGACCTTGGACAAATGACGCCAGAAGCATTAATTACGCGTTTTATGTCAGAGATCAAATCGGGCAGCACGGTTTAATTTTGCCAATACGGAGACATTCCAATAGCACAGAATAAATTACAAAGACTCAATGAGTTGATTACGGCACCTCAGGTGCGACTCATTGGTGTAGATAAGGAACCCCTCGGGATTGTGGCCATCGCGGAAGCATTGCGTTTGGCAGGTGAGGCGGAGTTGGACTTAGTGGAGATTTCCCCTATGGCCGAACCGCCAGTATGCCGCATCATGGATTACGGCAAGTTTAAATATGCCGAAAGCAAGAAGCAGCACGAAGCCAAACTTAAACAAAAGCAGGTTCATATCAAGGAAATCAAGTTTCGTCCCGGTACGGACGAGGGTGATTACAATATTAAACTGCGTAATCTGATCAAATTCCTGAATGATGGTGATAAGACGAAAATTACCTTGCGTTTCCGTGGGCGCGAAATGGCTCATCAGGAAATCGGTATGCGCCTGATTGAGCGTGTCAGGGCTGACTTGGAAGAGTTTGCCATTGTCGAGCAGTTTCCCAAGATGGAAGGCCGTCAGATGGTGATGGTGCTATCTCCCAAGGTAGCCAAGAAATAGCCAGTTGTAAGCTTGATATTTTTGAGATTTTGTTGATAGCAGGGGCTGATCAACAGGAAGTAGTAAATAGATCCCCGAAAATAAGTGACGTATGGGTTAACAAGATTTTCCATTCGGGAAACACCTCCCGTCATAACTTAAGGAGTAGCAATGCCTAAGATGAAAACAAAAAGCGGTGCAGCCAAGCGTTTCAAGGTTCGTGCCGGTGGTAGTATCAAGCGTTCGCAAGCGTTCAAGCGTCATATTCTGACCTCGAAAACGACCAAGACTAAGCGTCAACTGCGTGGTACAGCAGAAGTTCATGCAACCAATACAGCATCGGTTCGCGCCATGATGCCTTACGCATAAGGAGTAGACCATGCCAAGAGTAAAACGTGGAGTCGTAGCGCGTGCAACGCATAAGAAACTGTTAGCCAAAGCCAAAGGTTATCGTGGTCGCCGCAAGAACGTTTACCGTGTTGCCAAGCAGGCGGTAATGAAAGCGGGTCAATATGCATACCGTGATCGTCGTCAGAAGAAGCGCCAGTTCCGCACATTGTGGATCGCGCGTATCAATGCAGCAGCACGTGAATTCGGTATGCCTTACAGCGTATTCATGAATGGTTTGAAAAAGGCTGATATTCAGATTGATCGCAAGGTGTTGTCTGATATTGCCATTTTCGACAAAGTCGCTTTTGCGCAGTTTGTAGAGCAGGCCAAAGCCGGTCTCAGTGCTTAAATAAGGCTACGCAGAAGACGTGAAACCCGCATAGACAACAGTTCTCCTTTCAGCGCAAGCGGAAGATAAATGTTCGCTACGCGGGTTTTGCATTAAAAGGAGGCGTTCAGCCTCCTTTTTTAATTAGATGTTCCCCTTCAGGGGTGGTGGTGTGTTTATGGAAGAACTTCAACATATTCTTGATCAGGCACTTCAGCAGTTCGCTTTAATTAGCGACGAGGCTGAGCTGGAGCAGGTCAAGGCGCGGTATCTGGGTAAGGAAAGTCCTTTGACAGCTATGCTCAAAAGTTTGGGCAAGTTGTCCGCCGAGGAGCGTCCTGCGGCTGGCGCGCGTATCAATCAAGTCAAGCAGGGTATTGAACGGGCCTTGCAGCAGCGTCGTGAGGCTATCAAGCAAAGCAGATTGGCGGCCAAGCTGGCCGCAGAATCGCTGGACGTAACCTTGCCTGGGCGCGGTATGGGCACAGGCGGCTTGCATCCGGTTACGCGTACATTGGCACGCGTCGAACAATTGTTTCATTCGCTGGGTTTTGCGATCTCATCCGGCCCGGAAATTGAAAGCGATTTTTATAATTTTACCGCGCTGAATATTCCGGATAATCATCCGGCTCGCGCGATGCACGATACGTTTTATATTGATCCGCAACATGTGTTGCGTACTCATACTTCGCCCGTACAGGTCAGGTATATGGAAACTCATCAGCCGCCATTGAAAATTATTTCGCCGGGCAGAGTTTATCGAGTTGATTCCGACGCTACGCACTCCCCGATGTTTCATCAGGTGGAGGGCTTGTGGGTTGATGAGCAAATTAGTTTTGCGAATCTGAAAGGTGTCGTGCAGGACTTTTTGCAGCGTTTTTTTGAACGCGACGACTTGCAAGTGCGTTTTCGTCCGTCGTTCTTTCCTTTTACCGAGCCATCGGCGGAAATGGATATGAGTTGGAATGGCGGTTGGCTGGAGATTGGTGGTTGTGGCATGGTTCATCCCAATGTGTTGAAACATGTAAATATCGATAGTGAAAAATACCTCGGTTTTGCATTCGGTCTGGGTGTTGAACGGCTCGCGATGTTGCGTTATGGCGTGAATGATTTGCGTCAGTTCTATGAGAGCGATTTGCGTTTCCTCAAGCAATTTAATTAAGAATTACGTCATGAAATTTTCTGAAAATTGGTTAAGAGCCTGGGTAAATCCTGATCTGTCTAGCGATGAGTTGGCTCATTTGTTGACGATGGCAGGCCTTGAGGTTGAAGCGCAGGAGCAGGTTGCGCCCTCATTTAACGAGGTATTTGTTGCACAAGTATTGGAAGTGGTCAAGCATCCTGATGCGGACAGGCTAAATGTCTGTCAGGTAGATGTGGGAGAGGCGATGCCGCTGACTATTGTCTGTGGTGCATCGAATGTGGCCGTGGGTTTGAAAGTGCCCTGTGCACGTATTGGTGCGGTGCTGCCTGGTGATTTTAAAATTAAAAAGGCCAAGGTGCGTGGCATTGAGTCGTTTGGCATGTTGTGTGCCGGCAAAGAACTGGGCCTGGAGGAAGAGAGTAATGGCCTGATGCTGTTGCCTGACGATGCTCCTGTTGGGCAACTGTTGCGTGACTATCTGGATTTAGACGATAGTTCGATTACCTTGAAGCTTACGCCCAATCGTAGCGACTGTTCGGGAATGCTGGGTATCGCCCGTGAAGTGGCTGCGCTGACTGGTTGTGAATATCGACCGTTGTCTATAGCGGCTCAGGCGGTTACTCTGGATGAGCAGTTAGAGGTTCGGGTGATGGATGCTGAAGCATGCCCCTTGTATTGTGGACGTCTGGTGCGCGGTGTAAATGCCGCTGCGACTACGCCGGCCTGGATGCGTCGCCGTCTGGAGCGTAGCGGGTTGCGCACCATCAATGCTGTGGTTGATATCACCAACTACGTAATGATGGAGTTAGGTCAGCCCATGCATGCCTTTGATGCGGCCAAACTTGCCGGTGGTATTACGGTACGTCGCGCCCGCAATGAGGAAGCTTTGACGTTGCTTAACGATCAAGCGGTGATATTGGATGAGGATGTGCTGGTAATCGCAGATGATGAACGTTCATTGGCTCTGGCTGGCATCATGGGCGGACAGGGTAGTGGCGTTGAAATAGTCACGCAGGATGTATTTCTGGAGTGTGCTTTCTTCCAGCCTGATGCAATGGCGGGTAAGGCGCGTCGCTTTGGTCTGGCAACGGATTCTTCATTCCGTTTTGAGCGTGGAGTGGATTTTGCAGGTACGCGTCAGGCTTTGGAACGTGCTACACAGTTAATGCTTGAAATTTGCGGCGGTAATGCCGGAGAAATTACCGAGATTCGTGGTGAAATGCCCGTTCGCGCTGCGATCAGTCTGCGTCGTTCTCGTGTAGAGCGAGTATTGGGTATCCCACTGACTAATGAACAAATATCGGCTATTTTTAAAAATCTTCAATTTGAATTTGAGACGGAAGGTGATGTGTTCAGGGTTCTTCCTCCCAGTTTTCGCTTCGATCTGTCTATTGAGTCGGATCTGATTGAAGAGATTGCGCGTTTGCATGGTTATGACAACATTCCGGCTTTGGCGCCACATGCTGACTTGACGATGTTGCCCCAAAGTGAATCGCAACGATCAATTGAGCGTATTCAGCAAACGCTGGTCGTGCGTGATTATCAGGAAATTGTCAGTTACGCCTTTGTCGAAGAGCAGGTTGAGCGCGAATTGTGTGGTAACGACAATCCAGTTGTGTTGCAAAATCCTATTGCCAGCAATATGGCCGTAATGCGTAGCAGTTTGCTGGGGGGATTGGTTGGAGCGCTGCGTTTCAATTTGAATCGCAAACAGTCACGGGTGCGGCTATTTGAAGTAGGTGCCTGCTTTGCTAAAACTGACGATAAATATGTTCAAACCCAGCGTTTGTCAGGTATTTCCTATGGTTCCATTGTGTCTGAGCAATGGGGGGCGACAGCTAGGGCGGTAGATTTTTACGATGTTAAGGCGGATGTCGAAGTCTTGTTTTCGTCACAAGACATGCATATGGTTGCTGCCGTGCATCCAGCTCTGCATCCGGGGCGCGCTGCGCAAATTTACTGCGGTGAGCAGTTTGTTGGCTGGATAGGCGAGTTGCATCCGCATTGGCAGCAACAATACGATATGCCTCAAGCTGCAATCTGGTTCGAGATTGAATTGGATGCATTAATTCAAGTGCCTGTCCCCAGAATGAGTGAAATATCCAGATTTCTTCCAGTTCGCCGTGATCTGGCGGTATTGGTCAACGATTCAGTTGAAGTTAAGACTTTGTTGGATGCCATGTTGCAGGCAAATGCGCCATTTGTGCAGGAAGTTGTTTTATTTGATGTTTATCGAGGGAAAGGGGTGGAGCATGGCAAAAAAAGCCTTGCATTCCGCGTGTTGTTACAAGATACTAAAAAGACACTCATCGATGGCGAAATTGAACCCAGCATCGCCTTGTTGGTAGATGTGTTGAATAAGCATGATGCGCAATTGCGCATGTAAAGGAAGATAATGACGACATTAACAAAAGCAGAACTGGCAGACTTGTTGTTTACAAAAGTAGGCCTAAACAAGCGTGAAGCAAAAGATATGGTTGAAGCGTTTTTTGAGGAAATTCGTTTACAATTGGAAGAGGGGGAAAGTGTTAAGTTATCCGGATTTGGTAACTTTCAGCTGCGTGATAAGCCTCAACGCCCTGGCCGAAATCCCAAGACAGGAAAGGAAATTCCCATTTCGGCACGACGGGTTGTAACTTTCCATCCCAGCCAGAAATTAAAGACTTTAGTAGAAAAGTCCTATCATGGAATACCACAAGCCTAACTCGGAACTGCCTCCTATCCCCGCAAAACGCTACTTTACTATCGGTGAGGTGAGTGAGCTTTGTGGGGTCAAGGCGCATGTATTGCGTTACTGGGAGCAGGAGTTTACTCAGCTTAACCCGGTTAAGCGCAGCGGTAATCGGCGTTACTATCAGCATCATGAAGTGGTGTTGATACGGCGTATACGTGAATTGCTGTATGAGCAGGGTTTTACCATCAGTGGGGCGCGGAACAGGCTTGAAAATGCTCGTAGTCAGGGTGCTCAGACGCAAACTGCGATTCCCGTTGTGGAAGATATGTTCGAGGAGAAAGTGGAACTCGGAATGGGGGAATGGAGGAATGAAGACTCAGCAGATGGGGAAGGGCGCGTTGATCAGGCTGGGCGCAATATTGAACTTGTACCTAACCCACCCATGGTGACCGGGCTTGATGTGGTTGCACTCAAACGTGAAATACGTGACATCATTGCCTTGCTTGATGCATAAGTAACGACAAAAGTGCTTCCTTCATCGGTCGGCTCTGTTATAATCTACGGCTTCGGGGCGTAGCGCAGCCTGGTAGCGTACATGCATGGGGTGCATGTGGTCGGAGGTTCAAATCCTCTCGCCCCGACCAATAAAATCAATGGGTTACAGATCGAAAATCTGTAACCCATTTTGCTTTTAAATTAATTGCGACACTTTTTGCGACACTTTTTGCGACACTTTTGATTGAGTTCAGTTGACTCTTAATGATACTAATTGATTATGTTGCCTAGTGTTTACAGGAGAGTTACTCTCGTCATCAGTTAATTAGCCCATTTAGATCAACTACTGCCACTGAACCCAACACAAAATCCGCCGTCTTCTACGCCGCCGATGCGGCAACAAAGATCAGACGTTTATCCTGTCGCAGCGCATCAAGCCATGCCGATATAGCTCGAATGTTCCAGACGCGCTGACAGCCTACTGTGGGAGCATAGAAAGGCCGGTTCAATATTACTCAGCAGAGTAGGTAAGTTGTCGTTGGTGTTTTATTGCCAGAAGAACGACCTCAACCTCTGAATGTGCATACAATACGATATGACGGTCCACAACATACTCACGTAAATACGGCAATCCCGCTTGCTGCGCAAGTTGCTGAACAGCCTCCACTCTCAACCGAGCTTGCACGGAACGTCCAGCAAGAATACGAGCCGGTTTACCACCTGCGGGTGACCAACTCAGAACAGTGATCATCTCACGCAGCTCAGCCTTCAGCTTACGCAAGCGTTCTGCGGCAGAGTCGGCATCTTGCACAATAAAAAACTGGTGAGCCATCTCCAGATTATTGAGAAAATTAGGAGCAGCTTCAACCCGAGCATTAACCGGCAGCGTCATTATTCTGCCAATGCCAACATCAAATCATGAGCAGATACACGTTGCCCGGCCAGAATTTGCCGCAATCCCACTTCAGCTTCGTCCAGCAACACTAAATTAGCATGCTCTTCTTCAATCGCATGGTAGTAGTCCAGTTTTCGAGCATCAACAATGGCCACGAAACTTGCCCCATTCTTGGTCAGTATTTTTTCCATGCCACCACCGACCACATCATCCGCAAGCTCCGTCAATCGTGCACGAGCCTCACTGATAGGCACTACATCACTTGCTCTCATTAAACATCCTTTAATATATTCGTTAATGAATATTGTACATTTAAAATGTAATTACTGACATAATATTGTCAGATAAAATGTAATTACTGACATAATATTGTCAGATAAAATTCACCAACTTTTCACTCACTCAGGCCGCGTCTATTGCGACTGAATTCAACACAAAATCTGCCGCCTTCTGCGCCGCCGACGCTGCTACAAAGATTAACCGCGTATCTGAGGGTGTGCAGAATTTTGTGTAAACGGGTTTTGTTTACTGCTGCGGCATCCGATCCTCAAACAGGATAGTAAACCGGTTCAGGGCAGCTTTTCAATCCCGAATCGGCATCGTCCATTTTTTGCTGATGTTGTTGATGGCCAGGTAAAACAGTTTCAGTAGCGCCTCATCGCTGGGGAACGATCCTCGGTTTTTGGTTATTTTCCTCAGACTCATGTTCACCGATTCGATCGCG
>JBBRAJ010000026.1:0-43493 GCA_038206935.1 Burkholderiales bacterium
CTGATACAAATGATCGATACGGTCGGTATTAAATAGCGAGGAGCGGCGCTTGATTCCATGCACCTCATATCCTTTGCTTAATAACAACTCGGCCAGATACGCGCCGTCCTGTCCGGTAATGCCGGTAATTAGTGCAACTTTTCTTGTTTGGCTCATTAATTACTCTTTCTTAATTATGATTTAACAATCTTAATTTCTTCGGCTTCGCGTTTTAGTTCGGCAATTTCAGCACTTAATTTTTCATATTCCCGAATCTTTATCTGCAAAAATTCAACCGTCATCCGCGCCTTCTGCTCAACCCCATGAGGTGTAAGTAAATAGGCGTACGCCATTTTATTATCGCTATTGCGGAAATTATTGACCTTTAGGAAGCCCTTTGCGACCAGCGCATTCAAACAGAAATTCACCTTTCCTAGACTAACTCCCAGTTGTTTCGCCAAATCTCTTTGGGAAAGACTAGGGTTATCTTCGAGGGTTTTAAGTAAACCGTAGCTGGTGGTATCGTCGTTCATGGGGTGCGTTCAGTCTATGAACGCACATTTGACCATTCGGCATTAAAACTGTCAAGCAAGCCGAAGACGTTCTTATTGCAGTGCCTGATTGATATTGGACAGTTCTGTTTCTCCAAGCTCACCGACGGCGGCTTTCAAGCGTAACTGGCTGATAAGGTAGTTGTACTCGGCCTGATACAGGTCACGGCGGGTCGAGTAGAGTTGTTGTTGTGCGTTCAATACATCGAGGTTAGTGCGAACGCCGACTTCCTGGCCGAGTTTACTGGCTTCGAGTACGCTCTCGCTGGAGGTCAATGCCTGTTGCAAGGCCTTGACCTGGGCAATGCCGTTAACTACACCGAGATAAGCCTGGCGGGTTTGCAGGGCGACGTTGCGATGAGCATTTTCCAGTTCCTGTTTTGCGCGCTCGTTATTGGCTTCCGCTTCGCGTGTCTTGGAGCTAACGGCTCCCCCTTGAAACAGCGGCATATTGAGTTGCACGCCGACGCTTTTGTTGGTGTTGTCGCTACCTACGCCGAAACTGCTGCCGTTGGCATAGCTTTTGGAATAATTTGCAACGAAGTCTACTGTGGGAAGGTGGCCTCCGAGATTGCGACTCACTTCCTTCTCGGCTAATTGTGCACTGGCCTGGGCGATGGCAAGTTGCGGGTTATTTAATTCTGCCTTGTTTACCCAGTCTTCCATATCGGCTGGTTGCGGAGTATTTAACTTGAATTCCTTGCCTAACGCGTTTAATTGTTGGGGCTGGGTATTGATCAATTGTTGTAACGCCCGCTGTTTGATTTCCAGATTGTTTAGCGCCGCGATTTTCTGCGCGTTAACCAGATCGTGGCGCGCTTGGGCTTCATGAGTGTCGGTGATGGTCGCACTGCCGACTTCAAAGTTACGTTTTGCCTGCGCGAGTTGTTCGGCAATGGCAACTTTTTGTGCTTCGGCTAGCTGTACGCTGTCCTGTGCAATCAACACATCAAAGTAAGCTTGTGCTACGCGTAGTACCAAATCCTGTTCGGCAATTCGGAATTGCGCATCGGTTTGTGCGACTTGCAATTCGGCTTCGGTATAGGCCATCCAGTTTTGTTGACGGAACAGCGGTTGTACCAATGTTACGCCGTAACCATGGCTATTGAATCGATGAGTGCCCGCCGCACCGGGTATCGGAAACGCACTCCTGTACTGTGTCGTTTGGTCGTTAAACGTGGTGTTGGCATTCAGGCTGACATTGGGCATCAACAGAGAACGCCCTTGAGGCAGCTTCTCCTGTCCTGCCTGCTGAGCGGCGCGAGCGGAGGCGAATACCGGGTCGTTGCGTTGTGCGCTGTGAAAAATATCAAGCAGATCATCCGCCTGTGCATTATAGCCAGCGCCCAGACAGGCAAAAAAAGTGGTCGTCAGTAAATAAGTCAGTAATTTGGTTTTCATCGGTTTGCGAATGCTCCATTAGAATTTTCTAACATTACTACCTGCTTCCCAATTGCACAATCTAGAATTTGGCTGGCGAAATACTGGATAATCGATTTGCTTCCATTTGAAAGCCAAAATCCATTTGCCTTTATTGTGACCCAAGGCAAATGGATTCTAATTGTTAATTGGCCAAACGCTTATTCAGCCATTGTGGTATTTAAAATACAAAGCGTTCCGGTTGTTGCGCATTTTGCAGTGGCGCGACACTGGTTTCCATGATGTTGACGGTTTCGTAGGTATCCGACGCTACGCGTTTGATTAGTTTTGCTTCCATTAAAGGTGCGTCACCAACAATGGCAAATAAACGACCACCGATATTCAGGCTATTCAAAAAGGCTTGCGGTAATACCGGGGTCGATGCCGTCAACACGATTACATCGTAACCTTCCCCCCAACCCTGAGACGCATCGCCGATTTCAAGTGTAATGTTGTCACGGTTAAACGCTTTCAGGTGTTGTGCGGCCATTGCGCTTAGTGCCGGTTCGATTTCAACCGAAGTAACGTGTTTTGCCAGCGCGGACAGTAACGCGGTCAGATAGCCACTGCCTGTACCCACTTCCAGCACTTTGTCGCTACGGGTAACATGCAATTCCTGTAGTGCACGGGCTTCAAGTTTGGGTTGCCACATGGAAACACCGTAACCGAGCGGGATTTCCATATCCATAAAGGCCATCGCCTTCTTGCCTTCCGGCACGAAATGTTCACGTTTCACGTGATGAAGCAGATCAAGAATCCGCCCCTCCAATACTTCACATGGGCGAATTTGCTGTTCAATCATGTTGAAGCGCGCTTTTTCCATATCCTGCATTTTGATCTCCATCCCGGTGGTGTTTAGATATTATTTTTCAGGAGTATAGCAACACACCCGCCCATGCTCAACATAACGGTGAATTCCATGTCAATTTACGGTTCATAGGCATATTTAAATATCTTTGCCAGAAAATATAAGCGTACTTTCATATCTACTGCCGATTTTGGTAAGCCGTTTGCTTTTTTCGAGCTTTTCCAGTACCTTGCGCAACTCGCTGGGGGTCTTTGCGCATGCCGATGCTGCAAAGTGAGACACACCCTTTGAACCTGTACGGGTAATGCCGTCGTAGGGAAGCATCTGGTGATGCTTCTTGTTTTTTATAGGAGCATCACAATGAACGCCAATACCAAATTTCTTGCTGAAGATGCACACGTTGATGCAGCGGCCATCAAGGCACTGCCCAATTCACGCAAAATCTATGTGCAGGGTAGTCGTCCCGATATACGCGTGCCTATGCGTGAAATTTCCCAGTCCGATACGCCTGAAGGCATGGGCGCTGAAAAAAATCCTCCAATTTATGTTTACGACTGTTCGGGCCCGTATACCGATCCCGCTGTAAAAATTGACATTCGCTCCGGGCTGGCTCCTTTGCGTGAGGCATGGATAGTCGAACGTGACGATACCGAAACTCTGAGTGGCCTGTCATCCGATTACGGTCAGCAGCGTCTGGACGATCCTGAGTTGGCGGAGATGCGTTTCAATCTGACACGCACGCCTCGCCGTGCCAAACCCGGTAAGAATGTAACCCAGATGCACTATGCGCGTCAGGGCATCGTCACACCGGAAATGGAATACATTGCGATCAGGGAAAATGTGTTACTCAGCATCAAGGAGCAACAGTTGCGCGAAGGTGACGGCCAAAACCTACACCACGACGGACTGTCCGGGATGATGCTTAAGCAGCATCCGGGCGAGAACTTCGGTCACGCCATGCCGAAAAAGATCACTCCAGAATTCGTACGCGATGAAGTTGCCGCCGGTCGCGCGGTGATTACCGCCAATATCAACCACCCTGAAGCTGAGCCGATGATTATCGGACGCAAGTTTCTGGTCAAGATCAATGCCAATATCGGAAACTCCGCATTGGGTTCCAGCATTCAAGAAGAAGTAGAGAAAATGACCTGGGCGATCCGCTGGGGTGGTGACACCGTGATGGATTTGTCTACCGGCAAGCACATCCATGAAACCCGCGAATGGATTATGCGCAACTCACCCGTGCCGATCGGCACCGTGCCTATCTATCAGGCGCTGGAAAAGGTCAACGGCAAGGCTGAAGACCTGACCTGGGAAATTTTCCGCGACACATTGATCGAACAAGCCGAGCAGGGCGTGGACTATTTCACCATCCATGCCGGCGTATTGCTGCGCTATGTGCCAATGACGGCTAATCGTATGACCGGCATTGTTTCACGCGGTGGCTCGATCATGGCGAAATGGTGTCTGGCGCATCACAAGGAAAATTTCCTCTATACGCATTTCGAGGAAATCTGCGAAATCATGAAGGCCTACGACGTAACCTTCTCGCTGGGCGATGGCCTGCGTCCCGGTTCGATCTACGATGCCAACGACGAAGCTCAACTCGGCGAACTGAAGACGCTGGGTGAGCTGACGCAAATCGCATGGAAACACGATGTGCAAGTGATGATCGAAGGGCCCGGCCATGTGCCTATGCACATGATCAAGGAAAACATGGACTTGCAGGCCAAGTGGTGCAACGATGCGCCGTTCTATACGCTCGGCCCACTGACCATGGACATCGCCCCCGGCTATGACCACATCACCAGTGCGATAGGCGCGGCGATGATAGGCTGGTTCGGTACGGCGATGCTGTGTTACGTGACACCCAAGGAGCATCTGGGGCTGCCCAACAAGGCGGACGTCAAGGAAGGCATCATCACCTACAAGATTGCTGCGCATGCGGCTGATCTGGCCAAGGGACATCCGGGTGCGCAAATACGCGATAACGCTTTATCCAAGGCGCGTTTCGAATTCCGCTGGGACGATCAATTCAATCTGGGTCTGGACCCGGATCGTGCCCGTGAATTTCACGATGAGACGCTACCTAAGGAATCTGCCAAGGTCGCGCATTTCTGCTCGATGTGTGGCCCGCATTTTTGCTCGATGAAAATCTCGCAGGACGTACGCGAGTTCGCCGCCAGGGAAGGTTTATCCGAACAGGAGGCACTGGAAAAGGGCATGGAAATTAAATCCATCGAGTTCGTCAAGCAGGGTGCCGAGGTATATCACAAGGTATGATGTTATGCCGTGTTGGCTGCGGTGCATGTGGCATCGCAGCCCAAATTTCTTTACCGTTACTCAGTCTGCCGCGATGAAAAATATTCCTGAGCCTCGCGAAATATCGCCTGACAGTCCTTGTATAGGTCATTGCACCACCGTATTGGGCGATGACGTTTGTCGTAATTGTCTGCGTACCTTTGAAGAAATTACCGATTGGGTGCTGATGGATGAAGCGCAACGCAGGTCGGTAAATCAGCGTATCGCCGATCTCCATTCGCAACGAAATAAGTAACTACACCTTACAAAAGAATAACCTATGGACATTATCCTGTTACTCAAGGCAGTCATCCTCGGCGTTGTCGAGGGCCTTACCGAATTTTTACCCATCTCTTCAACCGGCCACTTGATACTGGCGGGAGACTTGCTCGATTTCAATGACGAACGCGGCAAGGTATTTGAAATCGTCATTCAGTTTGCCGCGATACTGGCGGTGTGCTGGGAATACCGCGCCAAGCTGGCTTCGGTCACAACCGGATTGATGCAAAAACAGGAAGCGGCACAACGCTTCGTGACGAATCTGTTTATCGCCTTTCTGCCGTTGGCAATACTCGGACTGACCTTCGGCAAGGTGATCAAGGCGCATCTGTTTTCGCCAGTCCCGGTTGCGCTCGCCTTCATCATCGGTGGTTTCGTGATTCTGTGGGCCGAGAAACGCACCCATACCGTAACCATCGAAAGTGTGGACGACATGCACTGGAAAGACGCGCTGAAAATGGGTTTTGCTCAGGCGCTGGCGCTAATTCCCGGTACCTCACGTTCGGGTTCCACTATTATTGGCGGGCTATTCTTTGGACTGTCGCGCAAGGCCGCGACCGAATTTTCATTCTTTCTCGCCATCCCGACTCTGACCGCTGCGACCTTTTATGAGGTCATAAAATACCGTGATCAGTTTCATGCCGATGATTTAGGCCTCTTTCTGGTTGGCTCCATCGCCTCCTTCATCAGCGCCTTCATCGCGGTACGCGGTCTGCTGCGTTACATCAGCAATCATGACTTTACCATCTTCGCCTGGTATCGCATCGCCTTCGGCTTGATCGTACTGGCGACTGCGTACAGCGGGCTGGTGAACTGGTCGGTAGGCTAATTTGGACGTGAGATTCAATCAGGGCGTAGTTGTTAGCGTCTGAGCCTTAAAACTGCATTTTGTCCACGAAAAACACGAAAGGCACGAAAGGAAACAGAGGGTTACACGAAATTTGCAAATCAGCCAGTAAGCGTGGAATGTAATTGCAACATGCTTTTGAATTTGTTCGTGTATTTCGTGATTTTCGTGGACAAATGCTTTTTTTGGGCTGAAAGCTAAAACGTACAATATCTTCAAAACAAAAAAGCCGGATGCAAATTGCTTTGCATCCGGCTTTAAAGTTTGTAGCTTGATTACAAATACGACTCTATAGGCGGGCAGGAGCAGACCAGATTTTTGTCGCCGTAGACATTGTCCACGCGCGCTACGGCAGGCCAGAACTTGTTTTCACGCACCCAGGGCAGCGGGTAGGCGGCCTGTTCGCGAGTGTATGGACGTGCCCACTCGTTGGCGCAAACCGACTTGGCGGTATGCGGTGCATGCTTGAGGATGTTGTCCTTCTTGTCCACCTTGCCGGAAATGACTTCTTCGATTTCCTTGCGGATGGCAATCATCGCTGCGCAGAAACGATCCAGTTCGGATTTGGCCTCGCTCTCGGTCGGTTCCACCATCAGTGTGTCCACTACCGGGAAGGAGGTGGTCGGCGCATGAAAGCCGAAGTCCATCAGACGTTTGGCGATGTCGGCTACTTCTACGCCATCACGTTTCCAGTCGCGGCAATCAAGTATCATTTCGTGTGCGCAACGACCATTCTTGCCGCTGTACAGCGTCGGATAATGGTCTTTCAGCGATTCCTTGATGTAGTTCGCATTCAGTATCGCCATGCGGGTGGCTTCGCGCAGACCGGTACCGCCCATCATCTTGATGTAACCGTAGGAAATCAGCAGGATCAGCGCGCTACCGTAAGGCGCGGCTGAAACCGCATGTATGCCTTGCTCGCCACCGACCTTGACCACCGAATGCGACGGCAGGAAAGGGGTTAGGTGAGCAGCTACACCGATAGGGCCTGCACCGGGGCCGCCACCGCCGTGCGGGATTGCGAAGGTCTTGTGCAGATTGAGGTGGCAAACGTCAGCACCGATATTGCCGGGGCTGGTCAGCCCGACCTGTGCATTCATATTCGCGCCGTCCATGTACACCTGACCGCCGTTTTCATGCACGATGCGGGTGATGTCCATGATGGATTCTTCGTATACGCCGTGGGTGCTGGGGTAGGTCACCATCAAACAGGACAGGTCATCCTTGTGCGCTGCCGCTTGCTCACGCAGATCATCGACATCGATATTGCCGTTCTTGTCGCATTTGATTACTACGATCTTCATGCCGCACATTGCTGCGCTGGCCGGATTGGTGCCGTGTGCAGAAGAAGGAATCAGAGCAACATTACGCTGTGCTTCGCCGCGTGAGCGGTGGTAAGCCTGTATCACCAGCAAGCCGGCATATTCGCCCTGAGCACCGCTATTGGGCTGGAAGCTCATCTGTGCAAAACCGGTAATTTCGGACAGTGCCGCATCCAGATCGGCAATGATTTCCTGATAGCCTTCGGCCTGTTCTAGCGGTACGAACGGGTGCAGATTGGCAAATTGCGGCCAGGTCAGTGCCAGCAATTCGGAGGCCGCGTTGAGTTTCATCGTGCATGAACCCAGCGAGATCATCGAGTGGGTCAGCGACAGATCCTTGTTTTCCAGCCGCTTGATGTAACGCATCATCTCAGTTTCGGAGTGATAGGCATTGAATACCGGATGGCTCAGAATAGCTGACTGACGGAGCTGGATTTTAGCGAGTTGTCCGGCTACCTGATCCTGAGTTAATACAGGCGCTTCTTTTCCTGCCGCCTGTGCGAAAACAGCGAGGATAGCGTTCAGGTCGTCGGTTGAGGTGGTTTGATCCAGCGCAATACCCAGACCTTCAGTGCTGTAACGGAAGTTGATCCTGGCGGCTTCAGCCAGCGCATGAATCTTCACGTTATCGGTGTGTATCAACTTCAGGGTGTCGAAGTAGCTATTGTGAGCCAGTTGATAACCCAGCTTTTTCAATTCCTCCGCCAGTGCCACGGTCGATTGGTGTACCTGTAGTGCGATGCCGCGCAGGCCTTTTGCACCGTGGTATACCGCATACATGCCGGCCATGATCGCTAATAATGCCTGTGCAGTACAGATATTGGAAGTGGCTTTTTCACGGCGTATATGTTGTTCGCGGGTTTGCAGTGCCATGCGCAGTGCGGGATTGCCATCGGCATCCACCGAGACACCGATGATGCGTCCTGGCATCGAACGCTTGTAGGCATCGCGACAGGCGAAGTAGGCGGCATGCGGGCCGCCGTAGCCCATAGGTACGCCGAAACGCTGGGTGGAACCCAATACTATGTCCGCACCCCATTCGCCGGGAGGCGTGAGCAATGTCAGGCTCAGGATGTCGGCCGCTACGGCGATGGTCATGCCCTGTTCTTTGGCGCGCGTGACGAAATCAGAGTAGTCATGCACCACGCCATTGGCAGCCGGATATTGCAGTAAGGCACCGTACAGCTTGTCATTCAATGTCAGCGTCTTGAAATCGCCGATCACCAGTTCTATGCCTAGCGGCTTGGCGCGGGTCTTCAGCAATTCGATGGTTTGCGGGAAACATTCGTGAGACACGAAAAAACTGTTCTTGCCTGCGGCAGCGGCATCGCGTGAGCGCAATCCGTGCAACATGGTCATCGCTTCGGCAGCAGCCGTGGCTTCGTCCAGCAAGGAGGCATTGGCGATTTCCATGCCGGTCAGATCCGTAATCATGGTCTGGAAATTCAACAGCGCTTCCAGACGGCCCTGTGCAATCTCGGCCTGATAGGGGGTATAAGCGGTGTACCAGCCGGGATTTTCCAGCACGTTACGCTGAATTACCGGCGGCACTATCGTGTCGTAATACCCCAGCCCGATATAGCTCTTGTATAACTTGTTCTTGTCCGCCACTGAGCGCAGATGCTGGAGATAAGCATGCTCGGTCATGCCCTCAGGCAGGTTCAGCGGCTGTTTTAGTCGAATGGCGGCAGGGATGGTCTGATCTATCAGCGCATCTAGAGTAGGTGCGTTGATTTTTTGCAGCATGTCCTGAACGTCTTGTTTGGTCGGGCCGTTATGGCGGTTTACGAATTGGTCGGTGTACATGGTTTCGGGCGTAAATTTTGAGAGGGGGCAAGAGGGGAAGGGAGAAGAGGGAGAAGGGGGAAGAGAGAAGGGAGAAGGGCAAAACCTTGTTGCCCTTGAGCACCACAGGTGCGATCCCTTCCCTCTTCTCCCTTCCCTCTTTCCCCTTCCCAGTCCTTAGTGAGCTTCGCTATCAACCAGTGCCTGATAGGCATCGGCATCCATCAGCGCATCGACATCGGCGGCATTGTCCGGTTTCATCTTGAACATCCACGCGGCATAGGGATCTTCGTTAATGGCTTCCGGGCTGCTGTCGAGATCGCCGTTTGTGTCGGTTACTTCACCGGAAACCGGTGCATAGACATCGGCGGCGGCTTTTACGGATTCAACGACGGCGCACTCTTCGTGCGCTTTCAGTTTACGACCAACTGCTGGCGCTTCGACGAAAACCATATCGCCCAGCAATTCTTGTGCGTGTTGTGTAATGCCGATGGTAACGGTACCGTCTGCTTCGGTTCTTACCCATTCGTGGGAGGCGGTATATTTCAGGTTGTCAGGATTGCTCATGGGGTTCTCCAATAATTAAACGATAGTCATGTAATCTACAAACAGCTTTTCCCGTTGCGCGCGAACGGATACTTAACCACCTGCGCGTTAAGCATTTTATCTCGAATTGCGACTTGCACCGTGTCGCCGATGGCAACTTCCTTCGGTACGCGAGCCAGCGCAATGGATTTTTCCAGTGTCGGCGAGAAACTGCCGCTGGTGATTTCACCTTCGCCATGGGCGGTATGTACTTGCTGATGACCACGCAATACGCCGCGATCCAGCAGTACCAGTCCGACCAGCTTGCTGGTGGGCGGGTTGGCGAGCAGCGCAGATTTGCCGATGAAGTCGCGTTCGCTCTTCAAATCAATCGTCCAGGCCAGGCCGGATTCCAGCGGGCCGACATTTTCATCCATGTCCTGACCATAAAGATTCATGCCCGCTTCCAGACGCAATGTGTCGCGTGCGCCCAAACCGATAGGCTTCACGCCTGTTTCGGCAAGCGTCGCCCAGAAAAATGGCGCAGCCTTGGCGGGCAGCATGATTTCAAAACCGTCTTCACCGGTATAGCCAGTGCGGGCGATAAACATCTCGCCCATCGGTACGGCGCTAAACGGCACCAGATTCTCGCTTAAACTTTTGCTGCCGGGCAGTGCCGCCCAAACCTTGGCGCGTGCATTCGGGCCTTGTATAGCGATCATTGCCAACTCGGGATGGTCTGCGATTTGCAGCGCGGGCGCATGACTTGCTGCCTGCTCTTTCATCCACGCAATATCCTTGTCCGCAGTGCCTGCATTTACCACGATGCGGAACCAGTCTTCGGTCATGAAATACACGATCAGATCGTCAATCACGCCGCCATTCGGACGCAGCATCGCGGAATAAAGTGCCTTGCCCGGCATTACCAGCTTGTCTACATTGTTAGCCAGCAGATAACGCAGAAAGTCGCGTACGCCCGCCCCTTTCATGTCCACGACGCGCATGTGCGACACGTCGAACATGCCGCAATCGCGGCGTACCTGATGATGTTCGTCTATCTGCGAACCGTAATTTACCGGCATATCCCAGCCGCCGAAGTCCACCATCTTTGCGCCCATGGCGCGGTGTGCTGCATTTAATGGAGTTGTTTTGAGAGTCATGTTTGCTTTCGGAAATAAAAAGGCGCAGCACGAATTCGTGCTGCGCCCCATCTGTCCTTGATACCTGAGAGATTACAACATGTCGTCGTGTGCCCCTTCGGTGGTCGGCTGCGCCAACGCTCTCCAGATTTGCCTGCGCCAATAGTTCTTTTGCCTGAGCGGTTACGGGTGTTACGCCTTCGGCGGTGGCATTAAAACCACGCTCTCCTATTGGTCTGAACGGCGGAGCGAATTATGCTGGAAAGGAGATAGGCTGACAATGGGCATTTGCCCTGAATTTTCCATTAGACAGGAAGCTCGTCATTCCCGCGCAGGCGGGAATCCAGTTAATTGAAAGGTCTCCGTGTAACGGGCCAATGTTGAGGTTTTGTCCGCTGCGCGACATGTTTCTCTTGCTGGATTCCCGCCTGATGAAACAACTAAGTATTGACTAAGCAATCAACAAACGATTGCAAAGTCACTACTTATGCGCGGGATAAACAAAATCTTGGCGAACGTATTTTGCTCGCTTAGATAGTGTTTAGTAGTTTTATCAATGACGGCGCTAATGGAAAATTAGGGTTAATGGCAATATTTACGGGCATCCGCAGATGCCCGTAAATATCGATAAAGGCGAAGTTTAGCCCGCCAGTTTATGTTTCAGTATGTCATTTAACTGAGCTGGGTTGGCCTTGCCTTTGCTGGCTTTCATCGCCAAACCAACGAAGAAACCGAATAGTTTATCCTTGCCGGAGCGGTATTCGGCTACCTTGTCGGTATTGGCGGCGATAATTTCGTCTACCAGCGCTTCAATTGCGCCGGAATCGGAAACCTGTTTCAGCCCCTTGGTTTCGATGATGGTGTCTACTTCACCTCCTTCAGCCCACAGGGTGCGGAATACATCCTTTGCGCCGGAGTTGGAGATTGTGCCGTCTGCAATGCGGGCCAGCATGCTGCTCATCTGTTGTGGCGAGACCGGACATTGCGCCATGTCCAAGGCGTCACGATTCAACTGTGCGCTGAGTTCACCGGTCAGCCAGTTTGCGCATAATTTGGCAGGGGTAGCAAAAGGATTTTCACGTTCGCCTCCTCGCCCGCTTGCGGGAGAGGATTGAGGTGAGGGTAAGAGGGTATGTAGAATTGTATCGAAGAAGTCTGCCATTTCGCGGGACGAAGTCAGGCTGTCGGCATCGTAGCTGGTTAGTCCGTATTCGCCGGTATAACGCGCGCGTCGCGCTTCCGGCAGTTCGGGCAGGCTAGCCTGAGCGGCGGCCAGCATCTCGGGCGTGATGTCCAGCGGTAGCAAGTCCGGGTCGGGGAAGTAACGGTAATCGTGCGCGTCTTCCTTGCTGCGCATCGCACGTGTCTCGCCGGTATCCGGGTTGAACAGGATAGTGGCCTGATGAATTTCGCCGCCGTTTACGATGGTATCGATCTGCCATTGCACTTCGTAGTCGATGGCCTGTTGCATAAACTTGAACGAATTCAGGTTCTTGATCTCGCGTCGTGTGCCCAGAGGTTCACCGGGGCGGCGCACCGAAACGTTCACGTCGCAACGGAACGAGCCTTCCTGCATGTTGCCATCGGAAATGCCGATCCAGCGCACCAGATTATGCAATGCCTTGGCATAGGCGACCGCTTCGGCAGCAGAGCGCATGTCCGGCTCGGAAACGATTTCCAGCAGCGGCGTTCCGGCGCGATTCAGATCTACGCCGGTCATGCCTTGTGTTGCGCCATGCACCGACTTGCCGGCATCTTCCTCGAGATGGGCGCGGGTAATGCCGACCACTTTCTCGTATGATGGCCCCTTGCCGGAAAGCGGCTCGACCTGAATCGTCAATTGACCCTTGCCAACCACCGGCAGATCGAACTGGCTGATCTGGTAACCCTTAGGCAGGTCTGGGTAGAAATAATTTTTGCGGGCAAACACCGAGCGTGGGGCAATATGCGCGCCGACCGCCAGACCGAACTTGATTGCACGCTCTACCGCGCCCTTATTTAGAACGGGCAAAACGCCGGGTAGTGCGATACTTACCGCATCCGCCTGAGTGTTGGGTTCTGCACCGTAAGCGGTGGAGGCACCCGAAAAGATTTTAGTGTGGGTGGAAAGTTGTGTATGTACTTCCAGCCCGATAATGATTTCCCAAGTCATGCTTATTCCTCATCAATGGTTTTTTGGCGCAATTCACGCAACCCGGCGGGCATCTTAAGGGTCTGTAAATCCCATCCCTCGATACGAAGCACATCTTGCAGACATTGTTCCAGCTCGGCATGTGCTTTGCCTGTGGAATCAGCAATCCGCTGGTGAACGTCTTTTAACGCGCCATCTTTACTAAGGCAGTTCTTTTGATAGGCAAATAACTTGCGTAATCGCAGTAGTTTTTCTGCAACTTGTGCTGGACAGGCGCACATGTAAATCAATGCTTCTTCAAGAATGGCTTCCAGTTGATGGTCGCTATAATGAGTGGTCAGATTTTCCATGATCAGACATCCAGGCCGGTTGGGTTGCGACTGTGCCAGTCCGTCGCCAGTTGATACTGGTGCGCCACGTTCAGCATGCGCGCTTCGCTGAAGTAGTCGCCGATGATCTGCAATCCCACGGGCATGTCGTTATTGCCGAATCCGCAGGGTATGGACATGCCGGGCAGGCCGGCCAGATTGACCGCGATAGTGTAGATGTCGGATAAATACATCTGCACCGGGTCATCGCCCTTTTCGCCCAGATTGAAGGCGGTGGAAGGGGAGGTCGGGCCCATGATGACATCGCATTGCTTGAATGCTTCGGTGAAATCCTGCGCGATCAGGCGGCGAATTTTTTGTGCCTGCAGGTAGTAGGCATCGTAATAGCCGTGTGAAAGCACATAGGTACCTATCATGATGCGGCGTTTGACTTCTTCGCCGAATCCCTGCGAACGGCTCTTTTCATACATATCAGCCAGATTGGTATAGTCCGGTGCGCGATAACCGTAGCGCACGCCGTCGTAGCGCGACAAATTGCTCGATGCTTCCGCCGGCGCCAGTACGTAATAAACAGGTACAGACAGTTTGGAATTGGGCAGGCTGATGTCGACGATAGTCGCGCCCAGTTTCTGATATTCCGCAATGGCTTCATTGACACGGGCTGCAACGTCAACGGATAAGCCTTCGGCAAAGAATTCTCTGGGCAGGCCGATGCGTAATCCTGTCAGTGGTTGATTCAGGTCGCGGGTGTAGTCTTCCTTGTCGCGCTGCAAGCTGGTTGAATCGCGTTCGTCGAAGCCGGTCATCACATTCAGCATCAACGCGCAATCTTCGGCGCTGCGTGCCATCGGGCCGGCTTGATCCAGGCTGGAGGCGAAGGCGATCATACCGTAGCGTGATACCGTGCCATAGGTCGGTTTGATGCCGGTGATGCCGCACAGCGCCGCGGGCTGACGGATGGAGCCGCCAGTGTCGGTGCCGGTCGCCGCTGCGCATAGACGAGCGGCCACAGCCGATGCCGCACCGCCGGAACTGCCGCCGGGTACGGTATTTTGATTCCACGGATTTCTGACCGGGCCGAAGTAGGAGGTCTCGTTGGATGAGCCCATTGCGAATTCGTCCATATTGGTCTTGCCGAGATTGATCGCGCCAGCACGGTTGAATTGCTCGATGACATGGGCATCGTAAGGAGCAATAAAGTCCGCCAGCATCTTCGAGCCACAGGTGGTGCGCCAGCCTTTTGCGCAGAAGATGTCCTTCTGGGCGATGGGTATGCCGGTTAGGGGTTGAGCGTGGCCTTCGGCCAGCAGCGCGTCGGCGGCCTGTGCCTGAGCCAACGAGGTTTTGGCATCGACGCTGACGAAGGCGTTGTAAACCGGGTTATGTGTTGCAATGCGGTCGAGGTAGAGTTGTGTCAACTCGACGCTGGAAATTTTTTTCTCGGCCAGCAGGCTGGAGAGTTGTTTTAGCGAGGCATTAATCATTTTTTTGGGGGAAAAGGGGAGGGGGCGGGGGAAGGGGAACCCTCCGCGTCTACCCTACATCCTTCTCCCTACTCCCTTCTCTATTCAATAACTTGTGGAACAAGATACAGGCCGGATTCGACTTGCGGTGCGATAGACTGGAATAGTTCGCGCTGATCGGTTTCGCTGATCTTATCTTCGCGCAGGCGTTGAGACAGATCCTGCGAATGCGACATCGGCTCGATACCGGTGGTGTCGATCGCTTGCATTTGGGCGATAAGTTCAAAAATACCGGAAAGCTGTGTTCTGGCGGCTTCAATTTCAGCGTCGTTCATGGACAATCGTGCCAGTCGCGCCACTTTTTGTACATCTTCTGTGCTTAATGACATAGTAAAAGCTTTATATAAACAAGACCAATAGAGTATCATATCGCGTTTCGGCAGCACACCTCTTTAGACTTTTCGGGAATCAACATGTTTGGACTTTTCAACGGCTACTTTTCTAATGACTTGGCGATAGACTTGGGTACAGCGAATACGCTGATCTGGTTGCGCGGACAGGGCATCGTGCTGAATGAGCCGTCGGTCGTGGCCATACGCCAGGAAGGCGGTCCAAACGGCAAAAAAATTATTCAGCAGGTAGGCCTGGGTGCCAAGCAGATGCTGGGGCGCACACCGGGTAATATCACGGCGATACGTCCGATGAAGGATGGCGTGATTGCCGACTTTACTGTGACCGAGCAAATGCTCAAACAATTCATTCGTAAGGTATACAAGGCCAGCATTTTCAGCCCCAGTCCGCGTATTGTGATCTGCGTACCTTGCGGTTCCACTCAGGTTGAGCGTCGCGCGATTCGTGAGTCGGCTGTTGGCGCAGGGGCGCGTCGCGTGGAATTGATCGAAGAACCAATGGCGGCGGCTATCGGTGCCGGCTTGCCGGTAGAAGAAGCGACCGGTTCGATGGTCGTGGACATCGGTGGCGGTACAACTGAGGTGGGTGTGATTTCACTGGGTGGTACCGTGTATTCCGGTTCGGTTCGCGTTGGGGGAGACAAGTTCGATGAGGCAATCATCAATTACATCCGTCGTAACTACGGCATGTTGATCGGTGAAACCACTGCGGAAGAAATCAAGAAAACCATCGGTTCGGCGTTTCCCGGTTCCGAAGTGCGCGAGATGGAAGTCAAAGGTCGCAATCTGGCCGAAGGTGTGCCACGCAGCTTTACCATTTCCAGCAACGAAATTCTTGAAGCATTGACCGACCCGCTCAATAACATCGTTAGTGCGGTCAAGATCGCGCTGGAGCAGACGCCGCCGGAATTGGGTGCGGACATAGCAAACAAGGGTATGGTTTTGACGGGTGGCGGTGCATTGTTGCGCGATATAGATCGTCTGTTGATGGAAGAAACTGGCTTGCCAGTGTTGATCGCGGACGATCCACTGACCTGTGTGGTGCGCGGTTCGGGTGCCGCACTTGAGCATATGGACAAATCTACCAGCATCTTCACCACGGAATAAGCATTTTGGTGAGTGGTATATAGTCAGGGCAAGCGGGGAAACTGGTTTTTCGCCTTTTCCCCCTTTTCTTTCCCCCTTTTCCCTTTCCCTACATAGATGGACAGTACTCAAAGTTTTCAGGTATCGAATCGAGGCCCCACTCCTGCAGCGCGTTTCGTGTTTTTTGCAGTGTTATCGCTGTTGTTAATGTTTGTGGATGCCCGTTTTCATTATCTGGAGTCTGTGCGCAATGTGCTTTCGGTGGTGATCTCGCCGATACAGCGGTTGGCCGTCATGCCGGTCGAATTGCTGAAGCAGGGTGGTGAATTCTTTGTAACACAGAGCAGTCTGTTGGACAGGAACAAGTCATTGCAGCGTCAGCACGAGCGTGATTCGATGCAATTGTTGCAATGGCAATCCTTGCTGGAAGAGCATCAGCAATTGCGGTTGTTGCTGGAAATGCAGCAGCGCAATAATTTCAAGATGCAATTTGCTGAAATTATCTATGCCGAAACGGATCTTTTTACGCGCAAGGTATTGATCAACAAGGGCGCTTCCTCAGATATCAAGGCTGGTCAGGTGGTCATGGATGACAAGGGTATTGTCGGTCAGGTTACTCATGTTTACCCTTGGCAATCGGAGGTTACGCTGATTACCGAAAAGAATCATGCCGTACCGGTGCAGGTGTTGCGTAGCGGCTTGCGTAGTATTGCATTCGGCGCGGGTGATACCCGGCAGTTATTGTTGCGATATATGCCGATTAGCACGGATGTTCAGACGGGTGATGTGCTGGTTACATCCGGCATAGATGGGGTTTATCCGCCAGGCATTCCGGTTGCTACCGTTGCGAAGATCGAGCGTGATGCCGCTTATCCGTTTGCCACCATTGTCTGTCTGCCGTTGGGTGGCGTAGATAAACACCGGCATCTTCTGGTCTTATCCTCGTTTGAGACCGCGCCAGTGGCTGAGATGCCGGAGGTGAATAATTTGACACCGGGCAAGGAGAGTAACTGATGAGCTATCTTGATCAGGCACATCCTGAAATTCATCGTCACGTCAATAACTGGACCATTATTAATAGCGTGGTGGGTGCGTTGTTTCTCAATAGTCTGCCCTGGGAAGGTATCGGGTTGATGTTGCGTCCTGACTTTGTGGCGGTGGTCTTGCTTTACTGGTGTACGCACAAACCGTTGCGCATCGGTGTCGGTTTGTCATGGATGGTCGGCATTCTGGCGGATGTAGGTGATGCCAGCCTGCTCGGGCAGCATGCCTTGTCTTATACCGTATTGGCATTCGGTGGCGTAATGTTGAGTCGTCGTATCAGAATGTTCGATTTGCGTGAGCAGACCACGCAGGTATTTATAGTTATAACGTTGACCTATCTGGTTTACGCTCTGGTGCATTGGCTGGTTAGTGGCGACTTCGTGCCTGTCTATTTTCTGGGTTGCGTAACATCAATGTTGTTGTGGGTGCCGGTTAGTCTTTTGTTTCAATCAGTGCGGCAGCGGCGCATGGATCGTGAATGAATAAGCGCGTTGAGCTAAAGAACCACCAGCAGGAGATTTACAATTTTCGCTTGCGTCTGTTCGTCGGCATCGGCTTTGTCCTGTTGCTGATGGGAACACTGCTGGCGAGGTTCGTCTATCTGCAAGCGATGCGTCATGATTACTATCAGACCATGGCTGAAAAAAATCGCATCTCGGTCGTGCCTATTGTCCCCAATCGCGGTTTGATTCTGGATCGTAACGGCGAAGTGCTCGCACATAATTTTTCCAGCTACACACTGGAAATCACTCCCAGCAAGATAAAGAATCTGGCGGCAACGATAGATGAGTTGTCCGGTGTGATTGAAATCACCGCCAGAGACCGTAAACGCTTCAAGAAGCTGCATGCCGAGAGTCATGATTTCGAGACGCTAATGATACGCAGCCGCCTTACCGATGAAGAAGTGGCTCGATTTGCTGCACAGCAATATCGTTTTCCCGGTATCGAAATCAAGGCACGTTTATTTCGCGAGTATCCCTATTCGGAAAAAACGGCTCATCTGTTGGGTTATATCGGCCGTATCAATCAGACCGATCTTGACCGGCTGGAAAAGAAGGATACGCTGGCCAATTATCGTGGCAGCGACTACATCGGCAAGACCGGGCTGGAGCAATATTACGAGGATGAACTGCACGGCACGACCGGGATAGAAGAGATTGAGGTTGATTCTGCCGGACGTGCGGTACGCAATCTATCGCGTACCCCGCCGGTTTCAGGAAATACGCTGGTGTTAAGTATTGACGCGAAGTTACAGGAAATCGCCGATCAGGCATTTGGCGATTATCGCGGTGCGCTGGTTGCCATTGATCCGGCTAATGGTGAAGTGCTGGCTTTCGTCAGTCGGCCAGGCTACGACCCGAGGTTGTTTATAGACGGTATTGATGCGGATAGTTGGAAAGAGTTGAACGAGTCTCCAGACCATCCTCTAAATAACCGGGTATTGCGGGGACAGTATCCACCCGGTTCCACCGTCAAGCCGTTTATGGCGCTCGCAGGTCTTTTTTATAATTTGCGTTCACCGTCGTATTCGATTTCAGATCCCGGGTTTTATACGCTGCCGGGCAGCAGTCATCGTTATCGCGACTGGAAAGTAGGCGGGCACGGTACGGTAGATTTGTTCCGCTCCATTGTGATTTCCTGTGATACCTATTATTACGGTTTGGCTACCGAAATGGGCATAGATAATATTTTCAATTACCTTACTCGATTCGGTTTCGGCAAGAAAACCGGCATTGATCTGGAAGGTGAAACGTCGGGTCTCTTGCCGTCGCAGGAATGGAAGCAGAAACGTTATAAACAGAAATGGTATGCGGGAGATACCGTTTCGGTGGGAATCGGTCAGGGCTATAACCTGGTTACACCGTTGCAATTGGCGGCTGCGACCGCGACGCTGGCGAATGGCGGGACAGGATACAAGCCTCATCTGGTCAAAGAGATTCGTTCTTCAAGTAATAATGAAAGTCGCCTTCTGGAAAACAAACCTGAATACGATGTGAAGATTGACCCGGCGCATCTGGATTTGGTAAAGCGTGCGATGACGGCAGTAACGCAACCTGGTGGCACGGCAGCATCTGCGTCTGCCGGTGCCGAATACACGATGGCGGGTAAAACCGGTACGGCGCAGGTCGTCGGCATGAAGCAGGGTGAAAAGTACGATGCCAGCAAGATCAGTGAACGCAATCGAGATCATGCCTGGTTTATTGCATTCGCACCCGTTGAAAATCCGAGAATTGCCCTTGTGGTGCTGGCTGAAAACGGCGGACATGGTGGTGGCACCGCAGCACCGATTGCGCGCAAGGTAATGGATTATTATCTGTTGGGTAAAACGCCTCAAGTCGCCGGGGCTGTAGCGACTGATGCTTTGCAGGGCGCTATAACGGCTGCGTCGGGCATACCGGAGGTTGAGGTGGAACATGACTAGAAGGCAACTTTGGCAGCACCTTATTGCCCATCTCGATATACCGCTGCTGGCAGGGATCAGCATGCTGATGATGGTCAGTCTGACGACCTTATACAGTGCGGGTGATCATAGCTTTGATCGTGTATTTTCCCAGGGGGCAAACATACTGGTCGCTTTTTGTTTCTTGTGGGTCGTTGCGAATATGCCGCTGCATTATCTGATGCGTACGGCGGTGCCGATCTATGTAGTCGGGATGGTGTTGTTAATCGGTGTGGCCCTGTTCGGCGAAATAAGCCACGGTGCGCGACGCTGGTTGAATCTCGGTGTAGCGACGATACAACCATCCGAACTGATGAAAATTGGTGTGCCGTTGATGATGGCCTGGTATTTCGAGAAAAATGAAGCTGCGTTGACAACGAAGAATTATGTGATAGCCGCTCTGTTATTGCTAATGCCGGTAGGACTGATCGCGCGACAACCTGATTTGGGAACCGCGCTGTTAATTACGGCCAGCGGATTTTATGTACTGTTTCTGGCTGGACTGAGCTGGCGTGTGATGGGCGGGCTTTTTGTCGCGAGTATTGCCAGCGCGCCAGTGATGTGGTCTATGCTGCACGACTATCAACGCCATCGTATTTTAATGTTGTTCGATCCGACGCAGGATGCGCTGGGAAAGGGCTACCATACCATACAGAGTATGATCGCAGTCGGTTCCGGCGGATTGCTGGGCAAAGGCTATCTCAACGGTTCACAGACTCATCTGGATTTCCTGCCGGAACGCACTACGGATTTTATCTTCGCGGTGTATTCCGAGGAATTCGGTTTGCTGGGCAATATATTGTTAGTAGTGATGTATCTATTCGTCATCGGGCGCGGCTTTGTCATTACCGCCAACGCATCGACCTATTTCACGCGACTGATGGCCGGCTCGATCACGTTGACCTTCGCTACCTATGCATTTGTAAATATGGGTATGGTTAGCGGCATTCTGCCTGTAGTAGGTGTCCCCTTGCCGTTGGTCAGTTACGGTGGCACATCCATGCTGACCCTGTTGCTGGGTTTTGGTATGCTAATGAGCATACATACCCACAAGAAGCTCGTTAAGAGTTAGTCTAGCGATTGCAACAGATATCCGGCCTGTGGCCAATAGATAAACAAGGAGCAAGCATGAGCAAACAAATCGTATTTCTGGCAATGACCGCACTGGCATTGACCGCGTGCAGTACAACTACGCCGCAACAGGATCAGTCAGCTGCTACACATGCTCCAATAGAGGATCGTACAGCCGATGCAAAGGTAGTAGTGGTTCCTTCGACAAAAGGCGGCTATCTTCCCGGTGATGGTCCGGGAGATAGCATACCCGCAAACCTCGATGCAATTCCCGATGCGGTTCCAGTTAATGAACCGCCGCATCGTTATGCCAATCAACCTTATACCGCACTGGAAAACAGCTATACGCCAATGTCCGGCCCCGGCAACTATAAGCAGCGCGGCATTGCCTCCTGGTATGGTAAAAAGTTTCACGGGCAACGCACTTCCAGCGGTGAAAAATACGATATGTATTTGATGACGGCCGCACACCCAACCTTGCCTATACCCAGTTATGCGCGCGTAACCAACGTTGCCACTCAGAAATCGGTGGTGGTACGCATTAATGACAGAGGCCCATTTTTACATAAACGGCTTATAGACCTGTCTTATGTGGCGGCACACAAGCTGGGTATTATCGGTAGTGGTAGCTCCGAGGTTGAAGTTGAAAGCATCGTGCCGGGGAGTCGTACGACAACGCTAGCCAGAACCGAAGTTGTACGCAGTGTGCCGCTTGAGCCTGCTGTGGTGCCAGTGGTAGGAAAGGAACCCGTCAACACGACTCCCGTCGTAAGCAGCAATGTTTTTCTGCAACTGGGTGCATTCAGTAGCAGTGACGCCGCCGAACGGTTTTTGCAGGAAATGCGTGTCAAGCTGGGCAATGTTGGCAAACAGCTGATGCTGTTCAGTCAGGCCGGCAAGACTAGAGTACATATCGGCCCCTATGCCAACGAGTCTGAAGCGCGTAACAGCCGCGAAGGACTTCGGGACAAGCTGGGAATCATGCCGATATTGAGTTTGCATTAGCTGTTAACGGATTGAATGGACGAAACTTCTGACAAGCTGCGCATAGATAAATGGCTATGGGCGGCGCGATTTTTCAAGACGCGCAGCCTTGCCGCAACGGCAGTAGACAATGGCAAGGTGCTGGTCAATGAAGTGCGAGTCAAACCGGCCAAGACGATAGTGCCCGGCGACAAGCTGGATATTCGTACCGGGCAAATCCGATTCGAGGTTGAAGTGCGGGCGCTTTCGGGTAAGCGCGGCCCGGCTCCGGTTGCTCAGACGCTATATCGTGAAAGTGATCAGAGCATCGAAAGGCGTGCCGTGTTAGCCGAGCTACTCAAGGTGCAACCTCCATCCCCGGCAATAAAAGGCCGTCCCACCAAGCGTGACCGGCGTGAGATCGAGCGATTCAAACATGGCGAATGAAGCCCGCATGAAAAAATGGCGTGCTCATGCACTAAATCTCTTGTTGTTTATCGCGGTGATCGGCGGCATCAGGCTATGGCAGCAGCGCGACATGGTCAGCGGCCCGGCACCCGGACTGCAAGCCATTACCCTTGCGGGCATACCCTACCAACTGCCGGTGCACCCCGAACATCCGGTGCTGGTTCACTTCTGGGCGACATGGTGCCCGGTCTGCCGTGTCGAGCAGGGTTCCATCGCCTCCTTGGCGCAGGATAATCCGAATGTCATCACCATCGCGATGAAGAGCGGCAATGACCAAGCCGTAGCCGCCCACATGCAAGAGCAGGGCATAGGCTTTCCGGTAATTAATGACCCTGACGGAAGCATTGCCCGAGCATGGGGAGTCAACGCTGTTCCTGTCAGCTTCATCATCGATACCAGCGGCGAAATACGCTTTATCGAAGTTGGTTACACCACCGAGATCGGACTGCGACTGCGAAGCTGGCTGGCTGGAATCTGAGCAGAGTTCGGTTTGGCGGAATCTTCAAGCTTGAAAATATTGAGAGTAGAGAAATAAACATGTTGAGTAAATTAAGCGAATTTTTGTCTGGGTTCATAGCGCCTGCCAATGAGCTATTTGGTGCAGAGAACCGCAGCGAACACACCCTGCAATTGGCGACGGCGGTACTGCTGATCGAGGTCATGCGTTCGGATGACAGCAGCACCGAGCAGGAACAGGCCGCGATACTGAAAATCCTCAGGGAGCGGTTTCAGCTATCGGATACGGAAGTCGCCCAACTGTCCGGGCAGGGACAGCAGACGGTAAAAGCCGTCAACGACCTTCATCAGTTCACTTCGCTGATTAACCGTGAACTGGAAATGCCCGAGAAGGTACGCATTGTCGAATACCTGTGGCAGGTTGCCTATGCCGACGGAACAATCAGCGCCCATGAAAATCACCTGATGCGCAAGCTGGCCGATCTGCTGCATATTTCTCATGGCGACTACATTGCCGCCAAGATGAACGCGAAGCCTGCGGATTTGAAATAACGACGGTTACTGTCCGCAACCGCTGAATAAACATGCGCCTGATTCTCGCCCCCATGCATGGCCTTGCCGATCATAGTCTGCGAGACATATTGACGCGGATTGGTGGCATCGACTTTTGCGTGGCCGAATTTGTGCGGGTCACCAATCATTTGCTTACCAAAAGAGCATTCCTGAACACCGTACCGGAACTGGATTGCGGCGGTTGCACCCGTGCCGGTGTGCCGGTGCGCGTGCAACTACTGGGGAGTGATCCGGTTTGCCTCGCGGAAAATGCCGCCCTTGCCGCGTCCATCGGCGCGCCGGGCATAGACCTCAATTTCGGCTGCCCATCCCCGTTGGTGAATCGCCACGGCGGGGGCGCTGTGCTGCTCCAGTTCCCCGAGCAAATCCACATTATCGTGACCGCAGTTCGTCGTGCCGTGCCGTCACACCTGCCCGTCACCGCCAAGATGCGTCTCGGTTTGGAAGATACCTTGTTGACGCTGGATTGTGCCCGCGCCATCGAAGCGGGCGGAGCCGATGAGATTACAGTTCATGCGCGCACAAGGGCTGATCGCTATCGCCCGCCTGCGCGCTGGGAATGGCTCGCCCATATTCGCGAAACCGTAAAACTGCCAATAGTCGCGAATGGTGAAGTATGGACCCCGCAGGACTATCAAAACATACGGCAGATCAGCGGCTGCACCGACGTGATGATAGGGCGCGGTAGCATCATCCGCCCTGACTTGATGCGCCGCATTAAAACTGGGGAGGAAGCCATGTCCTGGCAGGAACTGCTGCCCTGGATAAACGATTTTTACGCGCAACTCATCGTTAGAATGGACCCGAGGCACGCGCCGGGAATGCTCAAGAAATGGCTGGGAATGCTGTGTGCCGCCTACCCCGAAGCGGAAACCCTGCACCAGACGCTACGCAAAGAACGCGACCCGAGTGTGGTCGGGAAAATACTGGCGGCATGCCAGATTTGATGGGTATGCCTGGTGCGGCTTATTCGAGTCTGCGGCTAAGGCGTCAAGCAAAAATAACCTGCGTAAATAAACAATACACGTAGGTTGGGCTTCGCAAGCTCAGCCCAACCTACGAAATGTTCATGTTATTTTTTCTCGACTCCTAAGATGTTTACCTATACACGAAAGCGGCTTCTTCAGCACTGACTTGTCACCAGCCAGTGCTCAAACAAGTCGGTCAAGGTGCGGCTTACACCAAGACCAGCGAGCCGGTGATCAATGGCATCGTGATTGCCCCACACCACGTCAGCCAGAGCGCCATCGGCCACCCGTGATTCGATGTCGTGGCAATAAAGTCCTTTGTCGCGCTGTACGTAATAGCCGTAGGTGCGGCACGCCACCGGACGTTGGGCATAGACAGGACAGGTGCCGGAAGTAAGGTCAAGCAGTGGGCAAGTGAAGGGGCGTGATTGCTGGCGGCTCAAGGCGGCCATGTTCTTGCGGATTTCAAGGAGTTGTTCCTGCGGCAGGACTGCCAAACCCTCCCGCAGTAAGTTCCACTCTGCTGATGTCAGTTGCGGTACCTCAGCAAGTTGCTTACAACAACTATCGCAACCCTTACCGCACAGCCAGTCGGATCGATCCCCGTGGATGGCTTGTACGCGCTTGGCAATATCGTCATGGAGCCGGGCTAGTGTGGTCATCATTTATCGCCTGAATTGCATCGATTTGCTTGGGCGCAAGAGGGTTTAGCATTTCTTGTTATAGAAGTTCGGCCATTGCACGGCGGCGAGTATGACGTAGCCAGAAAGCAACACGTAATTAGCGTGCTAGCCATCAGCACTCTAGCGCTGGTTGAATGACGTGATTAAATCTATTTTTTTGGGATTTTGATACTAGAACCTGGTCGGGGTGGAGAGATTCGAACTCCCGACATCCTGCTCCCAAAGCAGGCGCGCTACCAGGCTACGCTACACCCCGAAGGGCGCGGATTATACTGGAGAAACGCAAACGGTGTCTTTTTTTCAGACGTAAACCGAAGCGGTTAGCTAAAAAGCCGTCAAGGCCTCAAGCGCGGACTGCGCATGAGGGATGGGATGGCGAGTAAGCTGCATCGGGGAAAGAATAGTGCTACCCCTGCCTAAGCTACAGTATTTCTAGCACATTTTCGGGCGGTCTTCCGATTGCCGCCCTGTCGCCATTGATCACGATCGGACGTTCCAGCAGCTTCGGGTTGCCAGAAATGATGCTCAGCCATTCGGCATCAGCGCGTTCATCTGCCGGGGAAATACGGAGTTCCTTTGCGACTTCCTCATTAAACCGGATGACATCCTTAGGGCCTTTACCCAACTTTTTCAGCACCGCCGCCAGCGCCGCCACTGTAGGCGCGGTTTCCAGATAGAGAATCAACTCCGGTTCAATCCCCTTTTCCTGCAACAGGGTTAAGGTCGCCCTGCATTTGCTGCATTTTGGGTTGTAATACATTGAAACGCTCATGTAATTCCTTAAATTTTCTAAAAATTTTGACTCATACAAAAAACCGACACTCAAGAGGTCATCCCCGCCTGTTATTCGCGAGACCATCCCACCGTGTCATTCCCGAGACCATCCCACTCCGTCATTCCCGAGATGGTTCTGGTCGGGAATCCAGTTGTTCAACATCACTTGGCTCCCGCAGCTTGCCCTCGAATGATGCTATCGGGGAGCGAAGTGTTCTACGCGGGTTTTGGCTTCGTTCATATAGTCAAAATGAGCCAAGTGTGGGTCAAGTTATGCGTCAAGCAAATCCAAGAAAAACAGCCAATGCTCTATTCACTGCCAGCATCGTTTCATCATCCAGATGTCCGATCACCGTACCGATTTTTTCGCGCGAGATTGATTGTGGCTTATCCACCATCACCTGCGAAGATTTAGCCAAACCATTCAACTCTGATGGGCTCACTGCAATACGAAACAGCGGCGCAAGGCGTAACTCGCTGGTCACTGGCAGAATCGTGACGGAAGGATGCGAGTCGAACCAATCTGACTGAATAACCAATGCAGGACGCAGCTTGCCTAAATCACCCTGCAAAGCCACCGTCACCAAGTTGCCCCGCCTCATTGCCAGCCCTCGCGGTCACCAGCTTCCTCAAGCCAATCGGAGGCTTCACGTTCATGAGCTTCGCCCAACAATAATTGAGACTGGCGGCGACACTCTTCTGCAAAACCCGCGCGCCGTGTATCTGGTACCCAAATTTGCACAGGACGCAAGCCGGATTCTCGCAAAGCGGCGCGATGCTTTTGTACTCGCTCTGATGTACTAACTCGTATAATGACCTCCAAACATGTGTCACATGAAACGCATGGTAGCCAGCCTTTGCGTTACATGCAACGCCCAAAAAGTTGTCTCATATCGATTATCTCGCGTTTTATTGACATATCTTCCCGATGTGTCGAAGGCGCGGACTTGTAAACACAACTCGGCAATCCCTGCCTCCCTCGCGAAGGCGGGGCAGGTGGGAATCCAGCAAGGGTGGGCACGTTCTTGTGCCCACGCGGTTTGCACCGGGAGTTTCTAAAGAAATGGCTGGGAGTAATGTGCGCCGCCTACCCAGAAGCAGAAACCCTGCACCGGATATTGCGCACCGAACGCGATTTGAGAGTGATTGGGAAAATACTGGTGGGGAGAGGGGTTTGAATAAAGCAGCGGCTTACGCCTTGCCGGTTGTAATGCATTAAGCGGCTTCAGTATATTTCGCCAGTTCCTGTTGAAAGGTCTGCTTTGGATTTGCGCATATAACCGAATTCATACCGATATTCAATAGGCCTTGTTCTTCAAGGTCGAGCCAAAGGGTCAGTGCTGCCCTGATGCCAAAATTGTCTAGCTCAGGATCAATTCCTTCAAGATATACCTCAGGCAGAAGTGCCATGTCCTCTGGATACCATTTGCGGTGTCCGATAAAGAAAACACCTTTACCTTGCCAGCCAAGCAGGGTTTCGCAATGCGCAAGTTGCTCGATTTTCTTTTTGGGCATGTGAGTGCCATGAATATGAACACGGTGCTTACACGCAATCGCGACACAAGCCGTCAAATAGGCGCGCGATTTCCAATAGGTGAATGACCAGTTGTTGCACAGGTGGAAGCGATAAATAGCTTTGTCGCCCACGCTGCCGATGGTTTCTTGCAAAATGAGAAGTGCCTCAGATTGTTTATCGTGTTCCTCGGGTGCGATTAACATACCGTAAAAATCACCTGTCGGATTGGCCGCGATCAACCCATCCAGAAATTCTACGAAGTCTTCTGGATATTTATAAAAATCATGCTCCGGGTGCACCTGTTTTTCCGCCCCGTCTAGCCATTCACGGCGTACGGCGAAACGTGTACAAGCATCCGCCAGCATTTCGTCGTCAAGTTTCGCAAGGAGCGTGGCATCATCCTGTACATCTTTCGGCATCAGGCCGTGGCCGAAAAATCGGGGTATCTGATTGCGGTGTACGCCGTGTGTCTCGAATAGGCGAACGAAGCGTGAGGCGATATCACCCTTTCTGCCGCGCAGAAAATTCCAGTATTTAACGAGCTTCTCAAGAATATTAATCCCGGTCAGGAATTCGCCTATCACGCTGCCCCCACGATCACTTGTTCCGCATCTTCCAGCTCTTCCTTGCGCCGCCAGTAACCGTGCTTCTCGATCAGCCGCCGCGCCTCGGCGAGGTCGTCTTTTGCGCTACGTGGGGTGCAGTCTGGGTCGTGCCACGGGTAAGGTGTGACGCGAAAAAACAACCGCGCGCGGTGCAGGTAAATGTCCGCCATGTGCAGCGGCATCGGGCCGCGCTCAGCGATTTCCAGTGCTTCGTCGAGGTCGGCTTGCGCGGCATCTAGATGGTTTTTTAGCGTGTGTAGCCAGGCGCGGGTGAGGAGGCCATTGGGGATGTAGGTCATTTCATTTGAGCTGCGAAGACCATCTACTGCTTGCTGGAGGGAAATGCGGCAGACATCAACGGAAGAGCCATCCAGAATCGACTTGTAGAACGTGGCACGACTTAGTGTAAGGTAGTGAAGTGCGAAGTCAAGAATGGGTGCCTCCAGCATTTCCTCTTTCCACTGGAGAAACTGCGCCGCGCGTTGAGATATATCGCTTAATGCTTTGGTGTTTGGCGAATCGCCACAGCCCATAGTAACAAGCCATGCGGCATGCTCGTAAACAGCTAGGAGCAGGTCGCAATATTGGAAGCCTTGCAACGAGTATAACAGTGGATACCTAGGCTGGCGCTCGGCCTGCATTTTCTCAGATTCATGGAAGAGCACCTTAGCCTCGTCTTGACGTCCAGCTTGATGCAGGGCATCGGCATGGGTCGTACGCATGACCATTCTCATGCCCGTATCTCCACTGCGATCAGCATAAGTCACGGACTGTTCGGCATTAGCTATCGCCTCATTCAGCTTGCCCATTGTCAACTTCAACTCGCTTAGATTGGCTGCGCGGATGGACACCTCTTTCCAGTCCGTCTGCTGGGCACATTTTTCCAGACTCGCACGCATTGGTTCAACGGCCTCATTCAGCCTGCCCAAAGCACGCAGGCGAATAGCGGCCTCATTCAACAACCAAGATTGATCAAACTCATTGAATGCAGGCGAGGCGATGTTCCATGGTTGCTCGAAAAAGCAGGCGATAGCCCCTAGGTCGGAGCCGAATGCCCCGAGCTTCTTCGCGCTGTAAAAGCCATTGTTATCCGTACCACGTAATATACGATCACGATAAACCTTGAAACATGCCTCCTGCTGCATATCCGCGAGACAACCGTGAGCCACAGCTTGATACAGCGGCTGGAGTTTTTCGAGTGTAGGCAGCTCGCCTTCTTTCGTTGCCGCGCAAAGGTATTTGTAGAGTCGTCGATTAGCCTCGCGCCAAGTACCGAGATGTTGCTCGCGAATTTGCTGGGCGAAATATTCGCGCAGAAGCGGGTGGGCATCCAGCGACAGCAACGTACCACTAGCATCGCGATTTATCGTGAGCAGTTTCGCATTCTCCAGCCGAGTTAGTGCCATGTTGCGCTTTGCCTCGTTTTTCTCGACAAGCAACTCGGTCAGTTTAGGAATGGTGGGTGCTTTCAACAAGGCATAAAAACAATCGGCGGACATAGGCCGATCAAACAAACCCATCAGCCGCAGCACAGCAAGCGCGCGTTGCCCCTTCTTGTTTTCATCCGCATTTTTTCCGCCACTTTGGAACCACTGTACATAGGCATCCATCACGCGGAAGGCATGGCCGCCCTGTTCCTCATTGGCATCCTCCAGCTTAACGAGGTCGCGCTTGCGGATGTCTCCGCCATGGGCGGCATGGAGATAAGAACCAAGCAGGTTCAGGGTGAGTGCATGTCCTTGTACATCTTCCACCAGCTTCTCGAATTCATTTTGATTCCCGTGTACGCCGAGCGACTTGAGTAGCGCCACACCAGCTTCGGAGGACAGGCGCAGCAGTTTTATTTCCGGCGCAGTGGTCTGCCAGTAAGCTTTCAAGTCAGGGATGGAATGGCGGCTGGTGACCACGCATAGGCCGAGGCTGCTTGCGGCCAACCCTTTAAGCAAGGCGGTTAATCCATGATCCTTGAGTTCGCCTGGCGTGGGCGAGGTGGGCGCGTATTGCAGCGGCTCAACGCCGTCGAGTATCAGCAGCGCGCGCTTCGCGCCGACGAGTTGCGCCAGCCGCTTGCCCTTGTCGCTGGCGTGGCGTGGGCTGTTCGCCATTTCCGCATCGCCGAAAAAGACGAGGGCTTCCTTGAGGAATAAATCGGACGATGCCGCCGTCTGATCCTTGGTGCCCTGGCTGTAAAATGACCACGCAAACACCGCCTCGCATCCCTGCCAGTCATCATGCGCCAACTTCGCCGTCCACTTCGCCACCAGCGAAGTCTTGCCCTCGCCGCCGAGCGCGACGAAGGTGAGGACGTGCGGACGCTTGGGTTCATTGTTGACGGCTTGATTCCATGCGTCGTTGAGGAGTTTTGTTTCTGCATCGCGCCCAATGAGTTCGGCGGGTGCGTATTTGATGATGCGGGAGATGTCGTTGGGAATAATAGCGGCTAATTTCGGCTTCGCGCTAACCCCGTTGTTGATGGCGAGACGCTTGAGAACTTTCTCGGCGGCGGTTTGCGCAGGCAACGTGAGTATGTCGATATAACCGTCACCACCAAGTATGCCGATGTCCGACAAATCGCCCGGATTACCGAAGCTGAGGAACATGATGCGTTTGGCATCTGCCGTGGCGATCAACTGGTTGATGTGACGCCATTCGAGTTTGCACCAATGTTTGGCGGCGTATTCCGGGCACAAAAAAATTACGATCAGTTCCGAGTCTTTGTGATAGAGCGCGGGGAGGTAGGTGTTCAAGTCCGGCCGCGCAAATTCCGCATCATGGTACTTGTCGTAGAGGACGCGCTCCTCGGTGAACGTTGAAGCGAGATGCGCGGCAACCTCTTTCACGTAATCCCGATGCTCTCCCGGAAACGAGAGTGCGATGTCGAAGCGGCGAGGCGTAGCGGAGTCAGCAGACATAGTTACTTTATACAGCAGGTAAAAATTAACATTATTTCTCCTTCCACGGCGCAAACCCGATAGGCCGTTTCTTCTTCGTTTCCACCGGGCTCATTAGTTCGCGGATGGCATCGAATACCGCTTTGAACTGGATGTCGTATTTCTTTTCCATCGTTGCTAGTTTCTGAGATAGTTCTGCGTTGCTTGCAAGCATTTGGCGTAATCGCACAAAGGCGCGCATGATTTCGATGTTGACCTGAACGGCGCGCTCGCTGTGTAATACGCTGGACAGCATGGATACGCCCTGTTCGGTAAATGCGTAAGGGGCAATCCGTGCGCCGCCCCAACTTGAAATCCCAATTTGGGATTTCAAGTTGGCAAATTCCTCCGCGTTTAATTGAAACATGAAGTCTTCCGGGAAACGCGCGATGTTGCGTTTGACTGCTCGAACCAGAATGCGTGGCTCGACTTCGTACAATTCGGCCAAATGCATGCTGAGCATGACCTTTTCCCGGCAAGGGGGACGCCGGTGGGTACCCGGAGCCTTCGGCTCCACCCTCTCGCAGTGCCCGCGAATGAGAAACATCCTTGATTCGATTTGCGCTACAGACGCAACCAGCTTCTTGTCAGCCATCACCGTCCCCTCTTGTCCTCTGCTTGCTGTGCAGTTTTGCGAATGATAGCGGTTTCCGCGAACGGCGCGTTACCCAAATGCTAAATCGTTATTGGATAGCGCGGAAATCGAGCTGATGCAGAACTTTATTGCCTTTGTATCCTGCTGTTTTAAGAATAACGGATGTGGCAATAGAGCTATAGAGTCGGCCACCAAATGGCTTTGTAGGCTGGCGGTGAGCAACGCGAACCCCAGCAGGCGTGAAACCAAGCAAAGCTAGGGTTCGTGCCTCACCGCCAGCCTACGATTTGGCGTTTTTTTTAACTTGGCTGACTCAATAGTATGGGGAGGAAAGGCGGAATATTCGTCATCCCAGCGCAGCAAGTGGATTGCTGCATTTGCGGAGATGACGAGTTTGAATAAGTAAGAGGCGGAGCTTCCTTAACTGTGTTATCTGGCTTTGCCGCTCATGCTCATGAATAGCGCCAAGCCCTGTTCGACCAGATTTCCTTCCGGCGCAACGCGATTGGGTGTCAGCATGTTGATGGCTTGCGGCAGTAATTGGGCCAGGGTATTTGCTGCGTCAGCGGGGTTCATGCCGATCTGTTGTGCAATGCCTTGAACGCGCTCATTACCGAGTATGGATAGTAATTGTTCGCCTGTAATTGGCAGGTTTTGACCTGTGCCTATCCAGGAGGCGATAACGTCGCCGAGTCCTTTTTCCTGAAACAGGGAAATGAGGGCCGGGAGTCCGCCGACTTCGGGGCCGATTAACTGGGAGGCGATTTCCATAAGGTTGGGTGCGGCAGCATTGTTTGAACTGTTCAATGTATTTAAGGCTGATCCTGCTAATGACTCAAATAAACTCATTTTATTCTCCTGATGTATTACGAAAGCGGTTGGAAGTGAGCATTATCCCAGATAATCCATTAGTACCGTCATTCCCGCCTGCGCGGGAATGACGAGTGTTTGATTTAATGGATAATTTCGGATCATATTGCCCAGTTAAATCACTGGGTCATGTCGATTGTAAAACACAGTTTTGGGTCGCGACTATGTGAAATCCCAGGCGGCGGGATAAGTGCGGTGATTTGTATTTGAAGTGAAATGAGGAAACGATTGCTTATTTGGATTCCGGTTTCCGCTTCGCGCGCGGATGGGCTGCGTCGTAGATTTTGCTGAGGTATTGAAAATCGAGGTGGGTGTAGATCTGGGTGGTGGAGATGCTGGCGTGGCCGAGCATTTCCTGTACGGCGCGCAGGTCACCGGAGGATTGCAGTACGTGGGTGGCGAAGGAATGGCGCAGCACATGCGGGTGGACGTTGCTGGTGATGCCTTGTTTGATGCCCCATTGCTTCATGCGCAACTGGATGACGCGGGGCGAGATGCGGTTGCCGCGCTGGCCGACGAACAAGGCAGGCTCGTCCGGTTGGGCAAGCTGCGAGCGTACGGTCAGCCAGGCTTGCAGCGCAGTATTGGCGTGGCTGCCGAGTGGGACGATGCGGGTCTTGTTGCCTTTGCCGGTGACGCGTACTTCGCCTGCGGCGAGATCGAGTTGTGCGGGGTCGAGGTTTACCAGTTCGGACAGGCGCAGGCCGGATGAATAGAACAGTTCAAAGATGGCCTTGTCGCGCAGGTCTTCGGGAGTGTTGGTCGGCAGGTCAACCATGCGTGTGGCCTGGTCGGGCGATAGCGCATGGGGCAGGGTCTTGGCGGATTTCGGCGCGCGCAATCCGGTGCAGGGATTGCCATCAAAGCCGTGATCGCGTATCAAATAGGTAAAGAAACCGCGCCAGGCCGATAGCATGCGGGCAAGTGAGCGACCGCTCAGGCCTTTGCTGTGCAACTGCGCGATGTATCGACGGATGTGGTTGACCTTGAGTTGTTTAAGCGCTGTGTCATGGCTTAATTCAAACAGGTTGTTGAGATCGCGGGCGTAATTCTCGGCGGTCAGTTCCGAATAGCGCTTCTCGTTGCGCAGCCAGTCCAAATAGCCAGTCAAAAATTTCGCCCTTTCGTCGTTGACGGGCTGGGGGGCGTTAATCATGGCGGGCTGCGCGTAGCTTGTATTTAATCGGTATGGTCGAGATAGGGATGCAGTGCGCTGCCGACGGCTTCGGCGATGCGTTGCAGGAATATCGTGCCCATTTCCGGGTAGAAGCGCTGCGGGTCTTCGCTGGCCAGTATCAGCAATCCAATCGTGGGGCTGCCAGCATGGAGCGGCAAATAGGCGAAGGAATGCAGTAGTGCTGCGCTTTCGCCAAACCAACTGGCTGTGTCGTGTACGGCTTGATGCAGGCAGACCGGATTTGCTTGTACGTCGGCGAAGGTCAGCACTTCAATGTTGGGCGGGGTGATCTGCCACAGGTGCATAGTGGCATGAGGTACGGCGAAGATGTCGCGTAATAGATGCGGAATCATTTCCTGTAGCGTTTCAAGGTCGCGAGCGGCAAACAAGGCGACGGTAAACTCATGTACCTTGTTTTGCAGTGCGTCGTTTTCCTTGGCAAAGGCCAGCAGGTTGTTCAGCCTGATTTCCATATCCTTGTTTTTTTCGCGCATCGCAATCAATTGTCGTTCGCTCAATGAAATAGTGCGACCGCCGTGCGGGTGCGACAGGTTGATTTGCGTCAGTGCTTCAACGTGTTCATTAAAGAATTCGGGGTTGTCCAGTAAATATTTCTCTACGTCATCTGCTCTCATTGCTATTCCTTTAAATAGATATTTCGCCCGTAAATACGCTGATTGCGGGGCCGGTCATTAATACGGGGGAGTTGATGCCATTCCAGGTAATAGTTAACGTGCCGCCATGGGTGGCAACGGTCACCGGGCTGTCGAGCAGACCGCGACGGATCCCGGCGACGACCGCCGCGCAGGCACCGGTTCCGCAGGAAAGCGTCTCGCCGGAGCCGCGTTCATAGACACGCAGCCGTAGATGATGCCTATCCGTTACCTGCATGAAGCCGACATTGACGCGGTTGGGGAAGCGGGGGTGATTTTCGATTAACGGCCCCAGTTTCTCCACGGTGGCCGATTCAACATCGTCCACGACCTGAACGGCATGCGGATTGCCCATCGAGATCACGCTGATGTCCAGTGTCTGACCGGCTACATCAAGTGGTTCGCTAACGCCCCCATTGCCGTCGATAAAAGGGATGCGTGCCGGTTCAAATACCGGTTCGCCCATGTTTACCGTTACATGTCCGCCTTCTTCCAGTCGGGGCCGTATCAACCCGTTGTGTGTTTCAACGACGATTTCGGTCTTGCTGGTAAGTTTCTGGTCATGAACAAAACGTACAAAACAGCGTGCGCCATTGCCGCATTGTTCTACTTCGCCGCCGTCGGCGTTGAAGATGCGATAGCGGAAATCAGCCTCGGGATTGTGGGATTTTTCTACCAGCAATATCTGGTCGCAACCCACGCCGAAATGGCGGTCAGCCAGCAGGCGCAGTTGCTGCGGGCTGAGTACAATCCGTTGACGCACGCCATCCAATACGACAAAGTCATTGCCGGCGCCATGCATCTTGGTGAATTTCAACTTCATCATAAGGTCTCCGCTGGTTGGTCTTTCATGCTGCAAATGTCGTTATACCGGAAACAGTCGCGGGTGTGGTCATTGACCATGCCGGTTGCCTGCATATAGGCATAGCAAATTGTCGTGCCGATAAATTTGAATCCGCGTCGCTTCAATTCGCGACTCATCGCATCCGATTCGGCTGAACGGGAGGGAACTTCGCTGAAGTTGATCCAATGATTCTGTATCGGTTTCCCGCCGACAAACTGCCAGATAAACCGGGAAAAACTGCCGAATTCCTGTTGTATGCGTAGAAATTGTTGCGCGTTGGTGATGGTAGATTGCACCTTCAGGCGGTTACGTACGATCCCCGCATTTTGCAGCAGCGATTCTATTTTATCTGTGTCATAGCTCGCAATGCGTGCAGCATCAAAATTATCAAATGCGGCCCGGTAATTTTCGCGTTTGCGCAAAATCGTGATCCAGCTCAGTCCGGCTTGCGCTCCTTCCAGAATCAAAAACTCAAACAGGCGTTGGTCATCGTAAAGAGGTACGCCCCATTCCGTGTCGTGATACTGCCGATACAGGTTGTCGGTGCCAGCCCAAGCGCATCGAATAATGTTGTCTTCAATCATGGTGCATTTTGTCACTGTGTAAGGAGGTGCAAAGAAGCTTAAGGTAAATATAATGATGTAACGATAGCATTATTGAGGTAGCGCGCCATGCCAATTTGCGGGGAAATTTAGAATTAATTGCTTAGTTGTCCGTTGTGCGGTTGCCGATAATCTTGATTAAAGGTAAGATTCCAGCCCTTTCGCTTTTGTATTTGAGCATGGGTAGTAGGTATGGCGACGTGTGTCGTCATTTTTTTGCTTTAACAGGACTGTTTCAACGTAGCGAACATAGGACGAGGTGGCGTAGATCATCCGTTAATAGCATATGCCGGAATTACTTATGTTTTGCAGCGACTCTAAATAACAGTCAGTTTGAATTAATTGAGGTATGCCGTGGTTAACTCTTCTTTGCCGATGCAACAAGGTTTATATGACCCGCGCCAGGAGCGTGATGCCTGTGGAGTGGGTTTTGTCGCCCATATCAAAGGTAAAAAAAGCCATGACATGGTTAGTCAAGGTTTGCAGATTCTTGAAAATCTGACTCATCGTGGTGCGACGGGCGCAGACCCGCTGGCAGGTGATGGCGCAGGTATTCTGTTGCAGATTCCCGATGCGTTTTTTCACGCTCAATGTGCGGCGCAGGGCATTCAGTTGCCTGAGGCGGGTCGTTACGGTGTAGGTATGCTGTTTTTACCGCGCGATGAAGCGGCGCGTACCGCCTGTGAGCAAATCATTGCTGAAAAAATCGCCGCCGAGGGTCAGCAGTTGCTGGGTTGGCGCGATGTGCCGGTAGATAGTTCCATACTCGGTGAAAGCGTCAAACTGGTTGAACCGACCGTACGCCAGGTGTTTATCGGGCGTGGCGAAAATTGCGCCGATACCGATGCCTTCGAGCGCAAATTGTTCGTAATTCGCAAAATGGCGGAGCATGCCGTGTGTGCCTTGCCGGCATCGCAGAACGACAGGTTCTATATTTCATCGATGTCTGCTCGTACCATTATTTATAAAGGTATGTTGCTGGCCGATCAGGTGGGTAAATACTTTGCTGACTTGCGGGACTCCACGCTGGTTAGCGCGCTGGCGCTGGTGCATCAGCGTTTCTCTACCAATACTTTCCCTAGCTGGAATCTGGCACATCCGTTCCGCATGATTGCGCATAATGGCGAAATAAATACTGTGCGCGGCAACGTGAACTGGATGGCAGCACGTCATGCGGCGATGTCTTCCTCTGTGCTGGGCGATGATCTGGAAAAACTCTGGCCGTTGATCGACGAAGGCCAGTCCGATTCGGCTTGCTTCGACAATGCGCTGGAATTGCTGGTGGCGGGCGGTTATTCGCTGGCACATGCAATGATGTTGCTGATCCCCGAGGCGTGGGCAGGTAATCCGTTGATGGATGAAGAGCGCCGCGCATTCTATGAATACCATGCCGCGATGATGGAGCCGTGGGACGGCCCCGCCGCCGTGGCCTTTACCGATGGCCGCATGATCGGCGCAACATTGGATCGTAATGGTTTGCGTCCGGCTCGCTATCTGGTTACCGATGATGACGTGGTCTTGCTGGCGTCCGAAATGGGCGTACTGGATATTCCTCAGCACAAGGTGGTTAAGAAGTGGCGTTTGCAGCCGGGCAAGATGTTCCTGATCGACATGGAAGCCGGTCGTATCATCGACGATGCCGAGCTGAAAAATGAGCTTGCCAATGCCAAGCCTTACCGCGACTGGATCGAGAAATCCCGCTATTTTCTGGGCGATATGCCCGCCGCTGCCAGCGAACTGAGTTTGAATGCCTCTTTGCTGGATACTCAGCAGGCATTTGGTTATTCGCAGGAAGACGTTAAATTCATCCTGACTCCGATGGTTACAGCGGGTGAAGAACCGACAGGTTCTATGGGGACGGATGCTGCACTGGCGGTGCTGTCCAACAAGAACCGTTCGTTCTACGATTATTTCCAGCAACTGTTTGCGCAGGTAACCAATCCGCCGATTGATCCGATTCGTGAAGAAATCGTGATGTCATTGACCTCGTTTATCGGTCCCAAGCCGAATTTGCTTGGCATCGACGAGACGAATCCAACCTTGCGTCTGGAAGTGCCGCAGCCGGTTTTGTCCAATGATGACATTGCCAAGCTGCGCAATATCGACCAACTCACTGAAGGGCGTTATCGTTCGCTGGTACTGGATATGACCTATCCAGCCGCAAGCGGGGTGGCTGGTTGTGAGGCGGCGGTTATGGCCTTGTGTGCGGCGGCGGATAAAGCGGTTGCCGATGGTTATAACGTGCTGATTCTTTCTGATCGCGCGATGTCATCAGAGCGTGTGGCGATTCCGGCTTTGGTGGCATCTTCGAGGGTGCATCTGTATCTGGTTCACAAGGGATTGCGTACTAGCACCGGCTTGGTGGTTGAAACCGGTTCGGCTCGTGAAGTGCATCATTTCGCGCTGTTGGGTGGCTACGGCGCAGAAGCTGTTTGTCCGTGGCTGGTGTATGAAACCATTGACGGCATGAGTTTGCCCGCTAGCGTTGATGCCAAGGAAGCCAAGAAACGCTTCGTCAAGGCGATCAATAAAGGACTGATGAAAGTCATGTCCAAGATGGGCATCTCTACCTATCAGTCCTACTGTGGCGCGCAGATTTTCGAGGCAATTGGCTTGAATTCCGCATTCGTCGCAGATTACTTTACTGGTACGGCAACACAGATCGAGGGTATCGGTCTGGCTGAAGTGGCCGAAGAAGCCTTGCGTACCCATCGTAGCGCCTTCGGTAATGATCCGGTTCTGGCGACGATGCTGGAAGCGGGCGGCGAATATGCTTACCGTGTACGCGGTGAAGAGCACATGTGGACGCCGGATTCCATCGCGAAGCTGCAAAACGCGACCCGTACCAATAATGCTGACACCTATAAACAGTACGCCAGCCTTATCAACGAGCAGGCGACCAAGCTCAAGACATTGCGCGGTTTGTTCGAAATCAAGCCTGCGGGTGTTGCGGTATCTCTGGACGAAGTTGAACCAGCCAGTGAAATCGTTAAACGTTTCGTTACAGGCGCGATGTCATTGGGTTCGATTTCGACCGAGGCGCATACGACCTTGGCGATTGCGATGAATCGTATCGGCGGTAAGTCCAATACCGGTGAAGGGGGTGAAGATGCGTCACGCTTCAAGGTGTTTGCTGGCGGCGAAATGCTGTCCGACATCATCGGTAAGAATCGTATTGAAACGGATCGTGAGCTTAAAGCGGGTGATTCTCTGCGGTCAAAAATCAAACAGGTTGCGTCTGGTCGCTTTGGTGTGACGGCAGAATACTTGAGCAGCGCCGATCAGATTCAGATCAAGATGGCGCAGGGTGCCAAGCCCGGTGAAGGCGGTCAGTTGCCTGGTCACAAGGTTTCTGAATATATCGCCAAGCTGCGTTTCTCCGTGCCGGGTGTGGGTCTGATTTCACCGCCACCTCATCACGATATTTATTCCATCGAAGATCTGGCGCAGTTGATACACGACCTGAAGAACGCCAATCCTTCCGCATCGATCTCGGTGAAGTTGGTATCCGAAGTCGGTGTGGGTACCGTTGCAGCCGGTGTATCCAAGGCCAAGGCCGATCACATCGTGGTGGCAGGTTTTGACGGCGGCACAGGTGCATCGCCGATGTCGTCGATCAAACATGCCGGTACGCCGTGGGAGCTGGGTCTGGCCGAAGCGCAGCAGACATTGGTGTTGAACCAGTTGCGTGGCCGCGTCGTCTTGCAGGTTGATGGACAACTTAAGACAGGTCGTGATGTTGTGATCGGTGCGTTGCTGGGTGCGGATGAATTCGGCTTTGCGACTGCTCCGCTGGTGGTTGAAGGTTGCATCATGATGCGCAAGTGTCACCTCAATACCTGTCCGGTTGGTATCGCCACGCAAGACCCAGAGTTGCGTCGTAAATTTACCGGCCAGCCTGAGCATGTGGTTAACTACTTCTTCTTTATCGCCGAAGAGGCGCGTGCGTTGATGGCGCAAATGGGTGTCCGCAAGTTTGACGATCTGATCGGTCGCAGCGATTTGCTGGATGTAAAACACGGCATCGCACATTGGAAGTCACAGGGGCTGGATTTCTCCAAGGTGTTCCATCAGCCGAATGTGGTTGCCAGTGTGGCGCGTCGTCATGCCGAAGAGCAGGATCACGGTCTGGACAAGGCGCTGGATAATACTTTGGTCGCGGCGGCAAAAGATGCGCTGGAGAGCCGCAAGCCAGTGGTAATCAATTCTCAAATCAGAAGTTTGAACCGCACTGTCGGCACCATGCTGTCGCATGAGGTTGCCAAGCGATATGGTCAGGCCGGTTTGCCGGACGACACTATTCAGGTGAAGTTAAGTGGAACGGCAGGACAGAGTTTCGGTGCATTCCTTGCCAGTGGCGTCTCGTTTGAGTTGCGTGGCGAGGGTAACGATTATGTCGGTAAAGGCCTGTGCGGTGGACGTATCAGCATCATGCCGCCAGCCGAGGCAAATCTGGTTGCACATGAAAATATTATAGTGGGTAACACTGTGCTGTATGGCGCAACCTCCGGCGAATGCTATTTCAATGGTGTGGCAGGTGAGCGTTTTGCGGTGCGTAACTCCGGGGCAATCGCTGTTGTGGAAGGTTTGGGTGATCACGGTTGTGAATACATGACCGGCGGTATGGTCGTCGTGCTCGGACAAACCGGCCGTAATTTCGCGGCGGGTATGTCTGGTGGCGTGGCGTATGTGCTGGATGAATCAGGTGACTTTGAGAAGCGATGCAATTTGTCCATGGTGGCGTTGGAGCCGGTTCCCGAAGAGCTGGCTGTCATGGATAGCGCCGATGAGGTGCCGGAGAGTCACGGGCGAGTACACTTCAATCACCTGAACAAGGCGGATGAACATGCGTTGCGTGAACAAATCGAGAAGCATCTGATGTATACCGGCAGTGAGCGCGCCAGGTTGATACTGGAGAACTGGTCAGCATATCGACCGAAGTTCATCAAGGTTATGCCTACTGAATATCGCCGTGCCTTGCAGGAAAATGCGGCGCAAATTAACAAGCAAAAGGAGGCTGCATAATGGGTAAGCCAACTGGATTTATGGAGTTTGATCGCCTCAGCGAGGAGAGTTTGCCTGTTGAAAGGCGACTCACAAACTATAACGAGTTTGTGTTGCATCTGACGGATGATCAGGCTAAAACGCAGGCCGCACGTTGCATGGATTGCGGTATCCCGTTTTGTACTTCAGGCTGCCCGATCAATAACATTATTCCCGATTGGAATGATCTGGTGTATCGCGGCAATTGGGAGCAGGCAATCAATGTTTTGCATTCAACCAATAACTTCCCGGAATTTACCGGACGCTTGTGTCCTGCGCCATGTGAGGCCGCATGTACACTGAACATCAGTGATGATGCAGTGGGGATCAAGTCGATTGAACATGCGATTATCGACAAGGCATGGGAGCAGGGTTGGGTAGTTGCTCAGCCTCCGGCGGTCAAGACTGGCAAGAAGGTCGCTGTCGTGGGTTCTGGTCCGGCAGGTATGGCCTGCTCGCAGCAATTGGCTCGTGCCGGTCATGATGTAACGCTATTTGAGAAGAATAGCCGTATCGGTGGCTTGATGCGCTACGGCATTCCCGATTTCAAGATGGAGAAGTCGCACATTGATCGCCGTGTTGCGCAGATGGAAGCGGAAGGTGTTACTTTCCGTACCTCCGTGTTTATCGGTACGGATAAAGACATCGGTGTCAATAATATGGCGACAGAGGTTATTTCCCCAGAGAAATTGCTGGCTGATTTTGATGCGGTGGTGTTGAGCGGCGGTTCTGAGACTCCGCGCGATTTGCCGGTACCGGGTCGAGAATTAAAGGGTATTTACAATGCCATGGAATTCCTTCCGCAACAGAACCGCGTTAATGCCGGTGATGTGTTGCCGGAACAAATCAGAGCGACGGGCAAGCATGTGGTGGTGATTGGGGGTGGTGATACCGGATCTGATTGCGTGGGTACATCCAATCGTCATGGCGCGCTGTCTGTTACACAGATTGAAGTAATGCCGCGTCCGCCCGTACAGGAAAATCGGCCTTTGACCTGGCCGAACTGGCCGCTGAAATTGCGTACATCCAGTTCGCATGACGAAGGTTGCACACGTGATTGGAGTATCGCTACCAAGGAATTTATCGGTAGCGACGGTAAGGTTGAGAAGCTGCGCGTGGTACGTGTCGAGTGGCAAGGTGGCAAGTTGACCGAGATTGCGGGCAGCGAATTCGAGTTGAAGGCTGATCTGGTGTTTCTGGCGATGGGTTTTGTCAATCCGGTACAAAAGGTGTTGGATGCCTTCGGCGTCGAAAAGGACGCACGCGGTAATGCCAAGGCCAATATGGATGATTACCGCACCAGCGTGGATCGCGTATTTACCGCTGGCGACATGCGTCGCGGTCAATCGCTGATCGTATGGGCGATCAAGGAAGGTCGTCAGTGCGCGCGTTCGGTCGACGAATTCCTGATGGGTTCGTCCGTTTTACCGCGTTAGTCTGTAGTGACGGATGTTATTCCGCCAAAATTATACGAAATATAAGGCAATCAAATGAACTTCAAGCTAAAGAACGACAACTTCCTGCGCGCCCTGCTGCGTCAGCCTACAGAATACACGCCGATGTGGATGATGCGTCAGGCCGGGCGATTCCTGCCTGAATATCGCGAAACACGTAAGCGTGCAGGCAGCTTCCTCGGCTTGTGCAAAAATCCGGATTACGCGACAGAAGTGACCTTGCAACCGCTTGATCGTTACCCGCTCGATGCCGCGATTCTTTTTTCCGATATTTTGACGGTGCCGGATGCGATGGGTTTGGGTCTGTATTTTGCCGATGGCGAAGGCCCGAAATTTGAGCGCCCGTTGCGCGATGCCGCCGCGATTATGGCTCTGCAAGTACCTGACATCGACAAGGATCTGCGTTACGTAACCGATGGTGTTAGCCAGATTCGCAAGGCCCTTGATGGTCGCGTGCCATTGATCGGATTTTCCGGCAGTCCGTTCACCTTGTCCTGCTATATGGTTGAAGGCGGAGGCAGTGATGATTACGCCAAGGTAAAAACCTTGATGTACAACGAGCCGAAGTTGATGCATCACATACTTGAAGTGACCACGCTGTCAGTGATTGCCTATCTGAATGCACAAATTGAAGCGGGTGCACAGGCCGTGATGATTTTCGATTCATGGGGTGGTATGTTGTCGCACTCGGCCTACCATGAGTTTTCACTTCCCTACATTCATCGCATCGTAGATGGTTTGATTAAGGAAAAAGATGGTGTGCGCATTCCGAATATCGTGTTTACCAAAGGCGGCGGTTTGTGGATAGAGAATATTGCTAACACCGGATGCGATGCTATCGGTCTGGATTGGACCATGGACATCGGCGTTGCACGTCAAAAGGTGGGGCATAAAGTAGCACTGCAAGGCAACCTTGATCCGGCGGTGTTGTTTGCTTCTCCCGATGCGATTCGCAGTGAAGTGGAAAAAGTGCTTGGCAGCTATGGCTATGGAAGTGGGCATGTATTTAATCTGGGTCATGGTATTTCGCAATTTACCAACCCGGAGCATGTTTCAGCCCTGGTGCAAGCCGTGCATGAGCTGAGCCGCAAGTACCACTAGACCCGTAGCGGGTTATGCCTGCATAAGATCGTAAGTCAAAGAGCCGCAGCTAATCCTGCGGTTTTTTTGCATGTGGAAACAGGTAAATATATGCACGGAAAATGGGCTTGAGTATCGAATCCTGCAAACTATTACAAGAAAATGACAGAAAGGAGTTGACGTAATAAATTTGATGTCTATAATGCGCACCTCTTCGCCGGAACGGTGGTTGAAACGAAGCTGGATGTGAAAGCAAAACGGCTTAATAATCAGTAAATTGATTGCGTTTTCCGGGTTTAGGTGAAGTAGA
>JBBRAJ010000027.1:0-41384 GCA_038206935.1 Burkholderiales bacterium
AAGGCTGATGCGCTGCAAAATGGCAACGGCGGCGAGGTCGTGGTGTGGTCGGACAATGCGACGCAATTTAACGGCAACATCTTTGCCCGTGGCGGCGCGCTGTCGGGGAATGGCGGCTGGGTCGAGGTGTCCGGTAAACAAGCGCTGAACTATGCCGGCATGACTAACACGCTTGCCAGCAACGGACTGACCGGATCGTTGTTGCTTGATCCCGCCGATTTCATCATCGCCGCCACGGGTGGTGATATGACCGGATTGACGCTTTCGACCCAGTTGGGTCTGGCGAATGTGACTATTACCACTGCACTGACAGGTGCAACGGTCGGGCTGATAAATGGCGGAGTGCTGGGTGACATTCATGTTAATGATGTTGTGTCCTGGACGGCGCCAACCACACTTACACTGAATGCTTACGGAAATATCAACCTCAACGCGGCGATGACCAATCAGCCACTTACCGCAATGCCGGGCAGTTTGATCCTGAATGCTGGTGGCAACGGTATGGCGAATGCGATGATTACCGAATCTGCGACGGGCAGCCTGATGCTTAGTTCGCTGGTGGCGAACGCGGCAGGTGGAACGACGCTGGGCGGGGCGAATACGTTGGGCGGACTGGACGTTCAAACGGGCGGCGTGGCTGGCTCGGGAACGGTCAATATTACCGGCACGACGGCGCTGCTGGCCGGGACATTGATGGCGGCGACTGTGAATAGCGTCGCTGGCGGTCTTACGCTGGATGGCGCGACGATAGGCAGTAATCTGGCCTTCTCGGGAGTCGTTAACATCAACAATAGTTTGACCTTGGCTAATGGTATTACGCTGAATCTGGGTGCGGGTTTCTTGTATTTCAACACGCCGGGTGTGCAGAGTATCGCTCCCGCCGCAAGGGGGCAGGCCATGTTAACCATGGCGGGTGGTTGGTTGATCCAGAATGCCGGGGCGCAGACGCTGACTCTGGGTACCGGTCTGACCGTAAACGGGACGGGAAATATTTCCGATGTCGGGCTGGGCGCGGGTAATTCGTTGGTCAATAACGGCATCATCGATGCGAATCTGACCGGACAATGGATACGCATCAGTCCGCTTGCGTTGGTCAATAACGGCATGATGAATGCTTCCGGCGGTGTGCTGAGTCTGTTGTCGAACTGGAGCAATCCCGGCACGTTCAATCTGTCCGCCGGCATGCTGGATTTGGGCGGAACATTTACGGCGGCAAATCTGGACATTTTCAATCGCTCGGGCGGCTCGGTGAACATCAACGGTACGCTCAATAACACCGGCACGATACTGGATATGGGATCGGCGGGGGTGTTCAAGACGGGCGGGCTGAATACGCTGTCCGGCACGATACAGAATGGCACCTTGATTAACTCCGATGTGGCACCGTCGCCGCTTTATACCTCCGGGCTGGCTACGCTGGATGGCGTGACCGTTGGCAGCAATTTGTCATTATCCGGGATGACCTATATCAACAACAACCTGTTGCTGGCGAATGGCATCACGCTTGAGGTAGGTGTCGGTTCCTTGTATTTCAACACACCGGGTGCGAAGAATGTCGCTCCGGTGGCGGGCGGTGCAGCTACCCTCCGCATGGCGGGAGGCGGGCTTTATCAAAATGCGGGTGCTCAGACCTTGACGCTGGGTAGCGGTCTGCTAGTGAACGGCTACGGTATCGTGGATTCATTGTTTGCCGGCAATAATCTAGTTAATAACGGCATCATTGATGCCAATATGACCGGGCTGTCGCTGAATATTGGTGGCGATACGCTGACCAATAACGGTACGATGCGAGCCTCGTCAGGCTATCTGACGATCAGTCCCGCAACCAGTCTGATTACTTCGGCGACCAGTTTGCTGGAAGCATCCGGCGGCTCACTGAGCATAGCCCCGCTCGGTGTGACGAACTGGAATAATCTGGGTGCTATTCATTTGATATCCGGCTCGTTGAATCTCGGCGGCAGATTTACGGCGGCCAGTCTGGGGACGTATACCCGTGTGACGGGAACTGCTGTAAACCTCACTGGTACCTTGGATAATACCGGCGCGATACTGGATGTCGGATCGGCCGGGCTGTTTGGTGCCGGTGGTTTGAGTTCGCTGTCAGGCACGCTGCTCAACGGTACATTGGTCAATAATAATCTGGCGCAGCAGGTGCTGAATTCCAATGGTGGAACGCTGGATGGCGTGACCATAGGCAGCAATCTGTCGTTATCGGGCTGGAGTATGAATGTTGCCAATAACCTGACACTGGCAGCAGGCACGGTGTTGGATATTGGTTTCAATAATCTGTCTTTCAATACGGCAGGGGCGCAGAGTATTGCACCTGTCGCAGGTGGGGCGGCGACGATCACAATGGCGGGGGGCGGAATTCATCAGAATACTTCCTTGCAGACGTTGACGCTGGGTGCCGGGTTGACCGTGAACGGTTCAGGAAGTATTGACTCATGGCTGTTTAACGTGGGTAATAATCTGATCAATAACGCGAACATCAACGCGGACGTGGTGGGTACGGGGCTGTCAATCGGTGGTAATACCTTTATCAATAACAGCATGTTACGTGCTACGGCGGGTAATTTGTACATCGCGCCTACCGTGTTTGTCAGCGGAGCTTCCGGTGTGCTGGAAGTCTCGAATCAGGGTTCGCTTACCATCGGAACAACGTTAAGCACGCCTGTACTGAATCTGATTGGTAGTTCGGTCAACGGCTGGACGACCACCGCCATGCCGTTAACTGTTACCTCGGCGCTGAATATCAGTTCTGTCTCTTCGCTATCCAATGTTACTTTGAACGTGACGGGTACGACTACGCTGGGTACGCTGGCTTCCGGGCCAGCGACGCTGATGCTGGAAAACGGTTCGCTGGTTAATAACAGCGGAGCCTGGACGATGGGGAATGGCAGCTCCATCTTGCAGGGCACTCAGTGGTTGGGAGCACCGCAGACCAGTTTCAATAATCTGCTTAATGGAACGTTGAATGTGGCAGCGGGCAATACCGCGCATTTCGCCGGTTCGCTATTGACCAATGCAGGTACCTTGAACGCGACTAATGCGACTGGCCTGGTTCCGGGCGGGGTGAATGTAACGGTCGGGTTTGGCACGTTGGACAATGCGGCGGTAATCAACAACAGCACCCTGGCGGATATAGGCGGCGATATGTTGTGGATGGCGCAGTATCCATTGTTGACACTGAACAACAGCGCCACAGGTACGCTGATGGTTAATGATAAAACCGGAGGTATGCCGGTTACCCTATCAGGCAATGTGGTGTTGAATAACAGCGGTCTGTTGGATGTGATGTCCGGCACGTTGAATCTGAATGGCAGCTATATCGGCAATGCGGGTAGTCGCATCAACATCGGCGGTGGTAATTCCCTGTCTGGCGGAAGAGGCATGCTGGTGACATCCAATGCGCTCATGACCCCGTGGCTGACGATGAGTGATGGCGAATTGGCTGGCGCGGGGATGGTGCCAGTCACCATCAATGCAACGACACTGGATTTCTTGGGTGCACCTTCTACCCTGAATAATGTGGTTTTGAATGTATCGGGTAGCAGTACGCAAGGCTCGCTGGCGGGTGGCGCGACCATCATGATGAATAATGGTGCCTCCATCAACAACAGTGGTATCTGGAATATGGAAAATGGCAGTTCCATTATTCAGATGAACAGCGCTACCCCGACCAGATTCAACAATACCGCAGCAGGAACATTGGCCGTGACGGCGGGAAAAACGGCGCATATTGCAGGCACGATTTTCAGCAATGCGGGCATATTGAATGCGACCTGTACATGGTGTGTGCCTGCGACGGCAACCGCTTTCGGAGTTCTGGATAATGCGGCGGTAATCAGCAACAGCGGAATGTGGGAGGTAATGGGCGCGAATAACGGCGCATCTTTCGCGGCCTACCCGCTGATTACGATGACAAACAATGCCTCCGGTACGATGTGGTTTAATGGCACTGCCAGTGCACCGCAAAATATGGTTTTTACCAACAATGGCGTAGTAAGGATTGATTCCGGTTCAGTGAGTCTGAGTGGTACGGTTGTTAATAATGGCAGCATGACGATTAGCAACGGCTGGTGGCTGGATGTGATGGATGCCGCTAGTCTGACCAATAACGGCGTGATTGATCTGGGCAGGGTCGGCATGATGAGCGAGATACCCAATCAGTTTCAGGGGGGCATCAATGTTACCGGCACCTTTACCAATACCGGGGTAATCAATTCACTGGGAGGCGCGACTCTCATTCAGGGTTTTCAGTCATCAACGAATCCATTGTTATTTGGCACGTTGGTCAATAACGGCACCGTCAATGTGGGGGGCAATGCCAATCTGGCCTGGTTGAATGCGAATTCATCCGTCAATAGCGGTGCATTCAATGTGGCGCAACAAGGCGGTTTGTATCTGGGTGATACCTCGGTGTATTGGGGCGGGATGAATCTTCCGCTTAGCTATGCGCCGGGTACAGGCACGGGCATGGGCACCATCGGCAATACATTTCCCGGTATGTTCAATCAGGGTAAATCTGCTGCACCGGTTGGAGCGACCTATGTCAACAGCGGAGTGATGACCAATAATGGTCAACTGATTCTGGGTACGCTGAACTCCAGTGCGGGTAAGGTCAGTTATAACGGTGCGATAAACAATAACGGTCAGATGTCGATGTGGATGCTGGATTTGAACGGTGCATATACCGGCAGTGCAGCCAGCTTGTTGAATATCTCGGGCACCGTGTTGACTGCCGGAGCGCTTAACGTCCCCATGTTGTCTATGAGCGGCGGCGCACTGGTCGGAGTCGGGGCGACACCGGTGGTGGTGTCGGCCAATATGCTGGATTTCAGCGGCGCACCGGTAACGCTTTCCAATATCACATTGAATACGCCGGGTATGACATCGCAAGGTTCGGTATCGGGTGTGGCGGTGATGCTCGATAATGGCGCGACCATCAATAATAGCGGTATGTGGTTGATGGGTAACGACAGTTCCATCATCCAGCTGGGGGCGGTTCAAACCCGCTTCAATAATCTGGCTGCGGGGCAGTTGTATGTCATGCCCGGTAATACGGCGCATATTGCGGGCACCACATTTACCAATGCCGGCACGTTGAATGCCGTTAATGCGACCGGGCTGGTGTTAGGTGGCATTACCAATGCCGTTGGCATGGGGACGTTGGATGGCACCGCGGTCATCAGCAACAGCGGACGTTGGGATATTACCGGATTTAATAGCGCGAACTTGCAGGCTTACCCTTCGGTTTCTATCATCAATAACGGCATCATGGGCGTATGGGACATTAACGCCTTGCAGTCCGCGAATTTGACGGCGAATATCGCGCTGACTAATAACGGCATGCTGGATGTGGCATCGGGCAATCTGAGTATTTACGGCACGTTCACCGGAAATTTCGGTAGCGGAATCAGGATAGGAACAGGTGCGACTCTGGCGACAGCCGGCGCTATGACGACATATGGGCTGACGATGGAAGGCGGCACCCTGCGCGGCCTGAATGTCGGTGCAGCGGCGAATCAGATCAATGTGACTGGCATGCTGTCATTTGGCAATGGTTATGATTCAAATACAGGTTTATACGCAATGGGCGGTTCCAGCACGCTGGACAACATTACCCTCAATGCCGCAGCCCAGTCGTTTATTAGTCAGGGCTGGATAGACTACAGAAATTCGACTGGCTATTTACCGTCCTCCATCACCCTGAATAACGGCGCGGTGATCAACAACGGCGGTAACTGGACGATGGCGGCGGGTAGTGCGATTTTTCAGGGCGGAGGTGTCCAGACCGCGTTCAATAATAATCTCGGCGCTATCTTGAATGTGCCTATGGGTACGGCCAGTATCTTCGGCACGACCTTTACCAATAACGGTACGGTGACGGGTTTGGGGATGTTGAATTTCGGCGCGGCTGCCGTGGTTAACGCGGGAATGTGGAACATTACCGGATTGACACTGACCGGCAGCATCAGGAACACCAGCGCTGGCATCATCAGTGTGAATGATCTGACCGGGCTTGCGCCATCGACGATCAATGCGATGTTATTCAATGACGGCCTGCTGGAAGTGCTGGCAGGAAACCTGACGCTGGGCGGTGGATACGTCGGAAACGCGGGCAGTAGTATAGTTATCAGTGCCAATGCCGGACTGGATACACTAGTGCCGATTTCCACTCCTGTGCTCACGTTGAATGGCGGTCATCTGCGTGCTTCGGGAATCATGCAGACAGTGGATGTTACGAATACCCTTAATTTTTCCGGTGCGCCTTCATTCCTGAATAATCTGATGTTGAATGTTCAGGGCACGACGGTGCAGGGCTCAGCAGCTGGGGGCGCTACGGTTGTGCTGGAAAATGGCACTTCCATCAATAATGGCGGGATGTGGACGATGGGCAATGGCAGTTCGATACTCCAGATGGGGGTTGGGCCTACTTCCTTTACCAATAACGGCAACTTGACGGTGGCAGCCGGAAATACAGCCAACATCGCCGGTACGACTTTCAATAACTTTGGCATTCTGGATGCAACTTGCAGTTGGTGCGTACCGAGCGGCGTTACTTCATTTGGCACGCTGGGCAATGCACCGGTCATGACCAATAGCGGTTTGTTCGATATTACCGGCGTTGGTACGGCGGCAGGTATGGGTATTTATCCCTCGCTTGCATTTATCAATAACGCAACGGGTATCGTCCGTATCAATGATGTCAGCGGTCTGATGCCCAGCACACTGCCGGCCAATATGACGATTACCAACAATGGCGGTGTCGTGGAGTTGGTGGCGGGCGTGTTGAATCTGAATGGGAATTATGTCGGCAATGCCGGCAGTCGCGTCAATATTTCCGGTGGCACGCTGACAGCTTCCGCTGCATTTAGCACGCCGGTGCTGAATTTAACCGGTGGCGTGCTGAATGGCACGGGCAGTCTGGTGGTGACGGATAGCTTTAATCAGACACTCGGTACATTGGGTAATGCCTTCGCCAGCGTCGATATTACTCAGGCCGCAGGTAATCTGGCGATTGCGTCGGTTGGTTCATCCAGTGTGATTAATTTGGCTGCCAGCGCAGGCGCTCTGAATATTAACGGCCCTGTTTCTGGCCAGAAAATAAATGCGCATGGCTCAAACGGCGTAACACTGGGATTGACGGGAACCTTGAGCGCGAGTGGAACCGGGACGGCCATCGTGCTTGATGCCGGTGCTGGCGGCTTCATCAATAATGCTGGCGCGACCGCGCTGACAACGCCAGCCGGACGCTGGCTGGTGTATTCATCGGATCCGGCGCTCAATACCTTCGGTGGTTTGATGAGCGGTAACCTAGCCTTGTGGGGTAAAACCGGTAGCAATTACGCACCCGCCAGTGTGCTGGAAACGGGTAATCGTTATCTGTTCGGTATGATGCCCACACTGGCCGCCTCGGTTGCCGGCGGCAATATCGTTAAAACATACGGTACCGATCTGACGCTTGCAGCGCCTGCCGTGACCATTAGCGGGTTGGTTAACGCTGCGACCTACGGCAATGTCTTCCTGCAAGAGGCCTATACCGGCACGGCTACGGCCAGCTCGACCGGGTTTGCCGCCATTGCTGCCGTCAATGCGGGATTACCCTATGTGGTAACGGTAGCCGGTAATATCATCGCACCGACAGGTTATGGCGCGACGGTCTACAACAATGCCCATTTGACTGTGAATCCCTTCCTGTTAACGGTTACGGCTACCGCAAACAACCGAGCCTATGACACTAGCAATCTGGCGACGGTTAATCTGGCGGATAACCGTTTTTCCTGGGATGCAGCGAATCTGACCACCAGTTATGCCTCGGCAACTTTCCTCGATAAGAATGTAGCCACGGCCAAGCCGGTCAATGTCACGGGCATTGCTTTGACAGGAACAGCCGCCGGCAACTATACCTTCAATACTACAACCATCACGACGGCCAGTATCACCCCAGCCACATTGACCTACACCGCAAATGCCGCCAGTCGTTTATATGGCGCAGCCAATCCGGCTTTGAGCGGAACAGTGACCGGCTTTGTGCTGACCGACACTCTGGCGAATGCGACGACCGGCGCAGTTACTTTCACCTCGCCAGCGCTAAATAGCAGCAATGTCGGCAGCTATGCCATCGACGGAGCAGGCTTGACTGCCAACTTCGGCAATTATAATTTCGTGCAGGCCACGGCAAACAGCATCGCATTGACAATCAATCCCGCGACATTGACCTACACCGCAAATGCCGCCAGTCGTTTATATGGCGCAGCCAATCCGGCTTTGAGCGGAACAGTGACCGGCTTTGTGCTGACCGATACTCTGGCGAATGCGACGACCGGCGCAGTTACCTTCACCTCGCCAGCGCTGAATAGCAGCAATGTCGGCAGCTATGCCATCGACGGCGCAGGTTTGACCGCCAACTTCGGCAATTACAACTTCGTGCAGGCTACCACTAACAGTAACGCATTGACGATCACTCCATCGCTAGTCAGCAATTGGATAGGTTCGGGTGGTAACTGGAATTCGACGGCGAATTGGGCGGGGAATTTCATTCCCCAAGCTGGTGCGACTGTTACTATTCCGACAGGCGCGACGGTAATTTATGATGCCGCCGCCGGTACGAACACATTGGGCAGTGTAAGCAGTTCGGGAAGTTTCCTGATGACGGGTGGCAATCTGAATGTCAACGGCTTGTTCAGTACGGCTCAATATTCCCAAACTGGTGGCGCATTGTCAGCCAACAGTATTAATGTGACGAATGCATTTAGCCAGATCGGGGGATCTATCAATGCGACAGTTGCCGTGATGCTGAATACCGCAGGTGCGATCACACAGGGTACGTTGGGACGTATCACCGCTCCCGACTTTTCGGCTAGTGCAAATGGCGGCATCAATCTGGCTGGCGCAAATCAGTTGTCCCGGTTTGTATCCGTCGTGAATGTAGGCACAGGCAATATCACCATCCTTAATACCGCCGCACCGTTGACTGTCGAAGCATTGTCCAACAGTGCTGGGAGCGTCCGTGTCGATAATTTCGGTGCGATTGTGCTGAACGGCGTGGAGAGCGCGCTGGGAAGCTATGATCTGATCGCGCACAGTCCGATTACGGTAAACAGTCTGGCATCCATTAGTGCCGGGGGAAATATTTCGCTGACAGCCGCTTCGCAGTCGCCTACTTCACTGGCTGACTTGTTGAACGTGTTTGGTGCCTTGAATTCAACCGGCGGCAGTATCAACCTGAGCGGCGGTTCGGGTGTGACCTTATCCAGTACGGCGACTATATCGGCTCCGCTGGGCAATATTGCGGCGACTTCATCTTATGGCTCTGTCGTGAATCAGGGGGCGGTGTTGAATGCACTGGCGATAAATCAGGCCTCATTCACGGCTATTGCCCCGAACCCGATAGCACCGCAGCCAGTGGTTAATTCTTTGATGAATACGGTTTCAGTATTGCCGACATTCAATATCCCGGTCACTCAGCCTGCCCCCCCCGTGTTGATGCAAACACCCATGCTGGCTCAGACTACGACGGATAATTCGACCGACCCTGAGAAAAAAGCCGCTCAGGATGTGGTCGTAGCAACCGCGTCACAGGTCGCCGAATCTGCACTGACTGGAACGCCGTTGCCCATATGCCAATAATGTTTACAGGTCGGCTTGGCGTAACGCTCGAATCAGCACCTTGGATAATCCTGTCAAATCAATCGGGTGGGACAGGCTGAGCCTATTCGCATGGTGTTTGATTCTGGAAGGGAGCAAGGATGTGCCGTTTTTTACCGCTATGACGAGCTTGTTGATACTGTCATCGGCATCGATCACGACTACCTGTTCTGAGAATTGGTTTTGAATACGCGCAAGGTAGAGCGGATAGTCGGCATTGCAGCCCCACAGGTTGGCTACCAGAATGCCGTTGTCGGCGAGATGCGTATAGCAATCATAATAAAATTGCGGGCTGCTGAGTTGTTCGGGTAAACCAACGGCATCATAACCATCCACGATCAGCACATCCGGTTGGAAAGTCGTATTCTTTACCCATTCCGCCCCGTCACATGCCAATATACGGAAGCGTTCCGTATCTGCCGGTATCGCGAATTCATTGCGCAGCGCGATGACATCCGGGTTTATTTCGGCAATGGTAATATCCGTTTGCGGCAAATAGCGATAGCAATATTTCGCTAGCGACCCGCCGCCCAGCCCGATCATCGCGATGCGCGCAGGGGAGGGTTCCAGTAACAGGAAACTCATCATGCTACGTGTATAACCGATGACTAGTTCATCCGGTTTGTCGATGGACATCTCGCTTTGTATGGTTGCGGCATCAAAGTGCAGCGCGAGTATGCCGTCACGCTCCACCAGAAAAGGCTTGCCGGTTTCGATTCCTAATTTACTGGCTAACTTTGGCATCAAGGAAAATATTCTGTCCGGTATTTGTGCAAGATGCTGCATTGCACGGGTGATTTTTCGGGGCTTATTGGATGGCATGAATTCTGTTGGACGGGCATTAAAGCTTAGAGAAATAGCGCTGCGGGCAGAGATTTTACCATTGAATATTCGGCGGCGAAGGTGACTTATCTCATTAAATGATGCTGTGTTGCAGCTTAGCATGTAGTATCGCTATGTATTTGCAGATATATGATGCATCGCTACAACAGATTGTTCACTCAAGGAGAAAACTATGCTTGTAACATTCAAAACCGAGGCCTATGCCCATATCATGATGTTTGGCAAGGATGCGCTATTCATGATCAAGGCAATGGGGCACAGCGGTACCGTACCCGGTGCCATACTTGCCGAAGATGTGCCCGCCGCGCTTGTTTGCTTGAAGTCGGTTCTTGAGGCGGAACGAGTCAAAAATAACGAGCAAGAAGAAGGGGATGATGAGGATACGCCATCAGTCAATATGCTTAAACGGGGATTGCCGTTGATGGAGCTGTTGACTGCCGCCGCCAATGATAAATGCAATGTGATGTGGGAATAATTTAACCTTGGATAATTCATTTGCACTGTTATTCCCGCGCAGGCGGGAATCCAGTAATAAGAATAGCCCGCGAAGCGCACAAAACCTTGGTATTGCCCCGCAGCGCGGAGGGCAATCAACTGGATTCCCGCCTACGTGGGATAAATAAAATCTTGGCGAGCGTATTTTGCTTGCTTAGATAGTGTTTAGAAGTTTCATCAATGACGAGTTTTGAGGCTAATAGATTATTAGATTATTCGGGTTTAATTCAAGAGAGGTGGCGCCATGAAAGAAATCGAACAGTTGGAACTGAAAGCATACCGAGCAGAAATGACCATGGACCTCGAAGAATTGTTCAATAAATATCGCCGGATATTCTGCTGGGATATTCCAGATATAGATCAGAAATCAACGGATAAACTGATTCTGGCTGCGATGCACGCAGTGCTGGACGAGATACCCGCGAAATTGGCTAAGTAGGATTGGATGCTGAGGGAAGCATGATCTTTATGCCCGCTATCAGAAAGCGCATCGATTTTCTTGCGGTAATCATTGTATTCGGAGGGCATCATGGATTTGAGTAGTGACTATTTCAGGTGTGCCGGCTTATTTTTTCTTCTGACGTTGAGCGCCTGTGGAGGTGGTTCGGGCGGGACATCGGTGGTGGAATGGCCGATCTCTTCTACGGTATATACCACGGTGGAACAGCAGGTGCTCCCCGTCGCAATTCCCGTTAGTACGCCCCTGATTAATCCCAAAGACGTGCCGTTCTATGCGCAGTACGGTTACAGCGCATGGCAGACCGGTGCCGGCCTTCCCGTTGTATTGCGAGCCGAACTGGCACCGGGCCGTAACCCGGCTGCCCTACCTGTGGCGCGGCTGCTATCTTTTTTTGCCATGACCGATATTCATATCACCGACAAGGAATCTCCGGCTCAGGTAAATTATTTCGGCTGGAATGCATCGTATGGGGCGAGTTCGGCAGGCCTGTCGTCGGCCTGGTCGCCCGTTGTCGTTTCGACGACGCAGGTGCTCGATGCTGCTGTGCAGACGGTCAACGCCTTGCATAAGAAGACACCTTTCGATTTCGGAATTTCGCTAGGCGATACGATCAACAATGACCAGTATAACGAGCTGCGCTGGTATATCGATGTGCTGGACGGCAAGGTTATTTCGCCTGCATCCGGCGATCAAGTTGGAGCCTATCAGATTGATTACCAGAGGCCGTTCAAGGCTGTCGGCCTTGATAAGTCGATACCCTGGTATCAGACGCTGGGTAATCACGACCAGTTTTTTCTGGGTTCGTACTATGAGACCGATAAAACCATGCAAGCGCATATCGGCTCCGAGGTTATCAATATTGCGAATAATCCGGTCATAGCTCCCGGCAATATTGCCGCCACCGGCGCGTATATGGGGGTTGTCGATGGTTCAAGTTACTACGGTGATGTCGTCGGTGCCGGGCCACAGGGGAATTTTGCTGTGCCGCCAACCGTCGTTGCCGATGTCAACCGGCGCGCGCTTGCAACGAATACTTCCTCAAGCCTGAACTGGATGAGTGAATTCTTTGTCACCACGTCCAATCCACCCGGACATGGTTTCAGCGCGAACAATCTTCTTAATGACTTTGCCTCGTACAGTTTTGTGCCGAAATCAAACATACCCATCAAAGTTATCGTGCTCGATGATACCTGCAAGGGCAACGCTCAGCCGGCATACGCGCTGGGCTGTCTTGATCAGCCACGGCTTAACTGGCTTACCGCAGAACTCCAGTCAGGGCAGAACAATAACCAACTGATGATTATTGCGGCGCATATTCCAATTAACCCCTACAACAGTCTTACCGATCCGGCCCAAGGCAACTTTTCATTTTTCCGTCAGCCCGGTTTTACCGATGCCTCATTGCTTGCCGTCCTACACAACTATCCGAATCTGATGTTGTGGATTTCGGGGCATCGTCACGTCAATGTGGTTACGCCCCAGCCCTATGATCCGGCCCAACTTGGACAGGGGCCGGAAAATAGTTTTTGGGAAGTTGAGACGGCCTCGCTCCGCGATTTTCCGCAGCAGTTTCGTACCTTTGATATTCGTCGCAACAGTGATAACACGGTTTCAATAATTGTGACCAATGTTGATCCTGCCATCTTGCCGGGAACACCCGCCGCCGCCTCGCGCGGCTATGCGATTGGCGCTGCACGAATATTCGGCGCTAATGATGTAATCCGTCAGGATACCCGCTCGCATGCCTATAACGCGGAACTGGTAAAACAATTGACACCGCAAATGCAGTTCATTATCGCCAATTATGGATTATTACTTCCCTAGCGGAGCCGGCGGGCAGGGGGGCGTTGAGATTGTGAATTCGGCAGTTAAAGGCAAACCTGGTGAGAGCTAAGGAGTGATGACAATGATTGAGAAAGCGAATCGCTTCGGTTTTGGCTTGGGACTATTTTTGATAAGTCTAGTCACCATGCCGACTCTCATGATGATTATTGGCAATCATCGAAACTCAAGCTTTTCGCCAACCAATCATTGGTTATGGTGGGGCTTTCTGCTTACGCCTGTTTGCAGCTATGCCTTGAGCGTTGCTGCGCTACGGCGTAAGACGGGTTGGGGTTACTGTTTATGGTTCCAGACCGTAATCTCGTTCATGACCCTGATCGTGTACATCGGCTGGTGGCGAAGGGAAATGGACTATATTCAAGGCCCCCATGATCCTGAGTTTAATTCAGCGTCGCCTGATGCATCCTGGGTAGCCTATTTGGTTATTCTGCTCGTGATGCTGACAGTAGGTCTTTTACCCATCGCCATAAGGGAAATTATTAACCGGGTAAAAAGGCGAAAAGATCGTTTCTGATCCTGTCTTTACGTTAGCCGGGCGGTAAATCAGGCGAAAGATAAATGGCAGAGAGCAAGCAAGATTGGACAGGGCAAATTTGTTCTCGAAAATTTATGTTTAAAAATGTAGGGTGGGCACGCATTTGTCCCCGCAAGGGGGAGGCCGACGGATTCCCAATGGCTGCGCCATTACCCGTTCGCTCTGCCCACGCGGATGCCAAACCGCGTAGAGATAATGCATAGCGAGGCCATACAACAAAGTCGGGGCCGCCGTGATGCCGGATTGGAATGAAAATCAACATCCCGTTTCATCACTCAAACCGGTGTTGGCGGGGGAAATGGTGTCAACTGTGGCATTACAGGTCACCGCAACGCAGAATCGCACTTAACGGCTTGTCCTGCCGGATGCTATCTTACGATTGTGAGCCTGATTGCAACGCCTGAAACAAAATTCACGGCTATAATTTGACGCATCGGGTGGGAAGACGCAGAGCTATCCTTTATGTCGCACTCCACTCTTTCCGGAGGCGGTTCAGTCCAACAAGGTTTATCCGCCGCGTATGAATTCATCGTCGTATTCAAATGTCGCTGCGCGGCAGATAAACGCTATTCGTTGGGCATACCGACTCTGGCTTCATGTTTCCAGTCAAGATTAATGAGCAAACCATGACCAATATTCGACATTATTTCGACGCAGGCTCGTTATTCATTATCGTTATTACATTTGTTCTATTTACGGCCGCCCTTTATTTCACTGGGTTTACCCACGACATACTTCTTGAGGCCGGCGTATTTCTGGTGTCAGTTAAGCTGATTTTAATGTCGTACAAAAACAAGGTTGCATCGGACAATCTGCACAAGGAATTAGCAGAGATTCGTTCCCTGATCCAAGAGATGAACAATAAATCGAAGGTAAATTAAATGCCCATGTTCAACCCCAATCACACAATCAATGAGCCGGGGTCAGCAAAGCCGGGATCAGGCTTGCATATTCGCTTTTTTGATGTCGTGTGTGGCGGCGAGTAGGGTGTCTATGGAGGTGGACGACTGTGACTATCAGTCAGCCCTTGCGATTTGCTACTGGCAATTGACTACAGCACTTGGCTGCCGAACCAGTCCAGTTACTCGTGTTTTTTCTCCAATTTTCCCCGTTCCCGCTGGTAGCTGTCGTAATCCGGTGTGGGGTCGATTGCTCGTTCCATGGGAGCGCGGGCGGATTCGTTGCGGGTTCGGATGCCTTCATAAAGTGCCCGCGCAGGATCGGCGCATCCGGTAAGAAGTAGTACGAGCAAAAATGTCAGGCTCGGTTTCAACTCTTGGATCTCGCCCACCGAACGATATTAGCCGTATCCATTGCGCCTGCCTGACGTGCAATTTCCTGTCCGTTTTTGAACAGCGCGAGGGTGGGGATGCTGCGTATGTTGTAGCGTCCAGCCAGTTCCTGCGCCTGTTCGGTGTCCAGTTTCGCCAGTCGCATTGCCGGCTCCAGTTGTGCGGCGGCTTGTACAAACGCGGGGGCCATCATCCGGCAAGGGCCGCACCAGGGCGCCCAGAAGTCCACCAGTACCGGAATGTCGTTGCGGCTGATATGCAGGTTGAAATTGCCGGCATTCAGTTCAACCGGGTGTGCGTTGAACAGATGTTGTCGGCATTTTCCGCAGGTTGGCTGTTCGCGTAGTCTGGCGGCGGGTACACGGTTAATGCCATCGCAGTGAGGGCAGACGATATGCAGTGCTTCATTCATGGCGGTCTCCTGTAATTGAGATTGCAACGTTTCAGTATCTGTTCAACTTTTTCTTAAATCATCCGCATCGAAAAATCGAGTGCTTCTACATCCTTGGTCAGCGCGCCGATGGAGATGCGATCCACGCCGGTTTCGGCGACTTCGCGCAGGCTGCTTAATGTGATGCCGCCCGAGGCTTCCAGTTCGGCGCGTCCGGCGGTGTGTTGTACGGCGAAAGCCAGCGCATCGGTATCGAAGTTGTCGAGCAGGATCAGCTTCGCCCCGGCATCCAGTGCTTCATCCAGTTGTATGATGTTCTCGACTTCGATCTGTACGCTGACATCGGGAGGGGCCAATTTGAATGCCTGTTCTAACACCGCCGCGATGCTGCCTGCCGCTGCGATATGGTTTTCCTTGATCAGTATGCCGTCATAGAGTCCGGTGCGCTGGTTATGTCCACCGCCTACACGTACCGCATATTTCTGTGCATGACGCAGGCCAGGAAGCGTTTTGCGGGTATCCATGATTTTGACATCGATACCGGCTACCGCATCAACATAGCGGCGGGTGATCGTGGCTGTGCCGGACAGGGTTTGCAGCAGATTCAGCGCGCTGCGTTCCGCTGTCAACATGGTGCGTGCATGACCCTTGATTTCACAGAGTTTTTGTCCCGGTATGATTTCATCGCCGTCTTTTGCCAGCCAGTTGATCTTGCAGTCCTGATCCAGCACCTGAAAACAGGCATCAAACCATTGAGTTCCGCACAGGATACCGGTTTGGCGGGTGATGATCTGTGCGCTGGCGGGTTGTGCATCCGGTAATAGCTGGACGGTCAGGTCGCCGCTGGAAATATCCTCGGTCAGTGAACTCAGGGCATTGTGTTGTATAAAGTAATCCAGATCGGGCGTAGTCACGGTGGTCTCAATGGTAACGATTAAGTGGAGTAGTATAAGGGAAGTTGCATATACATGAAATTTATAAGTTGGCAGTGAGTACTTCATGCAACATTTATGTTCTGGAGTTCGAGGTGTATGTGCTGCTTATATTTTTCACGCACTTGAAATTTTAGAAAATTCCCCCCATCTGTGTCCCATTCGAAATATAACTAAAGGAGTGCAATATGCGTTTCGACAAGTTTACTACCAAGTTGCAACAAGCGCTGTCCGATGCTCAGAGTCTGGCGGTGGGTGCGGATAATCAGTTTATTGAGCCGCAGCATTTACTGTTGGCTTTGCTCAATGATGCAGATAGCGGTGCCGGTTCTTTGTTGGCGCGGGCGGGCGGCAAGGTGAATGCCTTGAAGTCCGATCTGGGTGATGCGGTGCAGCGTCTGCCTAAGGTGGAAGGTCACGGCGGTGAAGTTCAGGTTGGACGCGACTTGTCCAATTTGTTTAATGTGACCGATAAAGAGGCGCAAAAGCGCGGCGATCAGTTCATCGCATCGGAAATGTTCCTGCTGGCCTTGACCAACGACAAGGGCGAGACTGGACGGTTGTTAAAGACGCACGGTGTAAACCGTGCACCGCTGGAGCAGGCGATTAACGCGGTGCGTGGCGGCGAATCGGTAGGTAGTCAGGAGGCCGAAGGCCAGCGCGAGGCGTTGAAAAAATTCACGCTGGATTTAACCGAGCGTGCCCGTGCCGGCAAGCTTGATCCGGTGATCGGACGCGATGACGAGATACGTCGTGCGATTCAGGTATTGCAACGCCGCACCAAGAATAATCCGGTATTGATCGGCGAACCGGGTGTGGGCAAGACCGCGATAGTCGAAGGTTTGGCGCAGCGTATTGTCAACGGTGAAGTACCCGAGTCGCTGAAGAACAAGAAGGTGTTGAGTCTGGATATGGCGGCATTGCTGGCCGGTGCCAAGTATCGCGGCGAATTCGAGGAGCGGCTGAAAAACGTACTGAAAGAACTGGCAATGGATGAGGGCCAGACTATCGTGTTTATCGACGAGCTGCACACCATGGTGGGTGCGGGCAAGGCCGAAGGCGCGATGGATGCGGGCAATATGCTCAAGCCTGCACTGGCGCGCGGCGAACTGCACTGCATCGGCGCGACCACGCTGGACGAATACCGCAAGTACATTGAGAAGGATGCAGCGCTGGAGCGCCGCTTCCAGAAGGTGCTGGTGGACGAGCCATCCGTCGAATCCACCATCGCGATCTTGCGCGGCCTGAAGGAAAAATATGAAGTGCATCACGGTGTCGAGATCACCGACCCGGCCATCGTCGCCGCAGCGGAACTGTCGCATCGCTATGTTACCGACCGCTTCCTGCCGGACAAGGCGATCGACCTGGTCGACGAAGCCGCGTCGCGCATGAAGATGGAAATTGACTCTAAGCCTGAAGTGATGGACAAGCTGGAACGCCGCTTGATCCAACTGAAGATTGAGCGCGAAGCGGTGAAGAAGGAGAAGGACGAAGCCTCGCAGAAACGCCTTGCTCTGATTGAGGACGAGATCAAGAAGCTGGAGCGCGAGTACGCTGACCTCGAAGAGATATGGAAGTCGGAGAAGGGCGCGGCACAGGGCGCGGCCAACGTGAAGGAAGAGATTGAGCAGATGCGCGCCGAGATCGTGCGTCTGCAACGCGAAGGCAAGCTGGAGAAAGTCGCCGAGCTTCAATATGGCAAGCTGCCGCAACTCGAAGCGAAAATGAAAGAGGCCGCACAGCGTGAAGCGGAAGGCGGCGCGTCCAGAAACAAGCTGCTGCGCACACAGGTTGGCGCGGAAGAAATCGCCGAAGTGGTCAGTCGCGCGACCGGCATTCCGGTTAGCAAGATGATGACGGGCGAGCGAGAGAAGCTGCTGCACATGGAAGACAAGCTGCATGAGCGTGTGGTTGGTCAGGATGAGGCGGTGCGACTGGTGTCGGACGCGATCCGTCGTTCGCGCTCGGGACTCTCCGATCCTAATCGCCCCTATGGTTCCTTCCTGTTCCTGGGCCCTACGGGTGTCGGTAAGACCGAACTGTGTAAGGCGCTGGCTGGATTTATGTTCGATTCGGAAGATCATTTGATCCGCATCGACATGAGCGAATACATGGAGAAGCATTCTGTAGCGCGCCTGATCGGCGCACCGCCCGGCTATGTCGGTTACGAGGAAGGCGGTGGTCTGACCGAGGCGGTGCGCCGTAAACCGTACAGTGTGATTCTGCTGGACGAGGTGGAGAAGGCGCATCCCGATGTGTTCAACGTGCTGCTGCAAGCACTGGATGATGGCCGGATGACAGACGGACAGGGGCGCACGGTGGACTTCAAGAACACAGTGATCGTGATGACTTCGAATCTGGGCAGTCAGATGATCCAGCAGATGTCGGGCGACGATTATCAGGTCATCAAGCTGGCCGTGATGGGTGAGGTGAAAACTTATTTCAGGCCTGAGTTCATCAATCGCATCGACGAGGTAGTGGTGTTCCATGCGTTGGATGAGAAAAACATCAAGTCCATTGCGCGTATCCAGTTGCAGTATCTGGAGAAACGTCTGGCTGCGATGGAGATGAAATTGACGGTCAGCGATTCTGCTTTGGCTGAAATTGCCGCCGCCGGATTTGATCCGATTTACGGCGCACGACCACTGAAACGCGCCATTCAGAGTCAACTGGAAAATCCGCTGGCTAAAGCAATTTTGGAAGGACGCTTTGCGGCCAAGGACACAATTGCTGTGGATTGTAAGGGGGGCGTGATGCGGTTTCAAAAAGAGTAAGCATTCATTTTCTTTCTAAAGAGCCCGGTTTGCCGGGCTTTTTTGTTTTTGTGCAAATAGTTATCAAATCTTGTATGGCGTTAATTGAATAGATTTTTACCGCCTATTCACGGCTTGCAATAAGGGGGCTATGCGTTACCTTGATACGGGTGGGGATAATTTACGGGGTAGTCTGGGGGGACGATGAAAAATAATTTGCCTGTAACAAGACAAGAAGTTAATTACGCAGAGAATAAGGTTCTCGTTACCAAAACAGATACCAAGGGTATCGTTACTTATGCGAATGATTCATTCCTGGAAATCAGTGGCTTCAGCCGTGAGGAAATCGTTGGAAAAAACCATAATATCGTTCGTCATCCCGATATGCCTGGTTGGGCATTTAAAGACCTGTGGGACACAATAAAAAGCGGCCATCCGTGGCGAGGCCTGGTAAAAAATCGCGCAAAGAATGGAGATTATTACTGGGTTTGTGCAACAGTTTCGCCGATTATGGATCACGATATTGTTGTCGGCTATCTATCGCTTAGAAAAAAACCAACACGCCAGCAGGTATCCGAAGTAGAGGCGCTCTATAAATCCGAAGCGGCTCCGTTAAAGAGTCTATCGTTATTCAAGTGGTTTCAAAATCTTACTCTGCAAAGCAAGTTGCAACTGCTGATACAGCCCACACTATTGATGATGCTGGGGGTAGGCAGTCTTGCCATCGTTGACGACAACCGGAACACAATTGTGGCTTCGGCTCAGCAGCATGCCAAGGGATTAGCGGATGAGTTAATCGATAGCGCTAATATTTTGATGGTTACAGGTCAGATCAGCGATGTTGAAACGCGGAAAATGTTGATCGAAAAAGTGTCCAGCCCGGAAGATGTTGTCGGTGTCCGTTTAATGCGCACGAACAAAGTTATAGATCAGTTCGGCTCTGGATTGCCAGAGGAGCAGATTCAGGATGAGGTACAACGCAACGCTATTGCAAGCAAGGAGCCATATTACGGGGTTGAAACCCATGAAAATAAGAAGATATTTCGTGCGGTAACACCTTATCCGGTGAGTCACGATTTTCACGGTACGGACTGTATGTCCTGCCATACGGTGGATGATGGTACGGTTGTCGGTGTGTCTGATATCCAGATAGATTTGACGGCGGGTTTTGATAGGCTACAGAAGGTGATTATCGAGCAGATCGTCATTCAAATTGTATTTCAGCTCATATTATTCTTCTTTATTCGCTGGATTGTACGTCGCTTTGTTGTAATGCCGGTTGATGAAATCAAGAAGCACTTGAATGATGTGATCAACGGGCATATGTCGGGACGGGTAGATATTTCCGGTCGTGATGAGATGGGGGAAATTCTTTGTTCCGTGCAGTCAACCAAGGTGTTGTTAGGCTCAATTATTGACCAGATATCTTCGGTATCAGGACACATCGATGAGCGTGCCAAGAAATTATCCGAGGCCATGACCAAGGTGTCCGCTGGTTCGCAGTCACAGGCAGAAGCGGCCAACAGTATGACGACGGCTGTGGTGAATATGACTGCGAGTATCGAGCAGATTGCCGAAAATGCGGGTGAGGTCAGGCGTGTTTCTGATCATTCGACTATGCTGGCTGCCGAAGGCGGAAGAATCGTTCGCGAAGTAGTCGAAGATATGTCCAAAACCAATCGGGCGGTTATGGATACATCGCAAACCATGCAGAAGCTGGGTGAACAATCCAATCAGATTCAGGATGTTATTAAAGTCATTAAAGCAATCGCTGATCAGACCAATCTGCTTGCACTTAATGCGGCAATTGAAGCGGCGAGGGCCGGAGAGCAGGGGCGAGGTTTTGCAGTCGTGGCGGACGAGGTGCGCAAGTTGGCAGAAAAAACCGCAGGTTCGACCCAACAGATTGCCGGAATGATCGAGGAGATCAGGGAAAATACCAATCATGCTATTTCCGAAATGACAGAGACGGTCGAAATGGTAAATGCAAGTGCGGCAATGGCAGAGAAGGCGGGGCGATCCATTGTGGAAATCAATGACGGCGTAGCGCGTGTGCTTAAAGGCGTTGAAGATATTTCCTCATCTATTCATCAGCAAAGCGTGTCAACACGGGATGTTGGCGTTAACGTGGAGAAGGTGGCCCGGATGTCCGATGAAAATAGTCAGGCTGTCAGGGATGTCTTCGGTACCGTGGAAAATCTGGAAACTCTCTCCAGTACATTGGAGCAATCCATACGTCATTTCCAGATTTGATGTGAGAATGTTCTAATTCAGGATTTGAGTCATAAAAATGCCGTCTTTAAAACGGCATTTTTTGGAGATGGGAGGGGTTAAGCCCGTTCCATTACTGCCGCAAAGAATCCATCCGTGGCGTGCAGGTGGGGGCGCAGTTCCAGATAATCGCCCATCTCGAGTTCGATTTTCTGTTGTTTCAGCACATCGCCCGCCGGAAGTAGTTTGAAATCGGGATGTAAGGCAAGGAAGGCTTGTACGATATGTTGGTTTTCTTCCGGCAGGATGCTGCAAGTCGCATAAACCAGTCGTCCACCCTTTTTCAACAAACGACTGGCGGAGGCCAGAATCGCGGTTTGTTTTTGAGTTAACTCCTTAATGCTGTCAGCAGATTGACGAAACTTCAGATCGGGATTGCGTCGCAAGGTACCCAGGCCGCTGCAAGGTGCATCCACCAGCACCCGGTCAATCTTGCCTGCCAGACGTTTTACCTTGAGGTCATTTTCGTGTGAAATCAGCATCGGTTGAATATTGCTTGCGCCGGAACGTTTCAGGCGTGGCTTGAGGTTGGCTAGGCGTTTTTCGGAAACATCCATTGCATACAATCGGCCTTGCGAATTCATCAGGGCGGACAGCATCAGCGTCTTGCCACCGGCACCTGCACAGAAATCCACTACCATGTCGTTGCGTTTGGGGGCCAGCAGGTAGCCCAGCAACTGGCTGCCTTCATCTTGAACTTCGACTTTTCCCTCGGTAAAGAGCGCATCCTTGTTCAGCGGAATTTTTTCCTTGAGCCGGATGCCGACAGGCGAGTAGGGCGTAATGGTAGCGGCGATATTTTTTTCCTGTAGCTTCTGTAACACCTCTTCGCGTTTGGCAAACAGTGTGTTGACGCGTATATCCAGTGGCGCACCGTGCTGCATGGCTAGGCCGATGGTCAGGATTTCCTCGTCGGTATAGGAGCCGCGCATGATTTCTACTAACCATTCGGGGAATTCAGCCTGTACCGAAAGGGGTTGCTCTTCGACTTTTACACCCTTGACCGTTGCCAGCCAATCCTTCTCGTCGCGCTTGAGGACGGGTTCAAGTTCGCGCAGGTTGTAGCCGCCAAAACGAATTAAATGCGCCAACGCCATACGGCGCGGTGTGGCATTGCCGGTGCAGGTCACCTCCAGCAACAGCCGGTGCCGTAATACGCCAAACACGGTTTCCGCCACCAGCGCCCGCTCGTTGGAACCAATGCGTTCGTTCTGGAAAAAATAACGTAGCGCTGTATCCGCCGGATGTTCCAACGGCAAAATGGTACGCAGTGCAAGGATGACGAGGTCTAGACGGTATTCGGTAATAAGCATGGCAGGAGTCGATTAAAAATTCAGTTGCGGATTTTAACAGGAATCAGCAATCAAGAATTATCCTTCACCCTTAGCTCCTCACTCTTCGCTGACTCGTATGTCGGTAATGACCATTTCCCCGGCGATTTCTCCGTTCCGTTCAATTTGACGTATTTTGACCGGGAGTAGGCGATATTCAAGACCCAGCCAAATATCCAGTCCTTCTTCACCGGGGGCGTGGACCTTATGTAGCGGCAGGGCACGCAGTTTACCTTTGCGGGTCAGAATTTCTTCTTCTGCGCCGATTTCAAATTCGTAGCGTTCCAGTTTTTTGCCGTTACTGATGTACATCGACAGCGGGGACTGATTCAGTTGCATTTGCGAGAATTGGTAGAGGGCACTCAAGATATCCTGTGCCTGATCGGGCAGCGCTGAGCTGATTCCGTTGGAAAAGATCAGCAGTTTGCTTACATGGTCAAATCGGGCGCTAATTTTCTGATCACCCTTGTCGGTGGCACGACTCTCGCTAAAATCGTCTGGATTCAAGCCGGCCGAATCATGCATGCCACTACTTTGCTGGGTCATCTCGAATTTTTTTAGAAACCTGGCCACGCCTATCGTACTGATTTCCATCTTCAGGCTGTAATGTTGGTTCTCATCTATTTGTAAACGATGTTTGGCCTCACCGATTACTATGCCAGTGCCCTTGTGTACATGGAAGGTTAATTCCGCCTGTCTGGGAAGCGGATGAGCAGGTTTGACCGGTTCGGTAATATCCGGGGCAACGTCGTTTTTCGTTACTATATCTACTACTGGCTGAGCCGCAGGTTCATTGAGGAGGGCCGTCGCATCGGGCTGGTCAACTACGACTGTTTCGGGTAGCGGCTTTGCGGGGATGGCAGCTTTTGATTCGTGACGTGGTTTTGCCGGTGTTTTGGGTTTGGTTGGCTTGGGTATGGCTGGCTTGGGCAGTGGTTCCAACCTGGCAACCAGCGGTGGCAAAGCCGACTCAACAGGCTGAATCTCGACCAGATTAGGTCCAAACAATAATGCACCATGTATCAGCAATGACAGAATGACTGCCAGTGTGATTCTTGTTGCAGGCTTGGCGGACGTCACGGTTTGATGTTCAGGGCTTGATTTTCAGGTCGTGGAGTATCTGGATAAACTGGTCACCGCTGGCATCGGTAATGATCAATTTGCAGGGTAGGTTGTAGTGTTGAGTCGCAAGCCAGATTTCGGTGCGGTGTTCGCCAGGTTTCCCCTGACTGTCCAGATACAGAGTGTCAAATTGTCCGGCAGGTGTATCGAGCTTCTGTCTGGGAGTGATCGCATAATGGTAGAAATCCAGCTTGTTGCCATTGGTCATGGCAAAGTTCAGTGTATTGGTTTTTTCCAGCGTCAGGAACATGAACTGGTACATCGCGCTTAAACGATCCTGAGTCCCTTCAGGCAAGCTTACTTTTTGATTAGTCAATGCAAGCTGTTTTGCCGTCCAGTCAAATTCGGCATGACTGCTCTTGTTCGGATCGCCTTCACGTTTGTTGTCAAAACTTACCGGTCTAAGACCCTGTTGGTCGACCCGGCCAGTGCTTTTCATGAATATCTTTTGGGGTTTGAACATGGCCAGCAAACCGACCGGTGTGGTTACGCTGGATAATAAATATTGATCCTTGTTTCGCGTATAGGTCTCGACAGTTTCTCCGATTTTCAAACCTCTGCTGAATACTTCGTAGCTGGCTTGCACGCTGGAAGGTGCGGCATAAGCTGGGGTGGTCAGTAAAAGTAATGCCAGTGTTTGAAAAATCCGTTTCATTTCTTACTCCAGTGCGGGAGAAATCAGGGCAGAGCCTGATTGGCCGCGCAAATGAGATACGACCCGGTTGTCTTTGTTCAGTTCAATCTTTCCTGAACATAGCCAGCGTATGGCTTGTGGATAAATACGGTGTTCTTCCTGCAAGACACGGGCTGAAAGCGTTTGTTCGGTGTCATCTGCCATGACGGCAACAGCAGCTTGAATGATGATAGGACCGTGATCGAGTGTGGGAGTGACGAAATGTACCGTGCACCCGTGAATTCTTATGCCGTCGCGCAGTGCGTTGGCATGTGTATGCAGCCCGGCATAGGCGGGGAGCAGTGAGGGGTGGATGTTGATCAGTCGGCCATGATATTGCATTACGAATTTTTCGGTAAGAATGCGCATAAAGCCGGCGAGAATGACAAAGTCAGGTTGAAATTCATCTATTGTCGTCGATAGAGCCGCATCGAAACTTTCGCGGTCAGGATAAGCCGCATGTGGCACGACGGTAGTTGGAATGCCGTGTGCTTCAGCAATGGACAGACCAGCTGCATCTTCGCGATTGCTGATAACGGCAGCAATGGTGCAATTCAACTGTGTTGTCAGCAGAGCCTGCATATTGCTGCCGCGTCCGGAAATGAGAATTACGATTTTTTTCATGATGTTCAGCGATGTCAGAATTTGGTGAATATAACGAAAGCCAAGCGTGAGACAGGCGTTCGATGCACCATAGGGGTGTATGGCAAGATGCCCTGTATGGCTTAGTCTTAATCACCAACGGGGAGAGGCACCGCCGGTGATTAATTCGTGATTAGTTCACTTGCGTCTGATGCTCTTCGCCATTTCTCGCACGAATCACGCCGATAGGTGAAACTGTTTCGCCAGCTTCCTGCAAATGCGCGATGGCTTGATTTACATCGCTTGCGGCTACGATGACGACCATGCCGATGCCACAATTAAAGGTACGATACATTTCCTGTTCGGCGACATTACCTTGTTCGCGCAGCCAGTGAAACAGCTTGGGCATTTGCCATGCTTTGCTGTCAATATCGGCAACAACATTTTCAGGCAATACACGCGGCACATTTTCGGTGATACCGCCGCCGGTAATATGTGCCATGCCCTTGATCGTGACACTTCGCATCAGTGATAACAGCGGTTTTACATAAATTCGCGTTGGTGCCATGATGACATCACCCAGCGTGCGGTCACCGTCAAATTGGGCGCTCAGGTCAGACTGGTCGCGTTCGATGATTTTGCGTACCAGTGAGTAGCCATTGGAATGCGCGCCGTTGGAGGCCATACCCAGTACCACATCGCCGGGCTTGATGTCAGCACCGGTAATGATGTTGGATTTCTCCACTACGCCTACCGCAAATCCGGCCAGATCGTATTCTCCGACGGGATACATGCCGGGCATTTCTGCGGTTTCGCCGCCAATCAGTGCGCAACCAGCTTGCTCGCATCCATAGGCTATGCCTTTGATAACTTCGGTGGCGGCTGGTACATCAAGCTTCCCGCAGGCGAAATAGTCGAGGAAAAACAGCGGTTCTGCACCTTGCACCAGAATGTCGTTGACGCTCATTCCGACCAGATCTATGCCCACGGTGTCATGGCGATTCAGTTCGAATGCCAGCTTGAGCTTGGTGCCTACGCCATCGGTGCCGGATACCAGTACCGGTTCACGGTATTTTTTGGAAATTTCGACCAGACCGCCAAATCCGCCGATGCCACTAAGTACTTCCGGGCGCATCGTGCGCTTGGCAAAAGGCTTGATATTTTCGACTAACTGGTCGCCCGCATCGATGTCGACACCGGCATCCCGGTAGGAAAGTCCTGCACTGTTCGCGGCAGAGTCTGTTTTGCTGGAGTGGTTCAAGTTGAGTTCTCGCTTTCTTCGGTATAAAGTGCTGGTCAAAATAATAGCCAATTTTACCTTAAATGACTCTATCTCGCTTTCCTGCTGTGCAATGGTTGTTGTTTGCCGGGTTGACCGGGCTGATGTTATATCTGCTTAGCCCGATACTGACCCCCTTTGTCGCGGCAGCGATACTGGCCTATATATGTAATCCACTGGTGTTGCGACTGTGTGCCTTGAAAATTCATCGCGCATTCGCGGTCGTACTGGTGATGGGAGCCTTGTCTTTGTTATTCGCCGGGCTGGTGTTAATCATGGTGCCACTGTTGGAAAAGGAAATCACACAGTTTGCGGCTCGTTTGCCGGAGTTGATTGAAGTGGTGCGCGCCCAATTATTACCTTTATTGAACCACTGGTTCGGAACCGAACTGGAGTGGGATGTGGCGGCCTTAAAAAATTTGTTGATGAGTCACTGGCAAAGTGCAGGCGGAATGGCCAGCAAGTTGCTTCCCTGGCTTACCAGTCGCGGTGGGGAGATTGTTGGGGTTCTGGTTAATCTGTTGCTGATTCCGGTCGCGATGTTTTATTTTCTGCGTGACTGGAATGAAATGATGAAGAGGGTGGATGGGTTAATTCCCCGTAACTGGCATGCCAAGGTATGTGAAATTTCCTGCGAAGTGGATCGTGTACTGGCTGAATTTTTGCGTGGGCAAATTTCCGTGATGTTGCTGATGAGCGTGTTTTATATCGTGGTGTTATGGCTGGTTGGACTGGAGTTTTCTTTGCCGATTGGCATTATCGCTGGGATGCTGGTATTTATTCCTTATCTGGGCATGATTATTGGCCTGCTGCTGGCTACGCTGGCGGCGGTGATGCAATTTACCGAGTTCAGCAGTGTGTTGTGGGTGTGGGCGGTATTCGGTGCCGGGCAGCTTATCGAAGGCATGTTAGTTACGCCTTGGTTGGTGGGTGAGCGTATCGGCTTGCATCCTCTGGCCGTTATCTTTGCTTTGCTTGCCTTCGGGCAATTATTCGGTTTCTTCGGTATCTTGCTGGCCCTGCCGATGTCGGCAATTTTGCTGGTTGGTTTGCGTCATGCTCGTGAAGTATATTTATCCAGCAATATGTATAAAAAATTATGACTCGGAATATCACGACACAGGGAGCGATGAGTCAGCTGCTGCTGGATATTTCCCCTGATTGGTGGCCTACATTTGAAAACTTTGTGGCAGGCGGGAACCTTGAATTGCTCTCGGTATTGCAACACGCGCTTGCGGGTGACAGCAGTGAACGCTGTATTTACCTTTGGGGACCATCGGGTAGCGGGAAAAGCCATTTGCTGCAAGCCTGTGTGAGTGCGGCACAAAATTCGTTTCATAGTGCGGTATATGCAGCAGCATTCGTCCCGGAATTGGCCGATGTGGTCGCGGTGGATGATGCCGAATCGCTGGATGAATCCGAACAAATCGAACTGTTTAATCTGTATAACCGGGTACGTGATAGAGGAGGCATGTTGCTGGTGAGTGGCAGCAAGGCTCCACAATATCTGGAAATGCGCGCCGATTTACGCACCCGATTGGGTTGGGGACTGGTATATCAGGTGCATGGATTGAGCGACGAAGAGAAAGCGCAGGCGCTGTCGCACCATGCACAAGCCAAGGGATTCACCTTGTCGCACGAAGTCACGCAGTATCTGTTGCGTCACGGACGTCGCGATCTGCCCAGTTTACTGGCGGTGCTGGATGCGTTGGATGAGCATTCCTTACGTCTGCATCGTGCACCTACTATCCCCCTGCTCAAGGAAGTCATGCAACAACCATTGGAGAAAAAGTGAATTTAGCCCTATTTGATCTGGATAACACATTGCTGAACGGCGACAGCGATTTTGAGTGGTCGCAATTTTTGATACGCATCGGCATACTCGACCGCGAATTGTTCGAGGTTAAGAATCTGGCTTTTTATGAACAGTACAAGGCGGGTACGCTGGATATACACGCTTTTCTGGATTTTCAGCTTAAACCTTTGTCGCGCCATTCACGCAAGGTGTTGGATGATTGGCATAGTCAATTCATGCGCGAAAGTGTGATGCCGATGATTACTGCGCAGTCGCGCGAACTGGTGCAGCGTCATAAAGAAGCGGGTGATGTGTGTGTCATTATCACGGCTACCAATAGTTTCGTGACCGGCCCCATCGCCCGTGAATTTGGTATTGAACATCTGATCGCCACCGAGCCGGAACAGCAGAATGGTGAATTTACCGGGCGCGTCGCCGACATTCCCTGTTTTCGCGAAGGCAAGATCACCCGGCTCGAAAACTGGTTGGTGGCACACGACTGGACACTGGATAGCTTTGCAGACAGTATTTTCTATAGTGATTCACTCAACGATCTGCCGTTGATGAATAAGGTAAAACATCCGGTCGCCGCGAATCCCGACGATACCCTGCGTGCACATGCGGAACAACATGGTTGGCAGATTATCAATTTGAGAGGGTGATTTGTTGATTTTCCTTACTATGCGGCGCGTTTTTATGGATTCTGATATTACGGCTTTCAGGAAAGGCATGGATGTTCAACACAGGGTTCAGACTGAAGCGGTTGTGATTATCAGGTTTGACCCGCAAGTCCAAAAATGATGAATGTGAACTTTACCTTCTTGTGCTATGCATCACTATGAAATAAAAACCCACCGACCGGGAGGTGTAGTCGGTGGGAGAGGGGATTCAACCCCTCAAAACTCGGCCCGTTCGCCATCCTTGCTCTGAATTTGTGGTTTGGCTTTTTCCGGTAGCACTTTTGTGGTTTTAACGGCCTTGCACGTAACGGCATAATCCGGCTCCCCGCCTAGTTGTTTCATCAAGTTGCGTATGATCTGATGCCGATGCCCCCCCCCGTTCAGAATGGCAATTAACGTCAGCGCAAAGATGATTATTAAGGCAGATTGCACTTGCTGGCCTCTTGTCCACAACTCACTTTGAAAGTCGGCAAATTTGATTATGCTGTCAATGTAAGCGGCTTGGAGAGGGCGAATATCCTTTAATAAAAATGTCTTAGCTTCTTCCTGCCTTACCCTCTTTCAATAGCGTCAGAAACGTATCTTGCGCCCCGACATAGCTGGTGTGCGCCTCAAAGACCTTGGCATCGGTCTTGATATTGTCTTCAAGTTTGGACAGGTTCCCCTTGATGGTCTGGCGCGCCTCTTGAATGCGAACTAGCTCTTTGTCAATTTTGACTTTGTCAGTTTTAAGCAGTTCGTTGCGCTCGGTCTGTATACTGCGCATGTTGATATTCGGCGCGATGATGTCTCGCAGATTGATGACACCTTTGATGAATTCGGGCGAATTGGCGATGGTGGTGACAGCATCGTAGCCTCTGATCTCCTGCACCTTGAGGATGTCGATGCCGTATTCTTCACTGCCCAGTGTGAAAGTCAGCAACTCGCGGTTATGAGCGGCTGTTTCATTTGCTTGCATGGCATTCTCCCGTTAAATTTGTTTGATCCGTTAAATTTGTTTGAAAAGGGTACAAGATGACTTCAAGTCGCACCGTCTCGCAAATGGTTGGAACTCACAACCGGCATAAAAATCGTGGTAAATAATTTCTTACGCGTGGCTTTTGATGAGGCTTCCCAGAGCTCGCATGAATACTTGATTAAATCCCTATCGACATGCCAGGTGCGTGGCACCAGTAAGAATGGATTGATATTGTATGATGGCCTGTTATTTACCTTAAGATCGGATATATGAATCGTACCGCGATCCGACTTTATGGAAGGCAGCCAACGGACGCTGACAAACTTTCCGTTTTCAAGTGTTGAATCGGGCGTATCGCGATGAAATGAAACGGCAATACAAGCCTGGTCATGGTAAAGAATGGCTCTATATTCATAGCCGCCCATATTGTCTGCAAAATACTGAATATCCTCCAGACAGAAAATTCCGGGTAAAACATCCAGCAAATTTTTAATGCTGCACATGGCGCACCTCACTAACGGGTTGTGGCAAAACGATTGCGCTCATCATATGTTTCAGTCCTCTGCTCATATCCTGTTTCATGACATTCTCCGAAATTGAGCTTAACCATATGTAAATTCAGGTAATTACACCGGCGGCTTTCACTCGCCAGACAATATTATGGCGTTGCCAGTCACCCACATCGTCCAACGGCTTGATAACTTTTTGAATTTCAGTACTCTGGTCTGTCAAAATCAACGCGGGTTTCGGCTGTATGATTTTGGTGTTTTTTTCCAATGCAGCGAGTGCAAGCTGGCTTTGTTCGAGTTTAGTGCACAGTGTTGCATTACAGGATTTCAGCATTTCTATTTGTTTCATCAACTGTTCGGTTCTCTGCGTGACTTTGCGGTCAAGATAGTAGCGATGTTCGCCCAGCTCAGCTTCCATGGCCTTCCCCTCGGAAATTTCTACCATAATTCCTTTAAGAAACAATGGTGAGCCGGTTTCGTCATACACCACGACGGCTTCATCATGAAACCAGTGCATAAAGCCGTTACTATCGTGCAGGCGGTAATGACACACAAATTTCTCACCGGTATTGAGGCTATTCTCAATAGCCTGTTCGAATTGACTGGCATCATCCCGATGAAGTTGCTGCAATCGAAAATCCTCGTTATCTACCCATCTTTCGCAGGCAAAGCCAAGAGTGGCTATTGCCGGGCTGATATAAAGCATGCGCATATTTTGCTCACAAGAAAATACGTAAGGAATGGCTATCGCGTGACTAAGTGACGTAAACTCGGACAGCCCGTCTATCAACGATGAATTTGCCATTAAATCTCCAATTTAATCATGATGTAACTTCTGAATCCCACATGTTGAGTCTTTCTAATGCGGGGGGCTTCTATTGCGTTAGGAATGTTTCAAGGATAAAGCGGCAGTACTTGTTATACGTTACTAACGTCGGACTTACTTCTGAACGGCTTAATTACGGACATCTTGAAAATTTTGTAATGGCTTGTTTATCAATAAACCTATAAAAGGTGTTGTTTAGAATTTCGGCAAAAAAATCGCGTCAATTATTTACCGGAATTGCTAATGGGCATGGCTTAAGGTATCTGTTGGGCATGGCTTAAGGTATCTGTATGTTGGCCTTCCTTGAGTGACTTGAGTCCGTTCACCTTGATTGCTGAAAAGTGAGCAAATAAATCATCACCGCCATCATTGGGACTGATGATGCCAAACTCCTTCGCATCGCTGAACCACTTAACTGTACCTTTTGACATTTCACTTTTCCTTAAAATACTGGGAAATCCCATTGCGTGTTCTATACGGGGCTAAGTAAGCTCTGAATTATTCAGCTTTCGCGCGATAAAGAATTCACCAAGCCTTGCTTATATTTGGTCTGTATTTTAGGGGGCGTTACGACTACAAGAAATACCTGAAGCAGGGTATTTTCACTACCGGTTTTAAGGTATTCCCAGGGACTAGAGAGAGGTAATTTCGTTGTTGATTGCGTAGCGGGTAAGCTCGGCGACATTGTGTATGTCGAGTTTGCGCATGATGTTGCGTCTATGTACCTCGACGGTGGCGGGGGCGATGTTCAACTGTGCCGCTATTGTCGCTGAGGTAAGTCCCGTGGCAACTAATTGCAAAACTTGGCGCTCCCTGTTGCAAAGCCTGACTGGAGAATCGGAGAGGGATTGCTGGTTCATGGCACTCATCACTGCGGCGGAAACATCGGGACACAGGTATTTACGGTTTTGCCGCACTGCGCTGATTGCCCGCAACAATTCATCGACGGCCTCGGCTTTGGTGACATAAGCTGACGCACCGGCATTCATCATATCCATGACATAGCGCTGATCTGAATAGCTCGATAGCGCGATTACCTTGACTGACGGACAGGCTGCGATGAGTTGCCGTGTGGTTTCGATGCCGTTCATGCCGGGCATGCCTATATCCATACACACGATATGAGGCAGGGTTATTCGCGCAAGCTCTAGTACCGCAAACGGATCGCCCGTTTCACCGACGATTTCAAAATTCGGTGTTTTTTCCAGCAAGCTCCGCAATGCGTCGCGCAGCATCTGGTGATCGTCAACAAGAAGGATGCGAACATTTTTCATAGCGACCTCTTAAAGTGAAATTTCTACGACGATGTAGGTACCTTTACCGGGAGCTGATTCGAGGTTGAATCTGCCGCCGGCAACTTCAGCCATTTCTCGCATGTTTAACACGCCCAAGCCAGTGAGCCCGTTTTTACCCAGTAACCTGGGATCGAATCCAATACCATCATCCATTATGGTTAAGACAATGGGGGCGGTGCCGTCACTTAGTGTTAGCTTAACTGAAGTGGCTTGAGCATGCTTGGCGCAATTTGTCAGCGATTCCTGTGCAATACGGAATAGCAAAGACTCCAACTCTGGGGTGTATCTCGCGGTGTGATTGAGGCAGTCGAATCGAACCTCGATTCCGGTGCGTCGCGCAAACTGATGGACATAGCTTTCCAGCGCTGCCGCCAGCCCTGCGTAATCGAGCAAAGGCGGACGCATGTCAGCGCAAATTTCGCGAATACTGGCGGTGGTGTCGCTAATCAGTGCGCGGGTATCGTCCATACGTTCGGCTAGATCGTCCGAAAGCGTTTTCGGCAATTCCGAGGCGATGACGTTCAGATTGATATTAATGGCGGCAAGATTAGGGCTGGTACGGTCATGCAATTCACTGGACAGCCGACGGCGCGCATCTTCCTGTGCGGCGACAAGATGACGCGATGCTGTCTCCAGTCGCAGTAAGTAGTCGGTACGCTCCTGTTCCATTTTCTTGCGTTCGCTCATGTCGTAAATGGTGGAACGGCTCATAATAAAATTGCCGTCCTCGTCAGACAAGGCCGTCGCACTAATCATCACAGGGAAAACGGTCCCATCCTTGCAAACCAGATTCAATTCCACATCATGTATCTCACCGGTTTCCTTGAGATGAGGAAAATTCTGCCGAAAGGTCTGAAGCGAGTCTGGAGTGAGCACATCGGCAAAGCACTTCCCGATAATTTCGTCCCGTGAATAACCCAGCCATCCGAGTTCGGTATCGTTGATTATGCGGATGATGCCGTCCCTGTCCAAAGAGTGATAGCCACAGGGCGCATGGTTATACAAATCTTCAATCTCTTCGGAGGATGCACGCAGCAGCTTTTCAGCCTGCTTGCGCTCAGAGATGTCCTCGATGACCCCGATAAGGTATGTGGGAATTCCGTCGATATTGCGCAACAGCGAAACGGTCAGGTTGACCCATACCAGATTCCGGTCTTTCCGCACATAGCGCTTTTCCATGGAGAAGGCGGGTATTTCGTTCGCAAGCAATTCCCGGATGTAATGAATGCTCTGATCCAGATCGTCAGGAAAAATAATGTCCTGAAAACTCTTATGGATAAGTTCGTCGCGGGCATAACCGACGATTTCACAGAATTTCTGATTGATTTGCTTGAAATCACCATCCAGTGAAACATGAATGATTCCTACCCCGACCTGTTCCATTGTGCCACGGAAGCGTACATCTCTTTCCTGCAATTTTGCTTCATCGGCCTGTTTGCGCGCTGTAATATCGCTGGCAAATCCGACTGTACCCAGTACATTGCCCTGATTATCAATGATTGGGGTCTTGAAGGTTTCCAGCCAGTGTATGTGGTTGCCGTTATACGAGGATTCCTCGACATGTTTGCGCTGACGTGTCGCCATTACCTCCGCATCGTCGGCGCGGTATTTCTCCGCCAGTGCCTTCGGCTGCAAATCCAGATCGGTCTTGCCGGTGGCCAGCCTGACATCCTCCAGCCGGAGATAATCGGCAAACACCTTATTGATCATGATGTAACGACCTTCGCTGTCTTTCAGCCAGGCCAAATACGGTGAGTTATCCAGTATGGCGCGCAGGTTGGCTTCGCTCCGCTGGAGTGCAACTTCGGCCTGCTTGCGTTCGGTGACATCTATCATGGTACTGCGGCTCATGACGAAGTTTCCGTCGGTATCTTTCACCATCGTTGCCGATAACAGAACGGGGAAGGTTGATCCGTCCTTCCTGACAAATTCGTATTCGACATTTTCGATGTATCCTTTCTCTTTGAACGCAGGGTAATTCTTTGCAAATGCCGCCAGACTGGATGTTGTCTCAAACTCCTGAATCTTCCTCCCTAGCAGTTCGGCGCGTTCATAGCCCAGCCAATCCGCCTCCCTCTGGTTTATTCGTACGATCCTGCCCTCGGAATCCAGCGAGTGGTAGCCGCAAGGTGCCTGGTCATACAAGTCTTGCAGTTCTATTCTGGCCTGATTGATTTCCTTATCCCGGCGTTTGCGTGCGCTGATGTCGCGGCAAAAAACGATGAGCCGCTGCGGTTCTGCCATGTAGGTGACGGATATTCCAATATCAATCTCTCGCCCATCCTTGTGGCGGTGGCGTGTTTCGAAGCGGTCATACCCCTGCGCCATTACTTTTGCGATGTGCGCATGGACATCTTCCGGCTTCTGCTCTATCGCCTCCAACTGGCTGATATGCATGTTCACCAGTTCGTCCGTCGTATAGCCGGACATTTTTGCATAAGCTTCGTTGACTTCCAGCACATTACCCATTAGGTCGGTTTCCCAGAAGCCGTCTATCGCGGTATCAATCACCAGTTTGTATTGCTTTAGCACAGCTTCAGTTTTCTTGCGTTCGGTGATGTCGCGACTCACCGAGAGTACCCGTTTCTGTCCATCGGTCTCAATGACGCGAGCATTTACCTCGACGAACATGATGGAGCCATCCTTGCAACGATGCTCAGCTTCGAAGATACCATGACCGTTTTCCAATACCGCTTTGATGCGGGGCGTAAAGAGCTTGCTGCTCTCGGGCGCATTGAGTTCTCGCACATTCATTGCCATCAACTCGTCCCGCGTGTAGCCGCGCGACTGCCACGCTGCCTTGTTGAAGAAAACGAATCTCCCGTCGAGATCCAGCAAAAAGACCGAGTCGGAGGTGCTATTCAGAAGTAGTGCGCTCAGCTTCAGCTCTTCCTCGGCACGCTTGCGCTCGGTGATGTCGCGGCTTGACGCAAAAAATAAATTTCCCCCTTCGATTTCCACGCTGGTTGAACTCACCTCAACGTTCAGCAGTGTGCCATCCTTGCGGCGGTGTACTGTTTCAAACCGTGTGCTTTTACCGGACAAACTTCTGAATTTTTCCCGTAATTCCTCCATTGACCATTGTGCATTCCAGTCAGCCACGTTGAGGCCTGCTATTTCTGTTTGGGTATAACCCAACATCTGGCAGAAAGCGTCATTGGCCTCTATGAGGTTGCCCTGCATGTCCATTACATGAATGCCATCTGTAGCGGCTAGCATCAATGCCCGGTTACGGCGCAGTAATATTTCGGTTTCATTTTGCAGCCGCTTGCTCAATTCTCGTTCCCGATGAAAACTCAAACTTCGCTCAATCACGCCCGGCAACAATTTCAGGTATTGTCCTGTGGTGTCCTTCGCGAGGTAGTCAAAGGCACCCTGTTTCATCACCTCGACGGCGATCTCTACGCTGCCTTCACAGGTCAGCATGATGATGGGAATAGTGGCCGTCCGCGATTTTGCCAGCTTCTTCATGAAATCCAGTCCATCCATATCCGGCAGGTTGTAATCAAGCAGAATTAGATCGGGGCGCTTACAGTTTGAGCTGACATCGTCTACTCGCGCCAAGCTGGTTTCCGCTGTTGTGAACATCTCAAGACTGCAATCACAATCCTTGAGCGCACGGCGATAGAGATGCTGGTCGTCTTCGCTGTCGTCGATGATCAGGATAGTTGGAGGCATAGTTGTGGTCATAGCCTGCACTCCATTATTTGGGCAGGATGGCAACATCAAGCCAGTAGTAGGAGAGCCGTGCAATCGCCAGTATGAATCCTTCAAAATCCACCGGTTTTTGTATATAAGAATTCGCCCCTGCGACATAGCACTTTTCAATATCCTGCTCGGCATTGGAGGTCGTCAGGACGATGACTGGAATATTCAGTAAATTCTGATCCTGTTTGATGATGCGTAGCACTTCTCTCCCGTCGGCGCTGGGCAAGTTCAAGTCGAGCAGAATAATGTGGGGGCGGGGAGCCGCATCCGGTGCGGTAAACTCGCCCCGCCTGAAAAGATAATCCAGCGCCTGATCGCCCGTGGTGCAACGTCGGATCGGATTGGACAGATTGACTTTCTTGAAAGCGCGCATGGTGGCGAAGTAGTCGTCGTTGTTGTCTTCGACGATCAGAATAAGTTGAGATTCGTTCAATGCAATCATCCTAAAAAATGGATGGGTTGGTAGTTCGGGTTTTAACCCGACATGTCGGGCTGAAGCCCGACCTACATGCCCAACGTAAAATAAAACACCGTTCCCTCACCAGGGACGGATTCCAGCCAGACGTGGCCGCCATAACGCTCGACGATTTTTTTGACGATGGTCAACCCGGCACCGGTGCCGCCGCCGTATTTGTTCTGCTCATGCAGCCGCTTGAATATCCTGAAAACACTTTCGTAATGCAATGCCGGGATGCCGATGCCATTATCGCGCACGTAGAAAACCGGGGTAGCCCCGCTCCGGTCGCAGCCAACCTCTATCCATTTCGAGGCTTTGTCATTGTATTTTGCCGCGTTGGAAAAAAGATTCTGGAATATTTCACCGATACGGATAGCATCACCCTGCACCATACCTAGGCAGCCATTGCGGCGTAGTGTTATGCCGTCATTGATCCATAAATAACTCATATCTTCCACCACCGCATCAACGATAGCATCCATATCAACCGGGGCTTTGACCAATTCTGTGGCACCAAGACGGGAGTAAATCATCAGGCTGTCGATCAGCGTGGAGAGCCGCTCCGCCAGACGCTGGATGCGGTCTATGTATAGGCTGCCGCTCTCATCCAGTCGGGCGGCGTGGTCTTCCTTGAGAAAACTGGCGTAGTTGTGTATGCCGCGTAACGGTTCCTTGAGATCGTGCGCGGCGATGTAGGTGAAATCGTCCAGCGACTTGTTGAGCACGGCCACGCGCACGGCCTGACGTTTAGCCTCTTCCAATTCGGCGGCATATTTGGCGCGATAGCGATGCATACCTTCGATGGATGCGCACACGATGACTCCGTCCAGCAGAAACACCATGTTCGACCAGAAACTTGTGTGCAAAGCCGCGCTGGAAAATGAGTAAAACGGCGGGGTGAAAAAATACGTGGCCAGCGTCAAACCGATGAACGTTGCGAATATTCCCGGCCAGAATCCGCCGATCACCACCGAAAGAGTGACGGCAGGAAAGAAGGTCACATACTGTAAACCCGCATCGATGGGTGCCATTGCCAACCGTGCCAACAGGGCAATACCCATCAGCATAAACACAATCACATAGGCGGATAAATCGCCGCGTTTAGGTTTCGCTTCGACCAGCCGCTGTTTTAGGTGGTGAGCGAATGCCATCAGAAGTCTGATTGTGCTCAAATTAATCTCACCTTGCCTTTGATTTTAAACATAACTTCCTTGAGGAAAAATTTGATGAGTGAAGTGGGTGTGGCAACGGATGAAGATTCGGCAATTTCCCAGAGCAAGAATAGTATATCGACCCATTGTGCACACTCAAACTTTCCAATCATAAAACCGGATTACATTGCGTCCGGCTTCTTTGGCCTGATACATCGCTTCATCCGCCCACTTGAGGATGTCGTCCTGTCCACCTTCGTGGTTGATGAATACGACCACGCCGATGCTAACCGTGCAATGATGTTCGATGATGCTGTCGGCTTGCCCGTCGTGCTTGAGAGCCAGCAGGTAAGGGGTGGACAAGGAGGCGCGGATTTTTTCGGCGACAATCTTGGCTTGCGCAGTCGATTCATCTTTATCGGCATACAGCTCACTAATCATTACTACAAACTCATCGCCACCAAAACGCGCTACGGTGTCCATCTCGCGTACGCAATTTTCCAGCCGAACCGCCGCTTCATTCAGCAATAAATCGCCAACCACATGTCCATGCACGTCATTCAGCGGTTTGAAGTTATCCAGATCAAGAAACATCACGGCGACATGGTACGAATTACGTTTACTTGCAGCCATGGTTTGGCTCAACCGATCATTGAGCAGGCGGCGGTTTGGCAGTTGGGTGAGGGGGTCGTAGAACGCCAGTAGCTTTACTTGCTCCTCTGTCCGCTTGCGTTCGGTAATATCACTGAAAATAGCGACATATTGTGAAGTCTCGCCATGTTCATTTTTGACGGCGGTGATGGTCATCCACTTTGGATAGATGCCATCATTCTTGCGCCTGTCCCATATCTCGCCCGCCCAGCAGCCGTGCTCCAGCAAGTGCTGCCACATCGCGGCATAGAATGCTTTGTCCTGCCGCCCGGAACTCATTATGCGCGGATTCTTCCCGATTACCTCTGCGGCGCTGTAGCCGGTGATTTCGGTGAACGCACGGTTGACGCGAATGATGTTGGATTGTGCGTCGGTGATGAGGATGGCATCGTGCGTCTCAAAGGCTGCTGCCGCCACGCGCAGCGCCTGCTCGTCCTGCTTGCGCCGGGTGATGTCGCGACAGAACACGAACATTTCTTTGCTTCCCGGCAGAAAGGTGCACGAAACCTCAATGTCGATTATGCTGCCGTCCTTGCGCCGGTGTTGCGTTGCGAAACGGTCATGTCCCAGCGCCATAAGTTTGTTGATATGCGCCTTGACCTCCTCCGGTCTTTCATTCACTTCCAGTTGGCTGATGTGCATGCCTACCAGTTCCTGCATTGTGTAGCCGGACATTTTGGCGTAAGCCTCGTTGACCTCTTCCAAAACGCCCCGTGCATCGGTCATCCAAAATCCATCCATCGCCGTCTCAATCACCAGATTGTGGCGCTGTTGCGCGGCTTGCATTTTGTTGCGTTCGGCGAGCTTACATGCGCTGATATCCTCAATTGCCACCAGACAAAACTTTTTTTCATCATCGGCAACGGCCTTGACCGAGGCATATAAAGGTAGTTTCAAACCAAAATTCTTTTTACGGAGCACCTGTTCGAATGATAGTTCGCATGATTTTTTTATGCCCGACTCGAATACCTCATCCAGATAATCACGAAACAGCGCGCGCTTTTCCAAGTCCACATAGGCACTCAAATAACGTCCTGTCCAGATATTCTTGTTCTCATTGGCGTGGTGTGTGGTGGCAAACTGTAGATCACATATTCGACCTTTTCGATCCAGAAAAAAATAGCCGTTTTTATTGGTTTCCGGCAACGAAGCGTCTTTGCCATTTTCCGCTTCATTTTCCAGGATGCGGGCAAACTCCTCACGCAACAGTTCGATTTCTATCTGGTCGATGCGCTGCTCATACAACTGTCGTTCGACATCCTCTAGTTGCGATGTATTCTTGATCGTTAGAGATTTCTTTAATCTGGCTTCTGCACGGCTGCGTAATTTCTTATTCTCAGCCTGCATTTGCAGGCTATCAGGAATTTTATTCATGGCTGTCTCCGTGCGGCCTGTTCTTTAGACATTCGTCACGCCACGGGCAGTCACATCGTTGGCAAACTCTTGCAAAAACGGATGAAAAACAATCGAAATTTCCTTCCATACGCTGAAATTTCCTGATCAATTCTATCTTGGCGAATTGACTCATTACCTCTTCCGCGACAGGGGCGCTTAGTGCGGCGAGATTGTCTTTCTGGTTATTCATGGCGTTGCCTTAAAAAGTCTAGCGCATAGACTACGAATTAGCTCGCACCCTTATCTATCTTATAGGCTTGGGATTTGATCAGATGTTCGAGACCTATCCGGTGAGTTTCAATAACACGACATTAGTAGCGCGGCATAAAAAATAGTCAGGGAACCATTGATCCGCATCTTTACTTTGATTCGCGGCGGCTTACAGCGCTTCACGCCTTTCCGGTAGCTCCTGATCCTAGAAAAATGAAGAGCCATCTGGTGGTTATCATATGGAATACAACAGTGTCAGGATATACACAGAACTGTGTATTTTCACTACCGGTATATAGGTAGTCTGCATTCAGACTATTTGGACATATATGTATTATTTTTCTCGGAAGATGAACAAATAGGCTATGGCTTGATCCTGAAACATGCGAGACTTGAACGTGTGTCTCTGTCGCTCACAAGCCAAGGGCATTACAAAGCCAGTTTCATAGCTCTCATGAATGACCTGTCAGACAGTTGTATACAATGTTTCTAATTTATGAACATGCAGGGAGAGCCTACTTTAGGATTAACCCACCGGTGACGCAGTGATTGAAATAATGTTTTGAATTTATTAATTATTTCTTGCGGATAAATGTTTTTTCTAGGGTTAACTCATTTTTCCAATCGCCCTATTCCAAGCATTAATTATGTGACTTGTTTCGTTTTCAAAAGTGCTTCAAATTTTTCTATCGGCACTGGCTTGCTAAAGAGGTAGCCTTGGTAACTCATGCAACCCTTCTTTCTTAAAAATGCCAGCTGCGATTCTGTTTCTACTCCTTCAGCAATCACATTGAGACGAAAGTTTTGAGCCATATCAATTATCGTTTTTACCATCACCTCATCGTTGGGATCAGTAGTGATATCTCGTACAAAACTTTGATCGATCTTAATCTGATCAAGCGGAAGTATTTTTAAATATGAAAGTGAAGAATACCCTGTTCCAAAATCATCCAATGATATTTGAACGCCTAGTGCTTTTAACGCATGCATTTTGGCTATGACTTCAGAAACATTATTCAAGACTACACTTTCAGTTAACTCCAGCTTCAGATTCGAAGGCTTTAACTGATATACGTTCAGCAGCCTCTCAATGTCCCCTACAAAGTCATCTTGTTTAAATTGTTGAGCGCTCACATTTACGGCCAGTGCTAGATGGCGGGATTGCTCATTGTTAGTCCATGCGGACAACTGACGGCAAGCCGTTTCCAGTACCCAATTACCCAAATCAAGGATGATAGAACTTTCTTCTGCAATCGGTATAAACTGGGCTGGAGAAACCATACCACGAACCGGATGA
>JBBRAJ010000028.1:0-40816 GCA_038206935.1 Burkholderiales bacterium
TCTGCCGCGTGATGCAGGCTTGATCGTTGCCGCACCGTCCTGTTCATACCGGTCAATGATGCCGCGCACCGTGGGGTAAGAAAGTCCACTCAACTCGACGACTCGCATCACGCCCATCCCTTTGCGATGCAATCGTACGACCTGCTTACGCCGCTCGTGCAATTGCTCCAAAGTTTGATTTCTTGCGTCTTCTTTATCCATGCGCATCTGACAAATTTCAGACAGAAAGTTCAAACTTTATCGTGCCGTATCTATAATTGCACCGGCTGATCATGGACATTATTCCAGTTGCCAAGACGCAGGGTTAGCTCGTTAAACGTCATGAGAGCATCGCCACCCTGCAAGCGCGGCAGGACAGCTTCGTGAACGAATGGCGCGCAATCCTTCGGATGAAAGGTGTCGGATAGTTCGGAGTAGAACTCGTGGGTGCCGTCCTCAGATATAAGGCCGATGCTAATGAGCTTGGGATCAATGTCTAAGCCGATGAATTCGGTGTTAAAAAGAATCAGCATGTCATGCGCCATCAAAATATTTTGCCAATTACAAACAAGTTAGTGAAGGACGCTCTTTTCTTTCGCCATTCCCTGTTTGGACTTACGCTGTGTCGGGAGCTATCTACCCAAAGAATTGAAATCTGACACCATAGTGGCGACAGCCTCCAAACTGTGCCATGAACTACCGCATCGGATTCTTCAAAAATTGCGATTGTTCAGTCCGACCAAAACCCGCAGCACAACGACCATCAAACTTTGGAATCAGCAATTTTGCAGTCGTGGTGCCAGCCCTGATCGCGATGCCAAATGCCTCTCTCACGATGTCAGTTGTTTTCCGGAGATCAAGATCAACACGTTCTGCCAATGCGTGACATGTATCAATTTCAAATTCAATCTCGGTGTGTTTTGTTTTCAGCTGCCACCGCTTCGCTTCTTGTAAAATGATCCGTAAGCGCTGCGCTATATCAGGTCGCGGCACATCAAACACATTCACCCGTGACAAAAGCGGGGTCGGCACTGTATCCATGCTATTAGCTGTAAGAATGAAGATCATTCGGCTACAATCGAACTCCATGCCAAGAAACTGATCTTTGAAACACCTTGCGGTACGGGGTTCCAGTAAGTCCAGCAAAGCAGGCAAAATCGGATAGACTGAAGCATTCCCTATCTTGTCTACCTCGTCGATTAGTACAACAGGCGAAGATGACTTTCCTTTCGCCAGCAGTTCAATTAACGATCCATACTTACCGTTATTCCAGCTAGGATGACTGCCATTGAGCTGAAAGGCACCTTGTGCACCACTAGCCCCCATTTTCTCCATTTCAACGCCCAATGCCTCTGCCAATTGCATCGCCAAATAAGTCTTGCCTATACCCGGATCACCCAGCAACAAGATCGGCATGACATAAAATTCTTCAGGCTCCATTTCGCCTGACAAGATTAAATCTAGTTGCAGACGTTCGAGCGGTTTTTCTAGGTTTTCAAAATTAGCCTTCGCACTTTCCAGCTTTATTGCGGCCATTTTTGCGTCCGGTATGGTGCGGTATCCATTATTTACCTTCATATCGCACAACACACCTTCGCCACCGGCGCGTTTCTCTGAACTTAATTTCGCCAATTCTTCTATAGCCAAATCGGCCTTTTCTGGTTTGAACACCTGTATGCTGCGTGCTGGCTTTACATCAGTTGTCACATCGACAACTGACAGGATTTCGGTCGTTGAATTCAGCGTTTTTTTCCAGTGGGCATGAGCCCGTCTGACTAATTGTGTTGCTTTATTTCCATCCAGACGAATTGCCTTGACTGTAAAGCCCTTTAACCAGCGCGCTGCATCTGGGTGCAAAGGAAGTTTGTCGTAGAATTGAAAATGACACAGCATTTGCTTCTCAGAATCCCAGGCCGGATCGAGCAGATGATTCAGCACATCATAAAATGTCGCATCCTCTTTTTCATGCGCAACACATAATGAAACAGCGACGAACAGGTCTGTTGAAAATTCGAAAGTCATGCTATCCATCGCTCCACGCGTGATGGATAGCTGTTTTGCTAAAGCGAATGCCTCACCAAGTTCGTGCTCAGTCCCCTTCTGGATCACGGTGGATAGTTCATGTGTAAGTTGATTTTTGCTCATTTGTATTGCTCCTGACTGGTTATCAAAAATCTATGCCTGCTCATAAATAATATTTGCCTGGCTTTCGAAATCACAGCCGCATTATTCATCCGCTATAATGGCGAATAAATAAAAGGAATTAATTTAATTTTGTATTTATTTGTCCGATTTAAAAATGTAGCATGTTGATGGAGTTGATTCCGAATCTGGTTGTAATCCTTGAACGTGGAGTTCCAAGAGCGATGTCAAAAAAACCATATGAAATGAATTTTCCTGAATTCGCCGAGGCCATCAGACCAGGCTGGACTGGGTGGCTGACGAACCCGTTAAAACGTTCGCTGGATAGTGCTGAGTGGCTGGCAAGTGTCTGGCGAACGACGGATGTACGAATAACTTACGGTATCAACTGGCGGAACAGCATTCTCAAAAGCGAACTCCCGCCGGAGGCGCGTGAATACGAGTTCGATGATTTGTTGTTGCATCCAACCACTACAAAACTTGGACTCGATCCCACCTCCGGGGAAGATAACCGCAAAGCTGCCGAACTGTTGGCTATACGCAACGCCTGGATCGCTTCGATCCAGAACCACTATGGTCAATCAAACGCAGTTGCCGCGTGTTTCGCACTCAGCTTGTCCGCAGCGGCTGAATATGTGCTGCTTACCAGCGACTGGATACAACATCCCTGGATACAGTGGCGTATCCGCCAGCACATCAAGGATCAAAACCTGAAACAGTTGGAGCAGGCAAGCAAACCAGCAATTCCTGCTGAAATGTCCAGCGATCTAAAATGGCCAAGCGTTACAGTCATACATGCTTGGGCAACCGAACATTCGGCGCAGAACCTGTCCATGCACGAAGAAGAAAAAAAAGATATTCGCTACTGGCTGAAGGAATTCAAATCAGAGGAAGGCTTGTGGACATCGGAGTTTGATGTATATGCCTACGATGCGGAATGTGACATTAATATTGCCAGACTTAAAATCGCCGCATTGCAAAAAATCATTGCGAAACAGGAATCTTTAATTTTAGAGTGCAATCGAATAATCAAAAAAAACAAAAGGCTGGAAGCTGCCGTCGTTCCATCTAAAAATATCGGCAGACCCGAGAAAACTACAGAGCGACAAGAGGTGGCGCTAAGGTTTACTTCTCAATGGGTGCAATCCTTGATGGATGCGCTAGACATAAAAAACTGCGCACAACTGGAAGCCTCCATTGATGGCAGCAACCAACGAAACTGGCGGCGCTGGCTGAATAGTCAAGCCGTGCCGACTCGCAAGAACTTGTCAGAATTGCTGACGGCAGAAATCAGGCAAGGCAGATACAAAGGCAAGCCGCTGCACAATGTGCCAACCACACCGGAGCATAACGATTTACTGGCGCTGATCAGCATGACTTGAAAAGTATGGCGGCAAAATTTAAACCATGTGCCATAGGGCGAAAACAACAACTGACGATAGGAATTTTAAAATGCTACTTTTTGAGCCGACGCAATGCAACAACATTATCCCTACCGTAGTAGAAACCACGGGACGCGGCGAGCGCGCCTATGACATCTACTCGCGTTTGCTCAAAGAGCGCGTGGTGTTTCTGGTCGGCGAAGTCAATGATTTCAGCGCCAATCTGATCGTGGCACAAATGCTGTTTCTGGAATCGGAGAACCCAGACAAGGATATTCATTTCTACATTAACTCTCCCGGCGGTTCGGTGACTGCCGGCATGGCGATCTATGACACAATGCAATTTATCAAGCCAAATGTCAGCACCTTGTGTATCGGTCAGGCTGCCAGCATGGGTTCATTCCTGCTGACCGCAGGCGAGAAAGGTAAACGTTTCTGCCTGCCTAACTCGCGTGTAATGATTCATCAACCGCTGGGCGGCTTCCGTGGACAGGCATCGGATATCGAAATCCATGCCCGCGAAATCTTGTACCTGAAACAAAAATTGAACCAGATGCTGGCTGACCACACCGGACAATCGGTCGAAACCATCGAACGCGATACCGACCGGGATAACTTCCTTAGTGCGGAAGATGCGGTAAAGTATGGTCTGGTCGATGCGGTGCTCAGCAGTCGCAGCGCAATGGAGAGCAGATAAAAGGAGCTTTTTCACCATTCGTGATACCAGAACACGATACGAGTGATTCAAAGTGGAAGACGTTATAGTATTGAAAATTTGGGATAGTTTTCCCATGATCTTCGTGGCATTGTAATCGTTGCGGGGAGTGAGCATAGGTTTCGCTTGCACAATTGATGAGCAGAGTAAATCAGCCGACAAGCAGAGTTGAATTTTTTCCTGAAAGGAAATGTTGCAAATGAGTAAACAAGAAGGAAGCGTACCACTTCAACTTATTCTGTTTGGCTCACCCGGAACTGGTAAAAGCCACAAAATAAAAGCCGATATTGCCACAAAGCTGGACACCCCTGAAATCATACAAACGGTATTTCATCCTGAATATACCTATGGTGACTTTATGGGCAAGCTGATGCCTCACACCGAGGAAGATGTACAGCTCAAGGTCAGCTATCGTTATTATCACGGTCACTTTATGTTGGCGCTCGCCAGCGCATACAAAAAGTGGATTGAGGGTGAAATTAAAGGTGCGGATGAAAGGGATGATGTCCTGCTAGTTATCGACGAAATCAATCGCGGCAACAGTGCTGCCATTTTTGGCACAGCATTTCAACTATTAGATCGCGATAAAGATGGCTGGTCGAGCTATGAAGTTAATTTGTCGGAAATGGAATACACGGAATTGTTAACAAAAATTGGCTTCAAAAAAACCGTGACCATTAACGGAGAGCGTACTGTTTCTTGGAAGTTTGAAGACAAACTACTACAAGAGGTTTGCAAGGAGCAACTGGCCTGCCTAGTGAATAAGAAAATCAAGCTCCCACCCAATTTTTACATTGTCGGCACAATGAATACCTCTGACGAATCTATCTACTATATGGACAGCGCCTTCAAGCGTCGCTGGTCTTGGGAGTATGTGCCAGTGGATACGGGCAAAGAGGAGCTAGCAAAAGTGAAAATTGGGGATTCAGACGAAATGACGTGGACGGACTTTGTCGATAACCTCAATAAATTCATTACCTCGAATCATAAATCCATTCGCAAGGTGGAAGACAAACAGATTGGTTATTACTTCATCAGGGCGAAGGGTGGGAATATCCTAGAATCTGATATTAAGAACAAGCTGATGTTCTTCCTGTGGGACACGGTATTCGCTCGAAACAAGGAACCTCTTGAAAAGTTACTTAGCGATGGGAAGGAAAAGCTGGTTACCTTTGGTGAGTTCAGCGGCAATATGACTAATTTCATCAAAAAAATAAAAGAATTCACGCTGTAAGTGCAAATCCAACTTTAATCATGTTCAATTTCTCAAGTCTTAACGCGGTGAGCGCGGACAATGTCGGCAACAGCTATTCCTTCGTCGGTATTTGCGATGGCGAACTGCGCCTACCTCAAGGCTGCGAAGCATGGGCTAAAAGTATCGCCCCTGATCCAGAAAAGAACCCCGATCCAGAGAAGAAATTTGCCGCCATGCAAGCTGCTTTCCTGTCGCTGTACCGCACGTTGAGGGTATATCGGCAAGCCAAGAATACACCCTTGACGAGTGATCGAGACTCCGGGCAGCAGGGCGGTAAGGGCGGACAGGAGTTGACGTTGGGTAGCTACGAAGAGGAAGACGGCAAGATCGTTCCCATTATCTACTACCGCCACCTCGACATGCTTGATTGCGTTCTGGAGGCTTACGACGAACTAGCCATTCTTTCCCTTGCGCAACGCATAGGGCGCAGTGAGCGCTTGGATTGTTCAAAATTGCACCAGCATTTGGATCGTGCCACCTTCCTCGAAGACGATAGTTTTGTGGTGGACGAAATGATGCTGCCGCGTCAGCAGGTTTCGTTCGAGCCGGTCGAGATCGTGCAGATGTATTGCTTCGTCTTTCTCGAAATCAAGAAGTGGCTGGGCGAAGCCGAAGGCGTGACTTCCGACATTCGCGTTTTGGCGGAACAGTTTTTTGAACATCACCTCGCAACTGGCGATGGCCTATTTGAGTTCGGTACTTGGGAAGCTACCCGTGACATTCTGAGCGGACGTCTGGAAATAATTGACCAGAATACGGCCTTTAAGGACGATGCTTACCATGATTTTTACGATGTGCTGGAACGTTTCTTGTTGGGTAATATGCAACCAAGCAAGGACGGCCCCCAGTGGGGTATCAGCACTTTTGCGCCAGTGTGGGAATCGATGTGCCTGAGTTATCTGATCGAGGACAGGTTGCCGGAAATCGCGGTTTGCGATGCCAGCAACTTGCCAGATGTGCTAACGGACAGATTGACCTTACTGACCGCAAAAGAGCGGTCAAATAAATCAGATTTGACTGCCTTGCTGCGTGTATCAGAAAGATTGTCAAATGTGTTCAACGTGAATGGAACTCAACTTTTCCCAGATTGTGTGCTGATTCGAGATCCTGCAAGGGATTTAGAATACGCACGTAATTCGTTGTATCGGGCTTATGGCGTTACGAATTTAGGTGATGGTGACCTTTCAAGCAAGCCCAACATACCCAAGGTTTATGTTGACATAATAAAGGCGCTAAAACCTCCCAACGGATATGATCAAAATTCTGCAGCAGGAAAGTTAGAAAAAACATTCAAGACCACCCCTCCTAATGAATTAACGGCGTTCTTCCTTGGGAGAGCATTGTGCGCATCATTTCAATCCTCCAAAATCCATACAGAATGGCACAGAGAAACATTATGTAAAGAATTAGTGACCAGCAAAATTAATTCTGCTTTCCACTTAAATTTTTTGCGAGGAATGTTGTGGGAAGTATACTTCGACAAGAATGACAAGCTTAGGGGCAAAAGTTCTCTTTTAAGTCGAGAAAATTTACACAGCTATAAACTGGCCATGAATAGAAAACTCTACATCGACAAAAACACAAAAATAAATGAGATTTACAACTTTTTCAAACTTGCCGAAAAGGTTATAAAGAGCGATAAATTTGCACAGAGTACCATCGTCGATTTCAAATATCTTACCGCCTCATATTTCCATGACCCGAAAAACGCCTCCGAAATCCGCATCCGATCGGTACGCAAGCAGTTTGTGTATGAGTACTTGCTGAATAAAAAGCTAAACCCTCATGAGAATGAACTAGACAAACAGAAAGAGCGTTATTCAATTGGCAGCGAATTCTGGATTCCCTGTTTTGACGAGGATCGCACGAAAATAGAATTACTTGTAGATGAGCAATTTTCTGGCGGTTCGATTCCTTTGCGCAGCCTCAACGTGGCAGCACTTATGGATACCTACGAAAAACTGGCAATCAAGGAAATGTGAAATCGCATGGCTGTCCATCACACCGGTCTAGCTTGCCTTTCCTTACCATGGCTCATGCGCATAGCATCCAGCCATATTTTGTATTTCCGCCCTCGCAGGTACGGGACAAATCTGCGAATTGGTCGGACTGTTTAGCAGTCGACACCGTGAATCTGATAAACTATTTTGGCACTTAGATGCCGTTTAAAAAGTGGGCATCCACTCCATTAGATATTTCAAATAGAAAGTTAAAATGACCCAATCAATTACCAATGCGACCGACTTCGAAACCGACCATGTAATATCTATTTCGAGTAGAGGTGGCCATAAGAGTGAATATCAGGAGATGGAAAACTTTGTGGATATCGCCCATAAAACATCATTGGCGCCATACGTCAAATCTCTATTCTACGATACGAATTCGTGTTGTTGCTCCTTTGAACTCGCGGACGGTGTAGATCAATATAGCCCCATTGCCGATGAATTATTGGCTGTGGCTAAGGCAACAATTGGTCAGTTTGACTGGTTTGGGACAGTTGAGCATGGTACGCCGCTCACAGAGCTCTAACGAACATGGGATCTCGGGTATCCTAACGGCCTTGGAACCAGTCAACTCAAGTGATTTGCACCCAAATCAATAACTGCTTCTTGTAACATAGCTGACTGTCACAAGGCACCTTGGCTATAACCGCTATGTCTCGATTGCCGTCACTCGTGAACGTCAGCAATCCGGTAATCTAAATGAGATTTTATAATCTAAAAAATTTGATTTTCACCTGGCTGAGATACCCCCACCTAAATTCAGATGGGGGGGGTCTTTAAGCGGCTTTCGCCAGATCATTCCCCGCCAGTTTGTCAGTTAGTTTCGATTGAATAGGCACCATAGCCTGATTGGTTGTCTTGTCTACACCGGCACTTCCTGCGTCAGTGTAAAATTCCTCCGCAATGGCAGGAGCCTCTTCCTCTGAATCCTCAAACGCCCCATTACTCAAGCCCAGCCGAGCAGCCTGTTCTAGCGCATCAATACTTACGCCAGCCTGCACAGACTGAGCCGATTCAGCAATGGCCTGAGTAACGGCATCCTCCAAACTGACACCATCCCGCAAACAGAGGTCAACGTAATAAACCGGCGTACGATGTGACTGGGTAGTGGATTTAGCCCGGAGCTTCAACTGTAACGGCAAGTACCGGGTATTACCTCCACTGACCGCCTCAAAATATTGCAGCCTAGCTGTCAAGGTACGAATAGAATTGAAACCTGTGGTGCGAAACACGAACGAAGACAATTCCTCCTCCTGCCCATCAATCGCGACATTTAAACGGCCATACGGTTTGCATCCCCCAGCCTTAGCCATCGCACACCCATCCGGGCTGGCACAGGTTACGTCAGCAATGCCATCGTCCGTAACCCGTTTAGCCGTCTCCCCATTGCCCACGCACATCGGCCTGCCCGTGTTCCGGTCAAATAGGCTGTATTCGGCACGAAGGTTGAGATCACTGGCATTAAACAGCACCTTGACTGGTATCGAGCGTATCTTGGTATTGGCTGAGCCCTCGGTAAGCTTGGCGTGTAAGGGGTGGAGTAGCCACCCGTCGCGATTCTGCACCTGCGTAGTGATGGTAAAGCAGTCATCTTTCTCCGGTAGGCGCTTACCATTGCGTTCGACAACCTTACCAATTGAAATCCGCCCGATAATCGGCGGCGTGATAGCGAGTCCTTTGATCATTTGTAGCTCCTTATCTGAATTCAAAAATAAAATGCCCAGGTCAGGATTGCTGACGAGGGCTGTACACAGCTTTGAAATGTTGCTACTTGCCGACTTGCACCAGAAAGCGCCGACTTCCGGCTTTGGTGAATTCGTATGGCTTAACCCAATCTGGATGCTGTTCTGCAAGTTTCTTGAAGTCGGTGGCAACCGAATCCTTGGCTTTACGCCAACTGATCTTGCCATCACTCAGAATCGCACCGCTGGCAAAGCCCAGTCGTTCCTGTATGCGCTGCTTGAGAAGTTCCTCCTGTTCTGCTGCAGATTCACGCTGCTGACGTATTGTCCAGTAGTCAGAGAACAATCGATTCATCTCCGTATCGTCCCGACAATCCAGTGTCTCCCCTCGGTCTGACGGATAGAGACTCGCTAACGCCCGACCACTCGACTCGGAGCCGTCTACGGCTGGTGGAATATCGTCAACAACACATTTCCAAAACGCGGCTTCACGTTGAATCAAGTCTGTGATCTTGGCTTCATCCCGCGTAATTCGATACACCCGAAAGTCCTGCCCTCCAATCAACACCGCGACATCGCACCAGTGTTTGCCGGTCACGGCGAGCTGATGCAACACCTGGCACTGATACGATTCCGGCACTCCGTCTTCCCAGAATTTCGCTGAATTCACCCCAGCTGTTTTAACCTCCAGTACCCCGCTGCCGTCCGTGGGGTGCTGTACTACCCGATCCAGATTAGCCAGCATGAAAGCGTGTTCAGGATGTTGCAGTACCGCATTCAGCCGCCGCACTTTGACACCGGTACGTTGCGCATAGACGGAAGCGACGATGTGTTCCAGTGTGGTGCCCCAGAACACCGCATCGTTATCCGATAAATCAGCTGCTGCCTGTCGTTCGGTTTTCTCCAGCCAAAGCTCCAGTGGGGATTTGTACGACGATAATCCGACTGCGACAGCGGCATCGCTGCTGCCGATACCTTGCCCCCGTACACTGAGCCATTCCTCACGACCCAGATTTTTAGTGGAAACCAATCGGATTGCATTGTTTGAAGCCATGATTTTCTCCTTGTAAAAAGTAAAACGCCCCGAGCAAAATCCGAGGCGTGTTGTGAATTGCTGAAAGTGGCTGTGTTATGCCGCCAAAGCCAAGGCTGCTTCAAAGCCACGCTGCTTGAGTTGTGCGCCTTGCCCGAACCACGCACTATCTAGCCTGTAGTCCTGATTGCGTGCTCGACGGTGGGAATCAACAAACTCGGTTACACCATTGACCAATCCCCAAGCCGTATTGGCTGCTGACGGTAATTGACTACCTTTACCTTCTCCGGCAAACAGCCCGTAAACCGTATGGATGGCTTTCTGGTTTGGCTGTTCAGGTAAAGGGAGATTAGGATCCCCCAGCACGTTCACTAAGTACGACATGGCCTCAAACTTATTCACCGGACGATTAGCCAGTTTACGAATTGACTGACTGAATTCGTCCCAGGCTGTTACGCCCAGACCCAGTGCCTGCTTCACCGCTACCGGATCAAAGGTCGTGGAGTGCGGCACGCGAACAGCACCCAGACTGTCGCCCACGGCTTGTTGCAGCGTGTTATTACACACTACCCGGATTGAGGTGAACTGTGCGGTGGTCGCCAGCGAACCATCGCAACTGGTGGCGAGCAGCAGATAGCCTTTGACCTTATCCATGCCAGACAGCGTTAATTCGTCACCGGTACGAGCCAGAGCCCAGAGCTTCTTACCGCCTTTGAGTACGCCAGCCGTTTCCAATTCAAAACCGCTTACGGATACCAGGTCACGATAGAAGCCGAGAACATCGTGGGGCTGAACGATCTTGTAGCGTTTTGAAACAACGGATAACGGCTCCAGTGTGTCCGAGCGATACAGCACCGTCGCATCGGGGTTGCTACGCAGGTTGAGTAAACTGCCGTTTTCTGTAGCCGCGTTGAATAACACATCAGACTGGCGAATTTCCCAGTCCATCCCAGCGGCTTTTTGCCATACATCAAGGGGTTGGTGTGCCGGGAGTTGATTGCCCAGGCCGTGCCAGGGTGTTTCGCCGACATAGGCCATGTCGGATGCGAGAGCGAGTTCGTGTGACATTTTGATTCCTTTCGTGTTATATGCCCGTGACTAGACCGCTGCTGTATTGGCGCAGCTGTTCATGCAAGTGGGTAGATATTTGTGGGGGTACTATGTGGGAGGTGAAACTACTGCGTAGTGATGCAAAGAGTTGTGATTGCCTGTTTACCGGCGTGTTTTGCTGAAGGCGTGGCCGCATTCGAGGCACTGGAAATTGGCTAGAAACGTGTCATCGACGACACTGCCGATGTTGGAGCCAGCCACACTGCCTGCGGCTGCACCGATTAAGCCGCCGATCAAAGCGCCAAACAGGCCGCCAATGGCGATACCTGCCGGCCCGCCGATCATGCCGACCGTGGCACCGGCTTCAGCACCGGTTGCCATACCTGTGACACCGGCTGCACCTCCCGCTACCGCACCTATGCTGCCACCAGCCTTTCTGCCGACATCGCGTGTGCTGACGTGGAAGCAATGACAGCGCGGACATTCAACGGTGCCGGACTGTATTTGCATACTTGTATTGTTGTATTCATTCATGCCAACTCCTTAATTAGTTTGTTAATATTTTCGCTATGCTGATATGGAAATGTCGCTGAAGTAAGCTGCAATCAAAGCGATGGTTGCTTATTCATCTAGGTAATATATGCCCCAATATTTCTGGAATGAGCGTTTTGACCAAATGAAACCGAAGCGGTTAGGCACTTGGTAACGTGTTATGGATTGATGTTTCAACGGTTCGACATTCTGCGACACTCAGCCCTTGGCAAAAGAACGTAATCGTCTCGTTCATTAGCCAGTCCTGTGCGCTTTTAGTGGACGGTTCCTCTCCGTGTTCCAGAACATACTGGCCGAACCATTTGCCGAATGCACTACTGACTTCGTAGTCGAATACGCCCGGATAGTTTTTGTCACATACCCGTGCTGCGGCATCAGCTATTTCCAAGGTATAGGGGACATAAGCCAGCAACGAGTCGATCAGTTCCAGATAACCCTGTCCCCAGGTTTTGATCAGCAAGGCATAGGCAGAACCATCCTCCTGAACGGTGCGTACTTCGTGCAGCCCAACAACAAAAAAGCCCGCTGTTATGAGGTGTTGCTGGATGGAGCCGTTTTCTTCAGCAATGTGAGGTGTCGTTGCTGACTTACGCATCGTCTTCCTCCGTTCCTTCCGGTTTGTACTTCAGTTGCATCAACGTGCAAGCAGACACAGTCAAATCCACACGTTGTCCTCGATACACTGGCTGATACAGACTCCCACCCCGATATGCGTATAAATACTCAACCTCGATCAAATCACCCGCAACCGGCATCACGTGGTTGCGTGGAATCGTTACATTACCCACCGGCACCAGTGATTCGCTCTGGTCACTGTTTGCCAGCAGTCCAATCTGCACACTGCGCTTGCCGGCATTAACTGCCAGCACACAGCAGCTCGCCGATTCCGTGAACTTGAATTTAAGCCAGTCACCCCCGCTGTTAGGGCGACCGGGCTGGCTCAAACTGTCCATGCGTTTGAACACGACACCTTCGCCCTTGCCCAGTCGCACTCGAATCCACAATGCGCGCTTTTTATCGGTGGTGGTGGCTACCGGTACAGGGATAATCTGGGTGCAGCCTGCCAAGGCGATTTCAGCGAGACGCATTCGTTCCAGCCAAGGCAGAGATTGCAGACTGAGGCCTTGATGAATAAGCAGGTCGAACACGTACAGCTTCTCCCCGATCAATTCCCCATCGACTCGTATAGCGCCATACTGAAGAGCGATCTGTTGCAGTTCGTCCGCTACGCCCTGGGGTAATGGCACGTTCAGCCCTTTGCGATTTATGCCAATGACACTGTCGGCTTCGGCATGGGCGGCACGGCGTTCACCGTCCATCTTTTCTTGAGCGGCCCAGTGATCGTCAGCGTTCAGGCGAGTGGCTTCCAGTCCGGTGACTGGATTGAGCAATTGCGGGAGGAAGTCAGACTTGCGTGCCGCTGTTTCAGGCGTTTGATACGTGGACCCTGAACTGTCCGGGGTATAGCCTTTGGCGGTTTTATCGCGGATCAGTTTGTCGTAAATGAGTTTGGCCTGATCAAACTCAATAGGGGTGCTTGTCTTACTGCCGACCGTCAATGTACCGCCTCGCCGACCATAGCGAAAATTGACTGCATAACCGCCCGCAACTTCGGTGAGTTCAGCGTGATACTCCTTATTACTGCGGCCTTCGGTAAAGTAAAGACTGGCATTTTCGATGGTGTTGAGGGTGTTCATGGTGATCTCCTGTATTGATGGTGTGTATAAATATCTGAGACGACAAAAAGCCCACGTCCGAAGGTGGAACGTGGGCAGGTGAAAATGAAAAATTACTGGCTGGCTAAATCGTATGTGAGGAAGATTGGATGCAACGCAACCACTGAGCAGCAGAGGACAGAACAGATACGACTTCTACCACTGAGGATTCGTCAGAATAAGACTCGATGAAACCACCAGACAGGATCGCGTTTTGCAGATACATTAGATCAGCCAGTGTGCGTGCGCCGTATTCGTCGGCGATACCGGTCAGGCTTTCCACTGAGTCCAGTAACTCCGCAAAGAATTGAGTAGCAGCTGGTTTGCCGGTCTTTCTACTCAGTGGCTCAATCGCAAAGAAACGAATCGTGGTCGGTTCGCCTTCGTAGTTCCCCACCACGAAGCGCCCATCCTCCTGAAATTCACCGGCAGCAATTCCGCCTTCGGTCAGGATGTCCTGATAATCGCATTCCCCATCCGTCCAGCTAAAACACACGACCTGATTATCGGGATCGCCAGTTAATGGTTCGATCTGCACCTCGGTCAGCAGTGCACCATCGTCCACGCTGACAGCATCGGCGGCTTGCAGCAAAGCTAGAAAGATTTCAGTCTTGTCAGTCACATAAGCCCCCATTCCGCAAATGACAGGGCTTCGTGTTCGCCGATGACAAAGTGATCGAGCACTTTGACATCCACCAGTGCCAGAGCTTGTTTCAGCGCTACGGTCAGTGCTTTGTCTGCCTGACTGGGTTCGGCAAAACCGGATGGGTGGTTATGGGCCAGTAAAACTGCTGCTGCGTTATTGGCCAATGCCCGTTTGACCACTTCACGAGGATAAACGCTGGTCTGGGTCAGCGTGCCTTGAAACAACTCCTCAACGGCGATGACGTGATGCTGGGTGTTGAGAAACAGCACCACAAAGACTTCCTGCTCCCGGTTGCCCAGCGTCAGCCGGAGATAGTCCTTTACAGCTTTTGGGCTGGACAGCGTGATGGGCGTGGAACGCAGATTCTCTGCCAAGGCTCGGGTGATTAACTCGCGGGCGGCAGTCAGCGCGGGGATTGGTGCATACTCGGCCTGGCACTCTGCAACGATGGGGCGGTGTTGCTGTAATTCGAAAAGATTGGACAATGGCACTTTGGCCAGTTTTGTTGCCAGTTGTTTGCCGACTAACTCAGCCAATAACTCTGCCGTGGTGCGCAATTGCATATTCATTTGTGTCTCCTCAAGAATGAAGGGGCGCAATCCCGGTACAGGGGTTGCGTCCCTGTTGTGGGTAATGAGGCGGTTAGTGTTTATGCCTCAATATGGTGATATATGTCTGAAATTATTTGGAATGTTGGAATTTTTGGCTGGTGAAGTTTGAATCTCGGTTGAGGCTGTCGCAGATTAATTTTGGTGTTCTAAAATGAATTATTATTGCTGCTTGATGAGCATCCGGTATGATTGCGATAGCGGATATTCAATTGGGAATATGTGAGGAAATTGGATTTCTCTTGTGTGCCAAAAGCGGCCATACTGTAAATGAACTTAAGTTATTGTTCTCACGCCACAAAAATGTACTTTTTCCAATAATTTCACTTTATTCGCACAAGATTTTTAAAAAATTAATGAAGGAGAAGTGTCTCTAAGTGTCTATTGTTCCAACCTTTGAAACTGTCTCCATCGTAGGCGACAAGCCGCAATTTATTGCCGAGTTGGCGTCGCTGTTTACGCGTTCCGGTCGATATCTCGCAATCATGGATTCCCCTCGTATGAGCCGTTCCGATGCGGGTAATGAGGTCATAAGAAGAACGAATGCATTGGTGAGGGCAAAGCCGCGCCACGTTCTTTTTGCTGATCTTCCGCCTGTAACGTTGAAAGCAATGTCAGATGCATGGGCACTGGGTGCATCGACTTCTGTCGCTACTGTTGCAGCAGCTGCCAGCGCCCTGAGAGGTTTGGTCAAAGGCCCGTCTGAACAAATGCTTTGGGGTGATAGCAATCTTGGTGTTGGCCTTCTTCTTGCCCGACGTGCCAAGAAGCAGCTTCAAACGTCGCCCGAATCTTCTTCATGCATATCGTTCGTGCCTGGAGGTCGTCATCTTTTAGTAGTCTGTGAGGATGGCGATGAGTTAGCACAAATATCTGCTAGTTGCTTTGCCTTCGCGACGGACGCAGCTTTCATTGTTATCCCGCGCCTAGAAAAAATTGAGCGTGACGAATGGTTAGATGATTTGTATGCCCTTGAGTCTGGTGGGGATGTATCATCACGTTTCGCAGATATCTGTTTGCGTGTACGTGCAAGATTGCCCGCGATTGACTTTAGCAACTACAAACAAGTCCTCTTCGTAACCAGCGGGTTCCCGTGGGGGATTGCCGTACCCGAATGCCCAACAACGCATATGTACAACTATCCCGACTTCGGGCGATCAATGATTGATGGTATTTGGGCGGCACAAAATTTATCATGCAGTTCTAGAAATGCCCTGCTTATCGATCCAGCAAAAGTGGAGGGTACTGAGATTCAGGCCATCGTTAAATCACTCGGGAAAAATGGAACTCTGGTTCGAGTCCAGGCCGGTGCTTTAGCGACTGTTCATCAAGTCCAGACGCTGATTGATACTCTTCCATTTGATATTATTGTAATTTCAACTCACGCTGGAGATGCACCAGGTGAGCGTGCGACTTACGAATATGTTGATAGTGAAGGGGTATGTAGACGTTTAGTGGTTGATCACGCAATGAGCATCGGGTACGACCACAGCACCGACAAATTTCAAGTCGGAAATTACTTTCGGTTTCATGAACTCGACGGAGTGATTTGGTCAGATACAGAAGCAAAGGCACGCTTATATGTTGGTACTGCGATCAATAGTTGGCTGAATCTTGGCGATTTGATAGAGCGCAATGGGTATAAAGTCGCTTCTGAGGTTATTCCGCGCGTTGCTGGCTCAATGGCTCTTCAAATGCATGATCATATTTGGATTCCCATGTTTCATGGGCTCCCGCCTAGAGCCGCACCATTCATCCTTAATAATGCCTGTTCGTCTTGGCATGAGCTGAGTCAGCGATTTATGTTTGGTGGTGCTCGCGCATATATCGGAACTTTGTTTCCAGTGACAGAGGCTGAAGCACAAGAGATTGGACGTCTGATATTTCAAGACCAGATGGGTACTTTTTTGCCTAAGGCACTTTGGGATACACAAAATGCCGTGTATGGCAATCACGGGAGAAGGCCTTACGTTATGGTGGGGCTGCCTTTTAGTGTGGTTCGTCCAAATATTGTCAAGTCTGTAAGTTACATGGCGCAAGAATACAAGAGTGCAATCGAAGAATATAAGGTCAAGAGCATGATCAGTCCATTCCCGGAAATTAGAGAGAGATCTATGCAATATTGTGATTTTCTGCGCAATGACTTCGATAAGTTTACTCAATATATTAAATCTCGTATCCGGTAATCTTAGTGGGAGTAAGGTTCATTACCCGTTTAGAACCGTTGCAAAAAGGTTACCAACTTTCGCTGTGTAACGTTATGTTGAGCTCAACATAACGAAACTTATGTGGAGCTCCACATAAGTTTCGATAGCGGATATCGAGTTTGATTCAAGATCAATTTCCGCTATACCTGCCATTGCGGACGTTGGCGGCTATCAAAACCGATTCATGCCCCTGTGCGATCCACATCCTGTGGATGGCTTAACTTACTTCCGGCAACTCATCCCAGTCGGTAGTATAGTTGGGTGACTTGCTCTCCCGCCGCATAGCCCAACGCTGCGTAATCCCCGAGGCGGCCGTCGTCACACTGCCTTTCCCCATCTTCCTATTAATTGCATCCATTACCTGCATCAAACTATCGGATTTGTCCTGGTCAGCCGGTTCGTCAAATAGGCCGGCTTGTACGGCGGTTTTGGGGTGTAAGCCCATCAGCATCACCCCTGTCTTTTTATAGTAAAAACCACTGCGGTAAATGGTTCTCAGTCCAGCCAGAGCCGCACTTATGATCTTGGATGTGTCATCGGTAGACTGGCTCAGCGGTACGACCAGTGAGCGATGGTACTGAGGTTCTGTTTCCTTGAATGGATTGGTCTGTACAGAAACGCATACGCTGGCAGCGACTGAACCATCATGCCGAAGCTTTTCCGAAGCACGCGTGGCGAAGTAAGCGACAGATTCAGCAAGGTCTGCAAGACTGGTTACAGGCGAACCAAATGAACGAGAAACCATGATCTGCTGCCGGGCCGTACCTGCTTTATCCAGCTCGATACAAGACACCTTGTTCAACTCCTGCTGGGTACGTCCCAACACAATAGAAAACTGCCTGCGTATTCGATCGGGATTAGCAATGCGCAAGTCATGAACCGTATTGATATTCATGCTCAGCAGCTTTTCTCCAATTTGCCTGCCTACACCCCAGATGTCACCTACCGGAATACGGGCAAATAACTTATCCCGTTCCATATCAGAGAGTAGCCCAAAGTCACAAACGCTCTCATTGCCGGCGTAGCCTTTCTTGGCACAATGATTTGCCAGCTTCGCCAATGTCTTGGTCTCCGCAATGCCAACGCAGACAGGGATGCCCACATGTTGCTTAATCGTCTTACGGATCGTCTGGGCATACGCCACTAATGATTCTGGCGCAAAACCATCCAAATCCAAAAAACATTCATCAATGCTGTAAACCTCCTGCTGAGGGGAGAAGGTCGCAAGAATAGACATAACCCGTGCCGACAAATCGCCATACAGTGCGTAATTACTGGATAGAGCAATAATGCCATGCCGTTTGGCGATATCCTTCATCTTGAACCACGGCGTGCCCATCTTGATACCCATTGCCTTTACCTCATTGGAACGGGCAACTGCGCAACCGTCGTTATTTGACAGCACTACTACCGGTTTGTCTTCCAGCTTGGGATTAAAGACCCGTTCGCAACTCACATAGAAGTTGTTGCAGTCAATGAGCGCAATAGGCATAAGGACTAGATGAAACGTTTAGTCGTGGACGTAACGACACCCCATACTTGAAGCTCCTGACCTTCCTTGAGAACGATTTCCTTAAAGTTTGGATTGGCCGGTTGCAGAATCACCAGCCCATCACGCAAGATGAGTCGCTTCACCGTCAGCTCAGCATCCAGTACCGCAATGACAATACTGCCGGAGCAAGGCTTAAGTGACCGATCAACCACCAGCAGATCACCATCAAAGATACCGGCTCCTGCCATGCTGTTACCCTTGGCGCGAACAAAAAAGGTCGCATCCTTATGTTGAATCAGGTGCTCGTCCAGGCTTAGCCGACCCTCGATGTAATCATCGGCAGGTGAGGGGAAGCCAGCCTCGACCTTATGGCCATAAAGTGGGGTATGAGTGACTTGCTTCCGTATTGCGGGTGCGTAGACGGATTGATGCAGGGAATGAGGCATTCGATTCAGCTAAAAGAAGGATTGCTGTATCGTAGTGAACGTTCGTTCTGTTGTCAATAATTCAGTTTCAGCGATGGGAGATGTCAAACCAGCGTCATTGCGTGTTCCAACATGATTCAGTTCTCGCGTAACAGGCCAAGCCGGCATTGCTTCTGAGGCATGGGACGAATCAACGGGAGTAATACACCTGGATTGCGTTACCGCCAATAGAAATCAGCAATGTGGTGGAAACAAGTAGAGTTCGGGTAGAGTAGGGCATTGTCATAGGAGGTAAGGCATGTCAGATTTAGGTGTGTTCGGACAATATAACAAATTGGCTGTTCAACTTATCAAAAAAGCCAGTAAGGAAGATATCGTTGAGTGTGCATGGCTGCTGGCGCTGAATGTCGTCTACTACAAAGAAAAGTTTGGTGACGTTTCGATTGATGCTGCATTTCCACAGAATGGATCGTCGTCGTTTTCTCAAGAGCAACTGAAAATGATGGAGTCGGGGATGAAGGTATTGGTCGGCCAGTTGAAAAGCGTAGCCGCAGAGCGTACCGAGCTGGCAATCTGATCATGTCACGTCGTTCCCATCATAATGTCTATGTTATTGAACTCTCTAAGGACGTGCTCAACGAGGCTAAGTTTAAAAAGTGCAATCCCGGCTACGTTAGCGGCAAACCCTGTGTTTATGTTGGCATGACCGGGCTTGATCCTGATCTGCGCTTTGACAAGCACAAAGCCGGAATTCAATCCAACCGGTACGTCAGAGAATACGGCTTGCGATTATTGCCAGACCTATACGAAGGCTTTAACCCGATGGGCTATGGTGAAGCATGTGATACCGAAGTTGAGATTGGTATTGATCTACGCAGTGCCGGGTTTGGCGTATGGCAAGCTTGAGTTGTTGAATGAAACGACATGTGATTTGGCTTACATATTGATTATCCGGTAGAATTCGCGCCGAAATAATAATACTGATCTACGCATCCTACCTACAGAACATGACACGCGCCGAATTAATCGAAAAACTAGCCGAGCTAAACCCTCAACTCAAACTTATCGATGCCGAACTGGCCGTCAAAACGATTCTGGAGGCGCTGTCCAGCACCCTCGCCAAGGGAGAGCGTGCTGAGATTCGGGGCTTTGGTAGCTTTGGCTTGAACTATAACCCTCCGCGCAATGGACGGAATCCAAAGACCGGTGCAAAGGTGGCTGTACCTGCTAAATATGTGCCGCATTTCAAGGCGGGGAAAGAACTACGCGAACGTGTGGATGTTAAATCGGAATAGTTTTTCCTGTGACCACCAAGACAGTTAAGGAAGTACCTATCGCTGCGAAACGTATGGTGACTTTTTTGCCAAACAATAAACTGTGAATACTGGTTGAGCAAAGTCAGCCGACGGAAGCCTGAAGTTACGAAGGGCAACGCACTACGAGAGGCATGGACAGGGAGTGCGTCCGTATTTATACAGACGCCCCGTAGTTGAAAAGCCCGCCGTACAACTGACGAGGATTTTGGGTCATGTTGGCTCATCACCAGGCAAACACCATGCCCATGGACTAGCCTTACCCTCACCCTTCAGCTTGAAATGTGCTAACTCTAAGATTTTTTTAGCCTGATCACGATCACGCGTAGTAATGCCCGCCTCGGCAACCTTACGATTGAATTCAGTGCTAATGATATGCCCGTTTCGCAGAATATCTCGAATACAATTCAAAGCATCACCTATGCTATTAACTGTTTTTGCTGCCATTTTTCCGCTCTCGGCGCGCTTCACAATGTCTGCCGGATCGCCGGGAATATAGCCGCGCCAAACAATCCTAGATGTATTAATGATTGCGCCATCTGACCTAGTGATGTCGACGCCTTCAATGCTGTATAAATAGCCGCCTTCGAGCTTTGCCGCACTAGCCTTAGATCGCACCAGGATGTGTGTAGCACCTTCGTCCGTTGGGCCAGCTTCAATCTTCACAGCTAACCAAATGCTTCGAGGTGCCGTAGTAACGGCCCTTGGCCCTGCTAAGCGGGAAAGGGGATCCTTACCTTTGGAATAACGAGTGCTGGGGGCGATGGAAATAATTGCGCAGTTAAATCTTTTGGCTAATTCGTCCAGCTTCGCAAACCCAGTCTGCACGTTTTGATTATTTCGTGAATCCCCATGAATCGCCATAGTTGCAATTTCAAAAATCATCAATGCGACACTTCCAATGCTTTGTTTGAAATCACTCAATCGCTTAATGTCTTCCTGTCCAAGTCCCAAAGTATCAACGTCGTGCGAGTTCCTGCGCACACCTGTGATGAAATGTACTTTTTCAAGATTAGCCCCCGCAGCCACCAATCTCGGCAAAATCACGCTGGCGAAGTCATCCTCGCTGCTGATAAAAATGACATGGCCACACATACTCGGGGACGCGTCAGGCCATGATGGATGAGATCCACCATTAGTCGCACGCGCCACTACTGATGCCAAAATCTGGCTTTTCCCTATTGCGGATGCACCACTCAGCAAAGTGTGCACGTTTTTGGGAAGCCAATCCGGCAAAACTTCTTCAATGATTTCCGGCTCCATCGAGGAAGCAGTGACTGCTTGCAGGCTCTTATCTCGATAATGACCCGGATTAAAATTAAATAGAGGCTCAGAAGGAAATGGCGGTTTATACATCTCGCCATATATTGCCTCATGCCTTGCTTCTGCGGCCGCACGCTTTTCCATCTCTTTGCGAGCATCCTCAATCATTTGGGCATAGTTTGGCTTATCTTTTTGCTGCTCCCGATATTCAGCGGTCGTGGTATCGACAAACGGAAGATTCATAATTTGCTTACTAAACATTTTGCTTCCCCTCGTTAGTGAGCCACTGTGCAAATTTGTCAACATCGATTAGCACCTTCCTACCCCGACGAATAATTGCACCAGTAGCAGCTAGTCCATTTCCCGGAATCCTTCGCCCCTTGGAATCGACACGATCCTGGGCCCTGAAAATATGTGCGTGAATCGCTGCTTCCGTTAGGTTAGCAAGCGGAAACTGGCTGGGCAGGTTCTTGACCGTAGAGAGTCGCGGCAAAGTCATTTCATTGATGCTATTTTCAAACATGATGGTTCCCCAAAAAATCCCGCTAAAAACATAACGGTATGGGTAAGACAGCGTGACTCGGCAAATTTTAAAGTCAATAGTTTTTTTCAAGAAATTATATATCGGTAAGTCATTGATAAATAGTGATAAGTTTTAATTTTCTATTCGGCAAAAATTTTGCCGAATTTTTGCCGAATTTCCAAATTTGCCGAATTGCAAAAAATCCCTGCCAAAGTCCCACATTTTCATTATCCCAGACCCATTTTCTGAGCTAACGCGTTACCAATCTCTGACACTCGGGCAGGCGCAAGATGTGCATATCTGCTTACCATCGCCATGGTTCGATGACCAAGTATCTTAGATATCTCAAGCGGACTAACGCCGTTCATCATTAAATAGCTGGCACAAGTGTGACGCAGATCATGCCAGTGGAAATTCACGATTTCAGCTTCTTCCATCGCGGCAATAAAGGGAGTGCGTAGATTTATGCTTTCTGCTTTTTTTGCGAGACTGGTGGGAGGAAAGATTCTGTCATCTAATAAACTGCGAACTTTGGCACGTTCCTTTAGTAGTGTCAGTGCTTCTCCTACCAACGGCAGCACCCGCGCATCATCATTCTTAGTGGTACCCGCATTGAGAGTTGCACGGCCTGCCTTAAGGTCTATTTGCCCCCATCGCAACCCCATAATTTCAGCCTGTCTGCCACCGGTGGTTAGCGACAGCAGGACAGCTAAATACAGGTCGGTGTGTTTGCGGCAAGCAGTAAGGAATCTCGGTAGCTCTTCATCATCGAGGTAACGTACACGACCTTTGTTTTCTTTCGGCTTGGAGACCCTCTCCACCGGATTACGCTCCAACCAACCCAGCTCCTTTACACCATAACTGCAAACACTTGAAAGCGCGGCCAGGAAGCGGTTTGTCGTAGCACCACTGCGCTTTTTATTTAGAGGCACAAGCGATACGATTCCATCATCACCACGCCTACGAACAGTCAGGAATTCATCGTTAAGCGCATCACGTCCTTTACCGACAATTGCAGGGGTAATGTCCTGAAGCAGTTTTTCACCGTAATGCTTGCGCCACCAATCTAACCTCGCACGCATTTCTTTGGCGGATTTTAATTCTTTATGCTTTGCACTACTTTCGTAAGAATCAATTAATTCATTTAAGGTATGTCGCTTACTGGCTCCAAAATGACGACCGGCTTTAATATCCGCCTCAGTTTTTTGTATCCACTCGCGCGCATCAGTCAATCGCGAAAATGTCGCGCTTTCGGGTGCATGTCCCTTCAGACGGATTTTGACCCGGTAACTTGTCGTACCGTCATCTAGTTTGCGTTTTTCAATTGTTGCCATGAATTACCTCCTTGAACTGCGAGCAAAAAACTTTCACAAACTGTAGATCAAAACGTCAATATCAGCAACACAGGATGAACAATCTGAATATCAAATGGCTTATGTAACTGATAATTAATAACTATAACGCAAGTATAAAAAATAAAAGACACTGATGGGACATTGAAGATGAAATTGTCGATTTTTTAGTGGATTCTGTACACCGATATTATTCTGGAATGCGCTGACATATTCTCTGGCAGTGCCCCGCCAATGTCCCGCCCAATAAAAAAGCACCTAGGTATTTATCCTAAGTGCTTGATTATTTGGTGGGTCGTCACGGACTTGAACCGTGGACCAAAGGATTATGAGTCCTCTGCTCTAACCAACTGAGCTAACGACCCGTAACTTTTATCCTTCGCTATCAAGGAAGCTCTTGAGCTTCTCGGAACGTGATGGATGGCGCAGTTTGCGCAACGCCTTGGCTTCGATTTGGCGTATACGCTCACGCGTAACATCAAACTGTTTGCCGACCTCTTCCAGCGTGTGATCCGTGTTCATCTCGATACCGAACCGCATACGTAATACTTTTGCTTCACGTTGCGTCAGGCTGTCTAGTATATCCGAAGTTGCACTGCGAAGGCTCTCATAAACTGCAGCTTCGATCGGCACGGTGGTATTTGAGTCTTCAATAAAATCTCCCAAGTGAGAATCATCATCATCACCCACTGGAGTTTCCATCGAAATCGGTTCCTTGGCAATCTTTAGGATTTTGTGGATTTTATCTTCCGACATTTCCATTTTAATCGCAAGGGTGGCCGCGTCAGCTTCCTGTCCGGTTTCCTGCAAAATCTGACGTGAGATACGATTCATCTTGTTGATGGTTTCGATCATGTGCACCGGAATACGAATGGTGCGTGCCTGATCTGCAATAGAGCGAGTAATGGCCTGACGTATCCACCAGGTTGCATAGGTTGAAAACTTGTAACCACGACGGTATTCAAATTTATCAACCGCCTTCATCAGACCGATATTACCTTCCTGGATCAGGTCGAGAAATTGTAAACCACGGTTGGTATATTTTTTGGCAATGGAAATAACCAAACGCAGATTAGCTTCAATCATGTCACGCTTGGCGCGATGTGATCTGGCTTCACCATTAGTCATTCGACGGTTGATTTCCTTAAGGTCACCAATTGGCAGGCCCACCCGCTTTTGTATACTGATCAAATTCTGCTGTTTTTCCAAAATGGCATGCTGGAAACGCTCTAGCAATTCACTGTACGGCTTGTTTGCAGCAATTTCCTGTGACAGCCAGTTCATGTCAACTTCGTTGCCGGGGAAACTCTTGATGAAATGCATCCGAGGCATTTTTGCCTTGGTCACACATATTTCAAGAACACCGCGTTCATTATTCCTAATCTCTTCGACCAGACCACGCATCGTATTACACAGCGCATCCACCTGCTTAGAAGCAAAACGGAATGCCATCAACTCTTCGGTAATACCAGCTTGATGCACATTATATTGCTCGCTGAGATAGCCATGCTTTTCGTAGGCTCTACCCAGTTTATTGAACAAATCGGCAATTATGGCAAAACGCTCCAGCGCATCCGCCTTTAATTTAGCCAAGTCAGCGGCGGCGGCAGCAGCCGTAGCAGCGGCGGCGGCATCCTCATCTTCGTCATCATCGGTATCAGAATCCGAGTCATCATCCGAGGAATCATCCTCTTCGTCTTCATCAGAGTGATCTTCACCAGAGCTCACGTCCTGCTGCTCTTCCATATTAAACTCGACAAAGCCATCCACCAGTTCATTGACTCGTATTTCGTCATTCTCGATCTTTGCAGCCAGTGCTAGAATTTCCGCAATCGTCACAGGGCAGGCCGAAATCGCCTGTATCATGTCGCGCTGACCTTCTTCAATACGCTTGGCAATTTCAATTTCTTTTTCGCGGGTAAGCAAATCAACCGTACCCATTTCACGCATATACATACGTACCGGATCGGTAGTGCGACCAAACTCGGAGTCTACTGTTGACAATGCGGCTTCCGCTTCTTCCGCCGCATCATCATCGGCGGCAGCCGGAGCAGCGTCAGACATAATCATGGTTTCAGCATCAGGTGCGACATCACACACACTGATACCCATGTCATTAATCATGCTGGCGATACTCTCGATCTGCTCTACCTCAAGCATATCAGGCAGATGATCATTGATCTCGGCATAGGTAAGGTAGCCACGCTCCTTACCCAGCATGATCAACGCTTTCAGGCTGGTTCGACGGGCATCAATATCCTGCTGCAACTCCTCATAGGGTTGCGCAATGACCTCATCGGCTTTCTTGTCCTGTTTCTTCTTGCCTTTTTTAATCGTTACCATATTCTTGTTTCCAGTTGCGTAAGAACTACGTTGGGGTCGCAGAAAAGCGCTGCATTATACCCGAATACATCAATCTTTCTTAATCTTTATAGAAGCTTGGCTATTGCAGCACATCAACGCAAACCTTGCCCTCATCAAAATTCCATCACTACTCATCGCTGCGACAACAGGCGGTACTGCTCACGCTCCTGACCCGTCAAGCCCGCAAGCCCGACCTGAGCCGACTTTCCCTGCAAAGCCTGAAACTGCTGCCGGCGACGCTCCTCATCCAACTTGCCCAACACCCCGGAAAATTCAGCCGCAACATCAAAAGTGTCACCCCAAGTCAGCATATCGACCTCTGCCTGAGCAATCACCGCAGCATGAATTGTTCCCTGAAACATTTGCGCAAGTGCAGGTCCGCTTATCTTAAAATCAGCTTCGCGTAACGCATCCAGCACGGCAAGCACCGTTTCCGCGCCATCCCCAACACCCTCCCACCTCTCGGGCATTTGCATACCCAACTCAGGCTGGGTCATCAAACATTGCAGCAATATGCGATACAGGGAAAATGCTGGGCGCGCCGCTTTTTTAAATGCCTGACGAGGCGCATGCGCTATAGCCCTGATTTCATACAGCGCCTCCAACTCCTCCTGACTCACGCCAGAAAGTGCAGCCACTTCCTTACGCAGCAAAAGAGAAGCCACTGGCGAAGCTATCGCCGTCAGCAAGGGCTTGGCACGCTGCAACAATAGATTACGCCCTTCCTGGGTACGCAAATCCAGTTCGGCAGTAAGTTCACGCAACATGTAACCCGACAACGGCAACGCATCTGCAACATGCCGCTCAAAAACGTCTCGTCCAAACTCCCGAATGAAACTATCCGGGTCATGCTCTTCCGGCAGGAAAAGAAAGTTAATCAACTTACCATCCTGCAAATGCGGCAGGGCATTTTCCAAAGCGCGCCAAGCCGCCTTCTGGCCTGCCCGATCACCATCAAAACAGAATACAATCTGATCACTCAAGCGCAACAACTTCTGTATGTGATAGGCCGTGGTCGCCGTACCCAATGTTGCGACAACATAATCCACACCCTGTTGCGCCAGCGCCACCACATCCATGTAACCTTCGACAACCAGCACCCTTTGCCCGGCACGTATTGCCTTTTGCGCTTGAAACAAGCCATACAGCTCACGCCCCTTCTCAAACAAAGGAGTTTCCGGTGAATTCAGGTATTTTGGCTCACCCTTATCCAGCACTCGCCCGCCAAAACCGATAACCTGTGAACGTACGTTGATGATAGGGAACATGATGCGATCGCGAAAACGATCATATCGTTTCCCACCCTCGCCATTGATTACCAAACCGACCTCATCCAAAACCGCATCCTGATAATCGGAGAAGGTTGCCGCGAGATTTTGCCAGCCATCCGGCGCATAACCGATGCCGAATCTTGCCGCAATTTCACCGCTCAATCCGCGTTGCTTCAGATAATCAATCGCACGTTGCGAAAGTTTGAGCTGCTTGAAGTAGTAACGCGTTGCGTTTTGCATTACCTCATACAAATCAGGCGAAATTTTATTTTGCTGCTGCGAAACTAACTCATGCGGAACATCCATCCCGACACTGCGCGCCAGTTCCTCTATAGCCTCAACATACCCCACCCCCAGATGCTCCATGACAAAGCCTATCGCCGTGCCATGCACACCACAACCAAAGCAGTGATAAAACTGCTTGGACTGACTAACGGTAAAAGAAGGAGATTTCTCGTTGTGAAACGGACAGCAGGCAACATAATTCGCGCCAGCTTTTTTAAGGGGCACATGCCGCTCAATAACATCCACAATATCCAGACGATTAAGCAGATCCTGAATGAAACTTTTTGGAATCATGTCAGCCGCGCCCTAATTGCAACTATGTGGATACCAATATCAATAAGCTATTTTGCCGCCGGAAAACACCAGAAATTCAAGCTGCTCAAGCCGACAACTGTGACTTGATCAGAGCTGAAACTCGCCCCATATCGGCACGACCGGCCAATTGAGACTTGAGCAAACCCATCACTTTCCCCATATCTTTAGGGCCAGTTGCACCAACGGCAGCGATGCCATCGGACACAGCAGCTTCAAGTTCAGCATCATTAAGTTGGCTGGGCATGTACTGAGCCAGCACAGTCATCTCAGCCTTTTCAACATCAGCCAGATCCTGACGCCCTGCCGCCTCATACTGACTAATGGAATCGCGCCGCTGCTTATTCATTTTTTCAATGATTGCAACCACATCCGCATCGGATAATTCGATACGCTCATCCACTTCGCGCTGCTTGATTGCGGCAAGCAACAGACGAATAGCTGAAAGGCGCGCCGCATCTTTGGCACGCATCGCGGCTTTCATATCATCATTAATTTGCTGTCTTAAACTCATATTGCCTTAACTGCCACACTGTATGCGGGCAGCATAGATCGCTTAGTACAGCTTAGGGGGAAGCGTCTGGCTACGCAGACGCTTGTAGTGACGTTTCACAGCTGCGGCCAGCTTGCGCTTACGCTCTGCCGTTGGCTTCTCATAAAACTCGCGAGCACGCAAATCGGTCAACAGACCTGTTTTTTCTACAGAACGTTTGAAACGACGCATAGCGACTTCAAACGGCTCATTCTCTTTAACACGTACGGTTGTCATCAAAAAACTACCTTCTACCAAAAAATCGAGGGCGCGATTCTATCAAATCGACTTACGCACTACAACTTATATTTCAATTCATTATTCGATTTATAGTATTTATTTCGAGATTTGGAAAAATACGCTACTTACCTGGCAGCACCACTTAACTTTTCCTCTCCAACCGCGGCTTTTCAGCAAACACTGATTGGGGCATGAAGTTCTTAGCAAGCGTATGAAATAGTGGCACAGGACAAACCAACTTAGAACAGAGCTTGGCGATAAATGCTGTCGCCATTAAAGGCAATAACATTTCGTGATTATCGGTCATCTCCATGACAATAACAAAAGCCGTAATCGGTGCCTGAGTAACACCAGTAAAGTACGCGACCATCCCCAGAATAATCGTTGCGCCCACGGGCACAGAGGTCAAATAGTGCGCCAGATTTACTCCCAAACCAGCTCCAGTCGAAAGCGCTGGCGCCATAATCCCACCCGGCACCCCGCTTACATACGAAACCACCGTGGCCATCATTTTCAACAACCCGTAACCCTCTGGCAATGTGGCATTGCCATCCAGCAACGATTTTGCTTCTGCATAGCCACTACCATAAGTGGAATTACCTGATGCCAGACCAATTAATGCTAGAACAAATCCGCAAACTGCCGCAAAAACCACCGGCCTTGCACGCATCCATGGCCCTATGCGCCCAGCCAGTCCCTTATTAACCTCGATTAATGCACGACTGAATGCGCCGCCCAATAAGCCACCGAAAATACCGCAGAGTACGACCACCTTCCATTCATTACCGAACGCCAGCGTTTCCGAGGTATGACCGAAATAGGCATAATTCCCCAGCAGTGCCAGCGAAGTAATACCGGCAATTATCACTGTCATCAATATTGTCGAACTGTTATGCTCCTCAAAAGAACGACTCATCTCCTCAATAGCAAACACAATTCCCGCCAACGGTGTATTAAAAGCTGCCGCCACCCCTGCCGCCGCACCCGCCAAAATCAATCCTTTATCCAGATCATGCTTGGGAAAACGCGCAAATCCTCCCAGACTATGCATGATGGACGCGCCGATTTGTACAGTAGGCCCCTCCCTCCCGACAGAAGCCCCAAATACGAGCCCCATAATAGTAAGGATTAGCTTACCCAATGCCACGCGCAGTGAAAGCACATGATTTCGTATTCCAAGATTCCCTCCGGTATCTAGAGACGCAATAGTTTGAGGAATGCCGCTACCTTGTGACCCCGGAAAATATCTCCGGGTAACATAAACAACAAAAGCAAGCCCGGCAGGGGTAACCAGCAAAGGGATGTAGGGAGAAATAAGCAACATTCGATGAAACAACTGATTCGCCTGCTCACAGGCAACTGCAAACAGGATTGCCACTAGACCGACGCTGATTGCGCCACTCCAAAATACCAGCCTGCGTTTCCAGACCAGTATTACTTCATCATCTAGAAGGGGATTCATTGAATACAAGCACCGCGCGCCTTAACTTGACCGCACAATTCACATCTGGGCATTTGCTCCTGCCACAAGCAGGTCACATTTCAGCACACAAAACATTTCGAGCAGACCAAAAACCAATTCAATCCGCTCATCACACCATAACCATACCGACTTTTACTTTAGTTTTATACAAGTTTATCCAAAAAATTTTTGCACTAAAGCACTGAAACTCGGGCAAATTTACGCTTACCAACTTGTAACACAACAACATTTCCCGCATTAACTGCAACCGCCTTATCATTTACCCGTTCGCCATCCAGCTTGACTGACCCCTGAGCAATCATGCGCATCGCCTCGGATGTACTGCTTACCAAACCAGCCAACTTCAATAACTGCGGCATGAGCACACTGCCATTCTGTGCATTCACATTGACTTCAGGCATATCATCCGGCAACACACCACGACGGAAACGCGCCTCAAACTCAGCCAATGCTGACTCCGCATCACGACTGGAATGAAACCGCGTGACAATTTCCTGAGCTAACAATACCTTAATGTCGCGCGGATTGCGCCCGTCGGCAACCTCTTTACGCCATATCGCAATCTCGCCCATACCGCGGAAAGATAGCAACTCTAAATAACGCCACATCAGCTCATCCGAAATCGACATCAGCTTGCCGAACATATCATGAGGCGCATCGGTTACCCCGATATAATTACCAAGCGACTTGGACATTTTATTCACGCCATCCAGCCCTTCCAGCAGCGGCATGGTTAAAATACATTGCGCGGACTGCCCGAAATGACGCTGTAATTCACGCCCCATCAACAAATTAAATTTCTGATCGGTTCCACCCAACTCCAAATCGGCCTTTAACGCCACCGAATCGTATCCCTGCACCAACGGATAAATAAATTCGTGTATCGCTATCGGCTGGCTACTCTTATAACGTTTGGAAAAGTCATCACGTTCCAGCATTTGTGCCACGGTATGCGTAGCCGCCAGACGAATCAGATCAACTGCACTAAATTTATCCATCCAAGCTGAATTAAAAACAATCTCCGTTTTCTCAGGATCAAGTACCTTAAATACTTGATCACGGTAAGATTGCGCATTTTCTATAACCTGCTCACGGGTTAATGGGGGACGCGTGGCGTTTTTTCCGGTCGGATCACCTATCATGCCGGTAAAATCACCTATCAAAAACAAGGCGTGATGACCCATATCCTGTAGCTGGCGCATTTTATTAAGTAACACTGTATGCCCAAGATGTAGATCTGGAGCCGTCGGATCAAAACCCGCCTTAATACGAAGCGGTCGACCTAACGCCAACTTTTGCTTCAATTCAGCTTCAATCAGCAAATCATCAGCGCCACGTTTAATCAGCTCAAGCACTTCTTTTTCTTTCATTTCATTCATGATTTTATTCAATTTAAATTCAAATAATCCGTCTTTCATCCCAATTCAAGCCCAGAAAATGCTTTCAAGAGAGATAACACACGGTTTTTTATTAGCAAATACTCAATTTTTCCTTTAATGGAAATACTATTTCTGTTAAAGTTTGCGCTTGATAAAAGCCACGCAATACTAACAATAAAACTGGCAGCTCACGGAGATACGAATGTTAACGCAAAACATGCTCAGCCAAGAACGCAAAAAAAAATTACGGTGGTTTATTACCGTTTCAACCATGCCTTTATTGGGTGTCGTAACCGCTTTTGGTCTAGTCCCAACCAGCAATCTGGGCTTGAATACCGGCAAGGTTGAAATTGAGCAAATTTCACTTCCCGCTGTCGCCCCCAATCAATCCGTAGCCAATACATTCTGGCGTACCGAACGCTTACAGCGCGGCGATACACTGGCTGAATTGATGCAACGTCTGGGCATCAAGGATCCCGCAGCCAGCGACTATCTGCGTAACAGCACCGAAACCAAGGAATTCCGCAAACTATCAACTGGCAAAGAAATTCAGTCGGAAACAGATACAAATGGCGCACTCGTTTCGTTACGCTATCTAGGCGACCAAGGCCAACAGATCATCATTAAAAGACAAGGTGATGCATTCAGCACCGAAACGATAGCGGCGCGCTTTGAAAAGCGCCTGTTTGTTCGCACCGGTGAAATCAAAACCAGCTTGTATGCTGCTACCGATGCGGCTGGAATGCCTGACGCAGCTGCAAATCAATTAATAGAGATTTTTAGTGGAGACATTGACTTTCATCATGATTTGAGACGGGGCGACAAGTTTACGGCAGTCTATGAGATGACATATAGCAATGGTGCATTAGTCAAAACCGGCCGTATTCAAGCTGCCGAATTCATCAATCAGGGACAGGTATATCGAGCTGTAAACTTCCAGAGTGATGCAAAACATAGCGATTATTACACTCCCGAAGGTAAAAGTTTACGCAAGGCCTTCCTGCGCTCACCTATCGCTTTTTCTCGTGTAAGTTCAGGATTTTCCAACGCACGCTTACACCCGGTGTTAAACAAGATACGCGCGCACAAAGGAGTAGACTTTGCCGCTCCGATTGGCACTCCGGTCAAGGCAACTTCTGATGGTACCGTTACTTTTCTGGGTTCTCAAGGCGGCTATGGCAATGTCATAACACTGAAACATCAAGGTCAATTGTCCACGGTATATGGTCATTTATCCCGCTTTGCCAAAGGACTGCGCAATGGCAAACACGTATCACAAGGCGAAATAATCGGCTATGTCGGCATGACCGGCCTTGCCAGCGGACCGCATCTGCATTACGAATTCAAGATTGGCGGACAGCAACGCGATCCTTTGCGTGTAGCACTACCAAATGCACTGCCTATCAGCTCGTCGAAAATGAGCCAATTCAAGGAAGTTGCCAATACTTTTGTGGCACGCCTGATTCAATTGCGCAATACCAATCTGGCCAAGCTTGATTAAAACCAAAGTCTTATCCTGATTTAACCCCTTGCCGATGAAACACCCCCGCCATCAACCCGAACTGTACATCGGGTTGATGTCTGGAACCAGTCTGGACGGGATTGATGCAGCACTGATCAATCTCCAATCCGGCAAGCCAGAATTAATTGAAAAAATTTTCCTGCCGTTCGACCTCGAACTTAAGCATGCCGTGCTGAAGTTGCACGAACCATCTCCTGACGAATTGCATCACACTCAACTAATCAGCATCCAACTGGCCAAGCAGTACGCACACGCAATTAACGCACTACTCAAAATAGCTGAAATAAAACCAGAGGAAATACTCGCGATTGGCTGCCATGGGCAGACCATACGCCACCGCCCGGAATTGGGTTACACACTGCAAATCGGTAACTCAGCCCTACTCACCGAATTAACCGGCATTACGGTAGTCAGCGACTTTCGCAGCCGTGACATTGCCGCCGGCGGTCAGGGCGCCCCGCTGGTACCCGCCTTTCACGACAAACTCTTACGTCACCCGCATCGACACCGGGTCATCGTCAATATTGGCGGCATCAGCAACCTCACCAACCTGCCGCCTACTGCCGGCACAACCGGCTTCGATTGCGGCCCCGGCAATATGCTGATGGATTCGTGGTGCATGCAACACATGAATCAGGCTTATGATGCCAATGGCGCGTGGGCAGCAACGGGAAAAGTTATTACTGATCTACTGAACGACATGCTGAATGAACCTTATTTCTCTCTTCCGCCACCCAAGAGCAGCGGAAGAGACCTGTTTAATTCGACATGGCTGCAAGGCAGGCTAGACGGCAAGGAAGCACCGGAGGATGTGCAAGCCACACTACTGGAATTAACCTGCCGGAGCATTTCACTATCCATAGTTCAACACTGTTCAGGAGCGCAGGAAATTTACCTTTGTGGCGGAGGGGCGCATAACTTGACACTGAGTGCCCGACTAAACACTTTATTACCCAACTGTAGCATTCAGACTACCGATACCCTAGGCGTAGATGGCGATTACCTCGAAGCCATTGCCTTTGCCTGGCTGGCACAGCAAACACTGCACAGACATCCCGCCAATCTGCCGCAAGTCACAGGCGCTGCACACCCTTGTATACTCGGTGCGATTTATCCGGCGTAAATTTTGGCGCTTCATTACATTAGCGCAACACTCTTCACTTGTGCGAAGACAGGGCCTTGGCAAATTTCACGAACATTTCCTTTCGATGAGCGGATTCAAATATCAACAGCAACATTCAACATAACAGCATATACAGAGAAACTGAACATCCCACCAATAGTGCAATAACTCGCCATCCGTTCATTCTCATTATCTACTCCAAAATTCTATCCATGCCATGATAGCCAGCAAAAGCAATGCCAAGTTTCATACCTGTACAGAAAACATGACTATTGCGTGCCCAGGCTACAGAATGAATGACTATAATGCTATTCTAAAGGCAGCACAAAATGACTAAGGAGCCTATTCATGAGTACGTCTGACAAACGCGAATTGTTCGAGAACTACTGTCAGTCTCAGCCCTCCTTTCACCGCAACCCGTCTTTCACCGACTTTTCGGCAGGTTTCGATGCGGGCGTTGTGCATATGCATAATGAGATTGATGCACTCAAGCGTCAAATCGTATCGCTCAGATACGGACATAAAACCATGGACGGTGCCGAAAGCAGGATTGCGACACTCGAAGCACTGAACAAGGCATTGATACATGCATTAAGTGAAATCAATGAAGGGAAGTAGCAGCACTTCCACCGTGAACGTCAGGAGAAAATATGGCACTCTATGTTTATTGGTTTACGCTGGCTTTGGTGGTACTGGGCATTGAAATGGCAACTGGCACGTTTTATTTGCTGGTAGTTTCAATCGCTATGGCTCTCGGTGGTTTTGCCGCACTATTGGGTGCCAGCATCGCATGGCAGCTTACTTTATGTGCACTGGGCGTTATGGCAGGCACGATAATGTTGCGTCAATGGAAAAATGGATCAGGCAAAGAAGCCGTCTACGACGATCTGGACATCGGACAATCAGTGCAGATAATTAAATGGCATGAAAACGGATCGGCACGGGTGCAATACCGTGGTGCCGAGTGGGATGCCAGTCCTGAGTCGACCGACATGCCCCGCGAAGGCACCTTTTATATCAAGTCCGTACACGGCTCCAATCTGATTCTTACCCATCACAAGCCCTAACTTCCCCAGGAGGAAACATGGAAATCGCTCTATTCATACTCGCAGCTGCCATCATCTTCATCTCCAAGGCACTCAAGGTAGTGCCGCAGCAAAACTCATGGGTTGTCGAACGCCTAGGCCGTTTTCATGCAGCTCTGTTACCCGGCCTCAATATTGTCATTCCGTTTATTGACCGAGTTGCATATAAGCATCTGCTGAAGGAAGTTCCGCTTGATGTGCCCAGTCAGGTCTGTATAACCAAGGACAACACCCAATTGCAGGTGGATGGAATCCTGTATTTTCAAGTTACCGATCCGCGTCTGGCATCTTATGGCACCAGCAATTACATCATGGCGATTACCCAGCTAGCTCAAACTACCCTGCGTTCGGTTATCGGCAAGATGGAACTGGACAAGACTTTTGAAGAGCGTGACGACATCAACCGCGCCGTCGTGGCGGCACTCGATGAAGCTGCGACCAGTTGGGGTGTAAAGGTACTGCGTTACGAAATCAAGGATCTGACGCCTCCCAAGGAAATTCTTCACGCGATGCAGGCACAAATAACCGCCGAACGTGAAAAGCGTGCATTGATCGCCGCATCAGAAGGTCGCAAGCAGGAACAAATCAATATTGCTACTGGGGAGCGCGAGGCCTTTATCCAACGCTCAGAGGGTGAAAAACAAGCGGCCATTAATACAGCTCAGGGTGAAGCAGAAGCCATCAAGACGGTAGCCGCCGCAACAGCCCAAGCCATTTCGCAAGTTGCACACGCCATCCAGTCCCCCGGGGGCATGGAGGCAGTAAGTCTTAAAGTAGCCGAGCAATACGTCGAAGCCTTTAGCAAGGTTGCCAAGGAAGGAAACACTCTGATTTTGCCTGGAAACATGGCCGACATGGGTTCCATGGTGGCCGCTGCGATGCGCATAGTGAAATCCCAGCCGTAATTCAAAGTGTCCTAGACTGCGCTTATCAAGCATAGATAAAAGGTATGAATTCTCCCAAACTGGTGGAAATGGAATTAACACCTATTGTCCCTCTGTCCCGGCTTGCTCGCATGTCGTCCTGCGAGATCACGGAACTGATTATTCGCCTATTCTCAGCCAAGCCAGATACCTCGCTTTACATGAATCAATACCAGATTTTTTCCACTCTGGGTAAACTGGACTTTGCACTTGAAATGCAAAGAAAAGCGCTGGGGTTGTCAAATGTTTACCGTATCGCCGGAGCAAACACTCCGACCATACGTTTGATGGCACTGATGGGGCCGGGGGATTCGACCGACAATACGCCACTTGACTATTTAATCGAAAATTCCGACATACAACTGGACCTGCTGTATATCGAACCCGGACATACCTTGCCGGAATTCATACCCGATCACGACATCGCTATCATTGCACTTGGTGAATCTGCCAACAATCGCCCTGTTATCGCCACGATTAAAGGTCTGGTAGCGCATTGGCCTCGCCCGGTACTGAATCACCCAAAGCAAATTCTACTTTGTGCCAGAGATGAATTTTACCGACAGATGCAATCCGTTCCTGGTCTGACTGTTTCACCCACCGTACGCCTCTCCAGACTTGAACTGGAGCAGTTTGTGACGACAGGCAACCCGCCCGGACACCTTCTTAAAAATTTGTCTTGTGAGAGCCCGATCACAATCAGACCTATAGATACTCAAGGCGGCAAGGGCTTGTGCAAGATCGAAAGTACCGCCGAACTATCAGATTATCTGGAAACATCAAACGCACAGGAATATTACGTTTCACTCTATATCGACTACTGTAGTCAGGACGGTCTCTACCGGAAAGTCCGCGTGGTATTGATAGACAGCATTCCTTATGTTTGCCATTTAGCCATCAGCGATCATTGGATTGTTCATTACCGTTCAGCCAATATGCTTGAAGACTTAAAGCGCCGCGAACAGGAAGCGCAGTTTATGCAGGATTTTGATAGCGATTTCGGCTTGCGCCATCAAGATGCATTTCGCGCCATCGCTACTCGCCTGGCGCTGGATTATGTCGTCATTGATTGCGCAGAAACCAATGATGGCGAACTACTGGTTTTTGAAGCCGACAATCGGGGCTGGGTACATGCCACCGATCCCGTCGACATTTTTCCTTACAAGCAGGTTGCAATGAACAAGGTATTCGATGCATTTCGCAACATGCTGCTCAAACATATGCATACTAATCCAGCCTGATTTCTCCCAGCTTGTACCATGTTTCCAACAAACTATCCGGGTTCAGCGAAATGGTCTGTATTCCCTGCTGCATCAGCCACAGCGCAAAATCGAAGTGATCCGATGGCCCCTGACCGCAGATACCGATATATTTATTCAACCGATTACAAGTGGAAATCGCCATCTCCAGCAAACGTTTTACAGCTGCATCACGTTCGTCAAAACGGTTTGCCACCAGTGCAGAGTCACGATCCAATCCCAACGTCAATTGCGTTAAGTCATTTGAACCAATCGAGAAGCCATCAAAATAGTGCAGAAACTGCTCAGCCAGTAAGGCATTAGAGGGTATCTCGCACATCATGATTAGACGCAATCCCCTATCACCACGATTCAAACCATTCTTTGCCAACTCCTCGACAACTTCACGCGCCTCACCGACGGTACGAACAAATGGCACCATGACTTCCACATTGGAATAACCCAATTCCTCACGAACCCGTTTCAGCGCGCGGCATTCCAGTTCAAAGCAATCAACAAAATCGGATGCCACATAACGCCCCGCACCGCGAAATCCTATCATCGGATTTTCTTCAACAGGTTCGTAACGCTCCCCTCCCAGCAATTTGGAATATTCATTGGATTTGAAGTCAGATAAACGCACAATAACAGGCTTGGGCCAAAAAGCCGCCGCAAGACAAGATACACCTTCGACTATTTTCTCTACATAAAACGTAACCGGATCAGCATAACCTCGCGATTTTTGTAAAATCTCTGCCTGCAAACTTTCCGATTGGTCGCTGAAATTCAATACCGCCTTGGGATGAATGCCTATCATGTTATTGATAACAAACTCCAACCGTGCAAGCCCCACACCCGCCGATGGCAATTGCGCAAATTCAAAAGCCAATGTCGGATTACCGACATTAAGCATCAACTTGACCGGCAGTTCTGGCAGTGCGGCCTTGCTGGCTGCAACAATCTCAAAGGGCAGTCTGCCACGGTACACAAATCCGGTATCTCCTTCCGCACAAGAGGCAGTAACCATCTCACCATCCGGCAAAGACTGCGTAGCGTGTCCGCAACCTACAATAGCCGGAATTCCCATCTCACGCGCAATAATCGCGGCATGACAGGTACGCCCGCCACGATTGGTAATGATCGCCGCCGCCTTTTTCATCACCGGCTCCCAGTCAGGATCGGTCATATCGGTAACCAGAATATCGCCTTCCTGCACACGATTCATCTGAGAAGGCCCTTCGATCAATCTTACTGGCCCGATTCCGATTTTCTGACCGATTGCTCGACCTTCAACCAATACCTCACCGCGTTTCGTCAACAGAAATTTCCCCTCATTTCTTGACGATGCCTGAGACTGAACGGTTTCTGGTCGTGCCTGCAAGATATATAGCTTGCCATCCAGACCATCCTTACCCCATTCAATATCCATCGGCCTGCCGTAATGCTGCTCTATCACCATTGCATAACGAGCCAGTTCTAGTACATCTTCATCACATAGCGAAAATTGATTACGCAATTCCAACGGTACTTCTTCGATACGCGTGGAATATCCTATCGCATGATCCGTATCAAACACCATACGTTGCAATTTTGATCCAATATTACGTCGAACAATTGCCGGGTAACCTTCCGCAAGCTTCTGTTTATGAACATAGAACTCATCAGGATTTACCGTCCCCTGCACCACCATCTCCCCGAGTCCGCAGGCAGAGGTTATAAACACCACATCGCGAAAACCCGACTCGGTATCCAGTGTAAACATCACACCCGAAGACCCCAGATCGGAGCGAACCATGCGTTGCACACCGGCTGACAATGCCACCTGATTACTCGCATAACCCGTATGCACCCGATAGGAAATTGCCCGGTCGTTATACAAGGATGCAAATACAGACTGAACAGCATGCAGGATATTTTCTACCCCCTGAATATTCAGATACGTCTCCTGTTGTCCCGCAAAGGAAGCATCAGCCAAATCTTCAGCCGTAGCAGAAGATCGAACTGCAAAGCTCCCTTCGTCATTACCTACCAGTTCGGCATAATGCAGACGAATCTCCTGCTGCAATCTATCCGGCAATACTGCATCAAAAATCCAGCCGCGTATCTGTGCACCCGTCTTCGCTAGCGCCTCTACATCACGCACATCCAGACCTGTTAGCGCCTTTTCGATACGAATATCCAGATTATTAAATGATAGGAAGTCCCGGTATGCCTGTGCCGTGGTTGCGAATCCCCCCGGAACACGTACACCGGTTGCCCCGAGTTGGCTAATCATCTCGCCCAATGAAGCATTTTTACCTCCCACCTGAGCGACATCTCCGATACCCAATGATTGAAATGAGATTACATAAGGTTGCATAGAAATTATCCTGTAACAGTTATATTAATTTAAACAGGCGATCTCACCTTTGAAAACTACTAGCTGATAATCACAAAATTACTGGCTCATTTTTCTTGCATTTGCTTTTTATTAATAGTCTGAAGCAAATGTACGGCAATCTCCTCGATCGAACGTGAAGTCATATCAAAAAAACCTATATCTGCACGACGCATCAGGCTTTCAGCCGCCGCCACTTCCAATCTGCAATTTTCCAGCGAAGCATAATGACTGCCCGGCCTGCGTTCCTCTCGAATACGGTGCAACTGTTCAGGTGAAATTGTCAAACCAAATAATTTATTGCGGTAAGGAAACAAGGAATCCGGTAAACGATCTCGTTCAAAATCTTCTGGTATAAGCGGGTAATTAGCCGCCTTGAGTCCGAACTGCATTGACAAATACAAACTGGTTGGCGTCTTTCCGCATCGCGATACACCCACCAGAATCACATCGGCACCCTTCAAGTCGGCGGATATGCCATCGTCATGGGCCAATGCAAAATTCATGGCGGTAATACGTTTTTCATACGCGCTTTGCTCCCGGCTATGACTGCGTCCCACATGGCGCGTAGCTTTACTATCAAATTCCTGCTCCAGCGCGGGGATAAATGCCACAAATACATCCAGAAACAACGCATCTGCCTGACGCAAAACTGCACTAATTTGCGGATCCATCATGGTCATGATAATAATCGGACGTTTGCCTTCCCGCTCACGTATTCCGGAAAGGCTATTCAGGCAATCCGCCGCTTTCTCCAGATTATCAATAAAGGGGTAACGCAAATACCGGTGCGGGATGCTATCAAATTGAGAAAGCAAACCCCTGCCCAGTGTTTCCGCCGTAATGCCGGTTCCATCGGAAATGAAAATGATTGTACGTTTATCGGCATTCATGGCTTATGGTGTGCAAGACACACCCTATGACTTTAAAACATGGAAAGCAACACTACCGAACGGATCTGCAAACTGACAACCTATCCCGTTACTGCACCGCACACCCGCTCGGATTAATACTCGGGTTCGGGCTGTTGACATTATTACTTTCCGGATTGATCTGCATGTCCCCCCCCATGAACGCCGGAGTTGTGGTCAAACGGGTCAGGATGCTGGTATCGGAGAAGCCGGTTTCACCCCGTCCCAGATCGAGCGTCTTATCACCCATCGCCAGAATCACATGACCGTCATGTACGGTGACATACAACCCCGGATCACCCGCACTGGCTTCACTGCCAAACAGCTTTTCCATATCCAGCGGGATGCTGTCAGGACGCGGCAGCGGGTTGTTGCTGATGCTAGCCGGAATCAGTTTGACTTGTACGGGACGACCAGTGTCGCGTGCAATAATA
>JBBRAJ010000029.1:0-40625 GCA_038206935.1 Burkholderiales bacterium
CTTGCTGCATTTCGACTCCGCTATCACCAGTTTTTAAACCAAAAAATTGCACCATGATATTTTTTCGCTCAGGCGCTCCTAGCAATATTTCCAGTTCGCGCAGCAAAAACAGCGAATGCGTGGCGATAAATACCTGAATACCTTGCGCAGCCAAATCAACGATGCTTTCGGCCACTGTTTTGATAAGTTTTGAATTCAGATTGGTTTCCGGCTCATCCCAAAACAGATAGCCTTGCTCCAACAACACTCCCGTACTGATAAGCCGCGCTAACATCGCCAGCTTACGTAATCCCTCCGCAACCAGAGTCATTTCCATGCTTCCGCTGCCAAGAGTCTGCACATAAAACCGTCCACTGGCGGGATCATTAAAAACTCTGCCACCGATTGCCTTTTCCAATGGTTCAAGCAAGTGTGCAGCAATCTTTTCGCGTGGTCCCTTAACGGAAGGCGCTCCCAGAAGCGAGACCGTATCGCGCCATGACTCCTCGAATTCCAGATGATAGTTATCGTAAAGAGGCACGAACCACGGACAGAGGGTCAACAATTCTCGCGTCGGAAAATAGACAGGGGGAAGCGGCAATGCCTCTTTAGGCATCTGAATCACTTCGACCTGCGACTTCGCATTGGTAGCAAAGCCAATTGCGCTGCTTTGACTGGACTTATTCATGACCAAATCGATCTCGCAGCGATCCCGCCCCTGCTTGCGTTTAACCAATCGCCCCAGTGACTCTGGACGCATGACACCCATTAGCTTTTCAGCATAAGCTTTTTCCAAACTCGACTTTGACAGCTCGCCGTTTTTACCGGACTGCACCTTCAACATCGAATAAATTGATTTGAGCACATGAGACTTGCCCAAGCCATTTTCTCCTACGATGACATTGATTCCCTGAGCAAATTTCCATTCCCCATTGGGTACAGTGGTAAAACTCTTGAATTTTGCGGCAATCAACATCATTCATTCTCCAACTTAATTATCGTATTTTCGGTGTCGCACAATCCACATCCGCATTCTGCGCACGATTCCGCAATGCATGGTCGATCAGCACCAAGGCTAGCATCGCTTCAGCTATCGGTGTAGCGCGTATACCTACGCAGGGATCGTGACGACCGTGGGTCGCTACCATCACCGGCTCGCCCGTTTTATTAATCGAGTGACGCGGAATGCGTATGCTGGAAGTCGGCTTGATGGCGTAATGGGCGACGATGCTCTGACCGGTGGAAATGCCGCCCAGAATTCCGCCCGCATTGTTGGACAAAAAGCCTTCAGGGGTCAGCTCATCGCCATGCTCGCTGCCTTTTTGCGTTACACATCCAAAACCCGCCCCGATTTCCACGCCTTTTACCGCATTGATGCCCATCAGTGCATGCGCAATGTCTGCGTCCAGTCGATCAAATACCGGCTCGCCCCAACCCGCCGGTACATATTGCGCAACAACAGCTAACTTGGCACCGATGGAATCGCCCGAGTGACGTAGCGCATCCATATAATCTTCCAACGCAGGCACCGCCGCCGCATTAGGCGCGAAGAAGGCATTGCCGCCCACATCGTCCCAACTCTCGAAAGGTATCTCAATCTCGCCGAGTTGAGCCAGATAGCCGCGGATCACCACACCGTAACGTTCAAACAGCCATTTCTTCGCAATCGCGCCAGCCGCCACGCGCGCCGCCGTCTCGCGCGCCGATGAACGACCGCCGCCGCGATAGTCACGCGTACCGTATTTTTGCGTATAGGTGTAATCGGCGTGTCCGGGGCGAAAAGTCTCGCTGATATTGCCGTAATCCTTGCTGCGCTGATCTTCATTGCGTATCAACAGCGCGATGGGCGTGCCGGTGGTCTTGCCTTCAAACACACCGGACAATATTTCCACGGTATCCGATTCGCGCCGTTGCGTAACGTGGCGCGAGGTGCCCGGCTTGCGCCTGTCCAGATCAAGCTGAATATCCGCCTCGCACAACGCCAGCCCGGGCGGGCAGCCATCCACCACGCAACCGATTGCCGCACCGTGCGATTCGCCGAATGAAGTCACTGTAAAAATGGTACCGAATGTATTCCCAGACATGGTGTATCTCGCAAAAAAAGTGCATGGAGTTTAACATAGCAGCGCATTCCTAAAAACGCCGTCGTTCCAGTTACGGCGATGAAACACATGAAAGGTTTAATTTGATGAAAGCGATCCTGATGAACGCCGCCGGCACTGCCGACACCCTGCAACTACAAGAAATTGCCAAGCCTGAACTCCCGACTCCTTATCATTTACGCATCAAACTTGCCGCCGCCGGAGTCAATCCGGTCGATACCAAACTACGCGCCAAACCTGCCTACCATCCCGACAAACTACCCTCGATTCTGGGTTGTGACGGTGCCGGAGTCGTCGAGGAAGCCGGCAGTGCGGTCACACGCTTCAAGGTTGGAGACAAGGTTTACTTCTGCAATGGCGGCTTGGGTGACGAGCCAGGCAACTATGCCGAATTCACCACCATACACGAACAATATTGCGCGGCTGCCCCGTCTGGCATTCCCTTGCGCGATGCCGCCGCATTACCGCTGGTATGCCTGACCGCATGGGAAGCCCTGTTCGAGCGCGTTAACTTGCAGGCAGGCGAAACCATCCTGATCCATGCCGCAGCCGGTGGGGTTGGGCATATCGCATTGCAACTGGCTCACCACAAGGGCGCACGCATTGCCGTGACGGCCAGCAGCAACAAAAAAATAGGTCTGGCGCGTGGGCTAGGTGCCGAGAAATTCATCAACTACAAGGAACAGGATTTCGTACAGGAAACGCTGGACTGGACAGACGGCAAAGGTGCAGACGTGGTATTCGATACCGTAGGCGGCGACACCTTCCTGCGTTCGCTGAATGCGGCGCGCATTGGCGGTAAAGTGGTCAGCATACTGGCCAGTCCCTTAGCCGCTGCCGATGTACAACTAGCACGCTTGCGCAATCTGTCGCTAAGCTATGAACTGATGCTCACACCGCAAGTACTGAACCTGCACGAAGAACGCATCCGCCAGCGCAAGATACTCGAACAGTGCGCAAAAATGGTCGAAGCCAGCGAACTCGGGGTTCTGGTATCGCACCACCTGCCGCTGGAACAGGCCGCCGAAGCACATAGACTGATCGAGGCAGGCGGGATGACGGGCAAAATCGTGCTGACAATGGAATAATGGCGGGCATTCGTCCATGCTAATCGACACACACTGCCATCTTGATGCCGCTGAATTCGGTGACCAACAGGCCACGCTGTTGTCACGCGCTCAGCAGGCCGGGGTTGGGCGGATTGTTGTGCCGTCGGTTGAACGCTCCAACTTTACGGCTGTGCGCGCCATTTGCGATGAATTCTCATCATGCTTCTCCGCCTATGGCATACATCCAATGTTTGTAGACAATGCGCAAGCTGAAGATTTTGACGTACTGCGTGATTATTTACGCGACTTCCATCCGGTTGCCGTCGGTGAAATCGGGCTGGATTTTTCGCTTGAACAATACGATCAAAACCGTCAGGAATTATTCTTCGTAGAGCAACTCAAGCTGGCGCGCGAATTCGACCTGCCGGTACTGTTGCATATACGCAAGGCGCAGGACACCATCCTCAAGCACCTGCGCAACATCCGGGTTCGCGGCGGCATCGCCCATGCTTTCAACGGCAGTCACCAACAGGCTGAGGAATTCATCAAACTGGGATTCAAACTTGGATTCGGCGGTGCGATGACCTATTCCCGCGCCACTCGCCTGCGCAAACTTGCCGCGACCTTACCGCTGGAAAGTATCGTGCTGGAAACCGATGCGCCGGATATTCCTCCCGAATTTCTGGAACGCGGACAGCCGAATAAACCTGAATTTCTGCCACGTTATGCGCAACTGCTGTCCGAATTGCGCGGCATTTCACTGGAAGCCATCGCTCAGGCCGCCACAGAAAATGCGTTAACCGTGTTGCCGGCATTAAAAATACCAACATTGCCGCTATAATCCCGCCATGAAAACTACCGCTCCCCAATTCGAACGCACTCAGATCCTGATTGGCGATGAAGGCATTACCAGCCTCGCCAACAAGCATGTATTTATTGCAGGAATGGGTGGTGTCGGCTCGTACTGCACCGAAGCGCTGGCACGCGCAGGCATAGGTCGATTAACGCTACTCGATCATGATGTGGTCGTTGCCAGCAATATTAACCGCCAATTACCCGCGCTGCTTTCTACGGTAGGGCAGTCCAAGGCAGAGCTGATGAAAGCCCGCATCGCCGACATCAATCCCGATTGTCAGGTTACGCTGTTGAAAATATTTTTAACTACCGAGAATGTAAATCAACTGGTTCCCGATGATTGCGATTATGTGATTGACTGCATAGATTCGATGGCCTGCAAGGAGGCGCTGGTGGCAGAAAGCTTTAAGCGCGGCATGAAAGTCGCCTCCAGCATGGGCGCAGGAAACCGCCTTGATCCCAGTCGCATCAAACTGGCCGACATCAGCCAAACCGAAATGTGCCCGTTGGCTCGCCAGATGCGCAAACGTCTGCTGAAACACCACAATATCCGCAAAGGCATCCTCACCGTCTATTCAGATGAACACCCGAAAGACCCGCTGCCGCCGCAACCGACCTCACAAGGCCGTCCGCGAGCAGTAAACGGCACCATCAGCCACATGCCGCCGTTGTTTGGCTATATGCTGGCGGGGGCGGTGATCAAGAAGCTGTTGGAACACTAGGCTGACAAAAACTGTTTGTCCACGAAACACACGAACTGCATTAGCCGCTCATTCAGTGAATAAAAACAGTTGGTTTTTGAATGAGTTCGTGTCTTTCGTATTTTCGCAGACGAATTTTTTCCGGAATATTGAAATTCAACCAGCCTTGTTACGCATATGATCGGCAACCTTGGCAAAAGCGTCGGATAATTCCTGACGAAGCGCGGCATCTTCAACCACGTCGTTCAATGCCTGATTCATACACAACATCCATTGATCGCGTTCGGCCTCGCCGATAGAAAACGGAAAGTGACGCCTACGCAGAAATGGCTCTCCGAACTCTTGAATAAATAGCTGTGGCCCGCCCATCCAGCCGGACAGAAATTTGAATAATTTGTCATGCGCTCCGTCTAGTGTTTCAGCGTGCATCTTTCGTATGCCATAAGTTTCAGGAAGACTATCCATCAACTCATAAAAACGCGTTACCAGTGCGAAAACTTTTTTCTCGCCGCCGATGCGTTGATAGTGCGTAATCACATTTATTTTATTGCTCATCCTTACCATTCCCTGAATGAAAAACCCAAGCCAAACGTAGTCTGACGGTGATTGTAATCAATAAGACTTTCACCATACCCGGTGCTGAATTGGGCGTGCAGCCGCGCTGCATTGCCCAATGGAACCGGCAATGCCCAATCTAGCTGCACTAAACCAAGATTTTGATTCAGATTCAGATTGTTGCGCAGCAATATTGAAATTGCCTGACTTTTGCTATCCGGTTCCCAACGTGCGACCAGATCTGCGCGTCCGATGTAATGCGTAATATCAGGATTGTCGTCTTTCAACACATTTTCCGGGATACGCCACCAACCACGGGTCAACACTGAGATATTGTTACGTTCCCATCCACCTTGTAGATATACCCTGTTCCAGCTACGTGATTCGGGTACTGACTTCCCATTTGATTGATGAACAAGGCCGAGATTGAACAGTTTCCACCCACTATCCCTGCCCGTAGCAAAGGTGCCAATCAATTCAGGTTCGTAGTTGGTTTCACGAAAGGGTGATGAGTTGCGTGTATTGAAGACCTGCCAATTTGACTGCTGAGTATAAGCGGCCCACAACCGGAAGGTCTGCAAATCCTGTAGATCAAGATTTTTCACCGTGAGAATATCTGTTTTGAAACTCAGTTGATACCGGGTTTCCAGCGAGTCCATGCCATAGCCTATCGATGAAGAATGTCCCGCCGCAGGAGAGAATGGTAAATTGTTCACATTACTGGTTTTTCGGGCTATCAAGTAACCCTGCCGATGCAATTGCAAACGATCCAATGTACTCGGATCATTATGAGGCCGGTTCTTCAAATCCCACACCTTGGTCAGATAAGAATACGCTCTTCTTTCCTCGCGCTGCCTTTCTCTGACATCAATCAGTTCGTCACGGCCAGGCTCGGTCTGATTCACAGCAGATTGATTAACCGCCTCAATCGCTGGTTTCTCATCAATAATCACTGACACAGACACATTCTTCGCCACTGCCTGATCGAAACATTCAAGACGGGCCGCATTGTTGTTCACAAATTGTTTCGCACAAGCCTCGAAACTCTGCATGTTGGCATAGGCACACGAAGATGACCCGAAATACAAGGCAACAGATAACAACAACCATCTGAAATAATTACTTTTCATGACTCAATGAGAAGGCGGGATTTATTACGACACACATTATCCCCGAAAAGCGCTGCCGAGTGGAAATCGTACCAGCACACGATAAACGGGCATATTTCCAGCTCGGGTCGATTGTAAAAGTACAAAATCCCTGACATTCCAAGCAAAAGGTTGGATTTCGTTCAATGGTTCATCGTGCCAATGCGCCTTGCGTAACAGCGTGATGTGCGGCTGATAGTCCCCCTGAAAACTGGTATCAAAACTGATGTGATTGCGGATTAAACATTGTTCCAGCATGACCACCAATTGCTGCAAAGTTTGCGGTACGCGGCTAGGCGCGGCATAGACAATATGGTTATGCCCCCAATATCGCGCCTGATCAAAATACAAACCGAACTGTTCAACATGAATACGGCTGACTAGCGACAGCAACATTTCCAGATTTTTTGACGGGAATTCTCCAATAAACAACAAGGTGGCATGCAAACCTTCAGCACGCATCACACGCCCCCCGCATAGAGGATGTAATCTTGCCTGCCAGTGTGAAAGGTGTTCTCGCTCAGCCTGTTCCGGCCATAATGCAAAGAAGATTCGTATCGTTGAATCCTGAGTATTAGAATGCTGACAAGAATTATCCACAATATTCAAACTTGGCTAAAACAACCCTCGCAGATAAGCGATTACCAGGTCAAGTAAAAATACCGCCAACAGACTTCTGATAACTGCCTTGATCGCCGCTCTGGGAACTCCGGTATAAGCATTACTGGCGTATATGCCGTGATAACAGGAAATGGTCGCGATAGCTGTCCCGAATAAAAAACCCTTAAAAATTACAATCAGAAAGTCCATCATACCGATGATTTGCAAGAACCGGTCTGACTGCTCTAGCATCGAGGTGTTCTGAAACAAAGTACTTACCAGCAATCCACCGCCGACAGCTACAATTTGAAAGTAGATGGACAACGCGGCAACCGCAAGGGTAATCCCGGCAACACGAGGAACGATCAAATAATTCAACACTGAAATATCCATACTTTCCAGATTGCGCAGCTCCTGATTCACCTTCATCAAGGCCAACTCAGATGCCACCGCGGCACTACTGCGAGCGATGATGACCATCGCCGAAAGCAGAGGGCCGATTTCCTGCACAACAATCCAAATCAGCATCTTTACGGTCAATTCGCTGTTTCCTCCGACAAAAGAGGTAACCTGCGTAATAACCAACGTGCCGCAACACAGCGCAATAATTGCTATAACCGATAACGCATCCAGCCCCGAAATCTGTAATTGATGGTGAAATACCTTCTCGACGGGGGCGAGTCTGAGCACCTTCAAATTGTTGGCGACATAGACAAACATATCCCAATAGCCGGTTGAAAATCGAAATCGTTTAATTATGTCAGCAACCATCTGCATTCTTGTCCAGCGGCTTTTTATTGCAATACTTGCTCATGATACAGCGACAAGAGCAGTTCCCATTTCATCCGTTTTTTGCAATTCAACAATCAATTGCGGATTCCAACCGTAAACTCTAATCGCCGAATGTCCCTTGATCGCCTGCTCACCCAGATCAACCATGCCACCGGCATGTCCGACCGCGTCGGCCACCAAGGCAGAGCAGATCACTGGATAACCCAATGTTTTGGTAATTCCTTCAAGACGCGAAGCAGTATTCACCACGTCGCCGATAGCCGTATACTCATTGCGCGAAGCCGAGCCGACATGGCCGACAATAACATCGCCCACATGAATGCCGATGCCGATGCGTACCGGTTCCAGGCCCATTTCCTGCAAGGTACGGTTATACGATTCCAGACGCACCAGCATTTCCTGAGCCGCCTCCAGCGCACTTCGCTCCGGACATTCCAATCGTTGCGGAGCTCCAAAAAATGCCATCAACCCATCACCGATAAATTTATCAACCGTGCCTCCATGCTTGTGTATCGCCGCGGTCATTTCAGTGAAATAACCGTTAAGCAACTTGATAACCTCTTCAGGAGGCAGCCGTTCGCTGCGGGTAGTGAAATTCCGTATATCTGAAAACAACACGCAAAGACGCTTACGTTCACCACCCAATCCGGGCTTGATATGACCCGCCATGATCTCCTTCAATATTTGCGGACTCACATAGCTGCCAAATGTCCCTCGCAACATTCGTCGTTCACGCATTTGAAGTAGTGCCTCATAAACTGCCCTCAAAATGTAAGCAAGCAAACCCGACAATAGTACAGAACCTACCGGAAGATAGTGACTTTGCCAAAGCTGCAACAAGGACAGCGCCAATATCGCAGGTATAAATATCAGCATTATTCCGCCCTTGATCCAGCCTGGACGACCGAACCAGAATAGAGCGGCAGCCAGCGTCAATGCCAGCACCAGCAATTTCGGCACCTCCTGTATTAATCCATGCATTTGCATGGAACGGTAGACTTGCGCATGCAGCAACACACCCGGCAACTTGGTATGTTCAGGCTCCCAGGCAGCCAATGGCACCGGAAAGGTAATTCTGTCAGTGAACGGCAGGATGACGCCAAGCAATACCGGCTTTCCGGCAAAGGCTTGTTCGAGCTTTTCCTGTTGGCCCTGCTCATACCATGAGAGTACGTCCATAAAAGGTATGTAATTGAATTCATCACCGACACTATAATCAACCATCCCCTTCCATTCCTGCTGCCCCAAGCCCTGAGTCAAAGCCATGTTTCCAGACAGAGTTTTTACCGGGGTATTGGTTGAACACAGGTTTTCCTCAAAGCGACGTGCTACGCCATCGTCATCCAGACAAACCATTACCGAAGAAAGTCCGTCAGCTCCGGCTACCGAGACAAAGGGAGCGAATATTTGGCGAAAATTACCGTTACTATCAACCGACCGCCCCAGCAAAACAGGACTTTGCGCTTTCAAGGTAGCTAAACCTATCAGCAAACTTTGATCGTAACGAGGGATTAAAAAATGGTAGGAGCGTTCAGGCAAAACCACATCCAGACCAACCAGAGCGGGCTTGGCCATTGCCAACGCTTTGAAAAACTTACCCAAGTGCGGATGCCACAGGGCCATAGGTTCGCGCAACTGGGAAAATGTCACTTCATCTATACCCACAATCACGACGTCATTTGCGACAGGTTGACGATGATGATTCCTCAATATCCTGAATTGCTCGCCCAGTACAACGCGATCCAGCATGGCAATAGCGTCCAGAAAGTGCAGTCCGGCACTCGCTATCAAACACAGCAAGAATCCCGCCATGATGAAATACTTGCGACTTAACTGATCCAAAAGTGCTCCTTACCTATAAGTGGGTGTTGAATACCCTGCGTCTATTTCAAGCCGATTCCGTCCAACCTATCACCTCTCTCAACACCATGCCGCGCAAACCAGCCTTGAGGCATTTCCAATGCATAAACCACATCGAAATCCGAAGTATGAACACGCTCGCTTTCAGGTTCCATATCAATAATTTGCACTATCTTCCCTGTATCAGCAATAAAAGCCACAGAAAGAGCCAGGAATGTATTTTTCGACCAGAATGCCCACTTGTCGGCAGATGGAAATACAAACAGCATCCCGCAATTTCCACATAAATTTTCACGGTACATCAAGCCATCGCTTCGGGCGCGCTCCGTCGTCGCCAACTCGGCATGGATAATATTCCCGCGAACGACCAGTTTCGTTGTTTCACCATAAGCATTAAACGCAAACAGTATAAACAGGCTACCTGCCTGTAGATGCGTAAATAATCGAAATTTGTCAGCTGGCATTAAAAAGGTCAATAAAAAAAGTAATGCCCCCTTTCGGAGGCATTACTTATCATTTTAAAAATTAATTACCACCAATCACACCGGCTTCGTTTGCAGCCTTATTATTCCTGCCTTGAGAAATAGCAGTGGTATTTTTCTGTTTGGCATGAATTTTGGTGTTACCCTGAATCTGGGTGCCGCCTTTAATTGCTCCAGCCGTGTTTTTGGCAGTATTACCTTCACCTGATGAAATGGCGGTCGCATTGTCCTGTTGTGCCTTGATCTCGGTATCACCCTGAATTTGCACGCCTTGAGAATTAGGTGAATACATACTACCTCTATTGCTGCCTTGTGCAGCTTGAGCAAAGACAGCACTAGAAGCAAATAAGGACAACAATGCCACTAAAAGAATTGATTTTTTCATAATGATCTCCTTAAACAACGTAGTAAAAATTATTCGCCACCAATAACACCTGCATCGTTGACTGCCTTATTGTTCCGGCCTTCAGCAATCGCAGTGGTATTTTTCTGTTTGGCATGGATTTTGGTATTACCCTGAATCTGAGTGCCACCCTTAATTGCACCAGCCGTATTTTTGGCGGTATTGCCCTCACCTATTGATACAGCTACCGCATTATCCTGTTGAGCCTTGATCTCGGTATTACCCTGAATCTGCACACCCTGCGGATTGCTAGAACGCTGTGATTGCTGGGCAAATACGGGCGCTGTAACAAATATACTTGCTAATAACAAAGTTATAAGACGCATATCAACCTCCTGTAGTTAAACACAATAAACATCAATTACTCAACAACCTTAAACGCCACGCGACGATTATGTGGACTGCGCGGATCAAGGTTCTTTAATGGCTCAGTCGAGCCCTTTCCAACAGCAACAAAACGTTTTTTGTCCAGCGCGGCTTTTTCAGAAATAAAATCAATAACCGATTCCGCACGTTCTTTAGACAAAACCATATTGCGATCATAATTCCCTGATATATCGGTATGCCCTTCAATTACGACACACCTTTTACTCAACGACAGGATTTTCGCAATTTCATACAACACCTTTTCCGACTCAGGCGCGATATTGGAACTTCCCAATTTAAATTGTATTGTAAAGTCAACAACATGCATTTTCGCATCCTGAGCTATAGCATTACAATCAAATATATTAGCGGTGGCTACGCTCTCGATATTGCTGGTCACATTATTTTCAACCGGCTCCTTCACTTTTTCCGTAGCTGCCCCCCCCTCAGGTTGCACATCAAAAACAATCGCGCGGGTTCGTGGTTTTTTGGTGATTTCAACCGCAGCAGGCGGGGTTGTCATTGCACGCTCTAGCTCCTTCAACTTGTCAGAGTCATCCGCTATCACCATAGATGCATACGCAAACATTACCATTCCAAATAATACGGCTATATAGCGATTCATTATTCCTCCCTTACTTGCAAACATTAATAACTTCCTTGGTCGTCACCACGATTTCCTTGGGCGCTTTCTGCCCTGGCTGAACCGTGCCCACATTTACATTGCAGTTGTTGGATTTCCTGTTCCCAATATTCACTACTCGCTTATCCTGCTGGGCATTGTAGCCATCTCCAGACGTATCGGACTTGGACCATTTCTTAGCCATCGCATTATTTACCTTGCTGTTCCCGGAGGCACCTAAACCTTCAACCGCCAAAACACTTGCGCTGAACAATCCGAAAGTCACACACAAAACAATCGAACTTATCTTTAATTTATTTGCATTCATCGCTGATCACTCCTCCGATATTGGTACATGCTTTTTTGTTACGCCCGCCGACAACGGTAGTCACATTTTCTGTATTTACTATAATTTTAGTGTCACCCTGCTTATTTCCCTGCACTACGCCGATCCGGTTGCGCGCAACGTTATTCTGCCCCGTGGCAATTGCCGTGGTATTTTTAGTGGACACATTAATTTCCGTATTACCACGAACTGTCGTTCTCGACTGACTGGTTTGAGCAAAAGATGCTGTCGCAAACAAGCCCAACGAAATAGCAATGATCCATTGATTCTTCATTTCCCCTTCTCCAATCACATAGGAAGTTTTATTGGCGGCCTGCCTTGCCTGAACAGGGTACGCATAGCCTCCCATTCTTCATCTGTCACCCCAAGTTTTGTAGCACTGACCGAACTTGGGTCTGGCGTAAACATCAGATAAGCCTGCATTTCATTAATAAACAATTCCTGTTGATTAACTGAATAATTGTAATTCGCTAAAAAATTTTGAAAAGTGGCGCGCTGTGCATCAGTCAACTTTTCATGCCAAAACTTACGGCAATAATCAGCATAGTAGGGGTTCGTATAAAACTCTGCATGAGACATTTCATGGGTCAATATTGCCCGGCGAGCCAACTCATTGATGCGCGGCTCACCATCGTGACGCTCCTGAACCTGAGGGATCGATAAGATGACGACTTCCGGCTTCAATGCGCGATAGAATCCGCGCCAAATTCCAATCAACCCCTGATTAGTCAAAAAATCCCTGAGTGCCATTTCTTCAGGAAGCAATTCAATCTTATCCCTTGAAGCCAGATTAAAAAACAGCACCAACTCGTTAACCAATAAATCGTGACCGAATGCAAAGTTGGCCTGATTCCGTCTAATCGCATCAAGATATTTGTTCAATTCATCTAACCTGAATACACGCTTATAGGGCTCGTTAAACTGTTCTGTCAATTGCATCGCACGATTAAACGTCCTCCCCTGCTGAGTCAATGTCGGAAAATCAAACACATATATATTCGGATTATCAGCATAGTTCCATATACCGAATTCGCCGCTACGACTATTCAATATAGTATCAAAGTCGGCGCTCACAATATCCACGCCCATAGCGACATTTGACCAAATAAATAAGAACGACGATAAAGCCAGTATTCTGTTCACTCGCTTGAATATCTGTTTAAGGTTCACTTGCGCCCCCTTACCTGTAGTAGTCCAGCCTAAAAGCCTGCGCACGAGAACGGTTACCTCTGGCTGACCTCTGGCTATTTGATTGCACCCCATAGGATGGCGAATAGACCAATCCAATACCCGTAGTATTATCTCCCGTTTGATAGATCGACCATGCATGTCCACTCTGGATCAGTCGTGACAACTCGGGAGAAAGTGTGGCTGTAGGTGCAAAAAACAATGTAGCTGGAATATTAATCATTCCCCCGACTGAGGGAGCCGTTACGGGCGGAACGGAAGTGAACGGAAGGGGTTTGCGGCTATGCACAGCAACAGCCCCTGTTACGTAAGGTATCCAAACATAGTCTCGCGGAGCTAGAAAACCGTCTTCGACGACATCCACTGACTCCATCGTATTTATGCTGGATTCTGACATCAAGAGTATCTCTGAAGATACTGAGAACGATACAACCGTCAAGCAGCATATAGACAGGAATTCAAGAAAAAGTGTTTTCATTTTTCCGTGACCTTTACATTGCTATTGTCTCCCCAATCAATCTTGTATTTTTTTCCTGATTTTCGGGAGACTGCTTCATGAGTACCTTTTTTAATTGGCACACCGTCAATATATACCTTATTGTTTATGATCGCTACCCCTTCAATTTCGACATTTCCAACTATGCCTGCACTTTGGGTATCAACACGATCCAACTCCAAATTAAATTCACGCTCATCAATAAACGCCTCTTCTCCTGCGTAAATAACATCAGAAGTCAATACGAAAAAAATCATTGCGCCCACAATAAGCCACCTGCCGAAGTCAAGCTGCCTAGCCATCCTCATCGACATCTCACTCGAACCGGTTTACCTTTTACCAATACCGTAATGATATTTCCTGACTGAGAATCATCACCGATACTTCCTGTAATATTTGACGTACCACCACATATTACTACTGGCAATTCGGACACGCGTTCAGATGAGTTGTTTTTCATATAAGCTCGGGCCTTGGACAGATTATCCGACGCACCTTCACTGGCGGCCTGTTCCGGGGACAAAATAATGACATTTCTACCATTATCGCTTGGCAGAACATCGCTCTCAGATTGCTGCTCTCTTGCTTTCTTCCGCAAATTCCCCGCATTACTTTCCGGCAAACTGTCGTCACCATGCTGCGGAAAAAAACTGAAATCACCTACATCATCAATTATTACAGCACTTGCCGGCAAGGCGGAGGAGTAATCAGATTGATGGGGGGCTGGTGCTGAAAGATTGGTGTTATTTCGTGGTGCATCGACAACAATTTGGCCAGCATAACTGACGCTAGCTGACATCAGCAATCCCAAAAATGCGAAGAATTCAGCGGGTAAATTTGATGTCATCATATACCTCACTAGGTAATGTGAAATAATTGTTAACGCACGGTAAGTTCTACCTGCCCTACTGTAATTGAAGGGTTGACGGCCTTAAACTGACCGATTACTTCATCCAGCGATTTAACTGGCAATGGTGTCAAGTCACGCGTGCCTAAAAGAGCTGCGGGTATCACCACCTCAAGATCAGAGCCCATACAGGCGACCCGTTCCACACCCTTCTTATCGAATTTAATATGAAAGCCGCCGCTAGGCAGTTGCATCAAACTATTTGGAGCCAATCTCGGATTGGCATAGAATTGATTAGGAAAGATACGTGCGGTACTTTTCGACACATCTTCGTAATAACAATATACCGATCCTGCTGTTGTTACAGACACATTCAAATTCAACTCATCTCGTACCTGATAAACCGGTTGAGTACCTTTGTCCGTATTGATGTTGATTGCAAAAGAAACAGGTTTTGCCGCCTGATTGCTTGGAACTGACTCATATGACGGCCTGCTTTGCTGCACCGTCGGCAAAGTAGCCAACTGGTTTTGAATATCGTCAATCAAGCTGTAATAGAGATCAAAATTCACACGTCCATCTGCAATTAATCCTGTCGCCGCCTGATATTCGGAAATCGCATTGTGCAAATTATCATTCATCACGCCATCCAGCGTGCCACTATAACGATTCATCCCGGCCAATTTACGTTGAATAAAAAGTACAAGATCCCGCTCTTTCGCCGTCTCGAACCACTCCTGCGCCTGCGCTATCATGGCTGGGTTGGTAGAATCCATATCAAGACAGCGCCAGTAAGGTACTCGGGTAAATTTCCCCAGCGTCTCAATCAGCCCTAATTCGATCAAGGTACGGCTCGCCGCACCCACCCCCTCAGACCGGCTGATATCCAGATTGAAACTCAAGCCCATCTTGAACACCTTGCCACCCGCCTCGCCCGATTTTCCACCCTTGCTAAGTATCATGGTATTGGAAGTGCTTGTCTCCGGCAAAATACGCCGCGTTGCCGCTTCACCGATACTCATGTCCATGCTAATCACATCAAATGCCTCGTCCTTGGACACCCCCAAGTCCATGAAGGGCAATGCCAACCCCACGCCCTTGTTAGTTCGCACCGCATTATCATCCATCTGCGTTACCGAGCCACGAATATAATAATCCGGTCTCATCGCCTGAGCATCGCCTGTAACACCAAATAATAACCCTAGATCATCGCCGACATTATGAAAATCAATAAAATCGAAAGCTCGACTCTTTAAGGTCATTTTTGAAAGCGCGGTTATCAACATCTCCTTGGAACCGACACGCGCCTTACCTGTTTCATCCGGGATACCGGCCGAAGTAATCACAATACCTTTTTTGCCATATTGAACAAACAACTCGTCCATACAGCGCAATGCTTGTGAAAAACTTGTGATAGTTTTGGTTGCGGGGGTTTTGGGGCCGGCTGCGACAACCGCTGCAGAAGCTTTTACACCAGCAGAACTGGAGGCTTCTTTTGCCCGATTTGACATTGCGTCGTAGTAGCTATCGGCATTTGCAGCAAATGCGAACACCATAAACACTGACAAAAACGTCAATTGCGGCAATTTATTAAATGATCGTTTAAACATAATTACTTCACCCATAATTACTTCAAGAACAATCTAAACTACGCAACATTGATGTAACTTTAGTCCAGCCAAATAAAATTAACAAGCATAAATCCCACAAGATCCAACTAGATTTTGCAACTCAATGATTAAAATGGGTTACACGTTTCGCCCGCTCCTGATATTCCTCAGCCTTTTGCGCATCACCTACAGCGGCATGCGCCATCGCCAATAACTCCATATCCGAAGTTATCTTTTCGGGTAAACCTAGTTGTTTATCCAAAGCCAATGCCTGCTCCAAAAGTGACAAAGACTGTGCATATTCACGACTCATAAACCTGGCTTTTCCCGCCAGTCGCAGTGCATTCGCCCGTTCAAGTCGTGATGCTTCGGCATTTCCCTTTAGCGCCCGATCACTCAGTATCACAGCTGCCGCAGTATCTCCTCGCTCCAGCGCAATTAAAGTCTTGACATTCAATATTGAGCCAGACAACGAACACTTTTCGTCACAAAATACGGAAGCTTGCTCTATCCAATGATCTGCCATTGCGAGATCATGTTGCTGCAATAGCAACAAGGATTTACGCGTTGCCGCCGCAGCCAGATGCCCACTGGAAAAATGCAATATTCTTTCCGACAACAGGTTATCCGTATAACGGTGTGATTCAGACAGATTGCCTTGCATCTGAAACACCTTGGCCAAATTCAATTGATTGACAGCAATCCCGTCAATATTCTCCAACGATTGGTTCAGATGCAACGACTCCTGAAAATTACTTATCGCCAGATTAAAGTCGCCCTGGTTAAATGCTTTCTCACCTTGCTGATTAAATTCGATTGCCTGAATAAGGCGCGGGCTGCGCATTTCGGGAGTATGTCCGCAACCCACCAAAAACAAGGCACCCAGAAAATATACGATGTGCAATATAGTTAGCTTGCCAAAACTGACCGGCCTCATTTTTGTTCTCGATGAAAATATGTCTCGGCATAGCCATCCAATGGCAGCATGCCCTGTTGCGGCTCGGGCAATATGGCACTTATTGGCCAGCTCGATTTGGCCGCACCAACGATGTCCCTGCCATCACGCACCAGTGTATTGCTACTATTCAACAATTGCGGAATCTGGCCGGAGGGTGATGTTGTCATCTTGCGAATTTCCTCCGTCGTTGCCTGCAAATTAGTCAAACTAACCCCCAGACTGCCCACCATCCCGGGTAATGCGGCATCCAGCGTTTCTACAGAATGATGCACCACACCCAGCGTCTTGTTTCCTTTACTGACTAATGTATTAGCTTGCCGGGTGATATTGAGTAACTCATCCGACACCTGATTAACCTTACGGATAGATTCACGAATATCCTGATCGGAATCACTCACAGCAGCTGTGATCTTTTTGACATCCTCCAGAATCGGTAAAATCTTGCCAACCAGATTGTCGGCCAATTCGGCAATATCGCGTGCACGCTCGAATTGCAGCACATCATTTTGCGCTACCTGACGCGAACGCGTATCGGGGGAAATAATTTCGACCACACTCTCGCCGATGAGGCCTTCCTTGATCAGTCTGGCTTTTGCATCTTTGCTGATCAGGTGGATGTAATCATTATTCAACGAAAGCGTCGCCTTGACCTGTGCCTGAGGATCAATACTGAGATCCTTGATACTTCCCACCTTGAATCCGGCAAACTTGACTGCCATGCCAATATTCAACCCTTGTCCGTTAGGCGAGAAAAAGTACAAGGTCGTGGTCTGGCTGAAATAATTCTGCTTAACCAGGGAGGCAACCAAAATCAGTCCAAACAGCATCAGCGCAGCGAACGTGAACAAACGACTTTTCCCGCGCGGAATAGTATCTTGCTGCATGAAAATAACTGGGGAAGTCATCGTGAAGCCTCATCCAGATAAATCAAATTCGGATGTGTACCCGGTGGATGATTGAAGTTATCGAAACTGAGCAGAACAGAAGTCCGAAATGGAAAACACAAATGAAAGAATTCATCAAACTTGGCAATCTGCTCCACTTCACGCAGCGCTAATCCCTCGTATATTTCATCATAAACAATCAAGCTTGGCTCCACAAACAGTGCACGTATAAAACCAGTCAATCGCTTTTCATAGGTAACCATCTGTTCAGGGAGTTTCAGCAGCATCTGCTGCAACTCCGTTTCGCCTATCAGTCCATAACGGTGGAATAATGTTGAGGTATACGGCATCAGCCTCGCCTCCTCAATGGCGTGATAGTGAACCGGCAACTTGATATTGTCCACGGCAGTCAAATGGCTTACCAATCCACCATCCCGTGACACTACCGCTATAGCCGCATTTCGCGTGAACTTTTCCAGCAAAGTCTTGTGTTGCGTTTCAGACTTCATTATCACGCAATAAGACATACCGCTTTGCGAATTTAGCCTATTTAACAATTCATCAATAGAACACGGTATCAAGCGGATCTCACTCAATCAGCCGAATACAGGCGATTAATCCAAACGAGTCGCATTTCAGCATTGCAACGCTATCCCGCTAATTGCATTATTTGGCACGAAATTTAAGATTAGGGTCTTCTGGTCGCAATGCAGATAATTCACGCCACAATACCTTGGCATCCTCACGAAAACCTTCCGACTCAAGAAATATCGCATAGGTAATCTTTTCGGAAAAAGCGGCATCAGCACCAGGCCGTTTACTTGCCACTCGCGCAAGCATATCCGCATCGGCCAGAGTGAATGAACTCGTTGCAGACACTTTCTCTCCAGATTTGAGCGTTTCCTGCACACTCCACTGATATTTCACGCCGGGCTTTAACGCTTTATCCATCGGCCATTGCCAGGAGTTCGTAGTGGTATGTGCTTCCAGTATTGTTCCTCCATCCTCATCACTCACCACCAGTAAATAGCCCTCCGCTTCATTCACGCTTTTCCATTTAAATAAGGGAGCCACTGAACTGACTTTGGTATTCACTGGCGACAACAGCGTAGGCTTGATTACAAATGCGCGCATTTCCACAGCCGCAAAAGTCAATCTGCCACTACGCACAAACTTTCCAGCACTTGCCGCTGTGTCCTTGTCCAATTTGGCAAGCTTTGCCGGTTTACCTTTCAATGCCTTTGCCACATTCTGCTGGATCGCAATGCGTGCTGGCCCCTTGAAAGACAGCTCGGACGACTCATCAAAATAGGTCACCACCATCTGCGCCCCCTCCCCCAATTCTATCTCGTCACCGGGAGACAGGTAGGTCAGCAAGGCCAGTGGCGACTTTTTGCCGACCAGATTTGCCTCCCCCTTCAAGTCAGTAATCATCGCCACGGGTTCTGCCGCATAGATCAGCGTCGAAAAGATCGACATAAAACCTGCAAAAAGGAATCCAAGCAATGAGATTTGTAATTTGCGCATTTTCACCTCCAAAATGAATCCGTTTTCATCACCAAACAAACCAGAACGATTATTTTTTGCGTTTAATCAACACAATTTTCTCAATCAACGTATCGCCCGTATCGTCCTTCTTGTAAAAGATTTTTGTATCATAGCGCTTGGCCTGATCAAACATGCGTTCCTCCTGCATATCCTTGTAGGCACCAAACGCATTGAATATCATCGGGATCAAGCTAAAAATAAAACGCGTCTTGGGAGCAGGTTCGCTGGGCAGTAATTCAACTTTTCCCTCTTCAGCTGACCGTACCACCCATTTGTCGATGCGCGGCGGAATGTTGCTCAAGGGCACACGTCCGGTCACATCAATCTCCACGACATCTTTACCACTTTCCAGCTCTTTACCCAGACGCATATCAAACAGCTTTGAATCCATAAAAGTCATTCGAGTTCGATTACTGGAACGCTCTGCATCGACCGCATCAGCCTCCTGAACGGGTTTTGACTCCGCACCCGAGGCTCGCACCGAAATGACGCCGGGCCTACTTCCCTCCTCGGCCCAAACAGGAAAAGTTAACGCAATTATCAAAACCGGTACCACTGAGAATTTAAACAATTTCATGACATCTCCCTCGCTTTCATTTACTAGCCGCAACTATTCATCTGACAATCAATATTGGCGTACTTCGAACAGGTATTCTCCGCCTTCCGTATGTCCTGCAGACAATGAAGCACCATACTGAGGAGTTTGTGGGATGTTTTCACTGGCCAGCGCCGATTTCACCGCACCGAATACATCGTAACCGTTTTTATACTTATCAACATTATTAAGCCTGTCCATCAAGTGCCAAGCGAATATCGAATGTCCTTCCTTGCCTTCATCCAGAACCGGCTCTTCACCACCCGATGACATCACCAACACCGAACGTTTACCGAGAATATCCTGAACCGATTCGCCAGCCGTACTACCCGCCGTCACCTTCTGCTCACTGGTCAAAGCGCCGGAGTAACAACTATCTGACATCAAAATCATCTGTTTCGCAGGAATGTTCGTCAACATCTTGTTGATGTCCGAATTGGAAATCCAGTTACTCGGATTGCTGGTCGTCGCATCGCTCGGTATCCAGTAACCCACTTTGGTGTCTTCCATCTGGTATCCGTGTCCGGCATAGTAAATCACCACACTATCTCTGGAACCGGTCTCATCGGAAATTTGGTTGAGGGTACGGACAATATCAGCACGGGTACCGTTATGCACCATGCGTACCTCGTAGCCCATCTTCTCCTTGAACACCTTGCCGATAGCATCAGCATCCTTGATCGCGCCATTAAGGGACGGAATATTGGGATCATGATAGGCATTGTTTCCAATAACCACCGCCACCTTACGCTGGATGGAAGGCAGGAAGGCAGTCGTCGGTGTTAATATCGGCAACTGCACCTTCGGCATTACATCAACTGTTGGATTCAGCAATACCGGATTGACCGGACGCATACAGACATCGCCACTAAACGCACCACAAGGTTTCAAATCTGCCGCATGAGGATCCGCTTTCAGAATATTCAAAGCTGGCGCCAGCTTCTCCTTCATGAACTCATGCCTTGCCTCCATCGCGGCCTGTACCCTTTCCTTCGCAGTAGAGGCCAGCGACATTCCGCCAAAAACCTCGACAATCTTACTGTCGCTACTGCGTTTAGTATCCTTGAATTCGGTCTCCTTGCTTTCGGCATTAGCCTTAAGCGCAGCTATCCTCTGCTCTTTCGCCTGGGCCTCACCCAGCTTATTTTCCACTTCAGCTCGCTTGGCTTCAAAGCGTCTTTCCGCTTCAACACGTGCTTCCGGCGTTGGCGCTTCTTTTAACGCAACTTCCGCCTGCTTCATTTCCACTTCGGCACGCTTGGCTTCGGCGACCAGCTTCTTGACTTCAAACTCGGTTTTCTTCAGCTCAACCTTCGCCTCGGAAGCTTCAGACTTCTTGTCTACCGCCCTCCTCAAATAGGCAGACTGCGGCGAACGCGCTTCATCTCGATCACGTTTCGCTTCAAGCTCGGCCTCTTTATATTCGGCCTCGGCCTTTTGCATTTCAGCATCAGAGTGCTTAAGCTCAGCAGACTCTCTCTCCTTACCGGACCGGGATGATTTCACTTCCGCGTCCGCTTCTTTCACCTTGGCTTCGGCCTTCTTCACGGCCACTTCGGCTTTTTTCACTTCCACTTCAGCTTTATCTTCTGCCTTACCTGAATTTTCCGCCTTGGCTTCAGCCACTTTTACTTCAGCCTCGGCTTTCTTCGCTTCAGCATCGGCTTTCTTGGCTCCCGCCTCGGCTGCCTTGACTTCCGCTTTTGCCTTTACTTCAGGATCGTTACTGCTCTTCGCTTCCGCTTTTGCGCTCTTGATTTCAGCTTCGGCTTTTTTCGCTTCGGCTTCCGCTTTTTTCGCTTCAGCTACCTGCTTCACGACAGTCGAATCGGACTTGCTGGCTTCAGCTTCAGCGAGTTTAGCTTCCACGTCGGCTTTCTTCGCTTCCACTTCCGCATTCTTTGCTTCCGCTCTGGCCAACTTACTTTCAGCCGCCGCCTTGCTCACCGGATCTTTAGCTGTTTTCACCTCGACTTCAGCTTTCTTGATTTCGGCTTCGACCTTTTTCGATTCTGCCTCAGCCCGCTTGGTCTCAACGCGTGCCTTGGCTTCAGGAGTATTGCTGACCTTGGCTTCAGCTTCTGCCTTCCTCAATTCAGTTTCAGCCTTACGAACTTCCACATCCGCCTTTTTCAACTCGGCATCGGTTTTTCTTGCCTCAGCTTCAGCAAGCTTAGCTTCAGCCGCCGCTTTGGCAGCAGGAGTTTTAGCCAAATTGATTTCAGCTTCAGCTTGTTTAGCCTCGGCTTCTGCCTTATCCCGCTCACCTTCCGCGCGCTTGGCCTCGGCAACGGTCTTGCGAGATTCAGCCCTCATTCTTCCTTCCGAGGTGCTATCCGAATTGACCTCCGCTTCAGCCGCCTGAAGCTCAGTCTCAGCTTCGCGTATCTTGGCTTCTGCACGCTTCGCATCGGCTTCAGCCTGTTTAGACTTCGCGTGATGACGTGCTTCCGATCTCGCCTCCGGTGTTCTGGCCAGACCTATCAGGTTCTCCGCTCTCTCTGCAACATCATCAGCTCTGCGAGCTTCGTTTCTTGCCTGACGAACATCGCTATAGGTAAATACAATCGGTGCCGCCACAGCGACAGGCATAGCACTGTAGGTAATATTGCCCGTCGCATTGGCATCAATCACGGGGGATGTTCCCGTTGTCGTAGTTGCAGTCGTGGTCGAATTAGTGCCCGTAGTCTGACTATTACACAACACCGGATTCAGAACACAGGTCTGCGTTGCCGGATCTTGTAACGGCACACGACTACCTGAGAAGGTACCGGAAAGATAAGGAGGACCTAGGTCAAACCATGAACCGTGTATCGTACCAGTGACCGGATCGACCCGTCCGCTGAACTTTCCTGAACCTGCGCCATTCGCGTAGGTAACCAGCATATCGAAGAAGGTGCCGTCTGGTAGCAACTGTCCGGTTCCGCTTCCCCCGCCTGTCACGGTAATCAATCCACTGGCAGATACCGATGTCGTCCATGTTCCATTCACCACTCCGGCAGTGGTATAGATTGTGCCGGAATAATTGCCGGCTGCGGCTGGAAAACTTATAACGGCAGAACCTGTAGGTGGAATGGTCGGAGGTATTACTGGGCGCAAATCATAGACCAGTCGTACTGATTCACCGGCTACGAAGTTGTCATATGGAGTGAAGCAATATCCAGTAAAGACACCCACACTACATTGCATACTGGTACTGCTAAAAGCTCCGCTGGAAAGCCCACCCATAGTCATTATGGAATATGTGTCGGCAATCATCGGAATATATCCTGGCAAGAAAGTAGCGTTTAACCGACCGCCCTTAATAACATTCCCGGTCACCGTCAATTTATCAGATTGACCTGTCCCCATGCCACCCAGTTCGAAGTTTAAGATAGAAGTGGGATCCAGCTGCAAATCACCGGTGATATTCAACGTACCTGCCGCCCCCATACCACCCGGATTAATCGTACCCTTGTTAATCAGGCCCGCTACACCGGTTCCGACGTTAATCGTACCACTGCCGGACAATGTACCTATATTAGTCAAACCGGCAACCCTGCTAAACGTTGCACCTGCGGCAACATTCAACACACTCGTCACAGTATTGGTATAACTTCCATTCACCGTCATTGTTCCGGCATTAATGCTCAGCATACCGTTATTATTTAACGTACTTCCCACCATATCAGCATAGGTGCCACTCAGCGACAGCGTACCGCCATTGATATCCAGCACACCATGATTATTAAGCACACTGCCCACTGCGCCGGTATAAGCGCCGGTCAGTGTCAGTGTACCGCCATTGATATTCAACGTACCGTTATTATTCAATGGTGCGCCGAAAACATGCGGCGTGCCTATGGCGGCCAGCTCTGCAGGAGTAATGCCTATGGGTGTCAACAGCGACAGATTTACGCTTGTCAAATCAATCACACCCGTATTGCTAAACAACGAAGCCGCGCCTGGGCCGGCATTAACCGCTGTTCCATCATACATATCCCACACCCCGGCATTATTGACTTTTGCACCGTTCTGCATAGTTAACGTTGCAGTCGGGTACATGAGAGCCCTGCCTGCCGCATTAACATTCAGTGTGACATTACTTAACGTACTCGCTCCCCTGTAAAATTCGATACCCGTCGTTGCTATGTTCAGTACGTCAGTGGCGGAACCAGCCGCACCGAGCGTGCCATTAATGCTGCCGCCACCATACTGAGTAAATACGCCATTTACATTGAATACGCCATTGATATTCAATGTGGCCGCATTGATCAAATCCTGAGTCGAAAATCCTGGCAAATATCCGCCGACCTGATTAACACCATTACCGTTAAATACACTCGGCGCCAGCGCCGTACCTGTCACGTTAAAAATACCCGTTCCCAGATTAACCACACTGCCGCCGAAGGGCAAATTAATGGTGCCGCTATTCAGATTAATCGTGCCGTTGTTAAACAAAGCACGATTGAAATTAGCGGTGCCATTGATATTAATGATACCCAATGCATTATTGACCACATCACCCATGATTGTGGCAGTCTGCCCGAAAAGCACATTCAGTGTGCCATCATTAATCAAATGCCCGGTTATGGGCGTGGCAACCAAATCCATTACCCCCGCATTGACCGCCGTTGCTATAGCCAATGTCGCACCGGTGGCAGTCAGCGTACCCGCATTCATGAACGACACACCAGCATTAAATGTCGCCGCACCACCTGTCGTGACCGTCACCGAACCTTGGCGATTGTAAAAACCTGCCAACGGATTCGGCCCGACTCCAACCGAGAAGCTAGCAGAGTTCATCGTCCAGGAACCTTGGTTCGTTAGATTGCTGTTAACCAATGTTACGGCCCCAGCCAATCCACCCAGCGTACCTTGAGTCGTCGCGCCATACGCTGTAAACCAGATGTTATCAAGCAACAGCGGCGTCGCACTTCCTGCTATGGTCAAGGCGCCAGTAAAATCCAGTTGGGCAGAATTACTCAGCGTTACCGGGGTAGCACCAAACAGGGTTGCTCCAATAATTGAACCACCATTCAAGGTCACCGGACCTGTAAATGCTACATTCTGGGCCAGATACACCGTACCGCCATTATTGACAAATGTAATGTTACTTGTGCCACCCCCACCGCCACCGCCACCACCTCCCGCCAACGGGAATATCGGCGTTGCAGTCGGCTGAACAACCGGGCCAACATAAAGCGTACCCGCGTTGGTAAATGCTCCGCCACCGCCCACATCAAAAGGATCCGCATTATTGAAGCTCAAGATTGCGCCCGCATTATTGGTCGCACTACCTCCCGCTCCCACATTAACCCTCACATGTCCGTTAGCAAAACCGGAACCGAAATTCGCCGTTGACGTGGCCGCATTCACCAGCGGTTTATTTAAATACAAATTTGTCAAACCCACTGGGGTAGCCGCCAAACCGGGAGCATTCATCGTTCCCGTCAGCGTCAAAACACCTGCACCTGCAAGTGTGCCACCCGTCCAGAGCATCGTTCCGGGCAATCCGATACCGCCTACATTTAGCGCGCCCGTACCACCCAAGGTACCTCCGCTTAAGGTCAGGTTAGTAATACTTGAAGGAGTTACGCCATTCAGGCTCAAGGTACCGCCGCTTATGCTCAATGAATTGGCGGTCAACCCGCCTGAAACAGTCGTTGTCCCTGCGGACAAGCTCAACATACCCGCACCTGGTACACCCGCGGACTGCGCATTTAAGGTGGTCACACTATTATTGCCGGCTAACGACATTCCGCCCAAGGCATTACCAATTAAACCTCCCGTTGTAATGGAACCCGTTGCGCTTTCATTGATTGCGCCACTCGTCGTTGTCAGGTTTACGCTCCCCAATCCCGCACCGGTACTCAGCGCGGCATTGATATTAATCGCTCCCGCGCCGGTCACATTCGCCGCAAAAGCTCCGCCCGCCAGGTTAATTGCCCCACCCAACGTGATCGCCCCACCCGCTGTATTCATCGTTACGCCGCCCAAACCGGTATTGGTGATCGTTCCGGCCGCATTGCTAACAATGGTCCCCAAACCCGTCGCATTCAGCGTCAAACCAAAGGCACTATTCCAGTTTATTGCGGCATTAACCGCAATATTACCCACCCCGGCCAAGCCAGACGTGGTATCAATAATCACATTCGACAAGCCCAATTGAGTAACAAGGTCTGTGTTTAATATAGTTGAGGCGACATTTACCGCATCGGCAAAGGTACCCGCCGTATTCAGCGCCGTCGTAGGACCAACCGCATTAATTGTGATGTCGGTAGGATCAAGCAATAAGGTACCAGATAAGCCATTTGATGCTCGCGTATCCACCAGACCCGCAAAAGCAAGTGTCTGTTTACCCGACGTCTCAACAAAACCACCATTTCCCGATAACGCACCGCCGCGTGCAGAAATATTGCCGAGGAATTGCGTGTAGACATCCGACCAAACGGCGACATTACCGCCGTTGCCAGTGTTGACTGCATCGGCATTGATGCTGGCACCCTTGGCGACAATGACTTTCGAAGCGTTATGCTGTGGGCCGGTGCCGTGGAAGTTACCACCGACCAGTACTGTACCCCCGCCACTATTACCCGATACATCGACATTGGCTCCGGCAAACAAGCCTACGTTGTTGCCGAGAATCTCAACCGTACCGCCACTACCCGTTGCACCTGTGGCGCTCACTTGTCCGGATACCGTAGTGGTTCCGGCAAGGCCTGAGTCTATGGTCACCGTACCGCCATTTCCGGCACCATTGGCACTCGTCACACTGCCTGCGGCCAGATCAACCGATTGAGTCGCAGAAAGCACAATCTGCCCTTGCGCATTAACCGTAGCGCTATCCGCCTTTAAGAGTCCCTGCTGTTTAATCAACGTTGCATAAATATTGATCGAACCACCCTGAGCCGTAATCTGCCCGAGGTTCATCGCCTGTCCACCCGACGGTGCATTAACCGTAACACTTACATGCGGGGTAACCGTATTCACCATGCTGACGCTACTACCTGCGGCCAATACCACATCGCCTTGCGGCGTGGTAATCACACCCTCGTTTGTAACGTTATTACCAATCAAATAAACGCTACCGCCAAACGGGGTCGTGATCTGGCCCTGATTAACGACCGAGGTGCCGTTATTGCCATTAAACTTGAGGTTATTCGCCAGAAAATCGGCATTGGTAATATTCAGTGTAGAAGCGATCAGTCCGTTTACATCCACTACCGAACCCGCACCAAACATGATACCCGCCGGGTTGATCAGGAACACTTGACCATTGGACTTCAATGTTCCCAGAATCTGACTGGGATCAGGGCCGGTCACCCGATTGAGTACCGAAGACTGAGCGGACTGCTGGACAAACTGGGTGGTTTGTCCCTGCCCGATATTGAATTGCTGCCAGTTCAATATCGCCCCCGGCGTATTGGTGACCGTCATGGTGTTACCAACATTTGAAATGGTAGCCGCACCATTGACTACAGTCGGACCAACCGGATTCGCCAGAGCCAGCGGAGAGAAGCATGCGGCAATCGCAAGTGTTGCCAGTTTCAAACGAAACTCATGTTCTGATTGGCTAAGCCGTTTTGTTTTGTTAGCCCTGGAAGTTTTCAGTGAATTTTTCATATCAACTCCAATAACTCATTGATTCAGAATACGGAAGACAGCGATATATTTCCGTAGATATCGCCCTTGTATACAGTGACAGGCCCTGAACTCACTTGTTTTTGCGCCCAGCCCACATCAGCTTTCAAATTGACATCCTTGTCATGGACAACTCTAAATCCGATGCCTATTCCACTAATGCGGGTCGTCTTCGGTATGAATACGGGTAACGGTGCATCATTCAATGAAACACTGCCCAAATCCCAGAACAGCAAGGCACGCATGCTGTCCTTCATGTATCTATGCTCAGGGGTATAGAGTTCGAGATTGACAGTATAGCCAACGTCCCCCGAAATAATACGCTCAGGGTAACCGCGTACCGATGTTGCCCCCCCCGCACCGAACTGTTCGGAAGGCAGCAACAAATCCTTGGAGTATTGCCCATTGACACCCACTCTGGCCTGCCAATCCAACGGAAGTGAGAACCCGCCCGAACCATTCACACGCCAGGCATTCCAGGCAACACGGGGTGTTGCAGTTCCTGCCACCGGGACACGAGCCCCCCTTCCCGTTGCCGGATTGTAGTAATCATTGACTGCACCATGCTGACCGCCCTGCATATTGGTAACCACCGAGACACTGCCATTTCCCTGAAACGCAGCACTGGCGGCCTGCGCATAATAGGTCAGGCTGACCGGCATTTCGGTAATCGGGGTTTGCATGGGCCCGGAAATACTCTTGGAGTCCTTGTAATCTGCCCCTAATATCAACTTGTGCCGAACAATACCCATATTCGCCAGTGGCCAATTCAGTCTGGCTCCCAATACAGTACCTTTGCCGGCAAAATACAGGTTAACGTTTTGTCCCGACGAAGACGAATAAGCCGCTATCAAATCAGCCGACAATCCATCCTGATAAAACGGCATGTGATAACCAACACTAAAGCTGTAGACCTTGTCTATCATATCCAGAGTGCCGTTGTATTGAACCGTCAGTGAATGGTCGAGATTGAACATATTGGCATTCTGATAGGCCAATCCGATTCTGTTAAACCCGGTAGCCGAACTCCCCGCATTGTCATAAGTTGCGATGAGCTTGACCGGACGGTCTTCGTTCACATCGATGCGAGCAAGAATATCGCCCAGTTTTTCACCCGGCTGAATATTGACAGCAACCTGTTTGGCCGCATTTTCATTGGCAAGAACGATAGCGGATTCAAGTTCATTGGCATTCAGGCTCTTGCCTATTTGCAATGACGGCAAGCTGGCGCGGATATTATTGGCATCGTAGGCAGAATTGCCTTTTACCTCTACCGAGACGATCTTGTCCTCGACTACCTTCAGCAGCACCTTACCGGAAGTAATGGTTTGAACCGGGGCAATCACTTGCACAACCGAGTAACCCGCCTTCTGATATTCGGCTCGCAAGGCTTCGGCAGCCTTGTTGACATCGGACATTTCCCGGTTTGATCCGACAAACGGAGTCAAGACATTCAGAACATCAGACACGGGTAACAGACTATTCCCTTCAACCGAGAATTCCACAATATCGAATTTGACAGATTCGGCCAATGCCGGGTGAACCAAAAAACACTGCGCGGTGATTGCCGCAACAATTAATGAGCGCTTGATCACTATACCCCCCCTGTTTTTATTCTTCCTTCAACTGATTAAGCACCGAGAAGCTATCTTCTGAGCAAGCTCTTTCCGGCTACTTGAATGACCTTTGACGACAGATATGAATTTTCCGAGTAATACCACGGCTGAAACAATAAATCAGGTAATTTGCCCGCTTCGACTATCCGCGCCCAAGGTGCGACTAAATCATAGCCCCCTCAACAATAGCTTGCAATACAAAATCTATGCATTCACGGCACTCTGCCACTGTTAAAACAAGCTAACAACCTAATATCAAAGGGCAATTTTCCCGTATATTTTTCGTGGTCGAGCAGTTTGCCGCAATCAGGTAAAATGTACTCTAAATAAATCAACCCGAATTGTCCATAAGCAATTTTATGCGCTTATGGAGGAATAATAGCCTTTGTACCATTCGGGTAACAAGGAACAACATGACAGCACGTTTGCGTGAAATACCCTACAACTACACCTCATTTTCGGATCGCGAGATCGTTTTACGTCTGCTGGGCGACGAAGCATGGGAAATCATCAACAACCTTCGCGCAGAACGCAAAACCGGTCGCTCAGCGCAAATGCTCTACGAGGTATTGGGCGACATCTGGGTAGTGATGCGCAATCCCTATTTGCAAGACGATCTGTTGGGTAACCGCAAGCGACGCATTGCGCTAATCGACGCGCTACATCACCGCCTGCGTGCGATTGAACAACGCCGTCAGGACAACGAAATCGTAAAACACCTGCTGGAGCTTGCAAGTAATGCGGTAAACCAGTTCGCCGAAGAGTTCGAGCAAACGCTGCAACTGCGCAAACGTGCCATGCGCGAACTGAGCCGCCATACCCTCCGAGACAATATCCAGTTTGACGGACTGGCGCGCGTCTCCCATGTTACCGATGCAACCGACTGGCGCGTGGAATATCCCTTCGTGGTCTTGCATCCCGACACCGAAGAAGAAATCGCCGCGCTGGTACGTACCTGCATTGCACTCAAACTCACCATCGTCCCGCGTGGCGGTGGAACCGGTTATACCGGCGGCGCGGTATTGCTGGACAAATTCTCGGCCGTTATCAACACTGAAAAACTGGATGCACTATCTGCCATTGAGTATTTAACACTGCCCGGACATACCGAACCCTACGCGACCATTCATTGCGGTGCGGGTGTCGTCACCCGCCGTGTAATGGAAGCCGCAGAAAGCAACAATCTGGTCTTTGCGGTTGATCCCACCTCCGCCGACGCTTCCTGCATCGGCGGCAATGTCTCAATGAACGCGGGCGGCAAGAAGGCGGTGCTGTGGGGAACCGCACTGGACAACCTAGCCAGTTGGCGCATGGTTACACCCGACGGCCTGTGGATGTTTATTGAGCGGCTGGAACATAATCTGGGCAAGATACACGATGTGGAAAGCACCCGCTTTTGCATCACCCGCTATGAAGCAGACGGCAAGACAATTCACGGTACGCCTGAAATCCTGACGATTCCCGGCAACGCCTACCGCAAGGCCGGTCTCGGCAAGGACGTTACCGACAAGTTTTTATCCGGGTTGCCCGGCATCCAGAAAGAAGGCTGCGACGGCATCATTACCTCAGCCCGCTTTATTCTGCACCGCGCCCATACCCACACCCGCACCGTATGCCTGGAATTTTTCGGTCAGGTACGCGAAGCGGTACCGGCCATCATTGAAATCACCACGCTGCTCGACAATCGCAACACTCAGCCCCCGCCCTTCCGTGCCCCGACATTCCTCGCAGGTCTGGAACATCTGGACGAGCGCTACCTGAAAGCAGTCGGTTATGCCACAAAATCCAAGCGCGGCACACGCCCGAAAATGGTATTGATTGCCGATGTCGTCAGCGATGATGCCGATGCAGCGGCAATGGCAGCCTCGGAAATCGTACGACGCGCCAATCTGCGTCAAGGCGAAGGATTCATCGCGGTATCTGGCGATGCACGCAAAAAGTTCTGGCTGGATCGCGCCCGTACCGCCGCCATCGCCAAACATACCAACGCCTTCAAGATCAACGAAGACGTGGTTATTCCGCTGCCGCGCATGGGTGATTACTGTGACGGCGTGGAACGCATTAATATCGAATTGTCGCTGCACAACAAGATCAAACTGCTGGATGCGCTGGATGAATTCTTTAACGGCGAACTACCGCTTTATTATCAGGACGACAAGCAACTGGGCGATGACGAACTGCTGGGAAATCGACCGCAGGAAGCACGACAACTACTGATCGATGTCCGCAAACGCTGGGAATGGCTGAAAGACAATCTGGATAAATCCATATTAGAATTTGCAGCATTGGAACCGAACACCGTCCTTCCCGCAGAAAAAACCATCTTCGAAGTGCTTCAGGATCACTCCATTCGCGCCTCCTGGAAACGCGAGATACGCGAATCACTACAACATATTTTCAGCGGCAACACTTACCAGCCCATCCTTGACCAATGTAATACGATCCATCAACAGGTACTGAAAAGCCGTGTTTTCGTTGCGTTACACATGCATGCCGGTGACGGCAATGTACATACCAATATCCCGGTCAATTCGGATGACTACGAGATGTTACGTCAGGCCAATACGGCCGTGGATCGCATCATGTATCTGGCCAAGGATCTGGGCGGCGTCATATCCGGCGAACATGGCATCGGCATTACCAAATTCGACTTCCTCGAACCGGAAGAAATCAGCGCATTTACCGAGTACAAGCAACGGGTCGATCCTGAGGGGCGATTCAATAAAGGCAAGCTACTTGCCGGCAGCAATCTGGATCGCGCCTACACCCCCAGTTTTAACCTGATGGAATTGGAAAGCCTGATTCTGGAAAAAAGTGAACTGGGCGACATTTCCGACTCGATCAAGGACTGCCTGCGTTGCGGCAAATGTAAACCGGTATGCAGCACCCACGTGCCACGCGCCAACCTGCTGTATTCGCCACGCAACAAAATTCTTGCCACCTCCTTGCTGGTTGAAGCCTTTTTATACGAGGAGCAGACACGACGCGGCGTTTCCATACAACACTTTGACGAATTCAACGATGTCGCCGACCACTGCACGGTATGCCACAAATGCTTGAACCCGTGTCCTGTAAACATCGACTTCGGCGATGTCTCAATGGCAATGCGCAATTTCCTGCGGAAACACGGCAAGAAGAAATTCAATCCGATCACCACCAGTTCCATGCTGTATCTGAACACCACCGACCCACTGACCATCAAGCTGATGCGCAAGGTCATGATCGAATGGGCTTATCAGGCACAGCGTCTGGGCCATCGCATCGGCAAGAGTCTGGGACTATTCAGGAAGCAATTGGCACACCCGCCCGCAACGGTAGGAAAACCGCCCCTTACATCTCACGTAATCCATTTCATTAACAAACCAATGCCCGGCAATTTGCCGAAAAAAACGTCCCGTGCATTGCTTGATATTGAGGACAATAGCGTAATACCGATCATACGCAATCCGCAGCGTTCCGGCGAAGATGCCGAAGCCGTTTTCTATTTTCCCGGTTGCGGCTCGGAACGCCTGTTCGGTCAAGTCGGGCTGGCAACACAAGCCATGCTGTACGAAACCGGTGCGATTACGGTATTACCTCCCGGCTACCTGTGCTGTGGCTATCCGCAGAATGCGTCGGGCCAGAGTGACCGTGCCAGCCAGATCACCACCGACAATCGCGTGCTGTTTCATCGTGTCGCAAACACACTGAATTATCTCGATATAAAGACAGTGATCGTTTCCTGCGGAACCTGCATGGATCAATTATTGAAATACCAGTTCGACAAAATTTTCCCCGACTGTCGCCTGCTGGATATACACGAGTATCTGCTGGAAAAGGGTGTAAAACTGGAGGGTATCGAGGGCACACGTTACATGTATCACGATCCCTGCCACTCACCCATGAAAACCTACCAGCCTACCAAGGTCGTAAATGAATTGATGGGCATGGCCGTGCCGCTTAATGAACGTTGCTGCGGCGAGTCCGGAACATTTGGCGTATCACAACCACATATCGCCACACAGGTACGTTTCCGCAAGGAAGAGGAAATGCGCAAGGGTGCTAATGCGTTGCGTGGCGATGGGTATACCGGTGACATCAAGATACTGACTTCCTGTCCGGCCTGTGAACAAGGGCTATCGCGCTACAACGAGGACAGCAACACCACATCGGACTATATTGTCGTCGAAATGGCTCGACATTTACTAGGTGAAAATTGGTTGGCGGATTACATCAGCAAAGCAAACAATGGGGGAATCGAAAGAGTTCTTTTATGAAATTCCGGTCTCAGCTTGGGGGGCCAGTTTGGCGTTCGGTAGCGCCGCCCCCCCGAACAAGGAACAGGAAACAGGGAACTGAAAACAGGGAACGAAGAAGCGAAAACTGTTCTTCCTCTTGACTAGATCGCCGCTCTCGTAGAAAGTGTATATCTCGAACCAAGTACCAAACATGCTAACTCTGCCCCTTGAACCTACTGATGACCGTGCCGCTCCGATTTTCAAGGACGCGGTCGGATGTACACAATGGCTGGGACAGTTACAACTCACCAATTTACAACAGGCACACAACCTGTTGCTATCTCAGATTAAAGAAATCAACCGTTATCCGATGCAAGGGCTGGAACGCCTGAAAATTCTTGAACTACTACGTGAAACAGTCGGTTACATACAGGATGACTTTGCAAAAAAGCTGATAGCTAAACCGCTTCCGCTCAATGAGAGCGAACATGCCGTATTCAACGCCATTGTGAATCTCTGGCAAGCAATGGTACAAGGCTATCAACGCGGGTTGCAGGCGTACCTGGCGGGCGACAAGCAACTTGCAAAACACGGCGCACTGTTATGCCAGCGCTGCCTGTCCTACTGTGGTCTAGTCATATTCGAACATCTGCGCACCGGCTACGAATTCGACATCAAGCTCTGGCAACATCTACATGAGCTCTATGCTTTTGCCGAAGACAAGGGATTACATCAAATAGACGTGCCCGACCCATTGAGTACCCAGCAAACTCGCAGCAGTTGCAGCAACAGCTATGTAAAAACCCTGCTGGCCTGCTTTGCACGCCCCGCCGAATTAACCCGCTGGCAATTGCAACAACTGGATCGCTGGCTTTCGTTGTGGAGCAATAACGTCACCATCGAAAAAAGCCTTAACGCCAGCAAAAATGATGCGCAGCCACTTGCTGCCGACCTGTCCAGCACACAGGGATTACAGCGTGTCGAATGGCTTAAGCATACCGGCTCGATGCGCTATCTGGCTATGGTGCCGTTAAGCAAGTTATTACGGGTAAAAACCATACTTCTGCAACAAGGCCAGACATCCAGACAAGTCGGGCTGGGTGAACAGTTTGACAGCGGGGCCTGTATTGATTTTCTAGTTTTTCTGCATCAATGCTGGTGCGAAAACTTCCACAAACGCACCGGCGAACGGAAACCCATTGCCCAGCATGCCGAGCTTTGCTACAGACCGGAAGGTATCTATGCGCATCTGTCAGGCAAGCCTTTCAAACAGCCCGATAAAAATGCCAAAATCGACACGCTGACACGCAAGCAAATTGAAACATTCGGGCACTCTCTAAAAGAAGCCAAGAACCATGAACTGGTGGAAATGGGCTATCCGCTGGAAAACTGGAAAATGGATAACGAAAGCATCATGGGAGCACGCCTGACTCGTGCCGACAGGATGGGTGGGAGACTCAATTACAAACAACTGATTGCGCTACGTCCCAGCGATGCCCAATCATTTATGCTGGGAACAACAGCCTGGGCTAATGTCTCCTTGCATGGAGAATTGCAAATTGGCATACGCTATCTGCCCGGACTACCGGAACCCGTCCTGGTTAAAGGTTCAACTATCCATCAAACCGCACCTGATAAATTTGCACCCGCTTTTTTTCTTCCCCCTCTTCCCGCACTTAAGACCCCCGCCAGCCTTATTCTTCCTCGCGACTGGTTTTTGGCAGACCGCGTCATCGAAGTTCAGTTTCAAACCGGAACTACAGCAAACGTCCAGTTGGGATTCAGCGTGGAACGCGGCATGGATTATGAGCGCGTCAGTTTCAATATACTTTAAATTACGAGCCGGCTTTTGCCTGCAACGCTATAAACTCACTTTGTCTCTACAATACGACTAACGGGGAACACCAGCGTAAAGGTACTGCCGCCCCCCTTTTTGCTTGTAATATCCAACCTGATCTGATGGCGTAACGCGATATGTTTTACTATCGCCAGGCCCAGGCCGGTTCCCCCCGTCTCACGTGAACGACTACGATCCACGCGATAGAACCGCTCCGTCAAGCGGGGTATGTGCTGTTCGTCGATACCGATGCCACTGTCATGTACCGAAAAACACGGCTGACCGGAACGCATCTCCCAAATCAATTTGATCGCCCCCCCATTCGGGCTATAGCGCACCGCATTACTAACCAGATTAATAAACGCACTGCGTAATTCGTCCAGATTCCCAAAAATCTTTTCCGGGCCACGCATCTCCAGACTGTACTGATGACGCCCGCTACTCAGTACCTGACCATCGCGATATACACCATCCAGCAAATACTCCATATCGACGACCTCTTCCCGTAACGGGCTTTGGTCATTCTCCAGTCGCGACAAGGTCAACAGATCCGACACCAAACTGTCCATGCGCCGCGTCTGTTCCGCCATCAGTTGTAATGCGTGACGGATCTTGTCATGACTCAGGTCCGGCATATCCTGAAGATTCTCGACAAACCCGTTTACCACCGTCAACGGTGTCCGCAACTCATGGGATACATTCGCGACAAAATCGCGACGCATGGTTTCGATGCGCTCCATCTGCGTTATGTCACGGCTAATCAGCAAACGCTTGTCACCGCCGTAGGGGATAAGCTTGATGGATAACACCATGTCCTCATGGCGGGCAGGCTTCATCACCAATGGCATACTAAAGTTACTGCCGTGCAAATAGGTAATGAATTCAGGCTGGCGAACCAGATAGGAAATGTCCTGCATGATGTCGCATTGGGGATTCAATCCGAAATGCTGTTCAGAAAGCGGATTAAACCACTCGATGCGATTGTTCTCATTAAGAATCGCCACCCCTTCCGGCAATGCGGCGGTAGCTTGTTCGATATGCTGCAACTCGGCTGCCAATTCCAATTTTGTTTGCTTGTGCTGCTTCACCATCCGGTACAACCTGGAAAATACTTCATCCCAGATACCCTCTGCATCAGGGATAGTTTCGGTACGCGCATCCTTGAGCCACTCGCCGAGCTTGTACAACTGCCGGGCATGGCGCACCATCACGACAAACATAACCAGCAACATGAAAGACAAAGCAACAACGGGAGAAAACAGTATCCATAGCAACAACGCCATCAATGCACTGACGACTATCGGCAAACTTACCCGAAAACAAAAATCCTGCAAAACCTACCCCCTAAGAGCTCCCATTTAATTAAGGGAGAAGCGATAACCACTACCGCGTACAGTTTGAATCAGTGCATCCAATCCCGACGCTTCCAGCGAAGCACGCAGACGACGTATATGCACATCGACCGTACGCTCTTCGACGAACACCTGTGTTCCCCATACCTGATCAAGCAACTGCGTACGGCTATACACCCGTTCTGCATGGGTCATAAAAAAATGCAACAAGCGAAATTCAGTCGGTCCCAATTCAATCGACTGCCCTTTCGCTGTCACACGATGAGTATCGGGTGATAGTTCCAGTCCGCCTGCCGACACCTTGTCATTGGATAACACCGGAATGTGGCGCCGCATCACGGCACGAATCCGCGCCATCAATTCACGTGGTGAGAACGGCTTGGTGATGTAATCATCCGCACCCGACTCCAGACCCAACACCTTATCACGTTCATCACCGCGTGCTGTCAACATGATAATCGGAATCTCCCGGGTACGGGCATCATTGCGCAACTGTTTGGCAAGCACCACACCGCTGGTACTGGGCAACATCCAGTCCAGCAAAATCAAATCGGGTATCTGCTCGTGTATCTGCTGCCACGCAATCTCGGCATCGTCTGCACGCAATGCCTGAAAACCGGCCTGAGTGACGTTAAATACCAGCAATTCCTGTATGGCTGGTTCATCTTCTACTATTAATATTTTCGCACTCATCATCCGTCCTCGGTCTCAGTACAAGTTTAGCTATGTAATTGCAATGATATGAATAATTTATGACAGGATGATGACACTCGCAGTCTATGACTTTGCATGCGCGCCATGACGCCTTCGTATGACATTGGGCAACAACGAACCGATAAACATACCCGTCACGCTGAACATCAAACCAACCAGTTGCGGGGGCCAGATTTCACCGGTATAGAATTTCTCCATCAACAGCCATGACCCGATACCCAAAATGATCGACAACATCGCCCCCTGATTATTAGCACGCTTCCAGTATAGCCCGAACGCCAGCGGCACAAATGCACCGACCATCGTTACCTTGTAAGCGTTCTCTACCATATGGAAAATGCTCTCATTGGAATCCAGCGCAAACCACAGCACAATTCCGCCGAACGTCAACACGATGATGCGCATGGTACGCAGCATTTGCTGATCGCTCATATGCTTGAGTGCAAAGTGCTTGAGGATATTTTCGGTGAACATGACCGACGGAGCCAACAAGGTCGCAGAGGCGGTACTCATGATGGCCGAAAGCAACGCACCGAAAAACAGCACCTGCGCAAACAGCGGCGTGTGCTGCAAGATCAGGCTGGGCAATACCATCTGCGAATCGGCTACGATCATATCGCCGTACACCTTGGGATCAATCAATGTAGCCGCATACACCAGAAAAATCGGCACAAACGCAAACGCAAAATACAGCACGCCGCCCAATACCGAGCCGCTGACCGCAATATTTTCATTCTTGGCCGAGGTCATGCGCTGAAACACATCCTGCTGCGGAATCGAACCCAGCATCATCGTCAAGGCCGCGCCAATAAAGGGCAGCCACACCTCATACCCCCCCTCTGGAAACAATTGCATCTTACCTGACGCCTGCGCATGACTGATGACATGCCCCGCGCCCCCCGCCTCGCCACTGACCAGTACCGCGATCAGCAACAGCCCCGCCATGATGACCGTCATTTGCACAAAATCCAGCAACGCAACCGACCACATCCCGCCGAACAGCGTATAGCCCAACACAATCGCCGTGCCGATCACCATGCCGGTAGATTGCGCTATCGCACCATCCGTAACCATATTGAATACCAGCCCCAGCGCAGTAACCTGTGCCGAAACCCAGCCGAGATAGGAAATCAGGATGCATACCGTCATGATCAATTCAACCGTATGGTTGTAGCGTGCCCGGTAATAATCGCCGATAGTCAGCAAATTCATCCGGTACAAGCGCCCGGCAAAAAACAGACCGGCAATGACCAGACACATACTCGCGCCAAACGGGTCGGCCACCACGCCGCGCAATCCTTCCGTTACAAAGGTGGCGGGTATCCCCAATACCGTTTCCGCGCCAAACCAGGTCGCAAATACCGTAGCAGTGACCACCGGCAACGGCAGGTTACGCCCTGCAACCACGTAATCGCGGGAATTATGAACGCGCGTCGAGGCATAAATACCAATACCTATGGACAGCAGCAGATAAAGAACGACAAAGGTAATCAGCATGACGAACACTCAGGCAAAAATAATGCGGCGAATTTTATCAGCCCTGTAATAAAAAAGGCCACCTGAACGGCGGCCTTTTTCTATTGATAGCAGTAGAACTTACAGTTCACTGGCGTGGTCAGCCAGATACTTCGCAACACCTTCAGTCGTTGCATTCATGCCAGCCTTGCCCTTGTTCCAACCAGCCGGGCAAACTTCGCCGTGCGCTTCGTGGAATTGCAATGCATCAACCATGCGCAGCATTTCGTCGATATTGCGACCCAATGGTAGGTCATTCACCACTTGATGACGCACCACACCGGCCGCATCAATCAGGAACGAGCCACGGAACGCAACGCCGCCCGCCGCTTCCACATCATAAGCCTTGCAGATTTCATGCTTGATGTCTGCAACCAGTGGATAACCAACCTGACCGATACCGCCGTTATTAACCGGTGTATTTTTCCAGGCCAGATGGGTAAATTGTGAATCTATCGAAACACCGATCACTTCCACGCCACGGCTAGTGAAATCAGCCAGGCGATGATCGAAAGCGATCAATTCGGAAGGGCAAACAAAGGTAAAGTCGAGCGGATAAAAGAACAAAACTGCTGCCTTGCCGGCGATATGATTCTTGAAATTGAACGACTCATTAATTTCATTATTGCCCATTACCGCTACTGCATTAAAGTCAGGCGCTGCCTGGCCAACGAGAACTGCCATGTTAATCTCCTAAAGGTTGATAAATTTGAACACGCAATTTAGGGCATTCGCTCCGCCACGTCAACCTTGTATGGCATGTGGGATATTACATCAAATAATATTAAGGCTTACCACGCCGATTTAATTCCGCTGCTCCTGCAATACTGCGAACAATAATAATTGCAGTATCATCAAGCCTTACATACAATCTTCGCCTCAGACGGCTATGTCTGAAGGGAACTCTCTACAACGAGACAAAAAATTCATGACACAAATCCCGTTTAATGTATCAGCTCGTGCAGCGATGCTCATTGGCAGAGAAAATATCGCCAACTCAAAAGGCGCTATTATCGAGCTAGTCAAAAACTGTTATGACGCGGATAGTCACTTTTGCATTATCTATATTGATAATGCGCTTTCTATAGTTCACAAAACCATTACTTCTGCACAGAAAAAGAGAATGGTTGATGAAGGAATCAACCCTTTATATTTTAATAAATTATATGTTCAAAAAAATGATCATTTTTTGTTAAAGCCCTCCACATCTCAACGCTATTTAAATGCTTATGAAAAGCGGCTTAAGAAGTTAACGGATTTGTACATTATTGATGTTGGTGATGGAATGTCTAAAGAGACAATTCTTAATCACTGGATGACTATTGGCACAGATAACAAGCTGAATGATTATCGGACGGACTCTAAACGAATAAAGTCTGGGGCAAAAGGCATTGGTAGATTTGCTCTTGACAAGCTTGGTGCTAAATGCACCATGACTACAATTCCAAGGCCTGCAAATAGCCAAATTAAAGCAAGCGATTTACCAGTCGGTAGCATTTGGAATGTAAATTGGAGAGATTTTGAAGGTGCCAGCAAAACGATTGATAAGGTCACAGCCAATTTAGAGACTTTACAGAACTCCAATTTAATTAAGGCCACTGTTGATATTGGAAGGGATTTCAATCTTATAGATACGGCACGATAAAGTTTGAACTTTATGTCTGAAATTTGTCAGATACGCATGGATAAAGAAGATGCAAGAAATCAAACTTTGGAGCAATTGCACGAGCGGCGTAAGCAAGTCGTACGATTGCATCGCAAAGGG
>JBBRAJ010000030.1:0-37198 GCA_038206935.1 Burkholderiales bacterium
GGCATCGAGCCGTCCGCATGGCTGAAAGATACGCTGGAAAAACTTCCCGTCTGGACCATGCGGCGTATCGACGAGCTTCTGCCCATCAAACCTGCTGCATAAACTGCTTCATTTGAACAGGTGGGATGGTAGGACGGATACAACGCAGTGAAAAGACCTGCACGTCAACAGTCGTGCAGGTCTTTCGACGACACCAAACACAATATATTTTGCGTCCACCCGTCCCACCTTGCCAGATAACTGATTTTATGAAGTTGATTTGATCGGCTGTAATTCGTTAATCCGTTGCATCGCCCTGACGGAAGGTCATACTTTTTTGTCTGGTGGCAAGGTAAATACGCGAATCTAATATTTGTTTCAGAACCTATTCAATTTATATAGTTACAAAAAATTGACAGTTTGCGAGGGTTTTTTGGCTGTTAAACAAGTACAATTCCACAATATAATAATATTACGCTATGTATTAGGTGCGTAAATAATGGCAGTGTGGGGGGAATGGGTGCAATGGTGTATTTGCTTATAGCTATTGCTTATGTGATAAGTGGCAAACTGGCCCTGATGCTGGCCTTGTCTCCGGGTTATGCTTCCCCGATATTTCCTCCGGCTGGAATTGCTATTGCAGCGGTATTAATTGGCGGAAAAAAAACACTTCCCTGGATTTTTTTTGGTTCGTTGCTTCTAAATATTTGGGTAGGTTACTCGGCTCATAATCAAATTGACGTGATGCGAGTTGAGGTGGCAACGCTCATTGCAGTTGCTTCGATGTTGCAAGCGGCTATCGGCGGATGGGGTTTACGTCACTTTATCGGTTCTCCGCTTTCATTCAACCACACAGCAAATTCAAGACTTTTTCTGCTGCTGTCGGCGTTTACTTGTTTGGTCAGTTCATCTCTTTCTGTAAGTGGTTTGCTGTTGTTAGGTATTGTTGATACTGCCAGCTTTCTGTCTAACTGGGCAGCCTGGTGGTTTGGCGATTTACTAGGTGTTGTGGTGATGGTGCCACTGATTATGGTTGTTGCTTCTGAGCCGCGCGAGCTTAGGCAAAATCGTTTACGTACTGTTGTAATTCCTGTCGGGCTTACGTTGTCAATAGGCTTTGTCATTATATATTTCTTGCAGCAGAGTGCTTTTATTCAGGCGCGCAAGGATCAACAAAGTCAGTTTGATTACGCTGCTAACGAGATCGTGCTGGAAATTGAGCAGCGTATGGCAACCTATGAGCAAGTCCTGCTAGGTGTGAGGGGGTTGTATAGCGCGTCAACAAGTGTAGAACGCAATGAATTCCGCGATTATGTGGCGGCTATGGAATTGCCATCACGTTATCCGGGTATACAGGGTGTAGGTTTTTCACCTGCCGTTCCATTGGGTGAGAAATCTCGTCATATCGAGTCGATTCAAAACGAGGGTTTTTCCACCTACCAAATGTGGCCGAAGGGAGAGAGATCTCTCTATGCGCCGATTGTCTATCTTGAACCGTTTTCTGAACGAAATCTACGCGCCTTCGGCTATGACATTTATTCTGAAACCGTGCGGCGTTCTGCTATGGAATTGGCGCGCGACCTTGATAAGCCGATTATGTCTGGCAAGCTTAGACTGGTACAGGAAGAAACTCAAAGCAAACAGACTGGGTTTCTTATATATCTACCTGTATATCGTAACGGTTATCGGCATGAAACTTTGCTTGAACGCCGTGCCAATTTGATAGGCTGGGTTTCTGTCGTATTTCGAACTGATGATCTGATGCAGGGAATACTGGGCACTCAGGTAAGTAATCTCGATCTTGAAATATACGATGGTAATCATGTGACGGAAGAGGCGCTGATGTATGACAGTATGCCTGACTTGAATCGTGGTGGTTTTCCCTTATTCCATTTTGAGCGTTCAATCAACCTTCAGGATCATAATTGGGTTGTCAAGTTGCATTCCCTCCCTGAATTTGAGGCGAACATTAACACTGATCGCGTTACTTTAATCCGCTTGAGTGGGCTTTTGATCACCTTACTGCTGTCTTTGCTGGTATGGCAGTTAGCAATGGGGCGAACCAGAGCCGTTGGCATAGCCAAAACGATGACACGTGAATTGCGAGAAGGCTCGGCTCGAATAGAGATGTTGCTGAATTCGGTTGCCGAGGGTATCTACGGAGTAAATGAACAGGGAAATTGCACCTTCATTAATTCTGCCGGATTAGCCATGCTTGGTTATCAGGACGAAAGCGAATTGTTGGGTAGGAATATGCATGGGTTGATTCATCATACGCGTGTGGATGGATCGAATTATCCGGTTGCAGACTGTCGTTTGTATTGTTGCATGAGACTTCGTACGGAAGTACATGTCAGTGATGAAGTCTTCTGGCGTAAGGACGGCAGTTTTTTTATGGTCGATTACTGGTCTCGCCCGATCATGTTAGATGATAACAAGGGCGCGGTGATTACCTTTTTCGATACGACCGAGCGTAAACAGGCGGAAGATGCTTTGAATGAAACGACGGAAAAGCTGCGTGGATTATTCGAGTTGTCACCTTTGGGTATCGCGCTGACTGATCTGAATGGTAATTATATTGAGTTCAATGCGTCTTTTCGGCGAATTACAGGTTATTCCGAGGATGAGCTAAAGCGACTCGACTATTGGACATTGACCCCGAGAAGATTTGAAGCGGATGAGGCAAGACAACTGGAATCACTTGCTAGTACAGGGAGATATGGCCCTTACGAGAAGGAGTATTTGCGCAAGGATGGAAGTTTGATTCCCTTGCGGCTGAATGGAGTCACGATGACGGGCCGAAATGGACAGAAGTACATTTGGTCTATCGTCGAAGATATTACGGAAAGTCGGCGGGCAGAATTAGCTCTTCAGCAGGCCAAGGTTAATGCCGAAGCAGCCAGTCAGGCGAAGAGCGAATTTCTGGCTAACATGAGTCATGAGATACGTACACCAATGAACGCCATACTGGGAATGGCCGATATTCTTTCGGAAACTGAGTTGAATGATGAGCAGCGTCGTTATGTCGGAATATTTCAGAATGCAGGAAACAACCTGTTAGAACTGATCAATGACATACTCGATATGTCGAAAATCGAAGCGGGACAACTTGAACTGGATAAGTCGGACTTTTCTCTTGAACAGGCTTTGGGTGAACTGGTTGATTTGCATGCGATGCGTGCCCGTGACCGGGGATTGGAGCTCGCTCTGGATATCGGGCATGGCACACCTGATTTTGTTCACGGCGATGTAAAGCGTCTCAAGCAATGTTTGACGAATCTGGTCGGCAATGCGATCAAGTTTTCGAGCAAGGGCGCTATTGTGATTTTTGTCTACCCTGTCGAAGGGCATCCTGCAATGTTGCGGTTTTCGGTTTCCGATACAGGTATCGGCATTCCTGCTGAAAAACAGGCGGCGATATTTGAGGCATTTTCCCAGGCGGATAGCAGTGTTACCCGTCGGTTCGGAGGGACCGGGCTGGGATTAAGTATCACACGTCGTTTAGTCAAGCTGATGGATGGAGAGATAGGCGTAGACAGCAGAGAAGGTTACGGTTCCACTTTTCACTTTACCGCCCACCTGCCGCAAGCCCTGCAAGCACAAAGTATCAGTGCTCCTGTGGATTTGCGCAGTGCCAAGATTTTGGTGGTGGACGATTACGGGATCAACCGGATTATTGTCCGCAAATATTTGGAGCCATTGGGGGCTGATGTTGCAGAGGCGGATTCGGCTGTGCAAGCACTGGCTTTACTGGAACGGGCCGCCGTGGATGGAAAACCCTTTACGCTGGCATTATTGGATTGTCAAATGCCCGAGGTGGGCGGTATTGATTTGAGCGTCCATATTCGTGCCGAACCTGCATTTGAAAATCTCAGGATTATGCTGCTTTCTTCTGCGGACACGTTGCAACAACGACAGCGAGCCAAAGATCTGGCACTCACTTTTTTGCTCAAACCGATCAAACGGCATGAATTGATTCAGTCCATCGGTCGTGAGTTGCAGCAGATGGCACGGGCAGCTCCCAAGACCATAGTGAGTCAGTTGGACATGCAGGATGCTGCTGCCGGGATGACTATACTGCTGGCCGAAGATAATCCGGACAATGTGTTATTGATTGAGACCTTTTTCAAGAAGACCTCCCATCGGTTGGATGTTGCCGCAGATGGCCTGATTGCGTTGCAGAAATTCCGTACCAGACGATATGACGTAGTATTGATGGATGTACAAATGCCCAATATGGATGGCTACGAGGCCACTACTGAAATTCGTCGCATCGAGAAGGAAGAAGGGCGTGCGCCGACCATAATTATTGCGTTGACGGCTCATGCGCTCAAGGAAGACGAACAGCGCAGCATGGATGCAGGATGTAATGGGCATCTGACCAAGCCGATCAAGAAGAAGGTGTTGCTGGAAGTGTTGAATTCCATCCGGCAATCCGGTCAATTAAAATTACATGATTAATTTAGAGGAACACAAATATGAATAATGAAAAAATAACAATTTATATTGATGATGAAGACATACTCGAACTTATTCCGGATTATTTGGAGAGTCGTCGTGAAGAGTTACCACTGTTGCGTGACGCGGTTTCGCAAGGTGATTTTGAAACACTGCGCGGATACGGGCATAAACTTAAAGGTAGTGGTGGCGGATATGGACTGGATCGAATTTCTGAAATTGGTGCCCGTCTTGAATCCTTTACCAAAGCGAGTGATATGAAATCTATCGTTACTGTGATTGATGAGTTAGATGATTTCATAAATCGGGTTGAGGTTGTCGCTGAATGACTTCCGATCAAAATATGCTGAAAGGTATGCGCATTCTTTATGTTGAAGATGATGCGGATATCCGTCAGCTCATGGTAAAAAAGCTACGTCGTATTGTCGGTGAAGTGCTGGAGGCCGAGAATGGATGTCAGGGGTTGGAATTTTACATTTCGCACCAGCCCGATCTGGTCGTATCCGATCTGAAAATGCCGGAAATGGATGGGTTGGCCATGGCGGCTGAAATCAAGAAAATCAACCGGGATACGCCGGTTATTCTTGCAACAGCCAGCAATGAAACGGATCATCTGCTTCAGGCTATCGGAATAGGTATAGACGGCTATGTCATCAAGCCGATACGCACTGAGTTGTTGATGGAAACCCTTAGCCGTTGTGCCAGTGCGCTTTTCTACAAGCGTGAAGTGGAACGTAAGAATCAGGAACTGCTGAAACTGTATGAAAGTGACATGGATGATATGGCTGTCGCCAACTCCATCATGGCGCATATCATGCGTTCGGATGGCTTGCGCGATCCGCAGATTCGTTTTTTTCAGCGCCCGGCGCGTCATTTTAGCGGTGATATTATTGCGGCAGCACGCGAGGATAATGGGGATTTACATGTTTTGCTGGCTGATGTGACGGGTCATGGTCTGCAGGCTGCGCTCTTTTTGCTTCCCATCAGCCGGGTATTTTACAGCATGGTAAAAAGAGGATTTCCGACCAGTGATATTGTTCGGGAAATGAATCAGACCATGCGAGATATTGCCGTGACCGGACGCTTCATTGCCGCCGTGGTGGCGCGTATTACCCGTGATGGTTCTACCATTGAGATTTGGAACGGAGGTATTCCTTTTGCCGTTTACGTTCAACAGAATGGCGAGTTGCACAGGTTTCCTTCGTTGCATCTTCCCTTGGGGCTGGTTGATAACGACCACGAGGCATTTGATTCGGATGTTGAAGTGCTTCAGGTGCAGCCGGGAACCTTATTCCTCTGTACGGATGGTCTGACCGAGGCCGAGAATCAGGATGGTGAATATTTCGGTGAAGAAAAGCTTGAGCAAATTCTCCAGCATTCACAGCCAGTCAGTATCTTTGACGATATTCATACCGCTCTTGAGGCGCATCTTCAAGGTGGAGCCGCACATGATGATTTGTCTATCGTGTTTGCGATGTGTGGTGATTAAGTAGAGGAAAAATTAGCATGACCAGCCATTCCAGACTCGATGAAGTCATTGCAAGCGATAAGTTACCCTCTCCCAAGGGGGTAGCGTTGCAGGTCATTCAGCTTACACAGAGTGACGATGTGACGAATCAGCAGATTGCTTATGCGATAAAGGCTGATCCGGTGTTGTCTGGTCATCTGATCAAGGCAGCCAATGCGCTGGTGGCTTATCAAACGCGTCCCATTGCATCGGTAGTGGATGCCGTAGCGGTACTGGGTATGAATACGGTGCGACAGTTGGCGCTGGGGTTGTCGTTAATCGAGCATAATCGCAGTGGCCCTTGTGCCGGATTTGATTATCAGAATTTCTGGACACGTTCATTATTGACGGGCATAACCGCCCAAAATCTGGTCTTGAACAGCGGAATCGGTTCTGCCGAAGAGATATTCATGCTTGGTTTGCTCGGGCAAATCGGTTCACTGGCGCTGGCAGCAACCTATCCTTTGGAATATGCGCGTGTATTGGCTGCAGCCGCACAGAGTACGGATTCCAATCTGTGCCAACTTGAACTGGATGAGTTCGGCTTCGATCATAACCAGTTAACGCAAACGATGCTGGCGGAATGGGGGATGCCACAGGTGTTTCAGAATGTGGCCAGACATCACGAGGATCCGAAGCGTTCCGGCTTTACTGAACGTAGCCGGAACTGGCATCTGGTGAATATGCTGCATATTGCGGATATGTTCTCACGGGTGTGTACAACCCGAGAACAGAACCGGCGCAAAATGGTGCCGAGATTGATACTGATCGCAACCCGGCTGGGTATTGAAATGGAAACGCTGGCCAGGGTGGGTGATAAGTCGGTACATGAGTGGCATGAGTGGAGCCGTCTATGCGGTATTCGTACACTGGAATTGCCGCCGTTTGCGACATTGCTGGAAGCGATTCCCCTTGCGCCGGGCATGCTGGATGCGGGTGAGGAAGTACAAGAGCATTCGGCTACCGCTTACAAATTACGTATTCTGCTGGTCGATGACGACAGGGGGATACGACTGCTGTTGACAAGGTTACTGGAAAGGGCCGGTCATACCGTGGAGACGGCAGGCAACGGTGTAGAGGGCTTGGAGAAGATAGCTAACTTTAAGCCTCAGCTTATTATCACCGACTGGATGATGCCGGAGATGGACGGTATCGAGTTTTGTAAGGCACTTCGGCAGAACAAAGCCTGGCGCAATATTTACGTATTTATTATGACGGCGCAGGAAGGAGGAGAAAAGCTGGTGGAAGCTTTTGAGGCCGGTGCCAATGATTATATGACCAAGCCGATCAGCCACAAGTTGCTGCTGGCAAGATTACGCGCCGGGCAGCGAGTAGTGCAGTTGCAGGATGAAATGGAGTTTGATCGTCAGCAATTGCATAAATTTGCCGACGAGCTGGCGGCTTTCAATCAACGTCTGCGCAAGAGCGATGTCAGCATGCGCGCGATATTGGACAACTCACCCTACATGGCCTGGTTGAAGGATGCAGAAGGTCGCTATATCCGGGTTAATAAGTCCTATGCTCGATATGTAAAGCGGCAGGATATTGCCCAGATCATCGGCAAGACTGATTTCGATTTTTGTTCGAAGAAATTGGCGGAAAAACGTCGTGCTTCTGATATTGAGGTGATCTCCCATCGTCAGCAGAAACGTGTCGAGGAATCCTTACAGGAAGAGGGCAGGATGCGCTGGCTGGAAACGTTCCGAACTCCGGTCATAGATGAAAACGGGAATGTGCTGGGGGTCACCGGTTTTGTCCGCGATATCACCGAGCGTAAGCAGACCGAGGCGGAACTTCGTGTAGCCGCTATTGCCTTCGAGTCGCAGGAAGGCATGTTCATTACCGATCCGAATACGGTAATCCTCAAGGTTAATCACGCCTTTACCGAGATTACCGGTTATACGGCGGAAGAGGTAATCGGACAGACACCGCGGGTGCTTAAATCGGGACATCATGACAAGGCTTTCTATGCGGCGATGTGGGATCGCATTGCCCGAACCGGAGTTTGGCAGGGAGAAATATGGAATCGGCGCAAGAGTGGAGAGGTTTATCCCGAGCAGCAAACGATCACGGCTGTGAAAGGAGAGGGCGGGGAAATTACCCACTATGTTGCAACGCTTAATGACATTACTCTGCGTAAGGCATCGGAAGCACAAATTCACAACCTGGCTTACTTTGACGCATTAACTCAACTTCCCAATCGTCGCCTGCTTAACGACAGGTTGAAGCAGGCGATGGCGGCCAGCAAGCGTAGCGGATTTTATGGCGCGGTGATGTTTTTGGATTTGGATAACTTCAAGCCGCTCAATGATACCTATGGGCATTCGGTAGGGGATTTGTTGTTGATCGAAGCTGCTCGTCGCATCGTTGCCTGTGTTCGGGAAACGGATACCGTATCGCGTTTTGGCGGTGATGAATTTGTGGTAATTCTTAACAAGCTGGATGGAAGTCAGGCCGAATCAGCCACACAAGCTGCGACCATTGCGGAAAAAATTCGTATTGCACTGGCTGAACCCTATCAATTGACGATAGCGCAGGAGGGGCAGCCGGATAGCAAAGTAGAGCATCTTTGTACATCGAGTATCGGTGTGGCGTTATTTATCGGGCACGAGACCAGCCAGCAGGATATTCTAAAAATAACTGACATGGCGATGTATCAGGCGAAAGAAGCGGGGCGCAACCGGGTGGTGCTTCAGTGGCAAGGTCGGAGTGATGCGCCTGAAGTCAGGCAGGATACGACGATATTGCGTCTGAATTGGCACGAATCCTATGATTGCGGTGAGGCTACCATAGATCGTGAACACCGCCAGTTGTTTGAACTTGCCAATGCGTTGATTGAATCAGCTTTTATTCGTGATAAGGAACCCGAACGATTTGCCGCAGATATGGATAAGCTGATCACACATGTGGCTCAACATTTTGCCGATGAGGAAGCCATACTGGCGCAACATCATTACAACGATTTGAATGGACACGGCGCTGCCCATCAGTTATTGATAAAACGGGCGTTGCAACTGCGCGATGAGGCGCGTGCCGGGCATGTCACGATAGGTGAGTTGGTAAACTTTATTGCAGACGATGTGGTGTCCCAGCACATGCTCAAACTCGATCGCAATTTTTACCCGTTATTTAAAAAAACGGCTACACGGATTGATTGATCGGCTCGGGCCTGGGGGCGATCGGAAACCATTGCTTTATGAAAGTTTGGAATTGGAAATATTATGTTACGGGCAAGCAGCATGAATCGTCGGCTGTCAGTATGGAAGATAGTGTCGATAGTCTTGCTGGGTTATTGCAGCACCCCGGCTATGGCACTTGACTGGAGTAACAATTCGATCAGTTGGCGTTATGGCAGTAATTTCAGGGAGCCATTTAATAATCAGGCTATTTCAAAGCATATCGTATCGCTGACACATGCAAGCGGTTACCGCTATGGCAGCAATTATCTCAATATCGATTTATTGAAATCGGATAACAAGGATCCAATACGGGCCAATTCAAATACTGGCGCTGAAGAAATATATCTGGTTTATCGCCATACCTTGGACATCGGTAGCGTTAGTGGGCAAGACCTGAAGTTCGGGCCTGTGCGTGGCGTGGGTATCAGCGCTGGTATTGATCTCAATAGCAAAAGCGATGCCGGATACAACTCCAGAAAACAAATGTTTGCGCTCGGTCCTACCGTGATGATGGATGTTCCGGGTTTTCTCAACTTCAGCCTGCTTGCCTTGTGGGAAAGCAATAATCCCGGTGTTTCGGCAGGTGCTTTCAATCCGGGTTATCCGGCGTGGCGCTATCGCTACGCTACCCATGCTATGCTCAATGCAGTCTGGTCGATTCCAGTGGGTTCACTGCCCCTCTCTTTCGAGGGTTTTGCCAATTTGATTGCGCCGAAGGGGAGAGATGAAACCGGCAGCCAGACCGCAACCGAGACCAATATCGACATGCAGCTAATGTATGACCTGAGTGCTGCGACAGGCGTGGCAGATAAAACTTTTCGTGCCGGTATTGAATATCAGTATTGGCATAATAAATTTGGTAATTCGAGTAACAAGGTAGGGGCATTGGGAGGTAATACCGCGAGCACACCGATGATACGATTTGAGTATATTTTTTGAATAGTCTGCTTGTATCGTTAAATCAGGGTGTGAAGATGCCAGGAAAATACTGGAGTTGATATGAAGCTAAGGTTGCGTTTTTTGTTGTTGATGACCGCTATTTTTTGCGGTTTTGTCTCACTGACCTGGTTTTTATCTTCCCGGTTGATGACGGATATTAATGAAAAATGGGGTCATCAGTTTGTGGAACGGCAGGTGATGTTCGACAAGTACCGTACTCTGTCTCCATTAATACGGGAGATTTCACTGGCGAAAAAAATGGCGGCCGATCCCGCTATTATCCAGATGGCCTTGCATGAAGGTGATCCGCTGAAGCGTAAGCAAGGCATCGCGGCAATGGAAAATTATCGTGGAAATTTTCGTGACCACAGTTATTTTGCGGCCTTGGCACAAACGGGGAATTATTATTTTAACGATGCCGCCAACCAGTACATGGGCAAGCAGTTCCGCTATGTGTTGTCGCCGGATAATGCCAATGACAAATGGTTTTACGCAACCCTAGCAGACAGCAAGGAATATCAGGTCAATCTTGATCCCGATGTGCATCTGGGGGTGACCAAGGTCTGGATCAACGTGCAAATAAGGAACGCAGGCAAGGTTCTCGGGCTGATCGGTACCGGTCTTGATTTGACCGATTTCCTCAAGGAAACGGTCAGCGTCAATCGACATGGCGTGCGTAACCTGTTTATCGACAAAACCATGGCGATTCAATTACACGATGATCCCGAGATGATCGACTATATGAGCATCGCCAAGGATGCCAGTCAGCGTATCCGCGTTGATCGATTGCTGAAGGAGGCCTCGGACATCGAACAGGTACGCGTTGCGATGCAACAACTGGAAAAAAATCCGGACCAGATACGAACCCTGTGGGTAATGTTCGAGGGTGAGAAACATTTAATCGGTCTGGCTTTCTTGCCGGAAGTCGGCTGGTACGACCTGACTTTGATGGATACACGGAGTCTGGTGTTGTTTGATGACCGGTTTATGATACCGGTTTTGTTCGGTGCCGCATTTATGCTGGCCTTGGTTGTCATGGGGCTGGCTCTGCGACGCTGGGTGCTTAAGCCGATTGCTTCCTTGCAACTGTCTACCGACAAGATACAAAATGGTGATTTCAACGTACACATACCTGCGGTGGGAAAAGGCGAGATTGTGCAGCTTTCCCGTTCTTTTTCGAGCATGGCTGAATACGTGCGGAATACCAATCTGGATCTTGAAAATAAGGTGCGAGAGCGTACTGATAATCTGAATCGCATCACCGAGTACGAGAAATTCCGTAACCGTACACTGGAGTTGTTGGCCAGAGATAGTTCTCTCCCCAATATTTTAGAAACACTGGTGCTCGGTACCGAACATCTCCATCCCGAAATGTTATGTAGCATCTTGTTGATGGATGATGAAGGTCGGCATCTGTTAATCGGTGCTGCACCGAGTTTGCCCGATTTTTATAATGAGGCCATACACGGGGTGGAAATCGGCAACGGAGTCTGCTCATGCGGTACGGCGGCCTTCACCGGAGAGCTGGTTGTCGTTGAAGACATCAGTACACATCCATACTGGGAGTCGTATAAAGAACTGGCCGCCAAGGCGGGGCTGGGTTCATGTTGGTCGCAGCCGATTCTTTCCTCATCCGGGAAAGTGTTGGGTATCTTTGCCATTTATCATCGTGAACCCTATGGCCCTTCTGAATCCGATATTGCCATCATGGCGCAATCAGCTCGTCTAGCCGGCCTTGCCATAGAAAGGAAATTGGCTGAACAAGCACTGTATCAGGCCAAGCGCAACGCCGAAGCGACCAGTCAGGCCAAGAGCGATTTTCTTGCCAACATGAGTCACGAGATACGTACTCCGATGAATGCGATTCTGGGTATGGCAGATATATTGTCTGAAACTGAGCTAAGTGAGGAGCAGCGTCGCTATGTGAATGTTTTTCAGAATGCGGGTAACAATTTACTGGAATTGATTAACGACATACTCGATATGTCGAAAATCGAAGCCGGCCAACTTGAGTTGGATAATGCTGATTTTTCGCTGGAACAAACACTGGGCGAGTTGGCCGATCTGCATGCCATGCGAGCCCATGACAAGGGGCTGAAACTGGTACTGGATATTGAGCCGGGAACGCCGGAAATTGTTCATGGCGATGCCAAGCGGCTCAAACAGTGTCTGACCAACCTAGTGGGAAATGCGATCAAGTTTTCCAGTAGGGGAGCTGTTGTGCTCAGCGTTCATGTTGTCAGGGATCAGCCGGACAGATTGCAGTTTTCAGTTGCTGATAACGGTATTGGCATTCCGTTTGAAAAGCAGCAGACTATCTTCGAGCCATTCTTTCAGGCGGATAGCAGTGTTACACGACAGTACGGCGGTACCGGTCTCGGACTTTCCATTACCCGCCGTCTGGTCAGGCTGATGGACGGCGAGATTGGTGTAGATAGTAAGGAGGGCGAAGGCGCGACATTCCACTTTATCGTGCGTCTGCCGCAAGCCACCCATGCCTTGCAGATAGATGAGTCGATCGACTTAAGCCGGCAAAAGATTCTGGTCGTGGATGATTTTCCGATTAATCGCACCATCGTACGCAAATATCTGGAGCCGTTAGGTGCGGAAATTATCGAGGCGAATTCTGCTGCACAGGCGTTGGCTCAGCTGGAACAGGCGGTCATGGATGGAAAGCCATTTACGCTAGCGTTGCTGGATAGTCTGATGCCCGTGTTGAGTGGTATGGAACTGGGTAGTCAACTTCGTGCCAATCCCGTGTATGAAAAGCTCGGCATTATGCTGCTTTCTTCCGCCGATACGCTGCAACAACGTCATCGTGCGAAAGACCTAGCATTGACCTTTTTGTTAAAACCGATCAAGCGTCACGAATTGATCAGGGCGGTAAGGCGCGAGTTGCAGAATGGTTTTCACCCGGTTGCGAAGGAGAAGGGGGATCAGCCTGAGCTGCAGACTGTTGATCAGGGGCTGCATATCCTGTTAGTCGAAGACAATGCGGACAATGTGCTGTTGATCAAGACTTTTCTTAAGAAGACTTCGCATCAATTGGATGTGGCCAGCGACGGTCTGATGGCAGTGGAGAAATATAGTGCAAACCGGTATGACCTCGTGCTGATGGATGTGCAGATGCCGAATATGGATGGTTACGAGGCGACAGCAGAAATTCGTCGCATCGAACAGGAAGAAGGGCGTTTGCCGGTTACGATTATTGCACTGACGGCCCATGCGCTTAAGGAAGACGAGCAACGCAGCCTGGAGGCTGGATGCAATGCGCATTTGACTAAACCGATCAAGAAGAAGGTGTTGCTGGAAGCCTTGCAGGCTGTCAGGCCATCTTGTTAGCGGGAAAACAATGTAATGAATGAAAATATGAATAACAAAGATGCGATACAAACTGCACTGACCCGACAGATATTCGCGACGAGCAATCTGGCGCAAATGGTCAGTATGGTGCTGGCCGCCATTCTTGCGTATATGCAGCGCGACGTTATCGGTACGACTATCGTTGTAGGATGGTTTTTGTTGATTGTTGCGATCGCGTTAGCGCGCATCGTGCTTGCCGTTTCGTTCCAGCGTTCGTCGGATGATGACGATGTTGTGATGCGCTCATGGTTGATGAAATTTCGTCTGGGTGTGTTGATGTCGGGAATGGTGTGGGGGGCAACGGGTATATTGTTGTTTCCGGACGGACATACTCAGCACCAGATGTTTCTGGTTTTCATGCTTGCCGGCATGACGGCAGGCGGTATTGTTTCGTACGCCAGCGATATGGTGAGCGCAATTATCTATAACGTATCAGTACTCACGCCGCTTATTGTTCGCTTGTTTTTCACCGGGGATAGTTTGTCTGTGGCCATGAGCATGGCACTGGTGATGTATCTGGGTTTCATGATCATGAGCTTGCGCTATATCAATCATAATGTGCGTGAAAATATCAGGTTGCATCTGGAGGCGACGGCACGAGAAGAAACGGTGAGAGCGAGTGAGCAACGTTATCTTTTGCTTTTAAATCATCTGCCGGTCGGCGTTATTCACTATGATAAGGACTTGGTTATTACCTATTGTAATCAACGTTTTGCCGATATTCTGAACAATAGGATCGAGAATCTCATTGGCTTGGACATGAAAATTCTCAAGGATCGGTCTCTTATGCCCGCCCTGGAAAAAGCGCGGCAAGGCGAATTAGGATATTACGAAGGGCATTACCGGGCAACGTTCAGTGATGCAGAGGGCTGGATTGCCATGACCTGTGCACCTTCAATAAATGAACGCGAGGGACGGGAAGGCGGCATCGCCATTGTTCAGGACATCAGCGAACGCAAGCAGGCTGAAGATGCACTACGTCAGGCCAAGCTTAATGCCGAAGCAGCCAGTCAGGCCAAGAGCGATTTTCTTGCCAATATGAGCCATGAGATACGCACGCCGATGAATGCGATTCTGGGTATGGCGGATATATTGTCCGAAACAGAACTCAGCGATGAACAACGTCGATATGTGAATGTGTTTCAGAATGCCGGAAATAATCTGCTGGAATTGATTAACGACATATTGGATATGTCAAAAATTGAAGCCGGGCAGTTGGAGTTGGACAAGACCGACTTTTCGCTCGAACAGATGTTGAGTGAATTGGTTGATTTGCATGCCATCCGTGCTCACGACAAACGGCTGGAGCTGGTGCTGGACATTGAGCCGGGCACACCTGCTGCGGTATATGGCGATGCCAAGCGACTCAAGCAATGTTTGATTAATCTGGTTGGTAATGCGATCAAGTTTTCCAGCAAGGGGGCGATTGTGATTGGTGTCCATCCGGTCAGTGACGGTGCGGACATGTTGAATTTCTCCGTGTCCGACAATGGTATAGGTATTCCGTTACATAAGCAGAAAGCCATTTTCGAGGCTTTTTCGCAGGCGGATAATAGCATTACACGCCAGTTTGGCGGTACCGGGCTGGGCTTGACTATCACCCGCCGCCTGGTCCATTTGATGGAGGGCGAGATAGGGGTGGAAAGTATCGAAGGATTGGGCTCCACGTTTTATTTTACTGTCCATTTGCCGCCGTCAGTTCAAACCCTGCGCAACGATATTCCGGTAAACCTGCGCAAGCTCAGGATTCTGGTCGTGGATGACTTCCCTATTAATCGCACCATCGTGCGTAAATATCTGGAACCACTGGGGGCGGAAGTCGATGAGGCCGAGTCTGCCGCTCAGGCGCTGGCCCTGCTGGAAGAAGCCGTCATGGATGAAAAACCTTTTGCGCTGGTGTTGCTGGATAACCAGATGCCGGAGGTGAGCGGGATAGATCTAAGCAAGCATATTCGCGATAACCCGGTGTTGGAAAAGCTCCGCATCATGCTGCTTTCGTCAGCAGATACCTTGCAGCAACGCCAGCGCGCAAAAGAGCTTGCGCTGACTTTCCTGCTCAAGCCGATCAAACGTCATGAATTGATACAGGCTATCGGTCACGAATTGCAACAGATCGTTCCATTCATGCCCAAGTCACCAGACATTCAGGCCGAGCTGCAGGGGGATGAAGAAGGGTTGCATATCCTGCTGGCCGAAGACAATGCCGACAATGTATTGTTGATTGAGACCTTTCTCAAGAAGACACCGCACCAGTTGGATGTGGCCGGGGACGGGGCAATCGCGGTCAGGAAGATACTCGCCAATCACTATGATTTGGTGTTGATGGATGTGCAAATGCCCAATATGGATGGTTACGAGGCAACGGCGGAAATTCGTCGTATTGAGCAGAAGGAAAAACGTACCCCGGTCATGATCATCGCGCTAACCGCGCATGCATTAAAGGAGGACGAGCAACGCAGCATGGATGCAGGATGTAACGGGCATTTGACCAAACCGATCAAGAAGAAAGTATTGCTGGATGTATTGCAATCCGTACGGAAATCACTCTCTTCAGAATGATGGGCGGTGAATGCGCTGAAAGGTTCGTGTCATTTTTGGTATCATGTGCGCGTTTTTGCAGTTAAAGCTTCTCCAATTTTCGAAAAGTATGGCTTTCGTTAAACTAGGGGTGAAGTGATTAAAGGTTGGGAGAAATATGTAGTGAAAGTAAAACGCCCGTCTTACATCATTATTATCTGCGACCGAATTGAATGCATGAGGTTTATGTGAGTTTCCTGTTATGTATCGAAAATTATAAAAAACAATCCAATCCGGGGGAGTTTACCCGTTTCTTTTTCTGCCACACTATTAATCTTCCATGCGTATTCTGATCAGTAATGACGACGGGTATTTTGCTCCGGGTCTGGCCTGTCTGGCCGAACATTTATCCAAAGTGGCTGACATTGTGGTGGTCGCTCCTGAACGTGATCGCAGTGGCGCGAGTAATTCGTTGACGCTGGACCGTCCGCTTAAACTGCGAACGGCGGTCAGCGGTTTTTACTATGTGAATGGTACACCTACCGATTGTGTGCATCTGGCGGTAACCGGCATGTTGGATCAGCAGCCGGATATGATCGTTTCCGGCATCAATGCCGGTGCCAATATGGGTGACGATACGATTTATTCCGGCACGGTGGCGGCGGCTACCGAGGGCTACTTGCTGGGTATCCCGTCATTGGCTGTTTCGCTGGTGGGCAAGGATCTGATGCATTATGAAACTGCGGCCAGGGTGGCATGCGATCTGGTACAGCGATTTGCAGCGCAGACGCACAGCCAGCCCTGGTTGTTTAACGTGAATGTGCCGGATGTTCCCTATGATCAATTACAGGGATTGGAAGTTACTCGTCTGGGTAAGCGTCACAAGGCGGAGCCGGTCATCAAGGCACTCAGTCCCGGTGGTGAGACCGTGTACTGGATAGGTGCGGCAGGCAAGGCGCAGGATGCTGGCGAGGGTACGGATTTTTATGCATTGGCCCAGAATCGCGTCTCGTTGACTCCGTTGCAGATTGATTTGACTCAATATAGTCAGATTGAGGCGGTTAAGGGTTGGTTGGGGCGGATGTAGCATGATGAACAGGCATTTGAACGGTATCGGCATGACATCGCAACGCACGCGTTTACGCATGATAGAACGTCTGCGCGATCAGGGTATCAGGGATGAAACCGTGCTGGCGGCTATGTATGAAGTGCCGCGACATTTGTTCGTGGACGAGGCGTTGGCGAGTCGCGCTTACGACGATGTGTCACTGCCGATCAATCATGAACAGACTATCTCGCAGCCCTATATCGTCGCGCGGATGATCGAGGTAATGCGTGCGGATAGCGACACCAAACCGCTCAAGCGTGTGCTGGAAATCGGTACGGGGTGTGGTTATCAGGCAGCGGTATTGGCGCATGTTTTTCCCGAGGTATATTCGATGGAACGCATCGAACCGTTGTTTGAACGTTCCAGAAAAAAACTGCGTGATCTCAAATTACGCAATGTCACCGTACGTTATGCCGATGGCAATGCCGGCATGCCGGAAGCCGCACCGTTTGACGGCATCATCATGGCGGCCGCAGCGCCTGTGATGATGACGGCGTTGCGTGAGCAATTGGCGATTGGCGGTCGTATGGTGTTGCCGGTGGGCAGGCAGGAACAATGGTTGTATCTGGTTGAACGTGACGCGAAAGGTTTCCGCGAGTCGCGGCTGGAGCCGGTGAAATTTGTACCACTTTTGATGGGGAAGAAATGAAACGGATTTTTGCATTGCTGGCAATCGCTATGCTGTTGGCGGGCTGTGCTTCAAAAGGACAGCATGCGCCGGTAATTGAACGTGGTACCACTACCAGCGCCGGAAAGAATACTTCCACGGTAAAAAAACGTCCTGTCGAGAAGGACTGGCGTCCAGAGGTGTATGTCGTACAGAAGGGCGATACGCTCTATAGTATTGCATTCAACTATGGATTTGATTACCACGAACTGGCTGAAATGAACGGCATTCAGGACCCGAATTTTATTCAAATCGGGCAAAAGATTAACTTGTTGCCAGGAAGGGATTCGAAACGTGAGATAGCTTCTGCTCCGGTGGCTCAGGTTCGCCCTGTGGTGAAGGATCAACCTAAAGTGACCAAGCAACCCTATAGCGAGAGCGCTGTTGCGCAAGTCGAAGGCGGGCAAGTCAAGCGGGAACGTCCGGTTGCGCCGGTATTGGCGAAAGTCGAGACTAAACCGGATGTGGTTCCAGAGGCCAAGTCTGAAAGCAAGCCTGAGACGGATACCGGTGACGATGATGCACTGGAATGGAGTATGCCGGCACAAGGCAAGCTGATAGGCGGATTTTCAAGTACCGATAATCGCAAGGGAATTGAGATTGCCGGCAAGCTCGGGCAGCCGATCTATGCCAGTGCACCGGGTAAGGTAGTGTATAGCGGTAACGGTTTGCGTGGTTACGGCAAGCTGCTGATCGTAAAACATAACAAGACCTATCTTAGCGCCTATGCCCATAACGACCAGTTGCTGGTAAAGGAAGGTGAAACCGTCACGCGCGGTCAGAAGATAGCCGAAATGGGCAATACCGACAGCGATCAGGTCAAACTGCATTTCGAAGTGCGCCGCTTTGGCAAGCCGGTTGATCCGGCAAATTATCTGCCGCTGGATAAGTCCTGATTAACGTGCTTGAGGTAAACGATCACGACCGTAACAGTGCTGCCTTGCGCTATGTCTACCCGGTCGTGTCACGCCGTGCCGGGGGTGTTTCGGTCGGTATCAATCTCAATCCTAATAATGCCTGTAACTGGCGTTGTATCTACTGTCAGGTTCCTGAGCTGAAACGCGGTACGGCGCCTGCAGTGGATATGATTCTGCTGGAAAAGGAGTTGCGCGGGTTTCTGGTCGAATTGTTGCATGGCGATTTCATGCACAAGCGTGTACCGGAAGGGGCAAGGCGTATTAACGACATTGCGTTGTCCGGTAACGGTGAGCCGACCAGTGCAGCAGAATTTGCGGAGGTCATTTCACTGATTGCCCGGATACGCATCGAATTGTCCATTCCTGAAACGGTTAAAACCGTGCTGATTACCAATGGCAGCCTGCTGCATAGGGAAACGGTGCAGCAGGGGCTGCGTGAGATGGCGAAGATTAACGGTGAGGTGTGGTTCAAGCTGGATCGCGCCAGCGAAGCCGGAATGCTGCGTGTCAACGATACGCGGGATCGGCTGATCAAGGTACGTGAACGTTTGGCCATCTCGATTTCATCATGCCCGACCTGGTTGCAAACCTGCTGGTTTGCGCTGGATGGAGAACCGCCGACGCGGCAGGATGAGGATGATTACTTGCATTTCATTGAAGGTTTGCTGCAAGACGGTCATCCACTGCAAGGTGTGCTGCTGTATGGTCTGGCGCGTCCTTCATTGCAACTTGAAGCACCGCGCCTGAAAGCATTGGACGCAGTAATCATGCAAGCCTTCGCGGATCGTATTGCCGGCTTGAAATTACATGTTAAGGTCAGTGTCTAGCTGTTGTTTCGGGGCCGGGGTTATTGTTTCCAGCCCAGTGCTTTTCTGGCTTCAGCACTACCCTGAGATGCCGCAAATCCCAGCCATTTATTTGCTTCTGCAAGGTCTTTAGGTACATTAACGCCATCCTGATACATCCAGCCGAGATTCAACTGCGCATGTACGTTACCCTGTTCTGCCGCTTTTTCTAGCCATTCGATGGCTTTTTCGGCATCTTTGGGTACACCATTTCCTGTTTTATATATCAAGCCGAGGTTTAATTGTGCTTCCGCATTGCCCTGATTAGCTGCTTTTAGATACCAGTGCAGGGATTGAGCCGGGTCTTTGAGCGTACCAATGCCTTCCTTGTATATCCAGCCGAGATTGAATTGTGCTTCCGCATTGCCTTGTTCAGCGGCTTTTTGGTACCACTCTATGGATTTGGACATGTCCTTGGGTACACCTATCCCGTCCTTGTACATCCAGCCGAGATTGGTTTGCGCATCTGAATTACCTTGTGCCGCTGATTTTTGATACCACTCCACGGCCTTGGATATGTCCTTGGCAACCCCTACGCCATCCTTGTACATCCAGCCGAGATTCAATTGTGCATGCGCATCACCGGAATCGGCCTTGAACTTCATTTCGGAAAATAACTGTTCAAAATGCTGCTGTCTTTTCGTTTCAGGTGTTAAACCTGCGCTACCTTCAGGAGGTTTTTTTTCGCAACCTGAAAGTGCAAGAAACAGGCAAATAAGTAGGGAAAATATGCGCACATTCATGGGTGTTACCTTTGTTATATTTGATAGTCAGCAATAAAGTACGATAAAACGGTTGAAGAGTACGGTGCGATATTTTGTTTGTCTATGAGGCTACGGTTAGCCGACCTGAAAAATATTTTTGTTCATATGGGCATAAGTATATCCAACGAGTCGTTTTTCGACTACCCGAATTTGTTATACGGCAACTGGGCGATGGCGAAAGTAGTGCAAATTATTTTTGTTGAGGTTAAGGCCGTAACACCGTTACTATCATTTAAGAGATAATGCACGGCGATAATTTAAAGGGGAAGAACATGCAAATCGGGATGATCGGGTTGGGACGAATGGGCGCGAACATGGTGCGACGCTTGCAAAAGGCCGGGCATGAGTGTGTGGTGTTTGACCGTAGCGCAGATGCGGTGCAGTCACTGGCGGCAGAGGGTGCCACACCGGCTGCCAGTGTGCAGGATTTCCTGGATAAGCTTGCCGCTCCCCGTGCGGTTTGGTTGATGCTGCCCGCCGCAGTGGTAGATGCCAGCATTGCTGAGTTGATGCCTTTGCTGGGAGAGGACGATATTTTGATTGACGGTGGCAATTCCTATTACAAGGATGACATCGCACGCTCCGGTCAGCTTGGCCCTAAAGGCATACATTATGTCGATGTCGGTGTGAGCGGAGGCGTATGGGGACTGGAGCGCGGCTATTGTCTGATGATAGGCGGAGATTCGCAGGCGGTAGCCAGATTGCAGCCGATTTTTGCGGCATTGGCTCCAGGTGTCGGTGATGCACCCCGTACCGAAGGGCGTAGCGATACACCGAGTAGTGCTGAGCAGGGTTACTTGCATTGCGGCGCGGCAGGAGCCGGACACTTTGTGAAAATGGTGCATAACGGCATCGAGTACGGTTTGATGGCGGCCTACGCGGAAGGGTTTAATTTATTGCGTCATGCCAATGTCGGCGGCGCGGCGCGTCAGGTTGATGCGGAAACGACACCGTTGCGCGATCCGGAAGCTTTCAATTACAACATTGACGTGTCCGAAGTAGCCGAATTGTGGCGTCGCGGCAGTGTGGTCGGTTCGTGGTTGCTTGATCTGACTGCCCATGCGCTGCAAGCCGATCCGGATTTGCAAAACTTTGGCGGCAAGGTGTCGGACTCCGGCGAGGGGCGCTGGACCAGCATCGCCGCCATCGAATCCGGTACGCCCGCGCCCGTGTTGACGGCGGCGCTGTTTAGTCGCTTTTCTTCACGCGGTGAGGCGGATTACGGCGATAAGTTGCTTTCTGCGCTACGTTTTGAATTTGGCGGTCATCACGAGAAACGCTAACATTAATTTAGTTATATCAGATTAATTTTTCAGGAGTGTTGTATGAACAGAAGAGAATTATTGTTAGGTGGTATGGCCTTGGCGGGTGCAGCGATGGTCGGTAATGCTCAGGCAGAAGAGCACCATCATGAACATCACCATGCCGCACCGGGAAATGCCGCTTTGGCCGCATCGGCGGCAGATTGTCTGCAAAAAGGACAGGTTTGTTTGAATCATTGTCTGGAATTGCTGGGTCAGGGTGAGAAGGAAATGGCATCCTGCGCCCGTAGCGTGAATCAGATGCTGGCGCTGTGTGGCGCATTGCAGCAATTGGCGAATCAGAATTCGACCCAGTTGGCAAAACTGGCAAGCATTGCAATGGATGCCTGTAAGCAATGTGAGGATGAATGCAAAAAACATGCGAACAAGCACGAAACCTGCAAGGCCTGTGCCGAAAGCTGTGCGGCCTGTGCAAAAGAGTGCGAGAAAATCGCGGCCTGATCATTCATGATACTTACCCGCTGATGTCAAAAATGACAGGCGGGTAATTTTATTTCTGATTGTTTAATCATTTGACTAATAAGCTATTTTTGTTTTCTCCCGGTGGCGCTTCTTGGCACGAACGTATCGGCGTTATTACGCTGGTGCTGGTCGCGCATGGGGCCGCGGTATTGGTCTGGATAAAACAGCCTGAGCCAGCTCGCTTCGTGCTCGGTGAAATGGCGGTTACCGTCGCCCTGCCGCCAGCCAAGGTGGTGAGTCCTCCCGTTTTGTCGTCTCTGCCATCGGCCAAAACTCATTCCAGCCCCAAACCTCTGTCGCAAATAGCGCCAGATGAGCAAACGCGGCCTCAAACGGTTGAGCAGGAATCAGTTAAAGCTCCCCCGGTGCAGCTTGCCGTTCCGCTTGTGCCATCGTCATCTCAGGAAAAGTTACTGGCACCGGTCGTGGATACCGAACCGGATTATCAGGCTGAATACTTGAATAATCCTCGTCCTGCTTATCCTGTAGTCGCACGGCGTATGGGTTGGCAGGGCAGGGTGGTGCTGAATGTTGAAGTGTTGGTCAGCGGTTTTCCCGGACAGATCAAACTGCTACAGAGCAGTGGTCATGATGTGCTGGACAATGCGGCGATCAATGCCGTAAAGGGATGGCGATTTGTGCCGGGGCGACAGTCCGGGCATTTGGCTACACAATGGGTTCATATTCCCATTCCATTTATTCTCAAGGATAGTGATGCATGAATAATCTGTTTTCCATTGATTCTCCGATTGTTTCTGGAACCTTGCTGGTGTTGCTGCTGATGTCGGTAGCGACTTGGTCAGTCGCCTTGCTCAAACTTTGGCGGCAGTGGCAGGATAAGAAATGCAATCAGTTTTTTCAGGGTACATTCTGGGCGGCGCGTGACTGGGTCGAAGCTGAACAGGTGGCCGCGCGAGGCGAGGGCGATGTGGCTGCGCTGGCGCAGGCCGGTTTTGCTGAACTCAAGGCGTTGGGGTCGGACAGGCAGGATTTGATGCACACTGGCGCACCGCAGGAATTACTGGAGCGCCAGTTACGTCAGCAGGTACAGAATATCAAGCGTTATCACGAACGCGGTCTGGCTGAACTGGCGACGATCGGTTCGACCGCGCCCTTTGTCGGACTGTTCGGCACCGTATGGGGCATCATGCATGCGCTGAAAAATATCGGATTAAGCGGTTCGGCTTCGCTGGATGTCGTAGCCGGGCCTATCGGCGAGGCGCTGATTGCAACCGCCATCGGTATCGCGACCGCCTTGCCGGCGGTGCTGGCCTACAATTATTTTCTGCGCAATCTCAAGTTGCGTATCTCGGAACTGGACAATTTTGCGCATGACTTTATGAGACTGGCGCTTAAACACAATTTCAAGGGTTAAACCCAGTCAGATTAGTCGGGAGGAAGCATGGCTTTTAATCATGATGCAGAGGGCGAAATGATGAGCGAGATCAATGTCACACCGCTGGTCGATGTGATGTTGGTATTGCTGGTCGTGTTTATCATCACGGCACCGCTGTTGGCACCGCAGGCGCTCAAGATTACCCTGCCCAAAACCGAGTCGGCGCAGCAGAACGAACAGATCAAACAAATCAGTCTGATCGTTGATGCGGCTGGCAATATCGAGTTTGATAAGCAACCTATCAGCGATCAGGGATTGACTGAGTTGTTGCAGCAACGTGCCGCCGATCCTCAATTTCAGTTGCAAATCGAAGCAGATAAGGCTGTGTCATATGGTCGTGTTGCAGAACTCATGGCGTTGGCACAACATGCGGGTGTGTCCCGGCTGGCATTTATTACGCTGGCAAAATAGACCATCAAGTGACAACGGCAGATAATGAGCCAAGGAGTAGAATCAACTCGTAAATGATCACTCGCCAGTTAGCCTGTATTCGGGCGTTTATCTGATGTATTGATGTTGAAGGAGAATTTATGCTTAACGATATGGTTAATGCGTTCCGGGAATCGCTGGAGGCGCTGGATCGAGTCGGTGCGGAACGGATTTTTCAACAGGCCTTGACGCAGATGACGCCGGTCAATGTGGTCGAACAGATAGCGGTGCCGGCACTTGAGCAGCTTGGTACGGGCTGGGAGAGGGGAGAGGTGGCTTTGTCCCAAGTGTATATGAGTGGCCGTTTCTGCGAGGCGCTGGTGGATAGTGTATTGCCGCCCAGTGATCCTGATCGCAAGCACCAGCCACGCTCAGCCATAGTTGTACTCAGCGACTATCATATGCTCGGCAAACGTATTGTCTACTCGGTTTTACGCGCCAGCGGCTTTGAGCTGTTTGACTACGGGCGCATGGATGTGGACGAATTGGTCGAGCGGGTGTTGGCTGACAAGGTGCGCGTCTTGCTGATTTCCGTTTTGATTCTGCCTTCGGCGCTGAAAGTGCGCGACGTGTGTGCGAAACTGAAGGCGGCAAACTCGAATGTCAAGGTTGTGGTCGGTGGTGCGCCTTTCCTGTTTGATGACCGGATGTGGCGGGAAGTCGGAGCCGATGCCATGGGGCGTAGCGCATCCGACGCCGTTGAGATAGTCACAAAACTGATGGGAGAAATGCAATGATTCCCTACAGCACAAATCCTTTGACCATGAATTCCATGCAACGCACACTGACTGCGCTGGGGCAACATGAGCCGGATCGCGTGCCGTTGTTTCTGCTTACTACCTTGCACGGTGCGAAAGAGCTGAATATGTCGATCGAGGAATATTTTTCCCGAGCCGAACATGTCATCGAGGGTCAGATGCGTTTATTGAAAAAATATCGCGGTGATTGTCTCTATCCCTTTTTTTACGCCTCCATTGAAACCGAAGCCTGGGGCGGCACCACGCATTATCTGTCTGATGGCCCCCCGCTGTGCGGTGCGCCGGTTATCAAGTGTCCCGAAGATGTTGATACGCTGCAAGTTCCATCGGTGATGGACTCTCCCGGCCTGACGCGTGTGTTGGAAACCATAGGTGGTTTGAAGGCGCGGGTGCAGAATACCGTGCCTATTATCGGCGTAGCCATTTCGCCATTTTCGCTGCCGGTGATGCAAATGGGTTTTGATCATTATATCGAGTTGATCTACGAACAGCCTGAACGTTTCGAGAAACTGATGCAGGCCAATATTGCGTTCAGTGTCGAGTGGTCCAATGCCCAGTTAGCGGCAGGTGCCACTGCAATTTGTTATTTCGACCCTGTGTCGTCTACCACCAATATCCCACGTGAACTTTATCTGAAGACCGGGCAACAGGTCGCCAAGCGTGCCATCGCACAGATACAGGGGCCAACTGCGACGCATATGGCTTCGGGGCGTTGCTTGCCGATTATGTCGGATATTGCCGATACCGGGACTGCGGTGATCGGTGTTAGCACCCTTGAAAATTTAGGACTGTTGAAAGCGGCAGCGAATAAGCGGATGAGTCTGCTGGGTAATCTCAATGGCATCGAAATGCGGCGTTGGACGCCGCAGCAGGCCGAGCTGGAGGTCAAGCGTGCCATCGCCTTGGCCGGTCGTGGTGGTGGCCTGCTGTTGGGTGACAATCATGGCGAAATTCCCTGGCAGGTGCCAGAGGAAGTATTGCTGGCTATCAGCGATGCGGTTGACCGCTGGGGGCGCTACCCGTTGGATTGGGTAGAAGATTGGCTAGCCGAGCGGGACAATGGCGAGTGAGGATGAGTCATGACAGGAAAACTCTGCATTCTGGGTTGTCGCAATTTTCACGGTGAAGTCGTCGCCGCGATTGAGGCAGAAGAGTGGGAGGAAGTGGTTACTGTCGATTTTCCTTCACGTTGCGGACATCCACGGTTAACCTGGTCGGAATTACGCTCATTGTTGCCGGAAGATTGCAATCAATTCGTGGTAATAGGTCGCGCTTGCCTGAGTGCACTGGGTGAGCCGCCATCCGGTTTTCCTCAGGTTAGGATCGTGCATCTTGAGCAATGTTTTCATCTCGTGGCCGGACATCAGCTGGTTAACGAAATTATTTCCAATGGCGGTTATTTGATCACGCCAGGCTGGCTGGCTGATTGGCGGAAGCAGCTTGAAATGATGGGATTTGAGCTAGATCAGGCGGGTGAGTTTTTCCAGGAGTTCGCGCGGGAGCTGGTATTGCTGGATACCGGGATTTTATCGGAGAGTAGTGCACGACTGAACGACCTGGGTGAAATCTTGAAGCTCCCGGTGCATCGCATTGCTGTCGGGCTGGATACGATACGATTGTTTTTGGCACGATTGGTGCTGGAATGGCGACTGGAGCAAGCACAACGGGTAGCCAAAGATCAGCAACGGCATCTGACCCGTGAGATGGCTGATATGGTTGCGGCCATGGATGTGTTGACGCGTCTGGCAGGGATGTATCAGGAACAGGAAGCGATTGCCGCCATTGAAGATCTGTTTCGTATGTTATTTGCGCCAGAGGCCTTGTACTACCTCAGAGTCGAGAATGATATTTCGATTCCTGTTCGTTACGTGCCAGACGAAATGCTAAAGGTCATGCGCGGATTGAGTGATGACTATGCGTTGATGCCGGGCGGGAAAGGGTTTCTGATTCGGATCAGTAATGGCGATGAAGTGTTGGGAATGATTGCGCTAGATGGACTCGCCTTTTCTGAATACCGTGATCGTTATTTGAATATGGCGTTGGCAGTCACTGGCGTCTGTGGGCTGGCTATCGAAAATGCGCGGAATCGCCGCAGACTGATTGAGGCTGAAAAAATGGCTTCGCTCGCCATTCTGGTAGCAGGCGTGGCTCACGAGATCAATACTCCCCTGGGGGTTGGATTGACCGCTGCCAGTACTTTGCATCGGCAGGGAGAAAGTTTGTCGCAACGTTTCAGTGAGCGCAGTATGACCCAGTCTGATCTGGAGCATTATCTGGCGACGGTCTCGTCTGCTACACGGCTGATACTCGACAATCTGGAGCGCGTCGGTCATCTGGTTGAGGCGTTTAGGGATGTGGCAGTGAATGGAGAATCAACTGCCGTGAAGCAGATTTTCAGGGTAAGGGAAACGCTTGATGAGGTCATACTCAGTCTGGGCGATCTTCTTTCACCCGGACATATCTCGATAAATATTCAATGCGATCCCCAATTGGAAATAGTATGCCGTCGTGATGATTGGGTTAGTATCTTTATCAACCTGATCGGTAATTCCATCAAACACGGTTTCAAGGGGCGGGCGCATGGCAGCATCGATATTCGCGTCGCCATAGATGCAAAGAGGATGCGAGTAGACTATAAAGATGATGGCGCGGGACTGGCACCCGAGACACTGGCGAAAATATTCGATCCGTTTTTTACCACAGACCTTCAGCATGGCATGGGTTTGGGCATGCATCTGGTCTACAATTTAATCACTCATCGCATGGGCGGCAGTATTCAGTGCGACAGTCAATTGGGGCATGGTGTGCATTTTCATATTGAGATACCGCAATGACTGAACAGGATAATTTTTCATCACTATTTGCACCGGAACCCGCACAGTCTGAAAAAATTGCGAATGGCGATATCTGGAAAGTGCTGCTGGTTGACGATGAACCGGATATTCATGCCGTGTTGCGACTTGCCTTGCAGGATATCGTACTGGCAGGTCGTCCCCTGCAACTGATTGATGCCCGATCAAGCGAGGAAGGCAGAGCAAGATTAGCCGAGCATCCCGACATTGCGCTGATATTACTGGATGTTGTAATGGAAACCGAGCAAGCAGGGCTTGAATTAGTGCGCTATATACGCCAAGCCCTGGGTAATCGCATCATTCAGATTGTTTTGATCACCGGGCAACCCGGTTATGCACCGCAACGTGAAGTGATTCAATCCTTTGAAATTGACGGTTACCGGCTGAAATCCGAGCTGACTGCCGATAAGATATTTGTTTCGGTCTATGCGGCGTTGCGAACCTATAAGGCGATGCGTGAACTGGAGCGGCAACGTGAGCAGTTGCAGATTCAGACTGAAACACTTTCGCGTTGGGGGCATATTTTTGAGCATGCCGAATGGGGAATCGTTATCGGTAGCGTGGATGGCAAACGCATTGAACAGGCTAATCCGGCATTCGCCCGACAGCACGGTTATACCGTTGATGAGGTTGTGGCCTTGCCGATTGCTGCGCTTTTTGATCTTGAGGAGCGCGCATCATTAGCGGGTCATATTCAGAAATCGCATGAACTGGGCCATTATTCCTTTGAATCCAGGCATCTGCGCAAGGATGGTACGACTTTTCCTGTGTTGATGGATGTTACGGCGGTGAAGAATGAACAAGGGGAAATACTCTACTGTGTGGTCAATGTTCAGGATATCAGTGATCGCAAACAGGTTGTTGAGCTGCTACGCAAGGAACGCGACTTTGCAGAAACATTGCTTCATACCGCACCGGCTATTGTTTTGGTGCTTGATCCTCTAGGTCGTATTGTGCGCATCAATCCCTATCTGGAAGCCATTTCCGGTTATACACAGGAAGAAGTAAAAGGCAGGGACTGGTTTTCACTTTTCTTGCCTGTAGCGACACGGGATCAGACTCGTACGCTGTTTATGGGGGCGATCAATGATATTCAGACCCATGGCAATATCGATGCTCTTATTACCCGTTCCGGTCAGGAGCGTGTTATCGAGTGGTATGACAAGACGTTAAAGGATAACGATGGAAAGACCTTGGGTTTGCTGGCGATTGGTCAGGATGTCACGGAACGTAAAAAAATGGAAAATGCGCTGGTGGCAAGTGAACATAGATTGTCCGAGGCACAGCGCATTGCACATTTGGGCAGTTGGCAACTTGATCTGGTGAATAATAAGCTGGATTGGTCAGATGAAATCTTCCATATTTTTGAGATAGACAAGCAACAATTCGGTGCCAGTTACGAGGCTTTTCTTAATGCCATCCATCCCGAAGATCGTGAACAGGTAAATCAGGCTTATGCCGAGTCATTAAGCAGCCGGAAGCCATACGCAATCGTGCATCGTTTGTTGATGAAGGATGGGCGGATAAAATTTGTGGAAGAACGCGGCGAGGTTTTTTATGATGAAAATGGCAATGCCTTATCTTCGGTAGGAACTGTACATGATGTGACCAGACTCAAGCAAATTGAAGCAAAACTCAATGAACTTAATCATGATCTTGAGCAGCGAGTGGAGGATCGCACCCGGGAATTGTATGAGACCAACAGGCGACTGGAGACGTTTAACGAGATCATGGTAGAGCGTGAGATGCGGGTGGTCGAGATCAAGCAGGAGGTTAATCGTCTATGCAAGGAATTGGGGCGTGAGTTGCTCTATAAGGATACCGCAGAGGCATTGAGCAGTCAGCAGGATGTTGAATCATGAAGCAAATACTATCCGCCGGTCTGGTTTTGCTGGTTGTTTTGCTGGCTGGTTGCGATAGGCAGAAAACCGATGGCGATGAAAATGCTGCACCGTTAGTCGTTCGTATGGCGATACCCATGCAACCCTCCAGTGGACTTGCCCTGATCGCACGTGAAAAGGGTTTTTTTGCCAGACGCGGACTCTCCGTCACCTATTCCGAATATCCCAGCGGTAAACGGGCGCTTCAGAATGGATTGCTGGCCGGTAACGCGGATGTGGCTTTCTCGGCGGACGTCCCCATTGTTGCGGCGGCAATGGCCGGTGAGTCATTCAGGGTTGTGGCTAATACCTTTCATGCTAGCAATATCAACCGGGTTATTGCACGGAAAGATCATGGCATCCAATTTTTTAAGGACATGAAAGGTAAGAAGATAGCGACTCAGCAAGATTCAGCCGTACATTTTTTTCTTTCGCTTCTGCTCTTTGATAATGGCTTGAGTGCCAATGATATTCAGCTTTCCTTCATGAAAGCCGAGGAATTGGTTCCTGCACTGGTTTCGGGCAGTATCGATGCTTTTTCGATGCGTGAGCCGTATATCGCTGAGGCCAAAGCCAGGCTGGGAGAAAATGCCGTTATCTTCTCCGCGCCGGGGTTATATCAGCAGTTCGATTCTGCATTGGTGACTACACAACTCCTGAAACAACAACCGCAAGTCGTTGATCGGCTGTTGTTGGCATTGCGTGATGCCGAAGCATATTTCATCAATCATCCCGATGAGGCGATAAATCTGGGGGCGCGGACGTTGGGTATACATGAAGAAGAACTTCGTGTTTTGTGGGTAAAGCATTCGTTATTGTTAACGCTCGATCAGGCCTATCTACTTATGCTGGAAGATATAAGCCGCTGGATGATCAATTCAAAACTGACTGATTCATCGGTGCTGCCTGATTATTTGTCTTTCATTGAAACCGGTCCGATTGATCGACTGGATTCAAGTCGAATTTCCCTGATTCGTTAGAGAACGAGGAGAAATCTGTGAAACTCGCTCAACGACTGCAAATTTACCTGATACTTTTTGGTGTGCTTTGTATTATTCAGGCGGGTGCGCAGTATTGGATTAATCGTCAATTTTTAGTCTTTGTTGCGGAGAGTGACATCATCGCCGAGATCACTCATAACATCTCGCATATTAATATTCTTACTGCTGAATTTGTCGATCATCCAGAGGAAGCGCGTCCCCGTGAACAGTGGCTTGAAGTCTATAACAGGTTGTCTGTATTAATAGGCAGTCCTTTGCTGGATAAATACCGGTCATCTCAGGAAATGGAAATGATGCATGAATCCTTCGGGATTATGGGGGGGAATTTTCAAAGGTTACAAGAAACTCTGGCCTCTACTCAGCCTTCGGAAGTGCGTGAACATGCAAAGCAGCGGATTGCAACGGCATCCAAAATTGCGACTCTTTCTATTGTGGATAAAGCGACATTGTTGCGGCATAACATCATCGTCGCGCAAAACCGTCTATATGATCAGGCACTTTATGGTTTTTTTGCGCTGGTGTTTTTGATGTTGCTGTTTGCCGTGCTGTTTTTTCGGTACAGCAATCGCAAAATAACGGATGCGATCAGGAATCTCGATCAGGGAATTTCGCGGGTAGGTGAAGGCTATCTAGATACGAAAATATTGCCCGTTGGCGATCAGGAGTTAAAGCATATTTGTCATGCATTAAATCATATGGTGGAAACGTTGCGTAACACCACGACTTCAAAGGAGCAGCTTGAGAGTCTGGTGAGTGACCGTACCGAAGCGTTGCAAAAATCTCGACTGGCTGCAATCAGCCTGATGGAAGACAGTAATTTACAACGTCAGCAACTGGCTATAGCCAAGCAGAAACTGGAGCTGGAGATAGAGCAACGCAAACACAGAGAAAAAGAGTTGTTGGAAAAAGAGGTTTTGCTCAAGCAAGCCAAGGAGGCGGCAGAGGCATCCAATCGTGCCAAGAGTGTGTTTCTTGCCAGCATGAGTCACGAGCTGCGCACGCCGTTGAACGCGATACTCGGTTTCTCCAGTCTGATGCGTCGCGATAACTTGCTGGAAGATCATCAGAAGCAGAATCTCGACATTATTAACCGTAGCGGTGCGCATCTGTTGACGTTAATTAACGATGTGCTGGAAATGTCCAAGATTGAAGCAGGAAGATTACATTTGGATATTGCTTCTTTTGACCTGGGTGCCATGGTGCGTGATGTTGCAGATATGATGGAAATTCGCGCTCGTGAAAAAAATCTGCGTTTGATGATCGATCAGTCGTCCTATTTCCCTCGCTTTATAAACGGCGATGAGGCACGTTTGCGCCAGATACTGATCAATTTGATAGGTAATGCCGTCAAGTTTACCGAGGAAGGAGGAGTGACCATACGATTGGGGACGAGAGAAAACAAGACTTCCCATCTCATCATCGAAGTCGAGGATTCCGGCCCAGGTATTTCTGTTGAAGATCAGAAAAGATTGTTTTTGCCTTTCGTGCAATTGGGCAAGCAGCCCGGAGACAATAAGGGAACGGGTTTGGGGCTTGCGATTACTCGTCAGTTCGTGGAGCTGATGGAGGGAAGTATCAAGCTGGAAAGTGTTCCGGGGAAGGGGGCATTGTTTCGTGTTGACTTACCCTTAAGCGAGGTGGACGAAGTTGATATGATTCAGCCGGAAAAGAAAATAGGCGAGGTGGCGGGTGCTGTTCCGGGACAATCTGATTTTCGTATTTTGATTGTCGAGGATCAACGGGAGAATCAACTATTGTTGAGTCAACTGATGCAACGCATCGGATACAAGGCTGAGGTGGCGGAAAATGGCGAACAGGCGGTGCAATTGTTTCAGCGCTGGAAACCTCATTTGATCTGGATGGATAGGCGCATGCCGGTCATGGATGGTTTGGAAGCGACAAAGTTAATTCGTGCGCTTCCTGGAGGCAAGGACGTGAAGATCATCGCTGTCACCGCTTCCGCGTTTAAGGAGCAACGCGAGGAAATGCTGGAGGCGGGTATGGAGGATTTTGTCCGGAAACCTTATCGTTTCAACGAAATATACGATTGTTTGAACCGACAACTGGGTGTGCAATATATCTATGTTGATGGAGATGAAGGGCAGGAGGAATTATTGCCTGTCGCTTTAACAGCAGAGATGCTGGAAATATTGCCTTTGGAATTACGCGGTGAACTGAATGATGCACTGGAAAGTCTCGATAGTGATTGCATCCGTTCAGTTATTGCAAAAGTGGCCAGTTACGATGTGATGTTGCCGCTTACACTGACCCGGCTGGTAGAGGATTTCGACTATCCGACTATTTTGAAAGTGCTTAACAAGGGCTGATTCGGCGCAATTCAGGTTTTTGAGATTCATTATTTCTAGCAATTTTGAATTCGGCACATGGTGATAATGTGTAACATTTGTCAAAATGGGGTAGAAGAATTGGCTAGCTGCGGGGATAATCATTCGTTAAGGGAAATATATCAGGTTTGATTTTGAATCGGAATAATGAATATGAGCAGATTTTCTGTAATATTTCTTCTGTAATATTTAGTGCGGCAATCGCCGTTTCGTGAAACCGATTATCGGGCTTCATAATGACTTCAACTATTTAAGTGACTATAAACCATGTCCAAACATTACCTTACCTCTTTATTCGCTCCTAAGTCTGTCGCGGTTTTCGGCGCGAGCGATCGTGTCGATTCGGTCGGGCAGATTGTTTTTCACAATATGCTGGAAAGCGGATTCCAGGGCGCGCTTTATCCGGTCAATTCCAGAGTCGCCGAAGTTCAGGGGCGCAAGGCTTATGCTTCTATTGCTGACATTGAGGAAAAAGTTGAATTGGTGGTGATTGCCACACCACCGCAAACCGTGCCCGATATTATTGATGATTGCGGCAAGCATGGTGTTAAGGCGGCAGTGATTATCACGGCGGGCTTTGGCGAGATCGGGCCGGAAGGCAAGGCGCTGGAGCGTCGAGTGCTCGATAATGCGAAACGTTATGGCATACGTCTGATCGGGCCGAATTGTCTGGGCGTGATGCGTCCCGGTATCGGTTTGAATGCGACCTTCAATAAGGGGGGGGTAAATGCCGGCAATCTGGCATTGGTTTCGCAGTCAGGTGCCTTGTGTACGGCTATATTGGACTGGGCGCAGGTCAACGATGTCGGATTCTCCAGTGTGGTTTCGATGGGTTCGTCCGCCGATGTGGATTTCGGCGAGATACTCGACTATCTGGTTTCTGATCCTCAAACGCAGAATATTCTGCTTTATATTGAAGGGATACGTGAGTCACGCCGTTTCATGAGTTCATTGCGCGCAGCAGCTCGCGCCAAACCTGTAATATTGGTCAAGGTCGGTCGTCATGAAGCGGGTTCCAAGGCGGCGATGTCCCATACGGCCTCATTGGTTGGTTCGGATGATGCATTCGATGCCGCCGTGCGCCGTGCTGGTGTAGTGCGTGTGCAAACTGTGACGCAATTGTTTTCGGCCGCCAAGGCCTTGTCTTGTGGTTTCCATCCGTCGGGAAATCGTCTGGCGATTGTTACCAATGGCGGCGGCCCTGGTGTGATGGCGACCGACCGCGCATCAGATTTAGGTCTGGTGATGGCGAATCTGTCTGATGTGACCATAGAAAGATTGAATCAGGTGCTGCCTCCCAACTGGTCGCACGGTAATCCGGTGGATGTGATCGGTGATGCGCAGGCTGACCGTTATCAGCATGCCATTGCGGCTTGTATGGAAGATCCGAATGTCGACGGCGTGTTGACTATCCTGACACCACAGGCAATGACTAAACCGATGGAGGCAGCCCAAGCGGTGATCGAGTTGAGCAATCAATATACCAAGCCTTTGCTGACCTGCTGGATGGGGGAGTCGCAGGTGGCTGAATCACGCAAGGCGTTTGCATTGGCGAAAAAACCCAATTTCCGCACACCGGAGCCGGCAGTGGAGGTGTTCTCCTATCTTTCCGATTATTATCAGAATCAGAAGATGCTGAAGCAGATGCCCGGGCCATTGTCTCATCGTCTGGAACCGGATGTTGAAGGCGCGCGCATGATCATCGAGGGTGCATTGTTGGATAAACGCAAGGTATTGAGCGAGATGGAATCGAAGGCATTGTTGTCGGCTTTCCATATTCCGGTCGCGCAAACTATGGTGGCGCGCTCGCCCAATGAGGCGCTGTTGATCGCGCAACAACTGGGTTTTCCGGTGGCGATGAAAGTCAATTCGCGCGACATTACACACAAAAGTGATGCGGGCGGAGTAAAGCTGAATTTGGGGAATGCCCAGTCATTGCGCGCTGCTTACCACGAGATTATCGAAAATATCAAACGCAATCGGCCCGAGGCGCACATGGATGGCATTTCGATCCAGCCGATGATCGTTAAACCGAATGGTCGCGAATTGATGGTAGGCGTAACCAACGATCCGGTATTCGGCCCAGTCATCACTTTCGGGGCAGGTGGAACAACCGTGGAAGTGATGGGCGATGCCGCCGTTTCATTACCTCCGCTGAATTCCTTCCTGGCTCGTGACCTGATTAGCCGCACCAATGTTTCCAAGCTGTTGGGTGCGTTCCGTCATATGCCGCCAGCCGACGTGGCGGCATTGGAGAGCGTATTGCTGCGTGTTTCCGAGATGGTTTGCGAACTGCCGATGCTGATGGAAATGGATATTAATCCGTTGATCGTCGATGAACACGGCTTGTTGGCTGCGGATGCGCGGGTGGTCGTGGAATTCAGGCAGCCGAGCGCAGATCGGTACTCGCATATGGCGATTTATCCCTATCCGACCCATCTGGTCAGCCGCTGGCAGTTGGCAGACGGTACGGATTTAACGATAAGACCGATTCGTCCTGAAGATGCGGAATTGGTACAGGCTTTTGTACGTAATTTATCTGAAGAGTCGCGTTTCTTCCGTTTTATGAACAGCATGGAAGAGCTGAGCCAGACTATGTTGGTGCGTTTCACACAAATCGACTACAGCCGTGAAATGGCGCTGATTGCCGTGACCGAAGATCATGGTAAAGAGGTGGAAGTGGGTGTGGCACGTTTCGCCATCAATCCAGATGGCGAAAGTTGCGAATTTGCGCTGGTTATTGCCGACCATATGCACGGTAAGGGATTGGGTCAGAAGCTGTTGACTGCGTTGATGGAGGCAGCCAGGTCCAAGGGCTTGAAGTTAATTGAAGGTGAAGTGCTCAGAAATAACAGCAGCATGTTGCACCTGATGGAGCGACTTTCCTTTGATATTCAGACCAGCGCTGAAGACGATAGCATCAAGGTGGTTCGCAAGGTGTTGTAAGTCACCTCTCGGGTAGTTGGACGATAGGGTTTTCGATACCTTTTGCAACCCTGTAGTTTGAAATTCAGCCGCGTATATTTGTTCAATTGAATGAATGTGCGCGGTTTATTTTTGTCCTTGACAATGCCTTGCTTTAGTACTAGCTTGAAATTTGCCGCGTAATTCTTTGCGGCTATGAAGTGCGGTTTCAGATAGAAACTGAATTCAAGGAGAGCGGTCATGGATATTTCAGCTATCAATTCATCATTGATTGATCGAATCAACTATTACTCGCCTGTAGATCGAACCGGTTTTTATGCCGCAGATGGCGCTAGATCCATTACCTTTTCACTAGTTACTCCCGAAACTCCCTCGTCGACTAGTGTCGATATTTCAGGTTTGGGGCAATTGCTCTCGGTAGCTACCCTGCTTGATGGCAATGCTTTTAAGCTGGCAGCAACCGGGCAGAATGGTTTTTCCACCGTTGCGACGGCGACGCAAATGCTGGTTGATGCCTTCAATAGCTTCATTCAAGGCGACAGTATTCAGAATTCATTGAGTGGATCAATCGGGAATCTGCTGATTCAGTCATTGAATAAACAGGCTTCGGGTGCCGGTGGGGCAATCATCAGCCAGTTATCCGGGATTGGAATTACATTTACGGAAGCGGCCATTCCGGGGGGGGCAGGACAAATGAGCCTCAATCTTGCCGCGTTACAGTCGGCCTTCGAAACCGATCAAAGTGGGACGATTGCTGTTTTATCACAAGCGACACGATCAATCGGACAGGCCGCAGCCCAATTAACCAGCCTCTTGACTCAAATTGAAAGCCTTGCACAAATTGGCACGACGGATGGCTTGCTTGGCGCTACCTCACTTGTAGGTTCATTGGCTGGCGCATCGGTTGGAGATACAACAAAGTTTACTATTGCAGAAACAATTGCAAATACGGCTGCGGAATTAACTGCGGGAATATCCGGGGCGGGAACAGTTACGACTAACAGTGCAACTACTGGAACAGGAACCGTTGGAACAGGAACCACTGGAACAGGAACCACTGGAACAGGAACCACTGGAACAGGAACCGTTGGAACAGGAACCGTTGGAACAGGAACCGTTGGAACAGGAACCACTGGAACAGGAACCACTGGAACAGGAACCACTGGAACGGGAACCACTGGAACAGGAGCCACTGGAACAGGAACCGTTGGAACAGGAACCGTTGGAACAGGAACCGTTGGAACAGGAACCACTGGAACGGGAACCACTGGAACGGGAACCACTGGAACGGGAACCACTGGAACGGGAACCACTGGAACGGGAACCACTGGAACGGGAACCGCCGGAACAGGAACCGCCGGAACAGGAGTCACCGGAACAGGAGTCACCGGAGCGGGAGTCACCGGAGCGGGAGTCACCGGAACAGGAACCGCCGGAACAGGAACCGCCGGAACAGGAACCGCCGGAACAGGAACCGCCGGAACAGGAGCCGCCGGAACAGGAGCCGCCGGAACAGGAACCGCCGGAACAGGAACCGCCGGAACAGGAACCGCCGGAACAGGAACCGCCGGAACAGGAACCGCCG
>JBBRAJ010000031.1:0-36679 GCA_038206935.1 Burkholderiales bacterium
GTGCATTACTCCACGGCTTGCAGCAAACTGATGCTGTTGCATTGGACAATTTTGGACAATGTCTGGCCGAGCATGTGCGCTTTGAAGAAAGAGAGCTGTTTGCAGTGCTTGAAAGCTTATTGGGAGCACGATAAGCTCTGACTGGAGACGCAATACACAAATCACGGGACGCGTATCCAGAGGTCTTTGGCAGGCATTGACTGACGGATTTGGGCCGATTGAAAAGCATCAATCTCTTTAAATTGCATACCCGGAAGCTGCACTTCGTCATGGTCCGGTTAGTCTCGATACCGGAATTTCACGTAAAGACAAGGTGAGTATCAGCTATGGTGCTGGAAGCGGACTGTCGACGGGCAGAAATGTGGGTGAAATGTGGGTTTTTTAGCTTTCAGGAATGTGCTACATTGGAAACAACTCAGCGTGAGTTTTGGGAAATATACTTCTTAGGTAGCTTGTTTTTGAGCCGTAATTTACGACTTTACAAAAGATTCCTAAAAATCGAGCGCTCTGTAAGCCTTGTAGTACGGTACTTCGAATTTACGACTTTAATTGCACGGAATATGATTGTTGTTTTGCGAGAATATATCCGTAACTTGTAAAATATATCCGTAACTTTTTCGATGTCACTAATAATATATCCGTAACTAAACAGCTGTTTTGTGACTTTTTATGTAACTCTGTCTGGAACGTTTTAGTTTTTGACGGGGGCTAATTGATAACGGCGTCCAAGGCATAAAGGCTTGGTCGCCGTTTCTTTTGTAGAACGCCTTATATCAGTCAGTTTGTTCTTCGACCAGAACGGTCCTTAGCGAATGACTGCTTCACTTCAACGAGTTTGGCAATATGGCAACTGGGCGTGCCTACCAATTGCGGTAACTCGTCAAATTATTAGTGAAACAATCTAGTGCGGCAGAGGCGAAACTGCTGTATTCAACACACGAGTTATCTTGTCAATCAGGATGGCGCGATTTAAAGGTTTAACCACGAAATCAACAGCACCGGCCTTCATGCAATCAACTACGACTAGTCCTTCGCTCTTGCCGGTGATCATGATTACCGGGATATTGGCAGACTGTGGTACCGCCTTCAGTCGCCGAATGGTTTCCATGCCATCCATGCCGGGCATCATGACATCCATGAGAATGATATCCGGCTGCGTCTTGCGCAGAAGGTTAAGTGCTTCGAAACCATCGCTGGCAAAAATGTGCTGATAGTTTTCCGCCTTCAGATGATTGCCGATTATTATGCGCTGAAGCTCGTCGTCATCCACCACCAGGACGATAGGTTGGATGCGCTCGGCCATCGCTTTCAGGACATCGACTGATTTCATCAATGGCTCGCATTTCTGCTTTACTTCTTGCGCCCATTGTTTCAAGTGTTGCGGGGATTCTATATGCTGACCACTTTGGGCAACCTGTTTGTCCAGCGCTTTTCCAAGCTCTGCCAAGGAACGTGCTTGTGCGGCAAACTCAGCCGCAGATGGTACGTCGGACTTGAGGGTAGACAACTCGCGTAGCGCACTGTGGATGGACATAGGCAATCGCGATGAATCTTGGCACATCGGCCAGAAAAGAACGTAGTTGTCGAAATAGTCTTTCCTGCAAAGCTCATAAGCCCGCTTTAGTTCATCCTTGCTGCACAGGATCACAGTGCGGTGGGGATACTGATAGACAAGCTTACACAGGCGGAATAAACACAGATAATAACGTTCAGATTTTTCCAAGGTATTAAATGCCAATACTAGAACGTCGGGCCGATGGCGTACAAAGTCACCCGGTAACTTGTCAGGATCGGTGGACGTAAAGATATGGTTGAATTCTGGATTCAGCATATCCTTCACCAGTGTGGCATCAGTGGTGATATCCGTGGCGACCAAAATCGTGTCGGCGGTTGCGGCAGGAGTATCCATAGCGGGCTAGATGCGTTTGTCAGACTTGCAGAAAGTTGCTTCCCAGGACTCAATCCAACCGGGCAAGTCGGCGGCGCGCATCGGCTTGGCGATAAAATAGCCTTGAGCGATATTGCACTCGGTTTTGCGCACAAAATCCCAATCCGCCTGATCTTCAACTCCTTCCGCCACAGCACTCATCCCGAGTTGTTTTGCCAATCCGAGGCTGTGATCGAACATCGCCCGCAACTTTTCGTTGTTCCATGCGCCATGTACAAAACTCTGGTCAATCTTGAGTTCATCGAATGGAAGGTCACGCAACTGTGATAGGGAAGAATTTCCCGTACCAAAATCGTCAATTGAAAGCAGGAATCGTTTCAGACGCAGCCGGGTCAGAATTTCAAGTGGCGCACGCAAATCCCTCATCAGGCGAGTTTCCGTCACTTCCAACTCAATCATCTGCGGTGGCACACCAGCTTGGGCCGCAAGCCCGACAACCTCATCAAAAAAATCCAGCGAGGCGAGATTATCCATCGACAGATTGATCGCCACCTTCAACATCAGCCCGGCTTTTTCCCAGGTTTTGGTTTGTGCCAACGCGCCGGTCAACACCACCCGAGTCAGCTCATCGATCAAGCCGTGCGCTTCCGCCACACCGATGAACTGGTCGGGAAAAACCGTGCCATCTTGTGGGTGGTTCCAACGCACCAGCGTTTCCACGCCCACCACACGGCAGGTAGCGACCTTTACCTTGGGCTGGTAATAGTTGACCAGTTCGCCGAAGGTAATGGCTGAGAGTATCTCTGCCGCACTGTAAATTTTTTTCGCCGCACGGAGTTCGCCTTGCTGCGGTGGCATCCATTTCCCGATCAACGCCGCTAACTCTTTCGGCGCAGGAGGTTTATGCAGATGCCCCAGCACGGTAATTTGATGAGCTTGTGCCAATTTCTCGGCGGCCTGCTGCATACGCTCATCCTCACCGCTGATCAGGATGAGGCTGCCGGTGTAGTGCCGTTCGACAAGGCGGCGCAGAAATTCAAGCCCGTCCATTTTCGGCATATTGAGATCCAGCAGAATCAGATTGGGACACTCGCTCGGACTATCGACCAACTCCAGTGCAGCCTGTCCGCTGTCACAGGCTGAAATTGGAGCGTAGCCAATATCTTCCAGCATGATGGCAAGCAGCGTATGCATGAAGGGCTCATCGTCGAGCACAAGAATTTTGATGGTGAATTCGTTTTGCATGGTTGCGTCTCCCTTAATAATCAATCTGGTAGTGAATCCGGTTATCAAATTATCGCGGTTAAAAACCTTCAAGAAAATGTTCAACGCCTGCCAGCTCCAGCTCGAACCTGGGCAACAGCACCTTTACCGCTGCACTATTTCCAAGCTTGCCGGACTTCTCTATTTCGGCACACAAATCACCCAACGCCAGCGCGCCCACAGAGCGGGCAGATGATTTGAGTTTGTGCACCAACGCACCGGCTGCCTCTGCATTTTCAGCCGCACAGGCAGCACGCAATTCGACTGCGATTTTTGTCGCGCTAATGCGGAAGTCATGCATGAAATCGCGCAGCGTCGCGTCGTCATCACCGATCAATGTCTTGAGCACGTTTACATCAACCGGGGCCGCAATGTAGCCTGTATGGAATGCAATGGAATCCGAGATGTTTTGCCTGTTACTACCCGGATTGCGCGTTGCTCCATCCGGGCTACCGGACTCTTCTCCGGCTGCAATGGCTGCTTCACCTGAAATCGGCATCCATTTCCCCAGCATCGCTTTCAGCTTGACCAATTGCACCGGCTTGCTCAAATAATCATCCATGCCGACTTCACGGCAGTGCTCGGCCTCGCCTTTGAGTGCATTGGCGGTGAAGGCGATGATGGGCATACGTGTCTTTCCGGCTTCTGCGGCACGGATAGCTGCGGTCAGCGCGTAGCCATCCATCTCCGGCATGTGCAGATCGGTAATCAGAAGGCTGTAACCGCCACTTTGCCAGCTATTCAGTGCCTCACGGCCATCGCTGACGATGTCTGCGGTCTGTCCAAGCAGCCTGAGCTGTTGCATAACGACTTTCTGATTGATCTCGTTGTCTTCTGCGATCAGGATCAGTCTGCCCTGAATGCGCGCCTCTTCGCGGGTCGGTGGTATCAATAATTCCTTGAGCACCACAGATGTCGCTTGCCACTCAGACATCTTGATTTTTCCGGCAGCAACTGCCACCGCCTTAAGTAAAACCTTGCGCGATAGCACGTTGCCATCCACCAGTATCAGATCGGCATTCTCAAGACGCGGCACGCGGCGCAGCCCGCGCCGGACAACGACAAAATGCGTTTCCAGTTCGGGGTGGGCGCGGGCTGCGGCACGCAGTTGATCCAGCGCCAAGGTGGTGGTTGCAGTATCGACAACCACGATGCACATGCCGGGAGGGCGGCTGGCTATCCATTCCTGGACTGCCGGCAATTCCGTCTGCCGTTCGACCAGCATTCCTGCATGTGCAAGATAGGCGACGATATCTTCAGCCAGCCCATCCGCACCGCCAGCCACCAGACAATGCAGCCCGGCAACCAGATTGGGCGTTGTTTGCGGCGGTTCCGGCAAGCATTGAAATGTCAGGTGCACAACAAATACCGAGCCTTTGCCCAGCGCGCTCTGAACCGAAATTTCTCCGCCCATGATATGGGTCAGCTGCCGCGAGATAGCCAAGCCCAGCCCGGTGCCACCATAGGTCCGGGTCGTGGATGAGTTTGCTTGCGAGAAGGGCGTAAACAACCGTGCCTGGGTTGCCTCATCCATACCGATGCCGTTGTCACTCACGCGAAACTCCAGCGTCACATTTCGACCAAGCTCAAGGCAGGCTTGTTCTGGCGTGCTTTCAGTCGGCAAAGTGCGTACCGATACCTTGCCCTGCCGCGCCTGCCCGCTGGAAAACTTGACGGCGTTATTGGTCAGGTTGACCAGTATCTGGCGCAAGCGCCCCGGATCGCCCATGACTTGTGAAGGAATGCCAGGATCGGTGAACAGCGTCAGCTCCACCTCTTTACGCAAGGCGATGTGGTTCATGGTTTCGCATGCCGACTCCACCACATCGGCAACCGACATGGGCACGTTTTCAATCTGCAGCTTGCCCGCCTCAATCTTGGAGAAATCGAGAATGTCGTCAATGATGGACAGCAAGGCAAACGCCGAATCGTGGATGATGTTGCTCATTTCCATTTGTGCGCTGTTCAGGCTGCTCTGCTGCAATACATCTATCATGCCAATCACACCGTTCATCGGCGTGCGTATCTCATGGCTCATGGCGGCGAGAAACTCCGACTTGGCATGGTTGGCCTGCTCGGATTCGATCTTGGCTTGCTCCAGAGCGGCGGTGCGTGCAATGACTTTTTCTTCCAGCGCTTCGTTAAGCTTGCGCACATGCTCCTCAACCTGCTTCTGGTCTTCGATCAAGCTCAGCAACGCCCGGCGTGACTGGTTGGCTGCCTCCAGCATTTCCCGCGCCGACTTTTCAGATGCCTGAATTACTTCGCTGCGCTTCTGTTCCGACAGATCGGTTGCCGCCATGGATAATGCCTCTGGCATGTCCTTCATTTGATCTTGCGATTCCGTGCTGGGATAACGCATAGGCCGATCGACCTGATCCAGTATTTCGTTCACTTCATGCTTGAGTTCAAGGATGCGAGCTTCCCGTCCCGAGGTCACTTCGTGCCAGCGGCGCAGCTCATCAAGTTGCTCGGTTAGCTGGGATTGAGTTCTAACGCGATCTGTGATGTCTGTAATCATCGCCAACGCGCCCATGTATTTGCCATCCTCGTTGACCATGGGACTTGTTTCCATAATTACCCATAGGTCAGCTCCATCTTTGCGTTGCAATTTAAAATCGTGCTGTTCAGTAATGCCTTGCTGACGGCGCTCAACATTCGCGGCTGAAATTGTCTTGCCTGCTTCATCCATGAAATCGAACAGTGACATGCCGAGCATCTCCTCCACGGTGTAACCGAGTAGTGTGGCTATTCTTTTGTTCGCGAAGGTGGTTACATTATTTGCGTCAATGATCCAGATACCCTCTTGAGAGGTTTCCACGATTTGGCGATACTTCTCTTCGCTTTTTCGCAGTGCGCCTTCAGCATTCTTGCGCTCGGTGATGTCATGCACGATGCCGATCAAATGGCTGGGCCTATTTAAAGCGTCATACTGCAACTCGCCGTAACCACTGATGACACGCTCCGTACCATCGGGAGGGCGAATGCGAAACTCCAATTCATCCGGCTGGTTATCTGCGATACAGGAGTTTATCCATTCCTGCATCTCCACCCGGTCAGCCGGATGTATCAGGTGAAGAAGAGATTCGACATTCGGTGTGAAAGTGTCAGGTGAGACTCCGCAAATACGATACGTTTCATCAGACCAGATCAGTTGGCCGGTTAACTCAAAATGCCAGCTGCCGACATGGGCAATCCGTTGCGATTCGGACAGAAGAAGCTCTTTCTCGCGCAATCCTTGCTGCGCCTGCTTGAGCTGGGTGATGTCTTCCTTGACCGTCAGATAATGAGTCACGCGTCCATCGGTCTGGCGCACCGGCGACATCAGCACGGACTCAATGTATTCGGTGCCGTCCTTGCGCCGGTTGGTGAATTCGCCCTTCCATATTTCGCCTCGCGACAGGTGCGCCCACATATCAACGTAGCTTGCCCGGGGGGTTTTGCCGGACTGAAGCAGACGCGGATTACTCCCGACAAGTTCGGCACGGCTGTATCCGCTCGCGTTGATGAAGCCCTGGTTGACGTACTCGATGTTCGCGTTAAGATCGGCGATGGCGATGGCACTGGGACTCTGCTCCACCGCCTGCGAGAGCTTGCGCAACGACTCTTCCGTCCGCTTGCGTTCGGTAGTGTCGATCGCTGTAGCATAGGTGATGCCATCGTGCTTGTCATAGTAGGCCGTCCACGACAGATCGATCACGCTGCCGTCTTTGCACAGGTAGCGGTTATCGAAATACAGTGTTGGACGTTTCTCCACCTGCAGTTTCATTTCATCCTCGGTTCTTTGCCTATCCTCCGGCAGGACGAAATTCAGAAACGGTTTTGCGATGAGTTCGCTTTCAGAATATCCGGTCAGTTTTACAAATGCCGGATTGACTTGCGTGAAGCAGCCGAATGGATCGGCAATGCACATCGGGTTGATTGAAAGCACAAAGAACTTTAAATATTGTTCTTTATCCTGCTCCAGTTTCTTGCGCTCGGTGATGTCCTGCAACGTCGCCAGACGATAAGGCATGCCATCCAATGCAACGTGTTCCGCCGAGAGCAGAACATTGACAGGATCACCGCTGCGTGTGCGCAAGGTCACTTCGACATTGCACAAAGAATCCCCAGTATTCCGGCCAACTACGAGCAAACTCTGAAGTTCATCCTCGTCAATCAATCCCAAATCCGACAGACTCTTCCCCATCATTTCCTGCCGGGTATAACCGAGAAAGTTCGCATATGACAGATTGGCATCAACAATCACGCCTTCAATCGTGCCAATGGCGATCATTGCCGGATTGGATTCGAATATCGTGGAAAATTTCGCCTCACTCGCACGCAACTTGTCTTCTGCTCTTTTTCGCTCGGATATGTCCCGCATCATTCCAACAGCTTGCCAACCGCCTTTCACTTTGAATGCGGTGACGGATAATTCGACCGGGAATTCACTACCGTCTTTGCGCGTAGCCGTAACTTCATTGATGCTTCCGACGAACGCCCCCTTCCCGGTCTTTTGAAAATCGGCAAAGCTGCGTACTGCATCAGAGTGGTAATGCGAAGGTGCAAGTAACAGATGTGGCTGCTTGCCAATCACTTCTTCACGGGTGTACTGGAAGTATCTTTGTGCTGCCGGATTCCAGCCGGTGATGCAGCCCGCTTCGTTAACGATAACAATCGCTTCCTGAGCCGAGGCGTTGATTTGCCGCAAGAGTTCATCACTTTTAAGTCTTTTGAAGACTATAAAATAGAGCACGGGAAAAACGATCAGGGTAAGCAGGATGGAATCAACGAGGGTACGGTGAACACTAGAAAGGTATTTTGCGATGGGGGGGGCATGAATCACCGTCATGATCAAAAGTTCGGTCAGCATGATGACCAAGCCCAAGGCGAACACTACCCCCAAGGGTGTCTTGAATAGCATCGGTAACTTCCAGTTTTTCATGGTGGGTTCAATACCCTTCCAGAAAATGTTCAACGCCTGCCAACTCTTGCTCGAATCTGGGCAACAGAGCCGCCAGTGCTTCAGTGTCACCAGTCGAGCCAGCCTGCTCCATTTCGGCGCACAGTTCGCCCAATGCCAGCGCCCCCACAGAACGGGCAGATGATTTGAGCTTGTGCGCCAACGCACCGGCAACCGTTTCCTGTCCAACCGCGCAGGCGCTGCGCAGCTCGATTACGGTGCTGGATGCGCTGAGGCGAAAAACATGCAGACAATTGCGAATTTTTGCCTCGTCGTCGCCGATCAATGCCTTGAGCACATTCACGTCAACGGGGATGGGTGACGCATGACCCATCCCCCCTCCAACTCCCCCCTTCAAGGGGGGAGTTGGAGGGGGGATGGCGGCAGCAATGTAGCCCGGATGGAATGCAATGGAATCCGGGACGTTTTGCATGGCGCTACCCGGATTGCGCGTTGATCCATCCGGGCTACAAAGTTGCGTTGGCTCTTTGGCAGAAACCGGCAACCATTTTTCCAGCATCGCTTTCAGGTTGACCAGTTGCACCGGCTTGCTCAGGTAATCATTCATGCCCACTGAGTGGCAATGCTCAGCCTCGCCCTTGAGGGCATTGGCGGTGAACACGATGATGGGTAGGTGGGTCTTATTGGTGTTATTTGGCGCAGTTTCGGCGGCGCGGATGGCTGCGGTCAGCTCGTAGCCGTCCATTTCCGGCATGTGCAGATCGGTAAGCAGAATGCTGTAATCGCCACTCTGCCAACGTTTCAGTGCCTCGCGGCCGTTGCTGGCGATGTCGGCAGTTTTTCCAAGCAGGTTGAGTTGTTGCAGAATAACGGTCTGGTTGACCTCGTTATCTTCGGCGACCAGAATCAGGCTACCTTGTTTGCGCGCCTCCTCGCGCGATAACGGCGTGAGTGTCGCTTTGACATCGCCGGACGGAGCTTGCCAGTCAGGCTGTTTAGCCCGACCTGCGGCAACGGCCACCGCCTGCAGAAACTCGCGCTGATGCATGACCTCACCGTCCAAAGTAACCGAGCCATCGGCTTCGCTGCGGCAGCGTCTGCGATAGCCGCGCTTGATGACGACGAAATGGACATCGAGGCTTGGCCTGGCATGGGCTGCAGCACGCAATTCATCCGGTAATTTACTGCCTGCCGTGTCGATGACCACGATGCTCGAACCAAGCGGATGAGCACCTATCCATGCCTTGGCAGCCGTCAAGTCTTCCACCCGCTCAACCAGAGCACCCGCGTGTACAAGATAAGCTGCGAGATCTCTGGCCAGACTCTCTGCGTCGCCCACTACGAGGCAGGACAGATTTTGTAGGTCGTATTTCAATCCGACCTGTCGGGATGCACCCGCAAGGGGTACGCCGTGGCTGTAAGGGGCTGAAGCCCCAACAACATACGCAGTATCTCGAGCTACATCTGTTGGTAGCGCGAAGGGAAAACGCACGCTGAACACGGAACCCTTGCCAGGCTTGCTCTGCACCGCGATCTCTCCGCCCATCATGTTTATCAACTGGCTCGAAATGGTCAGTCCCAGTCCGGTGCCGCCATAAGTCCGGGTAGTGGAAGTTTCAGCTTGGGTAAATGCTGTGAACAGCCGCTCTTGGGTTTGCTCACTCATGCCAATGCCGTTGTCGGTCACGCGAAATTCCAGCAGAACCTGATCCAGGTTTTCTCCAACCGTTCGTGGTGCCCCTTCGACTACGCTCAGGACTAAAGGCCTGGTCGAACCATCGACCGGCAGGATGCGCACCGACACCTTGCCCAGCTTGCCTTGCCCGCTGGAAAATTTGATCGCGTTGTTCGCCAGATTAATCAGTATCTGGCGCAATCGCCCCGGATCGCCGATCACCACAACGGGAATGGTCGGATCGGTGAACAGTGTCAGTTCCACCCCCTTTTTCTTGGCCATGTGATCCAGTGTTTCACATACTCCCTCCACCATGTCGGCAATGGACATAGGCAGAAATTCGGTGTGAAGATGTCCGGCCTCAATTTTGGAGAAGTCGAGAATGTCGTCGATGATAGCAAGCAGAGAAAATGCCGACTCGCGAATGACGTTGGTCATCCCCATCTGCGAATCGCTGAGGCTGCTTTGTTGCAGCACCTCGATCATGCCGATGACCCCGTTCATCGGGGTGCGTATCTCGTGGCTCATGTTGGCCAAAAAGGTGTTCTTGGCGGTATTGGCGCGCTCTGCCTCAGTCCTGGCTGCGGCCACCGCCTGCTCTGCCGCCCTGCGCTCGGTGATGTCACGCACAACTCCGGTGTAGTGGCGCTCGCTGCCCAGCGTCATCTCGCTGATCGAAAGATCGAGCGGAAACATACTGCCATTCTTGCGCAGCCCCACGACCTCGCGCCCGGTGCCGATGATGCGCGCCTCGCCGGTGCTGACGTAGCGCGCGAGACAAGCGTCATGTTCGCTCTGATACGGCTCCGGCATCAGCATCTTGATGTTGCACCCGACCACTTCGTCGGCGGCATAGCCGAAGATGCGTTCGGCGGCTGGATTGAAGGTTTCTACCTTGCCGAACTCGTCTATGGTGATGACCCCGTCCACCACGGTGTCGAGTATCGCCTGCAGGCAGGCGGCGATGTCGCGCACTGCGGCGGCATCGGCTCTGGATGCTGTGGAGGCGCGCTTGCTTGCGCGCAACTCCCGTTCCGCACGCTTGAGTTCGGTGATGTCTTCGCCGATGCCGGCTACTCCGCTCACCGCACCATCGGGCGAATGCAACACCAAATTGTTCCAGCGTATCAGCCGCCGCTCTCCCGATCGAGTGAGGATTTCGTTTTCGTGGTGCCGGGTATCGTGCTGGTTTTCGAGCAGCGAGGAAAAGAAGCCACCTCTCATGTGTTGCAGTTCCGGCGGTATGAAGAGCTCGAACCAGCTGCGCCCAATCACTTCCTTGCCTTGCCAGCCGGTCAGGTCGAGCAGGAATTCGTTGCAATAGTTGATGCGCCCCTGGCAGTCGACAATAACGGCAGCCAGATCGATTTTTTCCAAAAGATTGCTGAAGCGCAGCTCGCTTTCGCGAAATTCCTGCTCGGCCTGCTTACGCTCGGTGATGTCCAAGCGCATGACCACAACGCCATTCGGAAGCTCGTCGGTCAAGGGGCTTGCCGTCAACAGGAACCAGTTCGAATGCCAGGGATATTCCATCGAAAAGTGGGCTGTCGAGCCATTCTGCACGGCCCGAATTCCCGCAGCGGCGTGCTGGGCGGCCGCGTACTGAGCGGCGGCGGTGTCATCGCCCTGCACGCTGACACAAGCATCGAGGAAGTTGTTGCCGATTCCGAATTCCGCGTACTGCGACGTATTCGCATCGACAAACTGCTGCCAAGCCTGACTCACCGAGACGATGCGCCCCAGGCTGTCGAGCAAGGCGATTTGCGCTGGCAGCGCATTGAGGATGGCGGCCTGCCTGACAGCCTCGTTGTGACGCAACTGCTCTTGGGCGTGGCGCAACACGAACGTCCGACCGTTACGGTCCGCCACCCCGTCCACCTCTCCAGCCGTCAGTTCCTCCAGACGTTGCCCGGTCGCGTGCAAGGTCTCGATCAGGGCAGAAATTTCTGCGTTGGCTTCTTGCGAAGGCGGTGGTTTGACGGGTTTCATGCCACAGTAGTGTCCAGCAGCCCCAAAGCCTGCAACACGGTCTTCAACTGGCTGAGCGTACCGACGATTCTGCGCACCGGCGGCGGTGTCAATGCGACCAGGGTCGGTGTCATGAAGATGCCTTCCTTCAGCGCGCGCTCGGGCTCCAGAAAGACATCGATAATTTCGATGGAATAGCGATCCGCCAGATAGTCCCGGCAGAATGCACCAAGGTTGGCGATCGCCCGCACCGAGTTTGGCGCGTCACCGGCGACATATAGCGTGAAGGAGAATTTTGGATGTCGGCTCATAGCGGCTTCGCCTTCGCGCCCGAGCCCGAGCCCGAGCCTGAGCCTGAGATCGTCGCATCGTCGCCGCGCATCTCCTTCATCTGGGCGCGACCGCGCGACAACTCGCCTTCGTGACTCTTCGAGGCGTGAGCCAGCAGGACCTTCTCGGCCTGTTTCGCCGCGAGTTCCGTCTGCAGCGCCTTCATGCGCATCTCCAGTTCGGCCTCTTCGGCATCGAGCTTGACCTGCTTGAGCTTCGCGGCGACCTCGGAAAGCTCGGAGGCGGCCTTCTCGGCGCGTTCTTTTTCCCAGCGCTGGGTGCCCATCAATACTTCGCCCCCAGCGGTATAGGTATCGGTCAGCGTGACCCCCGCGTCGCTCATGATCAGTTCGCGCACCTGGTTAGAATGCGCCGTGCCGCGCGACTTGACGATGGACAGGCCGCGGTTGCGCTCGCCGGACTGGATCAGATAGCTGAGGTGGATCCATGTATCCACCAGCGCTGAAATCTGCTGTGGCATGCTGTTATCCTCGCGCTTCGACATCTCGTCGAGCAGGCTGGTGCAGACCAAGTTAAGGCCTTCGCGCTTGGACCAGTCGATCAGACGGTCCGCCACGCTTTGCGCGGTCAGGTCATTGCCGGATTTGTACCAGGTGGACACCGGATCGATCACCAGGCAACGGGCGCCATGCTCTGCCGCCAGAGTCTTGATGCGCACCAGGTAAGACTCCGCAGTGCCGACGATGGAGCGTGTCGAAATCATCTTCAGACAGCCGCTTTTGACATGTTGATCCAGCTTGATGTTGACCGAGGCCAGGTTGCGCATCACCTCGTCGCAATCCGAATCGAAGCTGACGAACAGGGTGCGTTCGCCGCGCCGGCAGGCCGCTTCGGCGAAGGATCCGCTCAGGGTGGTCTTGGCGGTGCCGGAGTAACCGGTGATCAGGATGCTGGAGCCACGGTAGAAGCCGCCGCCCAACATGGTATCGAGCCGCTTGATGCCGCTGGACAAGCGTTCAAGGCTGACCTTGCGGGCTTTGGGATCGGCAGGGGCGCGGGAACGCACGACATCGACCTCCAGCCCGCCGTTGCCGATCAGGAATGGCGATTCATTCTCGTCGAAGCCGGAGCCGCGATACTTCTGCACCCGCAAGTTGCGGTGGGCAATGCCCAGCGACACGCGGTGGTCGAGAATGACGGCGCAATCCACCATGAATTGCATGAAGCCGAACGGCTGCTGCACAGCGACGCTGGCCAAGTCTCCATCCGTCTTTGCGGTGATGATGCCGGTCAATCCGTGTTCCAACAACCACTCGTGCAGACGGTAGATCTCGCGCCGCTTCGCCGCCGGGTCGGGCAGTAGCGCCAATACGACATCGAGGGCGTCGAACACGATACGTTTCGTCTGCATTTTCCTGGTCTGCGCCTCCAGCGCCGCGAGCATGCCGCCGATATCGAAATCGCCCGACTGGACTAGATCGGACTTCGGCTGGGCGTCGAGGAAGAACAGTTGTTTTTTTCGCAGCAATTCGGTGAGCCCCCAGCCGAAGCTCTCGGCATTGGCCTCGATGCGCTGCGAAGTTTCCTCGAAGGCGACAAAGATGCCCGGCTCGTTGCATTTCCCCGCGCCATGGGCCAGAAATTGCAGTGCCATGATGGTCTTGCCGGAGCCGGGGCCACCCACCAGCAGCGTGGTGCGGGCGCGCGGCAAACCGCCTCGGGTGATCTCATCGAAACCTGCAATACCTGTCGGCATTTTGCCGGTTTCTTGCGCGGACTGGTTGGATTTCATGCTGCACTCCCATTGTGTAGTACTGTGCATAATCCGGATTTATCCTATGGCTATCTGTGCGCAAGCGAACGCTTCTCGCCTGTTCATTGCTCACGCGGGGGGGGGGGGCGTTGCCAAGCTCAGCACAGGCCACGCGGATAAACGCGATGGAGGAGATATGGCCGTTAACGGGGAGTCAATTCTGCTGATCGACTGTCGCTTTCGGGTTAAGAACCGACAAACGAGAATATTCCCCCAAGCGGATGCTGAAGGCAATGTTGTGTTTGGAAATTTTGCGCGTTATCGATGATCTCGGTGTTCGCCGCCATGGTTGCCGTGATCACCGCCACGTTCACTGTGTTCGCCGCCCCGGTCATGGCCCCACCTGTTACCAGGGTAAACACAACCTGATAGCAGGCCAGTCAGTATAAAAAACATTACTAATGAAAACTTAAAAGACCTTTTCATGATGAAGCTCCTTCTGGTTCAAGTTGCCAATTGTTCGGATCACCGATTTCTAATGTAGAAGTTAAACGTTTCCGCAATGCGTCTCTGTGCGCTGCCATACAAAAGCGCATCAATGGATAGAATCATGTAGAGATTGAGTAATCTCCCATTGTCACTGCCGGATGTAAATTGATACAGTGCGCCGATTGAAAATTGATACACCGATTTGAGAAGATGGCCGAATTTGGGAGTCGGTCATGATTACAAATGGGGTGTATGTGGAAATCGAAATAGGAAAGAAACCGGGTATGAGGTTGCGCGGTGAACACCGTATGCAGCCATTTGGCATCTATCTGCTCGATCAGAGCTTCTGGCATTTTATGAACGGCGGGGCTATGTGCTTAGGGGCGATGTTGAGAACTATCCATTAACGGCAGGCGTTGGTCATCCGATAGTTGATGACATACAGGTTCTATTGCTAAACAAAGTGCTCGACAGTAAAGATCAATCGTGACTTTATCAAGTTTAATCAGGCTTATTCTGCTTGCTGCCATTTGGGGCGGCTCCCTGCTGTTTATGCGCATTAGTGCGCCTGTTTTTGGCCCGATAAATTTGGCTGAATTTCGAGTGAGTCTTGCAGCGATTTTTCTGATGATGGTGGCAATGTTTTTGCGTAAGCCGCTCAATCTCAGGCAGAACTGGCGTCACTATCTTGTTCTCGGTGTATTCAATGCGGCTCTGCCGTTCATATTATTTCGTTTTGCCGCACAGGCATTAACGGCTTCCGTGTTGAGTATCCTGAATGCTACGGCACCCATTTGGGGCGCTGTCATCGGTGTAGTGTGGATGGGGCAGCCGTTAAGTAGACGCACGGTGCTGGGTTTGGGGCTGGGTATTATTGGTGTTGCCCTGATCGTCGGGCTAGATCATGTGGCAGCCCAGCCGGGAGCTGGGGTCGCTATTGTGGCTGTGTTTTTGGCAACTTTTTGCTACGGTATCGCCACGAATTATGCGAAGAAAGTAACGGACATGGATAGTTTTTCTAATGCGCATGGAAGTATGTGGGCGGCCTGTTTGTTCATCGTGCCCACACTTCCGTTTGCATCGATTGCAACCACACCTGACTTGGGTGTGGTGTTGGCAGTTATCGCTTTAGGCGTGATATGCACCGGAGTTGCCTTTCTATTGTATTTCCGGTTAGTGCAGGACATCGGTGGTGCATCGACGCTCACGGTGACCTTTTTGATTCCGGTATTTGGTATCTTGTGGGGCCATCTATTCCTTGATGAGATTGTTACGCGGAGCATGATTCTCGGTTCGTTGATTGTCATCGCTGGAACAGCACTGGCAACAGGATTCAAACCGAGGATGCTGTTAATGCGCAATAATTCCAATCTGAATTGACTGCATATAGTAAGCCACGTATATTTTGTCCTCATGAAAATGCAAATTATTTCCGCCGACTTCATCTCCGCCAAGCGACTGTGGCTAGCCCTGCCAGCCCACTGCCGTAGCGCGTTCCTGTTCTAAATTTTTAACCGGGCGACTGCGGGTCTTCCGTAGTCGCTTTGACCTGAGACCCGCACAAGCCCATCATTCTGGGTCTTAACATCATGGCAAATCAAAATCGCAATACCTTCGCTCAGCGGGATGTGTTTCTCGGCGTGATCTTCGCGCTGCTCGCAGCGGTCGGGTTTTCGGCCAAGGCGATTCTGGTGAAGCTGGCGTATCTCGACCATGTGGATGCGGTGACGCTGCTGGCTTTGCGCATGGCGTTTTCGGTACCGTTCTTTATTGGCGTGGCGATATGGGCGAAGCGGCAGCATGTCGCGCCGCTGAATACGCATGACCGTTTGCTGGTGCTGGGGTTGGGGTTGATTGGCTACTACTGCTCCAGCTTTCTCGACTTCCTCGGATTGCAATACATCTCAGCCGGGTTGGAGAGATTGATCCTGTTCCTCTATCCGACCATGACAGTGATCCTCGCCGCGGTGCTTTACAAGCGCGCCATCGGGCGCAAGGTCATCGCCGCGATGCTCTTGTGCTACACGGGTATCGCGCTGGTGTTCTTGCACGATGTGGGAATGAACCAGGGCAGTGCCGTGTTGATGGGGGCATCGCTGGTGTTCGCCAGCACCTTGTCTTACTCGATCTATCTGGTGGGCGCGGGTCATGCCATCGCGCGCATCGGTGCGATGCGTTTCACCGCTTATGCGATGGTAGTAGCGAGTGCCGCCAGCTTGTTGCAGTTCGCGGTGATGCGTCCGTTAAGTGTGCTCGACTTGCCGATGCGCGTGTATGAATGCTCCATCGCGATGGCGATCTTCTCCACGGTGTTGCCGGTATTTATGTTGTCCTTTGCGATACGCCGCATCGGCTCGGGGAGCGCATCGTTGATCGGCTCTATCGGTCCGGTCAGCACCATCTACATGGCGTATGTGTTTTTGGGCGAGAATATCTCGCTGTTGCAGATCGCGGGTTCGGCGTTAGTCTTGTGCGGTGTTCTGATCATCAGCCTTAATAGTAAACGAGAAAACAAATAGTCAGAAAGGAGAAACACCATGAATCCGACAGTGGCCGTGTTTGGCATCCTCAGATTTCCTGCTGAAAAAATGCCTGAGGTTAGACCTCATCTAAAGAAACTGGTCGAAGCGACATATCGGATCGATGGTTGCGTTTCCTATGATGTTGCGGAGGATATTTTTGATCCTGGAGTGATTCGTTTTGCTGAGTTATGGCCAGATCACGAAACGCTTGCGCGACATCTAAAGGCTGCGCATATTGAGCCATGGAGAGTTGCGGCACGATCTTGTGGGTTATTGGAAAGAAAATTTACAGCTTATGACATTACTGGTTCGCGAGATGTCTGATTGCGGAGGGTGTGCAGGGTTTAGACATGCATGATAAAAACTCTTTGGATTCGACTGCCCGGCTCACGGCGCAAAGGAGCCGGGCAATCGACGAATGTCAAATTAACTGATAGTCAATCGTTTTGATGCTGCTGTGGCTTTCTTCTGCAGGGTTAACTCCAGTACACCATCGGTATATTTTGCCGAGGATGAGTTCTCATCAACATCATGAGCTACCGTAAAAACGCGAGAAACCTTACCGTAATAGCGCTCGCTTCGTAGTACCTTTTCGCCTTCCTTCACTTCTTTTTCGTTTTTCACTTCGGCGCTGATGGCAACCTGGTTTCCTTCAATGGTGACATGAATGTCATCCTTTTTAACACCAGGAATCTCGGCATGTACGGTATAGGATTTATCATCTTCACTCACATCCAATTTGATCTGCATCTCAGAGGGGCCTTCCATGCGCACTGGACGCATGAGAAAGCCGCGAAACAGATCATCGAAGACATCGTCAGCCGGGTTATAACGTAGAATATTTGCCATGATTTTCTCCTTTTTTCATTGGGTTAATAAAAATATTGCGTCCGTGTCAAAAATATTGGGTAGCTAAAATCAGTTTTCAAGATTATCCAAGGAAAATTTTTAGCTCAGATAAAATTTGAGGCTCAAACGCCTAATCCAGTACTCATCACTTACTCAAGCCTGATCGCTACAAATAGCTTCATGTCGTTACGTAAAATATGTAACAGCAACTGTTTGCCGTATTTTTTTACTAGCCTGCGTAAATCTTCAGCACTGGCGACCTTCTCGCCATTGAGCGACAAAATGATATCGCCGGGACGGATTCCAACCTGTGAAGCGGGGCCTTCGGCAATCCGCTCTACTATTACTCCTTCATCTTTCGCCAGATCCGCCCTGTTTCTCTCCTGCTGCGTCAGAGAGCGTACTGAAAGGCCGAGTTTTCCATGCTCAGGGCTACCCATCAGCTATGGAACGCAACATTGTGGTTACTTAATCTGATTTCAATAACGAAGGTGCAGGAAATCGGGTGCAAAGAAATACACCGAATGAAATCCTGATATGCGACAGCCTGTGTCAAATGGAATATTTGCAGTCACGCTCGGAGTTAGTTGTCGTCCAGGTTTATTTCCGCGACTATGCATGGTGAAGATTCAATACGGGTCGTTAGTGGGTAGGGATTTCCTCAATAACCATGGCCGACGTGAAGCGGGAATCAAACTTTAAGTGCTTGAAAGTCAATTGACTTGACCATATATTAGCCACATATCTGAATGAATCTGAGGTGTTGAATGCATTATCAGGATTATTACAAGACCCTTGGGGTATCGCGGGATGCCACGGCGGAAGAAATCAAGAAATCCTTTCGCAAGCTGGCGCGTAAATATCACCCGGATGTGTCTCACGAGAAGGACGCCGAAGAGCACATGAAGGAAGTCAACGAAGCCTACACCGTTCTGTCTGACCCGGAAAAGCGCGCCGCCTATGATCGTATTGGACAAGGTTATCAACGTGGGCAAGACTTTCAGCCGCCACCTGGCTGGGACGCCGGTTTTGAATTCTCCGGACGCGGGTTTTCACCATATGAAGCGACGGATTTTTCCGATTTCTTTTCCGAACTGTTCGGTCGTATGGGACGCGGCGCCAATACCCATGGCGGTCGTTCTCCTGCACGCGGCGATGATCACCGCGCTAAAGTTTATCTTGATCTGGAAGATGCCTTTACTGGCGCGGTTCGTCAAATCAGCCTGCAGGCGCCACGACTGGATGCACAGGGACGGGCCAAGTTGGAGACGCGCACTCTCAACGTAACCATACCCAGGGGTATACGGGAAGGCCAAGTCATTCGGCTGGCCGGGCAGGGTGAGCCTAGTCACGGAGCGAACGCACCCGGCGATCTGCTATTGGAAGTTCATTTCAATCCGCATCCGCACATGAAGGTAGATGGACGCGACATTCACCTCGAACTCCCTCTTGCGCCCTGGGAGGCCGCACTAGGAGCTGTCATTTCCATACATATGCCTAATGGTGAAATAAAGGTACGCATACCCGAAGGCGCGCAAAGCGGCCAGCAACTGAAGGTGCGCGCCAAAGGCATCCCGGGCAATCCACCGGGTAATCTGTTATTGAACCTGCAAGTGATGCTGCCGCGCGCGGATAACCCCAAAGCGCGCGCGATTTATGAACAGATGGCGCGAGAATTGGCATTCAATCCGCGCCAGAGGAGCTGAATATGCATGAACAAGACATTTTGACCGGCATGTTATTGGAAGAGACCTGGCTCTCCGTTGAACAGGTAGCCTCTGCCTGCCGGGTTGATCCAGCCTGGCTGGAGTCCCACATCGAAGAGGGACTATTTCCTCAAGCCGAATGCCATTCGGGTGTATGGCGGTTTTCCGGCATATCTCTGCTCCGCGCGCAACGCATGCGACAGGTCGAACGAGATTTCGATGCCGTGCCGGAACTGGCGGCTCTGATAGCTGATATGCAGGAAGAAATGGATACATTGCGCGCACAACTGCGTTTGTTAAAAAGATAAGGCAGGTCATCCATAACCCTAGAAAAAGCAATTGTCCACGAAAAGCACGAAGCGGGTTGGGCAGGTATTTTGCCTTTAGGCAAAAAACTCGCAAAAAACACGAACAAATTCAACCGCATGCCAAGGTTTCAGATTTCACCTAATGGGTGTTCCGGTGACTTTACGTAACCCATTGTTTTATTTTGTGCCTTTCGTGTTTTTGCGAGTTGTGCTAAAAAAACAGCACATCCCTGCTTAAACCAATTCGTGGGCGGAATGAGTTTTTTAGGTTTAAACCATCATGTCAAACCGATCGAGCAATTTGCGGTATTCATGTGCGCAATCGCGATTCATTCATTGCATTCTTTGCTGTAAATCCCGTTCGGAATTCTCTGTTTAATCGGACATTTCCGTTTCCGGTTTATCAAAAAACGGGTGTCCAATTTTGTAGCTTACCTCACGCGTAGCTAGAGCGAATAGTCTAAGCGTTGCGGCATTTGTACCACCGCTATTTTTTGAAAAATAAATTAGCCCTGCCTCGGTAAGGCAGGTACATGGAATTCATAATTGGAAATGGCATACAATGCATCAGTCAATTCTGTTAGTGAAATGAATTATGACTACTTGCGTCTCTCCTGAGAGCATCATGAACGGACTTTCCGACTCAGCGAATTTTGGCACTGTTATTTCGGTGCGCGGCAGTGTTGTGGATATCCGTTTTGAAAAATATCTGCCGCCGATCTACTCATTGTTGCATGCAGGAACTGATTGCCGGATCACTATTGAAGTCCTATCGCAACTCGACGCACATCGGGTGCGCGGAATTGCGCTGACACCTACACAGGGGTTGGTGCGCGGGGCGGTAGTGGAAGACACGGGCGGGCCGTTGCAGGCACCGGTCGGCAAGGCGATTTTGTCGCGCATGTTCGATGTTTTCGGCAAAGTCATCGACCGCCAGCCAGCCCCGCCGGATGTCACATGGCGCTCAGTCCACAATGCGCCACCCTCCTTGGCGCGTCGCTCCACAAAATCAGAATTGTTTGAAACCGGCATCAAGGTCATTGACGTGCTGATGCCGCTGGAGCGCGGCGGCAAAGCAGGTCTGTTCGGCGGGGCAGGCGTGGGCAAGACGGTGTTGCTCACCGAGATGATTCACAACATGGTCGGGCAACAGGAGGGCGTGAGTATCTTCTGCGGCATCGGCGAACGTTGTCGCGAAGGGGAAGAGCTTTATCGCGATATGAAAGCGGCCGGCGTACTGGACAATATGGTAATGGTGTTCGGTCAGATGAACGAACCGCCTGGCGCGCGCTTTCGCGTCGGACATGCCGCGCTGACCATGGCGGAGTATTTTCGCGATGACGAGCATCGCGATGTGTTGCTGCTGATCGACAATATTTTTCGCTTCATTCAGGCCGGTATGGAAGTGTCCGGTCTGATGGGGCAGATGCCGTCGCGTCTGGGTTATCAGCCGACCATGGGTACTGAGCTGTCGCAACTGGAAGAGCGTATCGCTAATACCGATACCGGTGCGATTACCTCGATTCAGGCGGTATATGTGCCTGCGGATGACTTCACCGACCCGGCGGCAGTTCATACTTTCTCGCATCTGTCCGCTTCTATCGTGTTGTCGCGCAAGCGCGCGAGTGAAGGTCTATACCCGGCCATCGACCCCTTGCAGTCCAGCTCAAAGATGGCTACGCCCGGCATCATCGGCGAACGGCATTATGCCCTCGCGCAGGAAATCCGCCGCACGCTCGCGCAATACGCTGACTTGAAAGACATCATTGCGATGCTGGGTCTGGAGCAATTGTCGCCGGAGGATCGTAAGGTGGTCGGGCGTGCGCGGCGGTTGGAGCGGTTTTTGACTCAGCCGTTTTTTACTACTGAACAGTTTACCGGCCTAAGCGGTAAGCTCGTCAGTCTCAAGGATGCGCTGGATGGCTGTGAGCGTATCTTGCGCGATGAATTTAAGGATTACCCGGAGAACGCGCTTTACATGATAGGGGCGATAGATGAGGCTAAGAGGAAAGAGGTTTAGCGTTTTTGGCGCGGCGCGCCTCTGCTGCATTCCCACGCGGCGCGTGGGAACGAGGGGTGTGCTATGGCATTCATGACTCTTAAGATTCTGCTGCCCTACAAGGTTTTCGCCGAGAAGACCGGGGTGTCGCGCATCGTTGCGGAGTCGCGCGAGGGTTCGTTCGGGTTATTGCCGCACCGGCTCGACTGCGTGGCGGCGCTTGCGCCGGGGATATTGGTTTTTGAGACTGAAGCGGACGGCGAGGTTTGTTTGGCCGTGGATGAAGGTGTGTTGGTTAAATCCGGCACAGACGTGCTGGTGTCGGTGCGCAATGCGATAGGCGGAGACGATCTGGGCAAGCTGCGTGAGGCGGTAGAGCAGGAGTTTCTGGCGCTGGATGAGCAGGAGAAGAGTGTGCGTTCGGTGCTGGCAAAATTGGAAAGTGGATTCGTGCGTCGCTTCGCGGAGTTTCATCATGAGTGAAAAGTCGAAAGAAAAATCTGTGACAGGTGAAACGAAATTCAGCCAGCAGGTGGGCGAGAAGGCGGCACGCAAGCTCCATGCCCAGCAGCATGTTACGCAGACTGTCTGGTCAGGTTTGGGCATGATGGGTCTGGTTGGCTGGTCGGTGGCGGTGCCAACACTGCTGGGGACGGCACTTGGAATCTGGCTGGACAAAAACCACCCGGGCAGTCATTCATGGACACTCATGTTGCTCGCTATCGGTCTGGGGCTGGGTTGCTTCAATGCTTGGCATTGGGTGAGCAAAGAAGACCGTGAGATAAACGAGAAAGAAAGGAGCAGTCATGATTGAGCCGTTGAATATGGGCTTTGCCATGATGGAAGGCGCGTTGCTAGGCACGTTTTTTTTCGGTGGACTCTGGTGGACCGTACGCAAGGCAGTGACGGCCAGAAATCCTGCATTTTGGTTTTTGGGCAGTATGTTGTTGCGGACGAGTATCGTTGTGACCGGGTTCTATTTTATTCTGGGAGACAATTGGCAAAGGCTGTTGGCGGGGTTGCTCGGTTTCATTGTTGCTCGCCATATAGTGATGCGGCTGACGCAACAAGCTAGTTCCTTAACACAGGAGGCCAGCCATGCACCTTAGTCCCGACGAGATCATTTTCTGGCAATCCGGCTTTTTCAGACTCAATGCCACCATTGTTTATACATGGGTGCTGATGCTCGTGCTGGTAGTCGGTTCCATACTGGTCACGCGCAAACTTTCCAAAGATCTGCAACGTTCGCGCTGGCAGAACCTGCTGGAAATCATTGTCACTGGCATTACAAAACAGATAGCAGAGGTCGGTCTGGAACAGCCGCAAAAATATCTCGGCTTTCTTGGCACTTTGTTTCTGTTTGTCGCGATGGCGACTCTGTTCACTATCGTTCCCGGCTATGAACCGCCGACCGGTTCGCTCTCGACCACGGCGGCGCTGGCGATCTGTGTGTTTGTCGCAGTGCCGTTGTTTGGCATTGAGCAGAGCGGGTTGGGCGAATATCTGCGGGATTACCTGAGGCCCACGATCATCATGCTGCCATTCAATATCATCAGCGAACTGCCGCGCACGCTGGCTCTGGCGGTTCGGCTGTTCGGAAACATGATGAGTGGTACGATGATCCTTGCGATTTTGCTGACTATCACGCCATTCATTTTTCCAATCGCGATGAGTGCGCTCGGACTGCTGACCGGCATGGTGCAAGCCTATATCTTTAGTATTCTGGCCACGGTTTATATAGCGGCGGCCACACAGGCGCGTAAACCTGAACACGACGCAGAAAATTGAAACATGAACGACGACAACGAAAGGAAATAACATGGACAGCATGACTATTATCGCGGTGGTGTCTATCTTCACTGCTGGCATCACCATCGCCATCGGGGTGATCGGGCCTTCACTCGGTGAAGGGCGTGCAGTTGCAACCGCGCTGACTTCGCTGGCGCAACAGCCCGATGCCTCTGCCACCATCACCCGGACATTGTTCGTCGGTCTGGCGATGATCGAATCCACTGCCATTTATTGCTTTGTGGTCTCGATGATACTGATCTTCGCCAACCCGTTCTGGAACCACGTTATCGCACAGGCGGCAGGAAAGTAAATGGGGTTGTAGGAGTACGCCCAGCGTGCGAACAGAAAACAATCGCACGCTGGGCGTGCTCCTACGGGGGGTGTCATGATTGAAAGTGTTAGAAGTGGGCATCAGGCTTTACGCAAAGGCCGTGTCTCGATGGACAACGGGATATACCTGATTACAACGACAACACTGGGTCGGGAGAAGCTTTTTGCTGATTTTACAGCAGCATGCGCAGTAGCAAAGTGAGTCGAGGATGAGCGATTGCTGGGAGACGCGAAAATGCTAGCATGGGTACTGATGCCGGATCATTTGCATGGCCTGTTGCAACTGGGTGATAGTGACAAGCTGGGTACAGTTGTAAATCGTTTGAAATCGGCCAGCGCCCGTCATGTGAACCGCGCATTGCGCCGGACAGGCGGAGTTTGGGTTAAAGCTTTTCACGATCATGCGCTACGCAGTGATGAAGACTTAAAGGATGCTGCACGTTATGTAGTTGCGAATCCGGTGAGGGCTGGGCTGGTAACGCGTGTCGGTGATTACCCATTCTGGAATGCGGTGTGGCTATAACTATGAAAACCTCCGGTAGGAGCACGCCCAGCGTGCGAACAGAAAACAATCGCACGCTGGGCGTGCTCCTGCAATCGGTGTGCTTAAAAAGGACAGGGAAATTATCTTATGCTTATTGATTGGTTTACCGTTGGTGCGCAAGTCGTCAACTTTCTCATACTGGTGTGGTTGTTGAAACGCTTCCTTTACCGGCCGATACTCGATGCGATAGACGCGCGCGAGAAGCGGATCGCCAAGGAACTGGCGGACGCTGACGCGACTAAGGCTGAAGCTCAAAAGGAGCGCGACGAATATCAGCGTAAGAATGCGGAATTCGAGCAGCAGCGTACTGCGCTGATGGACAAAGCGACGGAGGAGGCGAAAACTGAACGTGTGCATATTCTCGATGAAGCGCGACAGGCAGCCGATATTTTGAGCGCCAAGCGTCAGGAAACATTGCGTAGTGATGCCCAAAATTTGAATCAAGCCTTTAGTCGCCGAACCCAGCAGGAAGTGTTCGCTATCACGCGCCGTGCGCTGACTGATTTGGCTGCGACGAGTCTCGAAGAGCGCATGACTGATGTGTTTGTTCGTCGCTTGAGCGAGATGAATGAAACGGTGAAAAACAGTATAGCTGGGTCACTTAAAACGGCATCAGAACCCGCGTTGGTGCGCAGCGCCTTTGACCTGCCCGAGGCGCAACGTGCAGTGATACAGCAGACACTTAACCAGACCTTCACGGCTGAAATCAACATCCGCTTTGAGACGGCGCCGGAATTAATCAGCGGCATTGAATTGATCTCGAATGGGCAAAAAGTGGCGTGGAGTATCGCGGATTATCTGTTGTCGTTGGAAAAAAGCGTAGCCGAATTGATGAAAGAGAATGGCAATGCCCAGTCTCAGGTTCGGGATCGGGATCGGACAAGGAATCCATCAGGTTCTGCACAGCAGATAGGTAAGCGAGCTTACGAGCTCTATGAGGAACATGGCAGCAAGACCGGCTATGCCGCCGAGGACTGGAAGCAGGCAGAGCAGGAAATCAAGGCTGCATCCCAAGGTCAATGACTATGGAACCCGACAGTCTGCAAAATGTATTCGACCGCACCTTTGCCAAAATAAGCGAAGCGAGGGAAGCTTACACGCCGCAATTGAGGCCGCGCGAAGTGGGTACGATCACCAGTATCGCCATGGGTATCGCAAAGGTTTCCGGGCTTCCCGGTGTGGGTTTTGAGGAAGTGTTGAGGTTTCCCAATGATGTGTATGGCATCGCATTTAATGTCGATGAAGAAGAGATCGGTGTCGTACTGCTGGGTGATTACTGGCAATTGCATGCAGGTGACGAAGTCGAACGCAGGGGGCATGTGATGGATGTGCCGGTAGGGGACGGGTTGATCGGGCGCATCATCAATCCGATGGGGCGTCCGCTGGACGCTGACGGCCCGCTGGCATCCGGCGCGCGTCTGCCAGTTGAACGTCCCGCCGCTTCCATCATGGATCGTGCTCCCGTCACCGTGCCTTTGCAAACCGGTATCAAGGTCATCGATGCACTCATCCCGGTCGGGCGCGGCCAGCGTGAACTGATACTCGGTGACCGGCAGACCGGCAAGACCGCGATTGCCCTCGACACGATACTCAACCAGCGCGATCAGAATGTGCTGTGCATCTATTGCGCCATCGGCCAGCGCGCCTCTGGAGTAGCCAAGGTTATTGCCGCGCTGCGTGAAAACGGCGCGATGGATTACACCATCGTGGTGGTAACCGAAGGCAATGATCCTCCCGGTTTGGCCTATATCGCGCCGTACGCCGCAACCAGCATAGCCGAATATTTCATGGAACAGGGTCGTGACGTGCTGATTGTTTACGACGATCTGACGCATCACGCGCGCGCCTACCGCGAACTGTCCTTGCTGCTGCGTCGTCCGCCCGGACGGGAAGCGTTTCCCGGCGACATCTTTTACATTCACTCGCGGCTGCTGGAGCGTGCCACGCACTTGCGTGACGAACTTGGAGGGGGATCGTTGACTGCGCTGCCGATTATCGAAACCGAGGCACAGGATATTTCCGCCTATATTCCAACCAATTTGATTTCCATCACGGACGGGCAGATATATTTATCGCCGACATTGTTTGAATTGGGTGTGTTGCCTGCGGTCGATGTCGGCAAGTCCGTATCGCGCGTCGGCGGCAAGGCGCAGCGTGCAGCTTACCGTGCGGTGGCGGGCGACCTCAAGCTCGCCTACGCCCAGTTCGAGGAACTCGAAACCTTTTCCCGTTTTGGCGCACGGCTGGATGAAAACACCCGTAAGATCATCGCGCACGGGCGGCGCATCCGTGCTTGTCTGAAGCAGCCGGAATACACGCCGGTGTCCGTTGCCGCGCAAATTGCCGTGCTGCTGGCGTTGATCGCCGAACTTTTTGACAACGTGCCACTGGATCAGATGAGTGAAGCCGAACAGGCTGTGCGTGAGGCGGCGACTGAAATTCCGGTCGAGATCAGCGCGCGCTTCGATACGGCCGACAAGTTGAGTGATGAAGATAGAGACGCGATCATTGCAATTGCACGCCAGGCGCTTGTACCTTTTCAAATTATGGATGCGCTGAATAAATCCTCCGTTCGTGGTGAGCTTGTCGAACCATGAATGGATGGCTAACTCAGATCAGTAAGTTAGTCGAGATGCCCTTCGATATGGCCTTTAGTCCTGATCGATGTCGGAGGGGTAGGGCGTACGGACTTATTCAGAATTTCCCTGATCCAAAGTCCGAGGCGGAACCCGAGGATAAGCCATGAGTGAAACCGCCGCCAGTCTGCGCAGCAAAATTGCCAGCGCCGGAGATTTGGAATCCGTAGTGCGTACGATGAAGGCGATGGCTGCGGCTAGTATCGGGCAGTACGAGAATGCGGTGCATTCTTTGGATGACTATTATCGGACGGTGCAATTGGGTTTGGCTGTTTGTTTCCAGCAAATGGGACTCCGCCACAACAAGGTGCAAGCCAAACAGAAAAAGACCGGTGCGATAGGAGCTGTGGTGTTTGGTTCTGATCAAGGACTGGTAGGCCAATTCAATGATGTGATGGTTGAGTATGTCGTGGATACGTTGGGAAAACTGCCGGGTAAAAAAACTGTCTGGGCCGTCGGCGAACGCATTCAGTCACGCCTTGCAGACACCGATTTATTGCCGGGAAAAAACTTTATCTTGCCGAGTTCTATCAGTGCCATCGCTACACTGGTTGGGCAAATCCTGATCGAAATAGAAATGCAGCGAGAACAAGGGGAGGTCGGGCAGGTTTACCTTTTTTACAATCGTCCCAAGTCAGGTGCGATCTACACTTCAGTCTATCAAAGGCTTTTGCCGCTGGATAACGCATGGCGTCAAGAACTGGCGGCCATCCCTTGGCCGACTGGAAATTTGCCCGAAGTCATGAATGACCGTGAACAGACGCTGCGGGCACTGGTTCGTGAATATCTTTTTGTCTCGCTGTTCCGGGCGTGCGCCGAGTCTTTGGCAAGCGAAAATGCCAGTCGTCTGGCTGCGATGCAACGCGCTGAAAAAAATATCGACGAATTGTTGGAGGACTTGAACCGGAATTTTCACCGTTTGCGTCAGAGTGGCATTGATGAGGAGCTGTTCGATGTCGTTTCCGGCTTTGAGGCGATGAAGGGTTGATGGGATATTAAAATTTACAGGGAAAAGTTTGAAATTTCAGGTGGTTTTATAGGGTGTATTTATCCGATACGCCGCCACAATTGGCGGTAATAACCTGACAAAGAAAAGTCGAACCTACGGGCAAGATCTGATGTATCGAGCCGGGATTTACGATGATCATGTCACCGGCTGTAAGCGCGTACCGCTGCCCTTCGACTTCGATGGTCATTTGTCCTTCCAGTAGCGAATAAAATTCGGTTCCGCTCTTGTGATAATGGCGATCCTGTTCGGCCTGTTGCGTGAAGATTGCCAACTCGATATTGGGCGCGACTTGAACCGGACATTTTTCCGGTTTGGTTGGTGGCGACCATACGACTGCGCCAGCCTCTATTTCCCGTTTTTCGAGCAGTCTGGTTACGAGTACTTTTCTGGCTCCGCGATTCCCGGCTTGAATTGCCGGGTCGCGTTTTATAGCTTGCAGCGGGATTAGCAGAGCGGGCAGTTTTGCCATTTGAAATCAGCGGCCACGACCGCCTCCGCCCATGCCACCACCACTCATGCCACCGCCCATGCCACTGCTCGATCCCATGCCGCCCATAGCGGGTTTCATGCCTGCGGGTCGTCTGGATTCGTCTTTGATTGGTGCATCGGGTAATTCCATATTGCGTTCCTGCGCGCGTTCCTTCATGCGCCGATGGTATTCCTGACGGATTGCTTCACGTTCCGCAACGGTTTTTGCTTCGCGTAATTTGGCTTTGTGTTCAGCTTGTTCTTCGGGAGTCATGAATTCGTTGCCGTAAACACGCATACGGTCTTGTGACTGTGCTGCGTTTTCTTCCTGTAATCTGGTCTTATCCTGCGTCTGTAATTTATCCTGGTCTCGTAACTTATCCTGCGTCTGTAATTTATCCTGGTCCTGTAACTTATCCTGCGTCTGCAATTTATCCTGATCCCGTAATTTATCCTGATCACGGATTTGTTCCTGCGTCATTTCCTGATCGGCAGCCAATGCTAGGCCAGATGGAAGTGACAGGGCGGTTGCCAAAACGTACATAATCAATGGATGCTTCATCATGGACTCCTTGGAATGGGTTGTCATGGGTATCGCTATTCGCCGCAACCCGTTCGGTGAATAGTTATTTGATAGCGAGCAAGGCGTATGGTAATTCAAACAGGGAAAATCATCACCCCTCATGATTCTCTGGAATTGGCCGGAATTACGGGCAGGTCTGTTCTTCTCTTGTACAATCCCTAATCATGACTAGCCGTCTAACCCTTATTCCATGCGAAATTCAAACCTGATTACCTCCTGCACTGCAATATTGAGCTTGCTGGTCATGCTTTGTTTTTCCGCGAGTGCAGCCGAATTTTCGTTGAGTGTGGCGGATATAACGTCGCCTGTTTTTACGGCGCGCGGAATTCGTCTGGTGTTGCCTGATGACGGGTCGGCGGATTTGCGGGTTGCCAGTCTGACGGCGCAGCAGCGGGAATTCAGTAATGTGCATATTCGTTGTGCAGGCTTTGAGTTGTCGTCGTTGCAGGTAGTCTGCCGCGATGGGCGGGTGGATGCGATTCCCGATGCGAAGTTGAATTTTTCCTATGAGTTCGAAACACGGCAGATGCGCTTGGCGTTAGATGCCAAGGGTGATGAATTCTGGCGGATGGATGCGCGCTTGGGTGAACGGGAATGGCAGGTGTCGGCTGAATTACGTAATGCGCAGGGCAAGCGTCTGGCAGATTTTTCACCTCCAGAAATACCGTCGATTGGACAGGGGGCGCTGACCGGCAAGATAAATGTCAGCGGTAATGCGACCGGTTTGCAGAAGCTGGAGGCCGATGTGAGTCTGATCGATGTGGCCTTCAGCGATGTCAGCGGTTTGCATGCGGCGGAGAAATTGCGCGGGCAGATGTCGTTTTCCGCGAAACGTCAGGGAGCGTTATGGGCGTGGCAGGGCAAGCTGCATTGGCAATCCGGCGAAATATTCTGGCAGCCTTTATACATACAGAGCGGGAGTGGTCATAGTCTCGATATGGCCGGGTATTTTGATGGTAAGCGCCTCAGCATCGATAGGGCGCAGATGGATGTGCCGGAAGTGGGGCGTATCGTGTTCTCAGGCAGTTGGGATAGTGAGCAGAAAAAATTGCTAGACGGCACGGTTCACGGTGAGAAACTGGCTTTGGCAAAACTGTTCGAAAATTATGCGAAACCGTTTTTGGATAAGGGGATGCTGGCCGGATCTACACTGCAAGGACACGCCGATGTGGATGCGGTGTATCGGGATGGTGCGTTGCAATCGTTGCGGCTGGGATTGCTTGATGCGAGCATTGCCGATGCGGGAAAACGTTACGCATTGCAGGGGGTGAATAGCGACATAGACTGGCAGGCCAATGCGCCGCGCACCGCTATTGTCGAGTTTAAGGGCGGTATTCTATTTGGTTCGCAGATCGGGGCGGGGCGCTGGACGGTCATGATGAACGGGATGGATTTCAAGGTGTCGCAAGCGGAGTTGCCGGTATTGGATGGCACACTGGCACTGAACGACTTTCATTTATTCCAGAAGCAGGGCGGTTGGCGCTGGCAATTCGGGGCCTCGCTTGTGCCGGTCTCGATGGAGCAATTAAGCATCGCGGCAGGGTGGCCCAAAATGCTGGGCAGGCTGGCGGGGCGCATACCGAAGGTGAGCTACGATGGCAACGAGATCAGTGCGGATGGCGCATTGTTGTTCAATGTGTTCGACGGTACCGTGGTGGCGACACAACTGAAGCTGGCTGACGCATTCGGTCTGGCACCGAAACTGTCCGGTAATCTGGCGATGCGTAATCTCGATCTGGATTTGCTGACTCGGACTTTTTCATTCGGCAATATGCTGGGGCGGCTGGATGTGGATGTGAAAAATTTGCAACTCCAGAACTGGCAACCGGTGCGTTTCGAGGCACGATTGTTTAGCAGTTCAGGAAACTATCCGCGCAAGATCAGTCAAAAAGCAGTGCAGAATATTTCTGCACTGGGCGGGGCGGGGGCGGTGGCCGCGATACAACGCAGCTATTTGCGCTTTTTCGAGAACTTCGGTTACGACCGCATCGGCTTGAGTTGCATGCTGCGCAACGGCGTGTGCGAGATGTCTGGAATCGACCCGACCAACAGCGGAACCTATACGATAGTCAAAGGTGGAGGCATACCGTCGATCACCGTGATGGGCTACAATCGTACCGTTTCCTGGGGTGAGTTGGTCAACCGGCTGAAACGGGTCACGCAGGGTGATGTGAAGCCGGTGGTTAAATAACTGATTTAAATATGGATTTGTGGGTTTTATTGTGGATCGGAAGTTAATTAGCTTCATCTAATCAAGGAGTAATAATGAAAAAAGTTTGGATGGTTTTACCCGTGTGCGCTTTTGCATTGGGTGCATGCGTAACAATCAATATTTACTTCCCGGCAGCGGCGGCGGAAAAGGCGGCTGACAAGATTATCGAGGAAGTATGGCAACAGACCGATAAACCCGTTATTAAGGAGTCGAAATGAAAACAATGTTTAAATTTCTGTTAGCACTGCTGGCATTGACTGCCGCCTTGAATGTGTTCGCGGCCGCCGATCTGGAAGTCAACACGCCGGGCGTGAACGCGATCAAGAACAGTATGCAGGCACGCCATGCGCAACTGGCCGGTTACTACGACAGCGGTGCGGTTGGCATTACCATGGATGGCATGATCTCGGTACGCGATGCCGGTTCCATTCCGCTGGCGGCGCGTCAATCTGTCAATGCACTGGTCGCCGCCGAAAACAAGGATCGTGAAGCGCTCTATGCCGAAATCGCCAATGCCAACGGCCACCCCGAATGGGCACCTGAAATCCGCAGCACGTTTGCGCAACGCTGGACACAACGCGCTCAGAGCGGCTGGTGGGTTCTGACCAATAACGGCTGGTCGCAGAAGTAGATTTTTGCAGGGTTGGGTTACAAGAGGGGGTTGCGATGGCAACCCCCTCTTGCATTCCGAGAAAGCCCGGATGAGCGGCGCGATGCTCCCCCTGGAATTCGCTCTCATTGGATGGAGTGCGGCGGCACGACGCCGCTTCGCTGCACTAGCTCATTAGCGCGGTCATGCCCGCGCACTCCATTTTGGTTAGGGGTGAGTTGGAAAATTTTGCAAACCTTCACGCTGGAGTGCGGCGGCATGATGCCGCTTTTATCGGTGTATGTTGGGCTTCGCTGCGCTCACCCACAACCTACCAGCCCCACCTGAATCACGCGCTTTCCCGTCTCGTTCTGAGTTGCCCTTGTATTTCGGCTACCCGTTCGCGGGTAAGTGGGTAGTACCACATCGAGATTACGGCCAGGCTCAGGAATAATACCGGGATGCTGAGGTAGGCGAGGCGTACCTGGAACAGGGTGTCCATTGGCAGCGTGGTTTCCTGACCGACGACACCGACCCAGGCCAGCAATGCACCGCTGCCCAGTGCCACGATACCGATGGCGAATTTGTAGACGAAGGCGAACACGGCGCTGTACAGGCCTTCTCGCCGATGACCGGTGTTCAGTTCATCCTCGTCGCAGATGTCCGCCGCGAATGAACCGTTGACCGCCCAGCAGGCACACAGTCCCCAAGCCGCGACCACGACCGGGATGATTTGCAACCACGGATGTTCAGGGGTAAACAGCCACCAACTCGACGCGTAGCCGACGATGGAGATGCCTAGGCCAGTGAACAGGATGACTTTTTTATCGACCTTGGTGTTGGCCCATGAGATCAGCGGCATGGCGAGGAATTGCCCGACGGTCTGCACCACCGTCATCACGCCGCCAATCTGCGCGGCCAGCATCTTGTCACCCTGACAGCAATAATAGATGCCGATGTAGGTCATGAACGGCAGCGAGAAAAACAGTCCCATAAACACCGCGAACACCGAGCCCATCAGCATGCGGAAGCTCTTGTTGATGGCGGTCAGTTTGATGGCTTTCAACAGCGGCAAATGTTCCTTCTTGCGTTCGGTCTGTGCGAAGCGTTCACGGCAGAACAGCGCAGGCAACATCGTCGAAATCAACACCAGCAAGCCAATGCCGATGCCGACCACGCGAGCGCCCAGCACCTCGTCCCCGCCCAGCCACGCGCCAGCCTTTTGCGACCACAGATACAAATAGCCCACCATCAGACTTGCGCAGAACGACGCGACCAGCCGGTAGATTTGCAGATTGGTGCGCTCGTTGTAATCGTCGGTCAACTCGATGCCTAGCCCGGAGTAGGGGATTACAAACACCGTGAAGCTGAAATAAAACAGCAGGCAGATGAAGGAGAATGCCGCAAACATTTGCAGCGAGGAATGCGAGGTGATGCCGAACTGTTGGAGCAGCGGCGAGTTCAGCACATCGTCGCTAGGCAGGATGCGCAGCGCGGTGGTGGCATTCGCCAGCTCGCCGGGTGCGGCGGTGATCGTGACCGTCTGCGGCGTTTGCCAGTTTTCGGGAGTGAAGTGTAGTTGCTCCGGGCTGACCGTGATATGCGCGCTATGGGTCGTTTCGGTAATCGGCAGTATGCTGAACGCGGTTGCTGTTTCGGGCGCGTGGCGCAGTTCTACCTTGAAACTACCGCTGGTGGCCTGCGGGGTAAGCGTGACATCCGGCGCGCTGACCACATACCACGACAGCGAGTCATGCAGTTTGGGCGGGGCTTCGTGTGCGGCTTTTGATTCCGGCTCGGCGGCCTGCACATGCACCGTGACCATCTTGGGCAATTGCGGCACCATCGAAGGCAGAAACCACACCAGCATGAAAAACAGCGCCATCAGTATCGAGCCGACAAACATCCAGGGCCGCCTCCGTCCCCAGCGGCTATGCGTGTTGTCGGTCAGGTTGCCGACGATCGGATCGACGACCGCATCCAGTATCCGCGATACCGACATCGCCAGCCCGATAGCCAGCGTGCTGAAACCCAATGCTACGTTGAAGATCGGATAAACCAGCGACAGTATCGCGGCGTTGGCGATGTTCTCACCGAAACCGCCCACGCCCCACGAAAGTTTCGTGGCAACCGGGAGTTTTCCGACAGAAGTATTTGTTTCCTGATCCCGGCTGGCTGGCTTCACGGGATCAGTTCCCGGCCTTGAGATGGTCGATCACCGCCTGTGCCGTGGTGAAACAAAGTCCGGTCACCGTGTCCGCGCAACCATAGTAGATTGCAATTCGTCCACTCGGCGCATCGGTTAGCGCAGCGCAGGGGAAGGTCACATTCGGCACGTCGCCGACGCATTCGTATTGTTCCCAGGGCGCAATCAGGAAATTCTTCGAGCGATGAATCACCTTCCACGGTTCGTTCAAATCAAGCAAGGCCGCGCCAAAGCTGTACACAAAACCGTTACAGGAAGTCAGCACGCCGTGATAAAACATCAGCCAGCCTTCGCTGGTTTCAATTGGAATCGGCCCCGCGCCGATCTTGGTGGATTGCCAGCCATCGGAACGCCCCATCACATGACGATGACAACCCCAATGCACCATGTCCGGGCTTTGGCTGATAAAAATGTCGCCGAACGGCGTATGCCCGTTATCGCTGGGGCGCGACAGCATCATGTATTTGCCGTTGATCTTGCGCGGAAACAACACCCCATTGCGGTTGAAAATCAGAAACGCGTTTTCGAGCTGATGGAATTCCTTGAAATCCAGCGTCCACGCCACCCCGATAGTCGGCCCGTGATAACCGTTGCACCAGGTCACATAATAACGATCCTCAATCCAGACCACGCGCGGATCGTAACCATATTCCCAACGCGTCACTTCCGGGTCGGGGTTAATGAACTTGATACGCTCGGGATTGATCGTCCAGTTGATACCATCATCGCTAAACCCCGCATGTACCTGCATCTCCCGCGCCGTCGAATCGCACCGAAACACCCCCGCAAACTTGCCATTAAACGGCACCGCCGCACTATTAAAGGTACTGTTCGCGCCATAAAAAGGATTGCGCGGAATAATAGGATTCTGGCTATAACGCCAAACCACCTCCGGCGAACCGGCAGGTTTGTCTTCCCAAGGCAGATTAGCTAAAGGTGCTCCGATAACGCTCACTGTGCTCATAATTTTCCTTTGGATGCGGGTAAATGCTGGGGTGTTTTTGTTTTTAGGCTGATGGAGGCTGTATTTGGAAGAGAAAATCAGGCTTGGATGCCTGAATTTTTGCTTTAAATAGAGCATGCCGAAATGTTGATATTATCGGTGAAATGGGGGTGAGAGTGTCAAGGGTAAATGAGGGGCATATTCGTAAGTTATAGAAATGCGATGTTGAGCCTGTTGGGTTATTTAGGCATGCTCAAGCGCTGAAGTTGAAAGGGTGCTGAATAAATAAGGTAATCCCCCGGCTTTGCCGAGGGGCTCACAAGGTTTGACCGTGCGCTACGGTCTGCCTGATTCTACTGGCTTGATCAAAAGTTAGGAGAATCAAATGGGAGAGTACCAGAGTCTTAGTCATACGAAGTGGGATTGCAATTGTCACGTTGTATTTATACCAAAAGGAAGAAAGAAGCTGATATTTGGAGCTAGGGCTTCACGAACTGCGGTGCCGAGGGTGTAATTTTGTGTAAACGGTCATTTGGCAGGAAACTGCCACTACTTTGAAAGGAGTCGAAATGACCGTAGCAAAAGCTTTACCGAAAGACCTGATTGACGGCCTGTTATCTGGCTATCAAAAACCTGAAGACCTGATTGGCGAACACGGTCTGCTCAAGCAGATTACTAAGGCATTAGTGGAGCGCGCCCTGCAAGCCGAAATGGAAGCGCATCTTGGGCATGGCAAAAACGAGCCTGTCACCAATTCTGCTAAAAACACCCGTAATGGTACGAGCAGCAAGACGCTGAAGGGGGAGTTTGGCGCGTTACCCATTGAGATTCCTCGTGACCGTCACGGTAGCTTCGAGCCGCAACTGATTCCGAAGCATCAAACGCGCTGGACTGGGTTTGATGACAAAATCCTGTCGTTGTATGCACGGGGCATGACGGTTCGAGAAATACAAAGTCACCTTGAGGAAATGTATGGCACGGAAGTGTCACCCAGCCTGATTTCATCTGTAACCGATGCAGTGGCAGATGAGGTAAAGTTATGGCAAGCCCGACCTTTGGATGCGCTGTATCCAATTGTTTATATGGACTGTATTCACGTCAAAGTACGAGATTCTGGCGCGGTAAAAACCAAGGCTACCTACCTGGCGTTGGGGATCAATCTAAAAGGAGAAAAGGAGCTGTTGGGCATCTGGATCGCCCAGACAGAGGGTGCAAAATTCTGGTTGCAGGTGGTGACAGAACTGAAGAACCGAGGTGTACAGGATATTTTTATTGCCTGTGTGGATGGCTTAAAAGGCTTCCCCGAGGCTATTGAGAATGTCTATCCCAAGACGGCGGTACAACTTTGCATTGTACATATGGTGCGTTACAGTCTGAACTACGTGTCATGACTACGTGTCATGGAAATTTCGCAAGGAGGTGGCGGATGACCTGCGCGCCATTTACACGGCTTCGACGGCAGAGGCCGCTGAGTTACAACTTAATGAATTTGAAGAGAAATGGGATAATGACTATCCTGCTATCGGCCAGAGTTGGCGACGCAACTGGGCGCGCATTATTCCATTCTTTGACTTCTCACCGGAAATTCGCCGTGTGATCTATACCACCAACGCGATCGAATCGGTGAACATGAGTCTGAGGAAAATAACCAAAAACCGAGGATCGTTCCCCAGCGATGAGGCGCTACTGAAACTGTTTTACCTGGCCATCAACAACATCAGCAAAAAATGGACGATGCCGATTCGGGATTG
>JBBRAJ010000032.1:0-31132 GCA_038206935.1 Burkholderiales bacterium
CCGATGAATTAAGTACCGACCGTAAAAGCGCTTGGATTCAGAACATCAAAAGAGGTATTCTTTAGTATTCACAGGGCAAATTGAGGTTACGATGTTTATTGCAATGAACAGATTCAAAATCAAATCCGGCAACGAACAAGACTTTGTTGATATCTGGAAAGGTCGTGATTCATATCTCCAAACCGTTCCGGGCTTTAAGGAGTTTCATCTTCTACAAGGGCCAAGCAACGAAGACTTCACGCTGTTTTCTTCCCATGCTACATGGGAGTCACGCGACGATTTCGAAGCATGGACAAAATCCGACGCATTCAGAAAAGCGCATGCAAGTGCCGGGAGCAGAAAAGATATTTACATGGGCCCGCCACAACTCGAATGCTTTGAGGTCGTTTTATAGCGATATGTATGCGGCTGAAGAATGATCGCGCACCTGTTGCTCAAGTACGCACCCTGTGATCGCCGGGATGCTCTGCAAGTGTCGCCTCCCTTGACTTTTCACAATCCGTTGCTGAACGGGCCTTTCGATTCGGCGGTTGTATTCATCCCCCCGATTTTCATGACGTAGTCTCCTGAGTAATGCGCATCAGCTACGCGCCTGTTTGCGCGACTTGGTCAGATAAACGTATGCAGAATTTAATACCGTGAATTTTGCCGGATAGCTGTACTTCGCCGCAGGCAGGTTTGTCTTGCTGTCCCCTTGCTTTATTTCGTGCCTTTCGTGGATCAAGTAAGGTTTTTAGTCGCTTACAGGTTAACTCATCTTAATACGTGACAAGATATTTCGTAGCTCGGGATAAAACCCGGCTTATGAAAGTTACCTATCGGGTTGCGGCTCGTCCGGCTTTGGATTCGACAGATTTAATAATTTTTCAAACTCCATGATCGGTAATGGTTTGCCGAACAGATAGCCCTGATAATTAAAGCAGCCTTTATCCTTGAGTATTTTCCGCTGCTCTTCCGTTTCAACGCCTTCGGCAATTACCTCAAGCCCAAGGCACTGAGCCATTTCTATGATAGTACGGACGATAGCTCGATCATTTTCATCATTGGCAATTTCATTAACGAACGACTTGTCAATTTTTAACTGGTTGAGGGGCAGGCGCTTGAGATATTGTAACGATGAATAGCCCGTTCCGAAGTCATCCAGGGAAAACTTGACGCCGAGTGCCTTTAATTCCGTCATGGTCGCAATAATGTCCTTGATGTCCTCCAGTAACAGACTTTCAGTCAACTCCAGTTTCAACCTCAATGGGTTTATGCCATGGCGCAGTACGGCTTCCTTAACCTGCTCCACAAAGCCATCGGCACGAAATTGGATGGGACTTACATTTATGGCTAATACCAGATCAGCCGTTTTTTCCTGTTGTTGCCAAACCTTGAGTTGGGCGCAGGCCATTTCCAGAACCCAGCATCCGATAGGTATGATCAAGCCGGTTTCCTCCGCTAGTGGAATAAACCGGTCTGGCGGGATCACGCCACGTTGAGGATGTATCCAGCGTATCAATGCTTCCGCGCCCAGAGGATGATTTCCACGGTCAACCTGAATTTGGAAAAACAGACTGAACTGATTTTTTTCCAATGCCTTGCGCAGTTCAGTTTCTAATTCAACCCTCGCATTTATGGAGCTCTGCATTTTGGGATCGAAGAAGCGTAGCGTGTTACGACCGTCCTTCTTCGCCTGATACATTGCAATATCAGCCTGTTTGAACAGGGTCTCCAGCCCATATTCATGATCGTTGAACAAGGTCGCGCCGATGCTTGCTGTACAGGTATATTCATGTGTTGCCAACGTATAATGTATTGCCAATGAAGCAAGTATTTTTCCCCCTACGGTTTCAGTCTGAGCCGCCGCTTCTAATGGCTCGCTGCTCAAATCTTCCAATATAACGACAAATTCATCCCCACCCATACGGGCAACAGTATCGCCTTCACGCATGCAGTTACTTAAACGCTGTGCGGCCATCTTTAGTAACGTGTCTCCCTTGTCATGTCCCAGAGTGTCGTTAAGGGCCTTGAAATTATCAAGATCAATGAACAGCAGCGCACCCTGGCGACCGGTACGTGCACTGGAGGCGAGTACATGTTGCAGCCGGTCCATCAGTAAGCGTCGGTTGGGCAGTCCGGTAAGCAAATCGTAAAATGCCAAATCGCGGATTTCGTCCTCCACCCTGTTTCGCTTTGACAGATATGTGGCAAGGTACATGCCGAAGACAGATAGAGCGACTATCAATATCCATGCATCAGGAAAATGTTTGCCTGATTCAATGATCCCGGAATGGTTGATTTCACGATGCGCGCCAAGGAATACCGAAACAGTGGCTAACGGTAACGCGACGGTTACACCGCCAATTCCGAGACGAAAAGCGACAATGGTCAACGCAATGAATAACCAATAGCCCTTACTCGAATAGTCCTGACCAGATTGAGTCCAGTCTACGAAGACCCACTGTCCCAGTAAAAAGACAATAATAAAAAGCAGAAATGGCTCAATGCTTGATAATTTTTCCGTTCGTTTTTCAGGAGTTTCATGCCACCAGAACAGTATCGCTGGTGAGATTAAAATGACTCCAAGCATATCGCTTACCCACCACCGCAATAAATCTGAGAAATAACTCTCTGTAGTAGCCGTACCGAAAAAAAGCAATAACCCGGTTCCTGTCAATGCTCCCCAGCCTGTGCCGACACCACACGCCAGCAGGCAGAAAAGCAGATAATCCTGCATGGACTGCATGCTCTTGTTAAACAGGTCATTACGGGTAAGCAGCCATGCCCCATAGATGGCAGTCAGCATATCGGCGGTCGCCAACAAGATGGCTTCAAGCGGAGATAGCAACACTGAAAATAATATCAGCACGCAGAGAAATAAAGGGATTGCGTAGTGCATACCACCTGTCAGTAGTATCGCTAACGCGAAACCGCTTACCGGATCAAAATAGCCGTCGGTAAAGCGGGTAGAGAAAAAGTTTTGTCCAACCGCTGCCATGAGCGCATAGATAGCCAGCAACACTAACGATTTCAGTAGAAAACCTGATGGTATTTGAGAATTGGAATCGGGCATTGTCTTTGAACGGCACAGGTTTGATTGACCGGCAAAATTGGTTGCACTCTGAAAGAAACGTTATTTAAAACGCCAAACTAGCTTGATTAATGTTTATCTCAACGCATCCTGAATCTTAGCGTGTCTGTATTTCAATTTTATGATTACCGGATGGGCTGTTATTTCCATTTTTGCTTGAATACATGTCATCAAAATATGCTGCCGTAAGTCTATCTCCGAGATGCCGGGTAGGCATGGCGCGCTCAAATATTAATATTGCGTAATATAGGGATATTGGCTATCTTGGCTATGACTGATTGTTTTATAGATGAGGTTTTGATCTCAATTTGCTCTTGTTATTGTTAATTAAAGGGTTTGTATGCCAAAAATGTGTAGTGCTGAATACTTGGAAAAGGTTAAGCAATTAAGTGATGAAGAGTCCGAGCGCCTGTTATCCAGAATGGCAGGCAGTCTTCCCAAACGCTTGGCAAAGCATAAATTAAGCCAAACAGAAGCCTTGGCATTGCAGATGGAAATTGAAGATGAGCATCTTCAAGAGTGGCGAAAAATGCGGCTGGAATTAAAAAACCGCGATGAAGAGGAAAAAAAGAAAGTTAAGAGCAAAGAGGAAAAAGGGAAAGATGGAAAAGCGGAGGGGAAGAAAAAATCCTGATTATCTAGCTGCTGACTAGGTCAGTGCCCCGGCCGGATCTATTGACACTCAAGCCGGTTGTATTGTGTTGGAAAAAATAGAATGGGTACGTTTTTGTCCCCGGGCACCCGACGGACTCCCAATAGCTGCGCCATTACCCGTTCGCTCTGCCCACGCAGAGGAAAAGCCGCGAGGGCAGACGACTGGCCATCTGCCCAATCAATATTTTGGGAAAAAATTTACGTTGTGGGATAGGGATGCTGTTATTGCGTGTTGAATTCCTGTGCGGTTATATCCAGCGCATGAAGCAAACGGTTGATCAGTTCTGCTGGTGTGGTGGATATGATTTCGCTGGGTACATTGAACTTTCTGGTCAGGCGTAAATGGTCTTCAAATCCGTAAGACACAATAAAAGGATGCATCCCGGCACTAATGGCCGCTAGATAATCACCGTATTCGTCTCCGCAAGCGTATGTTCGTGCCGGATTGATTGCAAAGGACTGTCGGGCTTCTCTCAGGTGTAAAGACTTATTTTCCTTGAGTGGAATGCAGGCAACGTAGTCAAATTCAGCCAAGTCGATGTCGTGGCGAAGAAAAAGTGCTTTGAGTGTTTCTTCAGGATTATTTGTGATATTGCGGGTAATCAATCCTACTCTGACATCGGGCGCATCCAGCAGTGTGCGTAATAGTGTACCCATACCAGGATATAAATGGGCTTCGTTGCGGTAAATTCCGGTCAGCGTCTCCAATAACCGTTTTCGGCTTTGTTTGCCAAACTGCTTGTGTAGATTATTGGGGAACTCACGAAGTCCACCAAGAAATTTGAACAGTTTGCGGCGTTTTTGAAAACGCGTAATGTCACCGATGTCGAGTCCGTGCGTCATAAAGGCGAGTTCGACCGCATGAAATGCATCGATGGTTGTTCCATCGGCATCAAAAATGACCAACCGCTCGTTGTTTATATATTGAGTCATTTTCAAATAGTAGAATCGTTATGTGACAAGCAGATGAACAATGCTTTAGATTGTGCGAATTAGCAATTGCAGAAATACAAATGTAATGTTTCTGCTGTAGTCTGTTAAGACAACGTGGATTAATCCCAAATATTCCATTGGGACGTAGGTCGGGCTTCAGCCCGACTTGTCGGGTTAAAACCCGACCTACAACGGCTTGATTCTGCAATATGCCTATGGCGAATGAACATATCCATCCTCTACGTGAGAGTGAATTTCTAACGTATAGAAGTATGGGCATCTTGATGTTATTGGATTTTCGTGCCAGTAGGATAATGCTTGGACGTTTTATACCTATGTGATTTTATATAGAACCCGCCTATATGGTTATGCGCTTGCCGGAACATTACATCATCGAAAAGTTGATTCCTGCTCTGAAGAAATTGCGGGATCATGCCGTGGAAACAGAACGGGTCTATATGGCAAAAGTGGATTGCATAGATCCGCTGCATCAGTCCAGTGCACAAAACCTGCTTCACTATTTGGCGTTACGGCAAAGCGATATTCGGGAAATACAGCAGAATCTGGCCTTGCTCGGACTGAGCCGACTCGGACGTGCGGAAGCAAATACCTTGAGCAGTGTGGATGCGGTGTTGAATGCGCTGCATGCCTTGATCGGCACAAAAATGGAAACACAAGGTCAGGCATCACCGGTCGAAATTGGAACGGGTGAAATGCATTTGAATGAACATGCCACCCGTTTGCTGGGAGCGGCTACCGGCAAACACGCATCGCGCATTATGGTAACCATGCCCTCCGAAGCCGCCGGAGATGCGAAGCTGGTACAGGATTTGCTTATTTCTGGCATGAATGTGATGCGCATCAATTGCGCACATGATGGGCCGGAAGCATGGATATCGATGATCAATCATCTGCGTGCCGCTGAGTTGGCAACCGGTAAATCCTGCAAGGTATATGCCGATCTGGCGGGGCCTAAGTTGCGAACCGGTGCCATCCGGGCGAGCGGACGGCTGGTTGAATTCAAGGTTAAGCGCGATGTATGGGGCAAGGTAACGGCGCCCGCACGGATTTGGCTGACTCCGGCAAATCATCAGGAAGCACCGACATTGCCGGTAGAAGGTGGGCTGCCGATGGATGACATCTTATTGGCGGCTGTGCGTCCGGGTGACCGGATCGAACTGGATGATAGCCGGGGTTCGGTGCGCAGTTTGATGGTCAGAGAGCCGTTTGGTTTGTCGTGGTTGGCTGAGTGCAATCAGCATGTGTTTATCGCCGAAGAGGCGGAGTGTCGGCTATATCGTAAGAAACGTCTGCTGATACAGGGTAAAGTGACCAATTTGCCTGAGGTATTTCAACCGATAGTGCTCAATGTCGGTGATGAGTTGATTTTGACCCGCGAGAATAAAGCGGGAAGGCAGGCACGGTTTGATCATGCAGGTAATGTGACTCATCCGGCATCTATTCCGTGTACTTTGGGTGCGGTCTTTAGTGGAGTTCGTGCAGGGCAATCTATCTGGTTTGATGATGGCAAGATAGGCGGTGAAATTCAGTCCAATGAAGGTGATCGCATTGTGGTAAGGATTACCCATGCTGCGCTACAGGGAAGCAAGTTGCGTGCAGAAAAGGGCATTAATCTGCCCGAAACGGTGCTGGATGTGGCGGCGTTAACCGAGGTTGATATTGCCAATTTGCGCATATTGGCACCGCATATCGACATGATAGGACTTTCTTTCGTACGAACCCCGGAAGATGTGCGTGCCTTGCATCGTGAGTTGAACGTAATCGGTGCGGATCATCTGGGTACGGTGCTCAAAATCGAAACGCGCCAGGCGTTTGAAAATCTGCCGATGATATTGTTGACCGGACTGTGTCGTCCGCCTGTCGGGATCATGGTGGCGCGCGGTGATTTGGCGGTTGAGATCGGTTTCGAGCGTCTGGCGGAAGTACAGGAAGAAATACTGTGGCTATGTGAGGCCGCCCATGTTCCAGTGATCTGGGCGACGCAGGTACTGGAAAGCATGAACAAACGCGGTATGCCTTCGCGGGCTGAAGTTTCCGACGTGTCGATGTCGGCACGCGCCGAATGTGTCATGCTCAACAAGGGGCCTTACATCGTTGAAACCTTGAACTTCCTTAACGGGGTGCTGGGGCGTATGAGCGGGCATCAGATCAAGCATCGTCCGATGATGCGGCGATTGGCTGTTTCGCAAATTCCGGTTGATTAAGACTAAGGTTTTTATGCCATGAAATGGATTATTTTGTGGCTTGCTCAAACGCTGTCACGAGATTTTAAGTGTGCATTGTTGCCGTTTAAAAGATAATATATTACAAAATTTTATATCAGGAGAAATACCATGTCAGAACAGGAAGTAAAAACGACCGTCAAGAAAACAAAAACGACCAAGGCTGAGGCAGCTGCGCCCGCTGCTAAAACAGCCAAAAAACCCGCCGTGAAGAAAGCGGATGCTGCGGCAGCGCCCAAGGTCGAGGCAACGACAGCCGCTCCGAAAAAGACTAAAGCACCAGCCGCTAAAAAAGTGGCTCCTGAAAAAGCGGCACCTACTGCGGCGATCACTCCGACTCCGGAAGAGCGTTATCGCATGGTGGAAACCGCAGCTTACTTTATCGCAGAGCGCTCTGGTTTTAGCGGCAATAACGCTGATCACTGGATTGCCGCTGAGCTGGAAATAGCGCAATTGCTGGGCGAATAATCAAACTGGATTCATTCACGGTCAGCTTTGTTTATCGCTGACTTTGTACAAACGACACGAAGCGGGTAAGGCCTGTTAGCTTATCGTCTTCGTGTTTTTTCGTGGATCATCGCTTTTTATTTGTTAGGCAAGTATGGCGCGATAATGCCAGAGTGTTAACCCCCAGATGACCACTACGTTAATCAGGCTGACTAAGACTGCGGCACTGCCGATGTCCTTGGCGCGCTTGGCTAGTATGTGGTTCTCCAGTGAGATGCGATCCACCGTGGCTTCGATGGCTGAATTGATCAACTCAACCATAATTACCAGCAGTACACTGGAAATCAAGATGGCTTTGCCCAGTGCTTCTATCGGCAATGCGATTGCCAGTGGAATGAGTATGACGGCCAGCAGCACTTCCTGACGGAACGCATCTTCGTGTTTGAACGCGGCACGAAATCCGGCAAGCGAATAACCAAAGGCGTTCAGCAATCGCCGTAGTCCGGTTTTGCCTTTGTATGGACTTTCCATTTTCCCCATTATCTACCTCACCCTGAATTTCGTTCAGTTAAATAATCCATTATGCCTGCGGAATGTGAACGGATTATTTCCCGGCGATTTGCGGGCAATTGTAACCCACGCTTCATTTGCCTGAAACATTGGCAAATTACGATGTGCGGGTTAGGGAAGGTTTCCGGGCTATCAAATAGCTCCAGAATTTACGATGCGAAAAATGATGACAAACGGGAATAGCAAATGAATATGCAAAACAGGCAGGAGATTGCTTCTATCAACAGCGAGTTGGAAACGGTCATGCATGACCATGACGGACTGGAATCGGTAACGCTTAAGGATGACCTTTCCGAGCATTTAACCAATTCGGTAGGCAAGGATCACAAGGCGGCTACACCGCGAGACTGGTTTTATACCGCAGCTTATGTGGTGCGCAACCGCCTGATTAATCGACGCATCAGGACCAAGCGCAATTATCACAGTCATGATGCGAAGCGGATTTATTATTTCTCGATGGAATTCTTGATGGGGCGGACATTGATGAATAGCCTGCATAATCTGCTGGTCGAGAAGGATTATCGGGAGGCGTTGAATCAACTGGGTGTCAATCTGGATGATGTGAAGGAAATGGAGCATGATGCCGCGCTGGGAAATGGCGGCTTGGGGCGATTGGCGGCCTGCTTTTTGGACTCGATGGCGACGTTGAATCTTCCCGGTCATGGTTTCGGCATACGTTACGAGTACGGCATGTTTTCGCAACGCATTGAAAACGGCAACCAGATTGAGCATCCCGATAACTGGCTACGCTACGGCAACCCCTGGGAGTTTCCGCGTCCTGAAATGCTTTTTCATGTCAAATTCAACGGCAGCGTGATGGCGCATAAGGATGAAAGCGGCGTTTTGCGTCATCATTGGGTGGATACGGATGATGTGCTGGCAATGGCCTATGACAACCCGATTCCCGGCTATGCCACGAGTACTGTCAATAATTTGCGGCTCTGGTCTGCCCGTGCGACTCGCGATTTCGATCTGCGCTATTTCAACGAAGGTAACTACATCAAGGCGGTAGAAAAGAAGAACGAATCTGAAACTATTTCCAAGGTGCTTTACCCGGACGATTCCACGGCGGTGGGGCATGAATTACGGCTGAAGCAGCAATATTTTCTGGTCTGCGCGTCATTGCAGGACATCGTTGCTCATTACCTGCGTCATCATCCGAATTTTGATTCCTTCCCGGACAAGATCGCGATCCAGTTAAATGATACGCATCCGTCCATCGCGATTGCCGAGCTGATGCATGTGTTGGTGGATTTACATCATTTAAATTGGGATAAGGCCTGGAGCATAACCACGCGTACTTTCGCCTATACCAATCACACCCTGATGCCGGAGGCATTGGAGACTTGGCCGGTTGAGTTGTTTGAGCGTGTCCTGCCGCGTCATTTACAAATTATCTACGAGATCAATCATCGCTTCCTGAAGGAAGTCATGCATCGTTATCCGGGTGATGGTGGAATATTGAGCCGTATGTCTATTGTGGATGAGAACGGCGGGAAACGCATTCGTATGGCGCATCTGGCCATCGTTGGCAGTCACAAGGTAAACGGCGTAGCGCAAATACACACCGACCTGATGAAGCAAACTATATTTGCTGATTTTGCCCGTTTTTATCCCGGAAAGATCATCAATATGACCAATGGCATCACGCCGCGCCGCTGGTTGAATCAGGCTAATCCGCTACTGTCTTCGCTAATCAGTTCCAGAATAGGTAATGGTTGGATTAGCGATCTTAATCAGTTGAAGCGGTTGATACCGCTGGCCGACGATGCAGAATTCCGTCAGGAATTTGCAGACATCAAACTGGCAAACAAGCAGCGTTTGGCCGCGATGGTGAAGCGGGAAATGAATATTGATATTGATGTCAATTCCATATTCGATGTGCAGATCAAGCGGATACACGAATATAAACGCCAGTTGCTTAATATTTTGCATGTGGTATCGCTATACAACCGCATCCGCAAAGGTGAGAAAGTCGTACCCCGCACGGTAATTTTTGCTGGCAAGGCCGCTCCGGGTTATGCGATGGCTAAGTTGGTAATCAAGTTAATCAATGATGTAGCCGACATCGTCAATAACGATCTGCTGGTAGGGAATCGCCTCAAGGTGGTGTTTATTCCGAATTACGGCGTTACGTCAGCAGAAAGCATTATTCCTGCTGCCGATCTTTCAGAGCAGATTTCTACGGCGGGAACCGAGGCCTCGGGAACCGGAAATATGAAGTTGGCATTGAATGGTGCGTTGACCATCGGTACACTGGACGGAGCGAACGTCGAAATAAGGCAGGAAGTGGGGGCGGAGAATATATTTATCTTCGGCCTTGATACGGTGGGTGTTGAGCGGGTGAAGCACAATGGCTACAACCCGAGGGATTATTACCACGCTAATGCTGAAATGCGAGACATACTCGACATGCTCGCTTCAGGCTTCTTCTCAATGGGTGATTGTGACAGGTTCAAGCCGCTGGTACATACCTTGCTTGAACAAGGTGATAGTTACTTATTGCTAGCAGATTTTGCGTCTTACCTTTCCTGTCAAAGGGATGTGGAAGCCGCTTATCGTGATCAGAATGAATGGGTCAGAAAGGCTATACTGAATGTCTCTAATATGGGAAAGTTTTCCAGCGACCGTACCATCATGCAATATGCTGAAAAAATTTGGGACGCAAAACCGTTTGCGTCCGCTGTAACCACTCCGGTTTGACAAGAAACTCATGACTTTGAAAGTGAATAAAATGGAAGCGAATCAAATGCCGCTATCAGCGGAAGAACTTAAAAATATTAATGCTTACTGGCGTGCTTGTAACTATCTGGCTGCCGGTATGATTTACCTGCGTGATAACCCGCTGCTAAGGGAGCCACTGAAGCCGGAACATATCAAAAAGCGTTTGCTCGGCCATTGGGGTTCCAGCCCCGGCTTGGCTTTTGGCTACATACACATGAATCGTCTGATTGTGAAATATGATCTGGACTCCATTTTCATGGCTGGCCCCGGTCATGGCGCACCCGGGGTATTGGCTCCGGTGTATTTGGAAGGGCGCTACAGTGAGGTGTATCCGAATAAGAGTGAAAATATCACTGGTCTGCGTCATTTTTTCAAGGAGTTCTCCTTCCCTGGCGGTATCGGCAGTCACTGCACACCTGAAACACCCGGATCGATACATGAAGGTGGCGAGTTGGGTTATAGCATTTCGCATGCGTTTGGCGCGGCTTACGATAATCCCGATTTGATCGTCACGGTGATGGTTGGTGACGGTGAAGCGGAAACAGCACCGCTGGCGACTTCCTGGCATTCCAATAAGTTTTTGAATCCGATTCGTGATGGCGCAGTGTTGCCTATCCTGCATTTGAACGGCTACAAGATCAACAACCCGACAATTTTGTCGCGTATTTCGCATGAAGAGCTGGAAAACTTGTTCAAGGGTTATGGCTGGACACCTTATTTTGTCGAAGGCTCCGATCCTGAAACCATGCATCAGGCGATGGCTGCGACCATGGAAACATGTGTGTTGGAAATTCGCCGTATTCAAGCTGAAGCGCGTAGCAGCGGCAAGCCGATACGTCCGCGTTGGCCGATGATCGTGTTGCGTTCACCCAAGGGTTGGACTGGCCCGGCGGAAGTGGATGGCAAAAAAGTCGAAGGTTTCTGGCGTTCGCATCAGGTACCGCTTGGCGATGTAAAGTCACCGGAACATTTTGCGCAACTGGAAGACTGGCTGAAAAGCTATAAGCCGGAAGAATTGTTTGATGAGAGCGGTGCATTATTGCCTGAACTGAAAGCATTGGCTCCCAAAGGCAATCGACGCATGAGTGCAAATCATCATGCCAACGGTGGTCTGTTGCGTCAGGCGTTACATATGCCGGATTGCAGGAAATATGCCGTCGAGGTCGCCCAACCCGGCACCACCGTCGCTGAAAATACCCGTCCCTTGGGCAAATTCCTGCGTGACATCATGCGCGACAATATGCACAACTTTCGCGTATTTGGCCCGGATGAAAACAGCTCGAACAAGCTGGATAACATCTACGAAGTTAGCAAGAAAACCTGGATGGCGGATTACCTGCCTGAAGATGAAGGCGGTGGTGAACTGTCACCGGATGGCCGCGTAATGGAAATGTTGTCCGAACACACGTTGGAAGGTTGGCTGGAAGGCTATCTGCTCACCGGTCGTCACGGCTTCTTCTCAACCTATGAAGCGTTTGTACACGTCATCGACTCGATGTTCAACCAGCATGCCAAATGGCTGGCAATGAGCAAGGCGGTGCCGTGGCGCGCGCCGGTATCGTCGTTGAATCTGCTGATTACCTCGACCGTATGGCGTCAGGATCATAACGGCTTTACCCATCAGGACCCCGGTTTCCTCGATCTGGTGGTCAACAAGAGCCCGGAAGTCACGCGCATCTATCTGCCGCCCGATGTGAACAGTCTGTTGTCGGTCGCCGACCATTGCCTGAAGAGTACCGACTACATCAACGTCATCGTTTGCGATAAACAGAAACATTTACAGTTTCTGGACATGGAAGCCGCCAGCAAGCATTGCGCCAAGGGTATCGGCATCTGGGATTGGGCCAGTAACGATCAGGGCTTCGAGCCTGATGTGGTAATGGCGAGTGCAGGTGACATCCCCACTAAGGAGGCGTTGGCGGCGGTGATGTTGCTGCGCGAAAACTTCCCCAGCCTGAAAGTGCGTTTCATCAACGTGGTCGATTTGTACAAGCTAGCACCCAACACCGAGCATCCGCACGGCCTGTCTGATCGTGACTTCGATAGCCTGTTTACCTTGGATAAGCCGGTGATGTTTAACTTCCACGGTTACCCTTGGTTGATCCACCGTCTGGCCTATCGCCGCAACAACCACAAGAATTTCCATGTGCGCGGCTACAAGGAAAAGGGCAGCATCAACACCCCGCTGGAACTGGCGATCCGTAACCAGATCGACCGCTTCAGTCTGGTGATCGACGTCATCGACCGCATTCCGTCGCTGCATGTCGCCGGTGCCCACATCAAGGAAAAAATGCTGAACCAGCAGATCGAATGCAGCAGCTATGCCTACGAGCATGGCACGGATCTGCCTTCAGTGGATAACTGGACTTGGAAGGTGTAGTCTGAAAACTACTAGAGTGCCGTCATTCCCGCGAAAGCGGGAATCCAGTTAATTACAAAATCCCCCGCATAGCGGGTCAAAACAAAAATTTTGCTCGTTATGCGGAACAATTGTCTTGCTGGATTCCCGCTTGCGCGGGAATGACGGGGTTTAACTTGTAAGCGAAAAACGACAAAGTTTATGCCCTCGAATGTAAATATACTCACCATCAATAGCGGTTCCTCGTCGATCAAGGCCAGTTGGTTCGGGCATGACGGGGTGCGGTGCAATTTTCGCTATGAACATCTGCACGATCATGCGGAAGCGTTTGATCGCTTGATGATGGAATTAGGCGATCACAAGCCGGATATGGTCGGGCATCGCTTTGTGCATGGCGGGGATATTAGCGATGCCTCGCGCTGTGTCGATGAAGAAGAATTTGACCGGCTGCAACAATTGGTACACCTCGCACCACTGCATTTACCCGGCAATTTGTTAGGACTGGAGCTGTGTCGCAAACGCTTTTCCGTGCCGCAGGTCGCCTGTTTTGATACGGCTTTTCATGCCACCATGCCTGAACAGGCATACCGGCTGCCTATTCCCAGGCAGTACGGTTTACGACGCTACGGCTTTCACGGACTGAACTACGCCTACATCGCCTCGGTATTGCCGAGTCTGTTGGGTGAGCAGGCCAACGGCAAGATCGTAGTCGCTCATCTTGGCAGCGGTGCCAGCCTGTGCATGTTGGATAAGCTGCGATCAATTGATACCACCATGGGCTACACCCCGGCGGGAGGCATACCGATGGGTACGCGCAGTGGCGACCTCGATCCCGGCGTGATGCTGGAACTCGCCCAACGCCACGATCCCGCCACCCTGCGCGACATCGTGTTTCACAAAATGGGCCTGCTGGCGCTTTCCGATGGCGAAAGCAGCGACATGAGCGAACTGCTCGCCAGCCACAGCGCTCCTGCGCATTTCGCCGTGGACTACTTCTGCCGTCAAATCAGCGGTGCAATCGGCAGTCTTGCCGCCAAGGCGGGTGGCATTGATGTGCTGGTCTTTACCGGCGGAATCGGCGAACACGCCCCCGAAATCCGCGCCAAAATCTGCGAAAACCTATCCTTCATCGGCTTCAAACTCGACACCGCCACCAACCAAACTTCTCAACCTCGTATCAGCGCTTCCTTTGCCAAACCCATTCTTGTTATTCCTGCCGACGAAGAAGCCATGATTCAAGAGCTTTGTTCGCAAGCATAAGCAAGCCAGCTATGCGCAACGCATACGTCGCGTTCTGATTGAGCTTTTTGTTGTGCAGTCATGACATAGCAACAAAATGAAAACGGAGTGAAAAACCCAGTTGGAGTGCGCGGGCACGACCGCGCCAATGAACTGCAATGTTTCTGCGTATAGTGGCGTCGTGCCGCCACACTCCGACTGCGCGTAGAAATAGGTCGGATTGCTTGGTCGTCGATGAGTGAAATTGAAATAAAGTATGACGTGAAAAATAACAAGGGCCGCATATAGCGGCCCTTTCATTTGGTGCATCTTTCAGCTTGTTAGCGTCCAGAGCGCAAATCCCAATCTACTGGTGGGTTGGATCGTAGTGCTAAATTGTGATGAGGTCAAGAAAATCATATTAGAATCACCAGATTATTCATAGGGGGAAATATGCTACATAAAATGCGCTATCGGTTGGCACTTGATCTGGGCTCCACCTCGCTTGGTTGGGCAATGATCCGACTCAATGCAAATAACGAACCTTGTGCGGTGATTAAGGCGGGGGTGAGGATTTTCTCGAATGGACGAAATCCCAAAGACGGCTCCTCTCTAGCGGTGACACGCCGTGAAGCACGCGCCATGCGCCGACGCCGTGATCGTTTGTTAAAGCGCAAGGCACGAATGATGCGCACACTGATTGAATACGGCTTTTTCCCTGCCGATGAAATGCAACGCAAATCATTGGTTACTAAGAATCCTTTTGTTTTACGCGCCAAAGGGCTGGATGAGGCGCTCACTCCAGCCGAATTTGGTCGTGCACTTTTTCACATCAACCAGCGGCGCGGGTTTAAAAGCAATAGAAAAACGGATAAAAAAGATAATGACAGTGGCGCGCTTAAAGTCGCCATTAACAAGTTGAGGGAAACACTCAATGCGGAAAATTGCCGCACAGTGGGAGAGTGGTTGAACAAGCGTGATGTAGCAGGGTTAACAGTTCGCGCCCGCTATCATCAGGACAAGATAATCAAGAATGACGGCAAGGCAAAAATCAACAAGTATTACGACCTCTATATTGATCGAGCCATGATCGAGCATGAGTTTGATATGTTATGGATGAAGCAGACGGAACTGAATCCGGTACTATTTACTGAAGAAGCCCGTGACGATCTGAAAGATGTGTTGCTGCATCAGCGCCCGCTAAAGCCTGTCAAGCCGGGTCGTTGCACTTTTATGCCCGATGAAGAACGCGCGCCCTTAGCCTTGCCCAGCACGCAACGTTTTCGCATGTATCAGGAGGTGAATAATCTGCGTATCTTGCAGGATGGTTTGAAGGAAGAACCACTGACATTGAAGCAGCGTGATGACCTGATTATGGCCTTGGAAAACAACAATAAATGCTCGTTTACTAAAATTAAAGGCTTGCTGTGCGTTGGCGGCGCAGTCCAATTCAACTTTGAAGACCCGAAACGACAAGAGCTCAAAGGCAATACCACCAGCGCCATCTTGAGCAAAATCGAATACTTCGGTTCGGCATGGTTTAAGTTTGACGAAGCCAAGCAGGATGCCATCGTGATGCAATTGGTCGCAGAAGAAAACGAGGCCAAACTTGTACGCTGGCTACAAGGAGAAACGGCCATTGATGAAAAGCGCGCTGAAGCTATAGCTAATGTCGGCTTGCCGGAAGGATACGGTAGTTTATGTACAAAGGCATTGGTGAGAATCTTGCCGGAACTGCGTCGTGACGTGGTGACATATGACAAGGCAGTGCAAGCAGCCGGATTCGATCACCACAGTAACATCAGCCTATCCGCAACTGGAGAGATTCTACCGGAGTTGCCTTACTACGGATTTCCGTTGCAGCGCCATGTGGGATTTGGTAGTAACGACCCAAAAGATACCGATGAAAAACGTTACGGAAAAATCGCCAATCCCACCGTACATATCGGGTTGAATCAGGTTCGACTTGTGGTGAATGCACTCATCAAACGCTACGGGCATCCCAGCGAAGTGATCGTCGAAGTAGCGCGCGACCTGAAGCAAAGCAAAGACCGACGAGACGAAGAAATCAAGCAGCAAGCAAAAAATCAGGAACGTAATAAACGGCTGCACACAGTTATTGCAGGCGTTTTGCAGATCAGTGAAGAACGTGTCCGGCGTGATGACATTGAAAAAATGATTTTGTGGGAGGAACTCAGCTTCGATCCGGCTGATCGTCACTGTCCGTATTCCGGTGTGCAAATCAGTGCCGCCATGTTATTGAGTGAGGTGGTTGAAATTGAACATATTCTGCCTTTCTCGCAAACGCTGGATGATAGTCTCAACAACAAAACGGTGTCGCTTCGCCAAGCCAATCGCATCAAGGGTAATCGCACGCCGTGGGAGGCCCGGATCGACTTCGCCGCGCAGGGATGGGATTATGCAGGAATTATCGCTAGGGCCGAACAAATGCCCAAAGGGAAACGTTATCGCTTCGGTGAAGATGGCTATCAGCGCTGGTTAAAAGACGATGCAGGATTTCTGGCGCGTGCGCTAAACGATACTCGTTACATGAGCAAGGTGGCGCGCGAGTACATGAGTCTGATTTGTCCCAATACACGCGTTATACCCGGACGGATGACCGCGATGTTGCGTGCAAAATTCGGCCTGAATGATGTGCTTGACTTGAATGGTGAGAAAAATCGCAATGACCATCGTCACCATGCGGTGGATGCTTGCGTGATTGCAGTAACAGATCAAGGGCTGCTGCAGCGCTTCGCGAAAGCCAGCGCCAGCGCACGTGAAAAACAGCTTAATCGCCTAGTGGACAATATGCCGTTGCCGTGGGAAAACTATCGTGACCATGTGCAACGCGCCATTGATTCTATCTGGGTAAGTCACAAGCCGGATCATAGTCATGAGGGTGCAATGCATAACGATACGGCATACGGTTTGCGTGGTGGAGGCAAGGTTAGCGTTCATAAAGTGGTAGAAGGAAAACGTGAGCGTGTAGAGGGTAGTCTAAAGGTTATACCGATCATCAACGACAAGGCCAATGATAGACATGGGCTTTTAGAGAATGGAGAGCCAAGGCCGTATAAGGGTTACAAGGGAGACAGTAACTATTGCATCGAAATCGTACGTAATGAAAACGGGACGTGGGCGGGAGAGGTTATTTCTACTTTTGACGCTTATCAGATTGTGCGGGAGCATGGTATGGAGCGGCTGCGTCATCCCAATTTGAGTATGAGCGAGAAAGTGTTGGTGATGCGGCTGATGATTGATGACATTGTTTTAATTGAAAACGAATCCGGGAAGCGAATATTAAGAGTTACGAAACTGCAGGGGGATGGGCGCACTTGGCTGATAGGGAATAATGAAGCTAATGTCCGCAAACGAGTTGATGCAGGGGAAATTAAATATATTGGTGCGCCAGCAAGCTCACTACGAAAGCTACGAGCTCGACGCGTTACTATTACGCCAACGGGAGAATATATTGATCCCGGATACAGGGAGTAAGGTCAGTGATAGGCCGCATAGTCGAAGTGGCGGATGACAGGCGGCACTTGTTTCTCTCACGTGGCTTTTTGGTGGTTCAAGATACCGAAGGCGAGCGCAAAGAGCTGGGGCAAGTGCCGCTGGATGATGTGGCTGCCGTAATCGCCAATGCACACGGACTAAGTTATACCAACAATTTGCTGGTGGCATTGGCCGAACGTTGTGCACCCTTTGTGCTTTGCGCAGCCAATCATAATGCGGTGGGCATGGTGTTACCTATAGATGGCAATTACCAGCAAGCCAAGCGTTTTGATGCACAGATTGCCGCTAGCCAGCCATTGATAAAACGGTTATGGGCAGAAATCGTCAAATCAAAACTTCAACAGCAGGCCGCTGCGCTTGAAGCTGCAGGTGCTCCTTTTGTCCCATTATCTGCACTGGTTCGCAAAGTGCGTTCGGGTGACCCAGACAACTTTGAAGCACAGGGAGCGAGGCGATACTGGGGACTCTTGTTTGGTGATGATTTTCGTCGCGATCAACAAGGTAACGGCCTTAATGCAATGCTCAATTATGGCTATACCGTCTTGCGTGCTGCCACCGCACGCGCAGTAGTTGCGGCAGGGCTGCACCCAACCATCGGGCTACACCACAGCAACGAAGGAAATGCCATGAGATTGGTGGATGACTTGATGGAGCCATTCCGTCCGATGATAGACCTGAAAGTTTGGCAATTACATAAACATGGCGAAGATCAGATAACACCGGAAAGCAAGCGAGCTTTGGTGAGAACACTTTATGACGACATGCAAACCAATGCGGGTGCAACACCAGTAATGGTTTGCACACAAAAACTTGCCATCTCATTGGCGCAAGTATTTATGGGAGAAAAAGATAAGCTCGACCTACCCTTGCCGGGGTTGCCGCTCAACTTGGCCTCGTCCATTCAGGATGACTGATGTGCTATGCTTTCCGGGTATCGTTTTATGTGGATTGTGGTAATGTTTGATTTGCCAGTGGTTGAGAAGGTAGAGCGTAAAGCAGCTACCGATTTCCGCAATTCCTTGCTCGATATGGGTTTTGAAATGTCCCAGTTTTCCGTTTACATGCGTTTCTGTAGTAGCCAAAGCCAAGTGGAAACGTATTGCACGCAAGTAGAGAAATGTCTGCCTGCTGGAGGGAAGGTAAATATCCTGCAATTTACCGATAAACAGTATGAACGTATTATTACTTTTCGCGGAAAATTCAAACAGCCCGGTAAAAAATCACCTGACCAGTTCGATCTATTTTGATGAAATTAATATTTTTATCTATCTATAAATACAGTAACCACCTGAATATTCAGGTGGTTACTGTACTGCCAGTTTAACAGATTGGGATTTGCGCTCTGGCCGGAACATGTTTGTGCATACGTTCAAGCCACGCCGGAGTTTAACAGATTGGGATTTGCGCTCTGGCCGGAACTTATTTTTAGGCCGCCTATTTCATCGACTAAGTTTAACAGATTGGGATTTGCGCTCTGGCCGGAACTTAACCTCAGAAGAATCACCGGCTCCGACGAGTTTAACAGATTGGGATTTGCGCTCTGGCCGGAACTCGCGCTACGTTCTGAACCGGACTCGCGTCAGTTTAACAGATTGGGATTTGCGCTCTGGCCGGAACATGCGGCGTTTGAGCAGGTCGCCGACCGTTAGTTTAACAGATTGGGATTTGCGCTCTGGCCGGAACTATAGGGCAAGGGCTACGATCACCAGCCCCAGTTTAACAGATTGTGATTTGCGCTCTGGCCGGAACTTTATTCGTTGTTCTGAGAGCTTAAATTATAGTTTAACAGATTGGGATTTGCGCTCTGGCCGGAACTATCTCGGTATTTCCAATCTTTCCGCCTCGTAGTTTAACAGATTGGGATTTGCGCTCTGGCCGGAACTATGACGTTGACGCGCTGGACGCGCGTAGCAGTTTAACAGATTGGGATTTGCGCTCTGGCCGGAACCCAAAGAACGTGCAATAGAAATTGCGGCGCAGTTTAACAGATTGGGATTTGCGCTCTGGCCGGAACCGTCAGAAACAGCTTGAATTAGCCTGATTCAGTTTAACAGATTGGGATTTGCGCTCTGGCCGGAACTAAGATAACCCGTATAACCTTTTCCTGGCGAGTTTAACAGATTGGGATTTGCGCTCTGGCCGGAACTGTAGTTTTTTAAACAAATTTTTAGGAGAAGTTTAACAGATTGGGATTTGCGCTCTGGCCGGAACTGTCACGTGACTCAACTTCGGCTTTAGGTGAGTTTAACAGATTGGGATTTGCGCTCTGGCCGGAACTGAAGATCAAGCCTGCTTCTGCGCGGTATTAGTTTAACAGATTGGGATTTGCGCTCTGGCCGGAACGCATCCTAAGTCACCTTGAGCAACGCGGATAGTTTAACAGATTGGGATTTGCGCTCTGGCCGGAACGCCGTCAATGCGCTTTTGCTGGTCGTTTAGAGTTTAACAGATTGGGATTTGCGCTCTGGCCGGAACCAGTGCGGGGTGAAGTATAAATACTCTTTAAGTTTAACAGATTGGGATTTGCGCTCTGGCCGGAACCGCTACTGGAAGCGCAAAGCCATCCTTGTTAGTTTAACAGATTGGGATTTGCGCTCTGGCCGGAACCCTTCTGACATAAAATTAACAGCAGCTTGCAGTTTAACAGATTGGGATTTGCGCTCTGGCCGGAACACAGTTCCTACAGCAGACGACACGCCCGCAAGTTTAACAGATTGGGATTTGCGCTCTGGCCGGAACTTATTTCATTCGACTAGAACGTGAGGTCGCAGTTTAACAGATTGGGATTTGCGCTCTGGCCGGAACTTGTCCGGCGACTTTGAACTATTCGACATAAGTTTAACAGATTGGGATTTGCGCTCTGGCCGGAACGTGTGAAGAATGCGGGTGCGTCGAGAACACAGTTTAACAGATTGGGATTTGCGCTCTGGCCGGAACGACGGCATGGGAGGCTTCGGGTTCGACCTAAGTTTAACAGATTGGGATTTGCGCTCTGGCCGGAACCGTCCGTCACTGTGCAAGTCGGCCATCCCGCAGTTTAACAGATTGGGATTTGCGCTCTGGCCGGAACAGTTCGGCAAATTGGCGACAATTTGCGTAGAGTTTAACAGATTGGGATTTGCGCTCTGGCCGGAACGTTGGCGCTGGTGTAGCAATACAGATCGTAAGTTTAACAGATTGGGATTTGCGCTCTGGCCGGAACAAGATGCCGTAACCGGCATTGAGAACGATCAGTTTAACAGATTGGGATTTGCGCTCTGGCCGGAACGTAATCGCTCGGCACGCGCCAGCTTGATTTAGTTTAACAGATTGGGATTTGCGCTCTGGCCGGAACACACGGTGTTGATCGCCTGTCCGATGCGGTCAGTTTAACAGATTGGGATTTGCGCTCTGGCCGGAACCTTTTTGTTCGGCTAGTACCGGGCTGATAAAGTTTAACAGATTGGGATTTGCGCTCTGGCCGGAACATTAATGTTGATGGTACTTTGGGGACATGGAGTTTAACAGATTGGGATTTGCGCTCTGGCCGGAACTCAAGGCCGCCGTTGTGAGCGAGCGGCAGGAGTTTAACAGATTGGGATTTGCGCTCTGGCCGGAACTGTGGGAGCGTTTTCATTGGGGGGGTAGGTAGTTTAACAGATTGGGATTTGCGCTCTGGCCGGAACCTCTCTTGTAGAATGCCGCCAATCAGATCGAGTTTAACAGATTGGGATTTGCGCTCTGGCCGGAACGGTACGGGAGGACACAATGAAACCGATTTTAGTTTAACAGATTGGGATTTGCGCTCTGGCCGGAACACTGGGGGCGTTTTCATTGAGGGGGTGGGTAGTTTAACAGATTGGGATTTGCGCTCTGGCCGGAACGCCGGAACCATCTTTAAGCCGGAAGTACGTAGTTTAACAGATTGGGATTTGCGCTCTGGCCGGAACTGTCGTCCTGTACTGCACCTGTTGCTTCTTAGTTTAACAGATTGGGATTTGCGCTCTGCTTGGAATTTTAATTATGTCCCCAATATTTGAATTTGGATATCAGAATATAGCTGTTGAATTTGCCGATAATCTGTACTAGTATTTGTACAACATTATTGGAGGTTTACATGGAAGCAATTACATATAGCCACACGCGTCAGCACTTGGCGGAGATCATGAATAAGGTAAGTGATGACCGTTCGCCAGTGCTAATTACTCGCCAATCCGGCAATCCGGTTGTAATGATGTCGCTTCAGGATTTTAATGCGCTGGAGGAAACAGTATATTTGATGCGTAGCCCGAGGAATGCGAAACGGCTCATGGAGTCTATCGAGCAGTTAGCCGCGCAAGGTGGGCAACAAAGAGAGCTGTTACCTGATGGCGATTAAATTTTCTGATCAGGCTTGGGAGGACTATCTGTTCTGGCAAGCAAAGGATCGCTCAACCCTCAAGCGTATCAATACGCTTTTGAAAGATATTCAGCGTTCGCCCTTTGAGGGTATAGGTAAACCGGAGTCGTTAAAATATAACCTTGCAGGTTTCTGGTCTCGACGCATTGATGAAGAGCACCGTCTGGTTTATGCCGTTCAAGATGACACGATTCTGGTTGCTCAGTGCCGTTATCATTATTGAGGTTCACTTCCCAATACCGATTGCCATTTTATTTCTGACCGCATCATCCCCCCGAGTACTCTTGGTCATTCACTGTGAGAGGACGATGCAGGCATAGAGTAATGTCGAACTGGCAGATAGCATTGTTTCCACTAACTGGCTTTTGCCGTCACATCAGACAGTTCGTATGACGCTACGGGTGCCAATACGCTGCGATAAAATTTCACTGCGCGTTCGGCTTGCTTTGCGGCCGACCAGCTATGGGCGTATTCGCATCCGGCCTTGCCCAGCGATAAACGTGCTTCTGCATCATTCAGCAATCTGATTACTTTGGTTGAGAATTCGGCAGCGTCTTCTCGCGATATTCTGACACCGTAACCTTCTTTTAAAACATCGCGGGTTCCTAATTCTGCGGTTGAAACGACGGCTAAGCTCTGTGCCATGGCTTCGAGTAAAACCAGTCCCTGTGTTTCTGTTCGGGATGAAAATATAAACAGGTCGGCTGCCCGGTAACAACTGTTTAATTCGGTATTGCGATCCAGATAACCTATGAATAGGATATTTTCAGCAAGGCCCAGTTCCTTGGCCTCCTGTTCCAGCGATGTCCGTGCCGGGCCTTCTCCGGCAATGACGAACAGCACGTCGGTAATTTTTTCTCTGACTATGTTCAGCACCTTGAGCAGAAATCCGATATTTTTTTCATGTGCAACGCGGCCGAGAAACAGCATAACCGGTCTGTTTTCGGCTATGCCGTACTTTTGGCGAAATGCATTGCGATTGCCCGGCACAAAGCTTTGCGGTTTCAATCCGGTAGGTATTACTTCGGTGCGGGTGGTGATCCCATATCCCTGCAAAATATGTTGCATCGGCAAGGACGGCACGATCATGCCGTTCAGGCTGTTACCCTGATGACGCGAAAACTGTTGGGCTACGCGTTGCATGATTTTTTTCGGCACCAGTGGAATGTAGTGATACAGATATTCCTCAAAGAACGTGTGATAGGTTTCCACGCAGGGGATGCCTAGCAAACGAGACAATTTCGTACCCAGATAATGCGCGGTGAACGGCGTTTGGATATGAATAATGTCGTAATTTTCGCTACGTAATTGGTCGATTTTCTTCATTACCCAGTTGTAACTCATCAGACGATCTTCCGGGTCGAACGGAACGGCACGGGAAGGAGCGCGCATGATGTCTGTTTCATCCGGGCTGGTCGCCTTGTAGTCAGGTGCGATCAAATGAACGGTATGACCCTGTTCCCTCAGGTTCTGGCGGAAGGTTTCGATGGAAGTGGAAACGCCGTTGACGCGAGGAAAGTACACATCGGAGATAAACAGGATTTTCATAATATGTGTCCGTTTAGATTGATCGGGTTGCGCTTGTAGCGATTAAATCGGTTAGTCCCAGTGGGGTAGCGTCGTCAGTCTTTACCTGCCCGTTCCAGAGTATCAACTCCATGCGGCCATCCAGATGTTCAATGATCGCGGTACAGCTATCGACCCAGTCGCCGCAATTGATATAGGTCAGCCCATCGACTTCCTTGATCATGGGCCAGTGGATATGCCCGCAGATGGCACCGTCCAGACCCAATTCGCGGGCATGGTGGATGACAGAATCCTCGAAGTTGAAGATAAAATTTACCGCCGTCTTTATCTTGCGTTTGGCATAGCCTGCCAGTGACCAGTAACCGGGACGTTTCAGTTTTCGTCTTAGCCATGACAGGTAGATATTTAAATTAACCAGCAGGTTATAGGACATGTCTCCGAGTACCGCGACCCATTTGTGATGCAGCGTGACCTGATCGAATTCATCGCCATGTATCAGCAGATAACGACGACCATCGGCAGCGGTATGGATGTATTCATGGGCGACCACGACATCACCGAAGGAACAGCCGACATAGTCGCGGATAGCCTCGTCGTGATTTCCGGGAATAAAAAACACCTTTTCACCGTGCCGATTTCGTCGCAACATTTTTTGAACAAAGGTATTCTGCGCCGGCGACCAATGCACCCCGCCCCGGCTCATGGCCCAAAGATCAACGATGTCACCCAGTAAAAATACATGTTCGGAAGAATAGGCCTTGAGGAAATCCAGCAGATGATTTGCCTGGCACGCCTTGGTGCCCAGATGGATGTCGGAGAGAAAAATGGAGCGTACCTGTGTCATCTGTACGCCAATGCACAGCCGCAGAAAATATTCGTTGACACAGGTAAGCGCGCGATCAAATTGACGCTATGCTGATTTTTATAGTTTGCATTCCCCATACAGCGAGAATCGCACGGCAATATTGCCGATTTATTACTGATTTATGTCGATAGCGTGAAACCCTTAGCGCATTGCAACGTTACAGATTTACAGGGTCTTCATTAATGCCTCGAACTGTTTAATTTCGACAGGTTTGCCGAAGAGGAAGCCCTGATAGATGTTGCAATCAAGTTTCTGAAGGTAGTTACGTTGTTCTTCTGTTTCCACGCCCTCAGCAAAAACTGCCAGATCCAGTGATTTAGCTAAATCAATGACGGTTTTTACCAATTGCGCGTCGTTGCCGTTTGATGAGATTCCCTGCACAAATTCCTGATGTATCTTGAGCTGATCCGAGGAGAGTTGTTTTAGATAAGACAGCGACGAATATACCGACGCAAAATTGTCCATCGATAACCTGATCCCTAATTTTTTCAATGCATTTATTTTGGCTATCATGCTATTGGTATCCGCCAGCATCAATCTTTCTGATAATTCCATTTTCAGGCGTGTTGGATCGACTTGGTACTGCTTCAAGGTATCGGAGACTTCGTCCACAAAACCGGGTAGGGCGAAATGTTTTGCGCTGACGTTGATAGTCAGGATCAGGTCGGATAATTTGTCCTGCTTGCTCCACAAGACGAGTTGTTCGCATGCTGTTCGTAATACCCAGCGTCCGATATCAATAATCAGCATGCTTTCCTCGGCAATGGCAAGAAATTGACCGGGCATGATGATGCCGTGATCTGGATGTATCCAGCGTAAAAAGGCTTCTGCGCCCAGCGGGTGATTATCCTTGTCCACCTGTATTTGATAATGCAGGCGGAATTGCTGTAAACCGATGGCGTGATGCAGGTCGTTTTCCAGAGCATCATGTGTCGCCAGATTATGTTGCATGATGGGATCAAAAAACTGTACGCCATTGCGTCCGGTTTTTTTTACCTGGTACATCGCCATGTCGGCGTGTTCAATCAATATGTCTATGGGTTCGTCATTGCCGTGAAACAAACTGATGCCGATGCTGGGGGAACAGTGGTGTTCATGTTCTTTGAGTTGGTAGGGTTTAGCCAATGCTTCACGAATTTTTTCTGCAACAAGTGCAACATTGCGGGTTGCTTCATCTTTATTCTTGTTGAATGAGTCGATCAGTACAACAAATTCGTCCCCCCCGAACCTTGCGACTGTGTCCATTTCCCGTACGCAGGATTTGATACGAGTGCCCACTTCGATCAACAGCAAATCGCCGTAGTCGTGCCCCAGTGTGTCGTTTAGTGCCTTGAATCTGTCTAGATCAATAAACAGTATTGCACCGTAGTCGTTGCGCCGAGATGAGCCGGAAAGAGTGCTGCGGAAGCGTTCCAGAAACAGGCGGCGGTTGGGTAGCTTGGTTAAGGGGTCATAAAACGCCAGGTTGTGAATTTCCTCTTCAATGCGTTTGCGTGCGGTGATGTCGCTAAATATGGCTACATAATGTGTTGTTTCCTGCTGTTCGTTTTTGACGGCGGTAATGGTCATCCACTTGGGGTAGACCTCACCGTTTTTGCGTCTATCCCAAATCTCACCGGCCCACATTCCTTCATGCAGCAGACTTTGCCACATCTCGATATAAAACGATCTGTCATGCCGTCCCGAGTGCATGATACTGGGGTTTTTTCCTATCACTTCATCGGCACTATAACCGGTGATTTCCGAGAATGCCCGGTTGACGCGGATGATGTTGGCATCCAAATCGGTAATTACGATCGCTTCATGAGTCTCGAATGCTACGGCTGCGATGCGTAAGGTATCTTCGAATTGCTTGCGTTCGGTAATGTCACGCAGAAAGCAAAATATGAAATTAGCACCTGCCATATAGGTATTGGAAGCTTCAATTTCGATAATATGCCCGTCCTTGCAGCGATGCCGGGTTTCAAAATGTGCCTGCCCCATATTGATGATGCCCTGCATCTTTTGCATGACCTTTTCTTGTGTATTCGCTGTAACCGATATTTCAGAAACGGATTTTCCGATTAATTCATGACGTGTATATCCCAGCATATCTGCATAGGCCTGATTGACTTCGAGTATCTTTCCATTCAGGTCAACCATCCAGAATCCATCGCTGGTGGCTTCAATAATGGTTCTGTTCAGCTTCAATGCTTCCTCGCCCAGCTTGCGTTCAGTAATGTCGCGGGAGAGCATGACGAAACGCTTTGTGGCAGACGCATCTGTCATCGCCTTGGCCGAGGTTGAAAGCTCAAACCAGCTTTCTCCCTTGGGCAGGTCGAGGTGAATGATCTGACCATGCGAAAATCCATTCTCATCGGCTTCATGGATCGCGGACATGACGGTGGCAGCGGCTTCGGGGGGCAATATTTCGACGACATTGCGATTAAGGATGACTTCTCTTTGTGCAAGCAGCAATGAGGGATTGTTAGCCCATACATTGATGTAGACACCATTTTGGTCTATATCAAACAACAGGTCTGGAATGGCTTGCAATGTCGCCGCTAAGTCGGCATTTAATTCCTGCAGGGTTTGTTTGGCAAGATTGCGTTCTGTGATGTCACGGCAGAAGACAAAAAATTGCTGTATTGCTGGCATGTACTTGATGGAAATCTCCATATCCATCAACTTGCCGTCTTTGCGCCGGTGGTGAGTCTCGAAACGGTCATGGCCCTGAATCATGACTTTCTCGACTCGCGCGACGACGTCTTCCGGACTATCGATTGCATCCAACTGGCTGACGTGCATTCTGGTCAACTCGGCTAAGGAATAACCGGACATGCTGGCATAGGCCTCATTGGCATCCAATATATTGCCCTGCTTGTCCGTCAGCCAATAGCCATCCAGTGCCGTTTCGACAACCAGCTTATGTCGCTGCAAGACGATTTCGTTTTGCTTGCGTTCAGTAATGTCGCGGCTTGCTGCATACAAATAACTTTTACCGTCCATTTCAATACCACAGACGGAAATTTCGACCTGAATCAGTGTGCCGTCCTTGCGGCGTTGCTGGGTTTCAAACTCGGCACTATGACCAATGAGTGACCTGATTCGTTGTTTTAATTCTTCATGCGACCACTGTGCATCCCAGTCTGCGACGTTCAGTTTAAGTGCTTCTTCGCGCGTATAACCGAGCATGTTACAGAAGGCACTATTCACCTCGATGAGGTTGCCATCGATGTCCATGATGTGGATGCCTTCAAGCGAGTTCTGCATCAACGCCTCATTGCGCCGCAACAGGGTTTTCATTTCAGATACTATTCGTTGATGTTCGGACATATCCAGACCGAGTCCGACCAATACCGTTTCACCGTTTCTGTTGATGCGTCTTCCTGTCAAGTGATAGGGGGTGTTGATTCCATTTTTTGCAATCAGCACTGCATCGATATAGGTGTCGTCCGTTTCCAGCATTTGGCTGATTGCTTGTGCAATGAAGTCCTTGTGATTTTCATCAACAAAATCCAGCGGATTACTGCGGGCAATTTCATCGGCACTGCAATGCAGTACGGTTTCCAGTTTGCGGTTCCACATCAGAAAACGTCCTGACTTATCCAGCATGTAGAAAATACCCGGCAGTGATTCTGCCAGCTCCTTGCGGAATTCATCTTCGCGCTGCACTAACTTGTCCAGCATGGTGTTGAGTGCTCTGGAGAGACTACCGATTTCACCGTCATGTACTTCCGGTAAATGGCTGTGATCACCGGAAATGATCCGTTCGGCGGCGGTGGTTATCTGTTGCAGCGGTGCAAAGGTACGGCGCAATATGATCAGTACAATTCCACTTGTCAGCAGCATAAGCGCCATTGTAAGAGCAATATTCCCGAAGGGAATTCTACTTATCTGCTTGTCTATCACGGCCTTGGGGATGTTATAGACAAGCAGCAGGAAACGCGCTGGTTTGGCAGGATCAAAGTGTATCCGCATAGAAGCCAGATAGCGTTTTTCGGGGGTACTCTCAACAGCATGAAGCGGTTTATATTCCGGTGACTCAGGCTGGAATGCCGATTGCAGTGAGGGAAAATCGGTTTTGATGTTAGCCTGACTGCCTAATTCAAATTCAAAAGCTTGTGAGAGATCGGGGTGGAGCAGGTATTGCCCTTGCATGTTGGTCACGAAGCTCTGTGTTCCGGGAGGCATTCCTAATGAAGCCGAATGCAACAATTGGGCCGCATCCATACTGATTACTACAATGCCGAACAGTTGACCAGAGGGTGTATAAACAGGGGTTGCCGCGCGAAAATTGGGTTTTTTGGGAAGTTGTATGATGCCATTTTCTTGTTCAAGATCGAATTCGGAAAGAAAAACCTCGCCTTCGTGCAATTTTGATGTGGCTTCAAAATAATAGCGCTGCCCCTTGGCTTGCAGTTTATCTGGCGGCGTAATTTCAATCTTGCCTGTGCGGTGGTCTACTCGTACCAGTTCCCTTCCGTTATTGGCTACTCCAATAAAGCGTATCTTGTAATAATCAGGATGCGCCAGTGAAAAAGCACTAAATATCTGCTGTAAACGGGCTTCCCAATTCTCACGGGTATTGCCGTCGCGAGCATCATATCCGTGATTCTGCGTCGCACGTATGATGCCGGAAATGGGGGGGGTGTTTGCCAGAAATATCACATCCTGGCTGAGTGTTTTTACCGCTTGATCCAGTCGTAAGCGCTCTGAATGAAGGCCTTGTTCAAAATCCGCTTGTCGTTCATTAAGATAGGTGTCCTGTAGCCGTGCATTTTCGATCAGTATCCAGAACACCGCACCGGCAGCCACGATCAACAGCGCTGCAAAGGTGATGCGTGTCGATAAGAGCAAATGATGTGATTTCATGATAATGACTCACACGAAATGTAGGGGCAGGAAATAGTAGCATATTGTATGGGGAAATAACTCACTAAGTTAATATGATAATTATTATTAGTAGCACTTGCTGGCGGGCGGGCAACAAGGGCGCACACATGTCGTTGACTTTGCTATTTTTAATTGATAGGCCGCTAGTAAAACAATAATTCCGCGTTTAAATTTACGTCATAAATTATTCATCTTCTTGTCATCTATCTTGTTTAAGATACAAAAATATCTGAATAACATGAAGGACATAGAGCATGGATAAAAATATGGAAGAAGTAGTAAGTCAGCAGATCTCGGCTGCTATTGAGGCATTGAGTCATGCCAAAGCCAAGCTATCAACCGGGGATGTGGGGCAGCATGTAAATTCAGCCGCTTCCTTTCTGAATGACATTCAATTCAATATCCTGTTTTTGAATTCCGGTTTGAAATCAGGACGGGCATAAATTCAGTCTGTTTTGAGCGTAAGTCGGGTTTTAATCCGGCATATTTGCTTGTTTTCTGCAGAACTTGCCGGGTTTAATCCCAGCAATGTATTCATTCTATAGCGACTGATTTTCCATTTCTTCAATTGAGGCGTGACGAACGTCTCTGCCTTTCACCATGAAGATCACATATTCGGCAATATTTTTTGCATGATCGCCGATGCGCTCGATGGCTTTGGCGATAAATAATATGTCCAGTGCAGCAGTAATTGACCTCGGGTCTTCCATCATGTGGCAGATCAGGCTGCGGGTGATATAGCCGTATTCATCGTTCAAGCGTATATCCTGACGAATGATTCCAGCGGCAATGTTGGTATCTGACTGTGTGAATGCGCTCATGGCATTTGTGGCCATAATGGTAGCTTCACTGGCACAGCGCGCTATTTCGGAAAAGTGAGTGTAGTTGTGACCGTCGCGCTGGTAGAGCATTTTTGCGCGATGCACGATCAGTTCGGATTGATCGCCGATGCGTTCAAGGTCGGTGGTGATTTTCAATAGCGTTAATATCAACCGCAAATCATTGGCTTCGGGCTGACGTTGGGCGAGTATCAGTTTGCACTTGTGGTCAATTTCGATTTCCAGATTGTTGACCTGATAGCCTATATCCAGAGCTTGAGTCATTATGGCAGAGTTGCCGCTTTCAAGGCTTTGTATGGCAAGATCAAACTGTTGCAAGGCCAGTTCACCCATCCGTATCGTGTTTTGTCTTACCGTTTCCAGTTCAATGTCGAACTGGTTGGATGTGTGTACTCTGGTTGTTGTCATGTGGATTCTCATTTATGCAACGAGCCCAGGCTTCTGCAAATTAGCTGGGATTTTGCAAGTTATATGGTTTATCAGAAATGTTGTTATGACCAATTTGTCTGCTGCGTTTACCGAAGATTTGCTTAATCTGGAGGCGAATTCCGAGATTGTGATTTATGGTATCACCAGAGAATCGAATAAATTATTTCAGATTTGTTAAGTTTTTGTGATGTCAGCGGAGGTGTGCCGAAAGCGGGGAGAATGTTCAGCGGGAAAGGAAACTTTTGACGTTGCGGGGTTATCCACTAACTTGCAGAGTGCCAATTTTTTATGTGATCCTTAAGGCCATATTTCATCCACGAAATGAGGTTGTTTGGATAAACCTAAATCCGGCAGTTACCCCGCCCCCAAACTTAATACACGCGCATAAATCGGTGGCGGACGACAGGTTATTTTGGCAACGATGTGCTTTAGCAAGACGTGCCAGCGATCTACTTTGGGTAACTGCTCCGCAACCGCTT
>JBBRAJ010000033.1:0-27327 GCA_038206935.1 Burkholderiales bacterium
GGTTCAATTGGGCGGAACCGCAACCGGCGCAGAAACAACCGCGCTTCTGGCAGAAAATTCACGTATTGCCGGATTAACTACCGCCGCGACAGCAACAGCCGTTGACGGAAATGGCACACTGGTTACCGGTGTGAGTGCGAAGCTGGCTGTACCCACGGGCGTTACGGTTGCAAATATTGACTCGGATATTGCCGCTGCCAATATTTCCCGCTCCAATTACGGCGCCGACATGGTCAGATTTTCTTCGGCCGTATCCAGTATGCAGACCGCCGCCGTTAACCTGTCAGCCGCATATAGCCGCGTGATGGATACTGACTATGCAGCTGAAACCGCCTCGATGACCCGCAATAACATTTTGCAGCAAGCTGGTACTGCGGTGTTAGCGCAAGCAAACCAGACCCCCAACTCGGTTATGAGTCTACTGCGCTAATAAACCTGAAATTTAATTGAGCGTAATTCCTAGTCCTGCCAGGTACTAACCTAGCAGGACTTTGCTAACCGAACGACAGATATTTTCAAAGTCATAACTTAATCAAGCATTCCAAATATTAAATTTACAATGCCTCTCACCTAACAATTAAGCCAATTTCTCCCAATTCGACATTTTGTGGCTAATTCAAATACCTGCGCTTAACATTCACCCTTGAATGTCAAAAGATTTTGCTACATATATTGCAGTATATTTAATATATGTAGCATGCAGATTCTTGAGTTAGAATATACGCCGTAAATAATTTTACAAACAGGCTAAAGTTTAATCATCCCATGCCGATATAGAAGTTAACGGTGGTTAAACTGCCCGAGAAAACCTCAGGCATTAACGGCAAACAGCCTAAACCACGAACTATCCAAGGAGAGTTAAAATGGCACAAGTCATCAATACCAACGTAGCAGCCCTGTTTGCCGGTTCATCTCTGAACAAATCAGCAAACGCGCTGCAAGTCGCACAGGCACGCTTATCATCCGGCTTACGTATTAATAGTTCAAAAGATGATGCAACAGGCTTAGGTATTGCAACTGGCTTTGACAGTCAAATTCGCGGTACCAACATGGCTATTCGTGTGGCAAATGACACCATCTCCGCCGCGCAAACCAATGACGGCTATGGCGCTCAGGTTATCGAAAACCTGCAACGCCTACGCGAGATCGCCGTTCAGTTAGGCGGAACCGCAACAGGTGCAGAAACAACTGCACTGCTGGCCGAAAACTCACGTATTGCCGGCTTGACTACCGCAGCCACTGCGACTGCTGTTGACGGTAATGGCACGCTAGTTACGGGCGTCAGCGCAAAAATGGCGGTACCCACGGGTGTTACAGTTGCGAATATTGATTCAGATATTGCAGCAGCCGGTACATCCCGTTCAAATTATGGTGCTGATATGGTCAGATTCTCATCTGCTGTAGCCAGTATGCAGACCGCTGCTGTTAACCTTTCTGCTGCGTACAGCCGCGTGATGGACACAGACTATGCCGCTGAAACCGCATCGATGACTCGCAACAATATTTTGCAGCAAGCAGGTACTGCGGTGTTAGCGCAAGCAAACCAGACCCCTAACTCGGTCATGAGTCTGCTACGTTAACAATCGGACTGAATTCCCGGAAGGAATAATCCAAACGGGAATCCAGTTTGCAGAATACCCTCCTAACTAAGAGCGCAAGAGGGTTGGCAACACTGAAGTTATGAAGAGTACATCCATGTTAATGCATGGGAAGCAGGCAAAAAGTTTGTCGAATTGGCATCCCGGAGTATAACCAAGTGGCTTTAACCGAGGCTACCCACCGGAAAACTGATTGATCGTGAACTCAGACTGATATGCGACTTCGTGGAGCTAAAATGTAATACATGAAGATTTATATCTCTCACCCGTTTTACCGGATTTATGAATGTAAATTCGATTTTACGAGAATATTAAGTCACCGACCAATCAACAACACATGACGTTCTAAGGAGAGGCAAAATGCTCATCCAAAATTTAAATTCTGGCGTTCAGTCCATACAGGCTGGACCAACTCCTGGGCGCGTTAGCAGTGATGCACCGAGGATAGTTCTGGACATACCCAAGATTGCGTCAAGGGCTGTGTCAGACACCTCGACAGGCCAAGCCGAAAATAATCGGCCACTATCACCGTCCCAGCTAAAAGGCACCGTTGACGGTATGAACTCTTCCTTGCAACAAGCAGGGCAAAGTCTGGAGTTCACCATTGATTCCGATACAAAAACACCTGTCGTTAAATTAATGGATACAGAAACAGGGCAGGTCATACGTCAATTTCCATCTGAAGAAATGTTGGCGATTGCGCGTGCGCTGGATCAACAATTGCAAGGCGCATTGTTGAAACAGAAAGCATAAATAGGAGGATCAAATCATGGCAACCAGTGCCGTATCATCAGGAATTGATGTCCAAGGCATCGTTGCAGGCTTGATGCAAATCGAGCGCATGCCGATAGATAAGCTCAATAAGCAACAACAAAGCTACCAAAGTAAAATTTCCGCTCTTGGCAATATTCAAAGCCAAATGGCCAATTTACAAACGGCCGTAAAAGCATTGAACAATACCAGCACGAGCAGTTTGGTTGCGTTTAAATCAACTTCTTCCGACACTACGATTTTAAGCGCAACTGCCGACAGCACTGCTGCGGCAGGAAATTACTCCATCAATGTGACCAATCTGGCACAATCGCAGAACCTTGTAGCTACAGGGCAAACCAGCAGCTCAACAGCGATCAGTGATGGTGTCGCAACGACAGTTACATTTGACTTTGGCACCATCACAGGCGGAACGCTAACTAATGGGGCGTATACCGGTGCGACTTTTAACTCCAGCGGAGGAACACCCGGCAGTATCGTAATTGACGGAACCAACAATTCATTAACCGGCATCCGTGATGCAATTAATGCAGCAGGCTTAGGGGTCACCGCCACCATTGTCAACGATGGTAGCGCCTCCCCGTATCGTCTCACTCTGACTTCCAGTACAACGGGAGCCGCTAGTAGCGTCAAAATCACCACCAGTGGAGGTGACGGAACCATAAATACGCTGCTGGCACATGACCCGGGCGGCCTTCCATCTGCACAGCATTTAAACCAGACTGTCGAAGCTAAAAATGCTAATTTCACAGTCAATGGCATCGCTGCAACCAATGCATCTAATACTGTGACTAATGTTATTCAAGGGGTTACGCTCAATCTGAGCAAGGATGCCTCTTCTGCAACACTGTCGGTTGGACGCGATACATCGGCGGTAACATCGGCAGTAAACGGACTTGTCACGGCGTATAACAGCCTGTACAGTTCTATGAGGAACGCCTATGCGTACAAATCCGGCTCGGTTTTAGAAGGTGATACCACATTACGTAACCTTCAATTACAAATGCGCAGCGTTGCGGCAGGGGTTGTAACAGGTGGCACAATGAGCAATCTCGGGGAAGCGGGTATCAGCTTCAAGACCGACGGAACTATGCAACTGGATAGCAGCAAGCTAAGCAGTGCAATGACAACAAATTTTGCCGATGTCGCTCACCTGTTTAATTCAGCCACCGGCTTTGCAACAAAATTTGACACCTTTGCAACAGCTTCGCTCGCCCCAGATGGCGCATTTGCAACCCACACTGACAAGTTTAATCGTAATATTAGCGACATTGTTAAAAGAGTTGACTCAATGGAATCACGGATGAAAAACATTGAAAGTCGCTATCGTTACCAATATAGCCAACTAAATATACTGCTAAGTTCGATGAATTCAACCAGTGCATACTTAACACAACAGTTATCAAAATCGTAACCTGGAAAAATCATTATGAGCACATCAGCCGCAATCAATGCATACAACAAAGTCGGCATCGAGTCTGGCGTATCGGCAGCAGACCCGCACAAGCTGATTTCGATGTTGTATCAAGGCGCATTACTGGCGATTGCCAATGCAAAAAATGGCATTAATCGCCACGATATACCCGCCAAGGGAAAAGCAATCTCTCATGCAATCCTGATTATTGGTGACGGTTTGAATGCCAGCCTGAACAAGGAAGTAGGCGGCGAATTAGCCCTCAATCTATCCGCCCTATACGATTACATGGTGCAGCGTCTGGTTCAGGCAAACCTTAACAACGACATTGAAGCCCTGAATGAAGTCTCACGTTTGCTTGAAGGTCTTAAGGAAGCCTGGGACAGTATACGACAGCAGGCAGTAGCGCCTCCTCCGGCACGCTCCGGTCAATCTGTACAGCAGGTATATGCCAAAGGCTAAGCCGTGAACGCCTCACAAGTCATCAGTGGTTACGAATCCCTTGCTAATTTAAGCGGACAAATGCGTGAAGCCGCAGTTCAGGGAGAGTGGGACAAGCTGATTGAACTGGAGCAGGAATACCTGCGTAGCATAGCCGAAATCAAACCATTGGACGAAGTGGATATGGATGCGGCTTCCAACCTGCGTAAAGCAGAGCTAATCAAAAAAATCCTCGCTAATGATGCCGAAATTCGCAATCGCACAAAATCATGGATGGATCAATTGCAACGCAACATGCAAAGCAACCGTCAGGAATTGCGATTAAATCGAACTTACATTGCGATATAAGCCTTATTGAAAGGCGTTATTCGCCACTGGGAATCCACATTAAGCGCATTAAAATTTCTTCCGCGAGTGAATTGAGCGCACCATGCAAACTGCCAACCTGATAAACAGCCTGCGGTCACTCATCGGAACTTCTGATAAGCCCGGTGCTATTTCAGATAAAAAAACTTCCGCCACACCCGACATTAGCAAACTAGAACCTGGACAACGCGTACGCGCAACCATTCAGGAGCAAGTCAGTCCCGGGCTATTCAAAGTACAAGTTGCAGGGCAAACCATGCAAATGCGTTTGCCGGGACAGCTACAAACGGGCAGCATCGTTGAATTGAAGGTCATTTCCAATACTCCGCGTCTGACATTTGGTTTTTTTGCCTCTACTCAACCTATAGCCAACCCTGAACAAATCAGCCAAACGTCACGCATGCTTTCCAACCTCGCAAGCTTGCCTCTGGAAAGAACACTCATCGAATCCACCGCAGGACGTGCCGCGATACTAAAAACACTCGGACGCCCCAACGACAGCAAACTGCTTGCCACTGCATTACGTGAAGCGCTTGCTCATAGCGGGCTATTCTATGAATCGCATCAGGCACAATGGGTACGCGGTGAACGTAGTACTGCGCAACTATTGATTGAACCACAAAATCAATTAGTAGAAAAACAGGGCACTAACAACACCGAAGCCACCGTATCGCAACAAGCCCAAACGACTGGCGAAACCAAGCTACCGATCGCCAAGCAACTCCTGCCACTGGTTCAGCAACAATTACATGCGCTTGAGACTCATCAGCTAACTTGGACAGGCCAAGTATGGCCGGGACAACAAATGCAATGGAACATACAGGGCGAACCCGAGAAGGAAGCAAGCCAACCTGATGAACGCCAATGGAGCACCGATCTGGAGCTATCTCTTACCAAACTAGGTGATGTACATATCCGACTGGTATTCAGTCGGGGCAATCTCCTTCTGGCTCTGCACGCAAAAGATACTGATTCCATCAAATTGTTCAATTCACGACTTCCCAGCTTGCAAAGGGCGATGGCGGAAGCCGGCATAAATTTAACCAGTACAGTAGTTGAAAAATCATGACTCCCTCTTCACAGCAAGTGGCTATCGCACTGACCTACGGGCAAAGCCAAGGAGCTCCCAAGGTAGTCGCAAAAGGACGCGGCCTTATCGCGCAGGCCATCATTGAACGGGCCAAGGAACATGGGGTTTACGTACATGAATCGGAGGACCTAGTAGGCATGCTGATGCAAGTTGAGCTAGACCAACAAATTCCCCCGCAACTCTATCTAGCTGTAGCAGAATTACTGGCTTGGTTATATCGTTTGGAACATGGCAAACTATAGATGGAACACCCCCCTTAAACTTAAAGAGTTACTACGCTCAACGTCTCCACAACCCTATGTAACCATCAATTGACTTCCCATGATCCATACGAATTTGCGTACCCTTCATTTCCATGACCTGAAAATCATTATCAGAAGCAAGCCGAGATAAGTATTTAACAGAATGTGCATAGCGACCAGAACCTTGCAATTGGTATTCGCGCTCTTCAACCTGAACACCCTTCGCATTCTGAAGTCCTTCAATAGCCTCTATAGAAAATGCAAATAATCCGCCCTTAATAAGCAGCCTCTTTGCCTCCCGAATGATTTCATCAAGCTTACCTAAATAAACAAATACGTCGGTAGCCGCAATTAAATCGTAACTTGAAGATGGCTCATTCCGCATCATCGTCAGCAAATCCGAACATTCCAGTCGTTGATAGATATTGCGTGCCCTAGCCTTTTCCAGCATTTTCTCAGACAAATCTACACCAACCATTTGTCCATGAATTGGAGAAATTGCCAGACCCATCAATCCCGTTCCACACCCCAAATCTAGAACATTGCCAACTTCAGGGAACGATACTAGCTCTCCAATTAGTTCAGCCAACTTTTCAGGAATTTCATAATGAAGATCTTGTTGCAATTGAGTATCGAAATTTTCAGCGAATCGATTGAAAACATCCTTTACGTATTGAACGGGAGCACGCTCGGTGTTTGCATTCGTCAACGATGCAATCAAATGCTGCACGACGGTATTTCCGGGTGCTAGTGCATCGTGTTGTTTCAAATGATACAGCGCATCTTCGTTTTTCTTCAGCTCATAAAGAACAGCCCCCAGATTAAAATGTATCTCTGCAAAATCAGGGTTAATCTTCAATAAATTTCTGTAACTACTCTCAGCCTCATCAAGCCGCCCAAGACCATGAAGAGTGCTGCCCAAATTATTGAGCGCCTCTTCATAATCCGGCTTTATCTGCAATGCTTTCCGCAGATTCGATTCAGCCTCATCCAACCGGCCCAAATCATGAAGCGTAGATGCCAAATTACTATACGCCTGCACATAATCAGCTTTTAGCTTAATCGCCCGTCGAAAACTGGCCTCAGCCTCAACCAAACGTCCCAAATCCTTAAGGGTAACGCCCAAATTATTGTGTGCCTGAGGATCATTAAGTAAAAAAGCCGCAGCATTTTGCATGGGTACTAACGCGTCAATATTTCTTCCCATCTGCTTATAGGTTATGCCCAATATCTTCCACCCAAGCCCGAATGATGGGAATTGAGTTACTATCTTTTGTGCCAAATCGGCCACTTCAGCGTGTCGCCCCGCGCTATACAGTGCCATTAGCGTATCAATCTCCCTCTGATTGGGCCCCTTTTCCTTATGCGGCAAAGTGATCCGCGAAGGCTTTTTGGCAGACTTGACATGGGACTTTTTCGAACGATTAATCTTTGACTCTGCCTTGATTGGCTCAGAAGTTTGCTGACTATTCTCTTGAGGTAAAATTGCCTCATCAGAACAAATATGCAACCTAGCCTCAAGAGCCTCCACCTCATCCCCCTCCAAACCATTTTGCCGGGCCAGTGCCAACACTTGTTGCGCCTCCTCCAGTTGACCTGACTTGAGCAACGCATCAATATAACTAATCCAATATAGCCTGCGCGAAGGATCGGCATTCAGTGCAGCCATTAAATAAACCAACCCAGCGGCTGGCTGATTTACCTGTACAGCCAATACCCCCAAATTATGATTCGCTTCCGAATGATTCGGATCAAGCTTCAGAATTGATTGATATAACTCCCCTGCTTCCTGGAATCGACCAGCCTGATGATGGGTAATGGCATTACATAAAACGTGCTCGATGGTCGATTCAGCATTAGTCATCGTGATTTCCGTGAGTTTTCATGAACATTCTTGATATATTATGCAAATATTAACCGGCAGGAAATAAAGCCTATTTCGAACCGTCCTTAAATTATTTGCGATATATATCACCTTGATTTTTGACTTGGTTTCAATATAAAGGGCAATATACAGATGTACAACTTTTTTCTGTATCAATTTGAGTCGCCCATACTGTTCTTACACCATAGCTATCATGACAAACCCAGAATCGCCACAACATGACGCCTCGCAAGAGATTGAGAAATCCTTTCAACAAGCTGTTGCGGAACATCGTGCCGGACGACTGGAAAATGCAGAGCAACGTTATCTAGCTATCTTGCAACGCGAACCCGATCACCCTGCCGCCAACCACAACCTTGGGCTGTTGACCATGAATGCAGCGCAAATGGAAAGAGCTCTGAATTACTTCGCTGTGGCACTGAATGCCGAGCCAGCAGATAGTCAATACTGGCTGAGCTACATCGAAGCCCTGCTTAAAGCCGGGGAGCTGGAAACGGCCAGACAGGTACTGAATATGGCTCGACAACACGGACTGGAAGGCAAGGCTGTCGACGAACTGGACGTACATTTAAGCAATGCCGAAGCCTCCAGCCTTAAAAGCCAGCACACATTGAATAAACCCATGCCGATTTCCGAGGCTGTCACACGCAGCAAAAATTCTCCAGCAAAGCCGCCCCAAAAATCCGCGCACAAGAAGAACAAGATTCCAAGTCCACAGGAAATGAATGCATTGGTAGCACTGTTTTGCAAAGGGCAACTTGCCGAAGCTCTGCCCGTAGCTGAAGCAATGACTGTACATTACCCCAAGCATGAATTTGGATGGAAGGCGTTGGGCGCAATACTCAAGCAAATGGGACGAAGTGCTGACGCACTGGCGCCGATGCGGAAAGCCGCCTCAATTTCTCCCAATGATGTAGAGATACACAATAACCTTGGTATCACCTTACAGGCAATGGGCTACCTGAAGGAAGCCGAAGCCAGTTATCGGCGTACCTTGCAAATCGACCGAAATTTTGCCGAAGCACATAACAATCTCGGCTCGTGCCTCCATGCGATGGAACGGCTGACTGATGCCGAAGCCTGCTACATGCGCGCACTACAAATTAACCCGAACTATGCCAAGGCTTATGGCAATCTGGGCGCCGCACTTAATGATATGGGGCGTTACGACGAAGCCGAAGCCTGCAACCGTAAAACTCTGCAACTACAAGAAGATAACGCCGAAACACATTACAACCTGAGTGTCACTCTAAAGGAATTGGGGCGCCCCGATGAAGCTGAGGCCAGTTGCCGCAAGGCAATACAAATCAAACCGGATTATGTTGATGCGCATTTCAATCTGGGCAACATTCTCTATGATCTAGGGCGCGTTACCGAAGCCGAGGCAAGTTATCGCTACGCGTTAAAATTAAAGCCGGATTTCACCCGTGCCTTGGATAATCTTGCCATGCTATACAATGTTCAAGACAAAGCTACGATGGCCCTGAGCACTATCCAGCAATCCCTGAAAATCCGGGAAACCGAGGAGGCCAAGAGCATTTTTGTAACCTGTATCAAACGCCTGCATTTCACCCAGGAACATCAAGACATACACCCCCTGCTGATACGCGCCCTGACCGAACCTTGGGGAAGAACCAGCGAATTGGCACGAACCAGTACCGAATTAATCAAACTTGATTCAGAAATCAATAAGTGTGTCTTAAGGGCAAACCAGGCATGGCCTGTGCGACTCAACACACATGCATTACTCGGCACGAACGGCATCGCCATACTGGCAAACAATAAGCTGCTAAATGCCCTGCTTGATTCATCCCCCATTTGCGATGTAGAAATGGAGCGTTTTCTGACAGCAGTACGTTACAACCTGCTTGAAAGTGCAACGTTGCCTGCCGAACTTGAAAATGCGGCAAGCCTACATTTCTACAGCGCCCTAGCACGACAATGTTTCATCAATGAGTATGTATTTTCATATACTGAAGATGAAATTCGGAAGGCGGATGAACTGAGAAACACGGCGTATATTTTACTTGAAGCAAATAAACAGATACCCGTTATCCAACTAATCGCACTAGCCGCTTACTTTCCGTTATATACACTTCCACTTTTTAACCGACTACTAGATTACCCGTGGACGGAAGATGTCAATGCAGTCCTGCAACAACAAATAGCAGAACCGTTAATCGAAAAGCAATTACGTGCCAACCTTGTACGGCTAACTGATATTGAGAACGAGGTATCGCTGCAAGTCCAGAACCAATATGAAGAGAGTCCTTACCCGCGCTGGGTCAAGACTGCACCAGCGGGCAGGGCAAAGCATCTTATTACTTACCTAAGCCAGAAATTTCCCCGGGCACCGTTTAACCGCAAGATTATGAATGGACAGATTGACGTCCTCATTGCAGGTTGCGGAACAGGCCAGCAATCCATTGCGTCTGCCCAACGAATTCATAATTCAAAATTGCTGGCCATAGATCTAAGTTCGAGCAGCCTCAGCTATGCGAAGCGGAAAACGCAGGAACTGGGATTATCGTCAATTGAATATGCCCAGGCCGATCTACTAAAACTTGGTGGTTTAAATCTTCGCTTCGATGTAATCGAGTCCAGCGGAGTGCTGCATCATCTTGAGAACCCGTGGGCAGGTTGGAAGACGCTCTTATCAATACTTCGCCCAGATGGCTTTATGAAACTCGGGTTTTATAGTGAAGTGGCCAGACAAGACATCGTCAGGATACGCAATTTCATTGCCGAAAATGGTTATGCTTCTACATTCGATGATATTCGCCGCTGCCGGCAGGATTTAATGGATATGAATGACAGCGAGGATTTCGGTGCAATACTTAAATCACCCGACTTTTTCAGCACCAGTACTTGCCGCGATTTACTTTTCCATGTTCAGGAGCATCGCCTGACGCTAATTGAAATTGAAAAGTTTCTTCATGAAAACGAGCTTACTTTTCTCGGATTTGAAATCGAAGTCGACGCGCTACATGCCTACAAACAGCGCTTCCCCAATGATCCGGCCACAATCAATCTTGCTCAGTGGCAAATTTTTGAGCAAGAAAATCCAAACACATTTGCCAATATGTATCAATTCTGGATTCAAAAAAGGGATATTGAGCAAAAATAAGCCCCGAATATCACCGGGGCAATTAAAGAACACGGAATTTATGGGATGCAGGATTAAACCTGCATATTCATGATGTCGTTATAGGCTTGGATAACCTTGTTGCGCACCTGAACGGTGGTTTGAAAATTAACCCCTGCCTTTTGCATTGCGATCATCGTATCGCTCAAACTGACCTTGTCGTCACCCATAACAAATGCCTTTTGCAATGAATCAGATGTAGCCTGCGATTGCGCCACGCCATCCAGCGCCGTCTTTAATGCGCTGGAGAAATCCAGCTTTCCTGATTGCGCTGTCGGCTCCGGCTCACGCAAACCTGCCTTTGCCGCCGCCACACGCATTTGCGCCAACAATCCATCGACTGCCGATATATTGCTCAATTTGCTTCTCCTTGTTTCGGGTTGCCAGATTCTCGTCGTCAGTATAAAGTTAGAAATTATCTAATTTCAACGGATGATGACCAAAGGCTAACGACAACTTTTCCAATGCTGACACAATACTTGAATAAATTCCTGCCACATCAAAAGAACAGATATGCTATTTTGGCCCTATTCTCCTATTCAGTAACCTATCCGATAAATGGATAATGCACGCACTGTCTCTCCGGCCCTTCAGGTATAGTCCGCAAACAAACCATGGCAGAACCAATCAATAGCACATCACCGGCAAAAGGCGCACTGAGCCGCCTTGAGCAACTCAGCCTCCAGCAAAAAATGGGGCTGGGCGTTGCTATCGCAGCACTGATTGCTATCATCGTGGGTGGCTGGATGTGGGGTCAAGCCCCCGAGTACCGGGTGTTATACAGCAACCTGTCGGATCGTGATGGCGGAGCGATTATCGAATCCCTGCAACAACTGAATATCCCTTACAAGTTTGCTGACGGCGGCGGAGCACTGATGATTCCTGCCGACATGGTACATGAAGCACGATTAAAACTAGCCACTCAGGGACTTCCCAAAGGCGGCTCCGTCGGTTTCGAACTGATGGAAAATCAGAAATTCGGCACTACCCAATTTGCCGAACAGGTGAATTATCAGCGCGCATTGGAAGGCGAACTGGCGCGTTCTGTACAAAGCATCGGCGCCGTCGCCTCGGCTCGCGTTCATCTGGCCATTCCCAAACCCAGCGTCTTCATTAAGGAACAACAAAAGCCCAGCGCATCCGTTGTACTCACCCTACACGGCGGTCGAATGCTTGACTCTGCTCAGGTCAGTGCAATTGTGCATCTGATTTCAAGCAGCGTGCCGGATATGGCAGCCAAGAATGTCACCGTAGTCGATCAGGACGGCACACTGCTGAGTTCACTGCAAGACGGGAATGGCAACGGAATGGATGCAAACCAGCTCAAATATGTACAGCAAATCGAGCAAAACTATATCAAGCGCATCATGAGCATACTGACGCCGCTGCTCGGCGCAAATAACGTGCAAGCTCAGGTTACTGCAAATATTGATTTTTCTCGCACAGAGCAAACCGCAGAAACATATAAACCGAATCAAAATCCTGCGGATGGCAGCGTCCGTAGCGAACAAAAAGTCGAAACGCTGAATGGCTCGGGCTTGAATGCCAGTGGAGTACCTGGTGCCTTGACCAACCAACCTCCCGTTCCCGCCACAGCCCCGATTACAGCGGCACCCGGCGGTGCAAATACAACAAACAGCGCTCAAATCGATAACCTGCACAAGGAATCCACTATCAATTATGAATTGGATCGCACCATCAGCCATACCGTATTACCTGTCGGCGTACTAAAAAGACTCTCAGTAGCGGTGGTCGTGAACAACCGCAAGGCAACCGATGCTAAAGGGAAAGTCAGTTTTGAGCCACTCAGCGATGCTGAAAAAATTCAGATCGACAACCTTGTCAAGGACGCGGTAGGTTTCGATTCGAACCGAGGTGACACACTGAATATTCAAAATGCTTCTTTCAACGACAAGGTTGAAGCACCTGAAGAGGTTCCGTTCTGGATGCAGCCTGAAATGATAGATTTAGCCAAGCAACTCGCAAAATATTTAATCGCAGCCGCCGTAGTGCTGATTATCGTATTCGGCGTTATCAAGCCGGCATTCCGCCCATTGCACCCCCCGAAACATGAACCCAACGAGCCTAAAGAAGAAGAAGCCAGCGCTGCCGGAATGGAGGAATCGGGTGAAGCCATAGCTGGCGTGAACAATGCTACAGGCCAATATACCGCACCCGTTGCGCCATATGAGCAAAATCTTAACATTGCCAGACAGATAGCACAGCAAGATCCTAAAATTGTCGCCAGCGTAATCAAGGATTGGGTGAACGGTAATGAGTAGCGGGAGCAACGGTACCATGAACAGCGCAATCTTCCTGATGACGCTAGGTGAAAATGAGGCGGCTGAGGTGCTTAAGTATTTGGGCCCCAAAGAAGTACAAAAAATCAGTTCGGCAATGGTTACACTTAACAATCTGTCACGCGATCAGATTTCGCAAGTTTTCCATGACTTTCTGGTGGCCGCCTCGGAAAAAACCACCGTAGGGATGGATTCCAACAATTACATACGCAACATCCTTACCAAGGCATTGGGCGATGACAAGGCGGCCGGATTGCTGGATCGTATCATGCACAGCAGCGACACCAGCGGCATCGAAAGTTTGAAATGGATGGATCCAGGAGCCGTTGCGGAAATCATCAGCAATGAGCATCCGCAAATTATTGCAACCATCCTTGTTCATCTGGAACCGGATCAGGCTGCCGCCATCATGAAAATGCTTACCGAGCGCACCCGCAATGATGTGCTGCTGCGAATTTCCACATTGGATGGTGTGCAACCCATCGCCTTGCGTGAGCTGAATGACGTATTGACCAAACTGATGAGTGGCGGCGCAACGGGCAAGAAGAACCTCAAAGGGGGCGTGTCGACGGCAGCTGAGATACTCAACTTCATGGGGGGAGCGATGGAGTCCGAGATGATGGAAAAAGTACGCAGCTTTGATCCTGATCTGGCACAAAAAATCGAAGACAAGATGTTCGTCTTCGAAAACGTACTGGAAGTCGACGACCGAGGCATCCAGCTTATCCTGCGCGAAGTGCAGTCCGAATCACTTATCGTTGCGCTCAAGGGCGCAAGCGAAGAGTTGCGCGAAAAAATATTCAAGAACATGTCTTCTCGTGCTTCCGAAATGATGCGCGAAGACCTTGAATCAAAAGGCCCGGTAAAACTCAGTGAAGTGGAAGCCAATCAGAAGGAAATCCTGAAGATCGTGAAACGTCTGGCCGATGATGGTCAAATAGCGCTGGGCGGAAAAGGCGATGAGGATGCCTATGTCTGATGAAACCAGGGACAAATTCGGCAAATCATTGAGTAATGCTTCGTCCTCGACAGCTTATAACCCGACCACACCCAAAGAGCTAATGACCGCCTACCAGCGTTGGGAGCTGGCATCATTTGATCCCAAGCCTGACACCGGCCCCACACCCCACGAGGCAGAAGCTTCCGCGCTCATTGCTTCCGCAAAGAGGGAAGCCGCAGAATTAAAAAGAACTCAGCAACAAGCCTACGACGAACAATATGCGGCTGGCTATGCAGCCGGGATTAAACAGGCACAGGCTGAAACCGTAAGAATGCAAGCTCTGATCCAGAGCCTGCATGTCGCGCTGAATCAGGTGGACGAACAGTTGGCTCAATCGCTGCTGGATTTATCGCTGGAAATTGCTCAAAAAATGATCTTTGAGACATTACAGGTCAAACCGGAAATCATCCTTAAAATCGTGAGTCAAGCCATCAGCAGCTTGCCGCATTTCAACCAGAATGCACACCTGATCTTGCACCCGGATGATGCCGAATTAGTACGCAAACTGATGGGTGAGCAATTAACCCAGGCTGAATGGAAAATATTTACCGACGCACAAATCGAACCGGGCGGATGTCGTATAGAAACAGACAATAGCAATATTGACTCCACCAACCAGACTCGCTGGAAAAGAATCGTTGATTCGATGGGGCAGGACAAATCATGGCTGACTTGATACCGCGCAAACCGGACACTCCTACCGTAACCAATCCATTACCCCCCTCCTCCAACAGCCATAGTCATCGCTGGCAGGCTTTTCTTGGTGAAGGTCGCGAATATGTGTCTCATTGTAATACCCTGCAACCCAGCGGCTATCTGACCAAAGTTACAGGCTTGATCATGGAGGCCGTCGGGCTGCAAATGCCTATAGGCAGCACTTGCGCCATTCACCTGCCCAACTCCATAGTCGAAGCCGAAGTAGTCGGATTTTCTGGGGGGAAACTTTTTTTAATGCCGGAAAATGATGCCTATGGTCTCGTTCCCGGCGCACGGGTATTACCGATAGAGCCGCTGCACAAACTAACCCTGAATGGCAAACGCACGTTATTCCGCCGTCAATCGGATCACGCCAAACATCTTCCCGTAGGTAATATGCTGCTTGGACGTGTATTGGACGGCGCAGGCAAACCGCTGGATCAACTCGGTCCACTAATCGATCCGGCCAGCGCACCATTACAAAGCCGCCCTTTTAATCCGCTGGAGCGCGCCTCCATAGATACAACACTGGACGTGGGTGTACGCGCCATCAATAGTCTGCTGAGCGTAGGGCGCGGACAGCGCATGGGACTATTTGCCGGCAGCGGCGTGGGTAAGAGCGTGCTGCTAGGCATGATGGCGCGCTACACCAGCGCGGACGTGACTGTCGTCGGATTGATAGGCGAACGTGGTCGAGAAGTAAAAGAATTCATTAATGACATTCTCGGCAAGGAAGGCCTGGCCCGTTCCGTCGTCGTCGCCACTCCGGCCGACACTTCGCCGTTAATGCGGCTACAGGGTACGGCATATGCCACGACGATTGCCGAGTACTTTCGTGATCAGGGTAAAAATGTACTACTCATCATGGATTCACTGACACGTTATGCGATGGCACAACGGGAAATCGCACTTGCCATCGGCGAACCCCCCGTAACTAAGGGATACCCCCCCTCCGTTTTCGCCAAACTGCCGCAAATGGTCGAACGAGCAGGGAACGGGCTGGAGGGCAGCGGCTCTATCACCGCTTTCTATACCGTACTGACCGAGGGTGACGACCAGCAGGATCCGATTGCCGACAGTGCCCGTGCCATTCTGGACGGGCATATCGTACTATCGAGGCGTTTAGTTGAACAGGGGCATTACCCCGCCATTGACATCGAAGCTTCTATCAGTCGACTTTTTTCCCATCTGGCAACGCCGGAGCACATTTCTCTGGCACAGCGATTCAAACACATGTACGCGCATTATCAGCGCAATCGTGATCTGATCAATGTCGGCGCCTATATCGGCGGAAGTGACCCGCTGCTGGATCAGGCGATTATGCTGTACCCGAGAATGGAACGTTTCCTGAAACAAGGTATGCATCAATGCGAAACCTATTCCAGCAGCATCGCCCAACTTGCAGCAATTTTTGAACCCGAACAGTAAATAACTATCAAACTCCGTGTTTCGTAAATGTACGTTTCATACAACTCTTGCAACACAGCAAACACCCGAGTACGCTACAACATTAAGAAATTCCATCAGGTTGAGCGACTTGGAATAGATTCCGGCACATGAACCATCAGTGAATCAGCATTAAGCCACACACCATGACCAAACCATTTCAACTGGCACCTTTGCTAAATCTGGCGCAAAAAAGCAACGATACGGCTACTCGCAAACTCGGGCAGCTTAACCGGCAACAACATGACACTGAGGCCCGACTGGAAATGTTGCAACAGTACCGCAAGGATTATCAGGCACGACTGCAAGCTTCCAGTCAGGAAGGCATGGATCCGGCGCTGTTGCGTAATTTTCAAGAATTCATCTACAAGCTTGATGCCGCCATCGCACAGCAGCTCAAAGCCGTCGAGCAAAGCAAATTATCAACCCAGATAGGTCGTAATGAATTTACCACGGCACAACGCAAACTAAAATCTTTCGACACTCTGAAAGAACGCCATATTGAAATGCAAAACCAACTTGAAGCTAAACGTGAGCAACGTGCAATGGATGAACACACGGGCAGAGCAACTGCCTATAAAATGCAAAACAAGGAGGAGCAAAACCAGTAGTGGTATCAGACTGGGTTTACTTTTAAAGTAATGGCTGAACTGGCACTTTCTCCATAAGCTATGATTAGACTGTCGATTACGGATTTTTCTTCCAACACTATGGAAAACCATCATGATAACCAACCTGCCCAATAACAACAGTGCACCATCACCAACGGCAAAGGGCTCGGTGGCTCGCAATAACCTTGCAACCCATCCAACCGTTACAAACAAAAAATCGCAGAATAATGGGAACCCCGATGCAAAAGCAAACAATGCCTTTGGCGTTCTGCTTGCGAGGCAAATGGAAGAAACAGCTGCTGTCCTACCCGAAATGACATCCGCTTCAAATCAGGCCCCCTATACAACAATGGCTGGAAAAACAACAACCACGACTATCAGCATCGATAACTCATCCCCGCCGCAGGTAATTGATCCAACGTCCATTGCATTAACAGCGCTATTGTTTGCCAATCAGGAAAAAAGACCGGCCTCCGGCAATTCGTCCGAAATCACCGTTACCGCAAATTCCGCTTCCGAAAATGCTAATACAGGAAACTTGGGCGCTGGAAATATGAGCACTGAAAATTCCTATGCTAGTACCCTGTTGGGCGCCGATCCAGTTGTTAAAAGCACCGTCACTGAAAAGACCGGCGCTGGAAAAATCATCATCGGAAACCGGCAAACTGGAACACAAACTAAAGGGATCGCAAACTCCAATATTTCCAGCACGGAGAGCAGCATCATTTCAAATATACCAAACCCCGCTACCGGCAACGCAATTTCAAATAAAACTAACGCTGAAAACACGATTACTGATAAATCCAACATGCAATCCGATTTATCTGGCAAACCAGTCACCCAAAGTACCCCTGTCCGCACTGACAAACTCGTTACGGATAACCCGATTACCAGCAATCAAACTGATGCAAACAAGCCTATTACAGGCAACCACATCCCGACAACACGCTCCGCGAAAATGACTGATGCTGAAAGTACTCGCGATCCTATATCAGGCAAACCCGTTGTTGATAGTACCGGCAACAAAGCCGCTGCAACGCAACCCGTTTTTGATAACCACATTCCAGATACACAAGCCACGAAAACGACCGATGCCGCAATTATTCGTAATCCGCTTGCCGCCAATCCCGTTATTGAAAACACTATTGCCGCGAATAAGTCCAGCATAGCGCAACCCGTTTCTGATAACCGCGTTCCAGATACACAAGCCGCGACAACGACCGATACCGGAAACATTCGTAATCCGCTTTCCGCCAATCCCGTTATTGAAAACACTATTGCCGCAAATAAGACCGGCGTTGCGCAGCCCGTTTCTGATAACCGCGTTCCAGATGCACAAGCCGCGACAACGACCGATACCGGAAACATTCATAATCCGCTTGCGGGCAATTCCACTATTGAAAACACTATTGCCGCAAATAAGACCGGCGTAGCGCAGCCCGTTTCTGATACCCGTGTTCAAGATACACAAGCAGCAGAAATGACCGATACCGGAACCATTCGCAACCCACTGTCTGGCAATCCCGTTGTCGATAACACTGTTGCAAACAGCAAAACAGAAAATATCAGCAATAACAATTTAACACCGGCAAAGTCCACTTCAGAAGGCAATATTCTGACAAACGTCAAAGTGATGGACGACGCGCGTAATGTCAGTCAGGAAACGGGAGTAAACCAAGCCATTAATGGAGAAAAAATATCCAGCAGCCATTCTGCACCGCGTGTTAATGCAAATTCCGAAAAACCGGCAATATCAAATCCAAATGTAACAAATTCACCAGCAAATCTTGCCGAAAAACAGGTATTACATAGCACCGAGAGCATTGATCTGGCAAAAAATGCGGATTTAAAATCAGCAAACGGGCCTTCCGCGCAAACTCAAGCTACCGCCACACTTACGCCATCCGGCCTTCAGCTCAATACACAAGCTAATGTCCCCCAAAGTCCGCAAACGATAAATGCACAGGTTGGCAGCCGCCAATGGCCAGAAGAATTATCACAAAAAGTAATCTGGGTAAGTTCACAACAAAATCATACCGCCGAGCTACACCTGAATCCGCCTGACCTCGGCCCGATGCGGGTTGTATTAAGCATCTCCGATAATCAGGCTACAGCGCAATTCACTTCACCACACAGTGCGGTTCGTGAAGCGATTGAAAATGCTCTGCCCAAACTACGCGAGAGTCTGGCTGAAAATGGCATCATGCTGGGCGATGCTTCGGTAAACGATCAGGCACCACGCGATAACAACGCTGCAAACTTCATGATGAATCAACAAAACAATGCGCGATCACAAACAAATAACACCTTATTCTCAACCGAAGCGGCACCGGCCCCCTTACCTCCCGCACCAGAACGCCGTCAGGTCGGCATAATTGATACATTTGCCTGACATATCGAACATTCATCCTAAAAAACTCATTCCGTCCACGAAAAAGACGAAAGGCACGAAATAAAACAATGGGTTACATCAAGTCACCGGAACACCCACTAGGTGAAATTGGAAACCTTGGCATGCTGGTGAATTAGTTCGTGTTTTTTCGTGCTTTTCGTGGACAATTGCTTTTTATAGGTTCATCTAACCGGATTCATATCATCAAAAACAAAACACCGAACCATAGCCTGAAGCAGCAACTCGCTTCAGGTATCCGCATCGCTCCCTCGTAAAATCACTTACATTACCCCGTGAAATATCATTTATAGGTTAAAATCAATAAAGTGATTAAGTAATCTGTTGATATCTGAATTCATCAATGTGGGTAATCGCGCAGCCGTTGCTTGATACGATAAAAATCGATATCGGTACAAGATTCACCCGCCTTTTCTACGTATCCTGATACCCTTTACTTTTCAAAGTAAAACATGACAGGCGCTTGAGGAGGGGGGTTTATGTTTGCTGGTCTAACCTCAGAGAACTTGTCTTTAAATTAATTTAACGGAGTAAACACGCGTTATTTGAAAGATAATCGGCCACCTTCACCATTTACAATCCCCAGATCAATAAGGAAATAAAGTTATGTCCAAAGCAAAAGCAGCCGAGTCCGGCGGTTCCAGCGAACAAGCGCCCAAAAGCAAGAAAAAACTCATCATCATTATTGCCGCCGTTGTATTACTTCTGGTCGGTGGTGGTGCAGCGTTTGTTTTGCTCAAACCCAGTCATCAGAAATTTGATCAGGCTGGTGAAGAAGCCGCAGCACATGAGGAAGAGCAGCATGACGAGCAACCTCCTGTTTTTGTAGATCTGGGTTCTTATACAGCCAATCTAATACAGGAAGAAGGCGACCGCTATTTGCAGGTCACTATCTCAGTCAAGGTTGACAAGCCCGAACTCGAAGAAAAATTAAAGGCACGTATTCCTGAAATTTCTCATCGTATCAATATGCTACTGCAAAGCAAACGTCCTTCCGAGCTATACCGGATGGAAGGAAAAACCAAGTTAGCTGAAGACATCAAGGCGCATATTGAATATGTAATGGGTTTCCGAAAATCGGCTCCCGAAATTCGCGCCACACCTATTGAAGAAGAAGGAGATGCTGCCCAGTCTGCTCCTGAGACGAGCCATTCCACCCATGAAGCTGCACCGGAAGAGCATGTCAAAAAAGGCATTTCGGAAGTCTTATTCACAACGTTTATTATCCAGTAACGAATGAGCGAATTTCTCTCTCAGGATGAAGTTGACTCCCTATTAAAGGGAGTCAATGGCGAAGCGGACGATGCCCAGGATCAATCCGAGGCAGACGCGGGAGAGATTCGCCCATACAATCTTGCCTCTCAGGAACGCATCGTGCGTGGGCGTATGCCCACCATGGAGATTATCAACGAGCGTTTTGCGCGCTTGTTTCGTATCGGGTTATTCAATTTCATACGACGCACACCCGAAATATCAGTAGGCCCGGTTCGCGTATTAAAATTCGGTGAATTCATACGCAATCTTGCCGTTCCGACTAACCTGAATATCATCCAAGCCAAACCGTTACGCGGCAATGCTCTGTTCATCTTCGATCCGAATCTGGTGTTTCTTGTGGTTGACAACATGTTCGGCGGCGACGGACGTTTCCATACACGGGTAGAAGGTAGAGAATTTACACAAACCGAGCAACGTATCATTCAAAAAATGCTGGCGGTCACATTTGAAACCTATGGAAAATCATGGGAATCAGTCTACCCGCTGGAGTTTGAATTTGTACGTTCTGAAATGAACCCTCAGTTTGCCAACATTGCCACCCCCAACGAAGTCGTTATCGTGACGACGTTTGATATAGAACTGGGAGGCAACGGCGGGGCATTTCATACCTGCATGCCCTACTCCATGCTGGAACCTGTCAAGGATCTGCTCTACAGCAATATTCAGGGCGAACATCTGGCCGTCGACAAGCGTTGGCTGGAACTACTCTCCAGGCAAGTACAGTGTGCAGATATTGAACTAATTGCCACATTGGGAAGCGCCAATGTCACGCTAGATCAGGTAATCAAGATGCGAGCAGGCGATATTATTCCACTGGAAGTTGAAGATAACATCACTGCATCCATTGATGGCATTCCGATTATGGAATGCAAATACGGCGTATTCAACAACCAATACGCACTCAGAATTGTAAAAATGCTTACAACTAAAGAAGAGGGAAGCCATGTCTGATGAAGACGCAATTACCGCAGACGATTGGAGTGCTGCCATGTCTGAGCAAGCCTCTACCGACACTGCAGACAGCGTAGATGACTGGGCTGCCGCGATGAGCGAGCAAGCCGCCAGCCCCAGCCAACCAGCTCCGGCCGCAAAATCACATGTATTTGAAAAATTCGGTTCGGAAAGTGCCGCTACCGCCCACCACGATCTGGACATGATCCTCGACATTCCGGTTCAACTGACCGTTGAACTGGGACGTACAAAAATGCCGATCAAGAATTTGCTGCAACTGGCGCAAGGCTCGGTCGTCGAATTGGCTGGGATGGCAGGCGAACCCTTGGATGTCATGATCAACGGATTCCTGATTGCGCAGGGCGAAGTGGTCGTAGTCAACGACAAACTCGGCATTCGTTTGACTGACATCATTACGCCTTCCGAACGGCTACGCCGCCTGAACCGATAACATGTACCACTTTTTACGCCTTGCGGCGGCATTAGGCTTATTGTCAGCCGCATCCAGCCTATACGCACTTGAGAGTGCGCGTCCTGCGCCCATCCCGCCCTCATCCATAATTGACTCGGGCAGCATTTTTCAAGCTCTTTTCAGCTTGCTTCTTGTTCTGATTGTGATCGTAAGTGTGGTATGGCTACTCAAGCGCATGAACATTGCTCAAAATGGTGCGGGTGATCTGGTCAAGGTCATCGGCAGTGTCGCTATCGGACAACGTGAACGGGCGGTACTGATTGAAGTCAAGAACACCTGGTTATTAGTAGGCGTAGGCCCCGGCCAGATTCGCACTTTGCATTCGCAAGACAAACCCGAAGGCTTACCAACGGAAAACCTTCAAGGCAACCTGACTAATAACAAATTTGCGAACATGCTCTCGGCTATTGTGTCTCGCAAAACTTCCGAAAGAGACAAGAATGCATCGTAGTTTTGTAGCGGCACTACTGCTATTTACCGCTTTGATAAGTTACAGCCACGGTGCTCTAGCGGAAATTGCGATACCTGCAATTACCAGCAAAGCCACGCCAGGTGGCGGTCAGACCTACAGTCTGAGTTTGCAAACGCTACTGCTGCTTACTTCGCTCAGCTTTTTACCCGCCATTTTGCTGATGATGACCAGCTTCACGCGCATCATTATTGTACTGAGCATGTTGCGTTCTGCACTTGGCACACCGTCCTCCCCACCCAATCAGGTATTAATAGGACTATCCCTGTTTCTGACATTTTTTGTCATGTCGCCTGTGCTCGACAAAATTTACACAGACGCTTATTTACCCTATACCGAAAACAGAATGGAGCTTATGGAGGCGTTTGAAAAAGGCGTCACTCCGCTTAAGGCTTTCATGATACGCCAGACTCGCGAAACCGATCTAGCCTTGTTTGTCAAGATTTCCAACAGCGAATCGCTGACCAGCAAAGATGATATACCGCTTCGTCTGTTAGTTCCGGCCTATGTAACCAGCGAACTGAAAACAGCCTTTCAGATCGGCTTTGTTATATACATCCCTTTTCTGGTCATTGATATGGTGGTCGCCAGTGTGCTGATGTCCATGGGTATGATGATGCTATCTCCCTCCATCATTTCCCTGCCGTTTAAAATCATGTTATTTGTTCTGGCTGATGGATGGAATTTGCTTATAGGCTCACTGTCGCAGAGCTTTTATACCTAGGACAGACCAAATGAGAAGCCCGCCATATCTGATTGCTAACTTCACCAAGGCTGACGTACCACTATGACTCCCGAATCAGTCATGACACTGGGTAGGCAGGCTATTGAAATTACCCTGATGTTATCCATGCCGCTACTGCTTAGTGCACTGGCTATCGGCCTGATAGTGAGTATTTTTCAGGCGGCAACCCAGATCAATGAACAAACATTATCATTTATCCCTAAAATAGTCGGGATTTTTATCGTGCTAATTATTGCCGGCCCATGGATGGTGTCGGTTATGGTTGACTTCATCCAGCGCTTATACAGCAACATCCCGTGGATGATAGGCTGAGCAATGAGTATCACCTCCGACGCATCTGAGAAATTGAATTCCTCACAGGAAAGCAGATGATCAGTATCACCAGCGCACAACTGGACACTTGGCTGGCTACGCTAATCTTCCCGATGATACGCATCCTCGCACTAATCTCAAGTGCGCCGATATTCGGCAACAAGCAATTCCCCAGACAGCACAAGATTGCCCTCTCCATGTTGATAGCGATACTGATCGCCCCCACGCTTGACCCGATACCGGTCGTCCCGCTTGGCTCGGCAGAGGGATTGCTCATCATGGTTCAGCAAATAATGATCGGCACAACCATGGGATTTATCATGCGCCTGATTTTTACCGGCATAGAAATGGCGGGGGAATATACAGGACTACAAATGGGTTTGGGATTTGCCAGCTTCTATGACCCTCAAAATTCGAGTTATTCACCCGTCATCGCCCAATGGCTGGGGATCATTGCATCACTTGCATTTATCTCAATGAATGGACATCTGATGATGTTGTCCACACTAGCGGAGAGTTTTCATACACTGCCGATAGGCGGCATGATAACAGCCAAGAATTATTACAATGCCGCCGCATGGGGGGCCACCATTTTCAGCAATGCACTGCATTTATCGCTACCCATACTTGCTGCGATGCTCATTACCAATATAGCCCTCGGCATTCTGACTCGCGCCGCCCAGCAACTCAACATCTTTGCGGTCGGATTCCCGATTACATTGACAATAGGATTCTCGGTGGTAATCCTTACCCTTCCCTATCTGGCGCCTATCATGCAGACTATCATTCAGGAAGGACTGGATACCTCACTCCAGCTGCTGAAACAACCGCAGGGATCAATCCCAACTCCATCGCAATAATGCATTGCTTAGAAAATTTAATTCCTAACTGTCGAAGATATACAGCGCGACAAAATTCCCTTCTCGCCTTGTCTCGCTTATAACCAGCCACTTGACTACCGTATTTGGATAGCCTGATGGAATGCAGTAGTGGCTTTGATATGATTTTTTTCACATCGTAGTCCTATACTTAACAGTTCCACCAGGAGTTCTATTTTTAGAGGCTCCCCGCAAACTACGACCGGGTATTTACCTTTTCCGGCAGAGTAATATTCAGTTCAAGCACATCATATTGGTCATGCTTTTCCAACTGAACCTTGAATGAGTTACGATCAATGTGAATATACTTCGCAATAACGGCCATCAGTTCTTCCTGCAAGGCAGGAAGGTAATCCGGAGTTTCTCCACCCCGCCCCGCACGCTCATGAGCAAGAATGATTTGCAGTCTTTCCTTGGCAATGACTGCCGTTTTTTTGTCCTTGCCACGCAGATATTCAATCAGGCCATCAATCATGGACATATTATCGACCTCCCAGCAATCGTTTGAAGAATCCGGTCTTTTCTGCAACAGTGAAACGTATAGGCAAATCCTCACCCATAAAGCGCCCCACCACATCCTTGTAAGCCTCAGCCACATCACTCTTGGCTATATGTATGGCGGGCGTACCGGAATTGGATGCCTGCAGCACGGATACAGACTCTGGAATCACTCCCAGCAAGGGAATACGTAAAATCTCCTGAATGTCTTCAACAGACAGCATCTCACCTGCGTCTACACGCTTGGGATCGTAACGGGTAACCAGTAAATGCTCCTTGACTGGCTCAACACCATCGACGGCACGCTTCGACTTGGCCGCAAGAATACCGAGTATGCGATCAGAATCACGAACCGATGAAACTTCAGGGTTGGTTACAATCAATGCCTCATCGGCAAAATACATCGCGGTAAAAGCACCTGACTCAATACCGGCAGGAGAATCACAAACAACAAAATCAAAAGTCTGTTTGAGTTCTTCCAGAATACGTCCGACGGCATCCAGTTTGAGTGCATCTTTGTCCCGGGTCTGTGATGCAGGCAGTATGTACAAATTGTCGCAACTCTTATCCTTGATCAGCGCCTGCTTCAGGGATACCTCACCATTAATCACATTAATAATGTCATATACAACCCGACGCTCGCACCCCATGATGAGATCAAGATTTCGCAACCCTACGTCGAAATCAATAACCACCGTTCTATTACCACGCATAGCCAGCCCACTCGCAAAACTTGCACTGGTAGTCGTTTTTCCCACGCCCCCCTTACCAGAGGTAACAACAATAACTTTAGCCACGTTTATATCCTGAAAAATTAATAATTTGTTTGAATTTTACCTGCAAAGCACACTTTCACAAAAACTCTATTAGCCCAAAACTTTATTAACGCGATAACGGTTCAATAAGCAATCGTGTGCCCGACAAGTGTATATGGGCCGGCTTTCCACGCACCTCGAGGGGAACACCCTCCTCGAATACTTTGAAGCAGCCTGCAATAGAAAGTAACTCAGCTTCCAGACCCTGTACGAAAATTCGCGCACCTTCATTTCCTTGCGCACCCGCAATGGCTTTCCCCCGCATCGAAGCGTAGATATGAATATCCCCATCCGCAATCAATTCAGCACCGGCATTTACATTATCCAGCACAACCAGATTGGCCCCTTCCGCGTAGATGCGCTGCCCGGTACGAACCGGTTTATCTATGACCACTGTGGGTCGAGCGACCACGGACAACATGGTTTGCTTGCCTGCATCCTTATTATTCGAGGCAATGGACTGAGCCGAAACTTGCGGCTCAAATCCAGGCAACTCGGTTTGGATTTGAGCAACAAGTACCACATTATCCTCCTCCGCTTTTTTCTGTGCGCCTCTGGTAAGCAACTCGGGAAAAAGCCCCAAACCCGCTTTGGCGGCAGCTTCACGTTGCGACACGGAACCTCCGACCGCACCTGCCGCACACATACCCAAGCTTTGCATAAAGGATAGCAATTCAGGGAAATTTAAACTTCCATCAGAATCTGCTATGGCTGACAGTTCCAGCACGATAGGCGTATTTGAGAAAAAATCCGGTGTTTGGCTAAGTCTCAATTCCAATTGATTCTTGATTTGCTCTACATCAACAGAAGCAATATGGAGCAGCAACACGGGAAGATTGCCAGTTTTAATTTTAAAAGCGGGATCGTCTGACATTATTTATATTCTTGAACGGTATAACGGGACATGCAAACCAAGCATGATAAAGGATGCGAAGTTTACCCCAGATCATAGGAATTGGAGAAATTTGCTTACAACACTACCCTGCCATTTCCACCATTTGAATGATTTTATTCATAAACGTTGTGGTAAAAAGGGAAAACAAGCCTATTTTTCCAGGAAATGTAGAGTGATTACCGATGCACCAAACACTTTACTCAGCAGACCTAAAGCTTGACTACAAATATATATTTCGTTACTGCACCGCACACCCACTCGGATTGATACTCGGGTTCGGGCTGTTGACATTATTACTTTCCGGATTGATCTGCATGTCGCCCCCCATGAACGCCGGAGTTGTGGTCAAACGGGTCAGGATGCTGGTATCGGAGAAGCCGGTTTCACCCCGTCCCAGATCGAGCGTCTTATCACCCATCGCCAGAATCACATGACCGTCATGTACGGTGACATACAACCCTGGATCACCCGCACTGGCTTCACTGCCAAACAGCTTTTCCATATCCAGCGGGATGCTGTCAGGACGCGGCAGCGGGTTGTTGCTGATGCTAGCCGGAATCAGTTTGACTTGTACGGGACGACCAGTGTCGCGTGCAATAATA
>JBBRAJ010000034.1:0-16037 GCA_038206935.1 Burkholderiales bacterium
GTTATCTCAGGGCGGGCGTGATGGTCGATAAAGTGATTCAGCCCAGCCGACTCGGTGTGCCGCAAGATCGCAAGGGTCTTCCCCATGAAATATAGGCGCACTTCGTGCTTTTATTTCATGTGAAGGCGGGCCGTTGTCCCCGCTGTTGGCGAATATCATGCTCGACCCGCTGGACAAAGAACTGGAAAAGCGCGGACACAAGTTTGCTCGTTATGCCGACGACATCATCATTGTGGTGAAAAGTCAGCGTGCTGGCGAACGAGTTCTGAGCAGTGTTACCCGTTATCTGGAAGAGCGTTTAAAGCTGCAAGTTAACACCGACAAAAGCCGTGTGGTGAAGCCCGCGAACAGCAAATTCCTCGGGTTTTGCTTCCCGCAAGGGCGCATACAATGGCACGTAAAAGCGCTGGAGAAATTCAGGGCGCGTGTCAGAGAACTGACCAACCGTAATTGGGGGGTATCCATGAAATACCGGTTAGACCAACTGGGCATGTACCTGCGAGGCTGGATAAACTACTTTGGCATTGCCAGTGGCTACCAGCATTGCTTGGAGCTGGACAGTTGGATAAGACGCAGAATCAGGATGTGCTACTGGCAACAGTGGCGCAATCCGGTCACCCGCATCCGAAATCTAATCAAACGTGGCGTACCTGAAGATTTGGCGGTCAAATGCGGCGCAAGCCAGAAAGGCCAATGGTGTAGCTCGAAAACCGCAGGCATACAACAGGCGCTGTCTAACGACTACCTGAAAGCCCAAGGTTTATATGAGTTACGTCTCGGATGGATCGCCCTTCACCACTGATTGAACCGCCTCGTGCGGACCCGCATGCGGGGTGGTGTGGGGGCCGAAGGAGAAAGACCTCCGGCTACCCGATTTAGGGGGCGTTGATTCAGTGCGCTTGCCTTCAAAGTATTCTTTCCAAAACTGCCGCTCAGGTTGTGGAGCAACGGTTAATGTAATGATGTCAGCGGCTCGAAACCGCACCGTCTTTCCGGATGCCTCAATGTATGAATGGTTTGCCGTTTGGTGCACCAATCGTCCCTCGAATAGTGGGCTTGCCGGCCCCGATTGGGTTGCTGAAAGCACCTTGCGGGCCTCGTCCGTGAGGCCAATCGAAACGCTTGGCGGCTTAGCGCCGCCTAGCTTAGTTGTGACTTGACCATAGATGAGTGTGCCAAAGCCGACGGCACTGCCGGCGAGGAACACGACGGCGTAGATGGCGGTAAAGGTCATTCGATCGGCGGTGTGCTTGTATCTCTTGAAACCGTCCAAAACAAGGTTGATGAAAAAGAAGATGGTGATGTACGAAAGGAAGACCGTGAACAGCGGGCCGACGCCGACGAATACGAAAAACGCATAGATGGCCGCCATTTTTGCGCTCAGCGTAACTGCCTCAGAGAAGCGCGGGAACTTTACGTCAAGATTGGTGACATCGAATGTATACAGAACGAGGAACGCGCCAGCTAACGCGGCATAGAAGATTGCTGTCTCCGCACTATCAATTGCAAATGATGTAAATAGCGCCGATGACAGGCAGCAGAAAAATGTAGCCGTGACAATTGAGTGAATGAACACCACGACGGACCAGACAGGCCTCGAAGTATGCTTGTTTGTTCTTTCAAGGTCTTCACGAAGCCAGTTTGGCGTAAAAAGAACTGCGCGACCTGCGAAAAGATAGAAGCAAACCAAGTAGAAGGCAAAGCATGCGCCGGCAAGGAAGTACCGCGCATCGACGAATTCAATGTCCAGGACGCCGTACTTAGCGAGGTTGGCGTTCAGGACGAGGAAGCCTGACACATATAGCGTTGCCACAGCGATGGTGTAGAACCATGGCCCGACCTCGCGTATCAGCGGCAGAATACGTGCGGAGGTGGCAAGAGATGAAGGTGTCTCTGACGTCACAGGCTCAGCCCCCTAACGACGCTGTAGAAAAACCCGATTCTGAAAGCCTGTTTCAGCGTTGGGTGGATTTTTTCAAACCTGACCGTTGTTTTCATTTTCGGCTTCCTGTTTCTATAAAATAGTTTCATTGCAAACCAGCCTGATCAGGCAAGTCAATTTTACGCGGTACAGTGGCTAGAAAGCCCGTTTTTCGTCTTATTATCTCGCATAACCGTGATTCGCCAGCTTTTCGATATTATGCATCATGCAGTACAACTTCCATTGCCCATCCACCTGGTTTTTCCACGTAGCGTAAAGCGGTGCAGACGTTTGTTGCCGCGCAGGTTGCCGAACACTGGCTCCACCGTCGCAAAGCAACACTCCGATCATCCCTTACGCTTGCTGTTGACGCGCGGCGACAGGGCACCGCTTGGCATAGGATCATCACAGTTTATTAGCGCGGTCATGCCCGCGCACTCCATAAATTTTGCGGTAATCATCAGCACGTAGAAATACGATAAATAAGGGGCATAGCAAAAATACGGTATCAGCAAAAATGCGGCATTCGAGGCGTAGTAACGTACAATGCCGCCCATGCAGATAACTCATCCCCCCTTCAGTTTACTCACTCCCGATACCGTACTGGATGCCCTGAGCAGCATTGGTTTATACGGTGACGGTCGGCAGTTAGCATTAAACAGTTACGAGAATCGTGTTTATCAGGTCGGTATGGAAGACGGGCCTCCGGTGATCGTCAAGTTTTATCGTTCCGCTCGTTGGTCTGATGCCGAGATTCTGGAAGAGCATGCGTTCGTTAGTGAGTTGGCGGCGCGTGAGATTCCAGTCGTTCCCGCACAGAAGATCAACGGCGGCACTCTTCATCATTACAATCATTTTCGTTTTGCCGTGTTTCCGCGCCAGGGTGGCCGTGCTCCCGAATTGGATAATCGCGATACGCTGGAGTGGATGGGTCGTTTTATCGGGCGTATCCATGCCGTGGGGGCGCTGGAAACGTATCGACATCGTCCTATGCTGGATATAGCGAGTTTCGGTGTGGAACCTTCGGCGTATTTGCTTACTCATGATTTTATTCCCGCAGAATGGACTGAAGTTTATCGCGGCGTGGTTGCGCATGCGCTGGACGGCGTGCGGCGCTGTTTTGATCGTGCTGGCGAGGTAAGGACATTGCGGCTGCATGGTGATTGTCATGTCGGTAACGTGTTGTGGACGGATGCCGGGCCGCATTTTGTGGACTTTGACGATAGTCGTAACGGTCCTGCGATACAGGATTTATGGATGTTGCTATCGGGGGAGCGTGAAGAGCAGCGCAGACAGTTTGGAGATTTGCTGGCGGGCTATGAGGATTTTTACGAATTTGATCCGCGTGAGTTGCATCTGCTTGAAGCATTGCGCACCTTGCGCCTTATTTATTATTCGGCATGGATAGCACGACGCTGGGATGATGCGGCGTTTCCGGCTGCCTTCCCGTGGTTCAATACCCAACGATATTGGCAAGACCGGATACTGGAATTACGCGAACAGATCGCGTTGATGGATGAGCCGCCATTACTGGTACGGTGATGCGATATTTAAATAAGGAATATAGAAATGACTGATGAAACCATAATTGCAGCAACTCAGGATTGGCTGGAAAAGGCCGTGATCGGCCTTAATCTTTGCCCGTTTGCCAAGGCGGTTCACGTCAAAAAGCAGATACGCTATGTGGTTAGCCCTGCGACCAAACCGGAGGCATTGCTGGAAGAGTTGCTGTTCGAGTTGCGTAAACTGCAAGACACCGATCCCGAGCAGCTTGATACTACGCTGTTGATTCATCCCTGGGTGCTTAATGATTTTCTTGATTACAACGATTTTCTGGATACCGTTGATATTGCCACGGCAGAGCCGGAGTTTGAGGATGCTTTTCAGGTTGCCAGCCTGCATCCTCAGTATCAGTTTTCCGGCACAGAACCGGATGACATGGAAAATTACACTAATCGTTCACCGTATCCGACGCTACATTTATTGCGGGAAGATAGTGTGGATCGTGCGGTGAGTGCCTTCCCGGATGCAGACCGGATTGTAGATACCAATATAGCAACGTTGAATAAAATGGGGCGCGAGGGCTGGGATGCGCTGGAGTTGATGAAATAATATCTACGGGTCTTGAGTCGGATTCAGGAGGGATAAGTCCTGCTTGTTTGAAATATCACGGTAAAATTTATAGTTATTTTTCCCGTTTTGTTTCGCCAGATACATGGCTGCATCAGCTTGTATGATGAGTTCCTTGACGGATGTGGAGTCATCGGGGTAGCTGGCGATGCCCATGCTTCCTCCGATGTGACATATGTTGCTATTCAGGATGAAGGGTTCTGAAAGCGTCGCGATAATCTTGCTGGCTACCAGCGAGACATTTTCTTGGTAATCCGTGTTGTAAAGTATGAAGGTAAATTCATCTCCGCCTACACGAGCGACCGTATCCGAATTGCGAATCGTTTCTTTGAGCCTTAAAGCGACACTCTGAAGTAATAGATCGCCTGCATCGTGTCCCAGTGTGTCATTAACGTTCTTGAAGCCATCCAGATCCAGAAACATCACCGCTAATTTGCAATGATTGCGCTTGGCCAGAGCCAGCGAATGGTCGAGCGTGTCCACAAAAAGAGCACGGTTCGGCAGATCGGTCAGATAGTCGTAATGGGCCAGATGTGCAATTTTTTGTTCGGCCTGTTTGCGTTCGGTAATGTCTCTGGCGATGCCGACAAAGTAATTCTGTTCGCCCAATGCCATTTTTGAAATGGACAGCTCCATCGGGAAATGTTCGCCGTTTTTCCGGATGGCCGTCACCTCGCGCCCGCGTACATTGAGTATTTTGCTCTGACCGGTTTGCAGATAATGAAGGATGTATCCATCATGAGCGCTTTGATCCGGCTCAGGCATCAGAATTTTTACATTCTGTCCCAGGATTTCCTGTTGGGAATAACCAAAGATTTGTTCGGCGGCGGGATTGAATCCTTCGATGTTGCCGTTGTCGTTGATGGTGATAATGCCATCCATGACGTTGGAGATGATGGACTGTAACTGATTTTGACTTTTTTCCAGAGCACCCTTGGTTTGCTTCAGGTTCATGATCATTTGCCAGAATAATTTGACCTCGGGGCCGCTGGCGACCCTTTTGTTCTGGCCAAAAACGCGGGTTACTTCGTTGGTGATGTTGTCGTCATGCGAAAGGTTATAAATGATGCAGTCCGGATAATCCTTACAGGACTGCAGGGCTTCGCTGGAGGAAGTGAAAGTGGGAATGTTGCGTTCTCTTGCCAGCCGTAAACCGGCTGCATCGGGATTGGTGTCGGCTATGCACAGTATTCGGATCAGTTTATCTTCCAGAAAAAGTTCCAGCAAGGCATGCCCGCCGCGTCCGGCTCCAATTATTGCAACGGGGTATCCTTCGATTCCTTGTACTGCCATAGTTGCTCCTTCAATACTTGGGACAATAGTACGACGCGCGGGATTTTGCCATACTTGGCGAGCTTATCCCAAATAATCCATTAGCACCGTCATTGATGAAACTACTAAACTCTATCTAAGCGAGCAAACTACGCTCGCCAAGATTTTGCTAGTTGCTTCATCAATGACGGGGTTCGGCTTTAATGGATAATCTGGATTTATCCCTGTTAGCCGCATGCCATTAACCGAGTGCTATCAAGCGAATGCCTGCCTATTTAGTGCCCGGCAGAGCTGATTTGCTGGAACAGCGCCATTCTTCTAGCATTAATCTTTCCCACTGCAACCGCATTAAGCAGCGCGCAGCCGGGTTCATGCTCATGATGGCAGTCGCGGAAGCGGCATTGCCCCAGATATTGCGCAAATTCGATAAAGCCCTGCTCAATTTCGCCCAGACTTAAATGATGTAAACCGAAAGCCTGTACGCCGGGGCAGTCTATCAGGCTGCTGGCTTTATCCAGTTGGTATAGTTTGGCATGGGTGGTGGTGTGTTTTCCTGAATCGAGTACTGTGGAAATTTCGCGTGTGGCGGCCTGCGCGTCAGGTACCAGCGCGTTGATCAGCGTGGATTTACCCATGCCGGATTGGCCCACCAGTACGCTGATGTGTCCTTGAAGCAAGGGGCGTAATGTAGAAACATCCTGTACGGCGGACAGTTCCAGGACTCGATAGCCTATCGCCCGATAGGCGTTGAGTTGTTGGTGTGCCTGAGCTGATGGCAGATCACATTTGTTCAAGACGATCAATACATCCAGATTCTGGTTGAAAGCGGCAATCAGGCAACGTGTTATCAACTCATCACTGAAGGCCGGTTCGGTCGCGACGACGATGATGATCTGGGTGACATTGGCTGCAATGAGCTTTTCGCGGAAGGCATCCGAGCGGTGCAATAGTGAAGTGCGCGGGGCAATGCGTTCGATTACCCCTTGATTGTCGCCGGTATGCTGTATTTCAACCTTGTCGCCGCAGACTACATTGCTCTTTTTACCGCGCGTTAGACAGGGAAGCAGGCGACCATCTGCCAGACGGACCAAATACTGGCGACCGAATGCAGCAACGACTTGCCCGTGCAGGGTACTCATCAAGGTTTGAACAGCGCGTCTACATACGCGGCGCAAATGAAGTCCTTTTCAGACAGGCCGCCAACGGAGTGGGTGGAGTATTTGACCTGACACGCGCTATAGCTGACGTTCAAATCCGGGTGGTGATCTTCGCGGTGCGTCATCCAGGCCACGGCGTTGACGAATGCAATGGTTTGATAATAGTTGCTGAAATGGAACGTCTTGCTGATGGACTGCTCCTGCTGTTGCCAGCCTTCGAGTTGAGCCAGCAGGCGGTTGATTTCGGGTGGCGGTAAACTGTTGTTACGGGTCAACTCGGACATCATGCGGCCTTTATTTGAGCTTGTAATAACGATTGAGATAGGCAGCCAGATGTTGCTCTTCCTGTGCGGTCAGGTTTGCGCCGACATTACCGCTGCACAGTTTGATCTGCTCAATCATGTCGGAAGCAGATTGCACTTTGTGATTGGGACGGGTGAAGATGGCGCTGCCATCACCGCCCAGCATGGCCGAATGACAACTGTTGCAATTGAGTTTATCGAACAGCGCTTTGCCAGTATTCTCGTTCCCTTTGGGAAACGGATTGGCCATTACGCTGCTGGCGGCGGTTAGTAGAATCAGGGAAATAATCAGCTTCATTTTATGCTCCTTGTAGCGTTTGCAAGTTGGCAATCCTCACTGCTGCCGGCGGATGTGAGTCGTAAAATTTGGAATACAGTGGGTCAGGTGTCAGGGTGGCGGCATTGTCCTGATATAGTTTGACTAGAGCGCTTATTAGATCGCCCGCATGGGTTTGCTTGACTGCGTAGGCATCTGCTTCAAACTCATGACGGCGTGAATAGGCTGACATGATAGGGTTGAGCAAGAAACTAAAGACCGGCAGCGTCATGAAAAATAGCAGCAGTGCCAGTGCTGTGCTGGGTGTGGTAACGCCCAGCCCCAGGTAGAACCAGTCCGTTTGCATCAGCATGCCCAGCAACCACAGGAATCCCAGACTTAATGCAAATGTGGATACGATGCGCTTTAATACATGGCGATGTTTGAAGTGACCGAGTTCGTGCGCTAATACCGCCTCGATTTCTTCGGGATTTAGTCTTTCCAGCAAGGTATCGAAAAATACGATGCGTTTGGTTTTACCGAAACCGGTGAAATAGGCGTTGCCATGTGCACTACGCTTGCTGCCGTCCATCACAAACAGGCCGCTGCTGGCAAATCCGCAACGGCTGAGCAAGGCTTCGATACGGGCTTTCATCGCCTCATCCTGTAAGGGAGTGAACTTGTTGAACAGCGGTGCAATAAATGTAGGGTAGATAAAAAGAATCAGCAGATTGAACAAAACCCATACACCCCATACATAAAGCCACCAGTTTTCACCCATACGCTCCATCAGCCACAATACGCCGAACAGCAACGGCAAGCCAAGCGCCATGCCCACCAGCATGCCTTTTAATGTGTCTATCAGATAAAGCCTCAGCGTCATCTTGTTGAAGCCGAATTTCGCTTCAATGACGAAGGTGCTGTACAGGTTAAACGGAATTTCCAGCAGCGAAGAGAGCAGCAATACCGCTACCATCGTAGTCATGCCTTGCGTTATCGGTGAGGCCAGCCATCCCTGACTGATGTCCGAGATAAACTGAATGCCGCCTGCGAGAGTAAAGATCAGTAATAAAGCGGCTTCAAACAAGATATTCAGCATGGAGAAGCGCGTTTTTGCGCTGGTGTAATCGGCGGCTTTTTGGTGACTTTCCAGATTGATCTGTGCGCGAAATGCGTCGGGTACAGCGGAGCGATGGGCCGCGATGTGAGCTAGATGGCGACGAGCCAACCAGAGCTTTGCAAGTGAAGTGAGAGCAAGTGTGACGATGAAAATAAATGTAAATTGTGAGGCTGTCATAGGATCAATGTAAGTTTCAGTGGTAGCAGTAACTCCGGTTGTGACACAATACGCGGGTTACCGTTTAAATCAAGCAAGTGAATTATGGCACAGAATCAAAACTACCTCGTCTGGATAGACATGGAAATGACCGGATTGAACCCGGATAGCGACCGCATTATTGAGGTAGCCATTGTTGTAACCGACAATAATCTGGAGACCATAGCCGAAGCGCCGGTACTGGTTGTACATCAGCCGGATGAAATACTGGATGGTATGGATGCATGGAACAAGTCTACTCACGGTAAATCAGGTCTGATTGAAAAAGTTAAGGCTTCCACGTTAAATGAAGCCGCCGTTGAGGCGCAAATGCTTGAGTTCATGAAGGAATATGTAACCGAGCGTTCATCACCTATGTGTGGAAACTCAATATGCCAGGATCGTCGGTTTATGGCGCGCTGGATGCCTAAGTTTGAGGATTACTTTCATTACCGCAATCTGGATGTCAGCACACTGAAAGAATTGGCGAAACGCTGGAGGCCTGAAGTGGCTAAAGGCATGGTCAAGAAGCACGGTAAACACGAAGCACTGGCTGATATTTATGAGTCTATCGCTGAGATGAAATATTACCGGGAACATTTTATCAAGCTCTAACAGCTGGTTGAAAAACGTTATGAGCGAAGTCGAAACAAGTAAAAAAGTGGCGAAAAAGCGGAGTGTACATGATGTAAATGAGCATTTTGAGCCACTTTTTGACGCAATATCGACGAATACAATGGTTTTACAGCTTCCTGTTAATCGTTCTTATCCACCCGTGAATCATGAGTTAACAGAATGATAAACATGCTTAGACAACGTTGGGCTGGGCTGGGGGTGCAGGAAAAACTGCACATTCTGATTCAGGGTTCATTGATCATCTTATTTGTTGTTACGACAAACTGGGTAACAGATCGCTTCGAAGCACAAATTATCAATCATGCAGAGCATCGCGCGGAAGAGGCCGCGGATGGACTCATCAATGGCATGAATATGTTGATGTTGACGGGTACCATTTCAGATCCCGCTAACCGCAAGTTACTGCTGGGGAAGATGAGTCAATCCAGAGGTGTCAGAGAATTGCGCATCGTGCGCGGTGAGCCTGTCATTGCTCAGTTCGGACCGGGATTACCTGAAGAGCAGGCGCAGGACGAGATGGATCTAGCCGCGCTGGAAAGCGGTAAGATTGAATTTAAACGCATATCGGAGCCGGGCAAGCCGCCGATGCTGCGTGTAGTTGTTCCTTTCATCGCCCAGCAGGATTTTCGTGGCACCAACTGCCTGTCCTGTCACAATACTATCGAAGGCAGTGTCAATGGCGTAGCCAGTGTCAATATTGATCTGACCAACGATATGGCGAATCTGGCCGATATTAAGCGGAATTTGTGGGTCGGTCATGTCATTCTGCAAATCGTATTGTCGGTGTTGATCTACTTTCTGGTACGTAAACTGTTGACGGATAATATTGCGTTACCGGTGAAAAAGCTGCAATTGGCGATGAGTGAAATTCAGCGCAATAACGATTTGTCAAAACGCGCTGAGGTGGATGAGCAGAACCCTGATATTCGGGAAATGGCACGTACCTTCAATGAATTGCTCACTACGCTGGAGCATGCTACCAGTCGCCTTGAACTTTTTGCCAAGATGTTCGAAAACAGTGGCGAGGCGGTGGCAATCACCGATGCAGAGAAGCGCATTATTACGGTTAATCCGGCTTTTGAGAAAATTACTCAATACAAAGCCGAAGAAGTCATCGGAAGAAACCCCAAGATACTCAGTTCCGGCAAGCAGACGGCAGAGTTTTATCAGCAGATGTGGGCTGTTCTGGAGGCGACTGGGCAATGGTCGGGGGAGATTTGGAACCGGCGCAAGAATGGTGAAATTTATCCGGAATGGTTGTCTATCGGCGTGATCAGGAATTCACGGGGCGAGGTGCTGAATTACATTTCGCTGTTTTCGGATATTACCAAGCGTAAGGAAGCGGAGCGCCGCATTAACTTCCTGGCGCACCATGATTCACTGACCAAGCTACCTAATCGTTCCTTGTTTTCTGATCGACTTAAACACGCGATGCAGGTTGCCAAGCGTGGCAACAGTAAAGTCGGCCTGATGTTTCTTGATCTGGATAAATTTAAGACCATCAACGATACCTTGGGGCATTTGGCGGGTGATCTATTGCTGAAGTCGGTCGCGGAACGTTTGAAGGCCTGTGTTCGTCAATCTGATACGGTTTGCAGGCAGGGCGGGGACGAATTTTTGATTCTGCTGGAGGAAATCAGTTCGGCGACGGATATACAGCGTGTCGCAAACAAGATCATGTCTGAAATGAGTGCTCCACATCACCTTGATGGGGTAGAGCAGACCATTACCTTTAGTATCGGCGCGGCACTTTATCCGGATGACGCGAGCGACGATGAAAAACTGACTCAATGCGCCGATCAGGCCATGTATCTGGCCAAGGAATGCGGCAGAAATAATTTCAAGCTATATCAGGGTGAACAGAAGTGAGCGCTGTTTGTCTTGTTGAATTTCACGCGAGCCTGTCAAGTCAGGCACTTTAATAAGGAGATAGGTATGTATAAACGTATACTGGTTCCAATAGATGGCAGTGCGACTTCCGACCGGGCGCTACAGGAAGCCATCAATCTGATAGATGCACAACCCTCGCAACTGAGGTTGGTGCATGTGATTGACGACCTGCGCTTTCTCGATGCAGAAGGTTATATGGATTATGTCGAATTGCGCGAACTGACCCGGAAAATTGGAGAGCGTGCGCTCGAAAAAGCCCGTGAAGTTGCAATGCAGGCCGACATTACGGTGGAAATATCATTGCTGGAAGCGAATGGCGAGCGTATCGCCAGCGTTATCGATGAAGAGGCTGCACGCTGGGCGGCTGATTTGATTGTGATTGGCACGCATGGACGCACCGGATTCAACCACCTGCTGTTTGGTAGCGTTGCCGAAGGGGTCGTGCGCGGCACGTCATTGCCGGTGTTGCTGGTGCGTAGTGAATAGGTTTTGCCGGGAATAACCTTTTCGGCTATTCCCGTATTTAGAAAATTATCCGGCTCGGCGAACTGGATAACCGGACTTTTCAAGCTTGAATTTTCCTACCGACTGAACCAGATGGCTGGCCTGCTCTTCCATGTTTTCGGCGGCAGCGGCGGCTTGTTCAACCAGTGCTGCATTTTGCTGGGTAGCATCATCCATCTGGTTTACCGATAGCGTTACCTGTTCGATGCCTATGCTCTGTTCTCTGCTGGCATGGCTGATTTCAGTAACCAGAGTAGCCACATCCTGAAATGATTTCACGACATCGTCCATCGTGCCGCCCGCCTGTTGCACCAGCTTTGCACCTACCCCCACCTTGCTGACGGATTCGTTGATCAGTACCTTGATTTCCTTGGCGGCCGCAGCACTTCGTTGCGCCAGATTGCGAACCTCGGTTGCGACTACGGCAAAGCCCCGCCCTTGTTCACCCGCACGCGCGGCTTCAACAGCCGCATTTAGCGCGAGAATATTGGTCTGGAACGCGATGGAGTCGATGATGCCGACAATATCGCCGATTTTCTTGGAACTTGACTGTATGTCGTCCATCGTGATGGCTACATTCTTGACCATTTCTCCGCCATGCTTTACGACCTTGTTTGCGTTTAGCGTCAAGTCGTTGGCCTTTTTGGCATTTTCGGCATTTTGTTTGACGGTTGAATTCAGTTCTTCCATCGAGCTTGAAGTTTTTTCGAGATGGTCGGCCTGACGTGATGTCCTGTCTGCAAGATCCTGATTGCCGGCGGCAATTTCGGTGGTGGCGATGTTGATGGCATCGCTGGCTTCCTTGATTTGGCCAACAATGTCCTTCAGATTGTCCACCGTCGCATTGGTGTCATGTTTGATCTGGTCAAACAACCCTTCGAAATCATCCTCAACCTTGTCGGTCAGATCGCCTTCCGCAATGGCACGCAGTACCCGTGCAACGCTTTGCAGGCCATGTTCTGTTGTTCCCATAAGGCGATTAAGATTATTGGCAAGATCCAGGAAAAATCCGTCCTTACCACTGATATCGAGTCGTTTCTCAAAATCGCCCTTGGCCGCGTGGCTGATCAGTTCAGCAATCTCCTCTTGAGCAATGCGGTGTGTTCTTAAATTTTCGGCTTCGATCAATGAATTTTTCTGCATGACATCCACTGAAAGGTTGGCGCTGGAGAGTATGTTTTTATAAGCACCATGCAGACCGTTAGGCTGCGCCTTGCGGAAATATTTACTTTCGCCAGCCATGCGGAATACGGTTTCCTGTTCCCTGAAGCTGGTTTCAATCTGGTCCAGTACGTTATTTATATTCCAGCATAGTTCTCCAATCGCATCCTTTTCACCGATTTGGGTAATTCTGCCGGTAAGTTTTCCGGCGGCCACTTCCGACAAGGTTTGCTGCAATCGTTCGATACGGTCATCGGCCTTGGCAGTCTTCCTGAAAAACATAGAGGCCAACGCAATAGCAAAGAGCACTGGCATTACAAAATCCATTCCGTAGCATAGCCATACCCAAAGCATGCCTGTGCCGGTAAGCAGAACCGGGATTATGCTAGATTGCCAAGATGAGTTCTTCATAGCTTATTCCCTTTTCGTTCAATACATTGACTAAAAATGCCAGAGAGGCGTCGCAGGCATCGCGAGCGCTGGCGTTTGCTTCGATAGCAAGCATTTGGCGATAGATGCCTTCCACAATATTTATCGCTTCGCGTCTCGGGGCGCGGCGTACGGAAAGATAGCCGATGATGGTGCCATTGGCATCGAAATCGGGAGTGACATTGGCGAAAACCCAATAGAAACTGCCGTCTTTCGCCATGTTCTTTACATAAGCGAAAACTTCATTTCCTGCCTGAATGTTGTCCCAGAGAAACTTGAATACACCTCTGGGCATGTCGGGATGACGGATGATGTTATGTTGCGTACCCAGCAATTCGCTTTCTGAATAACCGGAGAATTCGATAAATATTTCGTTGCCGTAGGTAATTCTGCCTTTTGTGTCTGTTTTTGAAACAATGAAATCATTTTCACGCATGATTTTTTCACGCGAATTGGGCTCTACCTTGTATTTCATTTAATTACCCCCGCTATTACCGTTCTTTGGATAGGGATGCTGCGTTTGTGTATATTAACCCATGAACAATCAGAATTCACTGGTAAGTGGCTAAGAATTGTCCGGGTTGAAATTCTCCTGACTATTCATGCCGCGTTTGAGAAACAGCCTGACTGCAGCAAGTTGCCCCGTTATACTCGGCACATGATGCCAGTATTTATGACTAAATTGTCACCTGGCGCATTGTTGTCAGTCTCTTTGACTTGTTTGCAAGGGGCTTAACAAGTCATGTTCAACTCGAATTTATTGAATGTATTCTGTTATTTTATTGTGTGTATCCAGCCGTTTCATGCTGAACCGCTGGAATTACGCTTTGCGACCGATGCCAGCGAGCGTCCATTCGAAGAACTGAAATAAGGCGAGATGGCTTTCTGCCTGCGGTTGACAGCGAATACGATGGTTTGCGTAACGCATGCGCAGGGGGCAAGGCGTTCGATAATTAAGGCGGATGAAATTGAGATTATGAAATTGCTTATTACCAATCAATATAAGGGTCACTGAGGATGATGAAATTAAAACTGCACTGGCAAATCCTGATTGCATTATTTCTGGCCGTGATAGCGGGTACGCTGGCGGGAACGAGTGGAGAGTTTTTGGGCATCCGGTTTTATTCGGTATTCGACTTTGTCGGCACCTTGTTTTTGAATGCGTTGAAAATGCTGATTGTGCCGCTTGTGACCTCGTCCATTATTGTTGGCATGGCCGGTGTGGGGGCGAACGGAAATTTTGGCAAGCTTGGTTTAAAGACCATGCTGTATTACATGGCGACCAGTTTATTCGCGATATTGGTGGGGTTGGTGATTGTGAATCTGGTCGCGCCGGGAATTGTAGATGGAGAACCGGCACGACATTTGGTTGGGTTGTCTGCAAATGTAACCGATGTAGTTGCAAGCGTAGAAGGAAAGGGTAATGCCGATTTAATCGGGGTCTTTTTGCGTATGGTTCCCTCGAATGTGGTTGCCGCTGCGGCTGAGGGGCAGATGCTGGGATTGATTTTTTTCAGCCTGCTATTCGGTTTTTTCATGACCCGGATTGAGGCCGTTTATTCAAAAGCCTTGTACGACTTCTGGCAAGGTGTGTTTCAGGTGATGATGAAAATCACCGATTGGATAATGCAGTTTGCCCCAATGGGTATTTTCAGTTTGGTCGCCCGTGTGGTGGCAGATACGGGATATTCGGCCTTCGTGCCGCTGGCATGGTTTTTCCTCAGTGTGTTAGTGGGGCTGGCTATCCATTTTTTCGTGGTTTTACCCGCTTTGCTGATATTTGTCGGAGGAGTTAATCCTCTGCGTCATTATCGTGCCATGGCTCCGGCGCTGTTGACCGCTTTTTCCACCAGTTCATCAGCGGCAACGTTGCCGTTAACCATGGAATGCGTGGAGAAAAATGCAGGCGTGTCCAATCAGGTCAGCAGCTTTGTGTTACCGCTGGGAGCGACGGTCAACATGGATGGCACGGCCTTGTATGAATGTGTCGCGGCGATGTTCATCGCGCAGGTTTATGGCATCGAACTGGGCTTTGTGCAGCAATTCACCATCGTGATGATGGCGTTGGTGACGTCCGTCGGTGTGGCAGCCATTCCTTCTGCCAGCCTAGTCGCCATTGCGATTATTCTGGCAGCAATCGGTTTGCCGCTGGAGGCGATCGGATTGATACTGGCTGTGGATCGTGTATTGGATATGTGTCGAACCTCGGTAAATGTATTCAGTGACTCTTGTGGTGCCGTTATCATTGCGAGGTTGAATGGGGAGAAAGACATATTGTCGGTTACCTCCACGAGGTGACATGTTATTGAAGTCATTAATTTTTCTGGTGAATAAATATTATTTTGCGGAGAGTATTCGATTCGCTGTATTTTTGATGATTTTGTCATGCGCGACACATACTCTGGCTTTAGAGTCGGCCATTGAGCTATCGAAAAAATTCGAGTCGCAAGTCGATATGCGGCTCTCCGTCCCGCTCGAAGAGCAGCATTTTTATGCCGGGTTACTTATTGATGCACTAAATAGGTTAGAACCGGATAAATGGTCGTCGCAATATGTGGTGCTGGTCGATCGAAGTCCTCAGGTGCAGGCTCTATTATTATTCTGGGTATCCGATACACGAAAAGTTGAATATATCGGTGCATCGCCCGTATCGACCGGGCGCAAGGGGCGGGTCATGTATTACGAAACGCCCACAGGTGTATTTGATCATCGTATTTTGAATCTCGATTTTCGTGCTGAAGGTACTGAAAATGAACAGGGTATACTGGGATACGGCATTAAGGGAATGCGAGTGTATGATTTTGGCTGGGTCAGGGCACGCAGAACCTGGAAGTTTGGTGAGGGAAGTATGCGCTTACAGATGCACGCGACTGATCCGCGTTATCTCGAACCCCGTTTGGGTACGGCACAGTCGATGGGTTGTGAGGGTGTGCAGAATTTTGTGTAAACGGATTTCGTTTACTGCTGCGGCATCCGATCCTCAAACAGGATAGTAAACCGGTTCAGGGCAGCTTTCCAATCCCGAATCGGCATCGTCCATTTTTTGCTGATGTTGTTGATGGCC
>JBBRAJ010000035.1:0-15840 GCA_038206935.1 Burkholderiales bacterium
TGCATATTCTGGGGCAACGTGATCACGTATTCTGAGCGAACATGATCAGTGATTCTGAAGGAACGTGATCGCTGATTCTGGGTGAACGTGATCACTTTTTGATGTTTGTCAGAATGTGTGATCACGATGCCAGAATCACTGATCACGATTGCAGAACGTAGCGTGTTTGTGCTGGAACTTAAACCCAAGATGCTGGAGCATCCCCGAGTTTTGGAGGGGATATGCCGGCAAGAAGGAGTTCCATGCGCAAGATCAAAGACGTGCTCCGGCTCAAATATGATGCGAATCTGAACCACCGACAGATTGCCGCCAGCCTGAAGCTGTCTGTCGGAGTCATTTCCAAGTATGCCAAGGCTGCCGAGGCAGCAGGACTGTCCTGGCCGCTGCCCGATGGACTGGACGACACGACGCTGGAAGCCCGCTTGTTTCCGGCTATCACGCGGGTTCGGGAGCATATCGCCCCCGACTGTGCCTATCTCCATCAGGAACTCAAGCGTAAGGGTGTGACACTGATGCTGCTCTGGGAGGAGTATCGGGAATCCTGTCCGGGGCAGGCGTATCAGTACGCCCAGTTCTGTGCGCACTACCGTCAATACCGTAACCGCCTCAAACTCTCCATGCGGCAAACCCACAAAGTGGGCGAGAAGCTGTTCGTCGACTATAGCGGCGACGGCGTACCGATCGTCGATCCCCTGACCGGGGAGATCCGGAAGTCCCAAATCTTCGTAGCGGTGCTCGGTGCCTCCGGCTACACCTATTGCGACGCCACGCTGAGCCAGACGCTACCGGACTGGATCGGATCGCATGTGCGCACCTTCCAGTTCTTTGGTTGCCTGCCGGAGATCGTGGTGCCGGACAACCTTAAGTCGGCGGTGACACGCCCCTGTTTCTATGAGCCGGAGCTCAATGCGACTTATGCCGACATGGCGCGGCACTATGGCGTGGCGATCATCCCGGCACGTCCCTACAAGCCGCGCGACAAGGCGATGGTGGAACTTGGCGTGTTGCTGGTGCAGCGCTGGATCACGGCCAGATTGCGTCGCCATACCTTCTTCAGCTTGCACGAACTGAACCGGGCCATAGGTGAATTGCTGCAACAGCTCAACACGCGTCCCTTCCAGAAGAACCAGACAGAAACCCGGCGCTCGCAGTTTGACAGCCTGGATCGCCCCGCCATGAAAGCGCTGCCGGCAGATGCTTATGAGTACGCCGAATGGAGGAAGGCAAGGGTCAATATCGACTACCACATCGAGGTGGATCGCCATTACTACAGCGTGCCGTTCCAGCTTGCCAGAAGCCAGGTAGATGTCCGCCTGACCGAATCCGTGGTGGAGGTGCTGCACAAGGGAGTGCGGGTCGCCTCCCACGCCAGAAGCCCTCTGGTGAGTCGGCACACCACGGTGACCGAACACATGCCCAAGTCGCACCAGAAGCATCTGGAATGGACGCCTGCGCGGCTCATGAACTGGGGTGAACGCATCGGTCCTGCCACTGCATCTGTCATCGCCGCGCTGCTTGAAGACAAGCCCCATCCCGAGATGGGCTATCGCTCCTGTCTGGGCGTGTTCAGCCTGTCCAGGCGTTATGGAGAAGCGCGACTGGAAGCGGCGTGTGCCCGGGCGCTCGTCATCGGATCACCGAAGCGCAAAACCATCCAGTCCATTCTGGAGGCGGGGCTGGATCGTCATGCCGAGCTGTTCCCGGCGGCGGACACACCGCTACCGGCGCACGGGAATGTGCGTGGCCCGGATTACTACCATTAACCCAGCCGTTCCACGGCAACTCACCTTTAGCGACCTCAACCACAAAGGAGCTTTACCATGTTGCACCAGCCTACTCTGACCACCCTCAAGGCGCTCAAACTGCCCGGCATGGCCGCGGCGTTCGAGGAGCAGCTTGTTCAGCCCGTTACCCAGTCGCTGTCCTTCGCGGATCGCTTCGGCCTCATCGTCGACCGGGAGGCCGCGCACCGGGACAACCAAAAGCTTGGACGATTACTGAAGAACGCCCGACTCAAGCACACTGCCTGCGTAGAAGACATCGATTACCGTGCAGGCCGTGGACTGGACAAGGCCGTCATGGCCAGCATGATCGGTTGTGAGTGGGTTCGGCAAGCGCAGAACCTGATTCTTACTGGCGCCACCGGATGCGGCAAGACCTGGCTTGCGTGTGCGCTGGGCAATCAGGCGTGCCGGCAGGGGCTGTCCGTTCTGTATGTACGAACCTCGCGACTCATGGAGGAGATGAAGCTGGCGCACGCCGATGGCAGCTTCCGGAAACGACTGGCGCAAATGGCCAAGGTGGACATACTCATTCTGGACGACTGGGGGCTTTCCGCCATGACCCAGTCGGAGCGACAGGATCTGCTCGAGATCATCGACGACCGGACCCGCCGCTCAACCCTCATCACCAGCCAGATTCCAGTTAAGGCCTGGCACGAAATCATCGGTGAACCCACCCTGGCAGATGCCATCCTCGATCGCATCGTGCATCGCGCTCACAGCATTGAACTTGCCGGCGAATCCATGCGAAAAAAGCAAAAAACTTGACCCAACGTGATCGCCTGAAGTAAAAAGATATCACCAGCACAACACGCGTTACACGCGATCACGTTCGACCAGAATCACTGATCACGTTCGGCAGAATACGCATTCTTCGCCGCAAGCGCCACCGCCGCCCGTTTGTAGCCCCGGCGCGCGACCAGCTCGCGTAGCCAGCAGCTGATGCGATCCGGCTTGTCCCGGAGCGCAGCCAATACCGAGCGTGCGCCGTGGATCAGCAACATGCGCAGATACTTGTTGCCCTGCTTGGTGATCCGTCCCAGCCGCGTCTTGCCGCCGGTACTGTATTGCCGGGGCGTAAGCCCCAGCCAGGCGGCCAGTTGCCGCCCATTGTCGAACAGCTTTGCGTCAGCAATGCTGGCGACCAGCGCAGTGACGGTCACGGCACCCACGCCTGGCAATGTCATCAGACGCTGGACCGGGTCACTTGCGCGCGCCAGCGCTTCGATCTCGCGGTCGTAGGCGAGGATCTGATGGTTAAGCGCCTGGATACGTTGATAGATGTCATGCAGCAGGCGTCGCGCCAGACCGGGCAGGCCGTTGTCAGCGTTCTTGCCGCTCTTGCGATACGGAATGACAAAGCGCGTAAGGCGCGCGCCCATTTGTGCGCACCCGAGCATGCTTTCATGTCAATGATACAGGGCGGCAGCCTGGCGAAGCATTCGAGCAGCTTGCCGGGTGATACGGTCTTCTTGAGCAGGCCCTTACCGTGCTCATCCACGCCATGCACACTGAACACATTCTTGGCCAGGTCGATGCCTACGGTAGTAATATCCATGACGGACTCTCCTTCTCCTTCGATTGATCGGAACTCCACCCTTCAATCTGGCACATCAGATGCCATTCGGGGTGGGGGAGTCAATCTCATTCGTTGGACTTCACAAAAATGAGGACTGTTTAATAATGAAGCATGAAAATAAATTATTTTTTTGGAGACTGGCAATATGAAGATATCCAATTTTACTCAAGGTAGAGACAATAATTTCAACATTATTCGTATTGCTGCGGCACTGGCAGTACTGATAACGCACAGTTTCGTATTAGCAATAGGATCAGGAGACGCAGAACCGTTTCGGGAGAAACTTGGAATGACGATAGGTTCAATCGCCGTTGATGTTTTTTTTATAACCAGCGGTTTTCTTGTAACGGCCAGTTTATTTTCTAGGAAGAGCACCATTGAATTTATATGGGCCAGATTCCTGCGTATATTTCCAGCGCTGCTCGTAATGGTTTTATTGACGGTCTTCGGACTTGGGGTATTCTTTACGTCGATGCCTCTGGAATCCTATCTAGCCGATTCAAAAACCTATATCTATTTGTTGAAATGCTCGACTTTAATCACTGGCATAGTTTACAACTTGCCAGCAGTATTTGATGGCAACCCTTACAAAAATGCGGTAAATAGTTCACTTTGGACCTTGCCAAACGAACTTCGAATGTACGCCATCTTGGCATCTGTTTGGATTGCCCTGCGAATAACAAAATCAAATAGATTAAGGAACTTTGAATTGGCGATTGTCATTGCTGCCTGTATAGCTGGGGGGGCAGTTATGACAATTCACTTTTTTTTCCGTACGGAATGGCAGTTCGCAAAGCTGTTTTTCATGTTCTTTTCTGGCGCAGCATTTTATGTGCTCAAGGAGCGCATAACGCTCTCCCATTCGTATTTCTGGCTATTCGTAGTTGCCCTATGCGTATCTGCCATAGCCAATAAACATGTATTTTTTACCATTTATACACTAACAGTTGCCTATGTTTTGTTCTATCTTGCGTACGTACCGTCTGGATTGGTTAGGAAGTATAATCAAGTAGGCGATTACTCATACGGTGTATACATTTATGCCTTCCCCGTACAGCAATCAGTCGCCGCATTGATTCATGGCGTTTCTGTTTGGCCGATGATCCTGATTTCCGGCACTGTAACCCTACTATTTGCTGTGTTTTCTTGGCACTTCCTAGAGCGACGCGCTCTTGGACTAAAAGGGATTTGTGTTGGTCATACCAAGAGAATACTTAGTTACGTGTCACCTCCCGCACGACCATAAGGACGTTTATGGAAAAGATGCGGGTGCGTGGCGCACCACTCCCCCATCGTCTGCATCGGTGTTTTGCTTTTGAGCACCGACTGCGGCAACTGGTGGTTATACAGCGCCACATAACGCAACAATGTCTGCTCCAGCTCCTCGCCTGAACGGAAGTGATGCGTGTTGAGCACATCGCTGATCCGGCCATTGAAACGTTCCACCATGCCATTAGTCTTGGGCGCCCTGGGTTGGGTCAGGCGATGCTCGATCCCCAGCGCCTCGCACAGCTGGTCAAACTCATGTTCACCGGTCGGTTGATGATCCTTCGATCCAAACAGGCGGTCGGTGAATGCTTTGCCGTTGTCTGTCAGTAGCCGGGTTATCTTGATCGGGCATTGCCGGTTTAGCGCAGCCAGGAAGTGCTTGGCACTGGCAGCGGTCTTTTTATGCTTGATGGCAATGAACACCCAGCGCGTGGCACGGTCAATGGCGACGAACAGATAGCGCCGTTTGGTCTCATCCGCCAGCTGCGGCAGGTATTTGATGTCCATGTGCAGATTACCCGGCGCATAGAATTTGAACGCTTTGTGCGGTGCTTTGGGGGTGGCTGGCTTGAGCGCATGCAGATTGCCCACGCCGTGCCGTCGCAAACAGCGATCCATGCCTGAGCGCGAAACGTTCTCGCTGAGAAATTCGCGTGTCACGGCGAGTAAATCATCGAGCGGCAGCAGCCAGGTTTTGCGCAGGACAACGACGATGGCTTCCTGCGCCGGGGTCAAGGTGGTTTGCAGGCGATGGGCAGTATGCGAGCGGTCTTCGAAGGTGTCGCGTGTGCGCCACCTATAGATGGTCGCCACACTCACGTTGTAACGTTCGGCCAGCCGGATCGCGCTATCAGCGCTGGCGGCAATCTCGGCGCGCATGGCAGGCGTGGTGCGTGCCAGTTTGTGTTGGGGCAGGATTATGACGAATGCGCTCCCTGGCTTTAGCGATGAAATGTATGATTTTATTTTGTAAGCGGTTGGAATGTTAAAAGATCGTGAAATGTTGAAAGAAATAGGGCAGAAATTAATAACATTTTTAGACGTGCACACTACGAAAATAGGCTAAGTCCGTGATACGCTGATACCGCACTGGGTATGGGGGACACTATACAAAAAGCCGGACAACAGCAAGCATTTCTCCGACCATAAAGTTAATTCAGTTTTACACTGCGGAGGACTGAACTCGCGCCGCATATAGGCAGTAAAAATTGCGTAACATCGGCAGACCGCCACGTGGGCAATGTGCAGCAAGAGGCATTCAACCTCCTCAGCAGGTCAGAGATTGTGGTGTGAATAACGACAAAGTCAGTTCATCGCTTATAAGTTTGTACTGGTTGTCAGAGGATAGTGTTGCAATCTCAGTATGTACGGGCGCGGAGCCTGGTGGGAAAGAGTGGTGGCCGAGAGTATAGTGAAATCGATGAAAAAAGGCCCTCGTGCACATCAATGATTTTGCCACTGAAGCCAAAATGTTAGATATGTAGCAAATAACCAAATTTGGATCTGGTCAATAAAAACGTGGAGTCTAATGCCGTAAAATTGCCTGGGGTAAATAGATGGCACGAGAATCAGGAGGGATTTCGCTCAAGAAGTTCAGGCCGCTGTTGAGACGTGCGGACTACTTCTGAGTAATTGTACAAATTTCTGATAATAATATTTGTGAAATTATCTTAATATAAAACTAGAAATGAAGAAGCTCATATCGAATTTGTTTGTAAATTATTCAACTAGTCTGGTTGGCTTCTTGATTACTATTTTGTGTGCACGACTTCTTGGTGCTACAGAATATTCATGGATGATTTTTGGTCTTGCTGTTGCGGGTTTTTTAATACCAATAATAAATTTAGGAAATGAAGGGACTTTTGTTAGAGACGCAGTAGCAGCCGGAAATGCAACAGATGTAGAGCGAATGATTAATACAAGTTTTGGCATTAGGGTGATGTTAACGCTGATACTTAGCGGCTTATTAGCCATTGCAAGTGTGCTTTATACAGATAATTATTTTGATGCAGTGGCTATGTTCTCGCTTTCGCTTTGGGCAAGTTTGTTAGGGCTGTACTCATCTTCATGGTATGACTATTTGCATGCGACACGATTGCAAAATATTTTAGTCCTGATAGAGCGTATTATGAGCCTTTCTTTGCTTGTAGTATTGTATTTTATGCCTAAATATTTACACCTGGCGTTTGTGGTTGGAATGGTTCTTTTATTCGTTAGGGTATTTTCTATTTCCATGCAAGTTAAAATATGGTGGAAGTTGTTCGGAGTCGGGCATTTTAAATGGTATTTAACATTGACACGTAAGGGTATAGGTGGAGTGAATTTACATGTTGCAACTGCATTGTTTTTTAATTCTTTAGCAACTTATGGCAATCAATTGGTTTTAAGTAATTATCATGAGAAGGCGCAGTTGGCTTCGTATGGATTGGTTTTCCAGATTATGAGTCTGATATTTATTTTTCAAAACTTGGGAATCCGTTTGATGAGTCGTAAAGTTGCTGAAATATGTAAGTTAAAAATTGGAATAATTCGATCTATTTTGAAGAATATAATGATGATATCTCTAGGCTCTGCTGTTTTGTCATTGGCTGTTTGGGTCGGCATTAGATATTTGCACATATTTCTTTCAGATCCTAAGTTTGAATCGATGAGTAAATATTCAACAACATTATGTATTTGGGTGGTTGTTTCCGGTGCTGGACAGGTAATAACGCTTCATAATTTAGCATTGCATCAAGAGTCTTTCTATCTATGGTTGGCAATTATAGGTGGTATTTTAGCGTTATCGTTAGGTGTGACTCTTGTACCCATCTATGGAGCTGAGGCAGTAGGTAATATTTTATTAGGTGTGAGTGGAGCGTTGATTTCAGCTGAATTTGCTAGGGTTATTTTCATAGTTAATGGTACGGCTAGAGTGTAAAGTGTGGGTTTAATAATTTCGAACCTACTTATATTTGGTGATCAAGTGAATGAAATTTACTAAAATATGGTTTTACTTCGTCATGTGCTTTTTTGGCATATGGTTTGTGGGCGCTTCTGTTTTAATGCTGAACGGTAGTCAAGAGCTGGTCTTTTATTATGGGTTGTATGTGTTATTGGGAATGGTGATTCTATTCCTGGCGCGTAGAGACATTTTTGCACCCCCTGGTTTATTTGTTATTGTTTGTTTTCAGGCGTTTGGGATGAATATTCCCATTTTCGCAGCTGGTTATTTATCTACAAGGGGGATTAGTGATAGTGTATTGTTTACTGGCGATGCCAGTATGGGAGATGAGACGCTTGTAAAAATGCTAATAATATTACTAGTAGCTGAAATTAGTTTCATGGTCGGTTATATTTTGCCGTTGTATAAACTAATTCCTTTGAACAAAGTACTTAATATAAATATTCCAACAAAAAAAGTATCGGTAATTTCATTTGTTGTTTTGATGGTTGTGGTTGTTATCGCAGGTATTATACGAATTAAATTTCACTTGGGTGAAGCTGGTGTACAGCCATCTATTCAGATGGCCGGATATGTACAATATCTTTTATACAATGGTGTTCTGGTCTTATGTTTGTTTTATTTGACTCAAGGAATGAGGCAAGGAAACTTATTTACATTCTTAGGGCTTATTCCAATTCTTACCGTGGCTGCCACACAGGTTTTACTCAGTTGGCGCGGCGGAATTGTGTATGTTCTAATAACTATTTTCTTTATCTTCTGGAATAATCAGATTCAATACAGGAAAAAGAAAATGAAGCCTTTGTTATGGTTATTGGCATTGATTATATTGGTGCCTTCATTTGTGCAGTATGGTAATTCTATTCGCGCAGAAAAATTAGGCGGTGAAAGGAATTTTGCAGACACCAAAGGCGATTTTGTTTTAAATATATTGAATCGAAGTCAGGGATCAACAAGATTGGCTGTTGTTGTGAATGATGTCGGCCCCCTTACGTTTACCCATGGGTTTATGTTTGTTGATTTATTTGATAGAGGCATAACAACAACTAAGTATATTGACCTTAAGTTGTATGGTATTTTACCCGACCAGTCCAGCAGTGTTGGAACTTCAGGACCAGGTGGACCGTATATTGCTTTTGGTCTGCTTGGCGTGATGATTGCTTTCTCTTTATATGGTGCACTTTATCGGAGCGGTTATGAATGTGTTAAAAATGCTAACAAAGACAATGTGCTTGGTATTGTTTGGTATGCGATAACTGCGCTTTTGTTATTTGATACCATGTCAGAAAACATGAATATTTCAGACATAAAATTTTTGTTTGCCTTATCTGGAATGATGTATGTGTTTGGTAAAGTATTCTTATTAAGAAAACCTGCCTGAATAATAAATTTATAACTGATTATAGCCATGTCAAAGATTCTGTTTGTGGTCAATCAAATTCCTTATCCGCCTGACAATGGGGTAAGGATTGTTTCGCATTATGCAATGAAGTTAATGCGGGATGCTGGGCACGAATTAGCCCTAGCCGTACTGACTGAAGAGTCAGATGATTTGGCAGGGCGCTTTCAGAAAATCTCGTCTTTCTGTCAGAATGGTTATGCCTGGTTGATGCAACTGCCGGTTCGGAATAATGTCAGAATTCAATCATCTGCATTACTAAAAAATCGTTTATTTCCAATCGAGCGTTATAGCTGCAATGCTTTTCGTGAGAAGCTCAGTGAGCTCATTAATTCATTTAAACCTGATGTGGTTCATTTTGACATTATTACAATGGCGCAGTATAGGGATACCGTGCCTTCCGGAATAGGGACTGTTGCATCTATCAACGATAGTTATTCTTTAACTCTGGAAAACTTGCTAACAACCGGGCAGTATTCAGGCCTTCAGTATATCTATAGAAAGTGGCAACTTTATCAAACTCGGAAATATGAGGCATCTGCGTATGCGCAGTTTGATAAAGTTCATGTTATGACGGAAGTCGATGCTGCTTACTTAAAAAATCTTAATCCCGACATAGAAACATCTGTTATACCTAACGGCGTTAATCCAGCATTATTTAGTATAGCTGACCAGACGCTTGAGAAAAGTGACGTCATATTTGTTGCTCAATTGGTAGGAGAAAATTTGCATTCATTGCAGAATTTTCTAAAAATTAGCTGGCCGCTGGTTATTGAAAAGTGTCCAGATGCTAAGTTATATATTGTTGGAAAATTGAGCAGAGATGCAACAGCCGTGAAAGGTGTTTTTAATACCACCAAGGGTGTCATTTTCACTGGTTATGTTGAACATCTTGAAGAAATATACGCCAAGTGTGGAATAGCTATCGTGCCTATCAATAAAAACTGTGGAATAGTCAACAAGGCTATTGAGGCGATGGTTTCAGGGCTTGCTGTCATTGGCTTTGAAAAAACATTTTCTGGAATTAAAGAAGCGGGTGCAGGTGTGCATTATATTTCGGTAAGTGACTATCATGATATGGGAGACACCGTTGCTGAGTTGATTCTCGATAAACCACGCTGCCAGGCTATCAAGAAGGCAGCTCACGCCCTGGCTGTGGATAAATACTCATGGTCGAGCAGAGCCGAGGCATACGAAAACATGTACCGGCATGCGGCGCAACATGCCAGGGTGGCCTGAAATTATGAAAGTTTTATTCAATGCATCCACCTTGGTTAAGGGTGGGGCGTTGCAGGTAGCAACATCATTTATCCGCCAGGCCATGTGTAACAAGGATGGGATAGTTTGGCATTATGCTCTTTCAAAAGCGGTGGTTAAGGAATTGACTGAGGCTGAATTTGCAGGCATTAAGGCAAGTACGACGGTTTTTGAGGTGTCGCCGGCCCGTTCTAAATCTGTACGTAAGCAGTTGACAAGCTTACATGCCGATACGGGGTCGGATGCAGTGTTTACGCTCTTTGGACCTGCATATGTGAAATTCAAAGGCCCGCATATTTGTGGCGTTGCGGATGGCTGGGTGACCCATTCAGGTATATTGGCATTCAAAGCCTTGGGCTCTGTGTCGAGTGTGATGCGGATGCTGTTGACGATTGTATATAAGGCATTCTGGTTCAGAAAGGCGAATGCATGGATTGTCGAAGCGATGCCTGCCAAGCAGGGTTTGGTGAATAGACTGAGGATTAAGCCAGAGCTGATCCATGTCATTTCGAATACATGTAGTCAGTTTTATCGAAACAGACAAGTAGGGTCACGCTTTCCGAAACATGGCGAAAAGGTGCGATTGTTGTGTTTGTCAGCGTATTTCCCTGGCAAGAATCTTAAAATATTACCCGAGGTTGCAATGCATATTCGGGCAATGAACGCGCAACTGGATTTTGAGTTTGTTTTGACGCTACCGCCGGATGACAGCGGGCTAAATCAAATAATTGATAAAGCCAAATTGCTCGGGGTTGAAGAGCATATTTGTAATATCGGAACTGTTCGGGTGAGCGATGGCCCAGACGTCTATGAGCGTTGCCACATTTCATTTCTGCCTTCTTTGCTGGAAACATTTTCAGCAAATTATCCAGAAGCGATGGCGATGAAAAGACCTATTGTTACAACTGATCTGGGATTCGCTCATGATGCCTGCAAAGATGCTGCGCTGTACTATGAGCCACGTAATGCAAAAGCTGCCGCAGAGAAAATATTGATGCTTGTAAATAGCCCGGATCTGTGGGCGCAGCTTGTCGATAATGGCAGCAAGGTACTGGCCGAATTGCCAACACCTGAGCAGCGGTTTGAGCGGTATATTGAAATTATTAAATCTTGTAATGCTGAAAATGCCTGCTGAAATTATTGTTTTTGTTGTTTGATTTCATGAGTATTTGATAAATTGGAGCGAGACTATGTTCAAAGATAAAACTTTACTGATCACTGGCGGCACCGGCTCGTTTGGCAACACGGTGCTGGACGCATTTATCAATACTGACATCGCTGAGATACGCGTGTTCAGCCGCGATGAAACCAAGCAGCACGACATGCGCCTGAAATATAACAACGATAAGATCAAATACTATATTGGCGACGTGCGTTCGTTTGACAGCATCAATACGGCGATGCGCGGGGTGGATTATGTGTTCAGCGCGGCGGCGCTCAAGCAGGTGCCGTCGTGTGAGTTTTATCCGATCGAGGCGGTGCGTACCAACGTGCTGGGCACGGAAAACACGCTGAAAGCGGCGATCAACAACAAGGTCAAGAACGCGATTGTGTTGAGTACCGACAAAGCGGTGTATCCGATCAATGCCATGGGGATGACCAAGGCGTTGATGGAAAAAGTGACCGTCGCCACTTCCCGTAATGTCCCGGCAGATGGGCCGGTGATGTGCAATACACGTTACGGCAACGTGATGGCATCGAGGGGGTCGGTGATTCCGTTATTTGTCGAGCAGATCAAGGCGGGCAAGCCGTTGACCATTACCGACCCGACTATGACGCGCTTCATGATGTCCTTGCCGCAGGCGGTTGACCTCGTGTTATTCGCGTTCAAGCATGGCAAGCAGGGCGATACCTTTGTACAGAAAGCGCCCGCAGCCACGATTTTGACGCTGGCCCAGGCGTTGACCCGGATTTTCAAAGGCAACGATGAAATCCGGATTCTGGGAACGCGCCATGGCGAGAAGAAGCACGAAGCCTTGTTGAGCCGCGAGGAGTATGCCCAGGCGGAAGACATGGGCGGCTATTACCGGGTGCCTGCCGATACGCGCGACCTGAATTATGCGAAATATTTTGTCGAAGGCGAGGCACGGTTGTCGGCAGAACAGGATTACACCTCGGAGAATACCGAACGGCTGGATGTCGACGGCATGGTGGCCATGCTGATGGAACTTGAATATATCAAAAACGAACTGGCGACTCAGTAACCGTATGAAAAAAATAATGACCATCGTCGGTACACGGCCGGAGATCATCAAGTTAAGCCGCGTCATCGCAGAGCTGGAAAAATACACCGAGCATGTGCTGGTGCATACCGGGCAGAACTACGACTATGAGCTGAACGAGGTGTTCTTCAACGAGATGGGGATTAAGAAACCCGATTACTTCCTCAATGCAGCCGGTGACAATCCCGCCATGACGATTGCCAATGTGATTGCGAAATCCGACGCGATCATGGCCGAGGTCAAGCCGGATGGTGTGCTGCTGTATGGCGATACCAACAGCTGTCTTTCGGTCATTTCGGCCAAGCGCAGAAGAATTCCGGTGTTTCACATGGAGGCGGGCAACCGTTGTTTCGACCAGCGCGTGCCGGAAGAAATCAACCGCAAGATCGTCGACCATCTGAGCGATATCAATATGGTGCTGACGGAACATGCGCGGCGCTATCTGATTGCGGAAGGCATCAACGCCGAGACCATTATCAAAACCGGTTCTTCCATGCTGGAGGTGTTGCAGTTTTACCGTAGCAGGATAGAGGCGTCCGGTGTGCTGGACAGCCTTGGATTGGCAGACCGGGATTTTTTTGTGGTCAGTGCGCACCGCGAAGAAAACATCGATTCCGAGACCAATTTCAAAAATCTGCTGGAATCGCTCAACGCTATTGCGCAAACCTACGGCAAGCGGGTGATCGTTTCAACGCATCCACGTACCCGCAAGAAGATCGAGGCGCTGACCGACTGCCATTTTGACCCCTTGATCGAGTTCATGAAACCGCTGGGATTTTTTGATTACATCCATCTGCAACAGCATGCTTATTGCGTCATTTCGGACAGCGGCACCATCACGGAAGAGTCCTCCATACTGGGGTTCCCGGCGATCACGATTCGGCAAGCCCACGAGCGCCCGGAAGGGATGGATGAAGGCACGCTGATCATGGCCGGGCTGCTGAGCGAAGACATACTCGATGCCATCAGGATTGTGAGCGAACAACTGACCGAAAACAGCAATCTGGTGCGTCTGGTGGGGGATTATGACGCGGACAATGTGTCCAAAAAAGTGGTCAGAATCATCGTCAGTTATGTGGATTACATCAACCGCACCGTGTGGAAGGAATACTGACGTGAAAAAGGTGGTGGTGCTTGGGTGCGCCGGCATGGCGGGGCACATCATGGCGGCGTATCTGCGCGCTACCCATGAGTTTGAGGTGATCGGTGTGGCGCGCGAGGCGTGTGCCGGTGCAACCGAATTGCTTGATGTGCTGGATTTTGTGGCGCTTGAACAAGCGCTGGTGAGAATCCAGCCGGATGTCGTGATCAATTGCATCGGCGTGCTGGTCAGCAAATCGGCCAGCGATATTGGCACGGCCATCCAGATCAACAGCTACCTGCCGCATTTCCTTTCACGGCTCGGAAAACAGATCAATTTCAAACTGATACATGTCAGCACGGACTGTGTGTTCTCGGGCAAGCAGGGCGGCTACAGCGAGAGCGCGTTCCGCGATGGCGACGATAACTACGCCAGAACCAAGGCGCTGGGCGAGGTGATCAACGACCGGGATTTGACCATCCGCACCTCGATCATCGGGCCCGAGCTCAAGCGCAATGGCACCGGCCTGCTGGACTGGTTTTTAAAACAGCAATCGGAAATTCATGGCTACGCGCAGGCGTATTGGTCGGGGGTGACGACGCTGGAGTTGGCAAAGGCTACACATGCTTTCATCCAGCAGAATATTGCCGGTCTGTATCACCTGTGTTACCGGGAAAAAATATCCAAATACAATCTGCTGAAATTGTTTGCCGCAGTGTGGGGCAAGACCATTACGATCACCCCGGCGGAGGGCTATGTGGTGGACAAGAGCCTGGTCTGCAGCCGACAGGATTTTGATTACGTTGTGCCCGACTATGAAACCATGCTGATCGACATGCATGCGTGGATGGCAGCGCATCCCGATCTTTATCTGCATTACCAGTCCTGATTTCATGCGCCTGCTTCTGATCGTTGACGATTATCTGCCTGCCAGCATCAAGGTTGCGGCAAGGATGATGCATGATCTTGCGCTGGCGTGTATTGCGCAGGGGCATGAGGTGACGGTATGCACGGTGGACGATACTTTAAACGAGCCGTTTGTGATTGAGGTTCTGGATGGTGTGCGCGTGCTGCGTTACCGGACGGGTTCCATCAAGAATGTATCCAGGGTCAGGCGTGCGATCAATGAGACGTTGCTGTCGTTCAGGGCATGGCGAATATTGGGTCACTATTTCAAACGTAATCCTCATGATTTGATTGTTTACTATTCGCCGACCATATTTTTCGGGCCGTTGGTCTATAAGCTGAAGACCCTGTGGCAATGCCGGTCTTTCCTGATCCTGCGCGATATTTTTCCGCAGTGGGTAGTGGATAACGGGCTGATTAAAAAATATTCGCCGGTGTATTTTTATTTCCGGCTATTCGAGCTGATTAATTACAACGCCGCCAGTGTGATTGCCGTGCAGTCGCCATCGAATTTGTCGTATTTCGCAAAATCGGGGAAGTATTCGCCCCGGCTGGATGTGCTGTACAACTGGTCTTCGCTTGAGTCTTTGCCTGCGAGGAACAGTGTCTACCGGGAAAAGCTGGGTCTGGCGGGCAAGGTGGTTTTCTTTTACGGCGGCAATATTGGCCATGCTCAGGACATGATGAATCTGGTCAGGCTGGCAAAGTCGTTGAGGGATGCGCCCACCGCCCATTTCATTTTTGTCGGCAAGGGCGATGAGGTGGCGCTGATAGAGCGCGCTATCCAGGCTGACAAGCTGACAAATATTACTTACCTGCCTGCGGTCGATCAGGTCGAATACGAACAGATGCTTTCGGCGTTCGACGTGGGGCTTTTCAGTTTGCACCGGGATCACAAGACCCATAATTTTCCCGGCAAGTTGTTGGGCTACATGAAGCAGTCGTTGCCGATTCTGGGCAGCGTTAACGGGGGCAATGATCTTGAGGCCGTCATCACTGTGGCGGGCGCCGGGTTTGTTAGCGTGAATGGTGACGATGAGACGCTGTTAGCGCACGCGCTGCAGCTCATCCATTCAGCCGAGCTGCGGGCGCAGATGGGGCATAATGCGTACCAGTTATTGAAAGATCAATTTTCTGTTTCTGCGGCCGTACAAAAAATATTGAGTCATGCCTGATATCGGCATGACGGAGGGGATAGTGCTGCGGATGCCGTCGGGTGTGGCCCGAATGCTGCGTAGCGATACGCTGTGTCGATGGAGATAGGTGCGAATGAAGAATACGAACGAAGCTGTCCTGCGCGTCTGGAAGGAAACGCCGCTGGTCTGGACATCAATAGCCGTGGCATTGCTGTTGTTGATGTTCATTTTCAGGGATGGCCTGACGGTGATGTTCGCCACGTGGG
>JBBRAJ010000036.1:0-14458 GCA_038206935.1 Burkholderiales bacterium
CATCCGAAGACTTCATCAACATACCAAATACCAAGCACCTACACTCGTCGGTTGTTCAATTATTTTTTTAAAGAGCAGCTAATCCGGCCGTGCCGTTCAGCGAAGAGGTGCGCATTATAGAGACTAAAAAACTTCTGTCAAGCGACTCTTTTGATACATTTACTAAATTCTTTGCGCTGCCAGATTACTGGGTTGCGGGGACAGGATTTGAACCTATGACCTTCGGGTTATGAGCCCGACGAGCTACCGAGCTGCTCCACCCCGCGTCAGCGAAATAGAACTATAGCAAAGCCCTCTCATCACGTCAAACGTTATATTCTTTTTTTAATTTTTTCTATGGTTAAAGCTACTCTGAACTTTGCAATGGCAATGGTCGTCTACGCCTTAGATTGGGTATCAATGTGAGTTATGTCGCTCATAATGGACAATAATGCACTAATGCTGGCAACTTATTTTCATCGTATTGACGTTCAAATGCGGCGGGAGCAATAACGGCGGTAAATTGATAGTCCAACCACATATTCTCCATATTGCGTTTCAATGGCTCACGTCTTAACCATACCTCTTATCGACACCTCGTAAATTCGGCAATGTTGTTCAATCTGGAATGTGTATTCAGGAGTCTAAGGGGCGAACTGGGCTTGCGTCCGGCGTACCATCAGAAAGAGGAGCGCACTGACGGACACTTGTTCATCACGGTGCCGGCCTATCAGGCGTACAGGTATTACGGACGAAATTGAAGCAAGTGGGTATTCATAACAGCTAAGGCAGCCTGCGCGAAACGCTGAGAGTGCAGCGCCTCGAAACCACTTCATTTGGGCAGCGCAATGGTCGCACCTTGAATGTTCGCAAATACACCGTTGCCAAACCCGATTTGATGGCAATTTATAGTGCACTGGGAATCAGCCCTGCGCCAGGAGGAATAAAAATTCATCAGATAAACCCAAATAACGTGTTTGTAGTGACACTACAGTTTCTTATTGGTCGTAATCGGCTGATAGTTAATGATGTTTTTTGTGTAGTATTAAACTTGGGTAAAGATACCAAATTTTCGACACTGCCGAAGACTACCATGCAGTGCTAATTTCCATCCACAGGCGCTGACTGCCGGTGAGTTCGCCTTGTGACGAATCGATCAGCCCGTCGCGAATAACCATGAACCACCTACTGGCAAGCTTGAACACTTCGCGAGGAGTATGGCCATTCACGATACTTTCGACCGCGCCGCGAAATCAGACTCAACTCTCACAATTTCGATGGCAGGATCAAAGAATTGCGAACAGTCCGGCATGCGGCATAGTGACCAGCCATTACGCAGCACCGAAATCTGCCTTACGTTCAAGGTCATTTTTTGACGTGCCGCGCAATGACGATCTTCGTGCGCATACCTACAGTTTTCAGTACGGCGAACGGACTCTTCCTATAGATACCAGACTTCCATTACCACTTAATCAGAGACGAACAAGACACCATTTGACCAACTGTACCGATCTCGATTAAACGCGCCAAGTTGACGTTGCTCGACACGCATCGCCCGTCAGATTTTTTCGACAAATGCACAGACAGTGATCTGTGCCTAGCGAATATCGAATCCGATAACGAGCTTGAGAATTTCTGTTAATAATTCCTCCGTCCATCCTTTCAATTACAATCGAAAAGTGGAAGATGGCGGGGACCAGACCCGAAACTGCCTGAGGGCAATAAGTCGACAACAGCCCTTTTCCCTTTTAACGTACGCGCTCTATGGAGGCAATCTGGAGCACGAATCAGTTTGGCGGATCACAATAGATTGCGGGATCAAACCGCCAAAATATTCGTTACCTCAATCCATTACCTTTCACATGCAGCTTCTTTCATCATCAGGGGTTGCGGCAACAACAATGCCCATAAGGTTCAGTCAAGCAATGCTTGCCGCCTACTCCATATACATGCCACCATTGACATGCAAGGTAACGCCCGTAATGTAATCTGCACCGGGACCGGACAGGAATGCAACGGCAGCGGCGATATCGGCAGGAGAGCCCAGACGCTTCATGGGCACATGCTCTACCAGTTTTGCACGCTGCTCTTCACCTAACGCCTGCGTCATATCGGTATCAATAAATCCGGGTGCGACACAGTTCACCGTAATATTGCGACTGCCGATTTCCTGCGCCAATGATTTAGTAAATCCCATCATGCCAGCCTTGGATGCCGCGTAATTAGCCTGACCAGGATTACCCATACTGCCTACCACAGAGGAAATATTAATAATGCGCCCACTTCTTGCCTTCATCATCGCACGCAACACCGCTCGACTTAACCTGAACACCGATTTCAGATTGGTTGCCAGCACATCATCCCATTCTTCATCCGACATGCGCGCCAATAGGTTGTCACGGGTAATGCCCGCATTATTCACCAATATAGCGATATCACCATATTGTTTGCGCAGTTCGGACAATACCTGCTCGGTTTGCGCCACATCATTAACGTTCAGCGCATAACCTTGGCCCATAATACCTGCCTCATGCAAATAAGCGGTGATCGCTTCTGCACCCTTGTCGCTGGTTGCGGTACCGATGACCGTCGCGCCCTGATGCCCCAGTTCCAATGCGATAGCCTGTCCAATACCGCGGGATGCGCCAGTTACCAGCGCGATTTTTCCTTGCAGTGCCATATTTTTTCCTTAAGCGAGTGTTGTCAATGCCAGTTTCAGCGCTGCACCATCATTGATAGCCATCGCCTGCTGCTGTGTATCAATACGTTTATTCAACCCTGCCAGCACGCGTCCCGGCGCACATTCAACATTATGCGTGATACCACGCTTACCGAATTCAAGCACGGTTTCGACCCAACGTACCGGAGAATAGAGTTGTCTTACCAAGGCATCGCGAATGTCGGCAGGATTGTCATAGGCCGCCACATCGGCATTATGCAAAACCGGGATAGCGGGTGTATGCAGCGTTACACCATCAAGATAGGTGCGCAACTGATCCGCCGCGCCCTTCAATAGACTGCAATGCGATGGCACGCTCATCGGCAACATCAAGGCACGTTTGGCTCCTTTTTCCTTGGCCAAGGCCATGCCGCGTTCGACAGCCGTGCGGTTTCCGGCAATCACAACTTGCCCTGGTGAATTGTAATTTACCGCTTCCAAAACTTCACCCTGAGCGCCTTCGACGCACAGCGCCCTAACGATTTCATCATCCAGACCGAGTATCGCGGCTATGCCGCCCACGCCTTCAGGAACGGCCTGTTGCATGCACTGCGCGCGGAATCGAACCAGTGGCAATGCGTCAGCAAAGCTGATTGCGCCCGAAGCAACCAGCGCGCTGTATTCACCCAGACTATGTCCTGCAAGAATCGCTGGGGTTGCACCATTCTGTGATTGCCATGCACGGTAAACCGCCACACCTGCCGCCAACATAAGCGGCTGAGTATTAACGGTAGAATTAAGCTCTGCATCAGTACCCTCGCAGGCCAATTGCCACATATCCTGCTTCAACACATCGGTGGCTTCCAGAAAAGTGTCGTGTACCAACCTGAAGTCGGCATAGCCATTCATCATACCGCGCGATTGAGAACCTTGCCCTGGAAATACAAATGCAAAATTTGTCATAAGTCGTATATTTGAGAAAGCATCAGGTCGTTACCCAAACTTTCTTCTGAAATAAATTAATCAATATTGAATTACTTAAACTAAGGATAGCAAACTACCAGCGTATCAGCACCGCACCCCAGGTAAAGCCGCCCCCTACTGCTTCGAGCAGTATGTACTGCCCCGGCTTGACGCGACCATCGCGAACGGCCGTATCCAAGGCCAGCGGAATGGAGGCGGCAGATGTATTGCCATGCAAAGGTACGGTGACCACTACATTTTCCATGCTCAAACCCAACTTCTTCGCGGTCGCTTCCATGATACGAATATTTGCCTGATGAGGTATCAACCAGTCAATATCAGAACCGGATAGGTTATTTTCCTCCAGCACCTCTTCAACCACCTCACTCAGCACCTTAACGGCAAACTTGAATACCGCCTGACCATCCATCTTGATAAACGGATCGCCCTGTATCTCACCATGACGAATGTTGCCATCCGCCTTCAGCATGCCGCGATGAGTGCCATCCGCATGCAATTTGCCGGCAATAATTCCCGGCTCTTCGCTGACTTGCAACACCACTGCACCGGCACCGTCGCCAAATAATACGCATGTCGTACGATCAGTCCAGTCCAGCATACGAGACAGCACTTCCGCACCGACTACCAATGCCGTTTTGGCTTGCCCGCCGCGCAGGTACAAATCAGCCGTATTCAATGCATAAACAAATCCACCGCAAACCGCTTGCATATCGAAAGCGGCACAATGATTCTTAATGCCTAATTTATCTTGAAGTATGCAGGCCGTGCTGGGGAATATCTGGTCTGGAGAGGTCGTCGCAACAATAATCAGATCAATTTCATCCGCACTGATGCCAGCCTTCTCTATCGCACGACGACTGGCCTGTAAGGCTAAATCACTGGTCATCTCATCGTCGGCAGCAATATGACGCTCATGTATGCCACTGCGGCTTACAATCCAGTCATGTGAAGTTTCGACGATCTTTTCCAGATCGTAATTGGTCAGCGTCCTTGTCGGCAAATAACTACCCGTACCGATAATCCTTGAATACATCTGAAACTCCTTACTCAGAAATTTGACGCTTTTGATGCCACTTTTCAATATGCTCGGTTATATGTTCCAACATACCGCCTCGTGCTTCCTCTGCGGCCTTCTCAATTGCACATCGAAAAGCCAGCGCATCGGCGGAACCATGACTCTTAACCACGATCCCCCTGAGCCCAAGAAAACTCGCGCCATTATAACGGCGATGATCAAGACGATGTTTAAATGCCTTTAGTACCGGCATCGAAATCAAAGCAGCCAGTTTCGTGTACAGATTCTCGCGAAAGCCATCACTCAAAAAGCCGCCCATCATCTTGGCAACCCCTTCGGCTGTCTTCAGCGCCACATTACCGACAAATCCATCACAGACTACTAAATCCGTCGTACCTTTGAAAATGTCATTGCCCTCAACATTGCCATAGAAATTTAGATCACTGTCTCGCAACAACTGACCGGCCTGCTTAACCACGTCATTACCCTTGATTTCTTCAGAGCCGATATTTAGCAAGCCTACGCTAGGATTGGGCTTGTGCTCCAAAGCTGTAACCAAGGTCGAACCCATCATCGCAAATTGCAACAAATGCTCGGCAGTACAATCGGTATTAGCCCCCAGATCAAGCATGCAAACACGGCCTTTTTTGGTAGGAAGATAAGAAGCTATGGCAGGTCTATCAATGCCTGGTATGGTTTTCAGCACATAGCGCGCCGTCGCCATCAATGCGCCGGTATTTCCAGCACTAACGCAGGCGGATGCCTCATTGTTTTTAACCAGATTGATTGCTACGCGCATGGAAGAATCTTTTTTTCCACGCAAGGCTGATTGAGGCTGCTCGTCCATATCCACTACCTGAGAGGCGTGATGTATGCGCAAACGCGAGCCAAAAGGCTTACCGTTAACCGAAATTCCCAAGGCGCTCAATTCGCTTTCAATAGCAACTTGATTGCCAACAAGAATAATCGTGTCACGGGAATATTGCTCTAGATATTCGATTACAGCAGGAAGGGTGACCGAAGTTCCGTGATCGCCTCCCATCGCATCTATGGCTAATGTAACATCCACTAGGATTTCCTTGGATTGGGAAGACTCAAAACCAGGACGCGAAAAAGCAGCCGCAACTCCGGCAAATTATGCACTGGGAAATTACGCAAGAGAAAATCTCTAAATTGCAATTCAAATAAGCCTGCAATCAACGCGCTGATTGAGAATAGTCAAGTTCGACAGAAGAAACACAGCCGTGATTATCAAGTATAGAAATCGAACGGCTGCGCAATAACTTATTCGCCTTTAGTCTTGACTACCTTCTTGCCACGATAGTAACCATTTGGGCTGATATGGTGACGCAAATGATTTTCACCTGTTGTAGGTTCAATCGCTGTTGCAGGATTGGTCAGGAAATCATGGGCGCGATGCATACCGCGCTTGGATGGGGATTTTTTATTTTGCTGAACGGCCATGCTATAACTCCTTGGATAAATCTAATTAAATGCTACGTTTCAATTTTTCTAATACAGCAAAAGGATGTTGTATATTCTTTTGCATATCGCTACCCTCTGCCATCTGACAATCACCCAACTTATGTTTTGGTGCGATCGGCAAACTTAACAAAATCTCTTCTTCCAGCAACGCTAGCACATCCAGATTCGGATCGGACAGAATTCCATCCACCTCATCATCACCTTCCTCGTCCAGTGCATCAAGCGCAGCCTGATCACACAACATTAAGCGCGAATGATAGTTGATCGGATATTCCAGCGCATTCATGCATCGCTGACAACATAGCTGACATTGCCCAGTCATAGTTATATCCAGTACGGGATAACCATTCACATCCAGCTCACCTTGAACGGAATATTTCAAAATACCCTGTGTATTACTCAACAGATCAACTAGACGCGGAAAATCGGCAAAGGGCATTTCTGCGCTTATTTGCATGCCGCTACGGGCAAATTCGAGGCTATCTATGAAAGGTCGTGCGTACATGAGCCGCGCATGATATATTTTTCAATGCAATCTGTCAAAAATCTATGCAAAAGATTCTCAAATACATCTGATAATCCTACTACACATTGCTTGACAGGGGATTTCCCCGCGCAGGTTACTTGCCACCTTTACCTATTCTGCAAATATATGCTGCAAAATTTCAACCTTCGATCATTTAAGGAACCGTATTGAATTCCCCGTTACTCATATTAGCCTCCAGTTCGCCCTACCGATATGAATTGCTAAAACGATTGCAACTCCCGTTTATTACCGCAAACCCTGACGTAGATGAAACTCCTCTTCCTGATGAGTCTGCTCGCGAGACTTCCCTGCGCTTATCACAGAAAAAAGCACGCGCCGTTGCAGACGACTACCCCGACGCACTGATTATCGGCTCCGATCAGGTCGCACTTCTGGACGGCAAACAACTTGGCAAACCACGCACCCATGACAATGCGGTTTTACAACTGCAATCTATGCGGGGTAAAACCACCTGTTTTTACACGGCTCTGACGTTACTCAACAGTAAAACAGGGAAAATCCAGACTGAAGTAGCAGAAAATCTCGTTACGCTGCGCAATCTGACAGACAATGAGATTGAAGGCTATTTACTCAAAGAACAGCCCTATCAATGCGCAGGAAGCGCCAAATCTGAAGGTTTAGGCATTGCGTTAATGAGCAGCATGAGGGGCGATGACCCGAATGCCCTGATAGGTCTACCACTAATATTACTGACAGAAATGTTACGCAATGAAAACATAAGGCTCTTTTAACCATGAATCAGGCTACCGGTACGCTTTATCTTATTCCCTGCCCACTGGGCGACATGCCGCCCGAACTGGTGCTGCCAACATCTGCGATTAGCGTCGCACGTCAGCTAAATCATTTCATAGTTGAACAACCCAAAACTGCCAGACGCTTTCTTTCCGCTCTCGAACACCCGAGTCCTATTCAGTCACTGCATTTCTCCACACTTAACGAACACACAAGACCCGATGAACTTTCCGCACTGCTTGCTCCGTTACTGGCTGGCCATGATGCCGGTATTATTTCGGAAGCAGGCTGCCCCGGTGTCGCCGATCCAGGCGCAGAACTAGTCAACCTAGCGCATCGCAAGGGCATACGCGTGATTCCACTGGTTGGCCCGTCTTCTATCCTGCTGGCGCTTATGGCATCAGGAATGAATGGTCAAAGCTTTGCCTTTCATGGCTATCTGCCAATTTCAGAACCCGAAAGAAACAAAATGATTTCAACATTGGAGAATGAATCGGCAAGCCGCAAGCAAACTCAGATGTTCATCGAAACTCCGTACCGCAATGAAAAACTTTTCAATGCATTACTAAGCCAATGCCGCCCACAAACTCAACTTTGCATTGCTACCGACATCAGCATGCCAGAAGAACAAATATATACGCGCACGATTGCCAAATGGAAATCAATGCCATCCATTGATATAAACAAGCGCCCCAGTCTATTTTTGCTGCTTGCAGTGCGCTAATTTATCAAAATATGTAAATAAGATTGCCTTAATACGCCCTTTCTGGTATTAAAGCGGACTTAATTTTTTCACGTTGGAGAAATGTAATGTCGGCATCATCATTCAAATCCGTCGCCCCGTATCAACTCAAAGAAGGCGAGGAATACATGAACCTGCAACAACGCGAACATTTTCGCCGCATCCTGTCTGGAATGAAGGCCGAGTTAGGTGAAGATATTGATCGTACCGTGCATACCATGCAGGACGAAGCAACCGTATTCGCCGACCCTAATGATCGTGCAACACAAGAGTCTGACATAAGTCTTGAATTACGCAACCGTGACCGCGAGCGTAAACTTATCAAGAAAATTGACGAGATGATCAGCAAAATTGATGCAGATGATTATGGCTATTGCGAGAATTGTGGGATTGAAATCGGCCTAGGCCGCCTTGAAGCTCGCCCGACTGCAACTCAGTGCATAGACTGCAAATCACTGGATGAAATTCGCGAAAAGCAAATGGCAAAGTAAATACCGCCATCGTTTCATTACCCATTCAATGTCAATCAGCGCCCAATACTTTCCACTTGTCAGCGTCCAATTGTTTCCACTTTTCCGGCCTGTTGAGAGCGATTTTTACGTTGCTTGAAGCGGTAGGAATCGTTGCCAGTTTCAAGAATTTCGCAATGATGAGTGAGGCGGTCTAGCAAGGCGGTGGTCATTTTTGCGTCACCGAAGACCTGCACCCATTCGCCGAACGACAGATTCGTGGTGATGATCAGCGAGGTTTTTTCGTAAAGCTGACTAATCAGGTGAAACAGCATTGCACCGCCCGATGCTGGGAACGGTAAATAGCCCAATTCATCGAGAATGACGGCATCGACCAAACAAAGTTGTTTGGCCAGATAGCCGACTCGCCCCATCGTTTTCTCTCGTTCCAGTTGATTGACCAGATCGACCGCGTTGAAGAAACGCACCCGTTTGCCATGATGAATTGCCGCTACCCCGATGGCGGTCGCCAGATGAGACTTCCCCGTGCCCGTGCCACCGACCAGAATCAGATTATGCGCGGTCTCCATAAAGGCGGCACTTGCCAGTTGCTCAACGACGGCCTGTGACAGCGGCGTTTCAGTCCAATCTATGCCAGTCAGATCACGGTGGATCGGGAATCGAGCTGATTTGAGCTGGTAACGCAGACTTTTGAGTTGGCGGTCGGTTTGTTCGGCCGTAATCAGACGTTCCATCCAGACTTCCGGACGATGTGCCTGCTTCGGTTTCTCTGCCTGCAATTCATTCCAAGCGGTAGCCATGCCGTAGAGTTGTAGCGCTTTTAAATGGGTTGCGTAATCAATGGACATTGCGTGCTCCCAGCAAATGATCATAACGCTGGCAGTTGGCCAATGGCTCTATCGTCAGGGTAATGCCATCCGGTACGTTGTTCGCTGATGTGGGCAAATCGGGCGAGATCAGACGACGTAACTCGTTCATCACGACCGAGGCACTGATTACGCCGCTTTCAAGTGCCAATTCGCATGCCACGGTCAGCGCATCCAGTCCCGCTTCGCCTGCCATGATCAGTAACTCAACAAACGCGCGATCCCCCTTGGGTTGTTTCAGAATTCGGTCACGCACGGCCTGAATCGACATCGGTAAATCCCAAGCGACAAAGGGCGCGCCATTGCGTAGCGCACCGGGCTTCTTGTCCAAAATCGGCAGATAATGCCACGGGTCGCAAATCAACTGGTCGCGGCCAAACCGTCGGGCGTGTGCTGCAATCACTGCACCCTGCGTCACAATATGAATTTGATCCGCTGTGGTACGCACAGAAACGGCCTGACCGGCCGCGCTGGCTGGCACGCTGTAACGATTGCGATCTACTCTGACTAGGCAGGTCGAGGAGACGCGCAACATCTGTTCAACATAGCCATCAAAGTGTGCCGTGACAGGCCGCAGCAATGGCTGCTCATCGGCAAAGCAGGCGGCGATAGTGCGCTGACTTTGTGTGGGATGGCTGCGCTCTGCTAGTTCACGGCAGCGGGTGGCCGGCCACTCATTAAGTTCGGCAAAGGAAACAAAGCGAGCTAGTGGCGTAAACAACCATTCGCGCACGTTGCCCACCTGATTCTCGACCTGTCCTTTCTCCCATCCCGATGCGGGAGTACAGGCGACCGGCTCAAACAGGTAGTGATTGGCCAACGTTAAAAAGCGCCGGTTGAACTGGCGTTCCTTGCCGGTGTAAACGGTATCGACCACCGTTTTAAGATTGTCGTAGATCAGGCGTGCCGGTACACCGCCGAAAAAAGCAAAGGCGCGATTGTGTGCATCCAGCACCATCTCCTGTGTTTCTCGTGGGTAAGCGGCTACGAACATTTGGCGACTGTAGGCCATGCGGAAATGGGCCACCTTGATGGTCTGCACAATGCCACCCAGCTCAACCTGCTCCTGACTCCAGTCAAACTGACAGGCATCACCCGGAGCAAACACCATCGGCACAAAAGCTTCCGTCACTTTTGGGCCAATATTGCCGGATTTCCAGCGTTTGACGAAGCGTTGCACGCTGTCATAAGCGCCTTGATAGCCAACTTCCTGCAATCCTTCAAATAAACGATGGGCGCTTCGGCGACGTTGCTTGGGGAGTTTGGCTTCTTCGACCAACCAATCGGTTAGTTGTGACTCGAATTTCCCCAACATGGGTGAGGCAGGCTGCTTTCGTTCGTATTTCGGTTCCTCGACGGTATTGAGATGTTTGCGGACGGTCGGGCGGGATAAACCCATCTCGCGGGCAATGGTTGAAACGGCTTGTTTCTGCACCGAATAGCGTCGGCGTATTTCGTAAATGATGTCCATGTAAAACACTCCAGATTCCCCGGCTTAAACGCCGGATGATTACATACCAGGGTGGAAACTATTGGACGCTGTTCCCACCCCAAATCTGGAAAGTTTTGCACGCTGTTTGACAGCCAGATACATGGAGTCCTTTGTCTTTATTCATTGAGACTTCGATACTTCTATACGATGAAGCGGAATCGCCCCTGATATTCTATCGATACTTTCGAATGGTCGCGTGGTGCCGGAAAACCGGCACAAATTACACACATGAGCAAAGACTGCATTAGCCAAGCAGCAGAAATCATACCCAGCACTCCGACCACCAGCTCCTAGCACATCAAGCCATCATCACAATTTTAGTGATTATCAAAACTGTAAACACTAACTGACAGGACAACTATCTGCTCTGTCTAGTAATACATACGTCAATTGATCATTAAGATAAGGATACACACAATGAAAAAAGAACAGGTATTAAAATCACTTCAAGACTCTGGTTTCATTTTAGATGAAGAAAAGTCAATCCAATATGGAATACAGTTAGTCTTCCGAAACGGTGCCAAGGTCATTGTCTACCATAGGGGCACTGTTCTCCCGCAAGGTAAGCACATTGAGTTGGTTAACAAATTGTTGGGCCTCAATGCTCCAAATATACAAGCGCAGAGCGATAATCCCGAAGATCATTTTTAGTGGCGAGGATTGTCGAGCAATCTTTAGTTTGGACAGTAATACCGGATGGTCATCATACGAGTTTGCGTTTTTTCTCTATGATGACTATCATTGGTATATATCTAGTTCTAGGGGAATAAATTATGGATACCGCACGTATATTTCAGTCGGGTCGCAGCCAAGCTGTCCGACTACCCAAAGCGTATCGTTTTGAGGGTACAGAGGTCGTTGTAAAACACTTTGGCAATGGTGTCTTGTTAATGCCGCTCAATGATTCATGGGCGATGCTTGATGCGGCGCTAGATGCTTTTGAACCGGGATTCCAGATTGATCGTGAACAACCTGGTGTGCAAGAACGTGAGGAGATTACGTTTTGATCTACATGCTCGATACCAACATCTGCATTTATGTCATAAATTCACGTCCAGAAAAAGTATTGGCACGCTTCCGGCAAGAACGATTGGGGGATATTGTCATTTCTAGCGTAACAGCAGCAGAGTTGGCGTTTGGAGTTGCGAAAAGTGGCTCGGTACGAAATCGTCAGGCGCTGGAAATGTTTTTATCGGCGCTTGAAATTCTGCCATTCGATGAATCTGCAATTTGGCACTACGGTGACTTGCGTACTGATCTTGAACGACGTGGGCTGCCAATTGGAAGTCTCGATACGATGATTGCGGCTCATGCGCTAACAACCAATACGATATTGGTTACAAACAACACCCGCGAGTTTGAGCGAGTACCGGGGTTGCGTTTGGAGAATTGGGCCGTATAGCAATCCCATTTTTCCCGGTCAATGGGTCAATGTGCGCTACATTTTTATCAGCTAACGATAATCAGTATTACCGTTAGTCAGATTCTCGGCCATTTCGACGCAAGCAATCTGGTGAATAATCGCGTCGTAATGCCCGCTTCTTATTTCTACGAACCAACTTTACGCAGGTAAAAACTAACTCTGGTAGGGAAAGAGACCTCTCTTAAATCGAAAACTAACTTGGGATTTCCATCTCTCCCGATCGCATAAATTCTAGAAACTCTCGCCCTCGATAACGCAGAGTCTGCTGGATGCTAAGTAGTGTGGTGTAATCGCGCGTCCCTTTCGGAGAACTCGTGCCGATGACGTTCCGCAGGCGAGTGAAGGCTCGGACGGCATGCTCAGCATTGTTATTATTCCACGGCACACCATCATATAACAGGAACGTGAATAATTTGTCCCTGTTTTTCTCGATGCGTTTCTGGAGTGCCCGTCCGACCTCGGTTGCGCAATTCATCCCGGCGACGTGCTCGATGAATCCTTCTGCAGACCTGCGGTGTTTACCTAAGTGCCGAGCCTTTAATCCGTACCGGTCGACCGTTTCGACAATTTCGCGAAGCAGCACGCCAAAACGTCCGGCGATTGTTTTGAGCTCCTCGTCGAACGGATTCTTGTTAAGGTCCTCGTTGATGTCGCGCATCAAGTGGATGAGGCATTTCTGCTGGGGGCAGGGCACCGAATCGTATGCCGCATAGAAGTCAGAGACGAGCACCCCTTTGAAGCCCTCCAACAGGTCTTCTAGGATGGCAGACTCCCTCGACTCCGAATAGACGTATGCGACACTCGTCATGTTTGCGAATACCCACACATAATGGCCCCCTCCCAAGACGACACCCTTAGTCTCGTCAGCATGAATCAGGTTTCCTCTAGCGATTTGTTTCAGAATGGACTGGTAGGTTGGTGCGTATTTCTCGGCCATCTCTGATTTAATTTGGCTCACCATGCTTTTGGTCAGACGCAGATCAAACAGCAGGGATGCATGCTCGGCCGCCTTTCGGTTGGAAAGTAGCAGCTCGATCACAAGGTAGACCAAGAAAGCTCGCAAATTCGGGCCATATGTCGATGCTCTATGATAAATGGTCAATTCAGCATGACATTCTTTGCACTTGTATTGACCATAACGATATTTTATCACCCAACGTTTAACTCCATTGACCGAGAACCTCAGGTCGTAAACGACGTTTGATCTACTCGGAGGATATCTCCAAAATTTTGTCGCGGAACATCTTGGGCACTTTGCCGGCGCATCGTCGATAGTAATTTCCTTTTCGGTTCGCGAGGTAATCCGGCGGTGTTCAGATTTTCCGATCGTTCGCCGCACGCCCTTGTCCGTACGCACGAAGACTTTAGACCTCTGGTAGTCCCAGTACGCGGCGGAGTTGATCTGGTCGAATTCTGGCAGCGCTGAGTCAAACTTGCCAAACGTCCGCTGAAATCCAACTTCAAGTGATTTTACATCGATCGAATCGGGTGCAGACGGACCGCCTGCGCATATGCGCGTCAGCACGTCTGATACCACTGCGGCGGCCCGACAATCGTCCATGTTGTAATCCATAAGCAGTATCTTGACATCACTCCGCGCAGAGAGCTCCCATGTCTTACGCAATAGAATGGCCGCTGCGCCTGAGGCGTGCGGCCAAGCCCAGCTGTATCCAAGGTACCGGGCGACTTCCTTGAGATTGTTAGAATACGTTGGAAAATAGACACTCCCATAGATACACGAGACGAGATTGAAGGACGATGTAATCAGATGATCCATGAATTCCATCTCGTCTGGCTCGGAGACGTACAGCTTTTTCATGGCCCGGAGAAGAGGGTGTGCAGAATTTTGTGTAAACGGATTTCGTTTACTGCTGCGGCATCCGATCCTCAATCAGGATAGTAAACCGGTTCAGGGCAGCTTTCCAATCCCGAATCGGCATCGTCCATTTTTTGCTGATGTTGTTGATGGCCAGGTAAAACAGTTTCAGTAGCGCCTCATCGCTGGGGAACGATCCTCGGTTTTTGGTTATTTTCCTCAGACTCATGTTCACCGATTCGATCGCG
>JBBRAJ010000037.1:0-11824 GCA_038206935.1 Burkholderiales bacterium
CGGTGTGTCCCTTCTGACGGCCAAACCCCTTGACCTCGGTCACGGTAATGCCCTGTACGCCAATCGCGGACAACGCCTCACGCACCTCGTCGAGCTTGAACGGTTTGATAACTGCGGTAACCATTTTCATGACAATCTCCTTGTGGGGGCGGGATACTTCCCGCCCGGTGTTGAATTAGAACGAGTGAGACAGGGACAGCACGGCAGTGCCTTTGCCCAGGTCTTTACCCAAAACGGTATACGCCGGGGTGGCGTTGGTTTTGCTGTATTTCAGTCCCAATCCATAACCGCCCAAATCCTTGGAGGCGCTGAGGCTGTAATCGCTGTAGTCCAGGCTGGTTGCGCCAACCCCTGCATTCGGTCCCTTGTAGACTTGTTTGCCATAGTGCGCACCCAAGGTCACACCGGCATCGTCAAAGGTATAGCTGGCGGCCACTTCAAGGTAGTTGGTACCCTTGGCAGCAGGAATACCAAACGTGTTACCCAAGCTGTAGGAATACTTGGCAGTCAGCCATTTGTAACCCAGCGAACCGTAAATTTCATCGGTGTCGGCCTTGGTATTTGCGCCATAGTTACCTGGGTAGTTGTAACGCAGGAAGCCGACATTGTAAGTAAAGTCTTCTGCAAAGCTGCTGCTGAAACCGAAGTAGGTATCCAGTTCGAAGCTGGCATTGCTGGCAATGTTCGCATCGCTCAACCAACTGATGTTTGAACCCCACATGCCTGCGTAAAATCCACTCTCATGCGCATAATCAAATCCACCCTGAATCGTTGGATTGGCGCCTGTTTGCGAGATGCCACGGAATAGGTAGTCGCTTGCTACGGTTACATTGGCTGTAAACGGGGAGGCTTCTTCAGCCATTGCAATGCTAGGCAATGCCAGAGCAGTCAGGATCAGGGTGTTCAGTAATTTGCTGTGTGACATGATGGTTCCTTTTTTAGTTGTTTGCAGGATGAAATGATTTTCCTGTCTCCATCAAAGCAATACACGTGCCAGTATTGAATTTGCAGTGGAATATGTAGATTCAAGATGACGAATGTTGATTTTTTGTATATGCCGCACCAATTGGGGGCACTGAAATGGAGTGTCGCACCAGCCGGGTGCGATAGGGGGAGAGGAGTGTCAGTAATTGCAGTGTCGTGCCGCCGCACTCCATTGGCTTGTGTTGAGTCACACTCAAAATTAACTGGAGTGCGCGAGCATGACCGCGCCATTACGCTGTGATGTTGCTGCGAAAAGCGGCGTCGTGCCGCCGCACTCTATCTGTTATGTCCTGATCAAGCTCCCCAATTGCTAATGACCGTTTCATCCGCGATAGATGCGGTTCGCAATACTCACCACATCCAATCTGATGTTACTACATCTACATGTCCCCAATCCCTCCAAATATTTTGTCGTAAAGCTTACATCGGTCATTGCGCGTCATGAATCAGACAGGGGAGTTGGGCGAATACTTTTATTAATGTTGTAATTAAACAGTGGGTTAGCTTTGTTGCTTTTTGCTGGCACAGAGATTGCGATGTATCTGGCACAAATACCCTGATAGGAGCTGGAAATGATAAACATGACACCCAATGCACTCTCTGCTGTAGAGAAATTTATAAAAGGTTCCGATACGGCTGTAGCCGGTTTGAGGATTGCTATTTCCGGTGGAGGCTGTTCCGGCTTTCAATACGGGATGTCGCTTGAGCAGGAAAAGAGCGAGGACGATACGGTGCTGGAGTACGGCGCGGTGACCTTGCTGGTTGATCCGCTTTCTGCGCCGTTGCTGGAGGGCGTGACGGTTGATTTTGTCGATAGCCTGAACGGTAGTGGTTTTAAATTCGACAACCCGAATGCCAGCGCCAGTTGTGCATGCGGTTCATCTTTTTCAGCATAAGGAGCGCGTCATGTGGGATTACTCGGACAAGGTCAAGGAGCATTTCTTTCAACCGCGCAATGCGGGTGTGTTGGCGGATGCGAACGGAGTAGGTGATGTCGGTTCGATCAGTTGCGGCGATGCGTTGCGTCTGATGCTGAAGGTTGATCCTGAGACCGACATTATTCTGGATGCGCATTTTCAGACCTTTGGTTGCGGTTCGGCGATTGCGTCTTCTTCTGCGCTGACCGAGATGATCAAGGGCAAAACGCTGGATGAAGCATTAAAGGTTAGTAATCAGGACATCGCCGATTATCTGGATGGTCTGCCTCCGGAAAAAATGCACTGTTCGGTGATGGGTCGTGAAGCGTTGCAAGCGGCTGTCGCGAATTATCGCGGCGAAGTATGGAGCGACGATCACGAAGAAGGCGCGCTGGTCTGTAAATGCTTTGCCATCGATGCGGTGATGATCGAAGAAACCATACGCGCCAATGATTTGAGTTCGGTTCAGGATGTGACCAACTACACCAAGGCGGGTGGCGGCTGTTCTTCCTGTCATGAAGGCATCGAAGAAATTCTGGCAAAAGTGATGAGCGAACGCGGTGAGTCTTTCAAGCCCGGCTCGGTAGGCAAGGAAGAGGCGGCTCCGACAGGCATGACCAATCTGCAACGCATACGCCGGATTGAGGCTGTGCTGGAGTCGGTGCGTCCGCAACTGAAGCGTGACGGCGGCGATATTGAATTGGTGGATGTGGATGGCAAAACTATTTACGTCAACATGACCGGTGCATGTGCGGGATGTCAGATGGAAGCACTGACACTGCAAGGAATCCAACAAAAATTGATGGAAGAACTGAAAGAGTTCATCAAGATTGTTCCGACCAAGGTGAGTTCGCTGACCAGGGCGATGAAGGGTTAACTCTCCTCTCCCGCCTGCGGGCGAGGGGGCTTAAAAATTAAGGAGCAAGACATGACAGGAATATATTTCGATAACAACGCAACTACTCGCGTTGATCCGGCAGTAGTGGAAGCCATGCTGCCGTACTTTACCGAGCAGTTCGGCAATCCATCTTCGATGCACAGTTTCGGCAACAAGGTCGGGCTGGCGATCAAGAAGGCGCGTATGCAGGTTCAGGAATTGCTCGGTGCCGAGCACGATTCCGAGATAATTTTTACATCCTGCGGTACGGAGTCGGATTCGACAGCGATTCTTTCCGCGTTGAAGGCGCAGCCGGAACGCAAGGAAATCATCACGACCACGGTTGAGCATCCGGCGGTGTTGACGCTGTGTGCCTGGCTGGAAAAGGAAGGTTACAAGGTGCATTACCTTGCAGTGGATGAAAAAGGTCGTCTTGATCTGGATGAATACCGGAAGCTGCTTACCGATCAGGTTGCGGTGGTGTCGGTGATGTGGGCAAACAATGAAACCGGGACTTTTTTTCCGGTCATCGAGATGGCTGAAATGGCAAATGCGGCGGGTGCGATGTTCCATACCGATGCGGTGCAGGCAGTGGGTAAGGTGCCATTGAATCTGAAAGATACCAAGATCGACATGTTGTCCGTATCCGGCCACAAGCTGCATGCACCCAAGGGTATCGGTGTGCTGTATCTGAGACGCGGTGTGCGTTTCCGTCCGTTGTTGCGCGGTGGTCATCAGGAACGCGGTCGTCGTGCCGGAACCGAGAATTCGACTTCGATAGTCGGCTTGGGTAAGGCCGCCGAGATGGCGCTGGAAGCGATGGAGTATGAGAACACCGTAGTGGCACGCCTGCGTGACAAGCTGGAAGCAGGAATTCTGGCCAAGGTGCCACGTTCATTTGTGACCGGCAATCCCGATGACCGTCTGCCTAATACCAGCAATATTGCGTTCGAGTTTATCGAAGGCGAGGCGATTTTGTTGCTGCTGAACAAGTTTGGCATCGCGGCGAGTTCGGGTTCGGCCTGTACGTCCGGTTCGCTGGAGCCTTCCCATGTGATGCGTGCGATGGGCATCCCCTATACCGCTGCACATGGCACGGTGCGTTTCTCGTTGTCGCGTTACAACACCGAGGATGAAGTGGATCGCGTGATACAGGTTGTGCCGGAAATCATCGCGCAGTTGCGCAAACTGTCCCCGTACTGGGATGGCGATGGCCCAGCAGCCGAGCCGGATAAGGCATTCGCACCCACTTACGCTTAAGGAGTGAATCATGTCCCGCACCATCATTATTGACGATACGACTTTGCGCGACGGGGAACAAACCGCCGGGGTTTCGTTCACGCGGGAAGAAAAGCTGGAAATCGCCCGTCAACTCGATGCGATGGGCGTACCGGAACTGGAAGTCGGCATACCGGCGATGGGGCATGAAGAACGCGAAAGCATTAACGCGGTTGCGGCGTTGGACTTGAATGCCAAGCTGATCGTCTGGAGTCGTATGTGCAAGGAGGATATTGATCTCTGCGAGCAACTCGATGTGCAGATGATAGATATTTCCATCCCGGTTTCCGATGTTCATCTGTCGAAAAAGCTGAAAAAGGATAGGGCGTGGGTGATACAGACGATCCATGAGCTGGTTCCCTACGCCTATGACCGGGGCTTGGAGGTGATCGTCGGTTGCGAAGATGCCTCGCGTGCCGATCCCGAATTTATGTTGCAAGTGGCGGAAGCGGCCCAGGCGGGTGGAGCGCGTCGCTTGCGTTTTGCCGACACGCTGGGGGTCATGGAGCCGTTCGGAGTGCATAAGGCGATTACTGCACTGCGTAATGCGGTGGATTTGGAACTGGAAATGCATGCGCATGATGACCTCGGGCTGGCGACGGCGAATAGTCTGGCCGCAGCGGTAGCGGGGGCGACGCATATCAATACCACGGTCAACGGACTGGGCGAACGTGCCGGAAATGCGCCGCTGGAAGAAGTGGCTCTGGGCTTGAACAAGCTTTATCAATTTCAGACCGGCATCGATCTGACGCATTTCCCTGTGCTTTCCGAAAAAGTCGCGACGGCATCGGGCCGCCCGGTGCATTGGCAGAAGAGTCTGGTCGGGGAGGGCGTGTTTACCCATGAGGCAGGCATACATGTCGATGGCTTGTTGAAGGATCCCGACAACTATCAGGGCTTCGACCCGTCGGAAGTAGGGCGTCGTCACAAACTGGTGGTTGGCAAACATTCCGGCACACACGGCATCATTGCTGCCTATGCCACGATGGGGCTGTTTTTGAGCCAGGTTGAAGCGCGTGCGCTACTGCCGGATATTCGTGCATTCGCGGAGCGTGCCAAGCGATCACCTGCCGATCAGGAATTGTTGTCACTTTACCAGCGGTATATCGGGCGCAATCAGCCCGGTATGTTGGCCGCCTGAGCACATGCAGGAGAATGAAATGGAAGAGGTTCTGGACGGAATCAATGTAAGGCAGGAATCACCTTCGATACTCAAGTTGTTGCGCGAAGATGTGAACTGCGTATTTCAACGCGACCCGGCTGCGCGTTCCCGTCTTGAAGTGCTGAGCACCTATCCCGGTGTTCATGCCATTTTGATGCAGCGTATCGCGCACCGGCTCTGGGTCGGGGGGTGGCGCTTTCCGGCGCGCATGCTCTCATGGTTTGCACGTTTGTTGACCAATATCGATATTCATCCGGGAGCGACCATAGGGCGACGATTCTTTATCGATCACGGTGCCGGTGTGGTGATCGGCGAGACCGCCGAGATCGGTAACGATGTGACGCTGTATCACGGCGTCACATTGGGCGGGACAACCTGGAACAAGGGCAAGCGCCACCCTACGTTGTGTAACGGCGTCGTGGTAGGTGCGGGCGCGAAGATACTGGGTGCGATTACGCTGGGAGAACAGGTGCGCGTCGGTGCGAATTCGGTAGTGGTCAAGGATGTACCCGCACACCGTACTGTGATCGGTATACCCGGCAAGATCGTGTTGCGTACTGAAGAAGCGAATGCGGAAAATATTTACGGCATCAATCTGGATCACCATTTGATTCCCGATCCGGTAGGGCGAGCAATTGCCTGTTTGATGGAGCGTATCGAAATGCTGGAAAAACAATTGCACAAACAGGGTGCCGCTGTGGAAGGGCAATGCCGCACCTGTGAAGCAGATGACCTTTGCGGCACGGAAGTTGCAAGGGTTATTCGCAAAGAATAAATCGGGAAAGAATGATATGGACTTGCTGGATTTTGAAATGGCCGAGATGTATTTCGACGAACCTCTTAGCGAGGAAGTCGAAAAGCTGCTTGCCGGTGCGGCGGAAAGTTACGGCAGGGATGAGGCCGAGTTGATGTTGCTGCGTGCCAACTTTTTGGCACCGCAACATCTGACGGTGAGGGTGGCGTTATACCGTTACTACTTCTATCAGCATCGTCTGGAAGATGCATTGCTGGTGGCAGAGAGCACATTGGCGATAGTCGGTCGCAGACTGGAATTTCCCGATACCTGGCGTTATCTGCTTGTGGCGAATGTGGGTGCCGGGGTGATGCGTTCGATGGGTCTGGTGCGTTTTTATCTGATGGTGTTGAAGGCGGCGGGTTATATCAATCTGCGTTTGGGCAACCTCGAAATCGGACAGGCAATGTTGGAAAAACTGGTCGATCTGGATAGCCATGATCGTATTGGCGGCAAGGCGTTGCTGGATGTGGCGCGTAATCGCTTGCTGGAAAATGATTTTTCGGTTGGCAATATATAAAGGGGTATGACATGGACGAAGAACTGACACTGGACGAGGCAATGGAAGAGTTATTTTCTGCCGAGGATTTTCTGAATTACTTTGGTATCGAATTCGATCCATCGGTCGTACAGGTAAATCGGCTGCATATTTTGCAACGCTACCACAACTATCTGGCTAAAGCCGTCTTGCCAGAAGTGGAAGCGGCGCGCAGGATGATCTATATGACCCTGTTACGACAGGCATATCAGGATTTTGTGAAGTCCGACGCGCTGACCGAAAAAGTGTTCAAGGTATTTCGCATGCACGAACCGCAGGTCAAGTTCGTGCCGCTGAGCTCGATTACTGTAAACAAGGCGGCGTGAGGAATTAACCCCAGATAATCCATTAGCACCGTCATTCCCGCGTAGGCGGGAATCCAGTTAATTGAAAAGTTCCCGCATAGCGGGCCAACATTAATATTTTGTCCGCTACGCGGAGTATTTTTCTTGTTGGATTCCCGCCTGCGCGGGAATGACGAGTTCTCGGTCGAATGGACAAATCGAATTAATATCTTTCTGTTTATAACCATTGGAATATTAATCATGCTGCCTAAATTTGAATTCGGTGACGAAGTGCGCATAGTGCGTAATGTGCGTAACGATGGAACCTATCCGGGTGTGGCGATAGGTACGCTATTGATCCGGCGCGGCTCGACAGGATTCGTTACCAATGTCGGTACTTTTCTACAAGACCAGTTGATTTATACCGTCAACTTTCTTGATCAGAACAAGATTGTCGGTTTTCGTGAAGAAGAGTTGATCCCGATCAATGAACCGTGGATACCCAGTCGGTTCGAGAGTCGTGAAAAGGTACGCAGCAAGGTTACCTTGGCGGTGCGCGGTGAAGTACGTGCCGCACCCGGCGCGGAAGGCGAAATATTGAAAGTGTTGCGCGATGCGGATGGCGGAGTGCAATATCAGGTTATCTTTCACGATCATGTGTTGCAAGTGCCTGAATCCGCATTGGAAGCCGTGCATCTATACGAAGACAAAGAGGTGAATGATGTCGTTGATAATTGAACCGGTAGTCGCGTATCTTGCGCTCAAGGTGGCGCAAAATCTCTACAACAAGGCTCCCGATGCTCTGCAAAATGCTGAATTCGAACGTGTGCACAGCATGGCGGAAGAGCAATTCCAACTTGAAGAGCGGATTTTACGAGCGCCCGAAGCGCGTGATGCCATGGTGCCGCCTGCTACGTTGAAAGCCGCGTTCGACGAAATTCGCAAGCGCTATCCGAACGAGGAAGAACTGGCTAATGATCTGGCGGGTAACGGGCTGGATGTGGCTAGTTACGAGGAGGCGCTGGAACGCGAATTGAGGGTCGAAGCGATACTGGAAAAAGTCGCGACGCGTATGGTTAAGGTTAGCGACATGGATGTCGAGCTTTACTACCATTTTCATCCCGACCAGTTTCGTCGCCCCGAGTCGCGGCAGGTGCGGCATATACTGATTACCATCAACGAAACCATCCCGGAAAACACCCGGCATACGGCGCGCGAACGCATACAATTCATTGCAGCCAGACTGAACAAGGAACCCAAACGCTTTGAAGAGCAGGCACTCAAACATTCCGAATGTCCCACCGCGCTGGATGGTGGAAAACTGGGTGATCTGCCACGCGGTAAACTCTTCCCGGAACTGGACGAGGCGCTGTTTGAGCTGAAAGCTGGTGAAATCAGCGCCATAGTCGAAACCGAACTCGGCTTCCATCTCCTGCGCTGCGATGCCATCACCCCGGCGAATGTACTCAGCATGGAACAAGCCAAACCACACATCCGCAAACTGATGGAGCAGAAACGCAAGCGGGTGTGTCAGAAGGCGTGGGTTAAAAAGTTGGCGGAAGGCTAATAGGGATGTGCTGAACTGGTTTCAAGCACAAGGCTGATGATGGAGTGCGCAGACATGTCTGCGCCAAATTAGAAATACGTCAAAAAATAATGCGTTAAAATTTACAAATGGATAGTCCTGGTTTCAGTAATAACCAGTCAAGTATTTTAAGCATGACGAGCAAGGCAGGCCGAACGTAAACTTATAGTCGCCCCAGTAGCATCAACACGAGCAGTATGATCAATACCAGTCCCAGTCCGCCGCTCGGGCCATATCCCCAGCCGCTGCTGTGTGGCCAGGCGGGAAACGCGCCGATGAGCATCAGCAGGATAATAATTAACAGTATGGTTCCCATGAGGTTTCTCCTTGGTATTTAACCAATCTGGATACAGAACAAGTCACTAACTTCCATGACCAGATTGGAATCCGGCTGGTCAGTCGCCTGACACGGTTATTTGTTGTATACCGTGCACAAGCGATTGGCGGGCTGGAATTATTTACTTGCCAAATTGTGTTTTAGCATGCGTAACACATTGATCTTTGGTGCTGCCAGCAAACTTGTCGCACTTTTCGATGGCTACTTTGTAGTCGGCATCGCGTTTGGCTGTGCTTGCATCAAGGCGTGCTTCGCTGCCCTTTTCTTGTGCCTTCATACGTGCATCAGAGCTTTCTTCCTTGGCGGTCGCATTGGCTTCTGAAGTCTTCAACTGTGCTTTAGCATCGGCTTTGCCGCGAACCAGAGCGGCTTTAGCTTCTTTAACGCAGACATCTTCATCGTTGCCCGCTTTGTCATCGCATTTTTCCTTGGTCACAGCGTAGTTCGCTTTTGCCTTGGCTACACCGACCTCATAGGTAGCTTTTTTTGAAGGCTCGTATTGCGCTTCGAGTTCGGCTTCTGCAACTTTGTTTTTGCCCTTGGCTTCGGCCTTGCAAATGTCTTTCGCATTGCTGGACAGGGAATCACAGTTCGCCTTATCCAGTTTGTACTCGGCGGAGATCCGTTTTTCCGCCGCTTTATATTCATCCTTGGACATATTTTGAGCCATGGCATTAACGCTAAATGCGAGACTGATGGCGAGTGCTAAGGAACTGATCGTGAACTTATTCATATTGACTCCTGAAGGTAAATGGATGGATTGGGTTGTAGAGCGCCCAACAATCGCAGAATAGAGTGGTGTCTCTATAGCATCTGTGCGGTATCGTACGGATAGTGATGTTCAGTCTTTCAGATTGACTGCCTACGTTTTAATCTTCTATTTTGTAACCCTGCTCGTGAAATATGCGCAGGCATTTATCCACGACATCTGCGTCAAATAAAGTACCACGGTGCTTTGTGATTTCATTCAAGGCCGCTTCGATGCCCAAAGCCGGACGATAAGGCCGGTGCGAAGCCATCGCTTCTACTACATCCGCAACCGATAGGATTTTGGATTCAAGTAAAATAGCGTCCCCGGTCAGTCCCTGCGGATAGCCGGAGCCGTCGATACGCTCGTGATGTTGCAGAATGATTTGCGCGATAGGCCACGGGAAGTCGACATCCTTAAGAATATTGAAGCCGGTGTTGGGGTGTTCCTTGATCAGGTTGAATTCATTCGCACTCAAATGTCCGGGCTTCGAAAGTATTTCGGCAGGGCAGGCGATCTTGCCGAGATCATGTATCGTTCCGGCCAGATGAAGGCCATGGATACGCTCCTTTGAAAGTCCAAGTTCGGTCGCGATACGAACGCAGATATTGGCTACCCGCCGCTGATGCCCCCCGGTATAAGAGTCCCGCATATCTACGGCGCTGGCAACGACCTGTATGGTTTTTTCGAGGCTGATGCGAAGGTCTTCCTGATATTTCAACTTCGCTTTGGCAGTACGAATGGCGGTAATGCCGAATGCAAGGTCTAATGCAATTTCCTCCAATAATTTTCGCTCGGGTGCCGACCAGGTATTACGTATGGCGGAGTAGAGGGTCAGGCATGCCTTGACACCGCCTGCGCCGTCCGGCTGAAATGGCAATGCAATGATTGATTTGAAACCGCGTTTTAATGCTTCAGTCCACCATGGAGACATGCTTGATTTGATGGCTATATCTTCAACGAATTGGACCTGTCCTGACCGTATAGCAAGTCCCGTAGGGCCATTGCCATTCTCCGTATCTGCCCAGGATACCGGGACTGTGTCCAAATACCCTTCTTCATGCCCGTAGTGTGCTACCGGGTGGACGAGCATATCTGGCCCGCTGTCAGTCACTCCGACCCAAGCCATCAGGTAGTTGCCGGTTTCTACCGCAATCCGGCAATACTCGGTGCGCAATTCATTCTCGCTCGATGCCTCAAGCAGCGCCATATTGCTTTCGCTGAGCATTTTGAGGGACCTGGCCGTCAGCTTTAGCGCCAGTTCTGCAATATGCCGCTTCGTATTGTCGCGGATGTTGCACTGAATGACATCAATACCCTCGCAATCATAGACATTGCTGACAAACTCAACGGATATACGCCGCCCATCCTTGGTTACCAGCGGGAGATCGTCGTATCGGATATAGCGCTTGGCTTGAAGTTCGGCAAACGCATCCATCGTCAGAACCGTATCCTTGAACGCCCCAATCTCCCAAAGCTTCTTGCCGAGAAATTCTTCGTGTGAATATCCCAGCAATTCAATCAGGAAGGGATTCACGTCGTCTATCTGAGCAGTCATTGCATTCAGGATCAGGATGCCATCCTGTGCGGATTCAAATAGACGACGATAACGAGCCTCCGACACTCGTAAGGCCTTATTCATTATCAGCACGTGAGAGACGCTAGCATCATTCATAACTTCAAACTAAGGCAATAAATTACATTCAGTCTGTTTGAAGCTGCCGTCAACTTCTGTACGTTGGAGCACATTGCGCTTGTAGCAGGATGTGGAGTCTAGGTTCTTAATGATGAGTTCGGGGGCTAATGAATAACCCGGGTTAATTGCTGGTCGAACGGATTTGCTATTTATTGGACGATTCTATAATCGTATTAACGTAGTTGCCTGTGCTTCACAGGTTTTGCGGATGTCGGGATTCAATGGATTCAGCCATGTGTCGGGAATGAATTCCCGTCCGTAGAGTGCGCCAGCCAGCATGCCGGCGATGGCGCCGGTGGTATCGGCATCGCCGCCCCGGTTAACCACGTCGATCAGGCAGTCGCGGAAATTGTCGGTATCGAAAAAACTTTGGAATACCGCTTGTATCGTGTCGGCGATGTAGCCGCCGGGGTTTTGGGATTGCCGGACAGCGCGAAACCTGAATTCGGGATGCCTAGCGGCGAGGGGATGTGCGTGTTGATGTAGCAACTGATTTTTGTCGGCACCGCGCAGTGCGTCATGCACCATTAGGATCAGGCATTCGCAGGCCGCATCGGATAAGTCACAGTGATGGGTAGTGTGAGCCTGGGCACGGCTGGCGGCGCGTATGTTTTCTTCGTCTTGT
>JBBRAJ010000038.1:0-10011 GCA_038206935.1 Burkholderiales bacterium
CGGCACTCTCCTCCATCTGACCCGGATTCGCCTTGCGAAAACCTTCCTTCATCGCGGCCAGTTCGCCGCTGCCAAAACGATCCGAGAATAGGCTTTCCAGCGTAGATTGAACCTTGGGCTGATGCAATGAAATCGGGCCGGAATCGCCATCCTCTTCAGTTTTTTGACCGACTTTTTCGGCCACACTGCGGCGTGTCTGCCGATCCTGCAGTGCCGCCCTAGCTGCCTCGGCATATACGCCATGCACTGACAAGGAAAGACGGGGACGCTTGTTCAGAGCATCTGCAATCTTGACCAGCTTCTCACGTTCCGGCGGTGTCAGGCTCACATCGCCCGCTTCGAAGGCGATGTCCTCTCTCACCGTTCTCGAATTCGAGTCGCAACAGGTAGCCCGGCTCCACTTCGACTTTCACCACATCCAATAACGCTTCCATGCTTGTCCTCTTATTGTAACGGTGCAATACGAAAAAGTTCTTCACCGGCAACGACCAATTCCCAATTCCCAATCGGCAAATAATTTGTCTTTGTGAATCTCGATCCACGCTTACACCATTTTTAATTGTTTGGGCGGGAAACTGCCTGCCAATTACTGTCGTTTGCAAGGTGACCACCATCCCCATGCGTCAACCGCTCTTCATCTCCACAAAATGTTCCCGCCCATCATCCACCAACGGAACCGTTTCCGCAGCAAGCACTTCCCCATCAAGCCAAAGTTGGTTTGCCTCTGCCGTATCCGCATCAACCCGTGTAATCGTAATGTGATAAACCGTCTGCCTATAGCGGTAATGTATTTTGTAGCTGGGCCAGCTTTTCGGCATACGCGGGGTCAGGCGCAACTTGTCTCCTTCCAGATTCACACCCAGCAGCGTTTCGATAAGCAGACGGTACATCCAGCCGGCTGAGCCGGTGTACCAGGTCCACCCTCCCCGCCCCGTGTGCGGTTCGACTCCATAGACATCCGCCGCAACAACATACGGCTCGACCTTGTAGGTCGCGATTTGCTCGGGTGTTCCGCCGTGATGAATGGGATTGAGCAACTCGAACATTTCCCAGGCGCGTTCGTTTTCACCCATCATCGCAAACGCCATGGCGGTCCAGATTGCGCCGTGGGTGTATTGCCCGCCATTCTCGCGCACGCCGGGTATGTAGCCCTTGATGTAACCGGGGTCGAGCACTGATTTGTCGAAAGGCGGATCGAACAGTTGAATCAATCCGGCTTCGCGTCGAACCAAACGTTGATCCACAGATTGCATCGCCTGACGCGAGCGGGATGCATCGCCCGCACCGCTGATTACCGCCCAGCTCTGCGGCAGGGAATCAATCTGGCATTCCTGATTGGTGTGGGAGCCAAGCGGTTCGCCATTGTCAAAATAGGCGCGACGATACCATTCGCCATCCCAAGCGTGTAGCTCGATGTTCTGTTGCAATTGTTTCGCTTGAACGAAGCAATGATCGGCAAAGACGATGTCATGCCTTGCGCGGGCCAGCCCGGCAAATTGTGTGAGCACCTCGTAAAGGAAGAAAGCCAGCCACACGCTTTCGCCGCGACCCTCTTTGCCGACGCGATTCATGCCGTCATTCCAGTCGCCGCAGCCCATCAGCGGCAGACCGTGCTCACCGAATTTCAGTCCGTGCTTGATGGCACGCACGCAATGCTGATAGAGCGTATCTGACTCTTCGGAACGATTCGGCAAATCATAGCAAGCTTCCTCCTCCGGCTTGATCGGGCGGGCTTCGAGGAAGGGTATTTTTTCATCAAGCACACCGGTGTCTGCGACACATGTAACGTATCGGCAGGTGACGTAAGGCAGCCATAGGTAGTCGTCAGAAAAGTGTGTGCGCACGCCCCGCCCTGCCGGTGGATGCCACCAATGTTGCACATCCCCTTCGCGGAATTGACGCGTGGCGGCCCGTAGCAGATGTTCACGCGTGAGCGCAGGCTCGGCATGCACCAGCGCCATCACGTCCTGCAACTGATCGCGGAAGCCGTAAGCACCGCCGGATTGGTAAAACCCGGTGCGCCCCCACAGCCTGCAACTCAAGGTCTGATATAACAGCCAACCATTCGCCATGACATTCACGGCAGGATCAGGGGTATCCACGTTCACAGCGCCCAGGGTACGATTCCAGTAAGCCCAAACACCTTCGAGTGCAACACGGCTGGCATCCATACGGCGAAAGCGCTGAATCAAATCCTGTACCTCTGACGGGTTACGCCCCACCCCTAGCCGAAAACTCGTCTCCCGTTCCGCCCCGTCAGACAAATCAAACGTGACTTGCACGGCACCGCACGGATCCAGTCCGGCACCGACTTTACCGGAAAGGCGAGTACGCTTGAGTGCTGCCGGCTGCGCCAGACTGCCGTTTCTGCCGATAAACTCTTGCCGGTTGCCAGTGTACATGCGGGTCGCATCGTTCACGTCAATAAAAGCGATACGTCCGGTATAGTCGGTGTTGTAGTGGTTGCGTGCCAGCAACGCGCCCGTCCTGAGGTCTATTTCAGTTTGCACATGCAACAGATTTTTTTGCCGCAAATCACCCAATACCCATTCACAGTAACCGGTGATCGATAAGCGGCGCGCTTGCCCTGAGACATTGCGTAATTTCAGTACTGAAAATTTCACTGGCGCATCCATCGCCACATAAACCCACAATTCTGAAGCGATGCCATTTTCGGTGTGTTCGAATACGCTGTAGCCGAAGCCATGGCGTATCACATAGGGTGTTTTGCCGCGTGCGGGAGAGGGTGTGGGCGACCAGAACTGACCGGTCTGTTCGTCGCGAATATACAGCGCTTCCCCGGTGGTGTCTTCAACCGGGTCGTTGTTCCATGGTGTCAGCCTGAATTCATGGGAATTCTCAACCCAGGTGTAAGCGGAGCCGCTCTCGGATATAACGGTGCCGAAATAGGGATTAGCCAGCACGTTGACCCACGGCGCTGGCGTCATCTGACCGGGTTGCAGGGTGATAACATATTCGTGACCGTCGCGAGTAAAACCGCCAAGACCGTTCTGGAAAATCAGGTCGCGTTGTGGCAGCGGTGCAGGCAAGTCGACCGACCCGGAACGCGTGGGTAGCAAGGTCGGAATCAGTGGTTCCAGAACACTTCGATGCTCCAGTTGCTCCTGTAAAGTCCCTTTCTCGTCATCCAACACAATGCGTGCCGCAGATTGCAGTAACACAAGATCGTCGTTGGGAATTTGTTCAAGACGGCGTACAAAGATGCCACCAGGTTTATCCAGCATTTGCGCTTCCATTCCCGATGAAATCACGCCTATGATTTGATCATGCAAAGACTGTCGATAGGTTGAAACATCTTCATTCAAAATGACCAGTTCGACAGTCAATCCCTTCATGCGCCAGTATGAGTGCGCCTTGATCGTTTGCCTGACCAGTTCGATCTTTTCCATGTCGCTAATACGTAACAGCACCAGCGGTGCATCGCCGGAAATCCCATAGCTCCACAAACCGTTTTGTCCGCGCCGGTTGCTGCGCAACACGATCGGGCTGGCGCGTCGGGCAGGGTCGGCATAAATCAACGCACCGGCCAGTCCGGCATAGAGTTGAGCTTCCGCCTCCGTTGCATTGAGTAGGTGCAAGGTTACCTGACTATGCGTCCAAGCTAACTCCAAAGCGCGATCGGCCATACGGGAGCTTTGATATTTTTCTACCTGCTCCAGTGCGGCATCCCTGCTTACCGAAACACCCAGCATCAAATCAACAACGGCGGTTCCATGAGGCGGCAGAGTGACCGTGCGCCGCAGCGAAATGATGGGATCAAGCACGGAACCGGTAGTATTTGACAGCGCAATGCTCTGCATCGCGACAGGGTTGGCCAGACTGCCACCGCGCCCGATAAACCTTGATCGGTCTGTTTCGCAGGAGATGATTCCCGGCTCATCGCCCGCTTCTGCTTTCTGGCACAGCATCAGATGCAGCAACCACGGTGGTCTTTCTTCGTGGGAACGGGCGCGGCGTGTGCATAAAATCGCGGAGGAAGTTTGTACAAACTCGGTTTGTACGAACAAATTACTAAATGCAGGATGCACCGCGTCCGCAATGGGAGGTGCCAATACAACTTCCGCATAACTGGTTAGTTCAATGACGCGTGCCACAGCCGAGCGATTGGTAATCGTAATGCGCCTCAACTCCACATCGTCTTCCGGTGACACACTGATCTCGGTGTGAATTTCGAGGCCGACATGGCGTTGTCGAAATTCCGCGCGTGACTGCGTGAAAATGGCTTCGTAGCCTTTGGTTGCGCATGTTGTAGGCTGATACGCGGTGGACCAAAATTCTCCCGTCGCCATGTCGCGCAGATACACAAACGTTCCCCAACAATCGCGAGTAGTATCTTCGCGCCAACGGGTGACCGCCAGATCGCGCCAGCGACTATAGCCTCCGCCTGCGCTGCTTATGATCACGTGGTAATTACCGTTGGATAGCAGGTGTACTTCCGGTGTTGGCGGGGTGGGATGCGTGAAAATCCGCATGATAGCTTCGCTATTTCCAGAAAATACCTGTGATCTATCCAATTTTGAATCTTCGGCCAGTACACTTGCGACGGTCTTGGGCACACGTTCCTGCAACAGCAGACCCGCCGCTTTCAGCAAGGGACAAGCCATGAAGCGCCGTTGCATGGGGTAATCGCGCAGTAGATTATCCAGCGCCAGCAGGCTGATGCCCTGATGGTGCGCCATAAATGATTGAATAGTCGCGCTCGTTTCACCCGGCGGTAAACGCTCCTGAGTGTAATCCACCGCCTCATAGAAACCGTATGTGCCTTTGCGCCCTTCGACTCCTAGCCGTTGCAGGTTTTCACACGCAGATTTCGGCACAATCATCAGCGCCATTGCGCTGGCATAGGGAGCAATCACCAAGTCCTCGGCCAATCCCCGTTTCAAACCCAAACCCGGTACGCCGAATGCGCGGTATTGATAGTTCAATTGAACGTCAGTCCGGTTGTATCCCGATTCAGATATACCCCACGGCACGCCGCGTCTGTTGCCATACTCAATTTGATGCTGCACCGCCGCCTGACAACTATGATCAAGCAAGGTGTTCTCATAATTGGGCATAACCAGCAGCGGCATCAGATATTCGAACATCGAGCCGCTCCACGAAACCAGAATCGGCTCGCCTCTGGCGGCGATAAGCAGTCGGCTCAGTGAAAACCAGTGATCCTGCGAAACCTGCCCCAAGGCAATCGCAACGTAACTGCACAAACGCGCTTCGGAGGCCAACAGGTCATAAAAGCCGGCATCACAACGACTTTCGGCAACATTGAAGCCGATGGAAAACAGTTTCCGTTGCTTGTCAAACAGGAAAGTGAAATCCATTGCGGCCAGTTGCTCGCTTTGTATCGCCAATGATTCCAATGCAAGCAGGCGCTGGCTGGCATGATCGCTCGCTTCCAGCAATATGCCAGATAGTTCGCCAGACAGTTCGGCAGCAATGTCTGGGTTCTGGCCAAGCAACGGGACTAGCGTTTTCGCCCACATCGAGATTTCACGCAAGGTAGGTATCTGGTCAAAACGCAGCAGTTCTCTCCCCAACTCACCTGAGGCGCGCATCAAACTTTCATCGTAGCGCAACCACGGCGCGAGAAAGCGCAATTCTTCCAGATGTTCTTCGCAACTCTGCTTCAGTCTTGGACTCCACTGGTTAAGTTTATGCTCCCCATGTGTCAGCGTAACGGCAATCTTGTTGGCAAGCAACGTTGCCCTCTCCAGCAAGTCATAGCCTCCACGCAACGTGGCAGGCGCACGCGCCAGTTCCGCGTCGAGCTGCGATAGCGCCGCGTTAGCACCGACTAACTCCATGAGTATCTTCACCGTATCGCGCAGACCGGCAAAAATTTGTGGTGAATAAATGGGCTCATCGGCCTGTTCCCGCAACCCGGATGCCAGCGTCAGCAAATGTCCGGCAAGGTTGCCGCTGTCCACGCTGGAAACATAAAGCGGATAGATGGGTTGCAGTGTGCGAGTCTCATACCAATTATAGAAATGTCCGCGATGCCGTTCGAGTCGGTGCAGAGTGGCGAACATATCCTGAGTGCGTTGAATCAACCGTCCCGCCGAAATGTATCCCAGGTCGCGTGCGGCCAGATTTGCCAGCAGTGCCAGCCCTATATTAGTCGGCGAGGTTCGTGAGGCAATAACCGGGTTCGGGTTTTCCTGAAAATTATCCGGCGGCAGCCAGTTTTCCTGTGCGGTAACAAACGTGTCAAAAAAGTGCCATGTCCTGCGGGCAACAATTCTAAGAAAGGTCAATTGTTCTGCCGATAAATTTGCCGGTACAGAGGCAATTGGCTTGCTGATCCACCATGCGATCCACGGTGCGAAAAGCCAGAGAATTTGAACCGGCAAAGCAAATAACAGCACAGCGGGCTGCATGGCTGCCAGAAGAAACCCTGATGCCAGCGCGATCACGGGGGCTATCCACATTCGGGTATAAAAACTGGCCAGATTGGTGCAAGTGCTCAGTTCGGAATCACTCGACGTTTTCCATTCAAGCAGCCGCTTGTGCGTTACCAGCAGACGCAAAAGCGTCCTGACGATGGCATCCGCGCTGATGTAGGCATCGTAAGGCAACAAGGCAAGAGTAATTACTATCTGGCCGAGCTGACGAATCACGGCATCTAGCATACCGTGCAAATGCATAGCCCACGGCAAATCAACGGGTTTGTACCATAGATTTACCAACCCCGCCAACACGCTGGGTAACGCGATAATCACAACCACCAGCAGTGGTGCCAAGCCCCCGAGTGCCGGCAAATATAGCCATGCACCCGCCATTAGCAGTAACAGGGCAATAGGGACGAGACTGCGCCTCAAGTTGTCGAGTATCTTCCATTGGGACAGCACAGAAAGCGGATTAGCGATACGACAGCCATCCGAACAGGGCACGCGCGACAGCAACCATTGCGTGATCTGCCAATCGCCGCGTATCCAACGATGACGCCGGTCTATGTCCACCATATAGCGAGAAGGATATTCCTCAAAGAACACTACGTCGCTGACGAGGGCCGAACGAGCATGACATGCTTCCAGCAAATCATGACTGAGAATCGTATTTTCGGGGAAACGCCCGTGCATCGCACGCTGGAAAGCATCCACATCATAAATTCCTTTCCCGATAAACGAACCTTCATGGAAAATATCCTGATACACATCGGATATTTCTCGCGTGTATGGATCAATGCCCGCATCACCGGCAAAAAGCCGGACGTACCAGGATCGCCGGGAACTGGGCAGACTCACACCGACGCGCGGTTGAAGAATACTGTAACCTTTGGTGACAATCCCGCGAACCGCATCGAATATCGGATGGTTCAAGGGATGAGCCATCGTACCCACCAATTGCCGGGCTGCACCACGCGGAAGCTGGGTATCGGTGTCGAGCGTGATGACATATTTGATGAACTGCAGGATTGACGTGTCTCCGACGATCTCGGAAAAACAGTCTAGCGAACCATTGCGCAGGATGGCGTTGAACTCCATGAGTTTTCCCCGCTTACGTTCATAACCCATCCACACGCCTTCTGCGGCGTTCCAGCGGCGCGGACGATGCAGCAGGAAAAAATGGGTCTGGCTAGCAGAAGGATACTTCAGGTTCAGCATCTCAATACCCGCCCTCACCCGTTGCAGCAACACTTGATCTCCGGGCAGAATTTCTTCATCGGCATCGCGAAAATCTGTCAGCAATGCAAAATGCAGGTGACTATCCTGATTTGCGAGCTGATGTATCTCCAGTGTTTCGATCAGGCGATCAACGCCTGCCTCACTGGTAAGCATGGTGGGCACGACCACCATCGTTCTATGCTCTGGCGCGATACCAAAGGAATAATCCAGGCGCGGGAGCAGGCTGGGTTTTACTAACAGCGTGGACAACCAGTTCATCAATCCTACGGCCAATTGGCTGGCGCAAAGCAGAAAAACAGGGATGAAAAAAATGAGCCTCCATCCCTGCACTTTGAACACCACGAGTTGCAACACAAACACGAACGTGGCTAGCAAAGTTAGCGATACGATACCGCCCGCATAAAATGTCAGCGGAAAATTACGAATGCTGCGCTCGATAACCGTACGCCAAGGCCAACGTACATTTGCCATGCGCCCCATCAGGGCATGACCTTTGTCAATCAGATAGAAACCTAAATGTGCGATTCGATCTTCACTTCCTTTCAGACGCGCACCATCTGCGGCCAATTGCATGGCCTGTTGCGCAACCTCTGCTTCCGATAGTTGACTATATCTGGAGATAGCTTCGATCGAATGTCGATAACGATCCCGGGTCGGAAAGTCCATCTTGCGGTAAACATCGGCAGGATCGGAACGCAATATTTCCTCGACCCGACTCAGAGACTCCACAAATTTCTTCCAATCCATCGTGCTCAGGAAACGGAAACTGGCAATGCTGTGGCTGACTGAAACACGATCAGCGGCCTGATTCTGACTCTCAAGATGGACCAGATGTTCGATGGATGAACCTTGCTCTGCGAGCCGTTGTTCTAGCCAGTCGCGTGCGAGATGCAATATCGGATTTTTCCGGGACAAACGCTGGCAAAGTTCCGCCACAAACGAACTGGATAAGGGAATATCCGACTTCGCCATGTCCGCCACCACGATGACAAGGTGAGCCGGATTTATTGTTGCCATATCCTGCAAACGTTCAATCCACATTGCCGCAAGTTCACGATCCGCCCGTGCGGTGATAAGCCGGGTAGCGATGCGCTGAAGATTTTCAATCAACCCCAGACGTAACATGATGGGAATGGCCCACAACTCTCCCAGCTTCAGTGAATCAACCGTCTGATAAGCTGCGATGAAGGTGCTGAGCTGCTCTGCGTCAATCTGCGCATCCACATGCGGAATCAATTCCAGCACCATATCGTAAACGCGAGGAAGACCGATGGATGGGCCGTTCAGGAGTCGAGGCAACTCCCGACTATAGCCCTTGGGCAGGTGTCGTCTGGCTATTTGAATCTGCTCTTCGATCAGGTAGAAGTTATCGAGCAACCATTCGGCTGCGGGAGTGATACGCCGATTTGGAGTTGTAGTGAGCGTTGTATGATTAAATGCTCTTAACAAGTCCTCGTTTTGCCCCAGTCTGGCCAACAGGCTGTTGGAACCGCGCCGGGTGACGACCAGATGATGGCTTGCAAGCGATTGAGCGTGGCGCGCCAATTGTTCAACGCTGAACAACTCGGCCCGCAATGGCTGCTCTCCAGAAAGCGGGCGCGGGCGATTGTTTTTGGTCATCCAGTTTGACCAGTGTAACGATAATCCCTGCATGTTATTCCTGATTCCTTTCATCTGCGATACTTGCCCCTGCCCCTTCCAGAGCACCTTGAACTATCCAGAGTCCCAGGCTCCATCCAGAATGAAGTGACATGACAAAGCAAGTCACCTGCCTCAGTTCGCAAGGCTACACCTCATGGCAAACTACTTATGTTCGGTATCACACAGACATGCTGTCTCCAAGTAACCAATCTTATTCAAGCAGTATCAGATGTAACCGGCTGCACCCATGATGGTGTGACGTAATCAAATGGTGGAGAAAAATCCCAAGCTCAACAACGAATTGCGACACGACGACGGCATACTCATACGGGCCTGAGGGGCAACTTCACAACGCTAACGAACCAAGTAGATGCTTATCTGGAGAGCCATGCAAAGTTGCACGACGTATTGATACACGCAAAATTATTTCCCGGCTGGAAAGACTTCGGCGCAATGCTTGCCCACATGAAATCCCTCAAGGAGCATATTCAAAAAACGAAAAAGTAGGAGTTGTCGCGGACGGCGCTTTGGCTAATATCATGCCGAACATTGCAAACCATGGTAATAGCAAAAGGTGACGTGTGTCATGACTATTGATCCGGCCAGATGAAGTTTGAAGTTTTCATGCGGCATATTTTACGTGAATATCCTGAAAGTATTTTTTGACCCGTTCAGGTGACCGCTCCAATTTTTGCATATGATCGGTTGCTGCCGCTTTCAGTTTTGC
>JBBRAJ010000039.1:0-8202 GCA_038206935.1 Burkholderiales bacterium
GTCTTCAGGTTTTTGATAGCCAGATAACAGGCCGTCAATCAGGTCTTTCGGTAAAGCTTTTGCTACGGTCATTTCGACTCCTTTCAAAGTAGTGGCAGTTTCCTGCCAAATGACCGTTTACACAAAATTTCTTACACCCTCCATCGGCCTGACCGAAGCTTTCCGTAGTCCTGAACGCGTGCCCTGCGTACCTCTAAGTGGTTTTTCAGTCTGGCTTGCCATTGGTTTTCCTGAATCAATTCAGATAGCAATTCGGGACGGGGAATATTTACTTCAAAACCTCTCTCTTTGAGCATTCCGTACATTCGTCCTGCTGCAAAGAGATCACCATCAAGTTGCACGTGATAAAAGCGAGCAATAGGGAAGGTCGATACATCAGTGTAAAGGGCACCTGCATAAGTCTTTCCAGAGCAGGGAAGACACATGACCTGATCGGAGTGTCGGCACATGTGGAATATTTCGTCCAAGGACTCAAGTCGGACTAAGAGCATAGCTCGATCAGCATACTTGGCCACATCCGTTGCGCAAACAAAATGGTCGATAGACCTTCCGGGGGTATTTCTCTGATGGAGGAACGCAATCAGTTCACGAATTGTTCCGGCTATCGGTTTGTTTGTCATAGTAGTTGTCATAGTAGTGATATGGGGGCTGCATCGAAATTGATTTCTCAAACCGCCAACTGATCCGGCACGATGCCCAGCGCTTTGGCGACTTTCTCGAAAGCAAACTTTCTCGAAAGCAAAATGTACCAGGGGGCGATCTACTTTAAACACCCCACTCAATTTCAAAAAATTCGACTCCGGTACCTGTACTTTCTCCGCTGGTACCTTTTCGCTGGTTCAGTTGCAAAAAAGCTACGCAACACACGTACTCATACTTTCAAGACTATTTAGTGAACAGGTGTATCTCTCGAAGAGAGATGGGTATCGACTTGTTTTTTGAGTTACGGGATGGAGCTCAATTCCATATGCGTTCTTTCTGGGTTCACCATACAATTTCATATCAATCAAAATATGCTGATCACTCTGATCTTTATCAAACCAAAATGCCGAGTACGGTATGAACTCTTGGTGGCTTCGCAGCTCAAGGCATTTTTTACCCGTTGCGCTTAGCGTGTGTTTTGCTGCCACAATCTTTTCCCAAGTGGTATTAATTTTAGAGCGTAACTCTGTTTCACTTTCGCCTAGGTAGCGTGCATAAGCTGCCAATATTTCATCAGGTAACTGTGGATCCAACAGGACAAGTTTTACGCTCTTTCCTGAATTTGCCATTGCGCATAACGTTTCTAACATACCATGCTGATCAATTGTGAATGCAAGCCAGTGCCCGAAATATCGCAAACTCATATTGGCCGAATGAATGTAATCAGAGAACGCGAGTTTTCGATCTACTGCATAACTTTCCCGACTGGGGAAGAAATCATGTATCCCAACTTCGACAGCACGTGAAAACCATTTTCTTATTTGAATATAAGTTATCGTTGGGCGCCACAGTTTTGCTATGACTAAGGCTCCAAACAAGGCGATAATCGCAGAAGCTATCAAGTTTGCAGTGAGATTTTCAAAAACGGATTGGGCGAATGTAGTCATGAGTGGTCCTTAGTATTTTGGGCTGCAAACTACTGCGATATATCGCCCAACGTCTGGTTGAAAAAGGCTGGTGAATCGGTCAATGGCGGCGACAAATGGGAAATCCCAATCACCGTGGGTGACTGTTATTTGATCAATTGAGAACAGTTCACCCAGTAATGAAGTTAATTCCGTAGGTGTGTAGTTCTTTTGATATCCATACGGCCATAACCCGAATGACTCTCTGATCTTGCGATGCACATACATCATTGACATAGTATTCGACATAGTCAGTATAACTTTGCTATCTGACCGACATGATGAATGGATAGTTTTCAAAGTTTGTCGTATTTCTGGCAGATGTTCCAAGAGGCCACATGCAATGACGGTATCTGCAGAGGCTTTGGGGAGGTCAATACGTGAAACATCTGCTTGGCAAAATTCATGCGTTTCAAATGTTTGGTGTCGTAGCGTGGCGCGAGCAATTGCCGTATGTGAACGATCAATTCCAACATAGCGTCTGATACTCCAGTCATGGCGTGAAGACAGCACGTGGCTCAGGCTTCCGTCCCCGCAGCCAAGTTCGATGACTTCACCCAGATTTTGATTCCCCCCAAGGAGTGTTTGAATTAGTGCTGCTCGTCGCTCGGCTCTTTTCACTCGTTCGGCTGGATCGCTGTAGGAATCATTTTGCCAGATATCCTCCCATACGTATTCATATTGCATTGTCATACTTGGACTTTCAAATAATTGGAATCAAATAGGTTCGGTTCGCGCAGCGATATGGGGGCAGCATCACAATTGTTTTCTTCAAACCGCCAACCGTAGCCATAAAGAGTCAGGTTCGGTTTTGTTTTTCATTTTCGCAGACTCCAAAGCTATCGTGATGCCGCCCCCGTAAATTGGTTCTTAACCGTCTTTCCCCCGATTAAATCATTCCGGGGCAGGCTTCGGTTTTTCCTCGCCGCTGATGAACCCGATAGGCCGTTTCTTCGTAGGCTCAGGCGGTGTCATCAACTCCCGGATGGCATCGAACACCTGCTTGAGTTGAACGCGCGTATTGCGCGCAAATATGTCATGTTGCATCGCTTTTGCTTCTGTTGACCGTTCAAGATCATCCAGACGCTTTGCCAATTCCGCATTGGATGCCAGCACTTCGCGTAATCTCACAAAGGCGCGCACCACGTAGACCGAAACTTCGGTTGCCCTTGGGCTATTCAAGATCGTAGCCGCCATAATTGCTCCGTGCTCGGTAAAGGCATAAGGCATATATTTGCGGTGTTGGCCGCGTCCAAGCTTTAAGGTCGCAATTTGCGACCTTAAAGATTCCCATTCCTCTTCGGTTAACTGGAACATGAAGTCTGCTGGAAATCGCTCAAGGTTACGTTTAACCTGCTCGTTGAATCGCTTGGTTGGCACGACATAGAGCGCCGCCAAATGGCATGCTCTGTATCAACTATCGTGGACAGCCCTATCGTGGAAAGTCTACGGAATTTTGCATTCATCCCAAATAATCCATTAGCCCTGTCATTCCCGCGTAGGCGGGAATCCAGCAAAATAAATAGCCCGCGAAGCGGACAAAACCTTGATATTGACCCGCTACGCGGGGATTCTTCAATCGACTGGATTCCCACCTGCGCGGGAATGACGGGTTCGGCTCTAATGGATAATCTGGGTTCATCATTTCACCCCTACCCCCAACCAAGCATCCGAAGTCAGCGGCATCTTCAGCGTAGGCAGTGTCTCTTCCAGCCAGGCCAGCGCAAGCTTTTCCTTCTCGCGCCACAGCTCTTCGCCCAGCCCCTTCTTCATCATCTGAATCGGGGCGCTGCCCTTGACCATGAAATCCCAGCCATAAAGGTTCCACTTCGATTTTGTTTTTTATTTTCATAGACCCCAAAGCGATCATGGTGCTGACCCCGTAAATTTGTTTTTAACCGTCATTCCCCGGACTAAATCATTCCGGGGCAGGCTTCGGTTTCTCTTCGTTGGTGATAAACCCGATAGGCCGTTTCTTCGTTGGCTCGGGCGGTGTCATCAATTCGCGGATGGCATCGAACACTTGCTTGAGTTGAACACGCGTATTGCGCGCAAATGAATCGTGTTGCATCGCCATAAGGGCGGTTTTCTCTTCCAGTGCGTTGAGTTGTTTGGCGAGGTCATGATGCGTCAAGGCAAGTTCGCGCAGCTTTACGAATGCCCGCATGATTGCGATATTGACCTGCACGGCCTGCGAGCTGCTCAGTATCGAAGACAGCATCGCCACGCCCTGTTCGGTAAACGCATACGGCGCATATCGGCGGCCACCGCGTCCGGCGGGTTTGTCGTTTGAGGTCACAATCTGTGACCTCAAAGTTTTCCACTCTTCGGTATTTAGCTGGAACATGAAATCTTCGGGAAATCGTTCGAGATTCCGTTTGACCGCTTGCAGCAAAACCTTGGTTTCGACACCATATAGCGTTGCTAGATCAGCATCCAGCAGAACCCTTTGCTTGCGCAGCATCAGAATGCGGTGCGTAATGGATTCGAGCGGAAGCAGAGTCGATGCGCTCATTTGAAATAAACCGGAGCCGACTGGCTATGCTCTGTATCAACTATCGCGGGCAGTCCTATCGCGGGTAGTTCTATCGTGGGCAGTCCACGGAATTTTGCAGTCATCATTTCACCCCCCCCCCCAACCAAGCATCCGAAGTCAGCGGCCCCTTCAGCGCAGGCAGCGTCTCTCCCAACCAAGCCAGCGCAAGCTTTTCCTTCTCACGCCACAGCTCTTCGCCCAATTCATTCTTCATCATCTGTATCGGCGCGCTGCCTTTGACCATGAAGTCCCAGAATTCGGGAATTGAAGGGATGGGGAAGGCTTTGGTGACGCTGCGTATCTCGATGTTGCGGAATCCGGCTTCGTGCATTTCCTGCCTGAAGACATCGGGGTTCTCTAGTGTGCCGATGGAGCGTTGCGGTTGCGGCAGGTCGGGCTTGATGGCGCGCAGTGCGCCGAACATGGTCATCATTGCGGGCGATTGGTCTACGGGTGCCCAACTGGTGACGGCGATGCTGCCGCCCGGTTTGAGGGTGCGGTAGATTTCGGCAAAGCCGCGTTGCCTGTCCGGGAAAAACATCAGGCCGAACAGCGAGAAGGCGGCATCGAAGGTGGCATCACGATAGGGCAGGGTCTGCGCGTCGCCGCAATGCAGTTTGATATTGCGGTGTCCGGTTTGTTCGATTTCACGCTGAGGCAGGCTAGTTGCGGGTGTTCCCTCACCCCAACCCCTCTCCCGGCGGGAGAGGGACTTGGCTCCCTTCTCCTTCTGGGAGAAGGGCTGGGGATGAGGGTTTACGTCGTGCGGATGCGAGCCCAACTGTGTTTTCTTGGTTGAGTTCGGTTTGAATTTGCTGGCAGCGATGGCTACGTCAGCGTATTGCTCGAAGACGAGCATGGTGGTCTCGGCATAGCCGTCAGCGACGAGGTTCCAGGGTTCACTGACGGAGAGCGGATTGGTGTTCTGGCTCATGAGTGTTACGCCGCCATCTTCAATTCAACTTTCTTCCCCGCTCTGGTCGCCAGCGTGATCAGCATGTCCAGACTGAATTTCTCGAACTTGCCGCGTATCAGGTCGGAGACGCGCGATTGTGAGATGCCGAGCACTTGTGCGGCTTCGGCTTGTGTCCATTCCATGTCGCGGATTTTGATACGTAACTCCCCCATCAATTGAGAACGCATCGCAAGGATGGTGGCTTCTTCCGGCGAGAAGCCGAGATCAAGAAATACGTTGCCGCAGGATTCAGTGATTTTGAGTTTCTCTTCTTTCATTTTGAACTCTCCTTGAGTTGCTTGTATCGGGCGCTTGCCAGATCGATGTCTTCCTTGCGCGTCTGCTGCGTCTTCTTCTGGAAGGCGTGCAGCACATAGACTGCATCGGCAAACTTCGCTACGTAAATCACGCGCCATTCGCCTAAAACATGAACGCGAATTTCATATGCACCTGCGCCTACATTCAGCATCGGCTTCCAATCTGAAGGCATCAGGCCAAGCTGGACTTGCCAAAGCTCGTTCCCTGCCAACCCTTTGGCTTCTTTAGGGAATGCGGCCAGATCGTCTTCGCTGGAGCCGGTGAATTTGAGCGGCTTCATACAGTCAATATATAAGTAGTTAGATAATGGCGCAAGCGGATTGTTTGGCTGCGTATTATTTTCATCATCTCCCCCCCAACCACGCATCAGACGTCAGCGACATTTTCAGCGTAGCCAGTGTCTTTAGCATCGAAAAAGGCATCCTCGCTACGCCATCTACATAGGTGTTTCAACAACCCCGAGTCTGCCTGACTTCTTCAGACTTGTAACCTGGCTAGGTAGCCAGTAGCGCAGATGTATGAAAGTGTGGTAGTCAGCGGTAAAGTCGTACCTGCCTGACAAAGGCTTGCTTGAGAAAATATCAGGATAACTTATTGATATATTGATTGATTAAGCGCAACGAATATTCTGATAAGAGCAGCCGCTCATTACGCGAGTAAATCTATTGATGATTTTGTGGCCTTTTTGAAATTGGGAAATTTAAGAAAAGTCGCGGATTTGAGGTTAATCACAAATTTTTCATTAGACCGAGAACTCGTCATTGATGAAACTATTAAACACTATCTAAGCGAGCAAACTACGCTCACCAAGATTTTGTTTATCCCGCGCAGGCGGGAATCCAGTTAATTTATAAATTCCCCGCGTAGCGGGGCAACATCAAGGTTTTGTCCGCTGCGCGGAGTGTTTATCTTGCTGGATTCCCGCCTGCGCGGGAATGACGGTGCGAGTGGATGAAGTTCGGCGGCATGATGTCGCTTTTTTCTGACGTGTCACAGCGTGTTGGCGCGGTCGTGCCCGCGCACTCCATTGTATTTTTGGTGTGACTGGATTGCGCAACCGCAGGGTACATTGCTGTTGCGCTTGTTGGGCTACGCTCCCTCCTCCTTGATTTCCCTAGCCTTGAACAACGCGAACAGTACCGGGATGACCAGTAGCGTTAATACCGCTGATGAGATCATGCCGCCTACCATGGGGGCGGCGATGCGGCGCATTACTTCGGAGCCGGTGCCGGTGCTCCAGAGGATGGGCAACAGTCCGGCCATGATGGCGACGACGGTCATCATCTTGGGGCGTACCCGTTCTACCGCGCCGTGCATGATGGCATCGTGCAGGTCGGTCAGGGTCAGGCTGCGTTGTTGGTCGCGGCAGCTTGTTTGTACTGTTTGCCAAGCTTGTTCCAGATAGATCAGCATGACCACGCCGGTTTCTGCCGCGACGCCAGCCAGTGCGATGAAGCCGACTGCGACGGCGACGCTCAGGTTGTAATCCAGCAACCACAGCAGCCATACCCCGCCGACCAAGGCGAACGGGACGGAGAGCATCACGATCAGTGATTCGGTGACGCGTTTGAAGTTCAGGTAGAGCAACAGGAAGATCAGCAGCAAGGTGAGCGGGATGACGATCTTCATCTTGGCGATGGCGCGTTCCATGTATTCGAACTGGCCGCTCCAGGTCACATAATAGCCCGGCGGAAACTTGACCTGAGCCGCCACCGCCTTTTGGGCGTCGGCGACATAGGAGCCGAGATCGCGGTCGCGCAGATCGATGTAGATATAGGCCGCGAGTTGGGCATTCTCGGTTCGGATGGCGGACGGCCCCTTGGCCAGTTCGACCTTGGCTACTTCGCCGAGCGGCACCGTGCCGCCATTGGCCAGCGGGATCAGCACTTGGGTGGCGATGGACTGCGGGTCGCTGCGCAGTTCGCGCGGATAGCGAATGCTCACCGTGTAGCGCTCGCGGCCTTCGACCGTCGTCGTCACCGCTTCAGCGCCGAGCGCGGTGGCGATCACGTCCTGCACGTCGGTGATCATCAAGCCGTAGCGCGCCAACTGGGCGCGATTGGGCTCGATATTGAGATAGTAGCCGCCGATGATGCGCTCGGCGAAAGCGCTGGTGGTGCCCGGCACGGTGCGTACCGCGGCTTCGATCTGGCGCGCGACATGCTCCATCTCGGCCAAATCAGTGCCGAACACTTTCACGCCGACCGGCGTGCGGATGCCGGTGGCCAGCATGTCGATCCGCGCCTTGATCGGCATAGTCCACGCGTTCGATACGCCGGGAAACTGGAGTGCCTTGTCCATCTCGGCAATCAGCTCGTCGGTAGTCATGCCGGGCCGCCATTCGGCCTCCGGCTTCAGGTTGACCACGGTTTCGAACATCTCGGTCGGCGCCGGATCGGTGGCCGTCGTTGCACGGCCGGCCTTGCCCCACACGGACGCAACTTCGGGGAACGTCTTGATGATCTTGTTCTGCGTTTGCAGCAGTTCGGCCGCCTTGGTGACCGATAAGCCCGGCAATGTGGTCGGCATGTAGAACAGCGTGCCTTCGTTGAGCGTCGGCATAAACTCGGTGCCGAGCCGCATTGCCGGCCACAAGCTGCCGACCAGCACGACGAGTGCAATCGTGATGGTTGCAGCCTTGAAGCGAAGTGCCGTGCGAATCACCGGCCGATAAATCCAGATCAGCGCGCGGTTCACTGGATTGCGATGCTCCGGCACAATCAGGCCGCGTACGAATAGAAGCATCAGCGCCGGGACCAGCGTTACCGACAGCAATGCCGACGCTG